>NZ_MNPU01000060.1 GCF_001983165.1 Pseudomonas gessardii | reverse complement strand
CCCAGGCGTCGTCCGCTTCGCTTTGCGCGCGAAACACCTGGTAGTCCACCGCCACGATATGCCCACGGTCATAGCGCAACAGCAGGGCGCGACCGGCACCGTTATCCAGGCGCAGAATCCGCCCCAAGCCGTCGCGGGAAATACGCAGGCGGTTGTCATACGCGTTGCTGATGGCCGTCAGCACACCGTCGTGAAAGTGGTAGAACCGTGCCCCTTGAGCCAGCACCAGTTCATCCGACGCCGCCCCCAGATAAATTGCCGCCTCGGCCAGGCTATTGCTGATGGCCGGACGGGCCGTGGAGGGCAGGGGAAAGGTGGTGCTGCGGTTCTCATGATCGGTCCACACCACCGAGCCGCCGACCACACGCAGGCGCTGGGCCAACGAATGGCTCCAGCCAAAGCCCAGGCCGCAATCCACCTCCACGGCGCTGGTGCGATACAGGCGCGTCCAGGCAAATGGCAGTACGCCATCCAGTTCGCCATCGGTCAGGGTCAGCAGTTCTTCGCCGGTGACCATGGACACTGGGCAGCCGTGGGTCGCGGTGTTGTCGGCGCTGGCGCTGGCCTGGCCGTTGGGGTTTTTCGCCGAGGAGGGCGCGTTGTCCACGGCCTCTACCTGCTTGAGCGTGGTATTGCGCCGCGCCCCCCAGTGCATCCGCAGGCCACCCTTTTTCAAGCCGCCAACGACGCCGCGCACGGCCACGGCCTTGTAGCGCTCCACCGCCCCCATAAAACGCTTGAGGATGTCGAACACGCCCTTGACGAAGCCCACCGCCAGCTCAACCACCTGCGCCCCATACTTGGCCAGGCGCAGCCCCAGATACGCGATCCCGGCACCTTGCAGGGCAATGGTCAGCACCAGCGCAATCAGCAAATCAATCAACAACGACACGGCAAACCCGGCAATCACCTCGGCGGTTTTCCCTGCGACCTGGCTGGGCGGCAACGCCGACAACCAGATCATCGCCGTGCGCAACATCAGGTACAGCGCGGCCTCGTCGCTGGCCAGCAACATCGCCTGTTCCATCACCTGCGGCGCCTCACGCGCCAGGGCTGCCAGCTCGGCGGCCTGGGTGCCCAGGCGTTCGATGTGCTTGGCCGGGTCCTTGAGGATGTCCTGCACCAGCGACAGGCTGTCCCACACCTCGGAAATGGCTGACCAGGTGCCGGCCAATATCCCACTGCCAATGGCACTTGACGCCGACGCCTGCCAATGCGGTTTGAACCCCCTCCATTCCTTGCGCAGCCAGGCTTGTAGCTCGGCGGTCAAACCGTCGTAGGAGGTAAACAGCGCCTCCACCTGCGCCGGCGTAACCCCGCCCTGCACGCGCACCTGATAGCGCCCACCGGCCGTGCAGTGATGGGTGCCCTTGCCCTGTGCATCCAGTTGGATCTGCGTGGAACTGCCATCATCCAGGCCAATCACCTGTACCTGGAGATTGCCCAGGGGCACGTCATACACCGACTCGAATTGGCTCTCGATCCTCAGCTCGCCGCCTGCCGGGCACACGGCAACACTGGAGGCAAAATCCGTGTCGCTCATGCTCACCGACACCTGGGAGTCACCAACCCGCAGCACCCGCTCCAGGCCCAGCAGCGACGGCAAATCCGCGGCATGGCTGGCCTTGTCCAGGGCCTGCGCGTACCAGCTTGTTACCTGCTGGCGGTACAACGCCAGGCTCTGGTGAAAGCCATCGAGCTCGTATTCGATCCGCTCGATGGGCGATGAATCAGGGGCAGGGGCTGGCATCCATGACGTCTCTGCAAAAGAAAGGCGTCGGAGAATGCCGCAGGAAAAGGGCGGTTGGAGGTGTGGGCTGTTAAATCAGAATGGGCTTACGTGCAGGGGGCGTTTTCCAGGTGAGATCGCCGCTTATACCCACATGAAACGGCGATGCTGTTGACTGGTAAAAGCCGATTTTTCAGTCATACAACCAAGGCTTCAGCTCCTGCAGGTTTTTCACCACGATCTGCTGGGCCTCGGGTTTGGGGTCGAGGTTCTTCGGATCGATCTGGTAGCGCTGTAGGACATATTTCACCAAGGCCTGGCGACTGGGGATCACCAACTGCCCATCGACCATGCCCAAATCCGCCTCGATAATTGCCCGCTGCGCCGCTGCCAGGCGCTGGTCCGGGGTGATCACCAAGTCCACGGCGGCCTCCCAAACGTGATCGGCGTCGATCAGGTTCTCGGATTTGCCCAGCAACTCCGGTTCACCGCGCAGGCGGCTCAGGACGAAGTCGCGGTATTTGCCGTTCTTCTCGCAGTAGGCCCGTACATGCCAGCGCATACCGGTGTACACCAGGGTATGCGGGGCAATCAGGCGCACTTCCGGCTCGGGGTTGGCCAGGGACACGTACTCGGTTTCCAGGCGCAACCCTTCGCGGCAAGCCTTGAGCAGCGGGCGTAGGATTTGTGGGCGGATGCTGCGGTCCGGCACCTCCAGCACCTTGGTATGGGCATAGGCCAAGGCCAGCCCTTCGATGTGCGGCGCGCGTTCGTTGTTCTGGTACAGCAGGTGCAAATAGGCGCTGGCACTGTCGTCGATAAAGCGCGGCTTGAAGTGCTTGCTCGGGATGTAGCCCTTGAGCTGCTTGTCATATGTCAAGTTTCGGGGCGCATGTTCGGTGATGTAGGTGTTGATATCTTTCGAGGCCTGCTGGCGACTGATGCCGAAGCTCTGGATCAAGTGCCCCGTGGTCAGGCGGCCTTCCCACCAGGCGACGGTTTCGATCAGGCGATAGCGAAGTGCCAGGTCCCAGCGCACCTGTTCGACGGATTGTTTGCGTTTCATGACCCCTCCCATATGTGCGATTACTTTACCTGTATCTGTCTACAGTATGGACCTGTAATAAAACACGACATATCGTGTTGCTGTCTTCGAGATCGCTCGAATTCACTAAAAGGATGCAGGATATGGGGATGTCGGAGCTTGTTTCGACCAGTGCGTTGGTACTCATTGGCGTGATCTTGCTGGTGCTGTTGATGCAGTACCTGCGCCTCCGGGAAATTTGGAGGTTTGTTGCGGGCTGCCGTACGGCGACACGCTGGGCCAAGATTCGCGAGATGGAAAACCGTGAACTCAAGCGCGCCCTGCGGGCAGAGCGGGCACGGGTCCAGGAGCTGAAGCTAAGGCTGGAGCTGTCTTGAAGGGTGATCAAGGTGATGGCCTAGTGCTATTCTGCCGCGCAGCTTCCGGCGTCCAGGCTCAATGACGCTGAAAAAATCAGAAAGGGAGATAGGGACATGTCGTTGTTGGAGTTTTTGCAGGCCAAGAAATATTCAAGTTCGGGGCGGGTTCATGTCGCACCCAACATCCCGAAGAAACTCTTGAGCAACGCCCTTTCTGCCTACGGCCTGACCGTGGACCCCAGCGAAGTGGTGGTGCTGATTGACGACACCATGTTTGCCAGCGGCAAAGACGGCTGCTTGATCGGCCAGGATTACCTGGCCATCCGCGAAAGCTTCAGCGATGCCGTGGCCTATGCCTACGATGAAATCGACGGGTTGGAAATCAAGGGCAGCAAACTCTTCCTCAACAAGCGTCAGGCGATTGCCTTCAACATGCCGGACAAAGACGACCTGCACGATTGCTTTTCCCTGTTGCAGGAATGGCTGCGTACCCGGGGCGGCGAGCAGTCGGCCCCGGTGGCGACGCCGGCGGCGGTAAAGGCCTCGGCCGGCAACCAGGAACTGTCGGCAGCCCAGGTCGATTCCATTGTGCAAATGACCCTCAGCCTGGCCCAGCGCCTGGGGCTGGAGCGCGTGTACGTGCGCCCGCATATCCCGCAAAAAAAGCTGCAGGCGGCCCTGGAATCGTACGGCGCCAACATGAGCGAAGATGAAGTGCTGGTGCTGATTGACGACACCCTGTTCGGTGGCGCCAAGGAAGGCGTATTGATGGGCGAGAGCAAGCTGGCAGTGAAGATGGTCTTCGACACCCCGCGCCTGTTTTTCTGGCGCCACCTGGACTCGCTGGCCGTGGAAAAGCGCGACCTGTTCGTCAACTCGCGCAAGGTCGGAACCTTTACCCAAGTGGGTGAGAAAGAACTGGGTGAATTCTTCTCTGTGATTAACGAGGCCCTGGGGGATGCCCGCCGCGGGTTGGCCGATCAGCCGCTGGTGGCGGTTGCGCAACCTATCGTTGCAGTGGTTGCCGCCCAGCCTGAGGCCCCGACCCCACTGGCAGAACCGGTTGCCGAAGAGATCCTCGCCCTGGCAGTCATCGAAGAGACAACCTCTGACGGTCCACAGAAAAAAATCAGCGGCAAGGACAAACTGTTGGGCTACGTTGCCGTGGCCATCGAGCAGAATAAATCGAAGATCCTGCCATTCATCAAGGACAAGACCGGCGAGGCTTCCCTGGCGGCCTTGCGTGATGATGGCAATGTTGAAAAACTTGGTGGGTTTATTTACGCCTTCCTGCCTGGAGTCGTGCGCCTGGCCCTCAAGGAAGAAACTTTTGTGCGGTTCGTCCTCGACAACCGCAACAAGCTCCTCGACAAACTGCTGGCCGGCGAAGCCGAGCGGGTCGCGGCGCTGCAAGACATCACCCCGCCGACGCGACTGGCCCCGACCTATCACGCCGAACTCGATGACCTGCTGATGGACGACGAGCCTGTGGTGCAACCCGGGCAACGGGCTATCGAGAAAATGCAGGCCATCCTCGCCGACCTGAAGCAGGAACAGCGTGACGACCCGGATTCAGCGGTTATCTGGCAGTTGCCGATCAACTACCTGGGCGCGGTGATTCCCAAGGCGCAAAAACTTATTGGCTTCCCTGATGAAGAAGTCGAAGGCCAGATCTTCTTTGTGCTGGCCTTTATGTATGGCTTCTCGTTTCATAAGATTCCCGAGTCGGTTCGTCAGCAAGATGGTCTGCTCGAAGGTTTTCTGACCGGGTTTCTGATGGTGTGCGAGAACTACCAGGCGCGCAGCCCAGGTAGCAAGGTAAGGCCGGAAGACGACCAGATGTTGATGGCAATGGCCATGGCCAAAATGGCCACCAAGCAGCAGCTCAATGAAATGGTCAGGAAGATGCTGGATGAGTACAAGGATGTCGCCAAGCCTGGTGACTTTGAACTCGACGACATCATGTTGCTGCTGCGTGAAGCCAATGGTTTTGCCGAGCAATGGGTCGACAGCCTGACACGGGAAATTATCGCCGAAGAACGCGCCCTGCAAAACAAATGGGGCGATCTGCTGAACTAGCTGTGGCGCGCAGTGCCGGTTTCCACCAGACGTGCAAACTGGCACTGACCCTGGGCCTGCTCCAGGCTGCCTTCAAACGCCACCAGCCCTGCATGCACCTGTTGCAGGGCTTCGATCTGCGTCATCAACTCGTGCTTCTTTTGTACTATCGCCTGGTTGGCGCGCTGCCACGGCAACTCATCGCCATGGTGCCCGTGCAGAATCCCCTGCAACTCCTTGAGCTTGAAACCCAACTGCTGCGCGCACTTGATAAACGTCAGTAGCTCAACGCTTTGCGCCGAGTAAACCCGATACCGCCCCTCGCGTTGCGGGGGTGGCAGCAAGCCGATGTCCTCGTAGTGACGAATCGCCTTGATCGTCGTGCCTGACAACTGCGCGGCTTTACCGATGTACATGGAGGTCCTTTCCTAAAAGAATGTGCCGGCCTTTTTCAGCCACCTGTCCCGCTGCGCCGCAGTAGAGCCCAGCAGCGGGCCGAACAGCACTGTCTTGATCGGCTTGATGCCACAAAACTCAAGGGTGGTCTTACGCATCTGGTGCACGCCGGGCATGCGGTAGAACCAACGGTAATACCACGGTGGCGTATCCAGGGCTACCAGCAGATGGGCGGTGCGGCCCTTCAAGAGCTTGTCGGGGAATGCCTTGCCCTTGCGGTATTTGAAGGCAAAGCCAGAGAGGAAAATTCGATCGATAAACCCCTTCAACAAGGCCGGCACACCGCCCCACCAAATGGGGAAGACAAACGTCAGATGTGTGGCCCAGAGTATGTCGGATTGGGCACCAAGCAAGTCGGGTTCCAAGGCTTGGTCCTGGTGATAGGCGTGGTGCAGGATCGGATCGAAAACCATCTCGCCGAGCCGTAGGATACGAACCTCATGGCCGGCGGTTTTAGCCGATTGGAGGTAGGCTTCGGCGAGTGCCGAACAGAAACTGGTGCTGGAGGAGTGGCCGAGGATGACCAGAGTGCGCTGAACCACGGGGAAAGCCCTAAGGGAAATGATGTTTAGCGTAGGGTCTGCCGTATAGGGGAGAGTCAAGGGCGGCAAAAAACTGGTGATTCAAGATGGGCTTGGTTCTGGGCGTGCGGGCAGTGCGGAATGTTTGAGGCAGGAGCCTTATGCAGTAGTTCCGGACGCATGGATCTGTGGGGGAGCGGTTAACTGTAATTCCTACCGCAACCGTTCTTATATGAGCCTTCCCGAGTTATCTGAATTTAATGTCAGAGGTAGAGGGGGGTGAAACACTTCTGAACGCGATCAGGCGTAAAATTGATGATTTTGGTGATGTGCGCCACTCTGATCATCCGATTTTCTTGAGATGATCAGAGTATCTAGTTAAAAATCAATCCATTAAATTTTGATCGGCCACTAATGGGGCAGCATGAGACTCATCAGTAATAACTAATGCTACTGGTGCATAAGGCAGGGAGTTGAAAAGATTCCCAAAGTTATAGCGCCACTGTAACGCAAAGCTCATTCCGATTTTTCCATCTAAGGGACTTCTCAGGAAACGCTGCCACTCGTTATCATTAGGGAGGCGTGCAAAATCTTTGTGGTTGTCAATGACCCAGTCATTGCATGCATTTATAATGGCTGAAACTTTTTGGTTGGAGTGCCTTATTTTTATTAATTTATTCAGTTCATCTATCGAGTTTGGCTCTATTCCCTTCTTGATATCAGCTGAAGACTTGGTTTGAAAGTCTAGCTCTATAGCATTGATCAGCGCATTGATAGTGTTGTCATCGTCGTAAAGAGAGTTTAAAAGTCGCAGAAGCGACTTTGCCCGCCAGTCTTGTTGATTGATATGACATAGAAATTGAAGCATTTTCTTGCAAAGGGACTCGCTCTCATCAAAAAGCCGCTGCTTATTTTTTGATGCCAATATACAAAGGTTTCTGTCGGCAATTTCACTCCCTTTAAGGTATGCGGCCTTGATAATTTGAATTTTGACCGGAGGAGGATTTTTTTTTGCGGTTTGATAGTCGGTTAGCAGTATAATCGCATCGCTCTCATTACCAAGAATTCGCTCATACGCAGAGAAAAAAGGTTCGCTTGTGCAAAAGTTCTCGGAGGGTGATTTAATACCAAGATCCAAGTAAGGTATATCAACGCCTTTCGCCGGATTAACCTCGAGCGGAGGAATGTTGAAAGGTTTAAGAGTATGCTGTTCTAACACACCGAGTAGCGTCATTTCAATGACGCTGCCAATTGTCTTGCCGTCTAAGTTTGGCATGGACTGGCCGGTTGCAAGCAGTTCATACCAGTGCGGAAGCTTTCCGCCGCGTCCGACTCTTTGTAATATGCCCTTAATATTTTCTACGCCTTCGCCGCGAAGGTATAGATTCAATTGCTCAACGATTTCAGGCAAATTAATTTTTATATGCTCGCGAAGCATGAGAATTTCGGTCATACCAATTCCATTTGTGCTGAGGCCGATTGAAAGGTTGTGTAGCTAGTTGAGGTGGCTCTTTTGATTGCCCATGTCACGAGTGCTGGCGGCACGGCATTCCCATAAAGAGGATACTGGTCGTAGAGTTTCACTGACGCGCAATGATTATCTGGAAAACCTTGGATCCTCGCATATTCAACAGGAGTTAGGCGCCTAAACTCATTCCCGATTTTATAACGTTCATAGTGCCGACTGGTTGTGCAGGTCAGGGTGGGAGCAACGCCCTCTATTCCAAAAACGGAATACCCCATTCGTGCACCGCCTTTCTGGTTGTATAGAATTTCGACACCATTATAAAATCTATTCACCTCTTCACTGGTTTTTATTCGTTCCAGTGTGTTTTCTGTAAAATAAAAGTTGTCGTTCGGACGCTCCTCAAGAACATCTTTAAGTTTTACTGGCCTGGCCGCATCGGAAAAACCTTCAATTTTTGCATGGAAAAACTTCCCATTAAGAGCTAGTCCCCACGTGTGAAATTTTGAGCCATGATCTTCAATGCTCTTCCAGTTTTCGGTGTTTGACGCCACAGACGCTTGATGAGGCGTTAGCTCTGAAATATCAGAGCTAGTGCAGAGGTAAGATTTTGGGGTATGGTCTCTGTGACCAATAATCACAACTCGTTCTCTGTGCTGAGGTAGGCCGAAGTTTACGGAGTTTAGAAGTCGCCATTCAACCAAATAGCCGATCTCAGACAGGGCATCTAAAATTGTGGCGAAATGTTTTCCGCTATCCATGGATAGAAGTCGTTTGACGTTTTCTAGCACAAAGTACTTGGGTTTTTTCCTTTCGAGGATGTGAACTATTTTTTCAAATAAACTTCCTCTTGCATCCTCAAGCCCAAGCTTTCGGCCTGCACTTGAAAAGGGTTGGCATGGGAAACCACCTGTTAGTAGGTCATGATCAGGAACTTGATCGAGGAAATTCGATATGTCGCCAAAATGAAAATGTTCTTCACCAAATCTTTTTTGATAGACTTTTGCGGCAGTGGGGCTGATGTCGTTGGCCCAGACTGTTTCAATTCCTAATGAGTCACATGCGACTCTAAAACCACCAATTCCTGCAAATAACTCAATTGCTTTCATAAAATTTTCGGCCTGAATGTTTGCTCTAGCTAGACAATCCGGCGCAGCCTATCTGTGCCCACGGTTTTGGGTCGCACTTTAGCAGTTTTCAAAGGCATGGGTACCGTAAGCATTCGCCCAACACACCTTGCGCGGATAAACGGGTGCCCAGCTATGTGGCTTACTCTCTGTATTGGTAATCAAGTTGCCACAATCGGTTCGAGGGTGTTGCGCCAGCAGTCGGACTCAGCTTACCCATTGGATTTCCCCCGTCGTCCGTTTTGTCCCCCACCTTATCGTTGGGTGAGGTCAAATGGCGTAGAACACCATCGGCAGGGGGATGCCTGACTCCCCCGGAATAGCTCAGCTATCAGGAAGATTCTCGGATGGGATAGGATTATTTCGGACAATTAAAAAGCCGGCTTGTGGCCGGCTTCTCGGGGACTGGTTAAGTCTATTTTTGGTAAACCTCACCAGCCTTCAATCATTCACTCAGGCTTTCACCCAAATGATAAAGGGGGCATCAGCGGGAACTCCTCCGCATCGCCGGGCAGGGGGTGTTGGCGCTATGCCAACCCCTGCCAAATGTGCCGCGCATGATACTCATGTTTTCCTTAGTTTCCCAGCGTTTGGTCTGATTTAGAGCCGTCGTAGCCGATCAGATGGTCATCCAGCGGCACCGGTGGGCGGCGGTTGTTGAGGGTGGACCACCAGAAGACCCAGCCGAGGATTTGTACGTTTTGCTCGAAGCGTTGGTCGTAGGTCAGGAGTTCGTCGGGGTGTTCGTTGCTGTTGTGGCTGCGCATGCGCAGGCCGCCGCCGGGGCGGTTGTAGAGGTATTTGATGCGCAGCATGCCGTCGTGTTCGAGGGCGTAGATTTCGCCGTCGATGATCTGGGTGCGGCCGCGGTCGATGGCCAGGATGGCGCCGTCCTGGATAATATCGATCATGCTGTTGCCGACCATGTAGGCCCCCAAGGCGCGTTCGGCAGTGACGTTGAGTTGTTCCAGGGTGCGCAGGGAGAGGCGTAGGCTTTCCTGGGTGTTGAAGGAGGCGTGGAGGGGGATTTCCACGTCGATCTTTTCCGGGCCACTGGCGGGGCCGCAGAGATAGTGGCCGCAGTCTTCGCGTGTAGCAGCGCTGTTTGCGGGGTTGGGGCCTTCCAGCTGGAGGTTGGTCGGCGGGTATTTGGGACCTTCGCCGGTACGCAGCCAGCGGCTGGTGACACACAGCAGTTCTGCTATTTCGTCGAGCCGGGCCATGGGCACGCCGCGCTTGAACCAGTTGTTCACATGCTGGGGCGTGACGTCGCGATTCTTGGCGAAGTCGGATGCGGAAAGATGAACTTCCCGAAGTAACATTCTTAAGCGATCACCTGATGTATTCATAAACGCAGAGTTTACTGGCCGGAAAAACAGATCAAATAAACCATGAGTTGAATTGGTGTATGTAGGTGTTTCCTTATTGCAAGTAAAATCCTGGCTAAATGCTGTGTGGTTAAACGTTAGTTGCTGTTTTGTTTATCCAGTTGAACATGTTGTTTAATTTTTCCCACAAAAAAAGCCCCGGATAATCGGGGCTTTTTTGATTGCCGGGGCAATGAGTAGCGGTATCAGCCTTTGTAGGCGGCTACCGACTTCATGATCTCGGCACGGGCGGCGTCTGCGTTGCCCCAACCGTCGATCTTCACCCATTTGCCTTTTTCGAGGTCTTTGTAGTTCTCGAAGAAGTGCTTGATCTGTTCCAGCAGCAGTGGCGGCAGGTCGGTGTATTCCTTCACGTCGACATACAGCTGGGACAGCTTGTCGTGTGGCACTGCGATGACTTTGGCATCGCCGCCGCCGTCGTCGGTCATGTTCAGGATGCCAACCGGGCGGGCGCGGATGACCGAGCCTGGGGTGACCGGGTAAGGGGTCACGACCAGCACGTCGAGGGGGTCGCCGTCGTCAGCCAGGGTGTTGGGGATAAAACCGTAGTTGGCCGGGTAGAACATCGGGGTGGCCATGAAACGGTCAACGAACAGGCAGTCGCTGTCTTTGTCGATTTCGTATTTGATCGGCGCATGGTTGGCCGGAATCTCGATGGCGACGTAGATGTCGTTCGGCAGGTCTTTGCCAGCCGGAATCTTGCTGTAGCTCATTGGGCGTTGCCCCCATAGTTGGCCAGGTAAAGTGGCCGGATTGGCCTAAAAGTGGCGGCGATTATAGGCATATTCCTGCGCCGATGCCACGCGCCAGACGTCGTACGGTACTTAGCCTTCAGTCTGATAGCGCGGGTCGCTGGCCTGCAGATGTTTCAGGCGGGCCAGTGGATCCTGGCGGTAAAACAGGCTCAGTTGCGCGTAGACCTGTGGATAACTGTCTGCGAGCAAATCCGGGGCGCTGAAGAAATATTCGCTGGTGACGGCAAAAAATTCTGCCGGGTTTTCCGCAGCGTAAGGGTCGATGGCGGTTTCGGCGTCGGGGTTGTGGTCGAGCTGGCGGTTGAGGTCGTCATAGGCGCTCTGCATCACACTGGCCCATTGCTGCACGGGCATGCCATGGTGCAGCGGCGGCAGGCCGTTGGCATCGCCATTGAGCATGTCGAGCTTGTGCGCCAGTTCGTGGATCACCAGGTTGTAGCCCTCCCAATTGCCGCTGGCCAGCACGCCCGGCCAGGCGAGGATTACCGGGCCTTGCTGCCAGGCTTCGCCGCTGTGTTCGCCATCCCATTCATGTTCCACGCCGCTGGCGTCGCGATGGCGCTGGGGGCTGCGGAAGTCATCGGGGTAGAGAATGATTTCGTGAAAACCCTGGTACCACTCCAGCTCGCCGAGGTTCATCAGTGGCAGTTGGGCCTGGGCGGCGAGCAGCAGGCGTTGTTCCTGGTGCAGTTCGACGCCGGGCAGGGCGGTGAGGTGCTTTTCGGCGAGGAACAGCACGCTGGCTTCACGCAACCATTGGTCCTGTTCGGCACTGATACCGTCGAGGAAGGTCAGGTGATGGCGCACCCGTTGCCAGGTTTCATCGGCAACCGGGTGCTTGGCCAGGAGGCGCCGGCGACGCCAGGCGCTGAGGGACCACATGGCCGATCAGTGCGGCTTGGCTTCGGATGAGGTGCGGCCAAAGCGGCTGCGGGCCACGCCAATGATCATCGGCACCAGCGACAGCAGGATGATGAACACTACCAGCAGCGACAGGTTTTTCTTGATGAACGGTACGTTACCGAAGAAGTAGCCCAGGGTGACAAGGCCGCCGACCCAGAGGATGGTGCCCAGCACGCTGAAGCCAAAGAAGCGCGGATACGGCATTTTGGCGACGCCGGCGACGAACGGCGCGAAGGTGCGCAGGATCGGCAGGAAGCGCGCCAGGGTCACGGTTTTGCCGCCGTGCTTGTCGTAGAAATCGTGGGTTTTTTGCAGGTAATCGCGGCGGAAGATTTTCGAGTTGGGGTTGCTGAACAAGCGTTCCCCGGCGGTGCGGCCGATCACGTAGTTGGTGCTGTCACCGAGGATCGCCGCCAGCATCAGCAGGCCACCCAGCAGGACCGGGTCCATGCCGCCACCCGCGGCGACGGCGCCGGCAATAAACAGCAGGGAATCGCCGGGCAAAAACGGCATGACCACCAGGCCGGTCTCGCAAAAAATCACCAGGAACAGGATGGCGTAGATCCACGGACCGTAATTGGTTACCAGCAGGTCGAGGTACACGTCGAGATGCAGGATAAGGTCGAGCGGGTTGAAATCCATGGATGGCACCTGTGTGAATGACCCGACTCAGCGGGCCTGTGCGGAGGCTCGGGTAATAAGGCTACGCGTGTATGCCGTTTTTCTTACAACCCTAAAAGGTCGGCATTATACGGATTGAATGGTGAAAAGCGTGTTGGTTTTGTAGCGGGGGATGTCGCAGCTATTCTGACTAGCACTGATCCAAATATGGGAGCGGGCTTGCCCGCGATAGCGGTGTGTCAGTGAAAAATACCTCGACTGACCCAGCACTATCGCGGGCAAGCCCGCTCCCACATTTTTTTGTGGTGTTTGGGCGAATGGCTTTTAGTCTTCGCTGATCGGCAGCGTGTAGTTCTTGAACTCGGTGTCTTCACGAAAGCCCATGGACTCATAGGTCTTCTGCGCCACGGCGTTGTCGCTGCTGGTCGATACGCGCAAGCGCACGGCATTGGTTTCCTTGGCCATCTTTTTTGCGGTGCGCATCAGGTTGTCGGCCACCAGTTGGCGGCGGGCATCCTCGGCGACGTAGATGTCATTGAGGATCCACACCCGTTTCAACGACAGTGAGGAAAAGCTCGGATACAGCTGGCAAAAGCCCAGCAGTTTGTGGTCGTCGTCATCCGCCAGGGCCAGGTAGATCACCGACTCCTTGCGCCGCAGGCGCTTTTCCAAAAAAGCCCGGGACGAGTCAGGAAAGGGCAGCGCGCCATAGAACTCGCGGTACTTGACGAATAATGGGGTCAACAGGTCCAGGTGTTCCAGAGTCGCTTGAGTAATCCGCATGCTAGGCCTCAACTTCTATAGGAATACAACGGCAAACGGTCCATTACTCGGGCGGCCGCCACTTGATGCTGCCTAAGGTGGCGAAAAATCGCAATCGTGCCGGCATCACTCCTTGGGCGGGCTAAGTAGGAAGTTACCTTTCATCAAGTCGGGATCATCCGACTCCAGTGTTTGAACCTGTGCCTCATCCTTGAGATTGACCCCCGACAACTGCCGCCGACAGGCCTCGCGCATCAAGTACAGCAAACGGTGCGCCGCCATGCCGTAGCTCAGGCCCTCCAGGCGTACATTGGAAATACAGTTGCGGTAGGCATCGGTCAGGCCGACCTTGGGGTTGTAGGTGAAATACAGCCCCAAGCTATCCGGTGAGCTGAGCCCCGGCCGCTCGCCGATCAGGATCACCACCATCTTGGCGCCGAGCAACTGGCCGATTTCATCGGCGACTGCCACCCGGCCCTGTTCCACCAGGATCACCGGCGACAACGACCAGCCTTCAGCGTGGGTCTGTTCTTCCATGCGTGTCAGAAACGGCGCGGTATGTTTATGCACCGCCAGCGCCGATAAACCATCGGCCACCACCACCGCCAGGTCCACCCCGCCCGGGTTGGCCAGGGCGTAGTCGCGCAGGGCCTGTGCCGACTCATCGCTCAGGCGGCGCCCCAGGTCCGGGCGTTGCAGGTAGCTGTGGCGGTCAGGTGCGGCGCTGTGCAGCAACAGGCTGTCGCGGCCGCGCTCGGCCATTTGGCGGCTCAATTCGGCATGGTCAAACGGTAGGTGTACCGCGTCGCGGGCCTGGGCGTGGGCGAACTGGAAGTCCAGTTGCGCCCCTGTGGGAATGCTGGTGCCGGTGCGGCCCAGGGCAATCCGCGCCGGGGTCAGGCGCCGCAGTTCCAGCCACGGGTTATCGCTTTGAGGTGTGTCGATCTGCACTGGAGGCTCCTTCATCCCAATTGCGCCAAGGCGTGACGGAAGGCCGGGGGCAGGTTGTTGCCAAACCGCACCTTGCCATCGGCTTGCGTGAAGATGCCCATTTTCGCCAGCCACTGTTCAAATTCCGGCGCGGGCTTCAACCCCAGGGTTTGCCTGGCGTAGAGCGCGTCGTGGAAGGAGGTGGTCTGGTAGTTGAGCATGATGTCGTCGGAGCCCGGGATGCCCATGATGAAGTTGATCCCGGCCACGCCCAGCAGGGTCAGCAGGGTGTCCATATCGTCCTGGTCGGCTTCGGCATGGTTGGTGTAGCAGATGTCGCAGCCCATGGGCACGCCCAGCAGCTTGCCGCAGAAGTGGTCTTCGAGGCCGGCGCGGATGATCTGCTTGCCGTTGTACAGGTACTCGGGGCCGATAAACCCGACCACGGTGTTGACCAAAAACGGCTTGAAGTGCCGCGCTACGGCATAGGCGCGGGTTTCGCAGGTTTGTTGGTCAATCCCAAAGTGCGCGTTGGCCGACAGGGCGCTGCCCTGGCCCGTCTCGAAATACATCAGGTTGTGCCCCAGGGTCCCGCGATTCAGGCTCAAGCCTGCGTCGTAACCTTCCTGCAACACATTCAGATTGATCCCAAAGCTGGCATTGGCGGCCTCGGTGCCGGCAATCGACTGGAACACCAGGTCCAGCGGCACGCCGCGGTTGATGGCTTCGATGGAGGTGGTGACGTGGGTCAGCACGCAGGCCTGGGTCGGGATTTCGTAGCGCTGGATGATGGCATCGAGCATTTCCAGCATGGCGCAGATCGAGGCGATGCTGTCGGTAGCCGGGTTGATGCCGATCATGGCGTCGCCGTTGCCATACAGCAGGCCGTCGAGGATGCTCGCGGCGATGCCGGCCGGTTCATCGGTCGGGTGGTTGGGTTGCAGGCGTGTGGACAAGCGCCCGCGCAGGCCCATCGTGCCGCGGAACTGGGTGACAACGCGGATCTTCTGCGCCACCAGCACCAGGTCCTGCACGCGCATGATCTTCGACACGGCGGCGGCCATTTCCGGGGTCAGCCCTGGCGCCAGGGCGCGCAGGCTGTGTTCGTCGGCCGCGTCGCTGAGCAGCCAGTCCCGCAGGCCGCCGACGGTCAGGTGGCTGACCACGGCAAAGGCCTGCTGGTCGTGGGTGTCGATGATCAGCCGGGTGACTTCATCGCTTTCATAGGGGATCAGCGCCTCTTGCAGGAAGTGCTTCAACGGGATATTGGCCAGGGCCATCTGCGCCGCCACCCGTTCGCCGTCGTTCTGCGCGGCGACGCCGGCCAGAAAGTCCCCGGAGCGGGCGGGGCTGGCCTTGGCCATCACGTCCTTGAGGCTATCGAAACGGTAGGTCAATGCACCGACCGAGTGGGAAAAACTTGCCATACAGACTCTCCATGACGGCGCGGGCGGTGGCCCGCGACGTGGTTTACGGCGTTTAGTGCAAGGCGGCCTCTGCGGCCTGGATCGCCGCGAACTCTTCTTCCGGCGTGCCTGCTACCAAGTGATGCCGACTGTAGAAAGCAAAGTAAGCAATTAATACTCCATAGATGATCGCCGCGCCAATCACCACGCGCGGGTCCACCAGGAAGCCTGCCACGACGGCGATGCAGGCCAGTATCAAGGCCAGGCCCGAGGTGAAGATGCCGCCCGGCGTGCGGTATGGCCGCTCCATTTTGGGGCGGCGGATGCGCAGGGTGATATGCGCAGCCATCATCAACACATAGGAAATGGTCGCGCCAAATACCGCCACCAGGATCAGCAGGTCGCCCTGGCCGGTCAGCGACAGGCCAAAACCGATGATCCCGGGAATGACCAGGGCCAGCACCGGTGCTTTGCTTTTATTGGTTTGCGACAATTTACGCGGCAAGTAACCCGCGCGGGACAGGGCGAAGATCTGCCGGGAGTAGGCGTAGATGATCGAAAAGAAACTCGCGATCAGCCCAGCCAGGCCCACCAGGTTGACGAAGCTGCCCATCCAGGTCGAGCCGCCATAGGCCAGGGCCAGGGATTCCACCAGCGGGTTGCCGGACTTGACCAGCGCCAGGGTGCCGGCGCCGCCCGGGGCGATCACCAGGATCAGCAGGGCAAAACTGGTGAGCACCACAATCGCGCCGATCAGGCCACGGGGCAGGTCGCGCTTGGGGTTCTTGGTTTCTTCGGCGGCCAGGGGCACGCCTTCGACGGCGAGGAAAAACCAGATCGCATAAGGGATCGCGGCCCACACGCCGACATAACCAAACGGCAGGAAACTGCTGGCGCCCCTGGCCTCGGTCACGGGAATGTCCAGCAGGTTGGCGACGTTGAAGTGCGGCACCATCGCTACCAGGAACACGCCCAGGGCAATCGCGGCAACGGCAGTGATCACGAACATCAACTTCAGCGCTTCACCGACGCCCAGGATATGGATGCCGATAAAGATGATGTAGAACGCCAGGTAGATCATCCAGCCGCCAATGCCGAACAGCGACTCGCAATAGGCGCCGATAAATACGGCGATGGCGGCGGGGGCGATGGCATATTCGATCAGGATCGCCGTGCCGGTGAGAAAGCCCCCCCAAGGGCCGAAGGCGCTACGGGCAAAACCATAGCCGCCGCCGGCGGTGGGGATCATGGACGACAGTTCGGCCAGGGAGAAACACATGCACAAGTACATGGTGGCCATCAGCAATGTGGCGAGAAACATCCCGCCCCAGCCGCCCTGGGCCAGGCCGAAGTTCCAGCCGGCGTAGTCGCCGGAAATCACATAGGCCACGCCGAGGCCGACTAATAGCACCCAACCGGCGGCGCCTTTTTTCAATTCTCGTTGTTGGAAGTATTCGGAGCCGACTTTTTCAAAGTCGACTGACGAACTGGTGGGTTCGCTAGGCATGGGGAAGTACCTTTGGTTCTTATTGTTTTATCCCGGCTGACTTGAGCCGGATGAGATGCCGAGTATTTGTGATGATTCAGTGTGGGAGCTGGCTTGCCTGCGATAGCGGTTTCACATTCAACATGAGTGTTGGTTGTGCTGGCCTCCTCGCAGGCAAGCCAGCTCCCACACTTGATTGCATTTCAAGTGTGGGAGTGATGAGGGTTAGAAGAAGCCCAGTGGGTTGATGTCGTAGCTCACCAGCAGGTTCTTGGTCTGCTGGTAGTGATCCAGCATCATCTTGTGCGTCTCGCGCCCCACGCCGGATTTCTTGTAGCCACCAAACGCCGCATGCGCGGGGTACAGGTGATAGCAGTTGGTCCACACACGCCCGGCCTTGATCGCCCGGCCCATGCGGTAGGCGCGGTTGATATCGCGGGTCCACAGGCCGGCACCCAGGCCAAACTCGGTGTCGTTGGCAATCGCCAGCGCTTCGGCTTCATCCTTGAAGGTGGTGATGCTGACCACCGGGCCAAAGATTTCTTCCTGGAACACACGCATCTTGTTGGTGCCCTTGAGCAGGGTCGGCTGGATGTAATAGCCGTTGGCCAGGTCGCCGGTCAGTTTCTCCACCTTGCCGCCGGTCAGCAGCTCGGCGCCTTCGCCCTTGGCGATTTCCAGGTACGACAGGATCTTGTCGAACTGCTGCTCGGACGCCTGGGCGCCGACCATGGTGTCGGTGTCCAGTGGGTCGCCACGTTTGATCGATTCGACCTTCTTCATCACCACTTTCATGAAGTCGTCGTAGATCGACTCTTCTACCAGCGCGCGGGAGGGGCAGGTGCACACTTCGCCCTGGTTGAAGAACGCCAGCACCAGGCCTTCGGCAGCCTTTTCGATAAATTGCGGTTCGGCTTTCATGATGTCGGCGAAGAAGATGTTCGGCGACTTGCCGCCCAGCTCAACGGTGGACGGAATAATGTTTTCGGCCGCGCAATGCATGATGTGCGAGCCCACCGGGGTGGAGCCGGTAAAGGCGATCTTGGCGATACGCTTGCTGGTCGCCAGGGCCTCGCCTGCTTCCTTGCCGAAACCGTGCACCACGTTCAGTACGCCCGGTGGCAGCAGGTCGCCGATCACTTCCATCAGCACGTTGATGCCCAGCGGGGTCTGCTCGGCGGGCTTGAGTACCACGCAGTTGCCGGCGGCCAGGGCGGGCGCGAGTTTCCAGGCGGCCATCAGCAGCGGGAAGTTCCACGGGATGATCTGCCCGACCACGCCCAGGGGTTCGTGGAAGTGATAGGCGGCGGTGTGTTCGTTGATTTCGGCGCTGCTGCCTTCCTGGGCGCGGATGCAGCCGGCGAAGTAGCGGAAGTGGTCGGCGGCCAGGGGGATGTCGGCGTTGAGGGTTTCGCGCACCGCCTTGCCGTTGTCCCAGGTTTCGGTGATGGCCAGCAGTTCGAGGTTCTGTTCGATGCGGTCGGCGATTTTCAGCAGCACCAGCGAGCGGTCCTGGGCCGAGGTCTTGCCCCAGGCGTCGGCGGCGGCATGGGCGGCGTCCAGTGCCTTGTCGATGTCCTTGGCTGTGGAGCGCGGGAAGTCGGCGATGGGCTTGCCGTTAACCGGCGACGTATTGGTGAAGTAGTTGCCATTGACCGGGGCCACAAATTCGCCACCGATGTAGTTGCCGTACTTGGCCTTGAACGAAACGATAGCGCCTTCAGTTCCAGGGTGTGCGTAACGCATGGGGGGTATCTCCTGACTTCTTATGTTTATTGGAGTGCAGCGTGGCTGCGCTTGATAAAGCGTAGAGCAAAGGTCGGGCCAGTGCCTTGCAGGTCAGGTAAATCAAGGGTTGTGGGTTTGTTGCAGGGCGTTGCTGTGACAGGCCTGGTACAGCCTGTGTGACACTTTGTGCCATAAACGGTACAGGCTGTGACCCATGGGTCGCCCCGGGATTGCAATGCGCCAAGGCCTGGAGGATGCTGGGTGCCCCGGTCCGCGGTGTGTCCCACGCAACAGGAGAACAATAAGAATATGCACAACGATGATTTCAGCCGCCATGCCCGGCAAGTCCTGACGGTCACCCGCGGGCAAGACCCGCTGCACGGCCCCGGCAGCGACCCATCGATCGCCCGCTCCTGGCTACGCTGCCTGGAGGACTACCACCTTGACCCGGCACTGACCATCGCCCCCACGGTGCTGGAGCATGATCGCCTGCTGGAAAGCCGCGAGCGCCTGCAACAAGTGCTGCACATTGCCGGCACCGAAATGAACCATTTGCATCAACAACTTTCCGGCGCGGGGCACGCGGTGCTGCTGACCGACGCGCGCGGGGTGATCCTCAATTGCGTCACCGCGCCCAGCGAGCGCAAGGTGTTCGAGCAGGCCGGCCTGTGGCTCGGCGCCGACTGGAGCGAGGCCTGTGAAGGCACCAACGGCATCGGCACCTGCCTGGTGGAGCGCCAGGCCCTGACCATTCACCGCGACGAACACTTTCGCGGGCGCCACACCGGGCTGACCTGTTCCGCCAGCCCGGTGTTCGACCCCCATGGCGACCTGCTGGCGGTGCTCGACGTGTCCTCGGCCCGCGAGGCGGTGTCGCGCCAGAGCCAGTTCCACACCATGGCGCTGGTCAATCTCTCGGCGAAGATGATCGAGAGCTGCTATTTCCTGCGTCACTTTGAAAACCACTGGTTGCTGCGTTTCCACCTGCAGGCCGAGTCCGTGGGCCTGTTCAGCGAAGGGCTGCTGGCGTTTGATGGCGAAGGGCGGATCTGTGCGCTCAACCAAAGCGCACAGAACCTGCTGGGCCAGCCGCGCGGGCGCTTGCTGGGGCTGCCGGTGGAGATGTTTTTCGATTGCACCCTGGACCAGTTGCTCGGGCGCGCCAGTGCCAATGCCAGCGCCAGTTGGCCTCTGCGCACCCGGGATGGGCGCAGTTTGTTTGCGGTACTGCGCGGCGAGGCCCGCCGGGCGCCGACTCCTGTAGTGCAAGCGCCACCAAAGGTTGAGCGACCACGCTTGCCGGGTATCTGCCTGGGGGATGAGGCGCTGCAAAACGATTTTCGCAAGGCCTTGCGGGTCTTCGAGCGCGATGTGCCGCTGCTGATCAATGGCGAAACCGGCTCCGGCAAGGAGGCTTTCGCCAAAGCCGTGCACCACGCCAGCCAGCGTGCCGACAAAGCCTTTGTCGCCCTGAACTGCGCGGCCATCCCCGAGAGCCTGATCGAGAGCGAGCTGTTCGGTTACCGCGGCGGCAGCTTCACCGGCGCCCGTAAGGAAGGCATGCGCGGCAAGCTGCAGCAGGCCGACGGCGGCACTTTGTTCCTCGACGAAATCGGCGACATGCCCCTGGCCTTGCAGACCCGGCTATTGAGGGTGCTGGAAGATCGGTTGGTGGTGCCCATTGGTGGCGAGCCGCAAGCGGTGGATGTGCGGATCATCAGCGCAACCCACCGTGACTTGTTGGCGCGGGTAGCCAGCGGCACTTTCCGTGAAGACTTGTACTATCGCCTCAATGGCCTGGAAGTGGCATTGCCACCATTACGCGAGCGTAGTGACAAGTCGCAGCTACTGGACTTTCTACTGGCGCAAGAAGCAGACGGGCAGCCGATAGTGCTGGCTATCGAGGCGCGTCAGGCACTACTGGATTTCTCCTGGCCGGGTAACGTGCGGCAACTGCGTACGGTGCTGCGTACATTGGCTGCACTGTGTGAAGGGGGGAGGGTAGGGTTGAGCGACTTGCCGGCGATGATTGGCCAGGCCTCCTCCCAGGCACAAATCGCCGTACCGCGAGGCAGGCAGCCATTGGAGGATGCCGAGCGCCTGGCATTGCTGGCCACCCTGGAGCAGCAGCGCTGGCATATGACCCTTGTTGCGGAACAGTTGGGCATCAGCCGCAATACCTTGTACCGCAAGTTGCGCAAACATGGCATCGCCTTGCGTTCAGCGGGCTGACTGAGGTCGAGGGGGCTTAAGCTCCCTGGATGACTTGCTTGTCTTGTAGTTGTGCGAATGGGTGATGGATTAATTGTTTTTTTGTATTTTAAGTTTGCTGATGGTCGGGTGGGAGAAGTCAGGTAGTAACTAATTAAAGCATTTTTTGCGTTTCCAGGTGATAGCGTAAAAGGTGGTAAAATTTCTGATGATTAGAGATTGTTGTTGTAAGTTGTAGTAGCTGTTTTTGTTTGTGTATTTTGTGGAACTGATTTTTGTTTTTTTATACTCAAGTGGGGCAGGCGCTTCAATGTTTATTGAAACGTTGGCTTCAGGGATGCTTGAGTTTAGCAGTGACGCTTCATGAGCTATTTTTACTATAGAGGTGAAGATATGAATATTACAAATTTCCCGGCGAAAAGTTCTCTGCAAGTTATGGAATCGGTCGCTTGGGGAGATAATCAACAAGTAGCCACCGGTACGAAAAGTGCGCCAAGCTTGAATGAAACAGCGGGCGTTCCAGAGGGCCCCGCACCCGGCGAGGCGAATACGGCGGGTGAAGGTTCTGTGCGCACAAAGAGGGGGTTTAAATCTTTAGGCCTTCCCAGGGTTTTCTCCAGGCCCAAGCCCAACATTCCCCAATCGCCTGGGCTTGCAGGTACCTATAAATCCCTTTCAGATAGCGTTCCGCGCCCGCCCGTCGGCCCTCCAAACACTCCTGGGATCACTAACTTCAGGAACCTCGCGTTCAAAACGCAGCACCCTGGCTCGCCAATCTCTGGTCCGGTCAAGCCGGCGGTTGCGAAACCGACGACTTTTGGCGATGTGGCAGGCAACCTGATTGCAGCCGATCGTCTGGTCAAGGCCGGTGTATTTAAAACGGGTCCGTCCTTGAAGACTGTCACACGTGATGCGGTTGTGAATGCGACTGTAAATGGACTTGTCAGCACACCGTTAAGCATTGGCACTTACGCGGGTTCAGTGTGGAGTGGTGAAACTATCAAAGGTAACTTTAGCGCCAATACCCCATTGTTGCCGCCGGCCCACCTGCCGGCACCAAGTCAGATGGCCAATGGCGTTGCTGCGGCGTCAGGCACTACGGGGGAGCAAGATGCCGCAACGATTAATTTGCGCTTGGATAATGCCGAGTTAAAAATGCTGCTTTTGACCAATACGCTCCAAACTCTTGTAGAGGGTGGCGAGGGCAAGGCTCTTGGGAAGAGTCCGGACTGGCCAACCGGGGTGAATGAGCGCCTCGAAAAACTTGATAAGATTTACTCTGGGGCAGAAAAGGCTTTGCAGGCAGTTGCCGAAGAAAATGAATTTATTTTCAAACCCTATAAAGATGAATCTGCGACCGGGTCCAGTAGTGTCACCCATCAATTGGATGTGCTTGATAAAAGAAGCGATCAGATCAGTAAAAGTATAGGGCGCATGGTCGCCGTCCGTGAGTTGGAAGAAAAGGAGAAAGGGAGCATAGTTTAAAAGTGAACTTTCTGTTTTTGGTTCGGTAGTTTAAATGTGTTTGTATGTTTTAATAACTGAAAGTTGTCGGGCCTGGTGTTGTACGGGGATTTCCCAATCACCGGGCTTGACTCAGTTCATTGAGTTGTAGAAAAAAGTAGAAAAAGCCCGCGACTGCTTGCCCGAGAACGCGGTGATCATGGCTGGAAAAGATTGCACGCTAATCGCTAAAAGAGTGCGAATTTTCCCACCCTACGCTAACCTGCCTCGATGTTTTACGAGGTCGACTATGCACATTCATATTCTCGGTATTTGCGGCACCTTCATGGGTTCGATGGCGGTCCTGGCCAAAGAGCTGGGCCATCATGTCACTGGCTCCGATGCCAACGTCTATCCACCCATGAGCACGCAATTGCAGGCCCAGGGCATTGAGTTGACCCAGGGTTACGATCCGGCGCAATTCAACCCGGTGCCGGACCTGGTGGTGATTGGCAATGCCATGTCCCGTGGCAACCCGGCTGTGGAATACGTGCTGAACAAAGGCCTGCCTTATGTCTCTGGCCCGCAATGGCTGGCTGATCACGTGCTGCAAGGCCGCTGGGTGCTGGCGGTGGCCGGTACCCATGGCAAGACCACCACCAGCAGCATGCTGGCCTGGGTGCTGGAGCACGCGGGCATGAGCCCGGGCTTCCTGATCGGCGGTGTGCCGCAGAACTTCTCGGTGTCGGCGCGTTTGGGCGATACCCCGTTTTTTGTCATCGAAGCCGACGAGTACGACAGCGCTTTCTTCGACAAACGCTCCAAATTCGTTCACTACCGCCCGCGCACGGCGATCCTGAACAACCTGGAGTTTGACCATGCGGACATCTTCCCCGATCTGCCAGCCATCGAGCGGCAATTCCACCACCTGGTCCGCACTATTCCCAGCGAAGGTCTGGTGATTCATCCCACCACCGAGCCGGCCTTGCAGCGCGTGATCGAGATGGGCTGCTGGACCCCGGTGCAAACCACCGGCGCGGGCGGGCAGTGGCAGGTCAAGTTGTTGAGCGAGGATGGTTCCAGGTTTGAAGTGCTGTTTGAGGGCGAGGCCCAAGGCATCGTCGATTGGGATATGACCGGCCAGCATAACGTCGCCAACGCCCTGGTGACCCTGGCGGCGGCGCGCCATGTCGGCGTGGTGCCGGCCATGGGCATTGCCGCGCTGAGTGCGTTCAAGAGCGTCAAGCGGCGTATGGAAAAGGTCGCTGAAGTGAATGGGATTACCATCTACGACGACTTTGCCCACCACCCCACGGCAATTGCCACCACCCTCGACGGCCTGCGCAAGCGTGTCGGCGATGCACCGGTGATCGCGATTATCGAGCCGCGCTCCAACTCCATGAAGCTGGGCGCACACCGCGATGGCCTGCCGGAAAGCGTCAACGATGCCGACCAGGTGGTGTGGTACGCACCGGCCAATCTGGGTTGGGACCTGGCGGCCGTGGCCAGGCTGTGCACGGTGCCGTCGGTTGTCAGCGACTCCCTGGAAGGCATCATCGAACAGGTCAAACGCCAGGCCAAGCCAGGCACGCATGTGGTGATCATGAGTAACGGCGGCTTTGGCGGCCTGCACGGCAAACTTGCGCAGGCGTTGCAATGAGCGGGCCGGAACGCATCACCCTGGCGATGACCGGTGCGTCTGGCGCGCCTTATGGGCTGCGCTTGCTCGATTGCCTGGTGCGCGAAGACCGCGAGGTGCATTTCCTGATTTCCAAGGCGGCGCAATTGGTGATGGCCACCGAGACCGATGTCTCGCTGCCGCCCAAGGTGCAGATGATGCAAGCCTTCCTCACCGAATACACCGGTGCGGCGGCAGGGCAGATCAAGGTTTACGGCAAGGAAGACTGGATGGCGCCGGTGGCCTCCGGCTCCGGTGCGCCGGCGGCGATGGTGGTGGTGCCGTGCTCCACCGGCACCTTGTCGGCGATTGCCACCGGCGCCTGCAACAACCTGATCGAGCGCGCGGCGGATGTGACCTTGAAGGAGCGCCGCCAGTTGATCCTGGTGCCGCGCGAGGCGCCGTATTCGAGCATTCACCTGGAGCACATGCTCAAGCTGTCGAATATGGGCGTGACCATTCTGCCGGCGTCGCCAGGCTTTTATCACCAGCCGCAGACCATCGATGACCTGGTGGATTTCGTGGTAGCACGGATTCTCAACCTGCTGAATATCCCCCAGGACATGCTGCCGCGCTGGGGTGAGCATCATTTGAGCAGCGATGAATAAAGCCCTGCTGATCGCGCTGGCACTGCAGCTGACGGGCTGCGCCACCGCACGCACCCTGGATGCGGCGAAACCCGGCGCGCCAGTGGTGTATGCAGGCACGCGCCTGGATCTGTATGCAATGCAGGGTGGCTGCTGTGCCATGGACCGCTTTGGCGCCGAAGCGCCGAGCTACCCCGGCCTCGACCTGCCGGCCAGTGCCTTGCTCGACACGCTGCTATTGCCGCTGTCGGCGTTGACGGTGCTGGGGGTTGGGTTTAATGCGACGGGTGGGTTGTAGCCTGTAGCGGTGGATGTTGTCTGGGTGGGCCCCATCGCAGCATAGGTATCTACACAACTCTCTTCTCGGTCTGTGTACATATCCATTATTGCGATGGCGGCCAGTCAGCCAACGTATTTATCGACTGATACACCGCCATCGCGGGCAAGCCCGCTCCCACAGGGGTACGCGCACGCTTCAAGGATCAGGTCGGCTGTCAGGCCGCCTCGCTTTGCTTGTGATTTTGATCTTAGGCGCCCCGTTAAACCACGCTGGCCGTCATCCGATATTGATTTGGGGGCTAAACCGGCAGGACGCCGGTTTAGCCGCGCTGGGCCATGGATGGCCCATCGCGGCGGCCCCCCAAATCAATGTCGGATGACGGGCACACCGAGCCTAGGCGAGGTGCCGAGTGGTGGGGCAAGAGCCCTTTGGTTACTTTGGGGCTTTTCCAAAGTGACCCGCCGTCAGGGCGGAACCCTAAGTGGCCGTTACCGCAGCAATGGATATGTACTCATACCCAAAAGAGAGTTGTGTAGATACCTATGCCCATCGCAGGCAAGCCAGCTCCCACATTTGATCTGTGAATGCATTCATGTGGGAGCCGGGCTTGCCCGCGATGAGGCCCGCCCGGTCACCGCAGATTCACTTGCCGAGTTTACGCAACTCATCCGACTCGACAACCCGCACCCCATCCTGCTCTTCCAGCGCCAGGCGCCACATGGCCCGGGCCAGTTCACACACTTCGATGCCGCGATACTTGCCGGGAATCAGCCGTGACAACGGCCCCACGAGTTTCTCCGCCAGGCGTGTCTCCAGGCGTTCACCCAGCAGCAGCGAGGGCCGCACGATGGTCAGTTGCGGCCAGCCCTGGGTTTTCAAGGCCTGTTCCATCTCACCCTTGACCCGGTTATAGAACACCGAGGATTTTGGGTCGGCGCCGATCGCGCTGATCACGATCAGGTGCCGAGCCCCCATTTCCCGGGCGCGCTTGCCGAATGCCACCACCAGGTCCAGGTCAACCGCACGGAAGGCCTGTTCGGAACCGGCTTGCTTGAGGGTGGTGCCCAGGCAGCAGAAGGCCAGGTCGACCCGGCCGCTCAGGTGTGGCAGCAATACGCTGGGGTCGCCGACCGGGTTTTCCAGGTGCGGGTGCTCGGCCAGCGGGCGGCGGCTGGGTGCCAGCACGCGAGTGACGGTGGGCTCGTTGAGCAGGCGATCCAGCAGATGTTCCCCAGTCAAGCCCGAGGCTCCGGCAAGCAATATATGCTGAGGCGTCAAGTACATGGTGTTTCCCCCCTTGATACAGTTTCAGCTTAGTTGCTCTTGGCGTCCTTGCTATTGATAGAGACGCTTTCCAGCGCCTTTCGTGCCTGCTGCTTACGCAATAATTGCCAACGGGCGATCACGCGCTTGGGGGCCCAGATCTGTGGTTCGGAGGCCTCGAAATTATCAGCCATTTCTCGTTCGGTCACATGCCGTTGGGCCAGCTTGAAGGCGTGCTGCAAATCGTCGGTCTGGGTCAGGGCCTGGGCGAACAAGGCATCGCCAAAGTAGGTGAAGTCGGCTTCTTCCGAGCAGCCAAACGACACGCGATCGGCGCGCGAGGCGGTCATGAGCAGGGTGTGTTCATCCTTGAGCGCCGGGATGAAGCCGCCGGAGTAGCACGCGGAAATCACGATGACCTTGTCGCGGTTTTTCAGTGGTGCCATCACCGCAGCCAGTTCGTCGCTCGGCAGGTCGGCCAGCTCCATGCGGGGCTGGTCGAGCACCAGTTGGTGTTCGTGGGTGCCGTGGCTGGTCAGGTAGATAAACACCAGGTCTTCGGGGCCGGTGCGCTCGGCCAGGGTCTGCACGGCGCGGCGCAGGCTTTCGCGGGTCGCCATCGGGCGGTCGGCGATATGGTCGCGGTGGTTGACCAGGCGGATCTGCCCGCGCGCGCCGAAGCGGCTGGCCAGCAGGTTGCTGACATAGTCGGCTTCGCGCAGGAATACGCTTTGCTTGCCGTCGCCGGCCACCACCAGGGTGTACAGCTCGACGGCCGGGGTAGACGCCGGTACGGCGGCGAGGGCGTCGTCGAGCAAGCGGCCCTGGGCCAGTACCCCGACTTCCAGGGTATCGGGTAACAGCTTGCCGTCGGCATCGCGCACGCGCAGGCCGTTGGCCCAGGTCCCGGCCTGCACAGTGCCATCGGCGAGTACCAGGGTGCCCTGGCCGTGATAGCTGTCGTTGTCGAAACCACCGATATAGAAACTGCCATCACTGAGGTTCAGGCGCCCTTCACCGGTAAAGCGCCAGTCACTGAAGTGCCCGAGGTAATGGCTGCCATCCACGCCGGTCAGTTCGCCCTTGCCGCTGAGGGCGCCTTCGCGGAACTCGCCGGTCCACACGTCGCCGTCGGCGTTTTCGTAGCGGCCCTTGCCGTTGAGCTGGTTCTGCTTGAAGTGGCCGATGTACATGTCGCCTTCGGCGCTGTTGAAGGTGCCATTGCCCTCCAGCTGGCCATTGACGAAGCGCCCGCTGAACTGGTTGCCGCTGTCGTCGTTGCGCTGGCCTTCGCCGTTGGGCTTGCCGTGGGCAAACTGGCCCTGGTATTGGCTGCCGTCGGCCAGTTCCAGACGGCCGAGGCCGGAATACTGGTCGTCCTTGAATTCGCCGCGATAGGTCATTTGCCCCTCTTTGAGGGTGCCTTCGCCATTGCGCCGGCCTTGCCTGAAGCCGCCGACGTAGGTATTGGCCGAGGTGGTCAGGGTGCCTTGGCCGTCGAACAGGCCTTGCTGGAACTGGCCTTTATAGACTTCGCCGTTGCTGCCATGCCATTCGCCCTGGCCATGCCACTGGCCCTTGTCGAATTGCCCGGCGTACCAACTGCCGTTGGGGTAGTCCACCCGGCCCTGGCCTTGCAACAGCCCATCGACCACATCCCCGCGATAACGCCCGCCGTCTGGCAGCCGGGCATCGGGCGGCAACAGGGATTCGCCATCGCCGCAAGCGGTGAGCAACAAGGCGAGAGCAAGGGGGGCGAGTGGGCGCATAGCGGGATCCGGATAATTGAGCGCCGAGTATGCCGCAGCGGGGGAAGCTATACCTAGTGGTCTATGCGCGAATTAGGACTTGTCGGCGATGGCGCGCCTGCCGGCGCTATCGCCGGCAAGCCGGCTCCTACGGGTGTATCAGACGAAGCACAGTGACAACGACTCGGCGATGTAGGCCGGTTTTTCCTGGCCGTCGATTTCCAGGGTGCAGGTGGCCTTGAGCAGCCACTGGCCAGGCTTTTTCTCGGTGGCGTCGGTGAGGGTCACCGCCAGGCGTACCCTGGAATTGACTTTTACCGGCTGGATAAAACGCACGCTGTCCAGGCCGTAATTGACGGCCATCTTCAAGCCCTCGGGCATGATCAGGATGTCTTCGATCAACTTGGGGATCAGCGACAACGACAGGAAGCCATGGGCGATGGTGCTGCCAAACGGCGTCTGGGCGGCTTTTACCGGGTCTACGTGGATGAACTGAAAATCGCCGGTCGCTTCTGCGAACAGGTTGATACGCTCCTGGTCGATGGTGAGCCATGGGGAACGTCCCAGTTCCTTGCCGACATAATCATTGAGTTGCGCTACAGGTACATAGGGCATTGCGACTCTCCTTGGTTCATCAATTTATCTCCCGGTAGGCGCGAGCCTGTTCGCGCCGGCGGGGGGTGTTGTTTTGGTTGGATTCCAGGGAACCAATGTAGATCATCATGGGCAAATGGCCCGGTCAACCCACCATGCTTTTGGCGAATGCCAGTTCATAGGGGCTGCGTGCTTATAATGCCCACGGGCTTTTGGGGGAGAAAAACCCATGTTGTTACGCGGTTTGACTTGGCTGGTGTTGTTTCAATTGCTTGGCACGGCGATCAATCATTTGTTCCTGCCGGTCTTGCCGGGGCCGATTGTCGGCCTGTTGCTGCTGCTGGCGTACCTGGTGTGGCGTGGTGAGGTCGGTGAGCCGTTGAGCCTGGCCGCCGGCAGCCTATTGCGTTATCTGCCGTTGCTGCTGGTGCCGCCGGCGGTGGGGGTGATGGTGTATGCCAAGGACATTGCGGCCGATTTCTGGGCCATCGTCGGGGCGCTGGTATTGTCGCTGGTGATCGCCATGGCTTTTGTTGGCGTGCTGATGCAAAAGCTGGTTAAGCGCCAGGCGCAGCGGGAGGAGGGGCAATGACCTTCGATTGGCAGGGTGCGTGGGCCGCGGTGATCCACCATCCGTTATTTGGCATTGGCATTACCCTGGGCGCCTATCAACTGGTGCTGGCGGGGTTCGAGAAAACCCGCTGGATTTTCCTGCAACCGGTGCTGGTGTCGATGTTGCTGGTGATTGGCGTGTTGCTGGGATGCGGCCTGACCTACGTCGAGTACCGCAAAAGCACCGAGATCATGAGTATCCTGCTGGGCCCGGCCACGGTGGCGCTGGCGGTGCCGTTGTACCTGAACCTGAGGCGGATTCGCCAATTGTTCTGGCCGATTTT
Organism: Pseudomonas gessardii; assembly: GCF_001983165.1. Classification (GTDB taxonomy): domain Bacteria; phylum Pseudomonadota; class Gammaproteobacteria; order Pseudomonadales; family Pseudomonadaceae; genus Aquipseudomonas; species Aquipseudomonas gessardii. Next base: position 4,392 of record NZ_MNPU01000060.1, on the reverse strand, counting down.
TACTACGCTGGTAGTGGGGGGCGTGTTTGCCACCGGCCTGTGTGTGTGGCTGGGTTGGTGGTTTGGCGCCGAGCATATGGTGCTGATGACCATGGCGCCCAAGTCGGTGACTTCGCCGATTGCCATGCTGGTGGCCGAGCAGATCGGTGGCGTCGCGGCACTGGCAGCGGTGTTCGTGCTGATCACCGGGGTGATTGGTGCGATGATCGGGCCGGCGTTCCTGTCGCGCCTGGGGGTACACAGCCCGGAGGCGCGGGGCATGGCCCTGGGCATGACGGCCCATGCGGTCGGCACCTCGGTGGCCTTGCAGGAGAGCGAGGAGTGCGGCGCGTTTGCCGCATTGGCGATGAGTCTGATGGGCGTGGCCACGGCGGTATTCCTGCCGTTGGCGGTGTCTTTGGTGATCTAAGTCGGGTTTAAGGAACGCTTTATGAGTCTGGCGCTTTTTCCGCTCAATACGGTGCTGTTTCCAGGCTGCACCCTCGATCTGCAACTGTTCGAGGCGCGCTACCTGGACATGATCGGCCGCTGCATGAAAAAGGGCGAAGGTTTTGGTGTGGTGTGCATCCTGGATGGCAAAGAGGTCGGCCTGGCGCCGGACGGCTATGCAGTGATTGGCTGCGAGGCGCTGATTCGGGACTTCAAGCAGCAGGACAACGGCTTGCTGGGGATTCGTGTCGAGGGCGGGCGCAGGTTTCGGGTGCTTGAGGCGGATGTGCAGCGCGATCAACTGCTGGTGGCCGATATCGAGTGGTTGCAAGAACAGCCCGAACGCCCGCTGGGCGAGGAAGACGCCGACCTGTTGGCCCTGCTTGAGGCCCTGGCGGAGCACCCGATGGTCGCCTCGCTGGATATGGGCGCCGATGCGCAAGGGCAGCAAGTGTTGGGTAACCGGTTGGCGTACCTGCTGCCGTTTACCGATACCGACAAAATCCAATTGCTGCAACTCGACGATCCCGAGCAACGGCTGGACGCGATTCAATTGCTGCTGGATGAGCTGCAGGGCGAATTGTTCCCGTGAACCCTGTTGCTCGGAATTATCCGCAACAGATTCGGAATTTTCGTCGTTGCAGTACGCTCATCGCCTGAAATAGTGGGGCTTCAGCCACTATTTGTCAGGGAGTGAACATGATTCGTTTATCGCCATCGGAGCAGCCGGTCTGGGATGCTTTTTTTGTCAGCGTTACGACGCAACTGATTCAGCAGGCCAACGATCGAGGCCCGGAGTACATTGCCGAGCGGGCTGCCGAAATTGCTGATGAAATGCTGCTGGAGCGTCGGGAGCGCAGCGTCGAGCGGCGCAATGCTCCCGTGGACTGGGTTGGTCCGGCGTAGGTCAATAGGCGTATCGGAGCAGGGCGTGGGAGGTCCCGGTCAGGGCAAAAAAACCGAGGACTGCCACGCACCCCGGCACGATCAGCCACCACACCTTCGGCGCCATGGCCGGTAGTGGGTGCTGGCGCTGGCTCACGGTCAGGCTGAAGGCGCAGACCGTCATGGCCAGTAAGGTGCCAGCCAAGATGTCGCTCGGCCAGTGAGCCCCCAGGTACACCCGCGACAGGGCAATGGCGGCGGCCGGAATGGCCCCCAGCAGCAGCCAGGCCAGGCGCATGCGGATCGGTTGGCCGCGACCGGCCAGCACCGCCAGCGCGAGGAAGAACGCAAACGCGCCAGAGGCGTGGCCGCTGGGCATGCTGAAGCTGGTCAGCGGGTCGACGAGGATTTCTGGCCGGCCACGGGCAAAGAACAGCTTGCTCCCGGTGTTGATCAGCGCGGCCCCCAGCAGCGTGGCCCCGACAAAAATCCCCTGGCGCCATTGCCGTGCCAGTAACAGCAGGCCGGTCAACACGGCGCTGGCGACGAACATCTTCTTGAACTCGCCCAGTTGAGTGATCATCACCATGGCCCGGTCCATGGCCGGGCTGCGATGTTCCTGGACCAGGGCCATCAAGCCCTGGTCAAAATGGTTCAGGTACGGATAACCGATAAACATCGCGATCAACAACGCCAGGCTGGCGCAGCCCGTCCACAGCGTGGCGCGGCGGTGGCCGCGCAGGGTGCTGTTGAGGGCGATGCCGAACAACACGGCCAGGCAGGCCGCGACTACCCCGGCCTCGGGCCAGAACCCTTCGGGCAGCGGCAGGCGAAATGCCGCGCCGGCGGCCCAGCCAGGCAACAGGTAGGCGACCGTCCAGCCGGCAGCGGCCAGTACGCTGACCGCGGCAAAGCGCGGGAACGGCATGTCGCACATCCCGGCCACCATCGGCAGCATGGGGCGCAAGGGGCCGATAAAACGTCCTACCAGCAGGCTGACGATGCCGTACTTCTGAAAGTAGGCTTCGGCGCCGTCCATCCACTCGGGATGATGACGCAAGCCGGGCAGGCGCCGGATGTTCTGGTGGAAATGCCGGCCCAGGTAGTAGGAAACCCCATCGCCCAGCAGCCCGCCGAGCAAGCCCAGCAGCAGGGTTTCCCCCAGGGACAGTGCGCCGCTGCCGGCCAGTGCGGCAATGGCGAACAGCAGCACCGTGCCCGGCACGATAATCCCGGCGATGGCCAGGCATTCCACAAAGGCGACGATAAAGACCGCCGCCGCCAGCCATTGCGGGTTAAGGGTCAGCCAGCCAGTAATGCCATCGAGCCATGGGCCCATACAATCAACTCCATTAATGGTCATCTCCCCCCGTAGAAACGAGCTTGTGTGGGAGCGGGCTTGCCCGCGATGCAAGCGACTCGGTATGACTGACAGACCGAGGTGCTGCTATCGCGAGCAAGCCCGCTCCCACATAAGCCCATTGCTGCAGGGCATATTTCAAATCAAAACGTAATCGCGGCCTTCGACCTGGCCGCGTCGCAAGGGGTTCCGTGTGCAATACGCCGCATAGCCCGCATCGACGAAGCGATACATCAGGTGTTCATCGCGCCCGCCGGGGATGCCCAGGCGGGTGGTCTGGATAATCTGCGCGGGCGCCAGGCCCACATCCTCGACGTAAAGCCGCTCCTGGTCGAAGCGTTTGGCGTCCCACATTGGCACTTTCAAATCCAGGGCCTTGCACAACAGGGTCTGCCCGGCGCAGAGCTTCTGGGGCGGGCGTGGCCGGCCGCTGGCATCGGGGTTGTTGAGGAGCATATGTGCCAGGCTGGCGGGCCCCGAGACGTCATCCACCCAGGGGTAGGCCGACTTGATCAAGACGGTAGCGTTTAACCTGTGATTTTTTGGGTGTCGTTTCATCACTGGCATCATACCGAGAGTAATCGCGGCAAGACATGGAAACAGGGCTTGAAAGTCGGGCACTATGCCACCATGTAGGCTTGATCACTCAGTCAAGGGATACGACCAGCATGTCTAGTAGAATTGACGAAATTCTCGCCAAGTTACTAAAGGCGAACCCTACGTCTATCAAAGATATCAATGACCAATACGATTACGAGGATGCAAAGGGTGGAGGTAAGCGAGACGCTTCCCTCGTCTCGTGCGGTCAATGTGGTGATTACAATGAGCTTCAATACATATACGACACTAAGCTAAAACCGCTGGTCAACAGGTTCAAAATCACCGAAACGCAAGCCCTCATCGCCTTGGAAGAGTGCTGCTCAGAACTGAAAAACCCCCGTAATCGTGAGGATTTCTACGAACTGCTGGGCAAAAAACTAAATCTGGAAATCAAGTAATAGGGAAACGGCCCGTCTATGCGACTGATCATGTGTGGATGGGCTTTAATCATAGGGAGAATAGTATGGCTTACGTTCAGCTAAATCACGACTTTACAAAGTTCATTGATCCGGAATTATACGCAAGTGTTTTGGATAAAAAAGACGATGGAGATTGTGCTCTTCGACTTCAACTGATTTGCGAGCGATTTTTAAACGTATATTTAAAAGAGCGGATTGCACCCGAAAATATTGAATTCTTCACCAGTGGGCAAGGCAAGGGAGCTGAAATCCTCCGACATTTTAACGAAAGACTTACAACTGCTGTCGCATCTGGGCTACCCGCCGAACTGGCCCGACCGCTGAAACACCTGAACAAAATAAGAAATAATTTCGCACACAATCTTGATTATGAAATCAAGGATGTGGACATGAATAAATATTTTGAACTAGTAGACTTATTCACAGTTGACGTTGGGACGCCCCATGGGTTTGAAGGCAACGTAAAAGACTTTCAAATCCACGGCGATGGGAAAATCACAAAAGCCACCGATAACTTCCAAGCCGGATTTACGGCGGCAACCTATGCCTTGATGACAAAAGCGGGGATCTGGCTAGGCTCTGTACGTAAACCCAAGAAATACGATTTTCTGTAAAATACACCGCCATTAAAGCCAGGAGGCCAAGATGGCAAAGCGGTATGAACTCCCCGACGCAGCCTGGGATCTGGTTGCAGATATC
>NZ_MNPU01000005.1 GCF_001983165.1 Pseudomonas gessardii | reverse complement strand
GAACGCCTGCCTCAGGCCAATTGCATCGAAGGCTACGAAGCGCTGCTGCCGTGGAACTGCAAACCCACAACGCCACTTTAAAACGCAAAACCCCACCAGCGGGAGGTGGGGTTTATGGAGCGCTTACGTTGCTCCCTGGCCTACACCCGTCTGCAAGCCACCTACGACAGTGAAATCCGCATCAACCCTTACAAAACATAAAAACCCCAACCAACACACCGGCCACCCCATCAATGTAAGCCCCGGGCTAAACATAACCACGCACAGACATGACATACCGACCTATTTCGACAAGCGTTGCTGGGCCAATAGTTCATGCTCTGGCACCTCGTCGCTTTATACATTTGCCCCAGCCCCACAAGCCCCTCTTTAAGCAATCACCGATCAGCTTTTAATTGCCCCCCCATAAACCAGCTCATGATCTATGGATTCTCGATAGGAAGGACCAAAGTTCACATAACCACCATCACCCTTGCCATTAGAGGCCGTTGGCTGCCACTCCTGGCTCTCGGCGCTAAAAAACTCGGCACCCTCGCCAGCAGTTTTATCCAATGGGTTACGGTGATCCCCCTGGACCTTGTCTATTTTACCGTCTGATCCCTCCTTCTTTACTGGTTTGCTTTTATCAAATAAAACATTATTTATAAAAAGCGGAAGAAGAAATGTTATTGCACTCATTTTTACACCCCCAATATCAATAACTAGAACATTCAACCAAGGCTACCTACACAGGCATCCTCGTTGAATATCGATGCAACCTATCAACCTAAAAAGTAATGACTTAATCAAAATATCAAGTCGCACTAACCATCTGCCTTTGCAAGCCCACCAGCGGCAGGGCACGGTCGCCGTGACTCATGAATCAATAAATCTTCGGTAAACAAACACGACAACCCGCCTGAGAGTATGCGCAACATCCTGGCCTATCGAGAACTATCACTCTCCCCCATAAAGGATATCTGAGCGACCATCGCCCCCGGAATCACCGGCAACAACAAAGTGTCCACCTTCCCGAAGAACGTAGATCCCAGGTTCAAGAGGGGTTTCCTTATCATCCATCGGTTCTCCAGCCAGGCGATCACGATCATTGACCAGAGGCTTATCCACGTTCCTATCGCCTGCATCCTCAAAATATTTAACATTAGCAGCAAAAAAAGCAGCAGCATTAATAGAAGACATAATCAAACCCTCTTAACCAAGAATCAAAACCAAAACAACGCTGACAAATAAAAAACTACACAACAGCCCACTTACTTTCAACACAACAAAAATATCAAATCAGCAGCAAACATCACAGAATGTAAAGTCTCATAGGCTCACACATACAACTTCCAAGCCCGCCATCAGACAAATCCGACGCACAGCCTTTCCATAGTCCTTCTGGAATAGTCTCCATGACTTGATTTTGCAATCTCAAATATTTATCACGCCAGGTCAGCGTTAATCATCGCCACGATGAAACATAACGAATAAGTTGGACAGCCGGCGCCCCGCCCCATAGGCGCCGGTAAGCCGATGGCTACAGGTCAGTGTCGATGCGTTTGGGCAAGCGCTGGTCGATCACACGATACAAAGCGCTGTCAGCCGGCCAGTTGCGCATAAACCGCGCACGGTCCCTGGCAAACGCCGGCGCAAAGCTACTCAGCGAGCCATGCTGGCACATCGAATCCAGATCAATCAGCACCCAACGCCCCCCCTGCCAGAACAGGTTGCGTCCCTTGAAGTCGCCATGGCTGATGCGTTCGCGAATCAGGTCGCCAAACAAGCGCTCCAGGGCCAGCAGTTCAGGTTCGGGCACTTCGCCGCTGTCCACGTAAGGGGCCAGATGCTCAATCAGGTCTGGCCCGGACAGGTGCTCGGTGACCAGATAAGCGCGGCTGCGCAACCAGAAAAAGCGCCGCTCCAGGATTGCCAGGGGCTTGGGCGTGGCAATGCCCAGGAACGCCAGGCGATTGCCTTCGCACCAGGCGTGCCAGGCACGGCTTGGCCGCCAGAAACGCCTGAGCCAGTGGGCAAAGCCCTTGATGTTGTAGCGCTTGATCACCAGCGGTCGCCCCGCGACGTCCACCCTGGCCACCGTGGCCGAGGCGCCGGCCTTGTACATCTGGCCCTGGCCCATAAGCCCATCGACCTGCGCCAGGACCGGCAACAGGGTCGGTGCTTCTTCACGGCGGATCGCCCGCAGCCCAAAAGCCCCGCGCACCACGCTGAACAAGGTGCAGTCGCGGCCGACCTTGCCCAGGAAGTCTTTCAGGCGCCAGGCCCGCACTTTGCGCACCTGTTTTTGCAGGGCTTCCAGGGGCAAGGCGTGTTCGCCATTGCTCAGCAAATAATGCACCAGCAGTTCTTCGGTAACCGGTTCGAGATTGCTCGGCAACTGGGCAAAAAACACCCCGAGGTTTTCCAGCACCCGGTTGCGTGACAGGGGTTTGCCCGCCTGTTCGACGCAGATCCCGCCACCGTCGATCAAATACAGCGTGTCGCCCTGACGCATCAGGTTGTCCAGGTGCAGGTCTTCCTGCCACAGGCCCTTGGCGTGCATCTGTGCAATCGCACCCAGCGCTTCGGCCAACACTGCCTGCTGCTCATCCGCCAGGGGCGGCATTGCTTCAACAGCCGCCCAGGCCTCGGCCAGGCTTTGTGCGCCTTCGAGAAACTCGAACAGCAACCAGCCGCCCTCACCGTCTTGCAAACCGTCAGCCAGCAACAGCGGCGTGGTCAGGCCTTGTTCGGCCAGCAGGCGCACGCCCTGGAGTTCACGCTGGAAATGCCGGGCGGCGCTGCTACCCACCAGCAACTTGGCCAACACCGGCCGGCCGCGCCAAACCGCCGCGCCCACATAACGCTGGCCCGGCAACACTCGCAACAGGCTCAGCAGTTGCAATTGGCCGGGGCCCGCCGCATCCGCCAACTCGATACTCAAGGGCAGCGTAGGCATGCGCCCGGCATTTTTGAGTTCAGACAAGCGCATCAGCGGGCCTCCTTGTGACTGCGCCGCCCAGCCAAGTACTCTGCCCACGTATCCACCAGCGAGCTGTCCACCGGCTGGTCGAGGTAGGCCGCCAGGAATTGCCGCACTTGCTCGGCAGTCCATGCGCCAGCACGGCGCAGCAGTGGTTCCAGGTCCTTGACCCGGTCACGCCGGCCCAACAACAGTGGCCGGGTTTTTTCCAGGTCGATCAACTGCGCGGCGTAACCGTCGCCAGTGGCCTGCAGGAAGATATGCTTGGGGTAAAAACAGCCATGCACCTGGCCGACACCATGGAGCGTGCGCGCCAATTGGCCACAGGCCACGAGGATCGCGTGGTGCTGGGCGTCGCTCAGGGCTGGCCACTGCTCCAGCAGTGAATCCAGGTCATTCCAGCCATCGAGCGCGCGGGTCAGCAGCAAGGCGCGGTATTCGCCGGCGACTTTGCGCTCGCCATAAAAGGCCGCCTGCAAGGCCGGGATCGCCTTCTGCCGATAGCGGCTGATATTGCGAAACTCGCGGGCAAAGGTCGGCTCGCCAAAGGGCCGATGCAGGGTGCGCGTCAGGTAGTTGCTCTGGCGCTTGAGGTAAAAGCCACGGCCCTCCAGCTCCAGGCGGAACACGCTACTCCAACCGCCGCGGCTGGTATTGGGTTCGTCCACTGCATCCAGTTGCCTGGCCCACAGGGCGTCGAAGTCAGCCAGGCCATTGCGCTCCAGCAAGGCCCGGTCTTCAGCTGCCAGGAAGTCATTCATTCGCGTCCCTCGAAAAACTTCAGCACATGGCGAATCCGCTGTTTGTCCGATTCGCTCAGGTGCTTGCGCCGACAATATTGCATGTAGAAACGTAGGCGCTGGGTGGCCGACAGGTGGTATTTGGCGACCTTGTCCAGGCACGCCAAGTCCTTGGTGATCCGGTACTTGAGCCAGAACCCGCGCCAGAAGTCGCCATTGGGGCAGTCGATCAGGTACAGGGTCTGCTGGTCGTCGATCAACAGGTTGCGCCACTTCAAATCGTTGTGGGTAAACCGGTGGTCGTGCAGGGTCCGGGTGTATTCGGCGAGCTGGCGGCTGACCTTGTCGACCCACACCGGGTCGGACAGTCGCGGGTCCTTGCGCTCAGCCAGGGCCGCCAGGTCTTCGGTGCGCGGCAGCTCGCGGGTGATCATCGCCCCACGGTCATAGGCCAGGCCCTTGCGCTCCAGGCCCCAGGCCACGACGTCGGCCGTGGGGATGCCCCACTTGGCGAAACGCTTGAGGTTCTGCCACTCGGACTTGACCCGTGGCTTGCCCAGGTAACGGCGCAAGCCTTTGCCGGCGCCGGTGTAGCGCTTGACGTAATAGTTGACCCCGCCACGCTGCACGCGAATGACTTCGGACAGCGGATCACGGGTCAGCCGCTCGCCTTGCAGGGCAAACACCGCGTCGAGGCTACCAAAGTCGTGCACAAGCTCCGAGTAAGCAGGTTCCAGGTTCCAACCCGCCATCAGAGCGCGCCTCCGTAGCGGACTTTACGGTCATAGAGCTTGCTGGCCTTACGCTCCAGCCACTGCAGCAACGCGCCTTCCTCGGCCAGGATCTGGCGCAGGGGCTGCTGGAAGTAGCCTTTGAGGAAGCGCAGCTTGTCGCGGCGGGTCAGGCCGATATCCAGGATCGAGAAATACAGGGCTGCCAGGTCCTTGTTGCGCCAGCGCTGGCTGATGCGCGGCCGCACCTGGGCGCGATGCAGGTCGATCACCGACAGCTTGAAGTCATCGGCCGTCACCGGCTTGTCGGTGTGCAGCAGGAAGTGGCAGATGTAGCAGTCGCGATGGTTGACGCCTGCGCGATGCATCATCCCGGTCATGCGCGCCACTTCGGCAATCAGTGCACGCTTGAGACGCGGCTCGGGCGGCTGCCGGAGCCAATCCATGCTCAAGTCTTCCAGGCTGACGGTCGGCGCCAGCTCCTCGGTGACAATAAAGGAATGCTGGTCGGCCGGGTTGGCGCCGCGCTCGCCGTAGGCCACGGCGGTCATGGTCGGTACGCCCACTTCGTGCAGGCGCTGGATCGCCTGCCACTCCTGCCCAGCGCCCAGCACCGGCAGTTTGGCGGTGAACAGGTTCTTGAAGATTTCACCCCAGCCGATGCCACGGTGGATTTTCACAAAGTAGCCGCGCCCCTCCACCTCGGTGCGCAAGGTGCGACGGGCTTCCAGTTCACGGTAAACCTCACCCTCCAACAGCTCGACTTCAGTGAACGCATCGCGTCCGGCCCAAAGGCTCTTGAACGGTTCGGCAAGAATCAACTTCATCAGTGTTGCTCCGCCAGAATTACATCCGCAGCGTGCTGCGGCATGCTATAGAGGTCGGCCGTCTCGGCGAAGGCCAGACCATTGCGGCTCCAGGCCGCACGTTGCTGCTGATCACTGAGCATCCCAGCCAGGTACTGATTGAGCTGGGCCTGCTCGAAAGGTTCGTCCAGTACGCGCCCGCAATCGGCCTCACTGATGTAATGGGCATACCCACACACCGCCGTGACCAATACCGGCAACCCGGCCACCAGGGCTTCGAGCAGCACAGTCCCGGTATTTTCGTTGTACGCCGGGTGAATCAACAGGTCGGCGCCCAGCAAAAAACGCGGGATATCGCTGCGCCCCTTGAGGAACTGCACATTGTCGCCCAGGCCAAGGGTAGCACTCTGTAATTGGAATACTTTGGGGTCGTCCTGGCCGATTACAAACAGGCGAGTGCGTTTTTTCAGCTCCGCTGGCAGGGCGGCCAGCGCCTTGAGGCTGCGGTCCACGCCCTTGGTCTTGAAGCCCGAACCGATCTGCACCAGCAGCAGATCGTCCTCGGCAAGGTTGAATTCGGCACGGAAGCCCGCGCGGATCTCGGCCGCATTCGGCGGCGCCCGACGGTCCTGGGCGATGCCCGGCGGCAACAGGTGGAAGCGCGCCAGCGGCGTGTCGTAATGCTTGATAAACAGCGGCTGCTGGACCTCGGAGATCATCAGCACTTGGGTCTTGGCGTCCCTGGCAAACACTGCGCGTTCGTACTCGGAAAAATGCCGGTAGCGGCCAAAGCTGCGGTACAGCGAGTGCCGCAGGTTCTGCGCCTTGTCCTCAAAACAGCCGTCTGCCGCGTAGTACACATCCAGGCCGGGCATTTTATTGAAGCCGATCAGGCGGTCCACCGGGCGCTGGGCCAGGTCGGCCTGCATCCAGGCCGTCAACTTCTCGTTGCGCCGATGGTTGAAGAACGCCTTGACCGGCGCCACCAGCACTTCAAACCCGGGCGGTACGTCGCCTTCCCAGATCAGGGTGTAGACACGGATCTGGTGGCCGCGCTGCTGGCACTCCAGGGCGATGCGCATAAAGTCGCGCTGCAAGCCACCAAAGGGGAAATATTTGTACAGTACAAATGCCAGTTGCATCAGTGCAGCTCCTCAGCCAATAACAACGTGCTCAGTCGGCTGGCCACACGCTCAGGGTTCAGGCGAGTGAAGCACAGTGGCCACTCGCGCTTGAGATCGAACCGGCGCTGGTCTTCAGCCGTCGGTTGGTAGGTGCATTTCTTTTGCAGGCAGGGCGCGCAGGGGAAATCGCTGCCCAGATGGATCTGCGCCTTGCCGTAGGCCCCGGTCAGGCCCGGGTTGGTCGGGCCGAACAGGGAAATTGTCGGCACATCCAGCGCGGCGGCCAGGTGCCCGAGGCCAGTATCCACCGCCACACAAGCCCTGGCTCCGGCCAATACCCGCGCCACACCCGCCAGGTTCAGCTTGGGCAGCACCTCAGCATTGGGCAGGCCCTGGGCCAGACGTTCGGCGCGGGCTTTTTCGGCGGCATTGCCCCACGGCAGTTTCACATCCACCCCCAGGCTGCCCATGCGCTCGGCCAGCTCGCGCCAATAGGCTTCGGGCCAGTGCTTGGTGTCCCAGGTGGTGCCGTGCAGCAGCAGCACAAAAGGTTTCTTCGGCGGCAGGCCGAGCAGTTTTTCGGTGCTCAGGCCGTAATCCCCCAGGCCTTTGGGCAGGTCATAGCCCAGGGCCACGGCGAACAACTGGCGCAAGCGCTCAACCGCATGCTGGCCACGGGCAACCGCCAGGCGCCGGGAGTAGAAACGTGCGGCAATTGGCTCGCGGGCCGACTGCTTGTCGAAGCCGGCTACCGGCGCCCGCACATAGCGGGTCAGCCAGGCGCTTTTCAACAGGCCCTGGGCGTCGATCACCAGGTCGTATTTAGTCGCCTGGATCTGCTGCTTGAAGCGCCGCCATTCGCCGCTCTTGAAGGTCTGCCAGAGGTTCTTGCGCCAGCGGCGAATCGCTACGGGGATCACCTTGTCCACCGCCGGATGCCAGGTGGGGATTTCGGCAAAGCCTTCTTCCACCACCCAGTCAAAGCGAATCCCCGGGATCGCCCGGGCCGCGTCGGTCAATGCCGGCAAGGCGTGGATCACATCGCCCAGGGATGAGGTCTTGATTACCAGTACCCGCAACTCAATGAACCTCGACCACGTTGCCCTGCAAACGCTGCAAGGCCTCGGCTACCGAATCGGGCAGCAACTGGCGCAGGCAGTTGTAGTGGCCGAAACGGCAGGTGCGGTCAAAGCAGGGGCTGCACTCCAGGCCCAGGCGCACCACTTCGACCTTGTCGGCCAATGGCGGGGTAAAGCCCGGCGAAGTGGAGCCGTACACTGCCACCAATGGGCGGTTCAGCGCGGCGGCCACGTGCATCAGGCCGGAGTCGTTGGACACCACCGAATCGGCGCAGGACAGCAGGTCGATGGCCTCGGCCAGGGACGTATCGCCACTGAGGTTGACCGCTTCTTCACGCAGGCCGGGGATCAGGCGCTGGCGGATGTCTTCACCCACCGAATGATCGTTTTTCGAGCCAAACAGCCAGACTTGCCAGCCTTCGCGGATTTTCAGCTCGGCGACCTTGGCGTAATGCTCCGACGGCCAGCGCTTGGACTCGCCAAACTCGGCGCCCGGGCACAGCGCCAGCACCGGCCGGTCGAGGCTCAGGCCGAACTTGGCCAGGGCCGCGTCGCGGGTGACCGGGTCAATTTGCAGGCTCGGTCGCGGATACGGCGTCGGCAACTCGGCACCGGGCGCGTAGGCCAGGGCCATGAAGCGCTCGATCATCAGCGGGTAGCGGGCCTTGTCGAGCTTGCGCACGTCGTTGAGCAGGCCGTAACGGAACTCGCCGCGCCAGCCGGTACGCTTGGGGATGCCGGCGAAGAACGGCACCAGGGCCGACTTCAGCGAGTTGGGCAGCAGGATCGCCTGGTCGTACTGGCCGGCCAGGGACTTGCCGATGCGCCGTCGGGTCGCCAGCTCCAACGCGCCGTGGCCGAGCGGGAAGCTCAAGGCCTGCCGGACTTCGGGCATGCGCTCCAGGATCGGCCGGCTCCACTCGGGGGCGAGCACGTCGATTTGGCAGTCGGGATGACGCTGTTTCAGGCACTGGAACAGTGTCTGCGCCATCACCATGTCACCGACCCAACTGGGCCCAACGATCAGAATATTCATGTAGTTTCCACAAACGATTCGGGGAGGCTCATGCCTCCCCGCCTCGATAATTACTGTAGGTCACGGTGTGTGTGGGAGCGGGCTTGCCCGCGATAGCATCACCGCGGGCTGTCAGCCAGACCGCAGCGCCTGCATCGCGGGCAAGCCCGCTCCCACATAAAGCCGGTCTCCACATTCAATTGGGGTCGCTGTAGTGTTTTAGCTTAACCCCAGTTCTTGCCAGATCCGTTTCACCTGGCGCCGTTCGTCAGCAAACTGATCCCCGGCAACCACCCCAGCCTCGTTCTGCAAGGCCTGGCGATGGGCCGCCGAGCGGTAGGCCTTATACACCTCACGCAACAGGTGGGCATCGGCGGCGGGCATCAGCCCGACCTGCTCCAAGCCTTCCAGGATGCGGATATTGTCGGTGTAGCGCAGCAACGATGGATGTTGCGCAGACCACGCCAAAGCGGCGTATTGCACCATAAATTCAATATCGACGATACCTCCGGCGTCCTGCTTGAGATCGAACACCGCCGTGGCCTCGAAGGCATTCGCCGCCGTACCGGCCGCCGTGGACTTGGTGCCCAGGTTGTCACGCATCTTGGCGCGCATCTCGCTGACCTCCTGGCGCAGCTTCGCCAGGTCCTGCGCGCGCCCCAGTACCTGTGCGCGCACGCCTTCAAACGCGCGGCCCACGTCCTGGCTGCCCACCAGCACCCGCGCCCGCACCAGGGCCTGGTGCTCCCAGGTCCAGGCCTCGTTTTCCTGATAACGGGCGAAGGCCCCCAGGGAGCTGACCAGCAACCCGGATGCGCCAGAAGGTCGCAGGCGCATATCCACTTCATACAATTGCCCGGAGTTGGTCTGGGTGGTCAGCAGGTGAATGATCCGCTGGCCCAGACGGGTAAAGAACTGCGCGCCATCGATCGGCTTGGCGCCATCGGTCTCTGCCTGGGGATCACCGTCGTGGATAAACACCAGGTCCAGGTCCGAGCCATGCCCCAGCTCGATCCCGCCGACCTTGCCATAACCGACGATGATAAAGCCGGGGTCGCACAAGGTGCCGTCCAACCGTTGCGGCGTACCGTGGCGCGCCACGGTCTGGCGCCAGGCCAGGGCCAACACCTGTTCCAGAATGGCCTCGGCGAGCCAGGTCAGATAGTCGCTGACCTTCATCAACGGCAAGCTGCCGGCGATTTCCGAGGCAGCGACCCGCAGGCGGTGCGCCAGCTTGAAGTGGCGCAGGGCTTCCATCTGCTGCTCAAGGTCATCCTCGGGGATACGCGTGAGGCGCTCGCGCAGTTCGGCGGCCAGCTCCGGCGCCAATGGCGGCTTGAACAAGCGACCTTCGTTGAGCAACTCGTCCAGCAGCAGCGGGAAGCGGGTGATCTGCTCGGCAATCCACGGGCTGGCAGCGCACAGGGTCAACAGCCGACGCAGGGCGTCAGGGTTTTCCGTCAACAGCACCAGATAAGCGGAACGCCGCGCCACCGCTTCGACCAGCGGCAGTACGCGCTCCAGCACCAGGTCCGGGTTGGCGTGCTCGACGGCCTGGGCCAGCAGGCGCGGGATAAACGCATCCAGCCGCTCACGCCCCAGGCGTTGCATCGCCCGCAATTGCGGGCTGCCGCGCAGGCTGGCCAGGGCTTTCAGGGCCTTGGGCGCGTCGGCAAAGCCGCCTTCGGCCAATTGGCGACAGGCGGCCTCCTCATTTTGGGATTCTTCCCACAAGGGCAACCACTCGCCACCGACCACCAATTCGCTTTCTCCCCCCTCCTCTTCATCTGGATCGGCAATCACCTGGCGGAAATGCCAGTCCACCCGGCCGCGCCAGTACATCAATTGCTCATGGAACGCGCTCCAGTTGGCAAAACCCATCATGAACGCGATGCGCGCCTGGTCTTCATCACTGTTGGGCAGCATCTGGGTCTGACGGTCGGCGATGGCCTGGATCGCATGCTCGGTGTAACGCAGGAACTCATAGCCGCTGCGCAACTCGGCAATCACCGCCGGCGGCAGGTAGCCCTGGCCTTCCAGGGTGCCCAGCACCTTCAGCAAAGGCCGCTGTTGCAGGCTCAGGTCGCGGCCGCCGTGAATCAGTTGGAACGCCTGGGCGATAAACTCCACCTCGCGGATGCCGCCCGCGCCCAGCTTGATATTGTCGGCCATGCCCTTGCGCCGCACTTCCTGCTGGATCAACTGCTTCATGGTGCGCAGCGCTTCAATGGCAGAAAAGTCCAGGTAGCGCCGATAGACGAACGGGCGCAGCAGATCGAGCAGTTGCGCACCGGCCACCTGGTCGCCGGCCACCACCCGCGCCTTGATCATCGCGTAGCGCTCCCAGTCGCGCCCCTGGTCCTGGTAGTACTGCTCCAAGGCATTGAAGCTCAACACCAGCGCCCCGGCCGAACCGTAGGGCCGCAAGCGCATGTCGACGCGGAACACAAAGCCATCGACGGTCATTGGGTCCAGGGCCTTGATCAGCTTCTGGCCCAGGCGGATAAAGAACTCCTGGTTGTCCAGGGCACGCTTGGCCCCCACGGTCTCGCCGCCTTCGGGGTAGGCGAAGATCAGGTCGATGTCCGACGACAGGTTCAACTCCACCGCACCCAGCTTGCCCATGCCGAGGATGACCATCTGCTGCGGCTCGCCGCTGCGCCCGCCGGTGGGGGTGCCAAATTGCGCGCAGTGGCGCTGGTACAGCCACTGGTAAGCCTGGTCGATGCTGGCGTCGGCCATGTCCGACAGGTCGCGGCAGGTCTGTACCAGGTCCGCCTGTCGGGTCAGGTCGCGCCAGATAATCCGCACCTGCTGGCGGGTGCGCTGGCGACGCAGCATGCGCCCCAGCTCATCTTCTGTTTCAGCCTGTTGCACGGCTGCAGCAATCTGCCCACACAGCTCATCGGGTGCAAAGCCGCGGTCCAGCTCGCCCCAGGCCACCAGTTCAAGCAACATCAAAGGGTCACGAACACTCTGTTCAATCACAAAATCACTGGCGGCGCACACCCGGGCGAAGTCGGCCCAACGTTGCGGCGTCCACGCGGACAGGCCATGATCGTCATCCAGCCTGGCCACGGCGTCACGAAATGACTGCTCGGCCCGGCTCGCAAATGGCAACAGAACAGCAGGGAGTTCAACCAGCACGGGAAGGCTCATGGTCTATCCTTGATCGGCGTGTAAATGGCTTGTGGCTGTGAACGCAAGAACCACGCTCGATGAAGGACTGTCGAACAAAGGTTAGAAATAGCTGAAAAAATATTAATTTTGGCAGGCAACATTAAACTTCTACCTTTTCTTGTTCACAAAAGATCAACAATAACGATTATGCTCATCATCCAGACCGAGCAACCCCCTCGGTCTTGTGTAGTTTTACTACTCGTATATACATCCGAAAGGCTGAAATGGCCGACGATTTGTAGTAAAACTACAGGACGCCGAAGCAACCTTCGGCCACCCAAGAATTTATGTCGTCTGCCCACAAGGCCAGTCGCAAACTTCAGGCAACCGATTCTGGTAGCCTTTCCGCCCTGGAGCAAGCCATGCAAGACCTCGATCCCGTCGAAACCCAGGAATGGCTGGACGCCCTGGAATCGGTTCTCGACAAAGAAGGCGAAGACCGTGCGCATTACCTGATGACCCGTATGGGCGAACTCGCGACCCGCAGCGGCTCGCAACTGCCTTACGCCATCACCACGCCATACCGCAACACCATCCCCGTTACCCACGAAGCACGCATGCCTGGCGACCTGTTCATGGAACGCCGCATTCGCTCGCTGGTACGCTGGAACGCCATGGCGATGGTTATGCGCACGAACTTGAAAGATTCTGACCTGGGCGGTCACATCTCCAGCTTCGCTTCCAGCGCAACCCTGTATGACATCGGCTTCAACTACTTCTTCCAGGCCCCGACCGACGAACACGGCGGCGACCTGATCTACTTCCAGGGCCACACCTCGCCAGGCGTCTACGCCCGTGCGTTCATGGAAGGTCGCATCAGCGAAGAGCAAATGAACAACTTCCGCCAGGAAGTCGACGGGGGCGGCCTGTCGTCCTACCCGCACCCTTGGCTGATGCCTGACTTCTGGCAGTTCCCGACCGTCTCCATGGGCCTGGGCCCGATCCAGGCGATCTACCAGGCCCGCTTCATGAAGTACCTGGAAGCCCGTGGTTTCATCCCCGAAGGCAAGCAGAAGGTCTGGTGCTTCCTGGGCGACGGCGAGTGCGACGAGCCGGAATCCCTGGGCGCCATCTCCCTGGCCGGCCGCGAGAAGCTCGACAACCTGATCTTTGTCATCAACTGCAACCTGCAGCGCCTCGACGGCCCGGTTCGCGGCAACGGCAAGATCATCCAGGAACTCGAAGGCGTGTTCCGCGGTGCCCAGTGGAACGTGACCAAAGTCATCTGGGGCCGTTTCTGGGACCCACTGCTGGCCAAGGACGTCGACGGTATCCTGCAACGCCGTATGGACGAAGTCATCGACGGCGAGTACCAGAACTACAAGGCCAAAGACGGCGCGTTCGTGCGTGAACACTTCTTCAACACGCCTGAACTCAAGGCGATGGTTGCCGACCTGTCCGACGACGAGATCTGGAAACTCAACCGTGGCGGCCACGACCCGTACAAGGTCTACGCGGCGTACCACGAAGCGGTCAACCACAAAGAACAACCGACCGTCATCCTGGCCAAGACCATCAAGGGTTATGGCACCGGTGCCGGCGAAGCGAAGAACACCGCGCACAACACCAAGAAGGTTGATGTTGAAAGCCTGAAGCTGTTCCGCGACCGCTTCGACATCCCGGTCAAGGACGAAGAGCTGGAAAACCTGCCGTTCTTCAAGCCGGAGCCAAACAGCGCCGAAGCCCGCTACCTCAGCGAGCGTCGCACTGCACTGGGCGGTTTCGTGCCACAGCGCCGCGCACAGAGCTTCAGCGTACCGACGCCGGACCTCAGCACCCTCAAGGCCATCCTTGACGGTTCGGGCGACCGTGAAATCTCCACCACCATGGCTTTCGTGCGGATCCTCGCGCAGTTGGTCAAGGACAAGGAAATCGGCCCGCGCATCGTCCCGATCATCCCGGACGAAGCCCGTACCTTCGGTATGGAAGGCATGTTCCGCCAGTTGGGCATCTACTCCTCCGTCGGCCAGCTCTACGAGCCAGTCGATAAAGACCAGGTGATGTTCTACAAGGAAGACAAGAAGGGCCAGATCCTCGAAGAAGGCATCAACGAAGCGGGCGCCATGAGCTCCTTCATCGCTGCCGGTACTTCGTACTCCAGCCACAACCAGCCGATGCTGCCGTTCTACATCTTCTACTCGATGTTCGGCTTCCAGCGCATTGGCGACCTGGCCTGGGCAGCAGGCGACAGCCGTACCCGTGGCTTCCTGATCGGCGGTACCGCCGGGCGGACCACGCTGAACGGCGAAGGCCTGCAACACGAAGACGGTCACAGCCACATCCTGGCTGCCACCATCCCGAACTGCCGCACCTTTGATCCAACCTACGGCTACGAGCTGGCGGTGATCATCCAGGACGGCATGAAGAAGATGACCGAAGAGCAGCAGGATGTTTTCTACTACATCACTGTGATGAACGAGTCCTACCAGCAACCTGCCATGCCGGCCGGTGTCGAGGAAGGCATCATCAAGGGCATGTACCTGCTCGAAGAAGACACCAAGGAAGCGGCACACCACGTCCAGCTGATGGGCTCCGGCACCATCCTGCGCGAAGTGCGTGAAGCGGCGAAGATCCTGCGTGAAGAGTTCAACGTCGGCGCTGACGTATGGAGCGTTACCAGCTTCAACGAACTGCGTCGCGACGGCCTGGCCGTGGAACGCAGCAACCGCCTGCACCCAGGCCAGAAGCCTGCGCGCAGCTACGTCGAAGAGTGCCTGGCTGGCCGCAAGGGGCCGGTGATCGCCTCTACCGACTACATGAAGCTATTTGCTGAACAAATTCGCCAGTGGGTCCCGTCCAAGGAATTCAAAGTCCTGGGCACCGACGGTTTCGGTCGCAGTGACAGCCGCAAGAAGCTGCGTCATTTCTTCGAGGTCGACCGTCACTTCGTGGTGTTGGCAGCCCTGGAAGCCTTGGCTGACCGTGGTGAGATCGAACCCAAGGTGGTGGCTGACGCTATCGTCAAGTTCGGGATCAACCCGGAAAAACGCAACCCACTGGACTGCTGAGGAGACTTTTTGTGAGCGAACTCATTCGCGTACCTGACATCGGCAGCGGTGAAGGTGAAGTAATCGAGCTGTTTGTGAAGGTCGGCGACAAAGTCGAAGCCGACCAGAGCATCCTGACCCTGGAGTCGGACAAGGCGAGCATGGAAATCCCTGCTCCCAAGGCCGGCGTGGTCAAGAGCCTGAAAGTGAAGCTGGGCGACCGCCTGAAAGAAGGCGACGAACTGCTGGAACTGGAGATCGAAGGTGCCGCCGATGCGGCCCCAGCAGCGGCGCCTGCTGCCGCTGCTGCACCGGCGCCGGCTGAAAAGCCAGCGGCGGCGGCCGAGGCCCCTGCGGCCCCGGCGGCTGCACCGGCAGCGGCGACCGTCCAGGACATTCATGTCCCGGACATCGGTTCGTCGGGCAAGGCCAAGATCATCGAGCTGCTGGTCAAGGTCGGCGACACTGTCGAAGCCGACCAGTCGCTGATCACCCTGGAGTCCGACAAGGCCTCCATGGAAATCCCATCGCCGGCTGCCGGCGTCGTGGAAAGCATCGCGGTCAAGCTCGAAGACGAGGTCGGCACTGGCGACTTCATCCTCAAGCTGAAAGTCGCGGGCGGCGCTGCCCCTGCTGCGGCTCCGGCGCCAGCCGCTGCTGCTCCTGCCGCCAAGGCTGAAGCTGCACCTGCTGCGGCCCCGGCTCCTGCGGCAAAAGCCGAGGCCGCCCCGGCCCCGGCTGCTGCCCCTGCGCCAAGTGGCGCCAAGGCCCATGCCGGCCCTGCCGTGCGTCAACTGGCCCGTGAATTCGGCGTCGAGCTGAGCGCTGTCAGCCCAACCGGCCCGCACGGTCGTGTGCTCAAGGAAGACGTGCAGGTCTACGTCAAATCCATGATGCAAAAAGCCAAGGACGCTCCGGCTGCCGGCGCGGCTACCGGTGGTTCGGGCATTCCGCCGATCCGCACCGTGGACTTCAGCCGCTTCGGCGAAACCGAAGAAGTGCCGATGACCCGCCTGATGCAAATCGGCGCAGCCGGTCTGCACGCCAGCTGGTTGAACATTCCGCACGTGACTCAGTTCGACCAGGCCGACATCACCGACCTGGAAGCTTTCCGCGTTGCGCAGAAAGCCGCGGCCGAGAAGGCCGGCGTCAAGCTGACCGTATTGCCACTACTGCTCAAGGCCTGCGCGCACCTGCTCAAGGAACTGCCGGACTTCAACAGTTCGCTGGCACCAAGCGGCAAAGCGATCATCCGCAAGAAGTATGTGCACATCGGCTTTGCGGTCGACACCCCGGATGGCCTGCTGGTACCGGTCATCAAGAACGTCGACCAGAAGAGCCTGCTGCAACTGGCTGGCGAAGCGGCTGCACTGGCGGCCAAAGCCCGCGACAAGAAGCTGACCCCGGACGACATGCAAGGCGCCTGCTTCACCATCTCCAGCCTCGGGCACATTGGCGGCACTGGCTTCACGCCAATCGTCAACGCGCCGGAAGTGGCGATCCTCGGTGTTTCCAAGGCCACCATCCAGCCTGTGTGGGACGGCAAGGCCTTCCAGCCGAAGCTGATGCTGCCGCTGTCGTTGTCCTACGATCACCGTGTGATCAATGGCGCGGCCGCCGCACGCTTCACCCAGCGCCTGAGCCAGTTGCTGAACGATATCCGCACCATCCTGCTGTAAGCCGCAGCGGCCTCCCCTTCACCGGGGAGGCCTGGCTGTACGATTTCCGAGCGCCACGCTCGTACCTCAACCCCGTCAATTGGCGGGGCTTTTTTTGCCTGTGGTTTGTAGAAGCCGGCTCCTATAGGGAATCGACAGACCATCTATCAGGCCGACTGTAGAAAACCGCTGCGCCGCCGATAACACACTTATAGCACTTAGCCTTCATCCTCTCTTGTCAGTCCGTGCTGCATGATGCAACCTTGCCACAGGCAGCAGTAAAGAGGGCGATAGCCCGGCGCAATGCGCATTTTTCCAAGCGAGTTTCCCCATGAAAAGCCAACCCGATGTCGCCCGAACGGCGGCCGAGGTCGTGACGCAATTACCGGTGCCTTCGCGCCTCGGTATGCTGCGTTTCGAGCGGCTGAATGAGGCTAGCTGGGCACTGCTGTACCTGGACCCCAATTGTGAACGCCAATTCGGCTTGCCCGCGGTAGAGCTGTGCTCGCTGGTCGGCTCGCCCTACGCCAGCCTGATGGAACCCCAGGCGCGCTACCAGCTGCATGATGCGATCCAGCAGCAGCTGACTGCCAGCCCCCATTACCGGGTGCGCTACACCCTGCACACCAACGACGGCCCGTTGAGCCTGCTGGAGGTGGGCGAGGCCTACAAGCAGCACAATCGCCACCTGCTGCGCGGCTACCTGATGGTGGTGGACGGTTTGTTCAGCAACCTGCCACCCATGCCCGCTGCCGACCTGGAAGACCAGAACAGCCGCTTGCAGATCGCCCTGGAGCTCAACCAGCGCGCACAACAGGAGCAGTTGCAGCACCTGGAACGGGTGCGCGCCCAGCAGGAACTGATCCTGCTGCTGGCCCGCCAACGCTACAGCACCAACAACTCCCTGCAAGAAGCCGCCGAACTGATCACCCGCAGCGCCTGCGATATCTATCAGATCGACTGCGCCAGTATCTGGAACCTCGAAGGCCAGCAACTGGTGCCGATTTCTGCGTTTCATCGCGCCGACCAACAGCACCATCTGCCAGCGCCAATTGATGCCAGCAGCTTCCCGGACTACCTGGAAGCCCTGCAGAGCAGTCGCGCCATCGATGCCTGCAACGCCATGCGCGACCCCCGTACCCGGGACATGGTCGAAAGCCTGCGCCCCATGGATATCCACGCCATGCTCGACGCCAGTATCCGCGTCGATGGCCAGGTGGTCGGCGTGCTGTGCCTGGAGCAAAGCGCCAGCACCCGGGACTGGTTGTCCGATGAAATTGCCTTTGCCGGCGAACTGGCCGACCAGTTCGCCCAGGTCATCAACAACCACAACCGCCGCACCGCCACCAGCGCGCTGCACCTGTTCCAGCGCGCGGTGGAGCAAAGTGCCAATGCCTTCCTGCTGGTCAACTGCGACGGCGTGGTGGAGTACGTCAACCCCAGCTTCACCGCGATCACCCAGTACAGCACCGAAGAAGTCCACGGCCATCGCCTCGCCCAGTTGCCGGCCCTGGAGAACCTCAGCGAACTGCTGTTCGACGCCCCCTCCAGCCTGGCCCAGAGCAACAGCTGGCAGGGCGAGTTCAAGAGCCGACGTAAAAACCTCGAACCGTACTGGGGCCAGTTGTCGATTTCCAAGGTCTATGGCGACAACCGCGAACTGACCCACTATATCGGCATCTACGAAGACATCACCCAGACCAAGCTGGCCCAGCAGCGTATCGAACGCCTGGCCTACACCGACAACCTGACCAACCTGGGCAACCGCCCGGCGTTTATCCGCAACCTCGATGAACGCTTCGCCCGTGACAGCGACGCGCCCATCAGCCTGCTGCTGGTGGACATCGACAACTTCAAGCGGATCAACGACAGCCTTGGCCACCAGACCGGCGACAAGTTGCTGATCAGCCTGGCCCGACGCCTGCGCAACAGCCTCAATGCCGGTGGCAGCCTGGCGCGCTTTGCCAGTAATGAATTTGCGGTGCTGCTCGACAACGCCGACCTTGAAGTCGGCCAGCAAATGGCCTGCCAACTGTTGATGACCCTCGACAAACCGATGTTCGTCGACAACCAGTTGATCAGTGTCACCGGCTCCGTGGGCCTGGCCTGCGCGCCACTGCATGGCCGCGACCCGCAGACCCTGATGCGCAACGCCGGCCTGGCGCTGCACAAGGCCAAGGCCAACGGCAAGCACCAGGTGCAGGTGTTTACCGAGGCCCTGAATGCCGAGGCCAGCTACAAACTGTTCGTGGAAAACAACCTGCGCCGCGCCCTGACCCAGAACGAACTGGACGTGTTCTACCAGCCCAAGCTGTGCCTGCGCAGCGGGCGCCTGCTGGGCATGGAAGCCTTGCTGCGCTGGAACCACCCGGAAAAAGGCATGATCCGCCCGGACCAGTTCATCAGCGTCGCCGAAGAAACTGGCCTGATCATCCCCATCGGCAAATGGATCGCGCGCCAGGCCTGCCGCATGAGCAAGCAATTGAGCGCTGCGGGCATGGGCAACCTGCAGGTGGCCATCAACTTGTCGCCCAAGCAGTTTTCCGACCCGGACCTCGTGGCCTCCATCGCCAGCATCCTCAAGGAAGAACAGTTGCCGGCCAACCTGCTGGAACTGGAGCTGACCGAGGGCCTGCTGCTGGAAGCCACCGAGGACACGCGCCTGCAACTGGACCAGTTGAAGAGCTTCGGCCTGACCCTGGCCATGGACGATTTCGGCACCGGTTACTCATCCCTGAGTTACCTGAAGAAGTTCCCCATCGACATCATCAAGATCGACCGCAGCTTTATCCATGAAATCCCCGATAACCAGGACGACATGGAAATCACCTCGGCGGTGATCGCCATGGCGCACAACCTCAAGCTCAAGGTGGTCGCCGAAGGCATCGAGACCGCCGAGCAGTTGGCGTTCCTGCGCCGCCATCGTTGCGACGTCGGCCAGGGCTACCTGTTCGACCGGCCCATCCCCGGCTCCGAGCTGCTGGACAAGCTCAAACGCTATCCGCGTGGGCCAATCGCCTGACAGCGCTGTAACACTCGGGCACACTGTGGGTCTGAACTGTTAACTCAACCTGACGAGAGGACTGATCATGGTCTTGCGCTCGGAAATTCTGGTGAATAAAAACGTGCTGCCTACTGCCGAACAAGCCTTGCCTGGTCGTGAAACGCCGATGAACCTGCCCGAGACGCACTTCGTCAACGGCAACCCGCTGCTGGGCCCGTTCCTTGACGATGTAGGGTTTGCGATCTTTGGCCTGGGCTGTTTCTGGGGCGCCGAACGCAAATTCTGGCAGCGTGACGGCGTGGTCAGCACCGTGGTCGGCTACGCCGGCGGCTTGACGCCCAACCCGACCTATGAAGAAGTCTGCTCGGGCCTGACCGGCCATAGCGAAGTGGTGCTGGTGGTGTATGACCAGGCCAAGCTCAAGTACGAAGACCTGCTGAAGATGTTCTGGGAGCTGCATAACCCGACCCAGGGCATGCGCCAGGGCAATGACATTGGCAGCCAGTATCGCTCGGTGATCTATGCCACCACGCCTGAGCAACTGGAGGCTGCGAAGGCCAGTGCACAGGCTTATCAGGAAGAACTGACCAAGGCTGGCCTGGGCGCGATCACCACCGAAATCGACCAGGCGCCAACGGTGTACTTCGCCGAGGCCTATCACCAGCAGTACCTGGCGAAGAACCCCCAGGGTTATTGCGGGATCGGCGGTACTGGCGTGACTTGCCCGATCTAAAAATGTGGGAGCGGGCTTGCTCGCGATAGCGGTGGATCAGTCAGAAATACATCAACTGACACTCCGCTATCGCGAGCAAGCCCGCTCCCACATTTGTTATGTGCCTGTCTCCAGATCCAATTATTCAGCTATAAGCCAATCCATCTGCCACCCACCCTGGGTCTGCCCCAGTTTCTTCGACAACCACGGCAGCAGCTCACGCAACTCCTCCTCCAGCCCCCACGGCGGGTTGGCAATCGCCAAGCCCGAGCCGGTCAGGGTGTTGGGGGTGTCCAGCGGATGCACCAGCAATTCCACACGCAGCAGCTTCGGCGCGCCGGTGCCGGCCAGGTCCTGGTAGAAGCGGCGCAACATGCGCTGGTCCTTCACCGGGTACCAGATCGCAGCGACTGTCTGGCGCATGCGGCCCACGGCTTCCTTGAGGGAGGCGGCGCAGCGCTGCATCTCGTCGAGTTGCTCGAACGGTGGGTCGATCAGCATCAGCGCGCGCTTTTCCGGCACCGGCAGCAAGGCCCGTGGCACGTGCCAGCCTTCGCCCAGGTGCACCTTAACGCGGCGGTCGCCCTTCATATTGTCCTTGAGCAACACACCGTCTTCGGGGTGTTTTTCGTTGAGCAGCACGCGGTCCTGGGGCCGGGTCAGGCGCCGCGCCAGCTCTGGCGAGCCTGGGTAATAACGCAACTGGCCATCCGGGTTCATCTCGTGCAGCACCCGCATGTAGTCGGCGGTCAGCGCCGGCAGGTCCGCCTCGCCCCACAGGCGGGCGATGCCTTCCAGGTATTCACCGGTGCGGTTGGCCTGGTCGCCTTGCAGGTCGTACAGACCAATCCCGGCGTGGGTGTCGAGATAGGCAAACGGCTGCTCCTTGCGCGACATCAGGGCGATGAGGCGGGTCAAGGTCAGGTGTTTGAAGACATCGGCGTGGTTGCCGGCGTGAAAGGCGTGACGATAATTCATGGTTGCTCCTGCGCAGGGGGCGAAGTTTACCTTTTACGCGAGCAAAGGTGCAGGGCTGCATGCCGGGCGGTGCTTATGTCGCAAACATAGGAACAGCCCCGAAAACGTTCTAGTGGGTTATGTAGGAGCGGGCTTGCCCGCGAGGCAGGCGACGCGGTATTACCCATATGCTGCGGTGATGCTATCGCAGGCAAGCCAGCTCCCACCTTGTCCGGGGCTGCCCATGTAATCCAGGGAGGTCAGTAACCCTCATGAAAGACGCCACAATCGCATTGCACCACGGTTTCAAGTCGGACCCGACCACCAAGGCCGTTGCCGTGCCGATCTACCAGAACGTCGCCTTCGAGTTCGATAACGCCCAGCACGGCGCCGACCTGTTCAACCTCGACGTACCCGGTAATATCTACACGCGGATCATGAACCCCACCAATGACGTGCTGGAGCAGCGCATGGCCGCCCTGGAGGGCGGGATCGCGGCCCTGGCCGTGTCGGCAGGCAGCGCGGCGATTCACTATGCCATCCAGGCCCTGACCCGCGCCGGCGACAATATCGTCTCCACCCCGCAGTTGTACGGCGGCACCTACACCCTGTTCGCCCACCTGCTGCCCAGCTTCGGCGTGGACGTGCGCTTGGCCCGCAATGACTCGGCCGAGGCCATCGCCGAGCTGATCGACGACAACACCAAGCTGGTGTACTGCGAAAGCATCGGCAACCCGGCCGGCAACATCGTCGACCTGCAAGCCCTGGCCGACGTCGCCCATGCCCGCGGCGTACCGCTGATGGTGGACAACACCGTCGCCACCCCGATCCTGTGCAAGCCGATCCAATTTGGCGCGGATATCGTCGTGCACTCCCTGACCAAGTATGTCGGCGGCCACGGCAACTCCCTGGGCGGGGTGATTGTCGACAGCGGCACCTTCCCCTGGACCGACTACCCGCAGAAATTCCCCGGCCTCAACCAGCCGGAGCCGGCCTACCATGGCGTGGTCTACAGCGAGAAATTCGGCCCGGCGGCCTTTATCGCCCGCGCCCGCACCGTGCCGCTGCGCAACACCGGCGCGGCCCTGGCCCCGATGAACGCCTTCCTGCTGCTGCAAGGCCTGGAAACCCTGGCCCTGCGCATGGAGCGCCACACCGAGAACGCGCTGAAAGTCGCGCAGTTCCTGCAGGCCCACGAACAGGTGGAATGGGTCAGCTACGCCGGCCTGCCGGATCACCCGCACCATCACCTGGCGCAAAAATACATGCAGGGCAAACCCTCGGCGATCCTGTCCTTTGGCCTCAAGGGCGGCTATGCCGCTGGCGTGCGCTTCTACGATGCGCTGCAAATCTTCAAGCGCCTGGTGAATATCGGCGACGCCAAGTCCCTGGCCTGCCACCCGGCGTCCACCACCCACCGGCAGATGAACGAGCAGGAGCAAGCCAAGGCCGGCGTACGTCCAGAGATGATCCGCCTGTCGGTGGGCATCGAGGCGATCGAGGACCTGCTCAATGACTTGCAGCAGTCACTGAACGCCTGACTCAACCCCGCTCGCCGGCCAGATAGGCCACCAAGGCCTGCTGCCCGGCGTAGGGCGGGCGCACAAAATACGCGACCTTGTGCTGCAAGGTCGCTGGCGCGAAGGCGTCGTGCAGGTCGGGGTGCTCTTGGGCCAGCCATTGCAGCAGGTTGTCCACCAGGGTCACGCTGGACTGCTCGCCAAGCTGCTTGAGTAACGTGGCGGGCACCTCCCACCAGGGGCTTTTCCTCGCCGTCCCCACGACCGTAGCCGGCACTTCATGAAGCTGGCCGTTGATCCAGTAGCGTCGAAATACTGCAAGCAGCTCCCCCGCCCCAGGCCCCAGCGCGTGCAGGATCGGCAGTAGATAACCACCCTCCCAGAAGCGGAAAAACACCTCCTGCCCCTCGGGCAAACGCACCTTGGTCAGGCTGGCGAGATGCTCGACCACCGTGGGCAGCGGGCTGGAGGAAACGCCCAGCCAGCCCCAATCGGTCGCGGCGCATTCAGCCACCCAGTCGAGAAACCCACTGCTGTCGCTGACCAGCGCCACATAGGGCATGACTTCAGCCCAGGCCGCGTACTCGCTGCCAGCCCACACCGGGCTCAGCGGCCCGCCATCCGCCTGGCGCCAGGCCGCCACCGGCTGGCACTCGCTGGTGCTGGCCAGGATGACGAACAACTGCTCGCCGGCCTGCAACGGCTCCCGGGCCAGCCACTCACGCGGGGTCATCATCGCACGCCTCCCACTCGATGTTGCGGGGTCTCACAGACACCCTGCTTGCAGCGCTCACATTCCTCGCAGAACGGCGCGCTGCGCTTGAGGCTGAACACCTGCGCGGCACTCAATGGCGCTGCCAACGCCGCCAGCAGCGTTTCCTGAACGCCCGGGCGCAAGGGTGATGGCGCCACGGCCGCCGACGGCGCGCCACCCTGCTGGATCGGTGTACTGCTGAAAATCCCCCCGGCCGACAAGGTGATCCACTGCCCACCGGCTTGCAGCGTCAGGCTGGCACCACCGTCGACCACCATTTGCTGGCCCGCGCCAAGGCTGATCTGCTGGCCCGCCTGTAACGAATAGCGCGCCACTTGCACCTGCTGCTGGCCCGCGATCAGCAGATGATCGTCCTGCTTGAGTTCCGTCAGCCGGTTGCCGTGGGTAATGCGCTGCTCTTGGCCGTGCAACTCGTGGTGCGACTCGCCACTCACCTGCACATGGCGCTGGTGATCCACCTGCAGGCGCAAATCGTGGAGCACATGCTGGGTCCAGTCACGCTGGGCACGCAGGTAGATCTCCTCGGCGCCCTTGCGGTCTTCGATACGCAGCTCGTTATAGCCGCCACCTCCGGGGCTGCTCTGGCTGCGGAAGAGGCTGCGGGTCTTGTCCGCCGGCAGGTCGAGGGGCACCGGCGTCGCGCCATTGGCCAGGCAGCCGAGCACCAGCGGCATGTCCACATCGCCGTTGACGAAGCCCACCAGCACTTCCATACCCACCCGCGGGATCACCACGCTGCCGTAATGCTCATGGGCCCAGGCACTGGCAACCCGCAGCCAGCAACTGGCATGTTCGTTGTATTGGCCGTGACGATCCCAGGCCAGTTGCACCTTGACCCGGCCGAACTCATCGCAATGGATTTCACTGTCCACTGGCCCGGTGACCACAGCGTTCTGATAACCGCCGATCGGCGCCCTGGCCGCAGGCAGTGGCGGGCGAAACGGTACATCCCAGGGCGTGGCGAAGAACTCGTTGCGGTAGCCCTGCTCATCCACCGCGCCAACGGACTCTTCCAGCACTTGCGGCTGTCGGCCCTGGTGGATTACCCGTGTCACCAGCCACAGGCCGTTCCACTCCTGGCGCGGATGGTCGGCCAGTGTGAGGAACTGCCCGCTGACCAGTGCCGGCTGATCGCTCTCGCCCTGGGCCTGGCGCTGGTCGCTGCGCTGGCGCTCCAGCGCCCGTTGCGCCAGGTGCTTGCCATGGGCACGGTCGGTGAAATGCCCAGGGTAGCCCTGGGCCTCCAGCGCCGGCAGTTGCTCACCGAGGGCGGCGCTTTCCAGCACCAGGCGCGGCTTGCAAAAATCATAGTCGCGCAGGTTGACCCCGGTGGTCCGTGCCTCCAGGCGCAGCGTGAAACGCTTGATCACCGGCGCTGCCGCCACCATCCCCGAGCCCGGCGCATAGCTCGTCGGCTGCCCGGCCTGGGCAAACACCGTCTGGTCATCGCCGAACACCAGCCGGTGCCCGTCCGGCGAATGCTGGAAGTGATAGTGAATCCCCAGTTCGGCGCACAGCCGCTGGATAAACGCCAGGTCGGTTTCATCGAACTGCACGCAGTATTCACGTTCGGGATAGGTCGCGCCCAGGCGCCATTCAAAGGCATCGCGCTGGATACCCTGCCCTTCCAGCACCAGGCTGACGATCTGCGGCACCGTCTTGTGCTGGAAGATGCGCTGGTGGGCACTGTGTTGCAGGTAGGCCAGCTGCGGCACCAGGCTCAGTTGATAACGGGTCAGGCGCCGGCCCGAGTCACCTTGCGCCACCCGCTGGACCTGCCCATGGATACCATGGCCCTGGGCATCGAATGCCAGGAAGGCCTGGCGATGCAGGAGGCTCTCCAGATCCAGGTCCGGCTGTTCGCTGACCAGTTCAAGGTCAAAACAATAGGGCTGACTGATAGCCTCCTCGCCCCTGAACGCCAGGACCTTGAGGTCACTGGGCTGGCCATCGACGGTCAGGTTAAACGCAGGGTGGTTGGCAGGAGCGAACATCCGGTGTTTCTCTGCAAGTGAAGGGCCTGGGATTCTGCACCAGCCATTTGCCAAGCTGCGTGCGCTGCAGGGAATTCAGTAAACCCCTACAAGACAACCACCACCGTCGCACCGAAAAAAAAGGCCCGCCATCCAGGGATGCGGGCCTTTTTTCAGTTCAGCGGGCCATCAAGGCCAACATGAACGCCTCACTTGTTGAGGTTGTAGTCTTTCTCGGCAGCCGTGAAGCGCTCAACCATACCGGCAGTCGGGGCGCCCATCTTGCTCACGAAGTAGATCGCCAGGCTGGCGAACAGGAAGCCTGGGATGATTTCGTACAGGCCCAGCAGCTCGAAGTGTTTCCACACGATCACGGTGATCGCGCCGACCAGGATCCCGGCCAGTGCGCCGTTGCGGGTCATGCCTTTCCACAGTACCGAGATCAGGACCACAGGACCGAACGCAGCGCCGAAGCCGGCCCAGGCGTAGCTCACCAGGCCCAGTACGCGGTTTTCCGGGTTGGCGGCCATGGCGATGGCGATCAACGCCACCACCAGCACCATGATCCGGCCGACCCATACCAGTTCAAGCTGGGACGCGCCCTTGCGCAGGAAAGCCTTGTAGAAGTCTTCGGTCAGGGCGCTGGAGCACACCAGCAACTGGCAGCTCAGGGTGCTCATCACGGCAGCCAGGATGGCCGACAGCAGCACGCCAGCGATCCATGGGTTGAACAGCAGCTTGGCCAGTTCGATGAACACACGCTCAGGGTTTTCGGTCACGGGACCGGCGACTTCAGGGTGTGCCGAGAAGTAGGCAATACCGAAGAAGCCGACCGCCACGGTGCCGGCCAGGCACAGGATCATCCAGGTCATGGAGATACGACGTGCCTTGGCAATCGACTTGACCGAATCCGCCGCCATGAAACGCGCCAGGATGTGCGGCTGGCCGAAGTAGCCCAGGCCCCAGCCCATCAGCGAGATGATGCCGATGAAGGTGGTGTTTTTCAGCATGTCGAAGTTGGTTGGATCGTTCGCTTCGATGGCCAGGAACGTGGTATCGACACCGCCGGTGGCCAGCAGCACGATGATCGGCGTGAGGATCAACGCGAAGATCATCAGCGTGGCTTGTACGGTATCTGTCCAGCTTACTGCCAGGAAACCACCAATGAAGGTGTAGGCAATCGTCGCCGCGGCACCGGCCCACAGCGCAGTCCCGTAGGACATGCCGAAGGTGCTTTCAAACAGACGGGCGCCGGCCACGATGCCGGAGGCGCAGTAGATGGTGAAGAACACCAGGATCACCACTGCCGAGATAATCCGCAGCAGGCCGCTCTTGTCTTCAAAGCGGCTGGAGAAGTAGTCCGGCAGGGTCAGGGCGTCGCCGTTGTGTTCGGTCTGCACGCGCAGGCGACCGGCCACAAACAGCCAGTTCAAGTAAGCACCGACGACCAGGCCGATGGCGATCCAGCTTTCCGACAGGCCCGACATGTAGATGGCACCTGGCAGGCCCATCAACAACCAGCCGCTCATATCCGAGGCGCCAGCCGAGAGTGCGGTGACGACGCTGCCGAGGCTGCGGCCACCGAGGATGTAATCGGAAAGGTTATTGGTGGAGCGATAGGCCATGAGACCGATCAGCACCATTGCCGCGATGTAGATCACAAATGTGATCAGGGTTGGATTACTTACGCTCATTGAGTTACGCCCTGGCTTTGTTTTTATGTAGCGGCGGTCTGTCAGCCCATCTACAAAAGAGTCGTTTGTAGACGAAACTGCGTGCCGCGCATTTATGACTGACGTTTCCCCAGGAAAGCCATCAGCCGATGAACCGAACTTTGCAGATGGTTGCACCTTGGGCGCGAATGCTATTCAACAAAGCAAATAAGGTGCAACCAGTTTCGTGAGAATTAGTTGCACCTGTGCGCGTTTTTCGGCAAACGGCAGGTTTTTGCTCCTTTTCGGAGCAAGAACAGCCAAATCCAGAAGCAAATGCACCAATACCAAGCCGATTCCGTCGAGTGAAAATGATTTCTGACGAGCAACGCGGATTTCATGAAGAAAATGGGTTGCACCCGGTTGCACCTCGTACTGTGCGAAGCTAATCTTGCCGCCAGCTGATGCCACGCAGTAGTGGCACCCATGAGGATAAAAATATGGCTACGACCACCCTTGGGGTCAAACTCGATGACCCGACCCGCGAACGCCTGAAGGCCGCCGCGACCTCCATTGATCGCACGCCGCACTGGCTGATCAAGCAGGCAATTTTCAATTACCTGGAGAAACTCGAGGGTGGTGCAACCCTGACCGAGCTCAACGGTTCAAGCCTCAAGGACGCAGACGACGCTGGCGAGGTGCAGAACGACCACGCCCACCAGTGCTTCCTCGAATTTGCCGAGAGCATCCTGCCGCAATCGGTGCTGCGCGCCTCGATCACCGCCGCTTACCGCCGCCCCGAGCCGGAAGTGGTGCCGATGCTGATCGAGCAGGCCCGCCTACCCGCGCAGATGGCCGAGGCCACCAACAAGCTGGCCGCCTCGATTGCCGAAAAACTGCGTAACCAGAAGAGCGCCGGCGGCCGTGCCGGTATCGTCCAGGGCCTGCTGCAGGAGTTTTCCCTGTCGTCCCAGGAAGGCGTGGCCCTGATGTGCCTGGCTGAAGCCCTGCTACGGATCCCGGACAAGGGCACCCGTGACGCGCTGATCCGCGACAAGATCAGCACCGGCAACTGGCAGCCGCACCTGGGCAACAGCCCGTCGCTGTTCGTCAACGCCGCCACCTGGGGCCTGCTGCTGACCGGCAAGCTGGTCGCCACCCACAACGAGGCCGGCCTGACCTCGTCCCTGAGCCGCATCATCGGCAAGAGCGGCGAGCCGATGATCCGCAAGGGCGTCGACATGGCCATGCGCCTGATGGGCGAGCAGTTCGTCACCGGCGAAACCATCGCCGAAGCCCTGGCCAATGCGAGCAAGTTTGAAGCCAAGGGCTTTCGCTATTCCTACGACATGCTCGGTGAAGCTGCACTCACCGAACACGATGCACAGAAGTACCTGGCCTCGTACGAACAAGCCATTCACTCCATCGGCAAAGCCTCTCACGGCCGTGGGATTTATGAAGGCCCGGGCATCTCCATCAAGCTGTCGGCCCTGCACCCGCGCTACAGCCGCGCCCAGTACGAGCGCGTCATGGACGAGCTGTACCCGCGCCTGCTGTCCCTGACCCTGCTGGCCAAGCAATACGACATCGGCCTGAACATCGATGCCGAAGAAGCCGATCGCCTGGAGCTGTCCCTGGACCTGCTCGAGCGCCTGTGCTTCGAGCCGCAACTGACCGGCTGGAACGGTATCGGTTTCGTGATCCAGGCTTACCAGAAGCGCTGCCCGTACGTGATCGACTACGTGATCGACCTGGCCCGCCGCAGCCGTCACCGCCTGATGATCCGCCTGGTAAAAGGCGCGTACTGGGACAGCGAGATCAAGCGCGCCCAGGTCGAAGGCCTGGAAGGCTACCCGGTGTACACCCGCAAGGTGTACACCGACGTTTCCTACATCGCTTGCGCACGCAAGCTGCTGTCAGTCCCGGAAGTCATCTACCCGCAGTTCGCCACGCACAACGCCCACACCCTGTCGGCCATCTACCATATTGCCGGCCAGAACTATTACCCCGGCCAGTACGAGTTCCAGTGCCTGCACGGCATGGGTGAACCGCTGTACGAACAGGTTGTAGGCAAGGTTTCCGAAGGCAAGCTGAACCGTCCGTGCCGCGTGTACGCTCCGGTCGGCACCCACGAAACCCTACTGGCCTACCTGGTGCGTCGCCTGCTGGAAAACGGCGCCAACACCTCGTTCGTCAACCGGATCGCCGACCAATCCATCTCGATCCAGGAACTGGTGGCCGATCCAGTGGCCAGCATCGAGCAGATGGCGACGCTGGAAGGCGGCTTCGGCCTGCCGCACCCGCGTATCCCGCTGCCGCGTGACCTGTATGGCAGCGAGCGCGCCAACTCGGCCGGTATCGACCTGGCCAACGAACACCGCCTGGCCTCGCTGTCCTGCGCCCTGCTGGCCACTGCGCACAACCACTGGAAGGCCGCGCCGATGCTCGGCTGCGCCTCCAGCAATCAAGCCGCTGCGCCGGTGCTGAACCCCTCCGACCTGCGTGATGTGGTCGGCCATGTCCAGGAAGCCACCGTCGAAGACGTCGATAACGCGATCCAGTGCGCCCTCAATGCCGCACCGATCTGGCAGGCCACCCCGCCGGCCGAACGCGCCGCGATCCTGGAACGGGCCGCCGACTTGATGGAAGGCGAGATCCAGCCACTGATGGGCCTGCTGGCCCGTGAAGCCGGCAAGACCTTCGCCAACGCCATCGCCGAAGTGCGTGAAGCGGTGGACTTCCTGCGTTACTACGCCGTGCAGGCGCGTAACGATTTCACCAACGACGCCCACCGCCCACTGGGCCCGGTGGTGTGCATCAGCCCATGGAACTTCCCGCTGGCGATCTTCAGTGGCCAAGTCGCCGCGGCACTGGCCGCCGGTAACCCGGTACTGGCCAAGCCGGCCGAACAAACCCCGCTGGTCGCCGCACAAGCCGTGCGCCTGCTGCTGGAAGCCGGCATTCCTGAAGGCGTGCTGCAACTGCTGCCGGGCCAAGGCGAAAGCGTCGGTGCCCGCCTGGTGGGCGATGATCGCGTCAAAGGCGTGATGTTCACCGGCTCCACCGAAGTGGCGCGCCTGCTGCAACGCAATGTCGCCGGGCGCCTGGATGCCCAGGGCCGCCCGATCCCGCTGATCGCCGAGACCGGTGGCCAGAACGCGATGATCGTCGACTCCTCGGCCCTGACCGAACAGGTGGTGATCGACGTCGTGTCCTCGGCCTTCGACAGTGCCGGCCAGCGTTGCTCGGCCCTGCGTGTACTGTGTCTGCAGGAAGATTCGGCAGACCGCGTCATCGAAATGCTCAAGGGTGCCATGGCCGAATGCCGCCTGGGCAACCCGGAGCGCCTGTCCGTGGATATCGGCCCGGTGATCGACGCCGAAGCCAAGGCGGGCATCGAGAAACACATCCAGGCCATGCGCGACAAAGGCCGCACTGTGTACCAGGTGGCGATTGCCGACAGCGAAGAAATCAAGCGCGGCACCTTCGTGATGCCAACCCTGATCGAGCTGGAAAGCTTCGACGAGCTGCAACGGGAGATCTTCGGCCCGGTGCTGCACGTGGTGCGTTACAAGCGTAAGGAAATCGACCAGTTGATCGGCCAGATCAATGCGTCTGGCTATGGCCTGACCCTGGGCGTGCACACCCGTATCGACGAGACCATCGCCAAGGTGATCGACAACGTCCATGCCGGTAACGTCTACGTCAACCGCAACATCGTCGGTGCCGTGGTCGGCGTGCAGCCATTCGGTGGCGAAGGCTTGTCGGGCACCGGTCCGAAAGCCGGTGGCCCGCTGTACCTGTACCGCCTGCTGTCGACTCGTCCTACCGATGCGATCGAGCAATCCTTCGTACGGGGTGATGCACTGGCCGCACCGGATGTGCGCCTGCGTGACGCCATGAGCCAACCGTTGACCGCCCTCAAAACCTGGGCCGACAGCCATAAGTTCAGCGACCTGAGCGTCCTGTGCAGCCAGTTCGCCGCGCAATCGCAAAGTGGTATCACCCGCCTGCTGGCCGGCCCGACCGGCGAGCGCAACAGCTACGCCATCCTGCCCCGCGAGCACGTCCTGTGCCTGGCGGATGTGGAAGGCGACCTGCTGGCACAACTGTCGGCGGTATTGGCCGTAGGCAGCTCGGCGGTGTGGCCGGAATCTGACCTGACCAAGGCGCTGTTCCCACGGCTGCCGAAGGAAGTTCAGGCGAAGATCCAGCGTGTAGCCGATTGGACCAAGGACGAAGTGATCTTCGACGCCGTCCTGCACCATGGCGATGGCGACCAACTGCGTGGGGTTTGCCAGCAAGTGGCGCAGCGCAGTGGCGCGATTGTCGGGGTCAATGGCCTGTCTTCGGGCGAAACCAACATTGCGTTGGAGCGCCTGGTGATCGAGCGGGCGTTGAGCGTCAACACGGCTGCGGCAGGGGGTAATGCCAGCTTGATGACCATCGGCTAGTCCACCGATCACTCCCACGCTCTGCGTGGGAGTGCCGCCCAGGACGCTCCGCGTCCGCGACGCAGAGCGTCGCAAGAGGCGTTCCCACGCAGAGCGTGGGAACGATCTTGTGTATCCAGCCTTTGTTTTGCTGCTCCATCACCCAGATCAATCTTGCTATCGCGCCTCTATTCGCGCACTTAGACTGCGGCCTATTCCCACCTAGGTAAGCCGCCATGTCCGAGACGCTCCTCAGTTCCCGCAATCTGGCTTTCGAGCTGTACGAAGTCCTCGATGCCGAGGGCCTGACCCAGCGCGAGCGGTTTGCCGACCACACTCGCGAAACCTTCGATGCCGCCATCGGCACCGCCCGCTCCATCGCCGAAAAGTACTTCGCCCCGCACAACCGCAAGGGCGACGAAAACGAACCGCGCTACGAAGACGGCCAGGCGATCCTGATCCCGGAGGTGAAACCTGCCGTGGATGCCTTCCTCGAAGCCGGCTTTCTGAATGCGGCGCGCAGTTTTGAAGCCGGTGGCATGCAACTGCCGACACTGCTGTCCCAGGCCTGTTTTGCGCACTTTCAGTCAGCCAATGCGGCCTCCACCTCGTACCCGTTCCTGACCATGGGCGCGGCCAATCTGATCGAGAGTTTTGGCAGCGAGGAGCAGAAGCGGCGTTTTCTGCAACCGATGATCGAAGGCCGGTTCTTCGGCACCATGGCCTTGACCGAGCCCCATGCCGGCTCGTCGCTGTCGGATCTGCGCACCCGCGCCGAGCCCGCGGCGGACGGCACCTACCGCCTCAAGGGCAACAAGATCTTTATCTCGGGCGGCGATCATCCGCTGTCGGAAAATATCGTGCACATGGTGCTGGCCAAACTGCCGGATGCGCCTGCCGGGGTGAAGGGCATTTCGCTGTTTATCGTGCCCAAGTTCCTGGTCAATGACGACGGCAGCCTGGGCCCGCGCAATGATGTCGTGCTGGCTGGGCTGTTCCACAAGATGGGGTGGCGCGGCACCACCTCCACGGCGCTGAACTTCGGCGATAACGGCGAGTGTGTTGGTTATCTGGTGGGCAAGCCGCACCAGGGCCTGGCCTGTATGTTCCAGATGATGAACGAAGCGCGGATTGGCGTTGGCATGGGCGCGGTGATGCTCGGTTACGCCGGTTACCTGTACTCCCTGGAATACGCCCGGGAACGCCCGCAAGGCCGCCTGCCGGACAGCAAGGACCCGAACACCGCGCCGGTGTCGATCATCCAGCACGCGGATATCAAACGCATGCTGCTCACGCAAAAAGCCTATGTAGAGGGCGCTTTCGACCTCGGCCTGTACGCGGCGCGGCTGTTCGATGACACCACCACCCTGGACAACGAGGCCGGGCGCCAGCAGGCCCATGAGCTGCTGGACCTGCTGACCCCGATCGTCAAATCCTGGCCCTCGGAGTTCTGCCTGAAGGCCAACGAACTGGCGATCCAGATTCTCGGCGGCCACGGCTACACCCGCGACTACCCGGTGGAGCAGTACTACCGCGACAACCGCCTGAACCCGATCCACGAAGGCACCCACGGTATCCAGTCCCTGGACCTGTTGGGGCGCAAGCTCGGGCAAAATGGCGGCGCAGGGTTGAAGCAGTTGATCCGCCTGATCGCCGAGACCGGCGCACGGGCCCAGGCCTATCCATCACTCACGGCATTGCGCGAACCGTTGGAACAACTGGTGGCACGCCTGCAAAGCGTGACCCTCGGGCTGTTGACGGATCTCGCCCAGGGCAAGGTCAACAGCAGCCTGGCGAACTCGGCGCTGTACCTGAAAGTGTTTGGGCATATGGTGATTGGCTGGCGCTGGCTGGAACAGGCGATCCACGCCGAAGAAGGCTTGAGCAAGGGCAATGCGGCAGATGTCGCCTTCTATAAAGGCAAGCTGCAAGCGGCCCGGTACTTCCTGACCTGGGAAGTGCCGGGCTGCCATCATGAACTGTCGATCCTGCAGGCACGGGACGATACGTGCCTGGCCATGCAGGATGAATGGTTCTGATCAGGGCTGGCCGATGGCCTTGGCAATGACGTCGACCGTGGCGCTGACTTGCTCTTGGTAACGATCGAGTTCCTGCTGGTGACGCTGCTGCATGTCGATCTGCTCGGCACATAGGTTCAGCGCCGCCAGCACCAGCAGTTTATCGCCGATCAGGGTCGGGTACTTCTGCTTGGTGGTGGCCAGGGACGCCTTGAGCAGGGTCACGGCCTTGAGCAGGGTGTTATCCTCCCCGTCCGGGGCCTTGATCGAGTAATCCTCACCGAGAATCGAAACGACCTTTATCCCGTCATTCATGCGCTGACAGGACCTGCGCTCACACGCTCAACCAACGCCTGGATACGGGCTGCGGTGGCGCCCTGCTTTTCTTCCTGCTCCATCAGGTTCAGTTGCAGGCTGTCGTTCTCATCCTTGGCGCGGGCCAGTTCCGCCTTGAGGGATTCGTTGGTACCCAGCAATGCTTGATTCTGCTGCACCAGGTCACTGACCAGTTGTTCCAGTTGGCTGAGGGATGTTTCTAACATTTTGAATTCTCGGGCTTTTTCAAAGGGCGGTGACGATAAAGAAAAATCACCGTGGAAGCCAGGGATATCCTGGCGCGCAGCCTTGATTTCATGGGCCAGGCCACGCTGTAGAGCCTTAGTGACTGTATTTACGCCATCTGGTTCCTCAATCCATTCCAATGCGCAGCGGGTGCGACAAAAGCGCGCACCCCCTCAAGACTTTAGTCGTATGTCCGATAGGTCAGGCTTACCCCGCCTCAACGCCGCACGGATCGCGCCTATCCCAGGACCACTGCATGTCTCTTCGTAATATGAATATCGCGCCACGTGCGTTTCTCGGCTTCGCGTGCATTGGTGCGCTGATGTTGTTTCTCGGTATTTTTGCCCTGAACCAGATGGGCAAGATCCGGGGCGCCACCGAAAACATCACCCTGCGAAGCGTGCCGAGCATTCGCGCCCTCGATGATTTCACCCAACTGACCCTGCGCCTGCGCGTGCTGTCCTATCGCCTGCTGACCAACCGCGAGCCGGACGTGCAGCAAAAAACCCTGGAAGCCTTTGAACTGCGTAACCAGCAGATCCGTGCCGCCCAGGATGTGTATGAAAAGCTGATCGACAGCCGCGAAGAACGCTCGGCCTATGACGAGTACGTACGCCTGCTGGGCCAGTACCGCCAGATCGAAGAGCGGATGAGGAGCCTGTCGCGCAACAACCAGACCGAAGAGCTGCGCACCTTGCTCAACACCGAGTTGTTGAACAACTCCGAGGCGGTCAATGCCGTCCTGACGCGCCTGCTGGACATCAACAATTCGATGGCCAACGACAGCAACCAGAAAGCCGCCGAGCAATATGATGCGGCTTTTAACCTGGTGGTGGCCTTGCTGGCGCTGGCCACGGCGCTGACCGTGCTGTTCGCCTGGCTGCTGACCCGCAGCATCACCCTGCCGATTGCCCAGGCGTTGAGCGCTGCCGAGAAGATTGCCGACGGTAACCTGACCCAGCCGATCAAGGTCGATGGCGACGACGAAGCCGGCCGCCTGCTGCTGGCGATGCACAAGATGCAGGAGAAGTTGCGCGACACCCTGCAACGCATCTCCGGCTCGGCTACCCAACTGGCCTCGGCTGCCGAAGAGCTGAACGCCGTCACCGACGAAAGCGCCCGTGGCCTGACCCAGCAGAACAACGAGATCGAGCAGGCCGCCACCGCCGTCAACGAGATGACCAGCGCCGTCGAAGAAGTCGCGCGCAATGCCGTCAGCACCTCCGAAGCCTCGAAGAACGCCACCGCTTCAGCCGGCGATGGCCGCGACCTGGTGCAAGAGACCGTCAGCGCCATCGAGCGCATGAGCGGCGACGTGCAGGGCACCGCCACCCTGATCGGCGCCCTCGCCGAAGAGTCGCGGGATATCGGCAAGGTACTGGATGTGATTCGCGGCCTGGCCGACCAGACCAACCTGCTGGCGCTCAACGCCGCCATCGAAGCCGCGCGGGCCGGGGAAGCCGGGCGCGGGTTTGCCGTGGTTGCCGATGAAGTACGGGCCCTGGCCCATCGCACCCAGCAGTCCACCAGCGAAATCGAGCGGATGATCGGCAGCATCCAGGTCGGCACGGAACAGGCCGTGGACTCGATGCGCAACAGCACCGAGCGCGCCGAATCCACATTGAACATCGCCAAAGGCGCGGGCATGTCCCTGGATACCATCAATAGCGCGATTGTCGAGATCAACGAGCGCAACCTGGTGATCGCCAGCGCCGCCGAAGAACAGGCGCAAGTGGCCCGGGAAGTGGACCGCAACCTGGTGAACATCCGCGACCTGTCGGTGCAATCGGCCACCGGCGCCAGCCAGACCAGTGCAGCCAGTAATGAGTTGTCGCGCCTGGCGGTGGATTTGAATGGGATGGTGGGGCGCTTTCGGCTCTGATTGAAGTCATGAGGAATGGAGGGTATTAACCTCCATTCCCCGTACGAAGATTATCGAGTGCGTTTGTGTCTATATAAACCTCCTTTACAACTCCCCATTTATCCTACGTCGCCCTTCCCCCCCAAAACCAAACTTCAACACAACAATAAAAACGCAAATATTAGAAACATACCGGCACTGGCAAATAAAAAGACGCCCGTGGAATACTTAATTATCGCACTAGCGATAAACCACCCCATTCGAGTTCGGGACATACATTCAAACACAGAGACGTGAAACATTATGACCATTTCGAACGTGAATAACTTAGTGACACTTCCCCCCGTTCAGGATTCTTCCTCCACCCCAGCGGGTGAAGCCCGGGGCATTAGAGTGAGCTCTAACGATAGAGGAGGAAACACCTATTCTATCTATGGCCCATCCGATCCAAGAGCCGGCTCTCATAAAATCCAGGGCTTCCAGACCGGTAAAGATCTCATAGATTTTTCCGACACTCTAAAACACATGGGCTTAAACTCTTTCACCCTCCAAACCTTAGGTCCTGACGCCATAAAAAAACCAGGTGACACATTGTTGAACTGGGTTCCAGAAGACAATACAACCTATATTCATGTGCACAATCGACCGCCGCTTAGTATCACCGCAGAAGGCGAAGTAAGGAATGGGGATATTGTCGGCTCCGGCTGGACGTGACAACTTTCCTGACATTGCCCATATCAATAACAGGCAGTCCGCCTAACTAACCACAGTAGGTTCATTTTTTCTTAATGAGCCCGCGGAAACCAACACTAATCGCAACATACATATATTTTTTGATAAGAAGCCACCCGCCGGCGATGAGTACTGGAACTACCTGCCATTTGATAGGCGCAACCTGAAAGCTTTTTGACAGCGTAGCAATTCAACAGGTTAGAATCGCTGGCACGCAGGCTGCATGGCCAGTCTGCGCCCCGCCTTTTTTTCCGGAGTACTGCCTTTGAATGCGACGACCATCAACAGCCTGTTCTTGATCGGCGCGTTGCTGGTAAGTGCGAGCATTCTGGTGAGTTCTCTTTCATCCCGCCTGGGGATCCCGATCCTGGTGATCATCCTGGCCGTGGGCATGCTGGCCGGCGTCGATGGCGGCGGGATCATTTTCGATAATTACCCTACCGCGTATCTGGTGGGCAACCTGGCATTGGCGGTGATCCTGCTCGATGGCGGCTTGCGGACCCGGGTCGCGAGTTTTCGCGTGGCACTGTGGCCAGCCCTGTCGCTGGCGACCGTGGGGGTGTTGATTACCACCGGCCTCACCGGTATGGCGGCAGCCTGGCTGTTCGACCTCAATATCATCCAGGGCCTGCTGATCGGCGCCATCGTCGGCTCCACCGATGCCGCCGCCGTGTTCTCGCTGCTGGGTGGCAAGGGCCTGAACGAACGGGTCAGTGCCAGCCTGGAAATCGAGTCCGGCAGCAACGACCCCATGGCAGTGTTCCTCACCGTAACCTTGATCGACATGCTCGCCAGCGGCCAGACCGGCCTGCATTGGAGCCTGTTGACCCACCTGATCCGCGAGTTCGGCATCGGCGGCATTATCGGCCTGGGCGGCGGTTGGCTGATGCTGCAACTGGTCAACCGGATCAACCTGGCCAACGGCCTGTACCCGATCCTGGTGATCGCCGGCGGCCTGTTTATCTTTGCCCTGACCAACGCCCTGCATGGCAGTGGCTTCCTCGCCGTGTACCTGTGCGGCCTGGTGATCGGCAACCGCCCGGTACGCAGCCGCCACGGCATCCTGCATATGCTCGACGGCATGGCCTGGCTGGCACAGATCGGCATGTTCCTGGTGCTGGGCCTGCTGGTCACGCCCCATGACCTGCTGCCGATTGCCCTGCCGGCCCTGGGCCTGGCGCTGTGGATGATCCTGTTTGCCCGGCCACTGTCGGTGGCGGTCGGCCTGCTGCCGTTCAAGGCCTTCCATGGCCGCGAAAAAGTGTTTATCGCCTGGGTCGGCCTGCGCGGCGCGGTGCCGATCATTCTTGCGGTGTTCCCG
Source organism: Pseudomonas gessardii (assembly GCF_001983165.1). Lineage (GTDB taxonomy): Bacteria > Pseudomonadota > Gammaproteobacteria > Pseudomonadales > Pseudomonadaceae > Aquipseudomonas > Aquipseudomonas gessardii. Next base: position 180,911 of record NZ_MNPU01000005.1, on the reverse strand, counting down.
CTGATGGCTGGCCTGCCCCACGCCCAGCTGTATTTCAACCTGGCCTTCTTTATCGTGCTGGTGTCGTTGCTGGTGCAAGGCACCAGCCTGCCGTGGGTGGCCAAGCTCTTGAAAGTGACGGTCCCGCCCGAGCCTGCGCCGATTTCCCGGGCGGCCCTGGAAGTGCACGTCACCAGCGAGTGGGAGCTGTTTGTCTACCGCCTGGGGGCCGAGAAATGGTGCATCGGCGCTGCCCTGCGCGAACTGAAAATGCCCGAAGGCACGCGGATCGCCGCGCTGTTTCGCGGCCAGCAACTGCTCCACCCGTCGGGTAGTACGGTGCTGGAAGTCGGCGACCTGCTGTGCGTGATCGGCCATGAACACAACCTCGCCGCCCTCGGCAAACTGTTCAGCCAGGCACCGCAACGGGGCCTGGACCTGCGCTTTTTCGGCGACTTCGTGCTGGAGGGCGACGCCCAGTTGGGCGCGGTGTCGGCGCTGTACGGGCTCAAGCTCGACGGCATCGACCCGGACATGCCGCTCAGCCACTTTATTACCCAGAAAGTCGGGGGCGCGCCGATTGTCGGCGACCAGGTGGAGTGGAACAACACCATTTGGACCGTCGCGGTGATGGACGGGAACAAGATCGGCAAAGTTGGCGTCAGATTCCCCGAAGGAAGTCGCCCGGGCCCCGGGCTCTTCCTCTAAACTGCGGGGCGACGGCGTGCCACTGGATGCCAGGACGCCCCCTATTTCCCACCTTGTCCGACCGGTCTCTATGACAATCCTGCGCACCTTTTTTGCCACTGCCCTGCTGGGCCTGAGTCTCTGCGTAAGCCCCGTGTTCGCTGCCGAGCCGCCGAGCGTCGAGAGCGTACAGCAGACCCTGGACAAGCTGCCGGACCGCAAACTACCCGACGCCGACATGAAGGCGCTGCAAAATGTGTTGCAGCAGACCCTGACCTTGCTGGGCAACAAGCAGGATTACGAGCAGCGCCTGAGCGATCTCAAGCGCCAATTGCAAGACGCGCCGCGCCAAACCACGGAAAACGCCCGTGAACTGGCCCGGCTCAAAGCCACCAAGGTCATCCCAGTGGCCCAACGCTATGCCAGCCTGCCGGTGCCGCAGCTCGAACAACTGCTGGTGCAGCGCAGCACCCAGCAAGGCGACCTGCAAAAGGAGCTGGCCGACGCCAACAGCCTGAGCATCGCCGCCCAGACCCGGCCCGAGCGCGCCCAGACCGAAATCAGCAACAGCCAGACCCGCATCCAGCAGATCAACGGCATCCTCAAGGCCGGCAAGGACAACGGCAAACCCCTCAATGGCGACCAGCGCAACCTGCTGAACGCCGAGCTGGCGTCGCTCAACGCCTTGATCCCGTTACGCCGCCAGGAACTGGCGGGCAACAGCCAACTGCAAGACCTGGGCAACAGCCAACATGACCTGGCAGTGGAAAAAACCGCGCGCCTGGAGCAGGAAATCCAAGACCTGCAAACCCTGATCAACCAGAAACGCCTGGCCCAGTCCCAGGAAACCGTGACCCAGCAGTCCATCGAAGCGCAAAAAGCCGGCAGCAGCAGCCTGCTGGCCACGGAAAGCGCGGCCAACCTGAAACTGTCCGACTACCTGCTCAAAAGTACCGACCGGCTCAACGAGCTGACCCAGCAGAACCTGCAAACCAAACAGCTGCTGGACAACGTGACCCAGAGCGACTCGGCCCTGGACGAGCAAATCAACGTACTCAAGGGCAGCCTGCTGCTGTCGAAGATTCTCTACAAACAGAAACAGGCCTTGCCGCGACTGCGGGTCGACCGCGACCTGGCGGACGATATCGCCAACATTCGCCTGTACCAGTTCGAGGTCAACCAGCAGCGCGAGCTGATCAGTTCGCCAAGCACCTATGTGGATAACCTGCTGGCCAACCAACCGCAAGACCAAGTCACACCGCAATTGCGCCGCACCCTGATGGAACTGGCGGTGACCCGCAGCGACCTGCTCGAACGCCTGAGCCGGGAGTTGAGCGCGCTGCTCAACGAATCCATCACCCTGCAACTGAACCAGAAACAACTGCTCAGCACCGCCGCCAGCCTGCGCGCAACCCTCGACGAACAGATGTTCTGGATCCCCAGCAACAAACCGCTGGACGTCGAATGGCTGGAAACCGTGCCCACCCGCCTGGAAAAGCAGGTCGACACCCTGCCCTGGGCCTCCAGCCTCAGCGAGCTGTACGACGGCCTGGCCCAGCGCCCGTTGCTGTTCCTGCCCCTGCTGCTGTTGATCGGCGCGTTGTTGTGGCGGCGCAGCAACCTGTACGAGCGGCTGAGAAAAATCCATATGGATATCGGCCACTTCAAACGTGACAGCCAGTGGCACACTCCCATCGCGATCCTGGTCAATATCCTCCTGGCCTTGCCGGTGACCCTCGGCCTGGCGCTGTGTGGCTACGCCCTGCAAATCGACGCCCGCGGGCAGAACGCCAACCTGGGCATGGCCCTGGTGCAGATCGCCCAGGCGTGGCTGGTGTTCTACACCGCCTATCGGATCCTGGCGCCGGGGGGCGTGGCCGAATTGCATTTCCGCTGGGAAAAACCCCAGGTCGAATTCCTCCAGGGCTGGATCCGCAAGCTGGGGCTGGTGGTGCTGGCGCTGGTGGCCGTGGTGTCGATCGCCGAACATCAACCGGCGGCCCTGGCCGACGATGTACTGGGCATCGCCGTAGTACTGACCTGTTATGCACTGATGGCCTGGTTGCTCAGCCGCCTGCTGCTCAACAGCCCGACCCATGAAAAAGCCTCGCTGTTTCGCAAGCTGGTGGGCGTGCTGTTTACCGCGCTGCCCATCGCCCTGTTTATCGCCGTGTGCTTTGGCTACTACTACACCGCCCTCAAACTCAGCGACCGCCTGATCAACACCCTGTACCTGCTGATGTTCTGGCTGGTGATCGAAGCCACCTTCGTTCGCGGCCTGGGCGTGGCCGCACGGCGCCTGGCGTACTCCCGGGCACTGGCCAAGCGCCAGGCCGCCAAGGAAGCCGGCGACGGCGAAGTGGTGATCGAGGAACCGACCCTGGATATCGAGCAGGTCAACGAACAATCCATGCGCCTGATCCGCCTGGCCCTGCTCGGCGGCTTTATCGCGGCGCTGTACTGGGTCTGGTCCGACCTGATCTCAGTGTTCTCCTACCTGGACAACATCACCCTCTACGAATACACCAGCGGCACCGGCGCCAATATCAGCATGGTGCCCATCAGCATCGGTGACATGCTCGGCGCACTGATCATCATCGGCATCACCTTTGCCCTGGCGCGCAACCTGCCGGGCCTGCTGGAAGTGCTGGTGCTGTCGAAACTGGACCTGGCCCAGGGCAGCGCCTACGCCACCACCACCTTGCTGTCGTATGTAATTGCCGGCGTGGGTTTTGTGTCCACCCTGTCGACCCTCGGGGTGAGCTGGGACAAGTTGCAATGGCTGGTGGCCGCGCTCTCGGTGGGCCTGGGCTTCGGCATGCAGGAGATCTTCGCCAACTTTATCTCCGGCATCATGATCCTGTTCGAGCGCCCGGTACGGATTGGCGACACCATTACCATCGGCAACCTGTCGGGCACGGTGAGCAAGATCCGCATCCGTGCCACCACCATCACCGACTTCGACCGCAAGGACATCATTGTCCCGAACAAAACCTTTATCACCGGGCAACTGATCAACTGGTCGCTGACCGACACCATCACCCGGGTAACCCTCAAGCTCGGCGTGGACTACGGCTCCGACCTGGACCTGGTGAAGGATTTGCTGCTCAAGGCCGCCAGGGATAACCCACGGGTACTGAAAGACCCGGAACCCCATGTGTACTTCCTCAACTTCGGCGAAAGCACCCTCGACCACGAGTTGCGCATGCATGTGCGCGACCTGGGCGACCGCAACCCGGTGATCGATGAGGTCAACCGCTTTATCAACCGTGAGTTCAAGAAGCAGAGCATCAACATTTCGTTCCGGCAGATGGAGGTCTACCTGAAGAACCTGCACGGCCAGGAATACAAACTGGTGGAAATCGAGCCCCTGAGCAAACCGGCCAATGACGGCTCGCCGCAACCCACACCGCCGACCAAACTCGACTAACCGCGTTATCCCCAGCAGAATGCTCGGACATTCTGCTGGAGATGGCCGGTGAAAGCCCTCGACGACCTGACCTTCGACAACCGCTTCGCCCGCCTGGGCGACGGTTTCTCAACCCACGTATTGCCCGAGCCCATCGACGCGCCCCGCCTGGTGGTGGCGAGCAACGCCGCCCTGGCGCTGCTGGACCTCGACCCGGCCGTCGCCGACACGCCGGTGTTCGCCGAACTGTTCGGCGGCCACACGCTGTGGGCCGAGGCCGAACCGCGGGCGATGGTCTATTCCGGGCATCAGTTTGGCGCCTATAACCCGCAACTGGGGGATGGCCGCGGCTTGCTGCTGGGCGAGGTGTACAACGCGGCGGGCGAACATTGGGACTTGCACCTCAAGGGCGCCGGGCAAACGCCTTACTCGCGCATGGGCGATGGCCGCGCGGTGCTGCGCTCCTCGATCCGCGAGTTTCTCGCCTGCGAAGCCTTGCACGCCCTGGGCATCCCCAGCAGCCGCGCCCTGTGCGTGATCGGCTCCGACACCCCGGTCTGGCGCGAAAAACAGGAGCGCGCCGCCATGGTGCTGCGCCTGGCACCGAGCCATATCCGCTTCGGGCACTTCGAGTACTTCTACTACACCCAGAAAACCGAGCTGCACCAGCAACTGGCCGAGCACGTGCTGCAGCTGCACTTTGCCCACTGCCAGGGGCAACCCGAGCCGTACCTGGCGATGTTCCGCGAGATCGTCGAACGCAATGCCGAGCTGATCGCCAAATGGCAGGCCTATGGTTTTTGCCATGGGGTGATGAACACCGACAACATGTCGATCCTGGGGATTACCTTCGACTTCGGGCCGTTTGCCTTCCTCGATGACTTCGACGCCCATTTCATCTGCAACCACTCCGACCACGAAGGCCGCTACGCCTTCAGCAACCAGGTGCCCATCGCCCAGTGGAACCTCAGCGCCCTGGCCCAGGCGTTGACGCCGTATATCAGCGTTGAAGCCCTGCGCGAAACCCTCGGCCTGTACCTGCCGCTGTACCAGGCCCACTACCTGGACCTGATGCGCCGCCGCCTGGGCCTGACCACCGCCGAAGACGACGACCAGAAACGGGTGGAGCGTTTGCTGCAACTGATGCAGAACAGCGGCGTGGACTACACCCTGTTCTTCCGCCACCTGGGGAATGAGCCCGCCGCATTGGCCGTGGCGCGCCTGCGGGATGACTTCGTCGACCGCGCGGGCTTCGATGCCTGGGCCGACGATTACAAGGCCCGGGTTGAGCGCGACGGCACAGGGAGCGAGGCAGAACGCCGCGAGCGGATGCACGCGGTCAACCCGCTGTACATCCTGCGCAACTACTTGGCACAAAACGCCATCACTGCCGCCGAATCAGGTGACTACAGTGAAGTGCGAAGGCTGCATGAGGTATTGAGCCATCCATTTGAAGAACAGGCCGGGATGGAGCAGTACGCGCAACGACCGCCCGATTGGGGCAAGCATTTGGAGATCAGTTGTTCGTCCTAGCCCTTCTCAGATGAACATGTCCACCGGCACTTTAAAATGCTCTGCCAGCCAACGAATCTGCCGCACGTTGAGCTGGCGCTTGCCGCTGAGAATTTCAGAGACCACTGATTGAGGACCAACGCCCGGTAAGTCGCTCTGGGTCAAACCGTGCTCTTGCATCATTGACCGCAACACATCGACCCCACTCACCTCAGGCATCGGCCAATGCTCCAGATCATAGGCCTCGACCCAGTCGCCGATGATATCCACCAACCCCATCAGCGGGTGGGTTTCGTCCTCCCCGACAATATCCAGCAATTCGTCGAGGGCCTCGACCAGCACATTGTAATCTGCCTCACTTTTGGGTTTGCGCAACAACGGTGACACAAACTCCCAGTGCTCAACGGCCTGCTCAATCAATACGCTCATTTCTCGTTACTCCTTCCACCTGCCCTTGTCATATTCATGGTGGTCCAGTACATGCCGGATATAGAGGCGCTGCATGCGGTAGCGCACAACGGCTATGAGCCGCAGTTTATTGCCACCGATATTGAAGACATGCAACGACCCAACCTTGTCCACTGAAGGAAAGACCGACCGCAATGCAGCAAAATCGCCGGGAGTAATGACCCTGACTTTGCGGTACCACTCATCCAGGGCACTGGCTGAGTTCGACCATTTTTCCTTGGCATTTCGAATTGGCCTCACACTGATTACTCGCATGCAATATCCTTATCGCATCTTGCTATGAAGGTTAGTCCGGGGATCAAATTATCGCAATATGCGATAACTGGTCAGCAGACCAATGGCGCAATCCCAGACCCGCCCAAGCAGCCTAGATACACGGCCAAAGCTGCGCACAGACAAAAATGTGAACGCGTGCGTCACCACCGCCGAACCTTGATAATCTCGGCCTTGGCTCCAAATAGTGTTCATTGGCAACGTCAACGGAACCCCATCATGTCCGATTCTCTTGTAATCCCCTGCCCCCACTGCAACGCCCTCAACCGCATCCCCCACGAACGCCTGGGCGATGCCCCAAAGTGCGGGCGCTGCAAGCAGCCGGTGTTGCTCAGCAAACCGTTTGAATTAAGCCAGGGCGACTATTCCAGCCAGATCAAGGGCGATTTGCCGCTCCTGGTGGATGTGTGGGCCGAATGGTGCGGGCCGTGCAAGTCGTTTGCGCCGGTGTTTGAACAGGCGGCCGGGCAGTTGGCGGGCAAGTGCCGGCTGGCCAAGCTCGATAGCGAGGCCAACCAGCAGCTTTCGGCGCAATTGGGGATTCGTTCGATTCCCAGCCTGATCCTGTTCAAGAACGGCCGCGAAGTGGCGCGCCAGAGTGGGGCCTTTCCATTGCCGCAATTGATGAGCTGGTTGCGCAGCCAAGGGGTGTAAGCCTGCGGGAGCAGGCAAGCCAGCTCCCACATCGAGCGTGTTCATCCTTGATGATCAGCGGTTTTCCAGCAGGTTATGCAGCGCCACAAACTGTTGGGTCAGTTTGTGGCGCGGGTCCAGGTGGATCAGCGGTTTGCTCTCCTGGTGGGACTCGCGCATGCGCACCGAGCTGGCCAGGTACACCGGCAGCACCGGCAGGCCTTCGGCGATCAACTCGTCGAGCATCTGCTGCGGCAGGCTCGCCCGGGCCTGGAACTGGTTGACCACAATGCCTTCCACTTCAAGGCCTTCGTTGTGGTCGTCCTTGAGCTCTTCGATTTCCGCCAGCAGCCCATACAGCGCCTGACGCGAGAAGCTGTCGCAATCGAACGGTATCAATACACGATCAGCCGCGATCAGCGCCGAAACCGCATAAAAATTCAAGGCCGGCGGGGTATCCAGGTATATCCGGTCGTAATCCTCGGCCAATTCATCGAGCAGCTTTCGCAGCTTGTTGATCTTGTGCTTGGCCTCAAGCTTGGGCTGCAGGTCCGCCAGTTCTGCAGTGGCGGTGATGACGTGCAGGTTGTCGAACGGGGTTTCGTAGATATCCACCTGGTTTTTCTTCGAGAACGGCCCGGAAGACAGGGTCTGCTTGAAGAAATCGGCAATCCCCATGGGGATATCGTCGCCCGTCAGCCCCGTGAGGTACTGGGTCGAGTTGGCCTGTGCATCGAGGTCCACCAACAGGGTTCGATAGCCTTCGCTGGCGCTGACCGCCGCCAGGTTGCAGGCGATGCTGGACTTGCCAACCCCACCTTTTTGATTGAACACCACACGCCGCATGGAAAAACCTCCGTGTATCAATGAATGCCCGAGTGTAGAGGGCAAAAGCGCCCGCTCGCTACCTTGATCATTCCTGTACTACAGCATTGAAGGCTTTATCTCGCATCGCAGCCTGTCGCTTCCTCCGACAAAACAGGAAATCCCCGACACCTGGCACACACCCCCCATGGCGGACAATCAGCGATTCTTTTTCGGCGATTTTGTAATATTCCGTGAACAATTCTTTACCAAAGTTTGCTAGAACCCCACCGCACCGGGATAATGCGCGCCACTCGGCCATCGCGCCATGTCCCGGTTCTACGGGCCAATTGCAGCACAAGGAAGCCCGCAGGGGCGGGAATTCTTCTCAGTGATCAACTTCAACATCGCCCAATGGCGCGCCTGGGCCCCGGGGCTCGACAGCGTGGATGCCTGGCGCGCCTGGTGCCATGCCCCGGCGTTGCTGGCCCAAAGCGATGCTGCGCCCGATGTGTCGTTTCTGCCGGCCATGCAGCGTCGGCGCCTGGGCCGCCTGGCCCGGATGGCCTTCAGTGTCGGCTGGCCATTGGCCGAAGGCCTGCGGGACCTGCCGCTGGTATTTGTCTCCCGTCACGGCGAAACCCCGCGCACCCTGGATATTCTCAGCGACCTGGCCACTGACCAGCCCCTGTCGCCCACCCAGTTCAGCCTGTCGGTACATAACGCGGTGATTGGCCTGTGGTCGATCCTGCGCAATGAAACCAGTGAAATGACCGCCCTGGCAGCGGCGGGCGACGGCCTGGAGCACGGCATGCTCGAAGCCGCGGCCCTGCTCAACGAGGGCGCGCCAGCGGTGCTGCTGGTAATCACCGAAGAACAGCCCCCCGGCGCCTACGCGCGCTGGATCGACGACGTACCGTTCCCCTATGCCCTGGGCCTGCTGCTGACCCCTGGCGACGAATGGCAACTGGCCTTGCACACCGCGACTGTCCAACCCTCCGAGACCCAGTGGCCCCACGCCCTGAACCTGCTGCGCACCCTGCTCACCGAGCAGGAGGCCTGCCAACATGCCTGGAAGAACCGAGTATGGAACTGGCAACGCAAACCCTGACCGAAAAGCCCCGGGACGCCTACTACTGGCGCCTGTTCGCCACGGCGGCCAGCTTTGTGCTGTTTGGCCTCGGCGGCCTGTGCCTGCGCCTGCTGGTATTTCCGCTGCTCAGTTGCCTGCCGGGGGACGCCCGGCAGCACCAGCGGCGGGCGCGCCTGACCATCGGCCGGTTGTTCTGGTTCTTTATCAACATGATGTACCGCGCCGGCATTCTCACCTATAGCGTCGAGGGCGCCGAAAAACTCGGGCGCCCCGGGCAGATGATCATCGCCAACCACCCGTCGCTGATCGACGTGGTGGTGCTGATCGGCCTGGTACGCCAGGCCAATTGCGTGGTCAAGCAAAGCCTGTGGCAGAACCCCTTCACCCGCGGCCCGGTGAACGATGCCGGCTACCTCAGCAATGACGGCAGCATCGACCTGCTCGATGCTGCTGCGGGCGCCCTGCGTGATGGCCAGACCCTGATTATTTTTCCCGAAGGCACCCGCACCGTGCCGGGCGCAGCGCCGGCCTTTCATCGCGGGGCCGCCGCCATTGCCCTGCGGGGTGCGACAATCATCACCCCCGTCGTGCTCAGGGTCAGCCCGACCACGCTGACCAAGGCCGAACCCTGGTATCGCATCCCCCACCGCCGTTTTCACTTCAGTTTGCAGGTGGGTGCCGATATAGACCCACAGGTGTTTGCCTCGCAAGGGCCGGCACCCCAGGCTTCACGCAAGCTCAACGATTATCTGCATCACTATTTCATTAAGGAGCTCGCCGAAGATGAGCAACCCCAACAGCCTTGAGCACGAGATAAAAACCCTGATCATCGAGGCCCTGGGCCTGGAAGACATCGACGCCAGCGACATCGGCAGCGAGCAAACCCTGTTCGGCGAAGGCCTGGGCCTGGATTCGGTAGACGCCCTGGAATTGGGCCTGGCGATCCAGAAAAAGTACGGCATCAAGATCGATGCCGACGCCAAGGATACCCGCAATCACTTTATCAACGTGGCCAGCCTCGCGGCGTTCGTCACGGCCAGACAGGCAGCTTGAGACCCGACCATGCAAACTCGTGACGATATCTTCAACACCCTGCGCGACGCCCTGGTGGAGTTGTTTGAACTGGAGCCGGCGCAGGTCACCCTCGACGCCAACCTGTACCAGGACCTGGAAATCGACAGCATCGACGCGGTGGACCTGATCGACCATATCAAGCGCCAGACCGGCAAGAAAATCGCCGCCGAAGAGTTCAAGGCCGTGCGTACGGTCAATGACGTGGTCGAGGCGGTCTACCGTCTGGTCCAACCGGCCGCATGAGCCGGCTGATCGGCCTTGGCCTGTTGCTGGTCGGGCTGCTGTACCCTTTCGCGGTGTATTACGGCACGGAGCATTTCGCCCCGTGGCAATTCGGCCTGCTGCTGGCCAGCCTGTGGCTGCTGCGCGCGCTGACCGGCCCGCGACGCCCCGGCAGTGGCTGGATGGCCGTGGTAGCGATTGTGTTTTGCCTGCTGCTGGCCTGGTTCGACAACCCGCAACTGCTGCGCTGGTACCCGAGCCTGGTCAGCCTGTTCATGCTGGCGCTGTTCGGCCTGAGCCTGAAGTACGGCCCGCCGATGGTCGAACGCCTGGCGCGCCTGAGCGATCCGCAGTTGCCCGAGAAGGCCATTGCGTACACCCGCCAGGTCACCGTGGCATGGAGTGTGTTTTTCTTGTGTAACGGCCTGCTCGCCGCCGCGCTCACCCTGTGGGCACCGCTGAGCTGGTGGATGTTGTACAACGGCCTGATCGCCTATGGGTTGATGGGTTTGTTGTTTGCCGTGGAATGGCTGGTACGACAAAGGGTTCGAGGCCGCGTATGAATTGGGTCAATCTTGAGCACCTGTTGCTTGAGCCTGTGCAACTGCGTTCGGTCACCACTGAACCGGCGATGAACCACGCACAACTATGCGAACGGGCCCTGAGCCTGGCGGCCGGGCTGCAAGCCCGTGGCATCCAGCGCCTGGCGGTGCACCTGAACGACGCCGGCGAGCTGGCGATTGCCCTGCTGGGCGCCTGGCGCGCCGGGGTCAGCGTGTTGCTACCCGCCGACCTGCAACCCCAGACCCGCCAACGCTGGGCCGCAGATGTTGACGCCTGGCTGACCGAAGCGGGCGACCTGGATGCGCTCTACCAGCCACCCCTTGCCGCCGCCGCCCTCGACCTGGATACCTGCCAACTGGGCCTGTGCACCTCCGGCTCCAGCGGCGAACCCAAGCGCATCGACAAGACCCTGCGCCAACTGGCCAATGAGGTGCAGGCCCTGGAAGCCTTATGGGGCGCCGACCTGGGCCAGGCCTGCATCATCGGCAGCGTCGCCACCCAGCATATCTACGGCCTGCTGTTCCGCGTGCTGTGGCCGCTGTGCGCCGGCCGCGCCTTTGTGCGCGAGCAACTGCCGTTCCCCGAAGACTTGCAGCGCGTCAGCCGCCAGCACCCACACTTTGCCTGGGTGGCCAGCCCGGCCCTGCTCAAGCGCATGGGCGATAACCTCGACTGGGCTGCCCTGAGTGCGGTCAAGCGGGTGTTCTCCTCCGGCGGTGCATTGCCCACTGACGCAGCCGACAGCCTGCACCAACGCCTGCAACAGTGGCCGACGGAGATCCTCGGCAGCTCGGAAACCGGCGGCATAGCCTGGCGCCAGGGCCAGGCACCGTGGCAACCGTTTGCCGATGTGCGCCTGACTCAGGATGCCGATGGCGCCCTACGCATTGCCTCGCCGTACCTGCCGGCCGGGCATGTGGAGCAGACGGCCGACGCCGCGCAGATCCACGCCGATGGCCGCTTTGAGCTGCTCGGGCGCCTGGACCGGATCGTCAAGCTGGAAGAAAAACGCATCTCCCTGCCCATGCTCGAACAAGCCCTGGCCAGTCACGCCTGGGTCGCCGAAGCGCGCCTGGGCGTGGTCCAGGAAAACCGCGCCTCCCTCGGCGCCCTGGTGGTGCTCAGTGGCGACGGCCTGCACGCCCTGCGCAACCAAGGCCGGCGCAGCGTCACCCAAGCCCTGCGCCAGCACCTGGGCCAGCATTGCGAAGCCCTGGCCCTGCCCCGCCGCTGGCGCCTGGTGCGGCAGTTGCCGCTCAACCCCCAGGGCAAACTGCCCCAGGCCGAGGTCGAAGCCCTGCTGCTGGCGCCGCGCCCCAAGGCGCCGGAAGTCCTGGCGCAAGTCGAGACGGACGGCGAATGGACCCTGCAGTTGAGCATCCCGCCGGACCTGGCCTACTTCAGTGGCCATTTCCCCCACACCCCGGTGTTGCCGGGAGTGGTGCAGGTGGAGTGGGCGTTCAATCTGGGCCAGCAATTGCTCGACCTACCAGCGAGCTTTGCCGGTATGGAAGTGCTCAAGTTCCAGCAACTGGTGCGCCCAGGCGATGGGGTCGAGTTGCACCTGCGCTTTGATCGCGAGCGGGGCAAGTTGTATTTCGCCTATCGCAATGACAGTGCGGCGTGTTCCAGCGGGCGGATTTTGCTGGAGAGCTCCCATGCATAGGCTGGGTGAGCGCTGCGCGCTCAATCGCGGGCAAGCCCGCTCCCACATTGGGTGGGAGCTGGCTTGCCTGCGATGCAGGCAACTCGGTCCATCAGGTGTCCACCACCATGCATAACCCCTGCGCCCTGATCCCGGTCTACAACCATGAAGCCGCCGTGCCCGCCGTGGTCCGCAGCCTGTTGGACCACGGCCTGCCCTGCCTGCTGGTGGACGATGGCAGCAGCCCGGCCTGCGCCGCCGTGCTGGCGCAACTGGCAAACCTGGATAACGTGTCGCTGCTGACCCTGCCCGTCAATCAAGGCAAGGGCGCGGCAGTGATGGCCGGCTTTCGCGAAGCCGCACGCCTGGGCTTCACCCACGCCCTGCAAGTGGACGCCGACGGCCAGCACGACCTGCGCGAAGTCGCGCTGTTTCTCGACGCCTCACGCACCCACCCCGACGCGGTGATCTGCGGCTACCCCGAATACGACGACAGCGTGCCCAAGGGCCGCCTCTATGCGCGTTACCTGACCCACGTCTGGGTGTGGATCAACAGCCTGTCGCTGCAGATCCGCGATTCGATGTGTGGCTTTCGCCTCTACCCCCTGGCACCGGTGCTGGCCTTGATGGACTCGGCGCGGATCGGCAAGCGCATGGATTTCGACTCCGACATCATCGTGCGCCTGTCATGGCGCAACCAGCCGATGCGCTGGCTGCCGACCCAGGTGCATTACCCGGCCGACGGCCTGTCGCACTTTCGCCTGGTCCGCGACAACCTGCTGATTTCATCCATGCATACCCGGCTGTTCTTCGGCATGTTGCTGCGCGCGCCGCTGATCCTCTGGCGGCGGTGGCAGGCATGAGCGAAAACACCCGGCATTGGGCCGACCGCCAGGAGCGCGGTAGTTTCTGGCTGATGAAACTCACCGCGTTCGCCGCCAAAGTCCTTGGGCGCCGGGTACTGAGCCCACTGCTGTATGGCATCGTCCTGTACTTTTTCCTGTTTGGCTGCGCCGCGCGCCGGAGCATCTGGCAATACCAGCAGCGCCTGGCCGACTGGAGCGGGCGCGACGACCTGCGCCCCAGCCACACAAAGGTCTTCGGCCAGTTCATGGCCTTCGCCGACGCCTTGCTGGACAAGCTCGACGTGTGGAACGGCAAGCTGCGCCTGGAACAGATCGAAATCATCGACCCGGCCCAATTGCGCGGGCAACTGCGCGGCGAGCGCGGGCAGATGCTGGTGGGCGCGCACCTGGGCAACCTGGAAGTGTGCCGGGCCCTGGCGGAGCTGGGTGAGAAAGTCACCATGAACGTGCTGGTGCACACCAAGCATGCCGAACAGTTCAACCGCCTGCTGGGCGAAGCCGGGGCGAGCAACCTGCGGCTGATCCAGGTCAGCGAGCTGGACCCGGCGGTGATGCTGCTGCTCAGCCAGCGCCTGGACGACGGCGAATGGCTGGCGATTGCCGGCGACCGCATCCCCCTGCATGGCGGGCGCACGGTGCGCGTGGACTTTCTCGGCCACAGCGCGGCCTTCCCCCAGGGCCCCTGGCTGCTGGCCGGCCTGCTCAAATGCCCGGTCAACCTGCTGATGTGCCTCAAGCAGCAGGGCCGCTATCGGTTGATCATCGAGCCCTTTGCCCCATTGATCGAATGGAAACGCAGCGACCGCCAGCAGGTGATCGCCCACTGGGCCGCGCGCTACGCCGCACGCCTGGGCCAGTTCTGCCTGCAAGCGCCCCAACAATGGTTCAACTTTTACCCTTTCTGGAAGACCGATGACGACGCATCTGCTTGAGCCGGTAACCTTCGGCGAACTCCCTTTGCGCATCGAAGACGTGCTGGCCCTGGCCAACCGTCAGGCGCCCACCCGCCTGCAAGACGATGCCGGGTACCGCCAGCGCATCGCCAAGGGCGCGCAGTTCCTCGATTCGCTGCTGGACAAAGAAGGCGTGATCTACGGCGTGACCACCGGCTACGGCGACTCGTGCGTGGTGGCGGTGCCGTTGCAGCATGTCGAGGCCTTGCCGCGTCACCTGTACACCTTCCACGGCTGCGGCCTGGGCAAGTTGCTCGACGCCCAGGCCACCCGTGCGGTGCTGGCGGCACGCTTGCAGTCGCTGTGCCATGGCGTGTCCGGGGTGCGGGTTGAACTGCTGGAGCGCCTGCATGCGTTCCTTGAACACGACATCCTGCCGCTGATCCCCGAAGAGGGCTCGGTGGGCGCCAGCGGCGATCTGACGCCGCTGTCGTACGTGGCCGCGACCTTGTCCGGCGAGCGTGAAGTGCTGTTCCGTGGCGAGCGCCGCCAGGCCGCCGATGTCCATCGCGAACTGGGCTGGACGCCGCTGGTGCTGCGGCCCAAGGAAGCCCTGGCGCTGATGAACGGCACCGCGGTGATGACCGGCCTGGCTTGCCTGGCCTTCGCCCGCGCCGACTACCTGCTGCAACTGGCCACGCGCATCACCGCGTTGAACGTGGTAGCGCTGCAAGGCAACCCGGAGCACTTCGACGAACGCCTGTTCGCCGCCAAGCCGCACCCCGGGCAGATGCAGGTGGCGGCGTGGCTGCGCAAGGACCTGGCCATCGACGCCCCGACCGCGCCGCTGCACCGCCTGCAAGACCGCTACTCGTTGCGCTGCGCGCCCCACGTCCTCGGCGTGCTGGCCGACAGCCTGAACTGGCTGCGCTCGTTTATCGAGATCGAGCTCAACAGCGCCAACGACAACCCGATCATCGACGCCGAGGCCGAGCGCGTGCTGCACGGCGGGCACTTCTACGGCGGGCATATCGCCTTTGCCATGGACAGCCTGAAAAACCTGGTGGCCAACGTCGCCGACCTGCTCGACCGGCAATTGGCGCTGCTGGTGGACGAGCGCTACAACCATGGTTTGCCGAGCAACCTGTCGGGCGCCCCGGCGGACCGCGCGATGATCAACCACGGCTTCAAGGCGGTGCAGATCGGCACCAGCGCCTGGACCGCCGAAGCGTTGAAAAATACGATGCCGGCCAGCGTGTTTTCACGCTCCACCGAGTGCCACAACCAGGACAAGGTGAGCATGGGTACGATCGCCGCCCGCGATGCGATCCGCGTGCTGGAGCTGACCGAACAGGTGGCCGCCGCCACCTTGCTCGCGGCCAACCAGGGCGTGTGGTTGCGCGCCCAGGTCACGGATGCCAGGCCGTTGCCGCCGGCCCTAGCCGCGATGCACAGCGAGCTGGCCAAGGACTTCCCGCCGGTGATTGAAGACCGCGCCCTGGAAGGCGAACTGCGCCTGTGCCTGCAACGCATCGCCGCGCAACACTGGAGGCTGCATGCGTAGCCCCGGCGTGTTGCGTTGCGACACTGAAATCCTCGTGCCCTTCTTCGACATCGACACGATGAACGTGGTCTGGCACGGCCACTACGTGAAATACCTGGAAATCGCCCGCTGCGCGTTGCTCGACAAGCTCGGCCACAACTACACGGCAATGCTCGAATCCGGCTATGCGTGGCCGGTGATCGACCTGCAACTGCGCTACGTGCGGGGCGCCACCTTTGGCCAGACCCTCAATGTGCGCGCCAGCCTGGTGGAGTGGGAGAACCGCTTGAAGGTCAACTACCTGATCACCGACCTGGCCAGCGGCGAACGCCTGACCCGCGCCAGCACCGTGCAAGTGGCGGTCGAGATTGCCAGCCGCGAGATGCAACTGGCCTCACCCGCCGTGTTCACCACCGCCGTCGAAAGGGCTCTGAAATGCTGAGCTTGCCTGCGATGCTCGCCAACAATAACGCGGGGTGCCTGACACTGCGCGGCGTCCTCGGTTTTTTCGCGAGTAAGCTCGCGCCTACAGGGGTTGGGTTGTTGCTGAGCGTTGGGGCTTATGCCTTCGACTTGCAACAACTGAGCGATCAGTTGGCCAAACCCACGGTGATCCACGGCAGCTTCATCCAGGAAAAACACCTGCGCGCCCTGCCCCAGCCGCTGACCAGCAAGGGCACCTTCGTATTGGCCCGGGACCACGGCCTGCTCTGGCTGCTGAAAACCCCGCTGCAGCAGGACTACCGCATCAACTCTCAGGGCATTGCCCGGCGTGATGTCAACGGCTGGCAACCGCTGCCGAACAAAAGCGCCGGCGCCGAGCAGAACCGTTTGTTCCTCGCCGTGCTGCAAGGCGACAGCAGCGGCTTGCAGCGCGACTTCGAGTTGCAGCTGCAAGGCGAGGCCAAGGCCTGGAAACTCACGCTGATCCCCCGCTCGCTGCTGCTCAAGCAAGTGTTCACCCAGATCAATATCGACGGCGGCGAGTTGGTGCACACCATCGAGCTGCTGGAAACCCAGGGCGACAGCACCCTGTTGCGCATGCAAGACAGCACCAGCACGCAACCCTTGAGCGACGCGGAGCAACACGACTTTGCCCAGTGAGCGTTGGTTGCCGCGCCTGTTCCTGATCCTGCTGGTGGCCGTGCTGGCCCTGGCCGGCTGGCAATGGCGCCATGGCGCACCGTTGTCGGCCAACCTGATGGACCTGGTGCCGGGCAACACCCCGGACGCCCTGGAACTGGCGGCCGAGCAACGCATGCAAGAACCGCTGAACCGCGAGATGTTGGTGCTGGTCGGGCATGCCGACCGCCAGCAGGCACTGAGCATGGCCCAACAGCTCGGCACGCAGTGGCAGGCCAGCGGCCTGTTTGAACAGGTCACCTGGACCCTGCAGGCCGACCTGCCAGCCCTGCGCCAGCAATTGCTGCAAGGGCGCCTGGCGATGCTGTCGGCCAAGGACCGCGAACAGTTGATCAGCGAGCCCGAGGCATTTATCGCGCAGCGGGTACAGGCGCTGTTCGACCCCTTTACCGGCTTCAGCCTGGTGTCGAGCCAGGACGATTGGCTGGGCCTGACCGGGCGCATCCAGAACAGCCAGCCGCAACACGGTGCGGTGCAGCTGGATATCGGCAGCGGCGCGTTGATCGCCGATGCCGACGGCAAAAGCTGGGTGCTGCTGCGCGCGCGTACCCAGGGCAATGCCTTTGATATGAAGCTGCCGCTGCAAGTCGCCGACCTGCTGCAAGCGAGCCGCGAACAGGCCAGCCAGCAAGGCGTGCAACTGCTTGCCGCCAGCGGCCTGCTGTACGCGGCCAACGGCCAACAACAGGCCAGCCGCGAGATGACCTGGGTCGGCGGCGGCGCAACGGTAGGGATTCTGTTGCTGTTGCTGCTGGCGTTCCGTCGTTGGCGCGTGTTGCTGGCCTTTGTCCCGGTGCTGGTGGGCATGCTGTTTGGCGCGGTGGCCTGCGTGGCGTTGTTTGGCCATATGCATGTGATGACCCTGGTACTGGGCGCAAGCCTGATCGGTGTGGCGGTCGACTACCCGCTGCACTACCTGTCCAAGAGCTGGAGCCTGCAACCCTGGCGCAGTTGGCCGGCCTTGCGCCTGACCCTGCCGGGCCTGAGCCTGAGCCTGGCCACCAGTTGCATCGGCTACCTGGCCCTGGCCTGGACGCCGTTCCCGGCGCTGACCCAGATCGCCGTGTTCTCCGCCGCTGGGCTGGTGGGCGCCTACCTGTCGGCGGTGTGCCTGTTGCCGGCGCTGCTCAACGGCCTGGACCTGCGCCCGGCGCAATGGCCGCTGCGGGTCGCCGAGTTCCTGCTGGGGGTACGTGAATCCTTGCTCAAGCGCCTGCCGAGCCAGGCGCTGCTGGTGCTGGCCCTGCTGTTCTGCGCCGGCGGCCTGTGGCAGTTGAACAGCAAGAACGATATTCGCCAGTGGATCGGCGCACCGCCGCAGTTGCTGCAAGAAGCCCAGGCCATTGCACGGATTACCGGCTACCAGCCCACCAGCCAGTTCTTCCTCGTGCGGGCGGACACTCAACAACAGTTACTGGAGCGCCAGGCGGCGTTGAGCCAGCGCCTGGATCAACTGGTGCACCTGGACAAGCTGCAGGGCTACCTGGCGCTCAATCAACTGGTCAGCACGCCCGGCGAACAGCAACATGTGCGCGAGGCCCTGAAGCAACTGCCGGCGCTGTGGCAACCGCTGCTCGACCTCGGCATCCCCACCAGCGCCTTGCAAGCGGAGGTGGCGCAGTTGCAGGCGCTGCCCACCGCCGACATCGACGCCGCCCTGGCCGGCCCATTGGCCGAACCGTGGCGCCTGTTGTGGCTGGGCAAGGTGGACGGCGGCGTGGCGGCGATGGTCAGCCTGCAAGGCCTGAACAACCCGGCGCTGCTGCGTATCCAGGCCCTGGACCTGCCGGGCGTGCAACTGGTGGATCGCCTTGGCGACTTGAACCAGGTATTTGCCGCGACCCAGGTCAGCGCCGCCGAATTGAAATTATTGTCCTGTGTACTGATTGTCTTGTTGCTGATCCTGCCCTTCGGCCTGGGCGGCGCGCTGCGGATTGTCGCCCTGCCGCTGCTGGCCGCCCTGTGCAGCCTGGCCAGCCTCGGTTGGCTGGGGCAGCCGTTGACCCTGTTCAGCCTGTTTGGCCTGCTGCTGGTGACGGCCATCAGCGTCGATTATGCGATCCTCATGCGCGAACAGATCGGCGGTGCCGCTGTCAGTCTTCTGGGGACCTTGCTGGCCGCCGTCACCACCTGGCTGTCCTTTGGCCTGCTGGCCGTTTCCAGTACGCCGGCAGTGAGTAACTTCGGCCTGTCGGTCAGCCTGGGCCTGGCCTTCAGCTTTATGCTGGCGCCGTGGGCCGGCCGCCAGGAGCACACGCAATGATGCCCACGAATTTTATTGAGTCGAACCTGATGATTGCCAACCCGGCAAGGAGCCACAGTGCCCACAGTTGAAATGGAACGTCGCCAGGTCGTGGTGATCGGTGCCGGCCCGTCCGGCGCCATTGCGGCCGCGTTGCTCAAGCGTAACGGGCATGATGTGTTGATCATCGAGCGCCAGCACTTCCCGCGCTTTTCCATCGGCGAGAGCCTGTTGTCCCACTGCATCGACTTTATCGAAGAAGCCGGCATGCTCGAGGCGGTCAACGCCGCCGGCTTCCAGCTGAAAACCGGCGCCGCGTTTGCCTGGGGCGAGCGCTACAGTGCCTTTGATTTCAGCGACACGTTCAGCGATGGCAAGCCCACCACCTTCCAGGTCCAGCGCGCCGATTTCGACAAGTTGCTGGCCGATCAGGCGGCGTTGCAAGGCGTAGAGATCCGGTATGGCCAGACCCTGGTCGGGGTGGACTTTGCCGCTGGCCACCGCTACCTGCATGTCCGCCGCGAAAATGGCCGCGAATACCATATCAAGGCCGGCTTCGTCCTCGACGCCAGCGGTTACGGCCGCGTGCTGCCACGCCTGTTGAACCTCGAAGCGCCGTCGAACTTCCCGTTGCGCCAGGCGGTGTTCACCCACGTCGAGGACCGCATCGAACATCCGGGCTTCGACCGCAGCAAGATCCTCATCACCACCCACCCGACCCAGCGCGATATCTGGTTCTGGACCATCCCGTTCAGCAATGGGCGCTGCTCGGTGGGCGTGGTCGCAGCCAAGGAGCATTTCGACGGTTGCGATGCCGACCTCGATGCCTGCCTGCGCGGCTTCATCGAGCAAACCCCGAGCCTGTCCAAGGTGCTGGCGAACGCGGTCTGGGATACCCCGGCGCGGACCATCGGCGGCTACTCGGCCAACGTCACCACCCTGCATGGCCCGGGCTTTGCGCTGTTGGGCAATGCGGCGGAGTTCCTCGACCCGGTATTCTCCTCCGGCGTGACCATCGCCATGCGTTCGGCCAGCATGGCCGCAGGGCTGCTGCACCGCCAGCTCAAGGGCCAAAGGGTGGACTGGCAGACCGAGTTCGCCGAGCCGCTCAAACGTGGGGTCGATACGTTCCGCTGCTATGTCGAAGGTTGGTACGCCGGCACGTTCCAGGATGTGATCTACCACCCGGGCAGTTCGCCGGAAATCCGCCGCATGATCAGCTCGATCCTCGCCGGTTATGCCTGGGACGAGCGCAACCCCTTTGTCAGCGAACCCAAGCGCCGCTTGCGGATGCTCTCGGAAATCTGTGCCGGGGAAAACCTATGAGCAGCCCACCTGTGTCAAAAGAGTACTTGAGCAAAAACTACGTCGAAGAAACCAAGTTCGGCTTCTGGTTCCTGCGCAGTCACACCTGGCAGCATCACGTACTACGCGTGGCCATCAACGACCTGCGCAGCCTGTTCAACGCGCCGCTGCCCGAGGCCCCGGTGCTGCTGGATGCCGGTTGTGGCCAGGGCAAATCGTTCGGCTATTTGCAGCAGGTGTTCGCCCCCAAGCGCCTGATCGGCCTGGACGCCGACCCGCACAGCCTCGACCTGAGCCGTGCCGAAGCGGCGCGCCAGGGCATAGAGATCGAGCTGATCGGCAGCGATTGCGCGACCCTCAAGGTGGCCGATGAAAGTGTCGATATCCTGTTCTGCCACCAGACCTTCCACCACCTGGTGGAGCAACAGCGGGCACTGACCGAGTTCTATCGGGTGCTCAAGCCCGGCGGCTACCTGCTGTTTGCCGAGTCCACCGAAGCCTACATCGACACTTGGGTAATTCGCTGGCTGTTCCGCCACCCGATGCAGGTGCAGAAAAGTGCCGATGAGTACCTGGAGATGATCCGCGACCAGGGTTTCGAGTTTGGCCCGCAGAACGTGTCGTACCCGTACCTGTGGTGGAGCCGCTCGGCAGACTTCGGCCTGCTGGAGCGTTGGGGCCTGCGCCAGCCCAAGCCGTTTGGCCAACGTGAAGAGACCCTGGTGAATGTGGTTGCGCGCAAGCCCCTCGCAGGCCCGCCAGCATGATCCGCGCGCTGTTGATCGGCTGCCTGTTGCTGCTGGCCGCCTGCGCCAGCCAGCCGCCGCTGCCGGTGCATACGCCAAGCCTGGCCTTGCCCCTGCAATTGCATATCGAGCGCGAGCAGGATGGCCAGCGCCAGGACTGGTTGCTGGTGATCCAGCGCGAAGGCCAGGCCTTGCGCTGGTCGCTGCTGGACCCGCTGGGCATCCCCCTGGCCCGGCAAAAGCTGGTGGCCGGGGCTTGGCAGGCAGATGGCCTGCTGCCGCCCAACCCCCAGGCCCGCGAGTTGTTTGCCGCCTTGCTATTTGCTTTGACACCCGCCGCCGAGCTGCCCGGCAACTACCCCCAAGCCCGTGAAGACGATGGCGTGCGGGCCCTCAAGCCGCACTGGCAGGTGATCTACCGCGCACCCTTGATCTTCAGCGTGAACATGCCGGGCCAGCACCTGAACTACCGCGTCAGCGCGCTTGAGAGCAGCCCATGACCGCCTACCTCAATGCCCTGGGGATCATCTGCGCCCTGGGCCGTGGCCAGCAGCAAGTGCGGCGCAACCTGTTTGCCGGGGATAGCTCGGGCATGCGCGCCGAGAGTGGCTGGGTGCCCGAGCGGGTACTGCCGGTGGGCAGCGTGCCTGGCGAGCTGGCACCGCTGCCGCCGCACCTGGCGCAACAAAGCAGTCGCAATAACCAGTTGCTGCTGGAGGCCGCCTTGCAGATCGAAGGCCCGATCCGGCAGGCGATCCACACCTTTGGCGCCGCGCGCATCGGGATTGTGCTGGGCACCAGCACCTCGGGCATCGATGAAGCCAGCCGCGGCATTGCCCACTATCTGCAAGAAGGGCACTTCCCTGACGATTATGACTACCGGCAACAGGAACTCGGCGCCCCGGCCAACTTCCTCGCCGACTGGCTGCAACTGAGCGGCCCGGCCTATGTGATTTCCACCGCCTGCACCTCCAGCGCCCGCGCAATGATGAGCGCACGCCGCCTGCTGGACCTGGGCCTGTGCGATGCGGTGCTGTGCGGCGGGGTCGACAGCCTGTGCAAGCTGACCCTCAATGGCTTTACCTCGCTGGAGGCGGTGTCCGCCGAGCGCTGCAACCCGTTTTCGCTGAACCGCAATGGCATCAATATCGGCGAGGCGGCGGTGCTGTTCCTGATGAGCAAGACCCCAGGGCCCATCGCCCTGCTGGGCAGCGGCGCCAGTTGCGACGCGCACCATATTTCCGCACCGGAGCCCAGTGGCAAGGGCGCATTGCAGGCGATGAGCAAGGCCCTGGCCAACGCGAAGTTAGCACCGGCGCAGATCGGTTACCTGAACCTGCACGGCACCGCCACCCAGCATAACGACGCCATGGAAAGCCTGGCCGTGGCCAGCCTGTTTCCGGCGGGCGTGGCCTGCTCCTCGACCAAGCCACTGACCGGCCATACCCTCGGCGCCGCCGGGGCGCTGGAAGCGGCGTTTTGCTGGCTGAGCCTGGTCGAGGGCACGCTGGCGCCGCATCTCTGGGACGGCCACGCCGACCCGGCGCTGCCCGCCCTGCGCTGGGCCAAGGTCGGCGACCCCCTGGAAAAACGCTACCTGATGAGCAACTCGTTTGCCTTCGGTGGCAATAACGTCAGCCTGATTATCGGAGACGCCCCATGAGCCATTGGCCACTCGCCGAACTGCTGCCCCACGCCGGGGACATGATCCTGATCGACCAGGTGCTGGCCTTCGATGAAGAGCAGATCCGCACCCACGCCACCGTCAAGCCCGGCGGCCTGTTCAACCGCCCTGACGGCAGCCTGCCGGCCTGGGTCGGCGTCGAGTTGATGGCGCAAAGCGTCGCGGCCTATGCCGGCTGCCGCGCACGCCAGAACGGCGAAGCCGTGGCGTTGGGCTTCCTGCTGGGCACCCGTAAATTCGAGTGCAATGTCGAGCACTTTCCCGCCGGCACCGAGCTGACCATCCACGGCCTGCGCTCCCTGGAAGACGACAACGGCATGGGTGTGTTCGAGTGCCACCTGACCGGCGACGGGATCCAGGCCAGTGCGCGCCTGAACGTATTTCGACCGCCCCAGGCGGCCAACTATTTAGCTGAATCGAAGGACACTCGTCATGACTGAATCCGTACTGGTCACCGGCTCCAGCCGGGGTATCGGCCGCGCTATCGCCCTGCGCCTGGCCCAGGCCGGCCATGACATTGTGCTGCATTGCCGCAGTGGCCGCGCCGAGGCGGATGCCGTACAGGTCGAAGTCCAGGCCCTGGGCCGCAAGGCGCGGGTGCTGCAATTCGATGTGGCGGACCGGGCCACCTGCAAGCAGATCCTTGAAGCCGACGTAGAAGCCCACGGCGCCTATTACGGCGTGGTGTTGAACGCCGGCCTGACCCGCGATGGCGCGTTCCCGGCGCTGTCGGAAGACGACTGGGACGTGGTGATGCGCACCAATCTCGACGGTTTCTATAACGTGCTGCACCCGGTGATGATGCCGATGATCCGGCGTCGCGCGGCCGGGCGCATTGTGTGCATCACCTCGGTCTCGGGGCTGATCGGCAACCGTGGCCAGGTCAACTACAGCGCGTCCAAGGCCGGCCTGATCGGCGCGGCCAAGGCCCTGGCCATTGAGCTGGGCAAACGCAAGATCACCGTCAACTGCGTGGCTCCCGGCCTGATCGACACGGCGATGCTCGACGAAAACGTGCCGGTGGAAGAATTGATGAAGATGATCCCCGCGCAACGCATGGGCACCCCCGAAGAGGTCGCCAGTGCGGTGAACTTCCTGATGTCGGCCGAGGCCGGCTACATCACCCGCCAGGTCCTGGCCGTGAACGGGGGCCTGTGCTGATGAAACGTGTGGTAGTCACCGGCATGGCCGGCATGACCTCCCTGGGCTGCGACTGGGAAACCATCGTCGCCAACTTCCGCGCCCAACGCAGCGGTATCCGGCGCATGGACGAGTGGGATCGCTTCAGCGAACTGAACACCCGTTTGGCCGGGCCGATTGACGACTTTGTCGTGCCCGCCCACTGGACCCGCAAACAACTGCGCAGCATGGGCCGGGTCTCGCGCCTGGCGGTGTGGGCGGCCGAGCAGGCGTTGCACGACGCCGGCCTGCTGGGCGATGCGTCGATCAAGGATGGGCGCATGGGTGTAGCCTGCGGCTCATCCACCGGCAGCACCGACGAGATCAAGGCATTCGGCAATATGCTGCTCAACTCGGTAGCCGAAGGCCTGAACGCCAACTCCTATGTGCGCATGATGCCGCACACCACGGCAGCCAATATCAGCATCTTTTTTGGCCTCACCGGGCGCCTGATCCCCACCTCCAGCGCGTGCACCAGCGGCAGCCAGGGCATCGGCTATGCCTATGAAGCGATCAAGTTCGGCCGCCTGCCGCTGATGCTCGCCGGCGGCGCCGAAGAGCTGTGCCCCACCGAAGCCATGGTATTTGATGCGCTCTACGCCACCAGCCTGAAAAACGACGCCCCGCAGACCAGCCCACGCCCCTACGACAGCGGCCGCGATGGCCTGGTGATCGGCGAAGGCGGCGGCATGCTGGTGCTTGAAGAGCTGGAACATGCCCTGGCCCGCGGTGCGCCTATCCATGCCGAGATCGTCGGTTTTGGCAGCAACGCCGACGGCCAGCACACCACCCGTCCCGAGCAGGTCACCATGCGCCGGGCGATGGAGCTGGCCCTCGAAGATGCCGGCCTGGCACCGGATGCCATCGGTTACGTGAACGGCCACGGCACCGCCACCGAACAAGGCGACATAGCCGAGACCCTGGCCACCAGCAGCCTGTTCGGCAGCCGCATGCCCATCAGCTCGCAGAAGAGCTTCCTGGGCCATACCCTGGGTGCCTGCGGGGCGTTGGAGTCGTGGTTCAGCATCGAGATGATGAACCGCGACCAGTACGTGCCGACCTTCAACCTCGATCACATCGACCCACGCTGCGGCGAACTGGATTACCTGCGCGGCGAGTTCCGCCAGATGCACAACGACTACGTGATGAACAACAACTTTGCCTTTGGCGGCGTCAACACGTCGCTGATCTTTCGCCGCTGGCAGTAAGCCTTTTAATTGATTGGAGAGAACGCAATGTCTTCGTTGCTACGCGCCACCCTTATCGCCCTGACCCTGCTGACCGCTGCCGGCTGTACCAGCAAGCCGGTGCTCAACACCCAGCACGCACTTGCCGCCAACGAGCAGGTCAGCGAAGAGAAAATGAAACAGAGCATCCTCACTGCCCTGGACAAGCGCAACTGGACCGTACAGCGCGCCGACCCACGCCTGATCCAGGCCCAGATCAACGTGCGCAACCGCTACTCCGCCGAAATCGACATCCGCTACACCGGCACCAGCTACGCCATCACCTACCGCGACAGCCAGGAACTGGGCTACAAGGACGGCAAGATCCACCGCAACTACAACCGCTGGGTGAGCATGCTCGACCGCGACATCATGGCCGGGCTGCGCACAAGCGGCGCAGCGCAAGCAGGCACGGCGGCGCAGTTGTTCAAGGAGACGGGGACGTCGAAGCAGAACTGATCGGCGCCTGAAAAACCGGCATCTACCTAGCACCAGAAACGACAAAGGGCGCCTTTCGGCGCCCTCTTCACAAGCAGGCTGGCTTGTCATCGCCTTGTCCTGCCCGGCTCTGCGATGGCTGGATTTCCAGGATCCTCAGAGTCTCACAAGCCCCTTTCGGGAACTGGGTCAGTATGCCTGAAATACCGGGCAGGACAATCCGTGGCAAAACGCCTCCTGTCGGCTAACGCACTCCTCAAAGGCCAAGTGCACCGCGCACCGCCGCCTTGACAGCCAAAAACTGCTCACTGGAAAGTTCGGCGATTTTGTAAGTTCGTTTGCCATGCCGATCCTTACTCTTGATTCGATCAAGTCGTCCAAGGCTGACGGTGGCAACGATGTCGCATTTCGCCCAGCACACCGGGTTCGCACCTTGTAAATGGCTTTCAAGCTGCAAGTGGTGTGCGAGTACCGTCTGCGGCGCCGTGGTACTTAAAGGCACAACCGTTACCAACAGCTTATTGGTCCTGTGCCTGCGTATCACAATAACAGGTCTGATCTTGATGATTTCCGGCACCTCATAGCCTCGAAAATCACAAATCAACACGCTGCCTTCTTTGGGCTGATAGAGAAGTGTCATCCATGTCACTCAGTGAAAAAGAAACGATTCTGCGCAACTCCAAGGCAAATCACTAAATCGGTTCCGTTACCTGATATGTGACCGCCGCTACACCAACGCCTTACGCGTCAGCAGCTCGACAAACGCCTTGGCCATGGGTGACTGCTGGTCCTTGCGCTGCACCAGCCATACCGCCGTCACCGCCTCCGGGTCGAGCAAGGGGCGGTAGACCACGCCGTCGATGCGGATGCGCTGGTACGACGCCGGCAACACCGACACCCCCAACCCCGCCGCCACCAGGCCGATGATGGTCATGGCCTCACCGGCCTCCTGGGCAAAATGCGGGCTAAAGCCTGCGTCGCGAGCCAGGCTGAGCAATTGGGCATACAGGCCGCTGCCATAGGCCCGAGGGAAAAATACAAAAGGTTCGTCAGCCAACTGCGTCAGGTGCAAGCCCCGTTCGCTGCCTTGCGCCAATGGATGGCCGGCACTGAGCACCGCCACCAGGGGCTCACGCATCAACTCCACGACACTCAGTGAGTCCGGCAAGGGCAACGGGCGCATCAAGCCGACCTGGATCGACTCATCCACCAGCGCATCCGCCACTTCGGTACTGCTCATTTCCTGCAGGTTCAGGTGCACCGCCGGGAAGGCCTGGCGAAAAGCAAAAATCGCCTGTGGGATGCTGGAGTTGAACGGCGCCGAAGAAGTGAAGCCAATCTTCAGTTCCCCCAACTCCCCCAACTGCGCTCGGCGTGCCACATCCGCAGCCTTGTCGACCTGGGCCAATACCAGGCGGGCTTCCGTGAGGAACAAGCGCCCTGCCTCGCTCAGCTCGACCCGACGATTGGTACGCTCGAACAGCCGGGCGCCGACCTGCTGTTCCAGCGCCTGGATCTGCTGGCTCAAGGGCGGTTGGGAGATGCCCAGGACCTGGGCAGCCCTGCCGAAATGCAGCTCTTCAGCCACGGCGATGAAGTAGCGCAAGTGGCGCAATTCCATAAAAACCTCATTAGGTCGTAAAAGCTATCAAACAGGTCGAACAATATATTGGAAAGAATCATTAGCCAGCTATATTCTTTTTTGCATGGCCAGTCCTGGCTGCCTTTGCTTCCCGAGGTCCCGCGTGAAAGCTGCTGTCGCTCCACTTGCCCAAGAACGTCCGCCCACCGCCCTGGATGAGGTGGTGGCGCAGCTCAACGACGCGTACATCGAAAAAGGTACGCCGATGTTTATGCGTACGGTGCTGGCGCTGTTTTCCGGCGGCTTTGCCACCTTTGCCCTGCTGTATTGCGTACAGCCGATGATGCCGGCGCTGTCCCACGAATTCTCCATCAATGCCGCACAGAGCAGCCTGATCCTCTCCGTCTCCACCGCGATGCTCGCCTTTGGCCTGCTGATCACCGGGCCGATTTCCGACCGCCTGGGGCGCAAGCCGGTGATGGTCACCTCGCTGTTCTGCGCAGCCGTATGCACCATCGCCAGCGGCCTGATGCCGACCTGGGAAGGCATCCTGTGGATGCGCGCGCTGCTGGGCCTGTCCCTTAGTGGCTTGGCAGCCGTGGCCATGACCTACCTCAGCGAAGAGATCCACCCGCAGCACATCGGCCTGGCCATGGGCCTGTATATCGGCGGCAATGCGATTGGCGGCATGAGCGGGCGCTTGATCACCGGAGTGTTGATCGATTTCGTCAGTTGGCACACCGCGATGTTGATCATCGGCGCCCTCGCGCTGATTGCGGCGACAGTGTTCTGGAAGATCCTGCCACCCTCGCGCAACTTCCGCGCCAGCAGCCTCAAGCCGCGCAACCTGATCAATGGCTTTGTCATGCACTTCAAGGATGCCGGCCTGCCGTGGCTGTTTCTCGAAGCCTTCGTGCTGATGGGGGCGTTTGTCACGCTGTTCAACTACATCGGCTACCGCTTGCTGGCCGATCCCTATGACCTGAGCCAGGCGGTGGTGGGCTTGCTGTCGGTGGTGTACCTATCGGGCATCTACAGCTCGGCGAAGATTGGCTCGCTGGCCGACCGCCTGGGCCGCCGCCGCGTCCTGTGGGCCACGATTGTGCTGATGCTCACCGGCATCACCCTGACCCTGTTCAGCCCGCTGCCACTGATCATCATCGGCATGCTGATCTTCACCTTCGGCTTCTTCGGCGCCCACTCGGTAGCCAGCAGTTGGATTGGCCGGCGTGCACTGAAAGCCAAGGGCCAGGCATCGTCGCTGTACCTGTTCAGCTATTACGCGGGGTCGAGTATTGCCGGGACGGCCGGTGGGTTTTTCTGGCATTACGCCGGGTGGAACGGGATTGGCGGGTTTATCGTGGCGCTGCTGATCGTTGCGCTGCTGGTGGCGTTGAAGCTGGCGAAGTTGGCGCCGCTGAGACAAACAGTGGCTTGAAGTGCTCCTGGATAAAGCGCCTCACTGCGTTTTTCTCACCACAGGCTTGCGCTTCATTGCGGTAGTTATCGAGTCATAACACGCCGTGGCACGCCCCGCGTCCCACTCCGCCTGCATCGCCGAAAACAGCTCAACGTCGATTCGTGCTTGATGAGTAACGAGCGCCTCGGACATGGCCTCTGCGATTCGCTCGATGATCACCCCAGGCTTCTCCACAGCACAGTGTTTACGACCGAACTCCATCAGTTGCTGACGGTCCGGGTAGGTTTTCACCTTGTTCATTTTGATTGCCAACGTGCGATCAACCAATGAGCGGCCGGATTTTGGGTTGTAGTTCTCATACACCGTGGTAGTGGTCACATCGAACACGGGCGCCAGCCGCACCGTTTCACGAGCGCCCGGATGGGTGTAGATCACCCCGAAATTCTTCAAGTGCGCATCACCGTTATGCACCATCACCGACAAGCAGACCGAGAAAAAAAACCGCTCAAGCTCACGTAACGGGTCGCCATGTGAGCAGACATGGTCAATGACTGCAGCAAGGGTTTCGTAGCTCTGGGAATACTTGTAATTGTCATGGGGGTCTTTGTTGAGCCCCAAGAGCACAGCCATGTCTTCAAAACCGAGCCGGCCAGATGGTGTCAAGTCAAAGCGCTCCATGACAAACAGATCGCCACCTTCAGACAGCCAGAATGGTGGTGTTTCCATCCCCGCTAAGCGCGCAGCTTCCATGCAGAGGAACTCGTTCTGGGCCAGGTGGGCGTACTCATCGGCACCAGACTTCACGATCAGGTCGGAACTGAGCATGGTTTTGCGGCTACCGGTCAGCTTATCCAGGTCAGGTACCAGCACTTTGGGCTGCACGCCGGAAATACCCGACTCGAAGTACGTTTGCACCAGAAACTCGAATATGCCCTGGGAGGTATCGGCCGAAAGTATTTGCTCAAGCCCAACCTGAGCACGCACGGCAACCGACGCTTCGACTGGGTTTTGATAGGTCAGACGTCCGATCTGGTTCCCGCCGATTACCGATAACAGGCGCATCTCATCTACCTGCATGTGCTTGGCCATCCGGCGTTTTATCTGATCGGCGAGAAAACCCTCCGGCACGTTCATATCAAAAATCGGATGCAACACATTGCTGACCGCAGGCGTAGGGTCATAAGGCATGACCAGCGACACCTCGCGCTCGGCATCGGCAGACGCGTAGGCAAACGAGAACTGGGAGCCCTTGGACAGCGCGCCTGAGTTCCCCTGTGGGGCTACGACATTGAGCAATTTGACTCTACTCATCGTGCTCCACCAGATCCGCCAGGGATTTGAGATCGATGCGTTTGTCGACGACTTCCAAGGCCATCCCGAGTGCCGAGATCACCCGGAATACCGTGTACATCGCGACGTTCTCACCCGCTTCAAGATCAATGATGGTCTTGCGATTGCACTTGGCACGGTCCGCCAGTTGCGCCTGGCTGTAACCTTTGGCGCGACGCAACTGGCGTATCCTTTCACCGAGGTCAGGTGGATTAGTCAGCAACATAATGTTACCCATATCGGACTTTATAGAGTAAATCATACATTTAGTCCTATATGACGGACTTTACAAGCCTCTTACGTCCGTTGCCCACTCATAAAACCGACCCAAAAAAACGCCCAGCCTAAGCCGGGCGTTTTTTATAGGCTGCAATCACTCGTGATACTGCGCCGACAACTCATGCACCGCCCGCAGGAACGCGCCCGCATGCTCCGGGTTCACTTCCGGGGTGATGCCATGGCCGAGGTTGAACACATGGCCGCTGCCCTTGCCGTAGCTGGCGAGGATGCGCCCCACTTCGCTGCAGATCGCCTCTGGCTTGGCGTAGAGCACGGTCGGGTCCATGTTGCCTTGCAGGGCCACTTGGCTGCCGACGCGGCGACGGGCTTCGCCCAGGTCGCAGGTCCAGTCCAGGCCCAATGCATCGGCGCCCGCATCGGCGATGCTTTCCAGCCACAGGCCGCCGCCCTTGGTGAACAGGATCACCGGCACTTTGCGGCCTTCGTGTTCGCGGATCAGGCCGCTGACGATTTTGCGCATGTAGGCCAGGGAGAATTCCTGGTACGCCGCCGCCGACAGGTTGCCACCCCAGGTGTCGAAGATCTGCACCGCTTGCGCGCCGGCCATGATCTGGCCGTTGAGGTAAGACACGACCGACTGCGCCAGCTTGTCCAGCAGCAGGTGCATGGCTTGCGGGTTGTCGTAGAGCATGGCCTTGGTCTTGCGGAAATCTTTCGACGAGCCGCCTTCGACCATATAGGTGGCCAGGGTCCACGGGCTGCCGGAGAAGCCGATCAGCGGTACGCGGCCGTTGAGTTCGCGGCGGATGGTGCTGACGGCGTCCATCACATAACCGAGGTCTTTGTGTGGATCAGGGATCGGCAGGGCTTCGATATCGGCCAGGGTGCTGATCACTTTCTTGAAGCGTGGACCTTCGCCGGTTTCAAAGTACAGGCCTTGGCCCATGGCATCGGGGATGGTCAGGATATCGGAGAAGAGGATGGCCGCGTCCAGTTGTGGATAGCGGTCCAGCGGCTGCATCGTGACCTCACAGGCAAACTCCGGGTTCATGCACAGGCTCATGAAATCGCCTGCGTTGGCGCGGCTGGCGCGGTATTCCGGCAGGTAGCGACCGGCTTGACGCATCATCCACACGGGGGTGACGTCTACGGGTTGCTTGAGCAGGGCACGAAGGAAACGGTCGTTCTTGAGGGCAGTCATGTCGGCATCCGCAAAAAAAGTGCGGGCATTTTCTCAGAGCCGGACGCAAAAGGCACGGTATGCACCGTGCCTTTTGTCTATAGGGTCAATTTGTCGCGGCCGATCGTTCCCACGCGGAGCGTGGGAACGATCAGATCAGACCTGCAAGTAGTCCAGGATGCCTTCGGCGGCATTGCGGCCTTCAAAGATCGCCGTCACCACCAGGTCAGAACCGCGCACCATATCGCCACCGGCGAAGATTTTCGGGTTGCTGGTCTGGTGCTTGTACTGGCCCTGCTCCGGGGCCACGACGCGGCCCTGGCTGTCGGTCTGGATCTGGAACTGCTCGAACCACGGCGCCGGGCTTGGGCGAAAGCCAAAAGCGATGACCACGGCATCGGCCGGGATGATCTCTTCGGAACCCGGGATCGGCTCGGGGCTGCGACGGCCACGGGCGTCCGGTTCGCCGAGACGGGTCTCGACCACCTTCACGCCTTCGACACGGTCTTCACCGACGATAGCGATCGGCTGGCGGTTGTAGAGGAATTTCACGCCTTCTTCCTTGGCGTTCTTCACCTCTTTGCGCGAGCCCGGCATGTTGGCTTCGTCACGGCGATAGGCACAGGTCACCGATTTGGCGCCCTGGCGGATCGACGTGCGGTTGCAGTCCATCGCGGTGTCGCCACCGCCCAGCACCACGACCTTCTTGCCTTTCATGTCGACGAAATCTTCCGGCGACTTTTCAAAGCCCAGGTTGCGGTTGACGTTGGCGATCAGGAAGTCGAGCGCGTCGTACACACCCGGCAGGTCCTCACCGGCAAAGCCGCCCTTCATGTAGGTGTAGGTGCCCATGCCCATGAACACCGCATCGTATTCTTCGAGCAGTTGCTCCATGGTCACGTCTTTGCCGATCTCGGTGTTCAGGCGGAACTCGATGCCCATGCCGGTGAAGACTTCGCGGCGATTGCTCAACACGGTCTTTTCCAGCTTGAACTCGGGAATGCCGAAGGTCAGCAGGCCGCCGATTTCCGGGTTCTTGTCGAACACCACCGGGGTCACGCCACCACGCACCAGCACGTCGGCACAGCCCAGGCCCGCCGGGCCTGCGCCGATGATCGCCACGCGCTTGCCGGTGGGCTTGACCTTGGACATGTCCGGGCGCCAGCCCATGGCGAACGCGGTGTCGGTGATGTACTTCTCCACCGAACCGATGGTCACCGCGCCAAAACCGTCATTGAGGGTGCACGCCCCCTCGCACAGACGGTCCTGCGGGCACACCCGGCCGCAGACTTCCGGCAGGGTGTTGGTCTGGTGCGACAGCTCGGCGGCGGCGAGGATGTTGCCCTCGGCCACCAACTTGAGCCAGTTGGGAATGAAGTTGTGCACCGGGCACTTCCATTCGCAATACGGGTTACCGCACCCCAGGCAGCGGTGGGCCTGTTCGGCCGAGTGCTGGGGTTTGAAGGGCTCGTAGATTTCCACGAACTCTTTCTTGCGTTGACGCAACAGTTTCTTCTTCGGATCTTTGCGCCCGACATCGATGAACTGGAAGTCGTTATTCAGACGTTCAGCCATGTTAAAACCTCATCAAACTCTTCAGGCGCATATCACTGCGGGTTGGCACGGATGCTGGAAAGCAACGATTTCAGGTTGGCAGCCTTGGGCTTGACCAGCCAGAAACGACGCAGGTAATCATCGAGGTTCTCGGCGAGGTTACGACCCCATTCGCTGCCGGTTTCCTCGACGTACTCGTCCAGCACGTGCTGCAAGTGGTTCCGGTAGGACTCCATGGCTTCGCCGCTGATCCGCTGGATCTCGACCAACTCGTGGTTGACCTTGTCGACGAAGGTGTTGTCCTGGTCCAGCACGTAGGCGAAACCGCCGGTCATGCCCGAACCAAAGTTGTAACCGGTCTTGCCCAACACGCAGACAAAGCCACCGGTCATGTACTCGCAGCAGTGATCGCCCGTGCCTTCAACCACAGTGTGGGCACCGGAGTTACGCACGGCGAAACGCTCACCGGCGGTCCCTGCGGCAAACAGCTTGCCACCAGTGGCGCCGTACAAGCAGGTGTTGCCGATGATGGCACTGTCCTGGGTCTTGTAGATGCTACCCGCTGGCGGGACGATCACCAGCTTGCCGCCGGTCATGCCCTTGCCCACGTAGTCGTTGGCGTCGCCTTCGAGGTACATGTGCAGGCCGCCGGCGTTCCACACGCCAAAGCTCTGGCCGGCAGTGCCCTTGAAGCGGAAGGTGACCGGCGCCTTGGCCATGCCCTGGTTGCCGTGCTTGCGCGCGATTTCGCCGGAGATGCGTGCGCCGATGGAGCGGTCGCAGTTGCAGATATCCAGGGCAAACTCGCCACCACTGGCGTCATTGATCGAGGAACCGGCCATATCGACCATTTTCTCGGCCAACAGGCCTTTGTCGAACGGTGGGTTGCGCTCCACCTGGCAGAATTGTGGCTTGTCTGCCGGGATATGATCGCTGCCCAACAGCGGCGTCAGGTCCAGGTGCTGTTGCTTGG
Organism: Pseudomonas gessardii; assembly: GCF_001983165.1. GTDB lineage: Bacteria > Pseudomonadota > Gammaproteobacteria > Pseudomonadales > Pseudomonadaceae > Aquipseudomonas > Aquipseudomonas gessardii. The sequence goes on along the minus strand of NZ_MNPU01000005.1, from coordinate 147,005 downwards.
CGGTCTGGCCCTGGAGGATATCCAGCAGATCGGTACGCCCGATCAGTTCTTCCAGGGAGCGCACGCCGAGCTTGGCCAGCCACTCACGGGTTTCTTCAGCGACGTAGGTGAAGAAATTCACCACCATGTCGACGGTGCCGATGTAGTGATCCTTGCGCAGCTTCTCGTTCTGCGTGGCCACGCCGGTGGCGCAGTTGTTCAGGTGGCAGATGCGCAGGTATTTGCAGCCCAGGGCGATCATCGGTGCGGTACCGAAGCCGAAGCTTTCGGCGCCGAGGATCGCGGCCTTGATCACGTCGAGGCCGGTTTTCAGGCCGCCATCGGTCTGCACCCGGACTTTGCCGCGCAGGTCGTTGCCGCGCAGGGTCTGGTGAGTCTCGGCCAGGCCCAGCTCCCACGGTGCGCCGGCGTACTTGATCGAGGTCAACGGCGAAGCGCCGGTGCCGCCGTCGTAGCCGGAGATGGTGATCAGGTCGGCATAGGCCTTGGCCACGCCAGCGGCGATGGTGCCGACGCCGGCTTCAGCAACCAGTTTCACCGAGACCAGGGCCTGCGGGTTGACTTGCTTGAGGTCGAAAATCAGCTGCGACAAGTCTTCAATCGAGTAGATGTCATGGTGCGGCGGTGGCGAGATCAGGGTCACGCCCGGCACGGCATAACGCAGCTTGGCGATCAGGCCATTGACCTTGCCGCCTGGCAACTGGCCGCCTTCACCGGGCTTGGCGCCCTGGGCGACTTTGATCTGCAGCACTTCGGCGTTGACCAGGTATTCCGGGGTTACGCCGAAACGGCCAGTGGCCACCTGCTTGATTTTCGAGCTCTTGATGGTGCCGTAGCGCGCCGGGTCTTCGCCGCCTTCGCCGGAGTTGGAACGCGCACCCAGGCGGTTCATGGCTTCAGCCAGGGCTTCATGGGCCTCGGGCGACAAGGCGCCCAGGGAAATACCGGCGGAGTCGAAGCGCTTGAGGATCGATTCCAGCGGCTCGACTTCGGCAATGTCCATTGGCGTGTCCAGGGTCTTCACCTGGAACAGGTCGCGGATCATCGACACCGGGCGGTTATCCACCAGTGCGGTGTATTCCTTGAACTTGGCGTAGTCGCCCTGCTGCACAGCGGCTTGCAGGGTGCTGACCACATCCGGGTTGTAGGCGTGGTATTCGCCACCGTGCACGAACTTGAGCAGGCCACCTTGCTGGATCGGCTTGCGCGCGCTCCAGGCCTCCAAAGCCAGGGCTTTCTGTTCGGCTTCGATATCGACGAAACGCGCGCCCTTGATGCGGCTTGGCACACCACGGAAGCTCAGCTCGCAGACTTCTTCCGACAGGCCGATGGCCTCGAACAACTGCGCACCACGGTACGAAGTGACGGTGGAGATGCCCATCTTCGACAGGATCTTCAACAGGCCTTTGGTGATGCCTTTGCGGTAGTTCTTGAACACTTCGTACAGGTCGCCCAGCACTTCGCCGGTGCGGATCAGGTCGCCCAGCACTTCGTAGGCCAGGAACGGATACACCGCCGATGCGCCAAAGCCGATCAGCACCGCAAAGTGGTGCGGGTCGCGGGCGGTGGCGGTTTCGACGAGGATGTTGGAGTCGCAGCGCAGGCCTTTTTCGGTCAGGCGGTGGTGCACCGCGCCGGTAGCCAGGGAGGCGTGGATCGGCAGCTTGCCCGGGGCGATATGGCGGTCGGTCAGCACGATCTGGGTACGACCGGCACGCACGGCTTCTTCGGCCTGATCGGCGACGTTGCGCACCGCGGCTTCCAGGCCGAGGCTCTCGTCGTAGTTCAGGTCGATGATCTGGCGGTCGAAGCCTGGACGCTCCAAAGTCATCAACGAACGCCACTTGGCCGGGGAAATCACCGGCGAGCTGAGGATCACGCGGGAGGCGTGCTCTGGCGATTCCTGGAAGATATTGCGCTCGGCACCGAGGCACACTTCCAAAGACATGACGATGGCTTCACGCAGCGGGTCGATCGGTGGGTTGGTCACCTGGGCGAACTGCTGGCGGAAATAGTCGTACGGCGTGCGCACGCGCTGGGACAGCACGGCCATCGGCGTGTCGTCGCCCATGGAGCCGACCGCCTCGTAGCCTTGCTCGCCCAGTGGGCGCAGCACCTGGTCGCGCTCCTCGAACGTGACCTGGTACATCTTCATGTACTGCTTGAGCTGGTCCACGTCATAGAACGCCGAGCCATGGTCGTTATCTTCCATGGTCGCCTGGATGCGCAGGGCGTTCTTGCGCAGCCATTGCTTGTACGGGTGGCGCGACTTCAGGCGGTTGTCGATGGCATCGGTGTCGAGGATCTGCCCGGTTTCGGTGTCCACGGCGAGGATCTGGCCAGGGCCGACGCGGCCTTTGGCAATCACGTCTTCAGGCTGGTAGTTCCACACGCCGACTTCCGACGCCAGGGTGATGAAGCCGTTGGTGGTGGTTACCCAGCGCGCCGGGCGCAGGCCGTTACGGTCGAGCAGGCACACCGCGTAGCGACCGTCGGTCATGACCACGCCGGCCGGGCCGTCCCACGGTTCCATGTGCATCGAGTTGTACTCATAGAACGCCCGCAGATCGGGGTCCATGGTCTCGACGTTCTGCCACGCTGGCGGAATGATCATGCGCACGCCACGGAACAGGTCGATACCGCCGGTGACCATCAATTCCAGCATGTTGTCCATGCTCGAAGAGTCGGAACCCACGCGGTTGACCAGTGGGCCGAGCTCTTCGAGGTCCATCAGGTCGTTGGCGAACTTGGTGCGACGGGCCACGGCCCAGTTGCGGTTGCCGGTGATGGTGTTGATCTCGCCGTTGTGGGCGAGGAAGCGGAATGGCTGGGCCAGCGGCCATTTCGGCAGGGTGTTGGTGGAGAAGCGCTGGTGGAACACGCAGATCGCGGTTTGCAGGCGCTCATCGCTCAGGTCTGGATAGAAGGCGGTCAAGTCCGCCGGCATCATCAGGCCTTTATAAATGATGGTCTTGTGGGAAAAGCTGCAGATGTAGTGGTCGGTGTCCAGGGCGTTGGCCACGGACGAACGACGACGGGAGGTGAACAGCTTGATCGCCATGTCCTGGTCGCTCAGGCCCTCGCCTGCGATAAACACTTGTTCGATCTGCGGCAGGCGCTCATGGGCCAGGCGGCCGAGCACGCTGGTGTCGATTGGCACTTTGCGCCAGCCGACCAGTTGCAGGCCGGCGGCGAGGATCTCGCGGTTCATGTTCTCGCGAGCGTCCTCGGCTTTGACCGGGTCCTGATTGAAGAACACCATGCCCACCGCGTATTGCTTGGGCAAATCGGCGCCGAAGGTTTCCTTGGCGACAGCGCGCAGGAACAGGTCGGGCTTTTGAATCAGCAAGCCACAGCCGTCACCGGTCTTGCCGTCGGCGTTGATCCCACCGCGGTGGGTCATGCAGGTCAGGGCCTCGATGGCCGTTTGCAGAAGGGTATGACTGGGTTCGCCCTGCATATGGGCTATCAGGCCGAAACCACAGTTATCCTTGAATTCATCGGGTTGGTACAGACCTGCTTTCATAGACACTTTCTCACCAGGCTGCCTCTTATTTCGAGGCAAATTTCTTTTCAATTCAACCGGTTACCTTCCACGCCGAACGTACGCCGGCTTAGCGGGGGCAAAAGGGAGGTCATTGTACACACCGACACAGACGCCCACAAATTTGGCGACGAACTGTCGCAAATCTATGTCGCATTTATGAAAGGTTTAAAGCGATATGCTGTGCTAGTCAAAACTTTTTTAATTCTGACTGCTACTACTCAAAAGCTACTGTAACGCAGACACCACAAAGCGTGCGGCCTTCAGGGCAGCACGCTGTTGTCGTTTTTTTGAGGTGCTGAGAGGGCGACCTGGGTAAGGTCGCCGGATCTTCAGCGAGTTGTTGCGAGTTCTTGTTGAACGCTGGCAACAGTGCGAGGCCAAGGTTTACCAGCCTGAACCTTCGCTGGCAAGGCTTTGATCGCGGAATCGGCGGCCGCACGGCTCGGGAAACTGCCGTAGGTGATCACGTAGAGAGGCTTGCCGTTGAGCACTTTCTTGAAATAACGGTACTCGCCGCCCTGCTCTTTGACGAACGCCTGGGCATTGGCTTCAGAGCTGGTGCCGAGGATCTGCACCACGTAGTTCTTCGCCGGTTGGCTACCGTACCAGCCACTGCCGGCAGCGGCCTTGGCCACGGTCACCGGTTTTTCAGCAGGCTTGGCGGCTGGCACGGGCTTGGCCGCAGGGGCTGGCGCAGGCTTGACCACGGGCGCCGGAGCTGGCTTGGCGGTGGCAACCTGAGTCGGAGCAGGCGTTGGCGTGGCCGCAGGCACCGGTGCAGGGCTGGCTGTTGCGCCCGGTGGCGGAGCCACGGTGGTAACGGTCGGTGGCGTGGCGCTGGAGCCTTCTACCGGCACACCGTCGTCGCCTTCGGAAATGGCGCCGGCTTCTTCTGCCAGCGGGCCACGCATGACCGGCTGGCCGACCATCGGCAGGTTGGTAGGCTGGCCGGAACCGGCAAACTCAACGGCAGGCGCGCCGTTGGTGGTGGGCTTGCCCAGTGGCAGTTGTGCCTGCTCGGTCGGCGCACCTGGCGCGGTCGGGGCCTTGCTGCGGCCAGGAATCAGCCAGGCGGCGACAACGGCCACCACGACAACAGCAGAAATCGCCAGTACGTGTTTCTTCGGCATGGTGAACCCCATCTTTGGACGCTTAACCGCAGAGCGGCTGGCAATCATTGCTTCGATCATTGCATCCCGGGCCACCTGGTTGATGGTGCCAGGCCAGCCGTCGGAGCTTTCGTGAATATCAGAGATCTGCTGGGCAGAGAAAAGTTCGATGCCCTGGCCAGCACCTTCAAGGCGCTGGGCCAGGTACTCGCGGGTTTCTTCCTCTTCGTAGGGCTGCAATTCGATGACGTGGAACAGCTCTTGCTCGCCACTGAGCTGCTCCAGATCGGCAATCAGCGATGCCTCACCGAACAGGAAGACATGGGGGCGACCTTCCGGCGTACCCGCCGCCAGGGCCAGCAACGCTTCCAGGGCGGACTCGTCGAGCTGCTCGGCGTCGTCCACCAGCAGGTAGACTTCCTGGCCGGTCAGACCCAGTTGCACCACTTGCTTGAGGATCGCGGTCGGCTCGGCATTGGCCACATCCAGCGCCTGGGCAACCTGGCGCAACACGCCGGCCGCATCGCCGGCGCCACGGGCGGAAACCACCACGCTCTGCACCGATTGCTTGTTGGTGCTGGCCACCAGGGCCTGGCGCAGCAGGGTCTTGCCGCTGCCCAGGGGGCCGGTGACCACCAGCAGCAACTGGCTGTAACGCGCCAGGTGGTGCAACTGCCCCAACACCGGCTTGCGTTGCGCAGGGAAAAACTTGAAACCGGGGACCCGTGGCGCAAAAGGGTCGTGGCTCAACTGGTAATGGCCGAGGAAAGCCTCGTCGGCATGCAAACTAGTCATCGGGATCTGGTTAACCTTTCAGCTGGGCCAGGGCGCGGTAATCCGCTCCCAGCGTGGCCTGTAGAATCTCTTTCGGATAATCGTCGGTCACTACCGCTTCGCCCATTCGGCGCAACAGCACCAGACGCAAACGACCATCGATCACTTTCTTGTCTATCGCCATATGTTCGAGGAAATCGGCCTCGGTCATTGCCTCAGGAGGAATGACCGGCAACCCGGCGCGCTGGAACAGGCGAATGCCGCGATCACGCTCTTGGACACTGATCCAGCCCAGGCGTTGCGACATCTCCAACGCCATCACTGTGCCAGCCGCCACGGCCTCTCCATGCAGCCAGACACCATAGCCCATGTGGGTTTCAATCGCATGGCCGAAGGTGTGGCCCAGGTTCAGGGTGGCACGCACGCCAGACTCACGTTCGTCGGCATTGACCACCAGCGCCTTGGCCGCACAGGAGCGGGAGATAGCCTCGGTCAGCGCCACCTGGTCCAGGTTGCGCAAGGCATCGACGTGCTCTTCAAGCCAGGTCAGGAACGGCTCATCGCAGATCAACCCGTACTTGATGACTTCCGCCAGGCCCGCCGACAGCTCGCGGGGCGGCAGGGTATTGAGGGTGGCGGTGTCGATCAGCACGGCATTGGGCTGGTAGAACGCGCCGACCATGTTCTTGCCCAGGGGATGGTTGATCCCGGTCTTGCCGCCCACCGACGAATCGACCTGGGACAGCAGAGTGGTCGGCACCTGGATAAAGTCCACGCCACGCTGGTAACAGGCCGCCGCAAAACCGGCCATGTCGCCGATAACGCCGCCGCCAAGGGCCACCACCGTGGTCCGCCGGTCGTGGCGTGCAGTGAGCAGGCCGTCAAAGATCAGTTGCAGGGTTTCCCAGTTCTTGAAGGCTTCGCCGTCGGGAAGAATCACCGAGATCACCGAATACGCCGCAAGGCTGCGACTCAGACGCTCAAGGTAGAGCGGCGCCACGGTCTGGTTGGAGATGATTGCCACTTGTCGCCCGGCAATATGCGGCGCGAGCAACTCGGGCTGGCCCAACAAACCTTCGCCAATATGGATCGGGTAGCTACGCTCGCCAAGATCGACCTTAAGTGTCTGCATGTGTCCCCGCGCTGAAGATGGAAGCAGGCGTCCTGCCCTGTATTAACGTTGTCGGCACCGTCGAGATCGGACGCTGCCTGATGGCTCTACGCCACACCTCGGACGGTTGCAACGCGTTGCCGAGGATAGCGCATTTCGGCCCTGGCTTTAACGGGGCGGCAGCTGCTGCAAGCGCTCGATAATGTCGATTACGACCATGCGCGGTGGCCGTTCATCGGTTTCTACCACCAGATCGGCGATTTCCCGATAAAGCGGATCGCGCAGTGTCAGCAAGTCCCGCAGGGTTTTTTCAGGGTTGGCGGTGCGCAGCAATGGTCGGTTGCGATCACGCGCGGTGCGCCCGACCTGCTGCTCGACCGAGGCATGCAAATACACCACCCGACCGCCGGCATGCAGCGCTCGCCGGTTTTCCTCGCGCATCACCGCGCCGCCGCCGGTGGCCAATACCACGCCATCGCAGCCGCACAGCTCGGCAATCATCGCCTGCTCGCGGTCACGAAAGCCCAGTTCGCCTTCCTTATCGAAGATCCACGGAATATTGGCACCCGTGCGCAATTCAATTTCCTTATCGGAGTCTTTGAATGGCAGGCGCAGCTCTTTGGCCAGCAAACGGCCGATGGTGCTTTTTCCAGCGCCCATCGGCCCTACAAGAATCAAATTTCGCACAGAATCAACGACTCACAGCAATCGCCTGGTTATTCATAATACGCGGAGTCAGGAATACCAGCAGCTCGGATTTTCTTTGGGCGACCACATCACGCCGGAAAAGGCGGCCAAGATACGGCACATCGCCCAAAAATGGCACTTTATCTACCACCTTGCTTTGGTTTTTCGAGAAAACCCCACCGAGGACGATGGTCTCGCCGTCCTTGACCAGCACCTTGGCGTTGACCTCGTTCTTCTTGATCGGCGGCACATCGTTGAGCTTGTTCAAGTAGTCCGGCTCGTCCTTGGTCACCCGGACCTCCATGATCACCTGGTCATCCGGGGTGATTTGCGGCGTCACCTCCAAAGAAAGCGAGGCTTCCTTGAACGAAACCGAGGTTGCTCCCTCGGACGTCGACTCCTGGTAAGGGATCTCGGTGCCCTTGAGAATCCGCGCAGTTTCCTTGTTGGACGTGACCACCTTGGGCTGGGAAATCACCTCGCCATTACCGCCTTTTTCCATGGCGGTGAGTTCCAGGTCCAGCAGCACATTATCGGTGATAAACGCGATGCCCAGGCCGGAGCCTGGGTTAACCACGCCCAAGTCAACGAACGGCGAGCTATCGGGCGACTCGCCCTCACCTGACGGTTTTTTATCGACCCCACCACCACTCCAATTGCCTTTATTGCGCAGCAACCCACCCCAGCGCACACCGACGCTTTTGTCATAGTCGACATTAGCCTCGACTATCCGCGCCTCGATCATCACCTGGCGCACCGGAACATCCAGCTGATCGACGATGCGCCGCAGCTCCTCCAGGCGCTCCCCCGTCTGGTAGGCGATGATATTGTTGGTGCGGTCATCTACCGTCACCGAACCGCGCTCATCGGTTGCCCCTTCAAGCCCGGCCACCGACTGGAACAACTTGGCCAGCTCAGACGCCTTGGCGTAATTGACCTGCAGCAGCTCCCGGCGCAGGGGCGCCAGTTCGGTCATCAACTTGCGCGACTCCAGGGCCAACAGCTCACGCGCGGCCAACTCTTCGGCCGGCGCCACCAGCAGCACATTGGCCGTCACGCGCTTGTCGAGGCCCTTGGCTTGCAGCACCAGGTCCAGGGCCTGGTCCCACGGCACATCCCTGAGACGCAGGGTAATCGAGCCCTGCACATCATCGCCGGCCACCAGGTTGAGGCCAGCGACGTCGGCAATCTGCTGCAGCACGGCGCGCACCTCGATGTCCTGGAAGTTGAGGGACAGCTTGTCACCGGTAAACGGGCCACGCGCAGCATTCAGGGGCGAGCCGCCCGGTGGTGGCAAGTGAATCAGGTCGATCCGCTTGGGCACAGCCTCAGTCATCGGTGCCGTGAACGCTATCCATAGCGCCACACCGAAGGACGAAATAATCCTTTTCATTTTTTGCTTCCGTTATGAGTTCACGTTCAATACCAAGGTGCGCGGGCGCTCAAGCCAGGCGCCCTGACCATCGGGAAAAAGCTCGACCAGCTCCAACTGCCCCTCATGGATCGCCACGACGCGCCCATGATCGGCCCCCAGGTAATCCCCCACCGCCAGGCGATGAACACCTGCCGCGCCGCGCAGCAGGGCAAAGGTCTGCGCGCCCAGCGACAGGGTGCCGACCAACTGGAACTGATCGACGGCAAACCCTTCGAGAAACTGCCGGGGACGGTCGAGGTCCGGTGCAGGTCCAGGCTTGCCGGTGGGACGACTGGCGGGCTGGTCCGGTGGCTGGAAGGGATCACGCAGGGGTGGCGAGCTGGCGACAAACCGTGGCCCGGGCCTCGCTGCCGGCACGTCGTCGGCCAGCGGCAGCGCCTGCTGGCGGATCGCTTGCAACTCGTCATTCAGCGCCTGCAATTGCGGGTCACTGTCGCACCCCGCAAGCAATGCCAGGCTCAGGCCCACAACCTTGAGACGGCTCATGGCAATGCTCCCTGGGCGCTGTACCTGTAGGTCTTGGCGAGCATCGTCAGGCTCAGCAAGGCGTCACCCTGGGAGCTGGCAGGGCGAATCACAAAGTCATGCAGGGTAACGATATGCGACAACCCGGCCACGCCACTGACGAAGGCCAGGAGGTCGTGATAGGTGCCGAGCAGTTTGAGCTGCATCGGCCGTTCGACGAACACGGGTTGCACCTGCTCGTCCAGCACACTGAGCTGCTCGACCTGCACGCCGCTGGCCTGCCCCAGCCGGGCGAAGTCTTCCAGCAGGCCGGGCATTTGCGTCAGCGTCGGCATTTGGCGCAACTGTTCGGTGAAGGCGGTGCGCAGGGTTTCAAGCTCGCGCACCACCCCTTCATGCTGGGCGGCTTGCCGGGCTTTGGTAGCAAACTGCTGGCGCAGCGTTATTTCTCCCGCCTCCTGACGCTGCAAGACCTCACGGGCGCTGCCCAGGTACACAGCATCCCCCGCCACCAGTACCAGCAAGGCGAGCACGACGCCCACCAGGAGCCGGCCAGCCAAAGGCCAGTGGGCGGTGTTGCGGTACAGCGTGGAGAGTCGCGGGAGTGCCAGCCCTGGCAGGCTGGGCGCAAGGCTCACTGCCCCGTCTCCTGAGGCTCCCCATGGTCCACCATCAACTGGAAGGCAGTGCCCGCACCGCCCTCCTCGGCCCGCACATGCCGCAGATTGGGCGCGTGCAGGGCGCTGGAGGCTTCCAGGCTGCGCATCAGCCAGGCGACATCATCACTGGACACCGCCGTGCCGAGAACCTCCACCGATGTACCGCTGACGCTGACCTGGCTCAGTTGCACCCCATCCGGCACGGCACGGGCCAGTTGGTCGAACAAGGCCTGGCCGGACGCACGATGGTTCTGCAGGTCTTCGACCACCTTCATCCGTTCCATCAGTTGCTGGCGCTGTTCGCGCAGCTCGTCGATGGTCTTGATGCGTGAGTCCAATATCGTGACCTGCTTGCTCAAGTGGTTGTTACGGGCCACTTGCCGATCAATCGCACGGTCGATGACGCGGTCGGCCAGCCATACCGCGGCCAATGCAATAAGGCTGATCACCAACAGGAAAATCAGGAAAAACCTGCGACGGCGCTCGGCGCGTTCTTCACGCCAGGGCAATAGGTTGATTCTTGTCATCAATCGAAACTCCTGAGGGCCAAACCGCAGGCGACCCGCAATCCCTGGGCATCGGCAGCCCATTGTGCACTATTGATCCCACGCCCCGGCGCTATCCGGGCGACCACCTGATCGGTCATCCGCGCCAAGGCAAATGCCTCTACATCCACGACTCGTGCAACCAGGCCGGCCAGGGCCAGCACCGCTTCGCGCGCTTCCACCTGCTCCTTGAGGCACGCCACAAGCAGCACATCAACATAACCGGGCTCACGACCCGAGGGGCCCTGGACCTGAAAATCAATCGCCACCTCATCCAGCGGATAAGGAATGTACTGCTCGGCTTCGCAGTGCAGGCGCCGCTCCATCTCGCCGGCCTCAAGCCCGGCCTCCAGCGCAACCATACGGCTGATCACCGAAGGCCCCGCCACGGCAACCGCCGCCTGCCTGACCTGGGTCTGCGCCCGGAACAATGCCTTGGAAAGGGCCTGCGCGACAACCTCCAGATCAACGATATTACTGTCGAGCACCGCGTGGCCCGGTAAAGGCTGGCTTGCATAGGTGCGCACCGCATAGCCATCGCCGGCACGGGCCAGCTCCAGCACCTGCACGCCGTGATCCTGGATGTCCACGCCCAGTACGGTATCGGCTTTTCGCCTGAAAAATCCCTTTTTCATAAAACTCCCTAAAGCTTTGCCTGTCTCAGGGCTGATCAATTTCGGGTTTGATGCATTCGGTCGGCTCGGTCCCGCAGCGCCCATGACGCCCCGAGGCGAAAAATGCTTTAATGCCCAGCGTTTTTTCCCGCTTTTTATCTGCAGGTCGGGTCGGCATGCCTACCCCCGACACCTAACTCATTCTTTTCTCTGGAAATCCAAAAGCCTTGATTCGTCTGCTGAAGTTTTTCGGGTACTCCTTCGTCGCTATCGTTTGCGGGCTGCTGCTCGTGTTCAGCGGCGCCTATCTCTACCTTAGCCCGGGATTGCCCTCGGTAGAGGCCCTGAGAAGTATCCAGTTGCAGATTCCTTTGCGGGTCTACAGCAGCGATGAAAAACTGATCGCGGAGTTCGGCGAAATGCGCCGCACCCCGATCCGTTTCGCCGACATTCCACCCAACTTCATCAATGCCCTGTTGTCGGCTGAAGACGATAATTTTGCCAACCACTATGGCGTGGACCCCAGCAGCCTGGTGCGCGCAGCCACGCAATTGGTAAAAAGCGGACACATTCAATCGGGCGGCAGCACCATCACCATGCAGGTGGCGAAGAACTTCTTCCTCACCAGCGAGCGCAGCTTCTCGCGCAAGGCCACCGAGATCCTCCTGGCGCTGCAGATCGAACGCCAGCTGACCAAGGATGAAATCCTTGAGCTGTACGTCAACAAGATCTACCTGGGCAACCGCGCCTACGGGATCGAGGCCGCGTCCCAGGTGTACTACGGCAAGTCGATTCGCGATGCCAGCCTGGCACAAATGGCAATGATTGCCGGCCTGCCCAAGGCCCCGTCGCGCTTCAACCCGCTGGCCAACCCGGCCCGCAGCAAGGAACGCCGCGACTGGATCCTGGGGCGCATGTACAAGCTGGGCAAGATCGACCAGAGCGCCTATGAAAGCGCGGTGGCCGAGCCGTTGAACGCCAGCTACCACGTGCCGACGCCAGAAATCAGCGCCCCCTATATCGCCGAGATGGCCCGTGCCGAAATGGTCGGCCGCTACGGCAGCGACGCCTACACCGAAGGTTTCCGCGTTACCACGACCATTCCGAGCAACTTGCAGGAAATTGCCAACCACGCAGTACACGAAGGCCTGATCACCTACGACCAGCGCCATGGCTACCGTGGGCCGGAATCGCGCCTGCCGGGCAAGACCCTGAGCGCCTGGACCGTCGAGCTGGGCAAGCAGCGCTCCATCAGCGGCCTGGATCCGGCCATCGTCACCCAGGTGAAAAAAGATGGCGTGCAGGTCCTGACCCGCAGCGGCGAAGAACATGTGGCGTGGGACAGCATGAAGTGGGCCCGCCCCTTCCTGAACACCAACAGCATGGGGCCGATGCCCAAGCAACCGTCGGACGTGGCCCAGGTCGGCGACCTGATCCGCGTGCAGCGCCAGAAGGACGATAGCCTGAAATTCAGCCAGGTCCCGGTCGCCCAGGGCGCCCTGGTCTCCCTCGACCCGCAGAACGGCGCGATCCGCGCCCTGGTCGGTGGCTTCGCCTTCGAGCAGAGCAACTACAACCGCGCCACCCAGGCCAAGCGCCAGCCGGGCTCCAGCTTCAAGCCATTTGTCTACAGTGCCGCGCTGGATAACGGCTACACCGCCGCCAGCCTGGTCAACGACGCGCCGATCGTGTTTGTCGACGAGTACCTGGACAAGGTCTGGCGCCCGAAGAACGACACCAACACCTTCCTCGGCCCGATCCGCGTACGCGAGGCGCTGTACAAGTCGCGCAACCTGGTATCGATCCGCCTGCTGCAAGCGATGGGCGTGGGCAAGACCATCGACTACATGACCCGCTTCGGCTTCAACAAGCAGGACCTGCCACCCAACCTGTCCCTGGCCCTCGGCACCGCGACCCTTACGCCGATGGAGATCGCCACCGGCTGGAGCGTGTTCGCCAACGGCGGCTACAAGGTCACGCCGTACCTGATCGACAAGATCGAAAGCCGCAACGGCGACACGCTGTTTGTCGCCAACCCGCCGAGCGTGCCCAACGGCGTCGCCGCCAGCGATGGCCTGGCGGCACCGGCCAACGCTGGCATCACCATCGAGCCTGCGCCAGGCGCGGTGCCCACGGAGGCGGCACCGGCCCCACACACACCGGCCGTGGCCGAACGTGTGGTTGACGGGCGTACCACCTACATTCTTACCAGCATGCTGCAGGATGTGATCAAGCGCGGCACCGGCCGCCGTGCCCTGGCCCTGGGCCGCACGGACCTGGCGGGCAAGACCGGTACCACCAACGAATCCAAGGATGCGTGGTTCTCCGGCTACAACGCCGACTACATCACCACCGTCTGGACCGGCTACGACCAACCGGAAAGCCTCGGCCGCCGCGAGTACGGTGGCACCGTGGCGCTGCCGATCTGGATGAGCTACATGGGCGCCGCCCTCAAGGACAAGCCCGCCCACACCCAGGCCGAGCCGGAAGGCATCCTCAGCCTGCGCATCGACCCGATCAGCGGCCGCGCCGCCGTACCAGGCACGCCGAATGCGTACTTTGAACTGTTCAAGAGCGAAGATACGCCGCCGTCGATGAATGAACTGGGCAATGGCGTGGCACCGGGCAGCCCGCTGCCGGCGGATGAGTCGGCGCCGATCGATTTGTTCTAAACACAGGTCCCATTGTGGCAGCGGATTTGTGTGGGAGCGGGCTTGCTCGCTCCCACATTTGAGCCTGCATTCTGCCCCTACAAAAAAAGCCCCGACTCGCAAGAGCCGGGGCTTTTTTGTGGGGGCGCTACAACGGCTTAGCCGTTGAACACATCATCCACGCTTTGCAGCGGGTAGTTCTTCGGATACGGCAGGGTAGCCACACCTGTCTCGATGGCGGCCTTGGCCACGGCATCGGAGATCACGGTGATCAGGCGCTTATCCATTGGCTTGGGAATGATGTACTCACGGCCGAATTCCAGCTTGGCACCACCGTAGGCGTCGCACACGTCCTGAGGCACCGGCAGCTTGGCCAGTTCACGCAGGGCGTTGGCGGCAGCCACTTTCATCTCTTCGTTGATGCGCTTGGCGCGAACGTCCAGGGCGCCACGGAAGATGAACGGGAAGCCCAATACGTTGTTGACCTGGTTCGGGAAGTCCGAACGACCAGTGGCCATGATCACGTCGTCACGGGTGGCGTGTGCCAGGGCCGGGGCGATTTCTGGATCAGGGTTGGAGCAAGCGAACACGATCGGGTTGGCCGCCATCAGCTTCAGGCCTTCGGCGCTCAGCAGGTTCGGGCCGGACAGGCCGACGAATACGTCAGCACCGTTCAAGGCGTCGTCCAGGGTGCGCTTGGAGGACGGGTGGGCAAACATCGCCTTGTACTGGTTCAGGTCGGTCCGCTCGGACTGGATCACGCCCTTGCTGTCGACCATGGAGATGTTTTCAAGGCGCGCGCCCATGCTGACGATCAGCTTCATGCACGAGATGGCCGCGGCACCGGCGCCCAGGCAGACGATCTTGGCCTCGGACAGGGTTTTGCCAGCGATTTCCAGGGCGTTGATCATGCCGGCGGCGGTAACGATCGCGGTGCCGTGCTGGTCATCGTGGAATACCGGGATGTCGCACTGTTCGATCAGGGCCTTTTCGATCTCGAAGCACTCAGGTGCCTTGATGTCTTCCAGGTTGATGCCACCGAAGGTGATGGAGATGCGCTTGACGGTGTCGATGAAGGCCTGCGGGCTTTCGGAGTCGACTTCGATGTCGAATACATCAATGCCGGCAAAGCGCTTGAACAGTACGCCCTTGCCTTCCATCACGGGCTTGGAGGCCAATGGGCCGAGGTTACCCAGGCCGAGAATCGCGGTGCCATCAGAAATCACTGCAACCAGATTGCCCTTGCCGGTGTATTTGTAGGCCAGTTCAGGATCGCGGGCGATTTCACGCACGGGCTCGGCTACACCGGGGCTGTACGCCAGCGACAGGTCGCGTGCGGTAGCAGTGGCTTTGGTGAGCTCGACACTCAGCTTTCCTGGACGAGGATGGGCATGATATTCGAGAGCGGCAGTTTTCAAATCAGACATATCGGCATTCCGCTTTTTACTGTTGGACGACGGACCGCCGAGGATACTCGTGTCGCAAAGTCCCTACAAGACTGGGCAGTCACCGGTGTCAAGGGCCCTGCCCTACGACTTTCGGCCAAGAGCCACGGGATACAAGGCCTACAACTGTTCACAATTGATAGAAAAAATGTCTACAATTTTTTCTTATTGTGCCAATTGCAGCATGCCGGGGTCGGTCAAGGGGAGCAGCCAGCGCGCCTGGCCACTTTTCAGGCCGCCCCGCCGCGAGCGGTCCAGCACCCAGCCGCGGGCCTCGATAGCCTGGCCTGGCAGGCGCTTGAGCAGGGCGTTATCGAATTGCCCGGCCAGATTGGGTGCAACCCGTAATACCAGGGAGTCCTGCAATTCGATCCAGATCCCGCCGCGATTGCGTTCGACCTTGCTCACGCGCCCGCTAACCACGGCGAAGCCCGACTGCTGGATGTGCCCGGCTTTCTGCACTGGCGACTGGCGCCACAGGCCCAGCCTTGCCACCCGCGCACTGCGCTCAGCCGCTTGCTGGCAGGCGACCAGATCGACATTGGGTGCCACCGCCACCAGGAACCCGAGCCCCTCGGCAAGCAGTTGGGCCTCCAGATTCGCGCCGTTGGCCCCATAAAGATGGGCCAGGGTCCGCCCGTAACGGTCCTTGGCCTCGCGCCCCGGCACCAAGCCGACCCGACCCCCACTGGCCTCCACCAACCCTTGCAGGCGTTGGCGCGCAGCCACGGCGAATGGCTCGTCCGGGCGGCCTTTCTTAGCGGTCTCCGGTGCATTGACGCCGATCATCCGCACACTGCGCCCGTCCTTGAGGCGCACGGTGTCGCCATCCACCACGCGCTGCACCTCGAAGGTGCTGAGCGCAGCGGGCGCGGGGCAAAACACCTCGGCCTGGGCGGCCGACAGCCAAATCGCAGGCACAAAAAAGGCGCCCGCAAGGGACGCCTTTTTCATTAGCAAGTAAAAGCCCATCAGGCTCTTTAACCTTACTCTGCAGCAGCTGGAGCTTTCTTGCCGAAAGCACCGAAACGGTCAGCGAAGCGCTGTACACGGCCGCCAGTATCCAGAGTCTTCTGCTTACCGGTGTAGAACGGGTGGCACTCGTTGCATACGTCAGTACCCAGTGGCTTGCACAGGTTCGAGCGAGTTTCGAACTTGTTGCCGCAGCTGCAAGTAACTTGGATGGTTTCGTACGCTGGATGGATATCGGCTTTCATGGTGTCTTCCTCGGGCTAGCGTGCCGCCACTCGACACTATTGTCGAATACCGCACGTAATTGGGCTGCGGATTCTACCAGAGCTTTTTAAACGCGCAAGCGCCGCCATGCCCCCTTTCATCAGAAACTGTGGCAGGACACTCCCCTGCGGGTCTGCTAGGCTCGCGCCCTTCTTCACCGCCTGCCATATGAGAATCGCCCGCGTGCCCGACGCCATTTTGCGCCTCGCCCTGCCCTCGCCCCTGCGCCGTCTGTTCGATTATCGGGCGCCTGCGGGTGTCGTACGGTCGCAGTTGCAGCCGGGGATGCGCGTGCGCGTGCCGTTCGGTCGGCGGGAGATGATCGGGATCCTGATCGAAGTGGCGGACCACAGCGAAGTGCCGGCAGAAAAGCTCAAGCCGGCCCTGGCCATCCTGGATGCCACGCCACCGCTGCCGGCGTCGCTGTTCAAGCTGTGCCTGTGGACCTCCCAGTATTACCAGCACAGCCTGGGCGATACCTTGAGCTGGGCGTTGCCGGTGCTGTTGCGCCAGGGCGAGTTGGCCGAGGCCCGCCAGGAGCGTTTCTGGTCGATGGCCCCGGGCGCACGCCTGGACGACCCACGCATCGCCCGCGCCCCGCGTCAGCGTGAGGCTCTGGCCACCCTGGCGCAGCACCCCCACGGCGTTGCTCATCAGTTGCTGAGCAAACTGATGCTGAGCAAAGACAGCCTGGACCTGCTGCTGGCCAAGGACCTGGTGCAGGTGGAAATCCGCCGCCATGCCCCCGGCGAGCGCCATGAACACTGGCTGGCCCAACCGGAACTGCCGCTGAACCCGGAACAGCGCGCCGCCTTTGAAGCCATCAGCGCCGGCGCCGACAGCTTCCACGCCTTCCTGCTGGCCGGCGTTACCGGCAGCGGCAAGACCGAAGTCTATTTGCAACTGATCCGCGAAACCCTGGAAGCCGGCAAACAGGCACTGGTGCTGATCCCCGAGATCAACCTCGGCCCGCAGACCCTGGCGCGCTTCGAGCAACGCTTCAATGCGCGGATCGCCCTGGTGCACTCGGCCGTCAACGACCGCGAACGCCTGGAATCCTGGCTCGCCGCCCGGGACGGCGAGGCCGACATTATTATCGGCACCCGCTCGGCGCTGTTCACGCCGATGAAAAACCCCGGCCTGATCATCATCGACGAAGAACACGACGGTTCTTATAAACAGCAGGAAGGCCTGCGCTACCACGCCCGCGACCTGGCCCTGGTACGGGCACGCCAGGAAAACATCCCGATTGTGCTGGGCTCGGCCACCCCCTCCCTGGAAAGCCTGCACAACGCCTACACCGGGCGCTATGGCCTGCTGCGCCTCAACGAGCGCGCGGGCGGCGCCAAGCAACCGCGCTTCTTGCGCCTGGACGTGAAAAGCCGGCCACTGGACAGCGGAATTTCAGGGCCGATGCAACAAGCCATCGGCCAGACCCTGGCGGCCGGCCAGCAAGTGCTGGTGTTCCTCAATCGCCGGGGCTTTGCGCCGACTTTGCTATGCCACGACTGCGGCTGGATGTCCGAGTGCAACCGCTGCGATGCGCGGATGACGGTGCACCAGCGCTCGGGCGAATTGCGCTGCCACCATTGCGGCCATGTGGAACGGGTCCCGCGCCATTGCCCGCAATGCGGCAAAGTCGACCTGCGGCCCGTGGGCGCAGGCACCGAGCGCGCCGAGGAACGCCTGGGGATTCTGTTCCCCGACTTCCCGGTACTGCGGGTGGACCGCGACAGTACGTCGCGCAAGGATGCGATGAACCAGTTGTTCGCCACCATCCAGAAAGGCCAGCCGTGCATCCTGGTCGGCACGCAGATGCTTGCTAAAGGCCATCACTTCCCGCGCGTGACCCTGGTCTCGATCCTGGATGCCGATGGCGGGCTATTCTCCGGGGACTTCCGCGCCAGTGAACGCATGGCGCAGCTGATCGTGCAGGTCGCAGGCCGCGCCGGGCGGGCCGAGGAGCCTGGCAAAGTAATCATCCAGACCCACCTGGCCGACCACCCCCTGTTGATTCAACTGACAGAACAAGGCTATTTCGCCTTCGCCGAGCAGGCCTTGAGCGAGCGCCGCTCCGCCGGCCTGCCGCCCTTTGCGCACCTCGCGCTGTTGCGCGCCGAGGCCCATAAACCGGGGCAGGCCGAAGGTTTCCTGGACGAAGCGTGCAGCGCGGCTGAACGTTTGCTCGGCGAGTTGGGTCTGAGCGGCATCGAGTTACTGGGCCCAGTGCCAGCACCGATGGAGCGCCGCGCCGGACGTTATCGCGCACAACTCCTGCTGCAAGCCAGCGCCCGCGCGCCGCTGCATCGGCTATTAAGTAGCTGGTTACTTGCGCTGGAGCAAATGCCCAGCGGGCGACAGGTGCGATGGTCGTTGGATGTCGATCCGGTGGATTTGTACTGATAGGTAAATTGCTACCGCAGGCAAGCCAGCTCCCACATTTGACGGTATTCACACATCAAAATGTGGGAGCGGGCTTGCCCGCGATGAGGCCCGCAGGTCCAGTAACGGACCTTGAAGGTTGGCAAGCCTGCCCTGGCACCGGATAATGTCCAGTTTTTCCACCTGCGCATCGCGCGCCGCCGCTTGCGGTCGAAAGAGAACACCATGAAAGACACAATTCGCCAGTTGATCCAACAAGCCCTCACCCAACTCGTCAACGAAGGTGTGTTGCCTGAAGGGCTGACGCCGGCGATCCAGGTGGAAAACTCTCGAGACAAGACCCACGGCGACTTCGCCAGCAATATCGCGATGATGTTGGCCAAGCCTGCGGGCATGAAACCGCGTGACCTTGCGGAAAAAATCATTGCCGCGCTGCCGGCTGATCCACAGGTCAGCAAGGCCGAAATCGCCGGCCCCGGCTTTATCAATATTTTCCAGAATACCCAGGCCCTGGCGTCGCGCCTGGACGCCGCCCTGGCCGACGCCAAAATCGGCGTGCGCAAGGCCGGCCCTGTGCAGCGTGTGGCCATCGACCTGTCGGCCCCCAACCTGGCCAAGGAAATGCACGTCGGCCACCTGCGCTCGACCATCATTGGCGACGGCGTGGCGCGGGTCCTGGAGTTTCTCGGCGACACCGTGATCCGCCAGAACCACGTGGGCGACTGGGGCACCCAGTTCGGCATGCTGATGGCGTACCTGCAAGAAAACCCGATCACCAGCAACGAGCTGTCGGACCTGGAAAACTTCTACCGCGCCGCCAAGAAACGCTTCGACGAATCCGAAGAGTTCGCCAACCGCGCCCGGGGCCTGGTGGTCAAGTTGCAGGCCGGCGACCCGGAATGCCTGGAGCTGTGGGCACGTTTCCGTGATATCTCTCTGTCGCACTGCCAGAAAATCTACGAGTTGCTGAACGTCAAGCTGACCATGGCCGACGTCATGGGCGAAAGTGCCTACAACGACGACCTGATCAACGTGGTCAACGACCTCAAGGCCAAGGGCCTGCTGGTTGAGAGCAACGGCGCCCAGTGCGTGTTCCTCGACGAATTCAAGACCGCCGACGGCGAGCCGCTGCCGGTGATCATCGTCAAGGCCGACGGTGGCTATCTGTACGCCACCACCGACCTGGCGGCCGTGCGCTACCGCAGCAGCGTGCTCAAGGCCGATCGCGCCTTGTACTTCGTCGACCAGCGCCAGGCCCTGCACTTCCAGCAAGTGTTTGAAGTGGCGCGCCGCGCCGGTTTCGTCACCCACCCGATGCACATGGAGCACATGGGCTTCGGCACCATGAACGGCGCCGATGGCCGCCCGTTCAAGACCCGCGACGGCGGCACCGTGAAGCTGATCGACCTGCTCAACGAAGCCCAGGAGCGTGCCTACAACCTGGTGAAGGAAAAGAACCCGGAGCTGGCCGAAGCCGACCTGCGCAACATCGCCAAGGTGGTGGGCATTGGCGCGGTGAAATACGCCGACCTGTCCAAGCACCGCACCAGCGACTACAGCTTCAACTTCGAGTTGATGCTCAACTTTGAAGGCAACACCGCGCCGTACCTGCTGTATGCCTACACCCGTGTGGCCGGCGTCTTCCGCAAGCTGGGCAAGGACTTCAGCGAAGTCGAAGGGCAGATCGTGCTGGACGCGCCCCACGAGCAGGAACTGGCGGCCAAGCTCGCGCAGTTCGGCGAAGTGCTCAACAGCGTCGGCGAGAAAGGCACGCCGCACATTCTGTGCACCTACCTGTATGAAGTCGCCGGGTTGTTCTCCAGTTTCTACGAGAACTGCCCGATCCTGAACGCCGACGACCAAACGCAGAAGCAAAGCCGCCTGCGCCTCGCCGCACTGGCTGGACGGACCCTCAAGCAAGGCCTGGAACTGTTGGGCCTGGAAACTCTGGAGCGTATGTAAGTTGGCAGCCAAGAAAAAACCTGCACCCAAGCGCGGCGCCAGCCGCTACCAGGCACCGGCAAAACAACCGATCCCGGGCTGGATGTGGCTGGCCATCGGCCTGTCGGTCGGTGCGTTTATCGTGTTCCTGATGAAGCTGGAGCCGGGCCAGGGCGAAGACGTCAAGCGGGTCAAGCAGGAGCAGCAGAAGGCTAGCAAGATCGCCGAGGCGAACAAGACACCTCCAAGCCCGACCGCACCGGTGAAGCCGAAATACGACTTCTACACGCTGCTGCCGGAATCGGAAGTGATCGTGCCGCAAGACGCCGTGCCGGAGAAAACCCTGCCGACGCCACAAATACCGACCACCCCGGTGACCCCGGCGGAGGCAGCGAAGATCGACACCGCGCGGGCCCAGGCGGCGCTGGCCGGGATTACCCCGCCGCCGGCACCACCGGTCGCCACCACCAAGGCGGCGCCGGTGACCAAGTTCTTCCTGCAGGCGGGCTCGTTCCCCAAGCAGGCGGATGCGGATCGGGTGCGCGCGCAGATTATCCTGCTGGGGCAGACGGTGACGGTGGAGTCCGGGACCGTAAAGGAAGCGACCTGGTATCGCGTGCTGGTGGGGCCGTTCAGCAACCGCGAACAACTGACCGTGGCGCAGAAACAACTGGCAGGCGCGGGCTTTAGCAACCTGTTGTTACAACAACGCCAGAGCCGTTGAGCCACAGGTAACATGGATCAGATGTGGGAGCTGGCTTGCCTGCGATGACGGTGTATCAGTCAATATTTTCAGTGACGGGTGCACCGCTATCGCAGGCAAGCCAGCTCCCACATTGGTTTTATAGTGCTCTTGAGCTTGTGCCGGCCCGCCAGACACCACTCGTCCGCACACCCGCCCTACGGTTGAAATCTCCCCCACCACCCCCATATGAGTTCCATCAGGGCATTTTCGCCCCGCAGCGTGGAGACTCTCCCCTTGACCACCATCGTTTCAGTTCGTCGCCACGGCAAAGTCGTCATGGGCGGCGACGGCCAGGTTTCCCTTGGCAATACCGTGATGAAAGGCAACGCCAAAAAAGTGCGCCGCCTGTACCACGGCCAGGTCCTCGCCGGTTTTGCAGGGGCCACCGCTGACGCCTTTACCCTGTTTGAACGCTTTGAAGGCCAGCTGGAAAAACACCAGGGCCATCTGGTGCGCGCCGCTGTCGAACTGGCCAAGGAGTGGCGCACCGACCGCTCCCTCAGCCGCCTCGAAGCCATGCTTGCCGTCGCCAACAAAGACGCATCCCTGATCATCACCGGCAACGGTGACGTGGTGGAGCCCGAGAACGGCCTGATCGCCATGGGTTCCGGCGGTGGCTATGCCCAGGCCGCCGCCAGTGCCTTGCTGAAGAAAACCGACCTGTCTGCCCGGGAAATCGTCGAGACCGCCCTCGGTATCGCTGGCGATATCTGCGTGTTTACCAACCACAACCTGACCATTGAGGAGCAGGACCTCGCG
Organism: Pseudomonas gessardii; assembly: GCF_001983165.1. Taxonomy (GTDB): domain Bacteria; phylum Pseudomonadota; class Gammaproteobacteria; order Pseudomonadales; family Pseudomonadaceae; genus Aquipseudomonas; species Aquipseudomonas gessardii. The sequence goes on along the minus strand of NZ_MNPU01000005.1, from coordinate 124,900 downwards.
GAATAAGCCGTCGGCTTTTTCCTGCTTGAGGACCACACACCACTATGTCCATGACTCCCCGCGAAATCGTCCATGAACTCAATCGCCATATCATCGGCCAGGACGATGCCAAGCGCGCCGTTGCCATCGCCCTGCGTAACCGCTGGCGCCGGATGCAACTGCCCGAAGAATTGCGTGTTGAAGTAACCCCCAAGAACATCCTGATGATCGGCCCGACCGGTGTCGGCAAGACCGAGATCGCCCGGCGCCTGGCCAAGCTGGCCAATGCACCGTTCATCAAGGTCGAAGCGACCAAGTTCACCGAAGTCGGCTATGTGGGCCGCGACGTCGAGTCGATCATCCGTGATCTGGCCGACGCCGCCCTGAAACTGCTGCGCGAACAGGAAATGACCAAGGTCAGCCATCGCGCCGAAGACGCCGCCGAAGAGCGCATCCTCGATGCCCTGCTGCCGCCGGCGCGGGCCGGTTTCAATGAAGACGCCGCACCCGCTTCGGATTCCAATACGCGCCAGCTGTTCCGCAAGCGCCTGCGTGAAGGCCAGCTGGACGACAAGGAAATCGAGATCGAAGTCGCCGAAAGCGCCGGCGTCGATATCTCCGCACCGCCTGGCATGGAAGAAATGACCAGCCAGTTGCAGAACCTGTTCGCCAACATGGGCAAGGGCAAGAAGAAAAGCCGCAAGCTCAAGGTCAAGGACGCACTCAAGCTGGTGCGTGACGAAGAAGCCGGGCGCCTGGTCAATGAGGAAGAGCTCAAGGCCAAGGCCCTGGAAGCGGTCGAGCAGCACGGCATCGTGTTTATCGACGAGATCGACAAGGTGGCCAAGCGCGGTAACTCCGGCGGCGTCGATGTATCCCGCGAAGGCGTGCAGCGCGACCTGCTGCCGCTGATCGAAGGCTGCACGGTGAATACCAAGCTGGGCATGGTCAAGACCGACCATATCCTGTTTATCGCTTCCGGCGCGTTCCACCTGAGCAAGCCCAGCGACCTGGTGCCGGAGCTGCAAGGCCGCCTGCCGATTCGCGTGGAACTCAAGGCCCTGACCCCGGGCGACTTCGAGCGCATCCTCAGCGAACCGCATGCTTCGCTGACCGAGCAATACCGCGAGTTGCTGAAAACCGAAGGCCTGGGGATCGAGTTCCTGCCCGACGGTATCAAGCGCCTGGCGGAAATTGCCTGGCAGGTCAACGAGAAGACCGAGAACATCGGCGCCCGTCGCCTGCACACCTTGCTTGAGCGCCTGCTGGAGGAAGTGTCCTTCAGCGCCGGCGACATGGCGGGCGCGCAGAATGGCGTGGCGATCAGGATCGACGCCGACTACGTCAACAACCACCTGGGCGAATTGGCGCAGAACGAAGACCTGTCTCGTTATATCCTGTAAGCCTCACACAGGAACCGCTCTGCTTTAATGTGGGAGCGGGCTTGTGTGGGAGCCGGGCTTGCCCGCGATGGGATCGCCGCGTGGTGTCAGAAACACCGCAGTGATGCCATCGCAGGCAAGCCAGCTCCTACACAAGCCCGCTCCCACATTTTAAAGCCGGTTCCTTCAGGATCATCTCTGAGCGGTTCCCCAAATGACCAAACTGCCCACCGCCATCAACCTGCACAAAGCCTCCAAGACCCTCTCGCTGACCTACGGCCCCGACGAGGTCTATCACCTGAGCGCCGAACTGCTACGGGTGCACTCTCCCTCCGCCGAGGTCCAGGGCCACGGCAAGCCGATCCTGCAATTTGGCAAGCTGAATGTCGGCCTGACCAAGATCGAACCTGCCGGGCAGTACGCACTGAAATTGACCTTCGACGACGGTCATGACAGCGGACTGTTCACCTGGGACTATCTCTACCAACTCGCCGTACGTCAGGACGCGTTGTGGGCCGACTATCTTGCCGAGCTCAAGGCCGCCGGAAAAACCCGCGACCCGAGCCAGTCCGTCATCAAGCTGATGCTCTAGCTCAAGCCTGTTGCTCATTAGTGGGCATTTTCTAATTTCATCTGCTTGAATGCCCTGTGGTGTGATCAAAGATTGGTCCGCTTGCGAAAAAAATTAAACTCGGGTAACCAATGGATCTGGCAAGTTCCCTGCATTTGACGATGCAGTATTTACGGTCACCCGAGCAGCAGTACCAGGCTTGTGTTGTGCATCGATAGTTGGCTGCACAGCGGTACCCGGTACTCGTCTTTCGGACAATGGAGCGTCGTGGATGAGTAACAAGAATAACGATGACTTGAAACGCCAGGCCTCGGAAAACACCCTGGGGCTGAACCCGATCATCGCGTTGCGCAAAAAGGATTTACTGGCTTCGGCGCGGATGGTGCTGACCCAGGCCATCAAGCAACCGTTGCACAGCGTCAAGCACGTCGCCCACTTTGGCGTCGAGTTGAAGAACGTCGTATTCGGCAAATCCGAGCTTGCCCCTGAAAGCGATGACCGTCGCTTCAACGACCCGGCCTGGAGCCAGAACCCCCTCTATAAACGCTACCTGCAAACCTACCTGGCATGGCGCAAGGAGCTGCACGACTGGATCGGTGACAGCAACCTGTCGGAACAGGACATCAGCCGCGGGCACTTTGTCATCAACCTGATGACCGAGGCCATGGCCCCCACCAACAGCGCCGCCAACCCGGCCGCCGTCAAGCGCTTCTTTGAAACCGGTGGCAAGAGCCTGCTGGACGGCCTCTCGCACCTGGCCAAGGACCTGGTGCACAACGGCGGCATGCCGAGCCAGGTGAACATGGGCGCCTTTGAAGTGGGCAAGAGCCTGGGTACCAGCGAAGGCGCGGTGGTGTTTCGCAATGACGTGCTGGAGCTGATCCAGTACAAGCCGATCACCGAACAGGTGTACGAGCGCCCGCTGCTGGTGGTGCCGCCGCAGATCAACAAGTTTTATGTGTTCGACCTGAGCCCGGACAAGAGCCTGGCGCGTTTCTGCCTGCGCAATAACCAGCAAACCTTTATCGTCAGTTGGCGCAACCCCACCAAGGCCCAGCGCGAATGGGGCCTGTCGACCTATATCGAGGCGCTGAAAGAGGCGGTGGATGTGGTCACGGCGATTACCGGCAGCAAGGACGTCAACATGCTCGGCGCCTGCTCGGGCGGTATCACCTGCACCGCGCTACTGGGCCACTATGCGGCGCTGGGCGAGAAGAAGGTCAACGCCCTGACCTTGCTGGTGAGCGTGCTGGACACCACCCTCGACACCCAGGTGGCCCTGTTCGTCGACGAGCAGACCCTGGAAGCGGCCAAGCGCCATTCCTACCAGGCCGGCGTGCTGGAAGGCCGGGACATGGCCAAGGTGTTTGCCTGGATGCGCCCCAATGACCTGATCTGGAACTATTGGGTCAACAACTACCTGCTGGGCAATGAACCGCCGGTGTTTGACATCCTGTTCTGGAACAACGACACCACACGCTTGCCGGCGGCCTTCCACGGCGACCTGATCGAACTGTTCAAGAACAACCCGCTGGTGCGGGCCAATGCCCTGGAAGTGTGCGGCACCCCGATCGACCTCAAGCAGGTGACGGCCGATATCTACTCGCTGGCGGGCACCAACGACCACATCACACCGTGGCAGTCCTGCTACAAGTCGGCGCAGTTGTTTGGCGGCAAGGTCGAGTTCGTGCTGTCCAGCAGCGGGCATATCCAGAGCATCCTCAACCCCCCCGGCAACCCCAAGGCGCGTTACCAGACCAGCGAGAGCATGGGCGAGAAGGCCCTGGACTGGCAGGAAAACGCCACCAAGCATACCGACTCGTGGTGGCTGCACTGGCAGGGCTGGCTGGGGGAGCGTTCGGGCAAGTTGAAGAAGTCACCTACGATTTTGGGTAACAAGGCCTACGCAGCGGCGGAAGCTGCACCCGGGACATACGTGCACGAGCGGTAAGGCAGACACCTTTGCGCGATTGCAATGGGATCAAATGTGGGAACTCGGTCAAGGTGGGAGCGGGCTTGCTCGCGATGCAGGCAACACGGTGTCTCTGTCAAACCGAGTGGATGCCATCGCGGGCAAGCCCGCTCCCACACAAACCACACACATTGGCCCCATTCCAGCAGTAACACTTCACAGGGCTTGAGCATGCCGCAACCGTTCATCTTCCGTACCATCGACCTGGATGGCCAGACCATCCGCACGGCGGTACGACCGGGCAAGTCTCACTTGACGCCGCTGCTGATTTTCAACGGCATCGGCGCCAACCTTGAGCTGGTGTTTCCGTTCGTCCAGGCTCTTGACCCGGACCTGGAAGTGATTGCCTTCGACGTACCCGGGGTGGGCGGCTCGTCGACACCCAGCCGGCCCTATCGCTTTCCCGGCCTGGCCAAACTCACCGCACGTATGCTCGATTACCTGGACTATGGCCAGGTCAATGCCGTCGGGGTGTCCTGGGGCGGTGCCCTGGCGCAGCAGTTTGCCTACGACTACCCGGAGCGCTGCAAAAAGCTGATCCTCGCCGCCACCGCCGCCGGCGCCTTTATGGTGCCCGGCAAGCCGAAGGTGCTGTGGCTGATGGCCAGCCCGCGGCGCTACATCCAACCGTCCCACGTGGTGCGTATCGCGCCGATGATCTATGGCGGCTCGTTTCGCCGGGACTCAAAGCTGGCCGCCGAACACGCGAGCAAAGTGCGCTCGGCCGGCAAGCTGGGCTACTACTGGCAACTGTTCGCAGGGTTTGGCTGGACCAGCATTCACTGGCTGCACAAGATCAAGCAACCCACCCTGGTGCTGGCCGGCGACGATGACCCACTGATCCCGCTGGTCAACATGCGCATGCTGGCCTGGCGCATTCCCAATGCGCAGTTGCACATCATCGACGATGGCCACCTGTTCCTGATCACCCGGGCCGAAGCGGTGGCACCGATCATCATGAAATTTCTCCAGGAGGAACGCTTGCGCGCGGTAATCCACCCGCAACCGGCCCCCCTATAGCAGCACCTGAGCGATATCGGATCAGGATGATCCTTATGCGCAACTTGGCCAGAACCGACTATGGTTCTGCATTGGCGTGCTTGTTGATGAATTGACGAAGGAGTGTTGACTCATGCGTGACAGACCCCTGAAGACCCCGGCGCCCACACCCGCCGCGTTCATCAATGCACAAAGTGCAATCACCGGCCTGCGTGGCCGGGACCTGCTGTCGACCCTGCGCAGCGTCGCCGCCCATGGGCTGCGCAACCCGCTGCACAGCGCCCGGCATGCGTTGGCGTTGGGTGGGCAATTGGGCCGGGTGTTACTGGGTGAAACCGTGCACGAACCCAACCCCCACGACCGCCGTTTCGCCGACCCCACCTGGACCCTCAACCCCCTGTACCGGCGCAGCCTGCAGGCGTATTTGAGCTGGCAGAAACAAACCCGGCACTGGATTGACGACAGCCACCTGAGCGACGACGACCGCGCACGGGCGCACTTTGCCTTCTCGTTGCTCAACGATGCCCTGTCGCCGTCCAACACCCTGCTCAACCCGCTGGCGATCAAGGAGTTGCTCAACTCCGGCGGCAACAGCGTGGTGCGCGGCATGGGCAACCTGTTCGATGACCTGCTGCACAACAACGGCCTGCCGCGCCAGGTCACCAAGCAGGCCTTCGAGGTCGGCAAGACGGTAGCCACCACGCCCGGCTCGGTGGTGTTTCGCAATGAACTGCTGGAGCTGATCCAGTACAAGCCCATGAGCGAAAAACAGTACGCCAGGCCACTGCTGGTGGTGCCGCCGCAGATCAACAAGTACTACATTTTCGATTTGAGCCCGGCCAACAGTTTCGTGCAGTACGCCCTGAAAAACGGCCTACAGGTGTTTATGGTCAGTTGGCGCAACCCGGATGTGCGCCATCGCGAGTGGGGCCTGTCGACCTATGTGGCAGCGCTGGAGGAAGCGCTGAATATCTGCCGGGCAATCAGCGGCGCCCGCGAAGTGAACCTGATGGGCGCCTGCGCCGGTGGCCTGACCATCGCCGCCCTGCAAGGCCACCTGCAAGCCAAGCGCCAACAACGGCGGGTCGCCAGCGCCACGTACCTGGTGAGCCTGCTGGACAGCCAGCTCGACAGCCCCGCCACGCTGTTTGCCGACGAACAGACCCTGGAAGCGGCCAAGCGTCGCTCCTACCAGGAAGGGGTGCTCGATGGCCGGGACATGGCCAAGGTCTTCGCCTGGATGCGCCCCAACGACCTGATCTGGAACTACTGGATCAACAACTACTTGCTGGGCAAGGAACCGCCCGCGTTCGACATCCTGTACTGGAACAACGACAACACCCGCTTGCCGGCAGCCTTGCACGGCGATCTGCTGGATTTCTTCAAGCACAACCCGTTGAGCCACCCTGGCGGCCTGGAAGTCTGCGGCACACCCATCGACTTGCATAAAGTCACCGTCGACAGCTTTAGCGTGGCCGGCATCAACGATCACATCACGCCATGGGACGCGGTCTACCGCTCGACCTTGCTGCTGGGCGGCGACAAACGTTTTGTGCTTTCCAACAGCGGGCATATCCAGAGCATCCTCAACCCGCCGGGCAACCCCAAGGCCAACTTCGTCGAAAACCTCAAGCTGAGCAGCGACCCACGCGCCTGGTACTACGACGCCAGCCACGTCGAGGGCAGTTGGTGGCCGCAGTGGCTTGAGTGGATCCAGCAACGTTCCGGGGTGCAGCGCGAGACCCTGACAGCCCTGGGCAACCAGAACTACCCACCGATGGAAGCAGCGCCGGGCACCTATGTGCGGGTGCGCTGAGCTCAACGATCAGATTAAGAAGACTGGATGAAAACCCGCGACCGTATCCTGGAATGCGCCCTGCAGTTGTTCAACCGCAAGGGCGAGCCGAATGTTTCAACCATGGAGGTGGCCAATGAAATGGGGATCAGCCCCGGCAACCTCTACTACCACTTCCATGGCAAGGAGCCCCTGGTGCTGGGGTTGTTCGAGCGCTTCCAGGGGGAATTGGCGCCACTGCTCGACCCGCCGGCGGATGTGCAGTTGGCGCCGGAGGATTACTGGCTGTTCCTGCACCTGATCGTTGAGCGCATGGCGCACTATCGGTTCCTGTTCCAGGACCTGTCGAACCTGGCCGGGCGCTTGCCGAAGCTGGCCAAGGGCATTCGCCACCTGCTGACCGCACTCAAGCGCACCCTGGCTTCGCTGCTGGCCCGGCTCAAGACCGAGGGGCAGCTGGTCAGCGATACCCAGGCCCTGGGGCAACTGGTGGAGCAGATCACCATGACCCTGCTGTTTTCCCTGGATTACCAGCGGATCCTCGATCGCGAGGCCGAGGTGCGGGTGGCGGTGTATCAAGTGATGATGCTGGTGGCGCCGCACCTGTTGATGCCGGCACGGTTGGCTACCGAGCGTTTTGCTCTGCGCTACCTGGACGACACGGACTAGAAATGTGGGAGCGGGCTTGCTCGCGATTGCGGTGGGTCAGCCAACAAATCTGGCACTGATACACCGCTATCGCGGGCAAGCCCGCTCCCACACAAGCCCACACACATTAGGAATGTGTTGTTGCAAGCACCCAGTAAAACGCCCGACCTTTGCAGGCCGGGCGTTTTTATACGTCCCGTGAATCAGGACTGACTGGATGGCGTCGGGGTTGCCGGCGTTACAGTCGGGGTTGCGGCGGCGGGTGTCGGCGCAGTGGCCGAGTTGGTCGCGGGGGCCGGGGTTGCAGGCTTGGCCGCTACCGCTGGTTTTGGCGCTGCTGGCTTCTTGGCTACGACGGGTTTCTTCGCCGCTGGCTTTGCAGCCGGCTTGGCAGCCGCAGGTTTGGCTGCTGGCTTAGCGGCAGCCGGTTTGGCTGCAACTGGCTTGGCAGCCGGTTTGGCGGCAGCCGTTTTGGCCGCTGGCTTGGCGGCCGGTTTCGCTGCCGGCTTGGCCGCTACAGGCTTCTTGGCAGCAGGCTTGGCTGCTGGTTTGGCTGCTGCGGTTTTCGCCGCAGGCTTGGCAACTGCCTTGGCCGCAGGTTTAGCTGCAGATTTGGCAGCGGCCTTGACCAGAGGCTTGGCCACGGTTTTTGCCGCAGGTTTGGCCGCAGCCGTCTTCGCCACCGGCTTGGCAGCCGGTTTTGCAGCTGCTTTCACTGGGGCAACTTTAGCGCCGGTGAGTTTTTCGATTTGCTTGGTCAGGGTATCGACCTTGCTGTGCAGCGCCTTCACTTCAGTACGGCTAGGCACGCCCAATCGCGAAATGGCATTGTTGAGGCGCTTGTCGAGTGCGCCTTCAAGCTCACCCCAAGTTCCCAACACCTGTTTCTTCGCATCACTGATGCGCGAACCGGCAGTTGCCTTGGCCGCAGTAACTTGTTTACCGACTGTGCTCTTGGTCAACTTCTCGGCCTTCTCGCCGTCTTTAACCAAAGTCTCGAAGAGTTTGCTACCGTCACTGTCGATCTTCGAGTACACGCCTAAACCAGCCAGCCAGATCTTGCGGGAATATTCTTCAACTTTCCCGACCCAAGAGCTGCCTTCTTTCTGAGTAGTCTTTTTAACAGCCATCCGATGTCTCCTTAGTGTTTACGCGCGACACGTTCGAGCAATGCCGTTAGCTCATCGAGCTTAGCAGAGAGTGTCTCCACGTCATGTTTAGACGCAATGCCGATTCGATTCAAGGCACTTGCAACACGCGCATCAAAAGCCTTCTCGACTTTATCCAGTTGCACTTCGACGCGACCTTTGACGCTGGAGACATTGCTCTTAACGTAATCAATCTGACTGTTGGCGGCATCAAGTTGTTCATTCACAACTTTTTTACCTTTACTTTCAACATGTTGACCAGTCTTGACGAGTTCCTTGAAGTACTCGCTGCCTTCGCTGCCGACCTTCGCATAAGCCCCCAAACCCGCCAACCAGATCTTGCGAGCATAGGTTTTAACGTCGCTCAGGGCGCTGATTTGGGTGTCGATTTTTTTCTTCAAAATAACTTTGGCCATGGTGCACCTCACGCATAAAAGGGTGGAGGAACTGCCCACAGGAGTTGAGGGCTGAATACAAAGTAGGGAGAAAAATTAGAATCGGCACCCTAAGAACAGCGCAATGGGCCGCCAGCCAATGCGGCGCGCGGTCGCAGCTCAGGCCAGGGCCTTATCCAGGGCCTTCTCGATTTCGGACTTGATGGTGCCACTCATGGCCGACATCAACAGGCCCAGTTCCACATCGATCCTTAACGAATCCTCAGCTACTTTCAGTGTGCCTTTGACGCCGGAACGCTTGAGGTTCAACGTGTCGCCAGACCACGAAGGCTCCAGGCCATATTGCTCCTTGAGTTTATGCGCCAACTTCTCGGCTTTCGCCCTGGCGGCTTCCTTACCCAGTGCGTGGGCACGTTCAATCTGTATGCGGGCCATTTGAATGACTCCTCGTTATAAAGACATATTGAGCACCCGGCTCACCCGCCATGCGGCAAAAGGTCTCGGTGGCCACCTATCTTACCTTCAGCCTTGCCAAGACAAAGCATGCCTTGGGGATTAGAATGCCCCCATTCTCTTTTGGTGACAGCGATATGACTGATCAGCGCAAAGGCAGCGATGCCGAACCCACCACTCACTTCGGCTTCAAGAACGTCCCGGAAAGCCAGAAAGCGGAAAAAGTCGCTGAGGTGTTCCACTCCGTGGCCGCCAAGTACGACCTGATGAACGACGTGCTGTCGGGCGGCATGCACCGCTTGTGGAAACGTTTCACCATCGAATTGTCCGGCGTGCGCGCCGGCAACCGCGTGCTGGACATCGCCGGCGGCACGGGCGACCTGGCCGCCAAGTTCTCCAAGCTGGTTGGCCCCACCGGCCAGGTGGTATTGGCCGACATCAACGGCTCGATGCTCAAGGTCGGTCGCGACCGCCTGCTGGACAAGGGCGTGGCGGGCAATATCGAGTTCGTCCAGGCCGACGCTGAAAAGCTGCCGTTCCCCGACAACCATTTCGACTGCGTGACCATCGCCTTCGGCCTGCGCAACGTGACCCACAAGGAAGACGCCCTGCGCTCGATGCTGCGGGTGCTCAAGCCGGGCGGGCGCCTGCTGGTGCTGGAGTTCTCCAAGCCGACCAACGCGCTGATGTCCAAGGTCTACGACACTTACTCGTTCGCCTTCATGCCGTTGATGGGCAAGCTGATCACCAATGACGCCGAGAGCTATCGCTACCTGGCCGAATCGATCCGCATGCACCCCAACCAGGAAACCCTGAAGTCGATGATGGTCGAGGCCGGTTTCGACCGCGTGACCTACCACAACATGACCTCGGGCATCGTTGCCCTGCATCGCGGCATCAAGCCCTGATGTTGTTCACCGGCCTTCTCGCCAGCGTCGAACACGGCCTCAACCGTGTCCTGCGCCTGGACAGCACCGCCCTGGCGCGGCTGGCGCACCTGAACGGCAAGATCATTGCCGTCGATTGCAGCAGCCCGGCCTTGCAGCTGTTTATCCTGCCCAGCGATGAAGGCCTGTTGCTCGCCGCGCACTGGGCCGCCGACGCCGACTGCACCCTGCGTGCGCCGGCGGCGAGCCTGCTGCGCCTGGCCCTGAGCCGCGACAAGACCGCGGTCCTGCACGGCCCGGACGTGACCCTTGAAGGCGACAGCGCGGTGCTGATGGACCTGGCCGCCGTGCTGCAAGACCTGGAGCTGGACTGGGAATACGAGCTGTCGCGCTGGCTCGGCCCGGTGGCCACCCAGTTGATCAGCGGGCACCTGCGCAGCCGCTCGCGCTGGTACCAGCAGGGTTTCGCCAGCCTCAACCAGAACCTCGCCGAATACCTGAGCGAAGAATCGCGCACCCTCGTCGGACAACGGGAAGCCGAAGCGCGCTTTCGTGAACTCGACCAGGCCAAACTCGACCTGGAACGGCTTGAGGCGCGCTTCGAGCGCCTGAGCCGCTCCCTTGATCCAAGCGATAACGCATGAAGCTGCTCGCCGTCCGCCGTCTGTTCCGCATCCAACGCGTCGTCATTCGCTACCGCCTCGATGACCTGCTGTTCGCCCTGCCGCTGCCGTGGTTGTTGCTGGCAGTGCGCTATGTGCTGCCGTGGCGCTGGTTCCCGCGCAAGACCCTGGACCTGAGCCGTGGCGCGCGCCTGCGCCTGGCTTTGCAGGACCTGGGGCCGATCTTCATCAAGTTCGGGCAGATCCTGTCGACCCGCCGCGACCTGCTGCCTGAAGACATCGCCGACGAGCTGATGCTGTTGCAGGACCGCGTGCCGCCGTTCGACTCACAGCAGTCGATGAAGCTGATCGAAGAACAGCTGGGCAAGAAAATCAGCGACGTGTTCAGCCGGTTCGACGTCGAGCCCCTGGCCTCGGCCTCGGTCGCCCAGGTGCACGCCGCGCAGCTGAAAACCGGCGAAGAGGTAGTGGTCAAGGTGATCCGCCCCGGCCTCAAGCCGATCATCGGCCAGGACCTGGCGTGGCTGTTCATCCTGGCCCGTGCCGCCGAGCGTTTCTCGGCCGATGCGCGCCTGCTGCACCCGGTGGACGTGGTCGCCGACTACGAAAAAACCATCTACGACGAACTCGACCTATTGCGTGAAGCGGCCAACGCCAGCCAGCTCAAGCGCAACTTCGAGGGCTCGCCGCTGCTGTACGTGCCGCAGGTGTATTGGGACTGGTGCCGGCCCAAAGTGCTGGTGATGGAGCGCATCTACGGCGTACAGGTCACCGACCTCGCGACCCTGGCCGACCAGCGCACCGATATGAAGATGCTGGCCGAGCGCGGGGTGGAGATTTTCTTCACCCAGGTGTTCCGCGACAGTTTCTTCCACGCCGACATGCACCCCGGCAATATCTTCGTCAGCACGGTGAACCCGTGGAGCCCGCAGTACATTGCGATCGACTGTGGCATCGTCGGCAGCCTCACGCCCGAGGACCAGGACTACCTGGCACGTAACCTGTTCGCCTTCTTCAAGCGTGACTACCGCCGCGTGGCGCAGTTGCACATCGACTCGGGCTGGGTGCCGGCCGAAACCAAGCTCAATGAATTCGAGGCGGCGATCCGCACCGTGTGCGAGCCGATCTTTGAAAAACCGTTAAAAGATATTTCATTCGGCCAGGTGCTGATGCGCCTGTTCCAGACCGCGCGGCGCTTCAATATGGAAGTGCAACCGCAACTGGTGCTGCTGCAAAAGACCCTGCTCAATATCGAAGGCCTGGGCCGCCAGCTGTACCCGGACCTGGACCTGTGGAACACCGCGCAACCGTTCCTCGAACGCTGGATGCGCGAACGCGTCAGCCCGAAAACCCTGCTGGGCAACCTGCACAGCCAGGTCGAGCAACTGCCGCACCTGGCCAACATGACCCGCGACCTGCTGGAGCGCATGTCCCAGCCCCACGCCAAGGACCCGGCGCCGCCGTGGCATCAACGCAAGGACGACTGGTTCCTGCGCCTGCTGGGCGCAGCGCACCTGGGCGGTGGCGCGGTGCTCGCGGCCGGTGGGCCCTTGAACGCACTGGGTTACTGGCCTGCGGGCATCATGGTCGCCGTGGGCCTTTATCTGGTCGTGCGTCGATAGCCCGAGCGGTTATACACTGTTGCACATCGCCGGAGCGGCTAGCGCACGGTTGTTGGAGTTAAAAATGAAAGACTGGCTGGACGAGATCAAATGGGACAGTGATGGCCTGGTGCCAGCCATTGCCCAGGACCACAAGACCGGGCGCATCCTGATGATGGCCTGGATGAACCGCGAGGCCCTGGGCCTGACTGCCGCCGAGCAGCGTGCCATCTACTGGTCACGTTCCCGTGGCAAACTGTGGCGCAAGGGCGAGGAGTCCGGGCATGTGCAAAAACTGCATGAAATGCGCCTGGACTGCGACGCCGACGTGATCGTGCTGATGGTCGAGCAAGTCGGCGACATCGCCTGCCATACCGGCCGCCACAGCTGCTTCTACCGGGTGTTCGAGAACGGCGCATGGAAAACCGTCGAGCCGGTGCTCAAAGACCCGCACGCCATTTACTCGGCAGGACATTGAACATGAGCGATACCCTCAACCGTGTGGCCCAGGTGCTGGAGGACCGCAAAGGTGCGGACGCCGACAGCTCCTATGTCGCCAGCCTGTACCACAAGGGCCTGAACAAGATTCTGGAAAAACTCGGCGAAGAATCCGTCGAGACCATCATCGCGGCCAAGGATGCACAAATCAGCGGCGATTACAGCGATGTAATCTATGAGACTGCCGACTTGTGGTTCCATAGCCTGGTGATGCTCGCCCAACTGGGGCAGCACCCACAGGCCGTGCTGGATGAACTGGACCGTCGCTTCGGCTTGTCCGGGCATGCCGAAAAGGCCTCGCGCCCGTCCGCCTGAATAACTTTCTGACTTAAGGAATTGCAGCATGGGCATTTTTGACTGGAAACACTGGGTGGTTATTCTCGTGGTGGTCGTCCTGGTGTTCGGTACCAAGAAACTGAAGAACCTGGGCACCGACGTCGGCGAATCCATCAAGGGCTTTCGCAAGGCCATGAACGACGACGAAAAGCCAGCCGACACCGGCGCCAACCCGGCGCAGCCTGTGCACCCGCAGGCCGCACAGCCGATCACTGAACGCCGCACCTTCGACGTGCAGGCCGAAAAAGTCGAAGAGCCGTCCCGCAAAGACTCGTGAGCACTGACTAATGTTTGGTATCAGCTTCTCTGAACTGCTGCTCGTCGGCCTCGTCGCCCTGCTGGTGCTGGGGCCTGAACGCCTGCCTGGCGCGGCGCGCACGGCTGGCCTGTGGGTCGGGCGCCTGAAACGCAGTTTCAACGCCATCAAGCAGGAAGTTGAACGGGAAATCGGCGCCGACGAGATTCGTCGTCAGCTGCACAACGAACATATTCTGTCCCTGGAGCAGGAGGCGCGCAAAATCCTCGCGCCCCAGCAACAGGCGCCGACACCGGTTGAGCCGGTGGCCGAGCAGAGCATTGCACCCGTGGTCCAAACCACTGCCTGCGCAACGCCCGCGCCCCCAGCAGAGCCCGCGCCGACGCCCACCGCGTCGCCCGCGCCCCACGACCCTACATTGCCGCCGCGAGCCCCATGAGCGCTGATAAACCGGAAAACGACCAGCATATGCCGCTGGTCTCGCACCTCACCGAGTTGCGCACCCGCCTGCTGCGCTGCGTCGCGGCGATTTTCGTGATCTTTGCCGGGCTGTTTGCCTTTACCCAGCAGATCTACACCTTCGTCTCGACGCCGCTGCGCGAGTACCTGCCGGTGGGCGCGACGATGATCGCCACCGACGTGTCCTCGCCGTTCCTCACGCCGCTCAAGCTGACGATGATGGTGTCGCTGTTTTTGGCGATCCCGGTGATCCTGCACCAGATCTGGGGCTTTATCGCCCCCGGCCTGTACAAGCATGAAAAACGCATCGCGGTGCCACTGCTGGTGTCGAGCATCATGCTGTTCTACACCGGCATGGCGTTCGCCTACTTCCTGGTGTTCCCGTTGATCTTCAAGTTCTTCGCCGCCGCCACCCCGGCCGGCGTGGAAATGATGACCGACATCACCAGCTACCTCGACTTCGTGATGACGCTGTTCTTCGCCTTTGGCGTGGCCTTCGAGATCCCGGTGGCGGTGGTGTTGCTGGTGTGGATCGGCGTGGTCGACGTCAAGTACCTGCGCAAGATCCGCCCGTACGTGATTATCGGCTGCTTTGTGGTCGGCATGATCCTCACCCCGCCGGATATCTTCTCGCAGACCTTGCTGGCCGTGCCGATGTGGATGCTGTTTGAAGTGGGCATCCTGTTTGGCAGCCTGGTGAGCAAGCGCGGCGAACACCCGGACGACCAACCTGCCGATGACGACCAGCCGCCAGCGACCCAACCGTGAACCTGCTGTTGCTGGAAGAGGCCGACTTTATCGCGGCCGACCGGGTGGTTTTGCGTGACCGGCGCCTGGTGCATATGCAGGAGGTGCATCGCGTGGCAGTCGGCGACAGCCTGCGCGTGGGGCGCATTGGCGGCTTGATGGGCAATGCCCAGGTGCTGCGCCTGGAAGCGGGCGAAGCCGAGCTGCAAATCAGCCTCGACCAGCCGCCACCGGCCAAACTACCGCTGACGTTACTGCTGGCCCTGCCGCGCCCGAAAATGCTGCGCCGGGTATTGCAGACCGTGGCGTCCATGGGGGTGCCACGGGTGGTGCTGGTCAACAGCTATCGGGTCGAGAAAAGCTTCTGGCAGACCCCCTTCCTGGAGCCCGAAGCGGTTCGCGAGCAACTGATCCTCGGCCTGGAGCAGGCACGGGATACGGTATTGCCCGAGATCATCATCGAAAAGCGCTTCAAGCCCTTCGTCGAAGACCGCCTGCCGGCCCTGGCCCAGGGCACCCTGGGCCTGGTCGGGCATCCCGGCGATTACCCACCGTGCCCACGCGGCCTGGATGAACCGGTGACCCTGGCCATCGGCCCGGAAGGTGGCTGGATCCCCTATGAGGTGGATTTGCTGGCCAAGGCCGGGTTGCAGCCGGTGCAACTGGGCGCGCGGATCCTGCGCGTGGAAACGGCCGTGACCGCCCTGCTCGCCCGCCTCTTCTAACCCCACCCTCCAAACACCACAGCTCCCACAAGTCTTTATGCCGCTACAGAATCGCGCTTGCATGCCGATAGCCTCAGGATAAGTCCAAGCCTTGTTCAGGGGAGTTCACCGCATGCACCGTTGGCTAGCTGAAAAACTGGGGAATGTAAGCGTCAATCGCAAGCTGAGCGTGGGCTTTGGCCTGGTCTTGGTCCTCACGCTCCTGATCACCTTCACCGGCTGGACGGGCCTGGGTGGTGTGATCAGCCGTGGCGACAAACTGGGCTTTATTGCCAGCCTCAATGAACTGACCAAAGACCTGCGCCAGGCCCGCCTGGACTATGAAATGCGCCGTGGCGAACAAGGCCCGGGGCTGGTCAACGAGCTGATGGACAAACTCGACAGCGGCCTGAAAACCGCGCGCAGCCAGCTCGAGCAACCGGCCGATATCGCCATCATCGATGAGCAGTTGGCCGCCGTTGCCAAGTATCGACAGGCCTTCAGCACCATGGTCCAGGCCGGTGCCCACCGCGAAGATGCCCGCAGCAAACTGGGCGCTACCGCCGACAGTGCCGTCGTGCGTGTCTCGGAAATCGAAAAAACCCTGCTGCAAGGCGACAGCGTCACCCAGTTCAACAGCGTGGTCGAGCTGAGCAAGCTGATTCAGCAGGCGCGCTTCCAGGTGCGCGGCTACAGCTACAGTGCCAAAGCCGAGGCCGAGCAGCCGGCCCTGGACGCCATCAGCAATGCCCTGAAAAACCTCGACAGCCTGCGCAGTCAACTACCGGAACAGTACGGCGCCAACCTGCTGGAAGCCAACGACGCCCTCAAGGCCTACCTCGCCGCCGTCAGTCAATTCCGCGACTCCCAAGTGGCCAGTGCGGCAGCCCTCAAGGCCATGGCCGAGCAAGGCGACCTGCTGTTTGACCGCAGCAAGAAACTCACCGCGTCGCAAACCGTGGTCCGCGACAACGATGCCACACAGGCCAAGCAACTGCTGATGCTGGCGACGGCCCTGGCCCTGGCTTTCGGCTTGTTCGCCGCCTGGGCGATTACCCGGCAGATCGTGATCCCCTTGAGCCAGACCCTCAAGGTCGCCGAACGTGTCGCCGCCGGTGACCTGAGCCACAACCTGGTCTCGCAACGCCAGGACGAACTGGGTCAACTGCAACGCGCCATGCAAAGCATGACCATGGGCCTGCGCGACCTGATCGGCGGGATCAGCGACGGCGTGACGCAAATCGCCAGCGCCGCCGAACAATTGTCGGCGGTTACCGAGCAGACCAGCGCCGGGGTCAACAACCAGAAGGTCGAGACTGACCAGGTCGCCACCGCGATGAACGAAATGGCGGCCACCGTGCAGGAAGTGGCGCGCAATGCCGAAGAAGCCTCGGAAGCCGCCGTCGCCGCCGACCAACAGGCCCGCGAAGGTGACCGGGTGGTTGGCGAAGCCATCGCCCAGATCGAGCGCCTGGCGGGCGAAGTCGGCAACTCCACCGAGGCCATGGGCCATCTCAAGCGCGAAAGCGACAAGATCGGCAGTGTGCTGGACGTGATCAAGTCTGTGGCCCAGCAAACCAACCTGCTGGCCCTTAACGCGGCCATTGAAGCGGCACGCGCCGGAGAAGCCGGCCGTGGCTTCGCGGTGGTGGCCGATGAGGTGCGCAGCCTGGCGCAACGCACGCAAAAATCCACCGAGGAAATCGAAGAGCTGATCGTCGGCCTGCAAAGTGGCACCCAGCAGGTGGCGACCATCATGGACAACAGCCGCAGCCTTACCGACAGCAGCGTCGAGCTGACCCGACGGGCCGGCAATGCCCTGGAAAACATCACCCGCACGGTCTCGGCCATCCAGGCCATGAACCAACAGATCGCCACCGCCGCCGAACAACAGAGCGCCGTGGCCGAAGAGATCAACCGCAGCGTGCTGAATGTGCGCGATGTGTCCGAGCAGACCGCAGCGGCCAGCGAAGAAACCGCCGCTTCCAGTACCGAACTGGCGCGCCTGGGCACCCATCTGCAGGCCTTGGTGGGCCGCTTCCGGGTCTGAGGCCTGCCCTTCGCGGCGATCCGTCCGGGTCGCCGCTTGCAGCTTGTGAAATTTCCTACACGTTTTTCAGGCCTCCATCGCCACGCCCCGCGCCCAAGGGAACTAGCGTTCAAGAGGGTTCAATGTGCCCGCGCCCTTCGGCGCCCCGACACGTCGAACACCTTTGTTCACTTGCCGGAGGTTGGCCATGCTTCGTCGAATGACTCAACTGCTGGGTAACGCCAGCGTCACCCTCAAACTGGTCCTGGGTTTTGCCTTGGTGCTGGCCCTGAGCCTTGTGATTGCCCTGACCGGCTGGCAGGCCCTCGCCGCCTCCCTCTACCGCTCACAAACCCTGACCGTTCTCGCGCAACTGGCGGTTACCGGCGAAGAACTACGGGCCGACCGCATCGTTTATCGCACCCTGGACGACGAGGCCAGCCTCAACAAACTGAGCCTGTCCATCAAGAAGATCGATGGGTATCTGGCCGAGCTTTCAAACCGCCTCAAAGTGCCAACGTCCCAGGAGTACTTGCGCAACATGACGGGCTTTTCCGAGCGCTTCAAAACCACGCTCAAGGATGTGCCTGCGCTGGTCAAACAACGGGAAACCGCCCGTGAGCAGTTGAAACAAAGCTCGGTGCGCACCAGCGACGTCCTGGCACAAGTAGCCAGCGACCTGCCGGACCAGGAAGACGAAAAAGCCCTCGATACCGTCGAAGGGCTGCGCCTGGCGATCGAACAGGCCGAAGACCGCGCCCTGAGCCCGGCCTGGGCGGCCAGCAGCCTGGATGCCTATGCCCAGGCCGTCAGCGATGCCGAACGCAGCCTCGAACTGGCCCAGGCGGCCGTGGAGAAGCTGCCCGTGGACAGCAGCGCCTTGAAAAATGCCGTGCTCAGCATCCGCACTCACCTGACACGCCTGCGGGACACCCAGCTGACGACCGAGGCCGCGCAAAACCAGCTGGAGCAACTGTTGGACCAACTGCTGGTACAAAGTGACTTGCTCAGCCAGGACCAGACCCAGCGCCGCGACCGGGAAGCCGAACAGGCTCGCACCCAGACCCTGGCCATTACCGGGGCCGCCTTGCTCTTCGGCGCCCTGGCCGCCTGGATCATCGCCGGGCAGATCGTCAAGCCACTGCGCAGGGCCCTGGCCGTGGCCAATCGCATTGCCGAGGGCGACCTGAGCCACGATGTACAGACCCGTCGCAAGGATGAACTAGGCCAGTTGCAATGCAGCATGGCGCAAATGACCCTCAACCTGCGGGGGCTGATTGGCAGCATCAGCGACAATGCCCGGCAGATCGCCAGCGCCGCCGAGGAACTGTCGGCCGTCACCGAGCAAACCCGGGCGGGCGTCAACAATCAGCGCGACGAAACCGAGCAGGTGGCAACCGCCATGAACCAGATGCTCGCCACCGCCCAGGAAGTCGCCCGGCATGCCGAACAGGCCTCGATTGCCGCCAACCAGGCCAATCAACAGACCGAACTGGGCGACCAGGTGGTGACGGACGCGGTGGCGCACATTGAACACCTGGCCCACGAGATGGCGCGCTCAAGCCAGGCGATGCTGGCCCTGCAACGGGAAAGCCAGAAGATCGGCAGCGTGCTGGAGGTGATCAAGTCGGTGTCCCAGCAGACCAACCTGCTGGCGCTCAATGCGGCAATCGAAGCCGCACGCGCCGGGGAGGCCGGCCAAGGGTTTGCAGTGGTGGCCGATGAGGTGCGCAGCCTGGCCCAGCGCACCCAGCAGTCCGCCGAGGAAATCGAAGAGTTGATTGGCGGTTTGCATCACGGCACGCAACAGGTCGCCGACGTCATGGACAACAGCCGCACCCTGACCGATCGCAGCGTGGGCCTGACCCGCAACGCCGGGGATGCCCTGAACGAGATTGCGCGCACCGTGTCCGTCATCCAAGAAATGAACCCACAGATCGCCGCTGCCGCCGAAGAGCAAAGCGCGGTGGCCGAGGAAATCAATCGCAGCGTATTGAAAGTCAGGGATGTGTCGGAACAAACCGCCGCCGCCAGCGAACAGACGGCAGCGGCCAGCATTGAATTGGCACGACTGGGGAGCAATCTTCAGAAGTACGTGGGCAAGTTCAAGGTATGAACCTGCCCCCGTGCCTTACAGAACCTGGCGCAGGAACGCCTGTGCCCGTGGGTCCTTCGGCGCATCGAAGAACTGCGCGGGCGCAGCGTCTTCCAGCAGCTTGCCGTGATCGAAGAACAACACGCGGTCCGCCACTTCCCGGGCAAAGCCCATTTCGTGGGTCACACAGACCATGGTCATGCCTTCCAGGGCCAGGGTCTTCATCACGTCCAGCACTTCACCGACCATTTCCGGGTCCAGCGCCGAGGTGGGCTCGTCAAACAGCATGACCTTGGGCTCCATGGCCAAGGCCCGGGCAATCGCTACGCGCTGTTGCTGGCCGCCGGAAAGCCGCGAGGGGAACTCGTTGGCTTTCTGTGCAATGCCGACCTTTTCCAGCAAGGCCAGGGCCTTGGCCTCGCGCTCCTTCTTGCCGCGCTTGCGCACGACCTTCTGCGCCAGGCACAGGTTTTCCAGCACGGTCATGTGCGGGAACAGGTTGAAGTGCTGGAACACCATGCCGACTTCCCGGCGATAGGCGTTCACATCGGTCTTGGGGTCGGCCAGTTGCAGGCCGTCGATGCTCACCGAGCCCGAATCGAACGCTTCCAGGCCATTGAGGCAGCGCAGGAACGTCGATTTGCCGGAACCGGACGGGCCGATCACCACCAGCACTTCGCCCTTGGCCACCTGGGTGGTGACGTGATCCACCGCGCGCACCACATGCCCACGGGTGTCGAAGACTTTTACCAGATCGCGCACTTCAATCACTTTGGGCGAGCCTCCGCTCAAGCCGGCTGGCCATTTTCGACAGCGGCAGGTTGATCAGCAGGTACAGGCCTGCAACACAGAACAGGATTTCAAACGGCGAGAACGAGGTGGTGATGACCTCGCGACCGCTCTTGAGCAGTTCGGTAATGGCGATCACCGAGACCAGCGAGGTGTCCTTGACCAGGCTGATAAATTGCCCGGCCAACGGCGGCAGCACGCGCTTGAACGCCTGCGGCAGTACCACGTGGCGCATCGACTGGCTGGCGCTCAGGCCCAGGGAACGGGCCGCTTCGCCCTGGCCACGGGCAATCGACTGCACGCCAGCGCGGACAATTTCTGCCACATAAGCACCGGTAAACAGCGACAGCGCGGCGATGCCGGCAAACTCCCGCGACAGGTTCAGCACCGTGCCGATAAAGAAGTAGAAAATGAAGATCTGTACCAATAACGGCGTGCCGCGCACCAGTTCGACGTAAATCGTCGATAGATCGCGCAAGGTCGGGTTATTCGACAAACGACACAGGCCGGTCGCCAGGCCGATGAACAGGCCCAATACCCCCGAGACCAGCGACAGCCACAGGGTGGTCCACAACCCCCACATCAACGGGCCCAGCGCCCAGTGCCGGGTCACCCCGATCACATCGCCCTCGGCCACATCGTCGCCACGGGCCACTTGCAGGCTGTTGTCGGCAACGCTCAGGTGCTGCTCGACACCGGCATCGTTACGCAGGGTGACTTGCGCCACATCGCCCTGGCGCACCAATTCGACCACCGTGGAAATATCCGCCGCTCGCTTGGATTCCTCAGCCTGGTAGGCGAAGTATTGCGGCACGCGGTTCCAGCGCCATTCGTAGGACATCAGCGAGGTGGCGTAGTACAACGCGCCGGCCATGCCGACCAGCACCAGCACGGTCAGCAGGTGCCAGGGCCATTGGGCTTTTTTCTGTTTCATTGCGGGTTCCGGGATGTGTATCGGCTGTCAGGCCGCCATCGCGGACAAGCCCGCTCCCACAGTTGGAATGCATTCCAAGGTGGGAGCGGGCTTGCCCGCGATGGGCGCGACGCGGTTTCTAGCTTATTCCATGTCCTTGAGCCACTCGGAGCTCTTGAACCACTTGTCATGGATGCGATCGTAGGTGCCGTCGTTGCGGATCTGGTGCAGGAAGTTGTTGATGAAGTTGATGCTGTCGTAGTCGCCCTTCTTCAGACCGAATGCCAGAGGCTCGTAGGTGAAGGGTTCTTCGAGGTACACCAGCTTGCCATTGCCGACTTTTTTCTCGGCCACCACGTTGTACGGCGCGTCGTAGACAAAGGCGTCGGCCTTGCCGTTGACCACGTCGAGCACACCTTCCTGCTCGTTGTCGTAGCCGTGGTACTTGGCCTTGGAAATCAGCTTCTTGGCCACCATCTCGCCAGTGGTGCCGAGCTTGGAGGTCAAGCGGTACTTCTCGTCATTCAAGTCTTTGTAGGACTTGATGGTGCCTTCCAGTTCCTTGCGGATCAGCAGGGTCTGGCCCACCACAATGAAGGGTTCGCTGAAGTTCAGGCGCAGGTTGCGCTCCTGGGTCAGGGTCATGCCGCTGCCGATCATGTCGAACTTGCCGGTGAGGAAGGCCGGGATGATGCCGTCGTAACCGGTGGAGACCAGCTCCAGCTTGACCCCCATGGACTTGGCCAGCGCCTTGAGCAGGTCGACTTCAAAACCAATGATTTCGCCGCGCTTGTTGGTCATCTCGAACGGCATGTAGGTCGGATCCATGCCGACTTTCAAGGTGCCGCGCTTGACCGCTTCGTCAATCGCCCCGGCCTGGGCCGTATTGACTGCCAACAGGGCCGTCACGCCGAGCATCAGCATCGATAGATACTTTTTCATCACCAAGTCCCCTGACTCATTTTATTTTGATGCAGACCTTCGCAGGGCTGCACTGTTTCTTCGGGGAGCGATGCTAACCCACTCGCCCACCGGCACAAAGGTCCAGCCGGGATTTGTTGGTGGATATGACAGAAAAACCCCACAAAAACCCAGAGAAAAGCACGATTAGACGGTTCGCCGCGCAAGCGCCTGCCCAGTGAGTTATGTAAGCAGGTGTGACCATCATTCGATCTCTGATAACCAGTCGGTATCCCGGAACCACTTGTCATGCAGCCGATCGTAGGTGCCGTCCTGGGCAACCTGACTGAGGAAGTGATTGATCCAGTTCAGGCTGTCGTAATCGCCCTTCGGCACGCCAAACGCCAGGGGTTCATAGGTGAAGGGTTGCTCCAGGGCCAGCAGCTCGCGGTTTTGCGGCTTGGCCAGGGCAATCAGGTTATAGGGTGCGTCATGGATAAAGGCATCCGCCTCGCCGCTGACCACCTGGCGTACCCCTTCCTCGGCCGTGGCAAAGCTGCGCAGCTGTGCAGCCCCCAGGAAACGCCGCGCCGCCGCTTCGCCCGTGGTGCCGTGTGCGGCGGCTATCCGATAGCCGGCTTCGTTCAAGTCTTCAATGCTGCCGACCTTGCCGGCCAGGCGCGGGTGCAGCAGGACGGTCTGGCCGACAATGATGAATGAATCGCTGAAATTGAGCTTGAGGTTGCGCTCCTGGGTCACGGTCATGCCACTGCCGATCATGTCGAAGCGGCCGGCCAACAGGCCCGGGATCAGCTCGGTATAGGCCACCGGGACCCATTCCAGGGTCACCCCCAGGGCATTGCTCATTTCTTCGAGCAGGTCGGCTTCAAAGCCGATGACACGCCCCTGTTTGTCGGTCATTTCAAAGGGCACGTAGTTGGGGTCGGTCCCCACTTTCAAGACCCCGCGCCGCACAGCTTCATCGATGGCACCTGCATGCGCCAGCTGGATGTGAAGCAGCGCGGCGATGCCCAGCAACAGTACCGACCAGTTACCCTTGATCATGAAAATCCCCTTTTTCATTAAGCAGCCGCGTACCGGGCGTTGCGGGTTCAGCGCAAACCAGAGGCGGTCGAGTCAGATTTTGGGGGCGATCCTAACCCACTGGCAGGCACGGCAATACGCCTTGAACCGGGGTCTTTTGTATCGAAGTTAGAAGGACGGGGCACAAGCGCCAAGCGCTGTAGGACGGGCGTATCAAGCGCCCCCGAGAAAAATCCCGGGGGCGTCTGAATCAGGCTGGCTGAGCCTGGGATGACAGCGGTTTGAGCGGCAGCAACGGCGCATGCGGGTCGGCCTTGACCGACTCGCGCCAGGCACCCAGCCATTCGGCATGCCCTTCGCTCCAGACTTGCTCATGCAGGCGGCCCAGGGCCACCGGGTCGCTGAGCAAGGCCACACGCTCGTTGTTATTCAGGCCAGCAGGGCCGACCTTCAACGCATGCCGCACACGCTCGGTACGCAGCCACTCGATCGGCTCCGCCTGGCCATGGCGGGAGGTTGCCAGGGCGCAGGCCAGGGCGTTCTGCTGCGGATCGACCACTGCCCGCACAAAACCATCATGCAGTGCATGCCAGCGGTTTTCGTGGGTGTAGAGGTCGGTCGACAGCAGCGCCTGCGGCGGGTTGTATTCCTCGGGGATCAGGAACAGGCTCTCGTCACGGGACTTGAGGCCCAGCTTGACCCGGCTGGAGATCACCGAGACCGGGATCGACAGCATCAGCGAACCGACAATCGGCACCAGCCACCACAGGAAGCTTGGGTTCAACCACACCACCAGCAGGGCCCAGAAGAAGCCCAGCAAGGTCTGCGGGCCGTGGCGCTTGACCGCCTCGCTCCAGGGCGTGGAGTCATCGTCACGTTGCGGCGAGTTCCAGGTCGCGGCCCAGCCGAGGAACGCGGCGAGCACGAAGCGGGTGTGGAAGATCATCCGCACCGGTGCCAGCAGCACGGAGAACAGCATCTCCAGGAGCATCGACAAGGTCACCTTGAACTTGCCGCCGAACTCTTTCGCGCCCTTGGCCCAGATCAGGATGATGCTCAGCAGCTTGGGCAGGAACAGCAGCACGATGGTGGTGGAGAACAGGGCCACCGCCTTGTCCGGGTGCCATTGCGGCCACAGCGGGTACAACTGGCGTGGCGCCATGAAGTACTGCGGCTCCATCAGGGTGTTGACCGCCAGCAGGGCCGTGGACAGCACCAGGAACAGGAACCACAACGGCGCCGACAGGTACGACATCACGCCGGTGAGGAACACCGCACGGTGCACCGGGTGCATGCCCTTGACCAGGAACAGGCGGAAGTTCATCAGGTTACCGTGGCACCAGCGACGGTCACGCTTGAGCTCGTCGAGCAGGTTGGGCGGCAGTTCTTCATAGCTGCCGGGCAAGTCGTAGGCAATCCACACGCCCCAGCCGGCGCGGCGCATCAGCGCGGCTTCAACAAAGTCGTGGGACAGGATGGAGCCGGCGAACGCACCTTTACCCGGCAATGGCGCCAGGGCGCAGTGCTCGATAAACGGCTTCATGCGGATGATCGCGTTGTGACCCCAGTAGTGGGATTCGCCCAACTGCCAGAAGTGCAGGCCGGCGGTGAACAGCGGGCCGTAGACGCGGGTGGCGAACTGCTGCATGCGTGCATACAGGGTATCCATGCCCGAGGCCCGTGGCGCGGTCTGGATGATCCCGGCGTCCGGCGTGGCTTCCATCAGGCGTACCAGGCTGGTCAGGCATTCGCCGCTCATCACGCTGTCGGCGTCCAGGACCACCATGTACTTGTAGTCACCGCCCCAGCGCCGGCAGAAGTCGTCGAGGTTGCCGCTCTTGCGTTTGACGCGACGGCGACGGCGGCGATAGAAGATCTTGCCAAAGCCACCGGCCTCGCGGCACACGTCGAGCCAGGCTTGCTGTTCGGCGATGCAGATATCGGCGTCGTTGCTGTCGCTGAGCACGAAGAAGTCGAAACGATCCAGGTCGCCGGTGGCGGCCACCGACTCAAAGGTCGCACGCAGGCCGGCAAATACCCGGGGCACGTCTTCGTTGCAGATCGGCATCACCAGCGCAGTACGGGCCTCTTTCGGGATCGGCTCGTCGCCGGCGCTTTTCCCGGAGATCCGGTACTTGTCGTGACCGGTGAGCAGTTCGAGGAAGCCCATCAGCGCCGTCCAGAACCCTGCCGACACCCAGCAGAACAGAATCCCGAACATGATCAGGATGCTGGTTTGCAGGGCGTATGGCAGTACCTGGGTAGCGGTTTGCAGCAGGGTCTGGTTGCGGATTTCGTCAAAGTCGACGAGGGACCAGCCCTGGTAAGGCATGATGCCTTTCATGTACCAGCCGGCCACAATCGTCTGGCCGAGCATCAGCACCAGCAGGATATAGCGGCGGATCGAACCGACGGTGCGCCAGCGCGCAGCCGGCAGCACGCGCTCGTCTTTGGGCGGTGCCGGCGGGTTGCTGCGGCCGGTGAGCCGGCGCCAGCCACGCACCAGGATATTGGTGCGCCAAGGCTCGGGCACCACCTTGGTACGCCGGATCGGCGGCGTGGCCTTGAGGCACACCCGGCCGCTGGCGTCGAGCACCAGCATCTCGGCGTCTTCTAGCTCCTCGGCTGTGTTGAGGGTCAGCCGGCGGCCAACCGACGCCTGCGCGGCGTCCACTGGCGCGTCAAAGGTCGACGACGACAGGCGCTCGTGCAGTTCAGAGAAGGACTTGCAGCCCGCCAGTTCGGCGCGCTGCTCATCGGTCATCGGAAGGTGCGCCAGGTACTCGGCAAGCGTCTCTGGCTGGACTTGAGAGTTACTCATCGGCAGGCAACTGATTGCTCCAGGTTTCGGTCAGGACTTGTTCTGTCTTGACCGGCTCCGGGGTGGCTGGGGCAGCTTCTGGCTGCTGGGTTTCCTTGTCCTTGGCGTCTTTCTTGGCGTGTTTCTCGTGTTGCTTGGCCAGGACTTTGTCAGCCTTCAGGACTTGGGTGGAAACCTGCTCTGGCTCAGGCTTGACGATATCCTGGACCAGGGCCGCACGCATTTCGGTCGGTTTGCCTGCATCCTTGATCTTCAGGCGCAGGGTCAGGCGCCAGCCTTTGGTGTGCGGGTTGTAGCGCACGCTGTTTTCCACAACTTCGCCGTTATCGCCGACGCTGACCTGGCTGCGCACGGCCGCATCGGGCTTCAGGGCCTTGAGGGACGGGCCCTCGAAGTCCACCAGGTAGGCCACACTGCCGTCTGGCTGGCGGATCAGGTTGGACTGTTTCACATCACCGGTAGAACGCAGGGTCTGCTTGACCCAGGCACTGTCCGGCGAGTGGAACGGTGCGTCATTGAGAGTCCAGTGCAGGCGGTAGGCGATATCCAGCGGCTCGCCGGGCTTGGGCAGTTCGGCCGGGCTCCAGAAGGCAACGATGTTATCGTTGGTTTCATCGGCGGTCGGAATCTCTACCAGGTCGACCGAACCCTTGCCCCAGTCGCCTTCAGGCTCGATCCAGGCGCTTGGGCGCTTGTCGTAGTTGTCGTCGAGGTCTTCGTACTGGCTGAAGTTGCGACCACGCTGCAACAGGCCGAAACCACGCGGGTTTTCTACCGAGAAGTTGCTGACCGACAGGTGTTTTGGGTTGTTCAGCGGGCGCCAGATCCACTCGCCGTTGCCGGCATGGATCGACAGGCCGCTGGAATCGTGCAGTTCACGCCGGTAGTTGAGGACCTTGGACGGCTGGTTGGCGCCGAACAGGAACATGCTGGTCAGCGGGGCAACGCCCAGCTTGCTGACCTTGTCGCGCAGGAACATCTGCGACTTGACGTCGACAATGGTGTCGGTGCCCGGGCGCAGGATCAGGCGATAGGCGCCAGTGGCCCGTGGCGAATCCAGCAGGGCAAAGATCACCAGGTGCTTGTCGCCCGGCTTTGGACGCTCGATCCAGAACTCGGTGAAACGCGGGAACTCTTCGCCGGACGGCAGCGCGGTATCGATCGCCATGCCACGGGCGGACAGGCCATAGACCTGGTCCTTGCCCACGACGCGGAAATAGCTGGCGCCGAGCATGGTCATGATTTCGTCTTGCTTGTCGTCCTTGTTGATCGGGTACAGCACGCGAAAGCCGGCATAACCCAGCTGTTCGGTGGCTTTGGGATCAAACTTGACGTCGCCGAAATCGAAGCGCGTCGGGTCGTACTTGATCTCCTGGACGTCGGTGGCGGTGACTTCGTTGATTTTCACCGGCGTGTCGAAGTGCATGCCCTGGTGATAGAAGGACAACTTGAACGGGGTTTTCTGCTCGGCCCACTCGGCTTTTTCATTGCGGAAACGAATTTTCTGGTAGTCAGCGAACTTCATTTCGCGGAATTCGTTCGGCAGATTGCTGCGCGGGGCTTCGTATTTCTGCCCGGCCAGCTCTTTTGCCTTGGCCGACACATCATCCAGACTGAATGCCCACAGTTGACCCGCGCCGAACAGGCAAAACAGGGCAGAGCCCGTTACCAGTGCGTTTCGTAACCGTTTGGCAGACAATTTTGGTGCATTACAGGGACTAACAATCACGAGCAACCCTCGCCGAAAACAGATCAAAAAACCAACGGCCAGCTATCTATATGCCAGGTTGGCGAGCATTGTTCCGACTCCGATGGGGCTAAATGATTCCCCATGAGCGAGCGGACAAGTCTCTACCTAAGTCAAAAATGGATCAATTTACGCTGATCCCCGTAGCGCGCGATTATCTAGTAGCCGGTGAGATAACGCAGCAGGGGCAGCAAAGTATTTGTAGCGAAAACTTGCGTTTTTGCGCATTAAAAGTCGTTTTTCATACAATCAGGTCTGTAAAAGGAAGGTGACCGGCCCATCGTTGACCAGATGCACCTGCATATCCGCGCCAAAACGCCCCGATGCCACCGTGCCATGCAATTGTTGCGCTTTTGACAACAAGTGCTCGAAAAGCGCCTCGCCCAACGCCGGAGGCGCCGCTGTGGAGAAGCTGGGGCGCAGGCCACTCTTGGTATCGGCCGCCAGGGTGAACTGGGACACCAGCAGCAAACCACCGCCAATGTCCTTCAGCGACAGGTTCATCTTGCCCTCATCGTCACTGAACACCCGATAGTTAAGCAGCTTATGCAACAACTTGTCGGCACTGGCCGCTGTATCTGAAGGCTCGACGGCCACCAGTACCAGCAAACCCTGGTCTATCGCGCCCACCACATGCCCCGCCACCTCGACCCGGGCGCCACGCACCCGCTGTAAAAGGCCCTTCATGCTTCTTCAGGCGGCAAATCAAGCAGGCGTCGTGCCATCTGGCCCGCCGCCCGCACCAGCGCATCGGTGATGCCCGGCTCGGAAGCCGCGTGGCCCGCCTCGCGGATCACCTGCAGCTCACTGTTCGGCCAGGCCTGGTGCAGCTCCCAGGCATTGTCCAGAGGGCAGATCATATCGTAGCGGCCATGCACGATGATGCCAGGCAGATGGGCGATCTTGTGCATGTCGCGAATCAGTTGGTTGGGCTCCAGGAACGAGTTGTTGGTGAAGTAGTGGCACTCGATGCGCGCAATCGACAAGGCGCGCTGTGGCTCGGAGAAGCGCTCGATCAACTGCGGGCTGGGGCACAGGCCGAGCATGCGCCCTTCCCAGGTGGACCAGGCCTTGGCGGCATGCATCTGGGCGATCTGGTCGTTGCCGGTCAGGCGCTTGTGGTAGGCGCTGATCATGTCGTGGCGCTCATCCTGGGGAATCGGCGCGATGTAATCCTGCCAGTAGTCGGGGAACAGGCGGCTGGCGCCGGCCTGGTAGAACCACTGGATATCCTGGGGGCGGGCCAGGAAGATCCCGCGTACGATCAGGCCATGCACACGGTCGGGGTGGGTTTGCGCATAGGCCAGGGCCAGGGTCGAGCCCCAGGAACCGCCGAACAGCACCCATTTGTCGATACCCAGGTGCTCGCGGATCCGCTCAAGGTCGGCCACCAGGTCCCAGGTGGTGTTGTTTTCCAGGCTGGCCCGCGGGGTGGAACGCCCGCAGCCGCGCTGGTCAAAGGTGACAATGCGGTACAGGTTCGGATCGAAATAGCAGCGACTGTTGGCATCACATCCGGCGCCGGGGCCGCCATGGATGAAGACCACGGGCAAACCTTGCGGGGAACCACTTTCGTCGACATACAGCGTGTGGGTTTCATCGACGGCCAGATCGTGCCGGGCGTAGGGTTTGATCTGCGGGAACAAAGTCTGCATTGCGCGCTCCGTAAGGGGTCGGTTCCATCCCCGGGGGGACGTCTATTATTTTGCCGTCTGGCATCATAAACCCGAATTGTGCAATGAGCATGTCCTTGAGGTCTTAGACCTGTGTCAGCGATCCGCCAGGAAGGTTCACGCAACCCAGTGTGGGAGCGGGCTTGCTCACGATAGCAGTGTGTCAGTCAATATATTCGGCGACTGAAGCACCGCTATCGCGGGCAAGCCCGCTCCCACAGTTTGAGCTTCGTTGACTCAGGTGTAGTGCTTCTGGCCCCACGCCAGGAACCCTTCCAACAACTGCCTCAACACCACCCGCGTCGGCTCGGCCAGATCCTGCCGATACCTGAACGGCGCAAACTCTTCCATATATGTGCACTGCCCCAACTCCAGCTGCACCGCATGAATATCCTGCGCCGGGTTGCCGTAGTGCCGGGTGATGTGCCCGCCCTTGAAGCGCCCGTTCAGCACATGGCTGTACTGCGGGTGCGCCGCGCAGATGGCTTCCAACTGGCTGGCCAACTCGGGGTCGCAGGCGGCGCCATTGAAGGTGCCGAGGTTGAAGTCCGGTAGCTTGCCGTCGAACAGGTGTGGGATCACCGAGCGGATCGAGTGGGCGTCGAACAGCAACGCGTAGCCGAATTCGGCTTTGAGCCGCGCCAGTTCGTTTTGCAGGGTCTGGTGATAAGGCGTCCAGATCTGCTCCAGGTAGGTCGCCCGTTCCTCTTTCGACGGCTCCTTGCCTTCAATAAACAACGGCACCCCGTCAAACAGCGTCGCGGGAAACAGGCCGGTGGTCGCGCCGACATACAGCGGCTTATCGTCAGCTGGCCGGTTCAGGTCGATCACAAACCGCGAATACTCGGCCGCCAGGGTGCTGGCCCCCAGCTCTGCCGCAAAATCGTACAACGTGGGGATATGCCAGTCGGTATCCGGCAGGCTTTGTGCCTCGGGGATCAGGCCCGCCGCCACCGCAGGCGTCAGGCGCAGGCCAGCGTGGGGCATGCTGATCAGCAGCGGCGTGCTGCCTTGCTTGAAGTTCAGAACCTTGTCCACAACGGTACTCCTTACACAGTGACGTCGACGCCATGGCGCACGACGCGTTTATCCAACTCGCCACCCAGCCAGTAGGCCAGGTCGGCGGGGCGATCGATCTGCCAGGCGACAAAGTCCGCCACCTTGCCCACTTCCAGCGAACCGTGGGTGTCACCCATGCCCAGGGCCGTGGCGGCATGCCGGGTGGCACCGGCCAGGGCTTCTTCCGGGGTCATGCGGAACAGGGTGCAGGCCATGTTCAGCATCAGTCGCACGGACAAGGCCGGCGAGGTGCCGGGGTTGAGGTCGCTGGCGATGGCGATCTGCACCCCGTGCTTGCGCAAGGCGTCCATCGGCGGCAACTGGGTTTCGCGCAAAAAGTAGAACGCCCCCGGCAGCAACACGGCGACGGTGCCGGCTGCGGCCATGGCGATGGCGTCTTCTTCGGTCATGAACTCCAGGTGATCCGCCGACAGCGCCTGATACCGCGCCGCCAGGCTGGAGCCGTGCAGCGACGACAATTGCTCGGCGTGCAGTTTTACCGGCAAGCCCAAACGCTGGGCGACTTTAAACACACGCTCGACCTGCTCGGTGGAAAACGCCAGGTATTCGCAGAACGCATCCACCGCATCCACCAACCCTTCTGCGGCCAGGGCTGGCAGCATCTCGTTGCAGATGTGTTCGATATAGTCGTCGGCGCGATCCTTGTATTCCGGCGGTAAGGCATGGGCTGCCAGGCATGTAGCGCGCACGCTGACCGGCAGTTCCTGACCCAGGCGCCGGGCCACCCGCAGCATCTTGCGCTCGTTGGCCAGGTCCAGGCCGTAGCCGGACTTGATCTCCACCGTGGTCACGCCATCGCGCAGCAAACTGCGCAGGCGCTGGCGGCTGCTGTCGAACAGCTCGTCTTCGCTCGCCGCACGCGTGGCGCGCACGGTGCTGGCGATGCCGCCACCGGCTGCGGCGATCTCGGCGTAGCTCACGCCCTGCAGGCGCTGCTCGAATTCGCCGCTGCGGTTGCCGCCAAATACCGTGTGGGTATGGCAGTCGATCAGCCCCGGCGTGACCCACGCCCCTTGCAGGTCATGGGTCTGCGCGTAGTCGCCAGGCGGCAGCTCGGCGCGGGGGCCGATCCACTCGATCAGCGTACCGGCCGTGACCATGGCGCCATCCTCGATGATCGAGTACTCGCCCCGGGCCATGGTTGCGATGTGGCAGTGTTGCCAAAGCGTTTTCATCAACGCCTCCCTAAGTTATCGGTGAGACAAAGCCGGGTCGTAATCGACCTTGGCCGCTTGCCCGGCCGCGGGCTTGACCCACAGCAGGTAGGCCACGACCAGCAGCACAATCCACGCGGCGCCCACCAGCAGCGCGGCCTGGGTGTCCGGGAAGTAGCCCAGTACGCCAAAAATAAACAGCATGAACACAATGGCCGCCGCCGGCGCATAGGGCCAGAACGGCACCGGGAATTTCAGTTCGGCGATCTGTTCCTTGCTCATCGAGCGGCGCATTGCCACCTGCGTGACCAGGATCATCAACCACACCCACACGGTGGCGAACGTGGCAATCGAGGCAATCACCAGGAACACGTTTTCCGGGATCAGGTAGTTCAATACCACACCGCCCAGCAATGCGGCGCCCATCACCACCACGGTCATCCACGGCACACCGTGGCGCGACAGTTGCGCAAAGCCCTTGGGCGCCTGCCCTTGCTGGGCCAGGCCGTACATCATGCGGCCGGCGCCGAAGATGTCACTGTTGATGGCCGAGACCGCCGCCGAGATCACCACGATATTGAGGATGGTCGCCGCCGAGCCAATCCCCAGGTTGCTGAAGATCTGCACGAATGGGCTGCCCTGGCTGCCGATCTGCGGCCATGGGTAGATGGCCATCAGCACAAACAGGGTCAGCACGTAGAACAGCAGGATGCGCAGCGGCACCGCGTTGATCGCCTTGGGGATTACCCGCTGCGGGTCCTTGGCTTCGCCGGCGGTGATGCCGATGATTTCGATGCCACCAAAGGCAAACATCACCACCGCAAACGAGGCGATCAAGCCGCCCACACCATTGGGCATAAAGCCGCCATGGGCCCACAGGTTGCTCAAGCCGCTGGCCGGGGCGTCGCCCGCCGAATGCACGCCGAACAGCATGATGCCGAACCCGCCGAGGATCATCGCAACAATCGCACCGACCTTGAGCAGCGACAGCCAGAACTCCATTTCGCCAAACACTTTGACGTTGCACAGGTTCAGCCCGCCGATCAGCAGGACAATGCCGAGCACCCAGACCCAGCGGGCGACTTCGGGAAACCAGAAGCCCATATAGATGCCGAAGGCGGTGACGTCCGCCAGGCAGACGATGATCATTTCAAAGGCGTAGGTCCAGCCGAGGATAAAACCGGCCATCGGCCCCAGGTAGGTGCTGGCGTACTGGCCAAACGAGCCGGACACCGGATTGTGCACGGCCATTTCGCCGAGGGCGCGCATCACCATGAACACCGCAGCGCCACCGATCAGGTAGGCCAGCAACACCGCCGGGCCGGCCATTTGGATAGCCGAGGCGGAGCCGTAGAACAGCCCGGTGCCGATCGCCGACCCCAGTGCCATGAAGCGAATATGACGGGCGGTCAGCCCGCGTTTGAGACCTTGTGCTTGCTGGTGCATTTCTCGTCCCTAATTATTGTTATCCAGAGAGAATCCGAACCTATGGGCGATCACCTGTGGGAGCTGTCGAGCCTTGGCGAGACAGCTCCCACACGGGACCGGGGTGCTGCTTAGAGACTTGGCAGCAGCTTGGCCGGCACCAACTCATTCAGGCAGCGACTGGCCAGCAGCTCGCTGGCGGCGTTGATGTCCGGGGCGAAGAAGCGGTCCTTGTCATAGAACCCCACTTTGGCGCGCAGGATGCCACGGGCCTTTTCCAGCTTCGGCGAGGTTTTCAGGCCATCGCGCAGGTCCAGGCCCTGGCAGGCGGCCAGCCATTCCACCGCGAGAATCCCCCGGGTGTTTTCAGCCATTTCCCACAGGCGCTTGCCAGCAGCCGGCGCCATCGACACGTGGTCTTCCTGGTTGGCGGAGGTGGGCAGGCTGTCGACACTATGGGGATGGGACAACGCCTTGTTCTCGCTGGCCAACGCCGCAGCGGTCACCTGGGCGATCATGAAACCGGAGTTGACCCCGCCATTGCCCACCAGGAACGGCGGCAGTTGCGACATGTGCTTGTCCATCATCAACGAAATACGGCGCTCGCTCAGGGAGCCGATTTCGGCGATGGCCAGGGCCATGTTGTCGGCGGCCATCGCCACCGGTTCGGCGTGGAAGTTACCGCCGGAGATCACATCGCCTTCAGCGGCGAATACCAGCGGGTTATCCGAGACTGCGTTGGCTTCAACCACCAACACGTCGGCCGCCTGGCGGAACTGGGTCAGGCAGGCGCCCATGACTTGCGGCTGGCAACGCAGGGAGTACGGGTCTTGCACCTTGTCGCAGTTCTGGTGGGACTGGGACACCTGGCTGCTGTCGCCGAGCAGGTCGCGATACGCGGCCGCCGAATCAATCTGCCCACGTTGGCCACGGGCTGCATGGATGCGTGGGTCGAACGGTGAACGCGAACCCAGTACCGCTTCCACAGTCAGGCCGCCACAGGCGATAGCGGCGGCGAACAGGTCTTCGCCTTCAAACAGACCGCGCAGGGCGTAGGCGGTGGAGACCTGGGTGCCGTTGAGCAGCGCCAGGCCTTCCTTGGCAGCCAGGGTCAGGGGCGTGAGGCCGGCGACTTTCAGCGCTTCGGTCGCCTCCAGCCACTCACCTTTGTAACGGGCCTTGCCTTCGCCCAGCAGCACCAGGGACATATGGGCCAACGGCGCCAAGTCACCGGACGCGCCCACCGAGCCCTTGAGCGGGATATGCGGGTAGACCTCGGCGTTGATCAGGGCGATCAGCGCGTCGATCACCTGGCGGCGAATCCCGGAGAAACCCCGGCTCAGGCTGTTGACCTTGAGCACCATCACCAAACGCACCAGTGCATCGCTGATCGGCTCGCCGACGCCCGCCGCGTGGGACAACACCAGGGAGCGCTGGAGGTTTTCCAGGTCTTCGCTGGCGATACGGGTCGAGGCCAGCAGGCCGAAACCGGTGTTGATGCCATAGGCGGTGCGGTTCTCGGCGAGAATCTGCTCGACACAGGCCACACTGGCTTCGATCTGCGCCGAGGCGCTGTCATCCAGGCTGAGGGTTACCGGCTGCTGGTAGATGGCCCGCAGTTGGGCAAGGCTCAGTTGGCCTGGAATCAGATTTAGCGCAGTCACATTCATGCTCCTTTTGAAATAGGGTTCAGTGCACATTTGGTAAAGTGTGGTTCAGCAAATCGGTGTTCTTGAGCAGGGCCGCCGTGGTCGCAATATCCGGCGCCAGCCAGCGGTCCTGTTCATAAGCCGGGACGTGCTCGCGCAGCAGGCGCCAGGCCGCGTGGGTGCCGGTGCCGAAGCCTTGTTCCTTGAGGAACTCAAAGGCCTGGGCCGCCAGCAGGTATTCGATGGCGAGGATCTGGGTGACATTTGCCAACACCGCGTGCAGCTTGAGCGCGGCGTTGGTGCCCATGCTCAGGTGGTCTTCCTGCAGGCCCGAGGTGACGAAATTGTCGAGCACCGCCGGCTGCGCCAGTTGACGATTCTGCCCACAGAGGGAAGCGGCGACGTACTGCACGATCATCATCCCCGAGTTGACGCCGGGGTTGCTCACCAGGAAGGCCGGCAGGCCGCTGACGTGGGGGTTGATCAGGCGGTCCAGGCGGCGCTCGGCGATGGCGCCGATCTCGGCCATGGCGATGGCCAGCATATCCGCCGCCAGCGCCACGGACTGGCCGTGGGGGTTGGCCTGGGACACCACGCGGTAGTTGTCTGGCGTGCCGAGCAGCAACGGGTTGTCGGTGGCGCCGTTGAGTTCGGTTTCGATCTGCCGGGTGGCGTGCTCCAGTTGATCGCGGGCAGCGCCGTGGACCTGGGGGATCGAACGGATGCTCAGCGCGTCCTGGGTACGAATGCCCCGGCTGGCGGCAATCACCTCGCTGCCCTCGAGCAAGGCCCGCAGGTTGTTGCCGACCTGCTGCATGCCCGGGTGTGGCTTGAGGGCAATGATCTGCTCGTCGAACGCATCGATCTGCCCGCGCTGTGCTTCAAAGCTCATGGCGCCGATCACATCGGCCCATTGCAGCAAATGGTGGGCATCGGCCAGGGCCAGACAGCTCAGGCCGCTCATGCACGGCGTGCCGTTGACCAGGCACAGGCCGTCCTTGGCGCCGAGCACCACCGGCTGCAGGCCTTCGGCGGCCAACGCCGCCTGGGCCGTAACAATCTGGCCGCGATAGCTGACATTTCCCACACCCAGCAAGGCAATGCCGATATGGGCCATATGGGTCAGGTAGCCCACCGAACCCTGGGACGGTACTTGCGGGGTGATGCCATGGTTGAGCAGCGCCAGCAGTGAATGCACCACCTGCGGATGCAGGCCGGACTTGCCCTGGCTGTAGTTGAGGATGGCCGCGCAGATGATGGCGCGGGTCTGTTCATCGCTCAGCAGCGCACCCACACCACAGGCGTGGCTGAGCAGGGTATTGCGCGACAGTTGGCTCAGTTGCTCGCCCTTGAGCGACACATTGCACAAGGCACCCAGGCCGGTGTTGACGCCATAGGCGCGCTCGCCGCTAGTGACAATGCGCTGCACGATGGCCTGGGCATTGTCGATGCGCGCCCAGGCCTGGCCCGACAACGCAAGCTCGGCGCCGAAGCGAGCGACAGCGACCACGTCCTGCCAGTGCAGGGGGGTGTCGGCGATGATGATTTTTTTTGCCTGGGACATCTTCATACCTTCTGGAATTTTTTGCGGCCTTGCCGGCCTCATCGCGGGCAAGCCCGCTCCCACATTTTGATTTGTGAATGCATTCAAATGTGGGAGCGGGCTTGCCCGCGATGAGGCCCGCCAATTCACCACAAGGCTCGGTTCAGACCACCGCCGCCCGCCGCTGAACAAACCGGTCCACATACTCATCCGCCGGCGAATGCAGGATCTCCCGCGGCGTGCCGACCTGGATCAGCTGGCCGTCCTTGAGGATGGCGATGCGATTGCCGATGCGCACGGCCTCATCCAGGTCGTGGGTGATAAACACGATGGTCTTGTGCAGGGTCTTTTGCAGTTCCAGCAACTGGTCCTGCATCTCGGCGCGGATCAGCGGGTCGAGGGCACTGAACGCTTCGTCCATCAGGATGATGTCGGTGTCAGCCGCCAGGGCCCGGGCCAGGCCCACCCGTTGGCGCATGCCGCCCGACAACTGGTGCGGGTATTTGCTTTCGTAGCCCTTCAAACCCACGGTTGCGATCCAGTGCAAGGCACGCTCGGTGCACACTTGCTTGGTTTCACCGCGTACTTTCAAGCCATAGGCCACATTGTCCAGCACACTCTTGTGGGGCAGCAGGCCGAAGCTCTGGAACACCATGCTGATCTTGTGCCGGCGGAACTGGCGCAGGGCGTCCATGTCCAGTTGCAGGATGTCTTCGCCGTCCACCAGGATCGCGCCGCTGGTGGGGTCGATCAGGCGGTTGAAGTGGCGCACCAGGGTGGACTTGCCGGAACCCGACAGGCCCATGATCACAAAGATCTCGCCGGTGCCGATGCTCAGGGACAGGTCATTGACCCCCACCACACAACCGGTCTGCGCCAGCACCTGGTCCTTGGTCTGGCCCTGGCCAATCAGCGCCAGGGCTTCCTTGTCACGGGCGCCGAAAATCTTGAACACGTTTTTCACTTCGATCTTGCTGACAGTAGTCATTTGCTCGCCTCATGCCGTGGACGACCATAGGCCTGGGTAATGCGGTCGATGACCACTGCGAGAATCACAATCGCCAGGCCGGCCTCCAGGCCGCGCCCGACGTTAAGGGTCTGGATGCCCACCAGTACATCTTCACCCAGGCCACGGGCGCCGATCATCGAGGCGATCACCACCATCGACAGGGCCATCATGGTGGTCTGGTTGATCCCGGCCATGATGCTCGGCAGGGCCAGCGGCAGTTGCACGCCAAACAGTTGCTGCCAGCGGTTGGCGCCGAAGGCATTGATGGCTTCCATCACTTCCCGATCCACCTGGCGAATGCCCAGGTCGGTCAGGCGAATCAATGGCGGCGCGGCGTAGATCACCGTGGCGAAAATCGCCGGCACCTTGCCCAGGCCAAACAGCATCAGCACCGGGATCAGGTACACGAAGCTGGGCATGGTCTGCATGATGTCCAGCAGCGGCATCAGCACCGAGCGCAGGCGATTGCTGCGCGCCGAGAGGATGCCCAGGGGAATGCCGATCAGCACCGAGATCACCGTGGCCACCATCATCAGCGCCAGGGTCTGCATCAATTTGTCCCACAGGCCGACTGCACCCACCAGGAACAACAGGCCGACGATCACCGCCGTGGTCAGCACCTTGCGGGTGGCGTGCCAGGCAACGCCGCCGACAATCGCCAGCATCAGCCACCAGGGCGCCGCGCGCAGCAGGCCTTCCAGGTTGACGATGGCCCACAGCAAGGTGTCGGAAATCTGCCGGAACACATCACCGTAGTTGGTCACCAGCCCATCGACCCAACCGTTGACCCAGTCGGCGATGGAAAACGTAAAACTCTCAGGAAACATAGCGTGCTCTCGATCCAATGGAGTGTGGCCGGGTGGCCGGCTGCCTGTTCAGGGTAGCCGGGAGCCCTGTGCCTACAAGGCCGCGTCGATTTTTTTGGCCGCGTCTTCACTGACCCAGGCGTGCCAGATTTCCGGGTGTTCCTTGAGGAAAATCTTCGCCAGTTTCGCCGAATCGATGCGCTCTTTACTCATGCGCGCCAGGTTCTGGTTGAGCAGGTCGATCGGCAGGTTGACCTTCTCCAGCACCGCCACCAGTTCCGGGGCCTGCTCGTGGAACGTCTTGGACAGGCCGACCTTGATGGTCACGCTTTTATCCACGCCGGGTTTTTCGTCGAGCTTGACCAGGTCCACCTGGCCCATCAGCGGTGTCGGCGACCAGTAGTAGAACAGGATTGGTTCGCCACGCTTGTAGCTCGACAGCACCGCTGCATCCAGCGCCGGGCCGGTGCCTGGGCGGAAGTTGGTGTAGGAGCTTTCCAGGCCATAGCTCTTGAGCATTTCGCTGTTGTCCAGCTCGCAGGTCCAACCGGCCGGGCAGTTGTAGAAGCGGCCTTTGGCAGGCTCTTCCTGGTCCTTGAATACCGCGGAATACTTGGCCAGGTCGGCGATGTTTTTCAGGTCCGGGGCCTTGGCTTCGAGCTTGCGCTTGGCGTCACCCTCGATCACATAGCGCGGCACGTACCAGCCTTCCACAGCGCCGACCACGGGGGCGCCGACACCCACGACCTTGCCGGCCTTCTCGGCCTTTTTCCACACTTCACTGCGGCCAATCCACTCTTCGGCGAAGATCTGGATATCGTTGCTGCCCAGGGCGTTTTCCATGGTGATGGAGTTGCCCGGCAGGCTATCGGTTTTGCAGTCGTAGCCTTTTTCCAGCACCACTTGCAGCACGTCGGTCAGCAACATGCCGCTTTCCCAGTTCAGGCCGGCGAATTTCACCGGTTTGCCCGACTCGCACCAGCCGGCCGCCTGGATGGCGCCAGCGCTGGCCAGCAGGCCGGCGGCGAGCAATGGGGTCAGCAGGGTCTTATACATTCTCATTATGTGACGCTCCCAATCATGAAATGGATTACGGCAGTCAAAAGGCATCCTGCCTTGTCCACGTCCCATCAGGCCTGTGCAATCAGCCCGTTGTTTTTAGCGCTGGGTGTAGCGCCCTGCTCTACCGGCAGGATCAGTCGTTCAGGTATTGCGCCGTGCCATTTTTTCGCACACACGTAATACAGGGCAGCGGGCAGTACCAGGCCGATGATCCAGGAAATATCCACCCCGCCCAGGCTGGCCACCAGGGGCCCCGTGTAGAACTTGGTGGCGATGAACGGCAATTGCACCAGCACCCCGAACACATAGACGCTGATACCCAGCGGGTTCCAGCGGCCGTAGCGACCATTCGGATCGGCCAGCGCCGGCACGTCATAGCGATCGCGGGTGATGCAGTAGTAGTCCACCAGGTTGATCGCGCTCCAGGGCGTAAAGAACGCCAGCAAAAACAGGATGAAGGACTTGAACGCACTGAGGAACGAGTGCTGGCCGAGTAACGCAATCAGGGTCGCCGCGCCGACGATCAGCAGCACGAAGACCAGGCGCTGCAAACGCGTGACCTCCATGCGTCCACGAAAGCCGCTGATGATGGTGGCAATGCACATGAAGCTGCCGTAGGAGTTCAATGTGGAAATGGTGACCTTGCCAAACGCAATGCTGAAGTACAGCAATGCCGCCGTAGCCCCCGTGCCGCCCAGGCCCACGATGTAGGCCACTTCGTTACCGGCAAACTGCCCGTTGGACATGGCGGCGGCAAACACGCCGAGGATCATCGCCACCTGTGCGCCAATGACCGAACCTGCGCCTGCGGCCAGAAAGGTTTTCAGCGAAGACGTGTGGCGCGGCAGGTAGCGGGAGTAGTCCGCCACGTAAGGCCCGAAGGCGATCTGCCAGGAGGCCGCAAGCGACACCGCGAGCAAGAAGCTGCTCCAGCTGAAATGACGGATTTGCAGGAGCGCCCCCACATCGGTCTGGCTCATCAGGCGGCTGAACAGATAAACAAAGGCAACCACCCCAATGACGCTGGCGACACGCCCGATGAAATGGATCACCCGATACCCGAGCACCGTGACCAGCACGATGACACTGGCAAAGATCAGGATGCCAACGCTGTCGCTGACCCCAAACAACTGGCCCAACGCCTGGCCGGACAGCACGGTGCCGGTGGCGGTGAAACCCAGGTACATCAAACACACCAGCACAATCGGGATGGCCGCGCCATACACACCGAACTGCACCCGGCTGGAAATCATCTGCGGCAGGCCCAGCCTGGGCCCTTGCGCCGCATGCAACGCCATCACCCCGCCGCCCAGCAGTTGACCGATCAACAGACCGATCAACGACCAGAACACATCACCGCCCAGCACCACGGCCAGGGCCCCGGTGACAATCGCGGTGATTTGCAGGTTGGCGCCCATCCACAGGGTGAACTGGCTCAAGAGACGACCGTGTCTTTCCGCTTCCGGGATGTAGTCGATCGAACGCCTTTCGATCAACGGGGTGGAGCTTGCACGTGCGTCTTTTGCAGCCATGGGTGTTCAACCTCTAATGGATTGTTTTCGGTGGTGCGGATCAAACATGTTTCAAATACACAGCAAGTCAAATGTGGGAGCTGGCTTGCCTGCGATTGCATCACTGTGATCTGCCTGACAGACCCAGTCGCCCGCATCGCAGGCAAGCCAGCTCCCACAGGAACCGAGCCAGGCGTTACTTGATCATTGGCAGGTTCAGGCCCTGCTCCTTGGCGCAATCAATGGCGATCTGATAGCCCGCATCGGCGTGACGCATCACCCCGGTGGCCGGGTCGTTGTGCAGCACGCGGGCAATCCGCTCGGCGGCTTCGTCGGTGCCGTCGCAGACAATCACCATCCCCGAGTGCTGGGAGAAGCCCATGCCCACCCCACCGCCGTGGTGCAGCGAAACCCAGGTCGCGCCGCTGGCAGTGTTGAGCAAGGCGTTGAGCAACGGCCAGTCGGACACGGCATCGGAACCGTCCTGCATGGATTCGGTTTCGCGGTTGGGGCTGGCCACCGAGCCGGAGTCCAGATGGTCACGGCCGATCACCACCGGTGCCGACAGCTCACCGCTGCGTACCATTTCGTTGAACGCCAGGCCGAGCTTGGCGCGCTGGCCCAGACCGACCCAGCAGATGCGCGCCGGCAGGCCCTGGAAACTGATGCGCTCGCGGGCCATGTCCAGCCAGTTGTGCAGGTGGGCGTCGTCGGGGATCAGCTCCTTGACCTTGGCGTCGGTTTTGTAGATGTCTTGCGGGTCACCCGAGAGGGCCGCCCAACGGAACGGGCCGATGCCACGGCAAAACAGTGGGCGGATATAGGCCGGGACAAAGCCT
The DNA here is from genome assembly GCF_001983165.1 of Pseudomonas gessardii. Classification (GTDB taxonomy): domain Bacteria; phylum Pseudomonadota; class Gammaproteobacteria; order Pseudomonadales; family Pseudomonadaceae; genus Aquipseudomonas; species Aquipseudomonas gessardii. Next base: position 83,358 of record NZ_MNPU01000005.1, on the reverse strand, counting down.
GGGAAGTCGAAGGCATTTTCCACGCCTTCTTCCTGCGCCATCTGACGGATGTTGTTGCCGTAGTCGAAGGTCGGAACCCCCATTTTCTGGAAGGCCAGCATCGCCTGCACGTGCACGGCCATCGATTGCTTGGCGGCCTTGATCACTGCGGCGGGCTCGGTCTTGGCGCGGGCGCGGTACTGGTCCCAGGTCCAGCCGGCGGGCAGGTAGCCATTGAGCGGGTCGTGGGCGCTGGTCTGGTCGGTGACCATGTCCGGGCGTACGCCGCGCTTGACCAGTTCCGGGAGGATTTCGGCAGCGTTGCCCAGCAGGGCGATGGAGATAGCCTTGCCTTCCTGGGTGTACTTGGCGATGCGCGCCAGGGCGTCGTCGAGGTCGCTGGCTTGTTCGTCGACATAACGGCTGTTCAAGCGGAAGTCGATGCTGACCTGCTGGCATTCAATGTTCAGCGAGCACGCACCGGCCAGGGTCGCGGCCAGAGGCTGGGCGCCGCCCATGCCGCCGAGGCCGGCGGTGAGCACCCAACGGCCCTTGAGGTTGGAATCGTAATGCTGGCGACCGGCCTCGACGAAGGTTTCGTAGGTGCCCTGGACGATGCCCTGGCTGCCGATGTAGATCCAGCTACCGGCGGTCATCTGGCCGTACATGGCCAGGCCCTTGGCATCCAGTTCGTTGAAGTGCTCCCAACTGGCCCAGTGCGGCACCAGGTTGGAGTTGGCGATCAGCACGCGCGGGGCATTGCTGTGGGTCTTGAACACACCGACCGGCTTGCCGGATTGCACCAGCAGGGTTTCGTCGTCGTTCAGGTGGGTCAGGCTGTCGACGATCTGGTCGTAGCACTCCCAGTTACGCGCCGCCCGGCCGATACCGCCGTACACCACCAGCTCCTTGGGGTTCTCGGCCACTTGCGGGTCGAGGTTGTTCATCAGCATGCGCAGCGGCGCTTCAGTCAGCCAGCTTTTGGCGGTGAGCGTGTTGCCACGGGCGGCGCGGATTTCAACGTCGCGGTACTTGGTAGGCTTGTTCTGGGAAAAGTCAGTCACAAAAAACTCCTCAGCAATCGATGCGCGAACACGATGGTGCGAAGAGGATGTTTAGCGACTCTTATGCACACACCTTTACTTGTACATACAAGCATATGCAATCAAGCGGCCAACTTGATGAATGGGTGGCTAAGATTTTTTTTCATGGACGCGTAAGCCTCTGAAATCAAGGCTTCCAGGCTTGGTGAAATTTCCTACAGCGATGGTTTAAAAATCCGAGGAGTCGCTACAAAGGCAGGACATTGCGCCCTGCTGGGGCATTCGGTAACAACTTGGTGCGGGACTGGAAACAGATTGTGCAGCCTATGCATAACCCATGTGGGAGCTGGCTTGCCTGCGATAGCCATTTGTCTGACACACCGCAATCGCAGGCAAGCCAGCTCCCACAGGTTTAATCGCGCGGGGTCAGTTCGATCAGGCAGCAGCGGCCAGTCACGCTGATATCCAGCAACCCGACGTTACCGTCCACCTGCAAACAATCATGCTGCCCCAGCACTTCGCCCAGCACCTTCACCTCATCGGCCACGCTGAACACCAGCACGGTGTGCGCGGTGCTGAAAAACTGCTGCACCCCATCCACCCACTGCAAGCGCGCATGGTAACGCTGGGGCGAATAGATCAGGTTGAAGTCGCGAATCGGCCCGGTGATCAGGCGGCATGTCACCTGGCTTTCGCCGCTGAAGGCAAAGGGCTGCAGCGGTAACAACCCACGCTGTTCCTCGCCATCCACGGTCAACACCATGCCCGCGCCCTGGATCACGGTAATCACCCGCTGGTACCCGGCAAACGTGGAAAAGCCGCCCGACTCGCCGATATCGGCAATCGACAGGCGCCAGCCAAAACCGTCCAGGCCCTGGCCGGCATCGCGGGTGATTTCTTCGGTGCTGCCGCCGCCGTTCTTCCACGGCATGCGTACGTAATCGGCAGCGCGCCAGACCTTGACTGCACTCATTTGCTGAAACGTCCTTCAAGGCTATGCCGGGAACCGGGGTGGATCAGGCGTGCGGCGGTCACCGGCTGGCGCCCGGACCAGGTGCGCCGGCGAATCAGCAGGCACGGCTCGCCGGCCTCGATCTGCAAGAGCTTGCATTCCTGCGGGTCGGCCAGGATCGCTTCCACCACATGTTCGCCCTCGGTCAGCGGCGCCACCTGGTTGAGATAGGCATAGGGGGTTTGCTGGGTGAAATCCTGTTGCAGGTATTCGGGGGCGACCAGGGCGTTGACGAAACGGTCCTCGATTTGCACCGGAATATCGTTTTCGTAGTGCACGATCAGCGAGTGGAATACCCGCCCGCCTTCACGCATTTCCAGGGCCACGGCGCGCTCGGAACCCGCGGCTTCTTCGCCCAGGGTAATCACCTGGCAGGTGTGGCGATGGCCACGGGAGGCGATCTCGTCGGCGATGTTATGCACCTCGAACAGCGCCGACTGGCTCTTGGGCTCGGCGACGAAGGTGCCAACACCTTGCATGCGCACCAGCAGCCCTTCGGCGGTCAGTTCGCGCAGGGCCCGGTTGATGGTCATGCGGCTAAAGCCCAGTTGGTTGACCAACTCGCTTTCCGACGGCACGCGATAGTGCGGCGGCCAGTTGCCGTTGAGAATCTGCTGGCTGATCATCTGCTTGACGCGGGCATACAAGGGCGCCGGACTTTCGTCCATGTGGGCAGCCAGCGGGGACTTGGCGGGCGGAGTCGGCACGGGGAATCCTTGCAGGGGGAAAAGATGCATAGATTGCCGGAGTTTACCGAGCAGGCAAACGTCTGTATATGTATATACAAATAAACACACGACCGGGGTGCCTTGATCATGTCCGCTTTCTTTGCCGAACGCGCACTGCTGCCTAATGGATGGGCCACTGATGTACGCCTTGAAGTCAGCGCTGATGGCCTGCTGACCAACGTTGCGGCCAATGCCAGCGCAGACGGCGCCGAACGGCTGAGAGGCCCGTTGTTGCCGGGCATGCCGAACCTGCATTCCCATGCGTTTCAACGGGCCATGGCGGGGCTGGCGGAGGTCGCCGGCAACCCCAATGACAGTTTCTGGACCTGGCGCGACCTGATGTACCGCATGGTCGGCCAGATCAGCCCCGAGCAACTGCAGGTCATCGCCCGCCAGCTGTATATCGAGATGCTCAAGGCCGGCTACACCTCGGTCGCCGAGTTCCACTATGTACACCACGATATCAGCGGCCAGCCTTACAGCGACCCCACCGAACTGTCGCGCCAGATCAGCCTGGCGGCGGCCAGCAGCGGGATCGGCCTGACCTTGCTGCCGGTGCTGTACAGCCACTCGGGCTTTGGCGGCCAGGCGCCGAACGACGGCCAGCGCCGTTTTATCAACAGCACCGATAACTACCTGGACCTGCAGGCACGCCTGCAACCGATCCTGGCGGCACAACCGGCGCAGCAACTGGGCCTGTGCTTCCACTCATTGCGCGCGGTAACGCCGCAACAGATCAGCACAGTGCTGGCCGCCAGCGATAAGGCCTGCCCGGTGCATATCCATATCGCCGAGCAGCAAAAGGAAGTCGACGATTGCCTGGCCTGGAGCGGCAAGCGCCCGCTGCAATGGCTGTATGACAACGTGCACGTCGACCAGCGCTGGTGCCTGGTGCATGCCACCCACGCCAACCCCGACGAAGTGACATTGATGGCCAACAGCCGGGCGATCGCCGGGCTGTGCCTGACCACTGAGGCCAACCTGGGCGACGGGATTTTCCCGGCAGTGGACTTCCTGGCCCAGGGCGGGCGCATGGGCATTGGTTCGGACAGCCATGTGTCCTTGAGCGTGGTCGAAGAACTGCGCTGGCTGGAATACGGCCAGCGCCTGCGCGACCAGCGGCGCAACCGGCTGTACCGCAGCGATCAACCGATGGTCGGCCGCACCCTGTATGACGCGGCGCTGGACGGCGGCGCCCAGGCGCTGGGGCAAACCATTGGCCGCCTGGAAGTGGGCAAGCGTGCGGACTGGCTGGTGCTCGATGGCAATGATCCATACCTGGCCACGGCCCATGAGGATGGCATTCTTAATCGCTGGCTGTTTGCCGGCGGGGATCGGCAGGTGCGGGATGTGCTGGTCAATGGCCAGTGGGTGGTGCGCGATGGGCATCATGCGGGCGAGGAAGAGAGCAGCCGGGCCTTCGCGCAAGTCCTGAGAGACTTGTTGTCTTAAGAACAACCCATAACCCATGTGGGAGCGAGCTTGCCCGCGATAGCCGTGTGTCAGTCGAAATCGTCATCGACTGGCCCGCCGCCATCGCAGGCAAGCCAGCTCCCACATTGGGTAGCGTGGTGCCCTTCTGGCTTTGCAAAAAACCAAAAAAAGAGCGGGCTTTATGGCAAGCCCGCCCTTCTTTACTCGACCTTGTTTCGGGTTACTGCGAGGTCTTGGCCATCTGTTTATCCGACGTACGCCAGATCAACCGTGTGGTGTCGTAACCCTGCTGGCGCGCCCTGCTCAGCAGGTCTTCGCGGGTGTCGGCACTGACAGTCGGCGTGCGTGACAACAGCCACATATAGCGCCGGCTCGGGCTGCCGACGATGGCGGTCTTGTAGTCATCGCTGACATACAACACCCAGTAATCGCCCTTGGTCACGCCCGGCAGCAGGGCGGTGAACCAGTTATTGAATTCGACCCACAGCTTGTCGGTCTTGCCCGGGACCTGCGGCGTAGCCGTGCCCTTGGCTTCTTCCCACTTCCACTCGGTGGTCAGGCAGCGGTTGAACACTGACATGTCGCCATCGGGCAGCAGGGAATAACGGGCCTCGGATTGCGCGCAGTTGCGCTGGAAGTACATGGGCAGACGGGCCAGCTCGTACCAGGTGCCCTGGTAACGCTTGAGGTTGACGCTGCCAACAGTCTTGGGTTGCAGATCATCGCCAGAATGGCTGGCGCAGCCTGCCAAAAACAGGCTGGCGCAAAGGTACAAAACAAAACGCATCATTCTTCTTCTCCCGCAGGCTTGCGCCCCGGTTTACTTCAGGCCTTGCCCGGAAAACATCAGAACTTTGTCACCGGCGTACTGCACGCTGATAAAGCTGTTTTTATCGCCCCAGGTGCAACTGGACATGCCCAGCGCGCCGGAACAATCAGTGGGCTTGCCCAACAGCGACTCCACCTCGGCCTTGGCCATGCCAGCCGAGAGCTTCTGGTAGTTTTCCTGGGTGACCTTGCTGCAAGCGGCCAACAGCACGCAAAAGCACAAGAGGGCGAGACGGCGTAACGACATGGTAGAGCTCCTGGAGGGACACACAGCAGTGGGGTCTGCCAGAAGCTTAGAAGGGAAAAGGGGGGTCTGGTTCCCAGAGGGGGGTGGTATTTCTTTTTTCTGCCCAGCGTGTATTTACACGACTTCAAACGCAAGTATTGCGTAGATACCGCCTGGCTCGTCATCCCAAAAATTTCATAGCAGCTCTGCGTTAAAATGCGCAGCACTCGCAATCCAGCGACAATGGTGTTCCAGGTACACCGTGTCGCATAGTTTACGACGGCTTCGCTTAAGCTAGACAACTGCTACACCGCGTCTACGACCTGAAGGGGAAAAACAAATGAGCGACAGTCGAAAAACCAATGAAGAATCTCTACAAACCGCAGCGCTACTGGCAATTTTGGCGCAGGGAAACCGAGAGATCGAAGCAGGAAATTTTCAAGATATGGAACAGGTGTTCGGGGAGCTCGACCAAGATCAGCCAACGGAGCAATGCATGAACAAAAACGCCCCAAAGCGCTGAGAACACTTCGGGGCGTCTTTTTTACCGAAAGACCTTACGCCTTGTGGTAACCCGTCACACGCGCCACTTCTTCCTTGGACCCCAGGAACACCGCCACACGCTGGTGCAGGCCTTCAGGCTGGATGTCGAGGATGCGCTGGTGGCCGTCAGTCGACGCACCGCCCGCCTGCTCAACCAGGAACGACATCGGGTTGGCTTCGTACATCAGGCGCAGTTTGCCCGGCTTGGACGGCTCGCGGCTGTCGCGTGGGTACATGAACAGGCCACCACGGGTCAGGATGCGGTGCACGTCGGCAACCATCGCGGCCACCCAGCGCATGTTGAAGTTTTTCTTCAGCGGGCCTTCTTCGCCTTCCATCAGCTCGTTGACGTAGCGCTTGACCGGTTCTTCCCAGTGGCGCTGGTTGGACATGTTGATCGCAAATTCCTGGGTCGAGGCAGGAATGGAGATGTCTTCGTGGGTCAGCACGAAGCTGCCCATTTCACGGTCCAGGGTAAAGCCCTTGACGCCATCGCCCAGGGTCAGCACCAGCATGGTCTGCGGGCCGTAGATCGCATAGCCGGCAGCGACCTGCTCGGTGCCTGGCTGCAGGAAGGCCTTTTCGTTCAGGGCTTCGTTCTGGCTCAGGTATTCGTTAGGGCAACGCAGCACCGAGAAGATGGTGCCGACTGGCGCGTTGATGTCGATGTTCGACGAGCCGTCCAGCGGATCGAATACCAGCAGGTACGCGCCTTTGGGGTACTTGCCCGGGATCTGGTAGGCATTGTCCATTTCTTCAGACGCCATGCCGGCCAGGTGACCGCCCCATTCGTTGGCTTCGAGCAGGATTTCGTTGGAAATCACGTCGAGTTTCTTCTGCACTTCGCCTTGCACGTTTTCAGTGCCCATGCTGCCCAGGACACCGCCCAGCGCGCCCTTGGACACGGCGTGGCTGATTTCCTTGCAAGCACGCGCCACCACTTCGATCAGGAAGCGCAGATCGGCAGGGGTGTTGTTGCTGCGGGTCTGCTCAATCAAATAGCGACTCAGGGTAACGCGGGACATGGACGGCTCCGGAGAATGGGGGGGCTAAAAACCCGCGCAGTTTAGCGCGAGTCGGGGCGCATTTCCTCCTATCAGACGAGATAAGCCTGACAGAGTTCATGTAGGCCCCGGCTCAGGGCTTGGCCGGCGGCTTGCGCAATAGGCTGTAGGCCATGCCCCCGAGTGCCGCTACGCCCAGCAGCAATACGGCCCACAGGCCGATTGCCTGCCAGTTGATACCTGCGACAGTGGGTGCGACCGGCACATTGGCATGCCACTGGCCATCGACCCTGGCCTGGCCCAACGCTGCGAGGCGCTGCGCTGAGTAGTCGGGGATCAGCGTCGCCAACGACAGGTTCGCCGCCTTGACCGACGGGTTGCCCACCGCCAGGGTGAACGGCGGCTCGCCCCGCGCCAGGAACACCAGTTGCGTGGCCCGCACGGCAAAGCGCAACGCCGGGGCTTCGGCCCCCAGGCCGCCACCGCGCTCATCGACCTCCAGCTTGAGTTGCTCGACCGGGTAACCCGGCAGCTGCAATTGATCCTGGGTGACGTCTTGCCCGCCCTGCGTCAACCGGTAGAGCAAACCACGGCTCAACGGCTGCCACGCCTGCTGGCTGCCCTGGCGCCCCAGCAGGCCAACCGGCGCCAGGCTATTGGATTGATGCAACTCGATGCGCACCCGTTCGATATTCAGCGCCGTGGGCAACTGCCAGCTGTATTGCCCGGGCTGGATGACGCTACCGGCCATCGGCTGCGACCATACCAGCGCCAATGGCAGGCTGCTGGTGCTCTGCACTTGGATGGACGTCAACTCAGGCGCGGCCTGGCCTTGCCATAACAGGCGTAAATAGCGGGCCGGCTGCCCTGGCAAAGCGACTTCACGCTGCTCTACCCGTTCATCGGCAAACGCCAGGCGCGCCACCTGCCCTTCGCCCCACGCCCGCCACTGCTGCAAGTCGTCGCTGGCTTCAATGCTGAAACGCTGGAAACCGTCGCGCTCGCTACTCCAGTCGAGGATCAGTTTGTGCAACGGTGCCTTGACCGCACTGGCATCAAGCAACCAGCCGCGCCGCACCTGCGTGCCGGTCGGCGCTTCACTGGCAGGTTGCACCTGGACCAAGGTGCCGGTGGCGCTGGATTGCACGCGCACGCCCGGTGCGGTGTCGCCACTGTCGGCGGTGGCGTACAACGGGAAGCCCTTGAGGCGGGTCAGGTTTTCTGTGCCTTGGGCCGACTGCCGCACCAGCGCATATGCCAGGGGCTCACCGGCCGCATTGAAGACCCGCACATCACGCAGATCCGCCTGACGGGCGCTCAATTGCACGGCCAGCGGCAGTTCCAGGCGGTACCAAGGGCCTTCGCCGCTGATCAGCAGTGGCGCCTGGCGGGTGAAGTCGCCGGGGGCTTCCCGGGCCCCTGCCGATAAGGCGGCACACAGGCCCAATAGCGCGATGCTCAGTTTGCCGATCAAGAGGATGCTCCTTGCAGTTCACGTTTAGGCGGCAGCGGGGCGAAATAACCCACCACCAGCAACAACCCGCCCACGCCGATAAACGACACAATCCGCTCCAGCCCGCCACGGTTGCTCAGCTCGACGAGGAACAGTTTGGCGACCACCACCCCAATCAGCACCGCGCCGACCAGCCACACCTCCCGACGATTGCGCAGATGGCCGCCGATCATCAGGCCCAGGGCAATCAGGGTCCAGACAATCGACAGCCCGGCCTGGACCAGCATCGAATCGAGCAACGCATCCAGCTCAAACGGCACGCCGCCCCAATGGTGCGCCGCGCGCATCACCAAGGCGGTGAAGAAGGCAAACAGCGAGACCCCGGCAACGCCCTGGGCAATCCACGGGGTGCGGCCGCCCAGTTGCGGCGCCGCGCTGCGCGCCCACAGGTACACACCCAGCAGCGCGAACAGCAGGCCAAGATCCAAGGGGTTGAGCAACGGCACATATGGCAATGGCCTGGCCGTACCGTCGCTGAAGCTATTGGCCAGCCAGAACCACACCAGCATCAACGCCGCCAACGGCAGCGCGGCCAGCAAGCGGTATTCACGCACATAAGCAGATATCGGCCACGGCCACTGGCGCGGCGCAGCAACCGCTATCAGGTACAGGCTGGGGAAAATCGCCCAGCCCAGCCAGCGCCAGGCGTTGTATTGCACCGAGAGCACCAACAGGCCGTAGCGTAACTCCAGGGCCAGCATGCCGATCAGCATCCAGCAGCCCAGCACATGGGCCACGCTCAGGGCCTTGGCCGCCGCCAGGTCAGCCAAATAACGCAGCGCAATAAAATGCACGGCGAACACCGCGAGCCAGGCCAGCCAGCCCCATTCGGCTGCCGGATGGTAATAGCGATGCAACGACACCAGCAGCACCAGCGCCGCCGCCGGCATCAGCAACAGGCAGAGGGTGGCCAGGGAGGCCCAGCGCAGGCGCAACGCCAGCAGCGTCCACAGTGCCGCGCTGGCCGCTGCCGCCGCCAATAGGAAGGTGGCTTGCAACTCCGGCGGGGTGAAGCGCAGCACTTCGTGGTTCAGCGCCAACACCCACCACGCCGCGCCCCAGGCCAGCAGGCCGTTGGCTAGCAGCGGCAAGTTGAGCCGTTGACCGCCGCCCTGCAAACGCCAGGCCCCGACAAAGGCGGCCAGCCCGACCAGCATGGGCGCCCAGAAACCGATATGGCGAAACACCGGCAATTCCTCGGCGCCCCATGACGTCAGCGTGAGCAACGCCCCCGCCAACACTTGCACGCCGAGCGCGCAGAACAGGACAGTGCGCGAAGCGATATGCAGGCCGACAAACACGCTGACCAGCCCCGCCAGCGCCCAGCTGATCGCGGTGCCCTGCTCGGCCAGCAGCAACGGTGCCAGCAGATACACAAAACCCAGGCCTAGGCCGGCCAGGACCGGCAAGCCCTTGCGCTCCCACTGGCTGATCTGCCCATGCGCAGCCGTACGCAGTTGCTGGAAGCTGAACAGCAACGCCACGCCGAGCAACAAGGCACCCAGCGCCGCGCCGTCCAGCAGCGTGTGTTCGCCCACCTCCAGCTCACTGAGAAAGGCCAGCGCTGAACCCAGTTGCAACAACAGGCCGAACCCACGCGCCAACGTGCGCTGCTGACGCAGGCCAAGCCAGAGGATCCCCGCGCCCTCCACCGCCCAGGCGGCGGCGGTCCAGCGCGCATCCAGGCCCAGGGGGATCGCCAGGCTGGCGAAGATCACGCCCAGGGCCAGGCAGGTTTCTGCCAGCAACACCGTGCGCCCGCCCCTGAGCACCCGCGCCAGGGCCATATAGATGATGCCCAATGCCAGCGCACTGAAAGCCGGAGCAAAGGCCAGGTGTTGCACCAGGGTGAACTGCAAACCAAACGCCACCAGCGGCGGGCCGAACAACAGGCCGCCATCGACATAATCGCCCTTGGCTGCCGACCAGCGCAGCAGCGCGCCACGGCTGGCATCGGCCGGAGCGTCGGGGGTTTCCAGGAGTTTGCGCCGCGCAAACAACAGGCCGATGGCCAGGTACATCAGGAAAAACAGGATCAGGAATGGCTCGGTACTCCACAGCAGTTCCGGGGTGTAGGAACGAATGCCCCAGGCGAAGCCAATGCCGAAGGTGCCGGCAAAGCCAATCACATTGAGCAAGCGCCAGGCCTTGAACCAGGCGATGGCGAGAATGCCGGCGTTGAGTAGGGCGAAGTAGCTGAACAGCGCCACATGGCTGCCTTCGCCGGTGGACGCCAGGATCGGCGCGGCAAACCCGCCGAGGGCAGCGGCGCAGGCCAGGCCGATGGCGTCCTGGGTAATCGCCAGGATCGCCGAGAACAGCGTCACCGCCACCAACAGGCCGAGCGCCGCGCCGGGGTCGAGCAAGGGATGCAGGCGCATGGCGGCGAACACCGTCAGGTACAACACCGCAATACCGGTGCCTTGCAGGATCAGCGCGTAACTGCCCCGGCGCAGGCGCAGCCACCAACCCAGGCCCAGCAAGCCCAGGGCGCAGGCGGCGACCCCGACGTAGCGCAGCTCAATGGGCACGTCCACACCTTCGGTGGCATAGCGCAGCAAAAACGCCAGGCCCAAAAACAGCAGGACGACACCGACCCGCAGCACGGTATTGCCGCCCAGCAGCCAGTTGCGCGCGGCGCCGATGGCCCGTTCGATCAGGTTGGGGGCACGGGGTGTTTCGGGTTCAGCTTCGCGGGCAACGGCGGCCGGTTTCCACAGGTCGTCCGGCAGCGGCGGGCTCGGCTCGGGAGCAGAGATGGGTTGCAGTTCGGCGGGCAACTCCCAGACCAGCTCTGGGGCAGGCGCGGGTTCGGCCATGGATGGTTCGACCTGAGGCGGCTTTTCCAGCAGCGCGAGGCGTTGCTCCAGCGCCTTCAGGGCACTGCCGAGGTGCGACAGGCGAATGGCCTGGCCAATCCCCAAACCCAGCAGTGCACCGAAGCCTGCATCACTGAACGATTCATCCAGCGCCCAGCCGAGCACCAGGCCAATCAGCATGAACATCCATTGCATGGTCCAAATCCCTAAGCAAACCGAGGCCTAGTATATAGACGCGCAACCCATGTGGGAGCTGGCTTGTGTGGGAGCTGGCTTGCCTGCGATAGCATCCCCTCGGTATCACTGATACACCGAGGCGTCTGCATCGCAGGCAAGCCAGCTCCTACACAAGCCCATTCCTACAGGGGGTTGCGTGGCGTCTAGTCCAAGGCTTTCCAGATCTCGGTCGCATATTCCCGGATGGTTCGGTCGGACGAGAACCAGCCCGTGCGCGCCGTGTTGAGCACCGCCGAACGCCACCATTCCTTGGAGTCATGCCAATGGGCTTCGACCCGCGCCTGGGCGGCCCAGTAGGCATCGAAGTCGGCACACACCAGGAAGCGGTCGTAGTCGATCAACGAATCAATCAGCCCCACATAGCGCCCCGGATCGTCCGGCGAGAACACCCCGCCACGGATCGCTTGCAGCACGTCGTTCAAGCGGTGGGACGCCGCAATATCGGGAGCGGCATTGAATTCACCGGCCTGTTTGCGTGCATCCACCTGCTCGGCGCTCAGGCCGAAGATAAACATGTGCTCGCAGCTGATGCGCTCGTGCATCTCGACGTTGGCGCCGTCCATGGTGCCGATGGTCAGTGCGCCGTTGAGGCCGAATTTCATGTTGCTGGTGCCCGACGCCTCGAACCCGGCGGTGGAGATCTGTTCCGACAGGTCGGCCGCCGGGATGATGTTTTCTGCCAGGCTGACGTTGTAGTTGGGCAGGAACACCACCTTGAGCAGGCCGCGCACGGTCGGGTCGTTGTTCACGGTACGGGCGATGTCGTTGGTCAGCTTGATGATCAGCTTGGCCTGGTGATAGCTGGCCGCCGCCTTACCGGCAAAGATTTTCACCCGCGGCACCCAATTCACCTCGGGCTCGGCACGAATCGCCTGATACAGGGCAACGGTGTGCAACAGGTTCAACAACTGGCGCTTGTACTCGTGGATCCGCTTGACCTGCACATCGAACATCGCCGCCGGGTTGACCGAAATCCCCAGGCGCTCATGAATGATATCGGCCAGCACGCGCTTGCTGTGCAGGCGCTGCTCGGCGAAAGCCTTGCGGAACGCCTCCTTCTCGGCAAAGGTCTCCAGCTCTACCAGGCGCTCCTCCATATTGTCGAGGATGTCCGGGCCCAGGGCGTCCACCAGCATGGCCGTAAGCTTGGGGTTGGCCTGGAACAGCCAGCGACGGAAGGTAATACCGTTGGTCTTGTTGTTGATTCGGTCGGGGTAGAGCTTGTGCAGTTCGGAAAACACCGTGCTGCGCATCAACTGCGTGTGCAGCCCCGAGACGCCGTTGACACTGTGGGAACCAAGAAACGCCAGGTTACCCATGCGCACGCGCCGGCCGTTGTCTTCTTCGATCAGCGAGACCGCACGCAGCACGTCGAAATCGTGGATGCCCTTGGCCCGCAGCGAGTCGATGTGCTGGGCGTTAATCAGATAGATGATCTGCATGTGCCGCGGCAGCATGCGTTCCATCAGGCCCACTGGCCAGGTTTCCAGGGCTTCGGGGAGCAGGGTGTGGTTGGTGTAGGACAGCGTCTCCACCGTGACCTGCCAGGCCGCATCCCAGGCGATATCGTGCAAGTCGACCAATTGGCGCATCAATTCGGCCACGGCGATGGACGGGTGGGTGTCGTTGAGCTGGATGGCTGCGTGTTCGCCCAGGCTCAATACCGAGCCGTGCATGTTTTTGTGGCGGCGCAGCAGGTCTTGCAGGGAGGCCGAGACGAAGAAGTATTCCTGGCGCAGGCGCAATTCCTGCCCCGCTTCGGTGCTGTCGGCCGGGTAAAGCACCCTGGAGATGCTTTCGGCACGGGCCACTTCGGCAACGGCGCCCAAATGGTCGCCGGCGTTGAAGCGCTCCAGGTGCAGGTCTTCCACGGCGCGGGCACGCCACAGGCGCAAGGTGTTCACACTGGCCCCACGCCAGCCGACCACCGGGGTGTCATAGGCCACCGCGCGCACGGTTTCATTGGGCGACCAGACCTGAACCGACTTGCCGGACTCATCCAGCACGGTCTCGACGCTGCCGCCAAAGCCGATCGGGTAGATCACCTCGGCGCGCTCGAACTCCCAGGGGTTGCCAAAATCCAGCCAGCGCTCGGTCTGTTCCTGCTGCCAGCCATCGACAATCGCCTGGCGAAACAGCCCGTGCTCGTAGCGAATGCCATAGCCATGGCCGGCAATGCCCAAGGTCGACATGCTTTCCATAAAGCACGCGGCCAGGCGCCCCAGGCCACCGTTGCCCAGGGCCGCATCGGGCTCCAGCAGGCGAATGCGCTCCAGGTCCACACCCAACTCGCCGAGGGCTTCGCGCGCCACCTCCAGCAGGCCGAGGTTGCTCAGGCTGTCAAACAGCAAGCGGCCTATCAGGAACTCCAGGGACAGGTAATACACCCGCTTCTGCCCGCGCCGGTAGATACGCCGCGTGTGGTCCATCCAGTGCTCGACCATATGGTCGCGCGCCGCCAGGGCAATGGCTTCAAACCAGTCGTGGTCAAAGGCGTGATCGGGATCCTTGCCCACCGCATAAGTGAGCTTGGTCAAGACAGCCTCGCGAAACGCGGCTACCTCTGCTTCTCGTACAAGCGGTTCCTCAGACATCGGTGCACCTCGGGCGAGATAGAAGAAGGGAAGTCTTAGAGCCTAGACGGTCTGACAAACCCCGTGACTGACGGTTCGGCAGTTTTTTCACTCATTCATCCATAGAGCAATTAGATGCAGGGGCCGTGCCTGTTTACGTGCCAAAGCCGCCTTTGAGCCGAAACCCGTAAAATACTGTTCAAAAAATCACCAATCCCGGTATGATCGCGCGCCCGGACAAAGCCCCTCTTGGAAACCTGATGAAGCCTCAACTGATCGCCGCTGCGGAACTCGACCGTCTCGAAACGTGGCAGAAATACTCCAGCCACATGTGCGGCGGCTGCACGTCCAACTGCTGCACGCTGCCGGTTGAGGTGAAGATCAAGGATTTGATCCGCATTGGCATCGTCGATGAATTCGAGCGCGGCGACCCGCCGAAGAACATCGCCAAGCGCTTGCAGAAGGAAGGCATTGTCGAACGGTTCAACTCCAAGTCCGAGATCTTTACCCTGCAGCGCATGAGCAACAACGACTGCCTGTACCTGGATCGTAAGACGCGCTTCTGCACTATTTATGACAAACGCCCGGATACCTGCCGCAATCATCCGAAGATCGGGCCACGGCCGGGGTATTGCGCGTACAAGCCCAAGGAAGTGGTGCGCGAGACCAAGCTGCGCACGCTCGACAAGTTCTAACCCGGATGGATCGTTCCCACGCTCCGCGTGGGAATGCAGCCGCTTGCCCTTGGCAGCGGGGCGCAGAGCGCCCCAGGAGGCATTCCCACGCGGAGCGTGGGAACGATCACAAGGCATAAAAAAACGCCCCCGGCCTTTCGACCGGGGGCGTTTTTATTCAGCTGGAACTAAGGATCAGTTCTTGGCCTTTTTGGCAGCGCGGGTACGCTCGCCTTCGTCCAGGATCTTCTTACGAAGACGGATGGACTTAGGCGTCACTTCGCACAGCTCGTCGTCCTGGATGAATTCCAGAGCCTGTTCCAGGGTGAAGCGAACAGGTGGAACCAGGGCGATGGTTTCGTCTTTACCCGAAGCACGCATGTTGTCGAGCTTCTTGCCTTTGGTTGGGTTGACGCCCATGTCGTTGTCACGGCTGTTCAGACCAACGATCTGGCCGTTGTAGATCTCTTGACCGTGTTCAACGAACAGCTTGCCACGCGCCTGGAGGGTTTCCAGGGAGTAGGTCAGCGCCTTGCCGGTTTCTACCGATACCAGAACACCGTTCTGACGGCCGGACATGTCGCCGGACTTCATGGTGTCGTAGCGATCGAAGATCGAGGTCAGGATGCCAGCACCGTTGGTCAGGGTCAGGAACTGGTTACGGAAACCGATCAGACCACGAGCAGGGATGTTGTATTCCAGACGCACACGGCCTTTGCCATCCGGCACCATGTTGGTCAGGTCGCCCTTACGCAGGCCCATCTCTTCCATGACCTTGCCCTGGGATTCTTCCGGGGTGTCGATGGTGACGTTTTCAAACGGTTCCTGCTTCACGCCGTCAACGGTACGGATGATCACTTCAGGACGACCTACGCCCATTTCGAAGCCTTCGCGACGCATGGTTTCGATCAGTACCGAGAGGTGCAGCTCACCACGGCCGGAAACCTTGAACTTGTCAGCCGAGTCGCCTTCTTCAACGCGCAGTGCAACGTTGTACAGCAGCTCTTTGTCCAGACGTTCCTTGATGTTACGGGAAGTCACGAACTTGCCTTCTTTACCGCAGAAAGGCGAGTCGTTTACCTGGAAGGTCATGGAAACGGTTGGCTCGTCAACGGTCAACGGCACCATTGCTTCAACCATGTCCGGGTGGCACAGGGTGTCGGAGATGAACAGCGAGTCCATACCGCTGATGCACACGATGTCGCCAGCCGCCGCTTCTTCAACGTCAATACGGTGCAGACCGTGGTGACCCATCAGCTTCAGGATACGACCGTTACGCTTCTTGCCGGTGGCGTCGATAGCCACGACCGGCGTGTTCGGCTTGACGCGACCACGGGCGATACGGCCAACGCCGATAACACCGAGGAAGCTGTTGTAGTCCAGTGCCGAGATTTGCATCTGGAACGGACCGTCACGGTCGACTTTCGGCGCAGGTACGTTGTCGACGATCGACTGGTACAGCGGGGTCATGTCTTCAGCCATGGCGGTGTGTTCCAGACCGGCAATGCCGTTCAGGGCCGAGGCGTAGACGACTTTGAAGTCCAGTTGTTCTTCGGTGGCGCCCAGGTTGTCGAACAGGTCGAAGATCTGGTCCAGAACCCAGTCCGGGCGCGCGCCTGGACGGTCAACCTTGTTGATCACCACGATTGGACGCAGGCCGGCTTCAAAAGCCTTCTTGGTCACGAAACGGGTTTGCGGCATAGGGCCGTCTTGGGCATCAACCAGCAGCAGAACGGAGTCGACCATCGACATCACACGTTCAACTTCGCCGCCGAAGTCGGCGTGGCCCGGGGTGTCCACGATGTTGATGTGGTAGCCGTTCCAGTTGATGGCGGTGTTTTTCGCCAGGATGGTAATACCGCGCTCTTTTTCCTGGTCGTTGGAGTCCATCACGCGCTCGTCGTTGAGCTCGTTGCGCTCCAGGGTGCCGGATTGACGCAGGAGTTTGTCTACCAGGGTGGTTTTACCATGGTCAACGTGGGCAATGATGGCGATGTTACGTAGATTTTCGATCACTTGTGTATCTCGATCAGAGGATTCGGTGTGCTGACAGGTCGTGGCAGCGATTAACAGTAGAGTCAGGCCTTGCCGTTACAGCTTGACGGCAGAGTCGGGGGGCCGGTGACGCAGGCCACAGGCAAACAGCCCCGGGCTCTTAGCTCGGTCGATAAACGCGCACATTGGCATGCCCCTCACTGAGCAAATGGTGGGCATGCAGGCGACTCATCACGCCTTTGTCGCAATACAGCAGGTACTGACGGCTGTTATCCAGTTCCTTGAAACGCGCGTTCAGTGCATAGAACGGCAGCGCTTGCACGTCGATGCCAGCGATTTCCAGCGGCTCGTCGCAAGCGGCATCCGGGTGACGGATGTCGATGACGATCTGGCCGGCCAGGGCTTCGCTGACTTCTTCGATCTGTACATCCTGGCCCAACTCGTCGATGACCCGATCGATCGGCACCAGTTTGGCGTTCTCGAGCGCTCGCTCCAGAATCGCCATGTCGAATTCTTTCTCTTCATGCTCCACGCGGTAGCGCTTGGCATGGGTCTTGGGGTTCACCGAGATGACCCCGCAGTACTCTGGCATGTGCTTGGCGAAATCAGCGGTGCCGATTTCGTTGGCCAGGTCGATGATGTCCTGCTTGTGGCTGGCGATCAGCGGGCGCAATACCAGCTTGTCGGTCACGCAGTCGATCACGGACAGGTTCGGCAGGGTCTGGCTGGAGACCTGGGAAATCGCCTCGCCGGTCACCAGCGCTTCGATTTGCAGGCGGTCGGCGATTTTCGACGCTGCGCGCAACATCATACGCTTCAATACGACGCCCATATGACCGTTATCGACTTTTCCGAGAATTTCTCCCAGGACTTCCTCGAACGGTACGCTGACAAACAGCACGCGCTGGGAACTGCCGTACTTCTTCCAGATATAGTGCGCGACTTCCATCACGCCCAATTCGTGTGCACGCCCGCCCAGGTTAAAGAAGCAGAAGTGGCTCATCAGGCCACGGCGCATGATCTGGTAGGCCGCCACGGTGGAGTCGAAACCGCCGGACATCAGCACCAGGGTCTGCTCCAGTGCGCCCAGCGGGTAGCCGCCGATGCTGTTGTGCTGACTGTGGATCACAAACAACCGTTGGTCGCGAATTTCGATGCGCACTTCGATTTGCGGCTCTTTCAGCGAAATTCCAGCGGCGCCGCACTCGCGACGCAGCTTGCTGCCGACGTATTTCTCGACGTCCATGGAGCTGAACGGGTGCTTGCCGGCACGCTTGCAACGTACCGAAAAAATCTTGCCTTCAAGGCTGCTGCCAAAGTGCAGTTTGCATTTTTGCGTGATGTCGTCGAAGTCGCCCAGGGGGTACTCGTCCACCTGCAGGAAATGCGCGATGCCCGGCATGCAGCTCAGGCGCTCGGTCATATCTTTCAAGGCCTTAGGGTCGGTAACGCGGGTTTCCAGCTCGAGATTGTCCCACACACCATTCACCACCACGGCCGGGTCCAGGTCACGGAGCACGGCGCGGATATTCTTGGCCAACTGACGGATGAAACGCATCCGTACCGGTCGGCTCTTGATGGTGATCTCGGGAAAGACTTTAACGATTAATTTCATGGAAACAGCGCGCACAGGGCCAGCCGAAAAAGGGGGGCGCGGATTATAGCGGAAATCGCTCAAGGTTTAACCAGTTAATATACAAACGGCGTATCGCGCACCAAATAAGTGCATAAATAAAGCGTTACGCTACATTGCAGTGCGTATTTTTTGCCGCTTTAACGATTTGCACCGTTATAGGGGCCATTTTGAGGCAAAAAACCCATGTCGGGGCACTGGCATGTAATTTGCTCTCTTGTGAGGCAGGTTGCCATGGCGGACTATCCGCGCCGGCATCACCCACATTCTAAGGGCTACTCCACTACCCCAGCCCGAAGCCACCCGGAGGACACTATGTCGAAGTCGGTTCAACTCATCAAAGATCATGACGTTAAATGGATTGATCTGCGCTTCACGGACACCAAAGGCACTCAGCACCACGTGACCATGCCGGCTCGCGACGCGCTGGATGACGCCTTCTTTGAAGAAGGCAAAATGTTCGACGGTTCCTCCATTGCCGGCTGGAAAGGCATCGAAGCCTCCGACATGATCCTGATGCCGGACGACTCCACCGCCGTACTCGACCCGTTCACCGAAGAGCCGACCCTGATCATCGTCTGCGACGTGATCGAGCCTTCGACCATGCAAGGCTACGACCGCGACCCACGTGCGATCGCCAAGCGTGCCGAGGAATACCTGAAGTCCACCGGTATCGGTGACACCGTATTCGTGGGTCCTGAGCCTGAGTTCTTCATCTTTGACCAAGTGAAGTTCAAGTCCGACATCTCCGGCTCCATGTTCAAGATCTTCTCCGACCAGGGCTCGTGGATGTCCGACCAGGACGTGGAAGGCGGCAACCATGGCCACCGTCCAGGCGTCAAAGGCGGCTACTTCCCGGTGCCACCGTTCGACCATGACCACGAAATCCGTACCTCCATGTGCAACGCCATGGAAGACATGGGCCTGGTCATCGAAGTTCACCACCACGAAGTGGCGACTGCCGGCCAGAACGAAATCGGTGTGAAGTTCAACACCCTGGTGGCCAAGGCTGACGAAGTACAGACCCTCAAGTACTGCGTACACAACGTAGCTGTAGCCTACGGCCGTACCGCGACCTTCATGCCTAAGCCTCTGTACGGCGATAACGGTTCGGGGATGCACGTTCACTTGTCCATCGCCAAAGATGGCAAGAACACCTTCGCTGGCGAAGGTTATGCCGGCCTGTCCGACACCGCCCTGTACTTCATCGGCGGTATCATCAAGCACGGTAAGGCCCTGAACGGCTTCACCAACCCGTCGACCAACTCCTACAAGCGTCTGGTGCCAGGTTTTGAAGCGCCGGTCATGCTGGCCTACTCGGCACGCAACCGTTCCGCGTCGATCCGTATTCCTTACGTGTCCAGCCCTCGCGCTCGCCGTATCGAAGCACGTTTCCCGGATCCAGCCGCCAACCCGTACCTGGGCTTTGCTGCACTGCTGATGGCTGGCCTGGACGGCATCCAGAACAAGATCCACCCAGGCGACGCCGCCGACAAGAACTTGTACGACCTGCCGCCTGAAGAGGCCAAAGAGATCCCACAAGTGTGCGGCAGCCTGAAAGAAGCCCTGGAAGAGCTGGACAAGGGCCGTGCGTTCCTGACCAAAGGCGGCGTGTTCAGCGACGACTTTATCGATGCCTACATCGCCCTGAAAAGCGAAGAAGAAATCAAGGTCCGCACCTTCGTACACCCACTGGAATACGAGCTGTACTACAGCTGCTGATCCGGTAGCGCTGCTTGACGTGGCGTGACACCAAGCCCCACTAAAATAGCCCTCGTTTCGAGGGCTATTTTTTTGTTCAAAATACCTGTGGGCGATCCTTGGTGTGAGTGAGCAGGTCTCGCTCACACCAGGATTGGGCTGGCGTTAAGGCTTGAGCTCGAACAACGCGGGCAGCGCAGGTCGGGCCGAGGGGACTTTGCGGAATCGGCTGAACCCCGCCTTCTCGGCCATCTGCCGCGCACGGTCCTCGCCCATGAAGGCACCCAGCCCTTCACCGCCATGGGACAGCGAGCAGGTCATGCAGTAAAGCGTGCTCTGCGGGTACATCACCCGACCGAACAGGTTCATGTTTTCATGCAGCTCATCGGAGAGGTTGAGCTCGACCATAAGGAAGGTGCCGTCATCAGCGGTCGATTCGCGCAGGTCCTTGATCATTTGCTGTGGATCGGTGGCATCGTGGATCACCACAAAGGTGGTGACGAAGTCGAATTTCTTACCGACCAACGCATCGGAATCACTGACTTCAAAATGCACCCGGTCAGCCACCCCGGCAGCCTTGGCGTTGGCCCGCGCACGTTCGATGGACGGCCCATGGAAGTCACAGCCATAGACCTGAGCCTCAGGATACGCCTTGGCCATGGTGATCGCGGCCAGGCCGCTGCCGCAGCCAAAATCAAGCACGCTGCCACCGGTGCGCAGCTTTTCTTCGACGCCGTCCAGCGACGGGATCCAGTGTTGGACAAGGTAGTGCTTGTACCAGGGCATGGTCATGCGCTCCATCCCCTCCCAGGTCTCAAGCGGGAACGCTTCTTCTGCGCAGCCACCCCCATTGCGGAAGGCCTCGATAACTTTCGGCGCCATGCTCACAAAAGGAACGCTCAGTTGGATGATGCCACCGGCGAAATACGGTGACTCTTCGTCCGCCAGCACGGGCGCAAATTCGGGCGGCATGCGGTAGCGCCTGGTTTGCGGATCGTAGGTGACGTAGTTGCCGGTCGCCATGCTGCCCAGCCACTCACGCAGGTAACGCGCGTTGTAGCCGCTCTTTTGCGCCAGCTCCTCCAAGGTCACCCACTCACTGTCCGCAAGGGTCTTGAACAAGCCCAACTGATCGCCGATGTAGAGCATGGCCCCACGCAGGGTGTTGCCATAATCTTCCATGATTCTCGCAGAAAACTGCTCGACCTTCGCGTTATCCACTTCCATAGCCTTTGACATTTCTCTCTCCTGGATTATTTCTGCGCCCGCATAAGCGGTGGGTGACTCAGTAATGCCCGGCAGCCTTGCCCAGCACGTTGTCGACGATTTTTTCAGCCATGCCCAGATGACTTCTAGGCTCAAACAGCTTTGCCAGGGTTTCCTCCCCCATGACCGCACTGACCCGCGGATCGGACTCAATGGCCTCACGCATCGACACCCGGTTGCGCTGGCTCGCCTGGGTGATCTCAAAGATGATTGCGTAGGCGCTGCTCTTGCCCAGTTTTTTCGCCATTTCAAACACGAATGCCTCGGTGCAAATGGCCTCGCTGAAGGCGTTTGCCGTGCGTTCCATGGTTTTGTCGTTGACGGTCAGGCCAATGATCGTGTCGGTCAGCAGCGAGATCGCCATCAGCGCATAGTGGGAGACATCCGCAACCGCGCACCACTCAAGGCGCGTGCCGCGATAGTCGCGCTCGTGCTCCAAAATCATTGCATCCAGAGCGAGCATGACCTGGACCTTGGCCAAACGCGCGAGCACGACCACCTGTTCGCAGCCTTCAGGGTTGCGCTTGTGCGGCATGGTACTGCTGCCGATCTGCTGCGCGCTCCAGCCCACCTCAAGCTCGCCGATCTCCCAGCGGTTCAGGGTGCGGATCTCATCCGCAATCCGCGCCAGCGACGCGGTGACCATCGCCAGGGTGCTGACGAATTCCGCCACGCGGTCACGGGACACATGCCAACCGGCCAGGGGTGCATCCAACGACAGCCGCTGCGCAAAGCGCTCAAGCATGGGCATGGCCTCAGTGCCAAACGCCGCCATCGTGCCGACGCCACCAAACAGCTGCACCACCAGAACCCGCTTGCGGGCTTCCCCCAGGCGCTCGCGATGGCGCATGAGTTCGTCGATCCAGCCCGCCACTTTCAGCCCGAACGTAGTGGGCAAGGCCGGAATCGAGTGGGTTCTGGCGACCATAAGGGCATTGCGCTGCTCGTTCGCCAACGTGGTCAGCTTGAGCAACAGCCCTTCGAGCGAACCCTCCATGGCGTCCAGCACATCACGCATTTCCAGGGACTGGGCGGTGTCCTGGATGTCCTGGGTGGTGGCGCCGAAGTGCACGTATTCACGGGCACTCGGGCTACAGTTTTGCTGCAAGGCACTGAGCAGCGGCATCAGCGAGTGGCCCGTACTGGCCACGCCCTCGGCGATCTGGAGCAAGTTGACGGTCGAGAGCCGTGCCGCCTTCTCAATTTCGAGCGCGGCCTGTTGCGGGATGATGCCGACATCCGCCTGCGCCATCGCCAGCGCGGCCTCCACGTCGAGCCAGCGCTGCAGGCGGCAGTGGCTGCAGAAAATTCTCCGGCTGACGGGGCCGGCATACCCTCCTCCATGGGTTTGCGAATCGAGAATGTGGCTATGCTCGTGCCGGCACGCCGATTCGGCCTGATCGGTGCCGAGGTTGTCCGAATGTACGGTGCACGACGAACGCCCGACCATTTCCAGCGTTTGTGAATCCATCACATATCCTCCATCACGTACTGAGACTGACTGAGAGTTCCTTGAGTTGAGATCGCCCCTTCACCAGCTCCATGTAAAGGGGTGGACAGCGGCTTGCGAGCGACCTGCTCGACCATGTCCGCCGCCAGCCCGGTATAGGTGGCGGGGTTGAGCAGATCTTCGAGCGCCTGCGGGGTGAAACAGCCCTGCAAACGTTTGTGCTTGAGCAAGGCGTCACGAAACGAAATCCCGCTTCGCCGTGAATCCAGGGACACCTCATGCACCAGCTCATGGGCCGTCTGTTTGCCAAACTGCGCCGCCAGGGCGAGCATCACCCGCTCCGACAGAATCAGGCCGCCCAGCAGGTCAAGGTTGGAACGCATGCGCTCCTCCCGGACATCGAGCCCTGCCGCCAGCACGCCATCCATGCGGGTGAGCAGGGCACCGGCATAAATGAACAGTTCGGGCAACGCCGCCCACTCGATGCGCCAGGTCGTACCATCCCGTTCGTGCAACTGAAACGCGGCGTCGGTCAGCGCCACCATCTGCGCCCGGACCAGCCGCGACAGAGCGCTGATCAGATCGACCGTCGACGGGTTTTGTTTGTGCGGCATGGTGCTGCTGCCAACCTGCCCCGCTCGGCTGTGCTCGCGCACTTCGTCTATCTCGGTGCGTTGCAGGTGATAGATTTCATTCGCCACCCTGCCCAGGGTCATCGAGGTCTGGACCAGGAGCCATGCAGCCTCCAGCACCCGGTCTCGTGCGCTGTGCCAACTGGTCAGCGGTGCCGCCAACCCGAGCCTGGCCAGCGTGCGCCGCTGAATCTCAAAACCCTGCGCACCGAACGCGGCCATGGTGCCCACCGCCCCGGTCAGGTTGCCCACCAGTACCCGCGCCTGGGCCTCGTCAAAACGCTCCAGATGACGGTCGATTTCATCGAGCCAGACCGCCACCTTGTAGCCGAACGTCGTGGGCAGCGCCTGCTGGCCATGGGTTCGCGCAACCATCGGCGTGTGCTGGTAACGCAACGCCAGGACGCGCAAATGCTCACGGATCGAATGCAGCCGGCTCAGGGTGTGACCCCAGGCGTCCTTGATCTGCAGGATGAGCCCTGTATCAAGGATGTCCTGGGTGGTCACGCCGTAGTGCACGTATTCCCCCCAGTGGGCGCTACAGGCCTTGGCCAGTGCCCGGATGGTAGGCACCAGGATATGTCCTGTCTCCATGCTTTCCTGGCCCAGGGCCTGCAGATCGAACAGTTCCACCTTGGCCACGCGGGCGATCTCCCGCGCGGCCTCATGGGGAATGATGCCCATCTCGGCCTGGGTTGCCGCCAAGGCTTGCTCGACATCAAGCCACGTCTGCACCTGATTGCTATCAGAGAAGATCGCGGCAAATTCCGGGGACGAGTAAGCGCCCCCGTGGATACGGGATTCTGTTATGTGACTCGGCATGTCTGCTTGCTCGCTAGGTCCCGGGGACGGTCACTGAAGGCTTTGCAGTTGCTTCCAGACCGCGTCGTAATACGCCCGTTCCACACGGAAGTGCTGCGACAATGAGGTCAGGAAGGCATTCTGGAACGCCACGTCGGGGATGCGTCGCGCGATCAGTTGCCATTCACGCTTGGCGCGAGGCGGGACGAGGCTGATGTGAATCTTGTAGTACTCAGCCGCCTCTTCACTGAGCCCGGCCTGGAGCAGCGCGTGATAGAGCTTCTCGTGGTTGCCGGGGACGACCAGCTCAGTGATGTAGAACACCGCCAGGCCCCAGCCAGCATCTGGATTACGGAAGCTGCGGGCGCGGTTATTGAGGTAGGCGATTTCTTCGGGCATCGTCGAGATCGCCTCGAAGTCAGCCTCCAGGCCAATGGCGTTGAGCAGCCTGGCCAGCAAGCGCGGGTGTGACGCCCGCTCGTCTTCTTCGCCCAACTCTCCGTACAGGTAGCGGGCGAGCGCTGCCGCCTCGTCGACATCGGTCAGGTTCACCAGCAGGTCTGCCGCATCCCGGTACAGGCGGAATGTGCGAAACCACTGGTGGCGCAAGAAGACCTGCAGTTGTGCGCGGGAGGCAGAGCCTGCGAACACATACTGGGACATTGGGTGGTTTTCCCGCGATTGCGCGGCAATCTCTTGCTTGAGCCGTTGCTCGAACGCCTCTTCGGACAGCGGCGACGTCAGATCGGTAGAAGGCATGAAGCGCTCTTCTACGCGGTAGACCGCATTGGCCAGCCAGCGCCGGGTCAGCGCGGTTGCCACGTCATCGCTCAGCGAGAGGATATAAAGCAGTTGCTGATACTCGGCCTGGGCCGAAGCATTGCCC
This sequence comes from Pseudomonas gessardii, assembly GCF_001983165.1. GTDB lineage: Bacteria > Pseudomonadota > Gammaproteobacteria > Pseudomonadales > Pseudomonadaceae > Aquipseudomonas > Aquipseudomonas gessardii. The sequence continues at coordinate 58,381 of NZ_MNPU01000005.1, read as the reverse complement.
TTAAGGGCGGTCTCGGTCAAAACGGTAAGCATGCTGGCCGCGGTTTCGATTTGGCCAGGCGTTGCATCGGGGCCGAGCGCGTCGACGACAATACGTGCTTCGCGGGTATCAAGTTGCTGAAGTTGCTGCAAAGAAAAATTCATCCTGTGTGCTCCTTATCTCGTTCTACGTGCACCGCATTGGCTCAGGCTTTGTGGCTCGATTGCGCCTGCATTTGTTGCCACAGCATGTCGAAGTACGCCTTGTTGATTTCAAAGTGGCGTGCCAGTGCCTGCATGAACGAGTGCTGGAACGCGGGGCTCGGCGCGAACTTGGCAATCAGTGCCCACATCTCTTCGGTATCGATCTCATCCTGAGTACCGTGAAGGCGATGAAACTCGCTGGGCTCTTCTGGAACACCCAGGCGCTGCAACATCTCGTAGATACGTCGATGGTTGACGCAACTGACCGACTCGACCGCGTAGAGCAAGGCCAGGCCCCAGGCCACGTCGGTGTGGCGCACACAACGAATGCGGTTGTTGAGGTAAGCCTTTTCCAAGGGGTGCAGCGCAGGAAAATCGATGCGCAGAGGAATGTTGAAATGCGTCATAAGATGGGAGAGCAATGCCGGATGCGAACGATCCGGGGTTTCTGCACCCGCTTCGCCATACAGGTTGCGGTAGAACACAGAGGCATCTTCAATCGCTTCAAAGCGGAACGCGAGCTCGGCCAGGAGGCTGTAGAAGTTGTAGGAACGGGTCCAGTGGTGCTCAAGGAAGAAGCGCACGTCTTCATGCGGCGGCGTGCCCTGGAACAGGTGAACCGACATCGGGTGGTTCACACGGCTGCGTGCTTCGATTTCGGCATCGATCTTTTTACGGAATTCGTCCACCGAGACCACTTCAAAGTCGGGTAACGGGGGGGCAAATTCGTCTTCGATCAGGTACACCTGGCTCGCCATCCAGCGACGGGTTGGCTCGGTGCTAGCCTCACCCGGAACGTGCAGTTCGAGCAGCAATGCCTGGTATTGCGCGTAGGCAGTTGCGTCTCCGGCCAATCCATTGGCAGTCAGTTCAAGAAGGGCTTCAAGTGCCTGTGCAACCCGCGAGTAGCTGGCGCCTGGCTTCAAGGCTTCGGCCAACAGCGCCGGCACATCCGGCACAGCGGTGTGCATTTTGCCCAAGGTATTTTCTGAGACAACGGTATTGCGATTTTCGCTTAACTTATCCATGTAGAGCTCCATTAGCGACACACACATTCCCTTTCACCATGACTTCATATTCAAGGCTACGGCTATATCCCTGATCATGAGCATGATGCCTGCCTACGCGAACGCCACTCTGGCGAGCGAAGCAGTGAGTTGAACCGTGGTTATATGAACGTTAGTGCACACTAATAAGTGTGGCGTAAGTTCAATATAGGGGACGCAGATACACCTTTATTCGGTCGATCCGAGTGGATAAACAGAACAGCGGAATAGGGGGCGGAGTTACAGCGATTTTGTAAAGTAACGGAACGCATCGGACTATCCTCTTATTGTTGTTAGGATGAGCCTAAAGCTTCCCACGGTGGAAAGGTCAAGCAATTAATACAATTTTTTTCGCGCTCAGCCGCAATCAGGAAAAACACGCACACATGCGGTGGATCCGGGCCCGGACGCGCTTGCAGTGGCGTTAATGTTGGGGGTTACGGTTTTTCGGGATAGCCGGCCTCGCTGAGCACTTGCACAAAAACGCTCCTGTCCCGCGAGCTTTCGATCTGGACTTCGCGGGTGGGCGGGTCGGTTTTTATCTGGGCATCTGGATCAACACTTTTCAGGGCACTGGTGACTGCCCTGGCGCAGCCGCCGCATGTCATGTTGGGAACATTGAAACTATACATCTGGACCTCCTGATTATTAACGACGTTAAAAATATAGTCCTTCCCTGTGTGGCAAGGTCAAATACTTTCAAATGAAAAAAAACCACTCTTTTATTCATCTTGCTTGGAGCCGTCACTGGTAGGGGGGACGTTCTGACGCGACTCCTGGGCGTTGCTACGCTCGATTGCGTATTCAGGGTTCTTGACCAACTTCCCATTACGCCAGACCAGCATTGGCGTAGTGTCTTTATTCATCAATTCATAATGACCATTGTTATACGGGTTGCCTCCTGTTGCCATGACTGCCGTGGAACCCAGTGCAATATTGGCAACTATCAAAGCAGCAACTAACTTGTTCACCTCATGTCTCCTCAAGTTTTTCTGTCGGCGTAAAGAACACATCGGCATGCAGGTCCTCGGCACGCAGCTCGCGGGCCCGGGTGATCTGCATAGCCGCCTCGACCATCAAGGGCGGCCCTGCCACATAGGCTTTCCAGCCATCGAGATATGTTAGGTCGTGGGCAATCGCATCGGTGACGTAACCGGTACGCCAGTGCCCCGTGACCGAGGCCTGCGAGAGCACAGGAATAAACCTCAGGTTTGCGTAGCGTTGCGTCAGCCCCTGGAAATGCTCGACCAGATAGAGGTCACGCTCGCTGCGCGCCCCAAAATAAACGTGGATCGGTTGCTTCATTCCCTGGGCAACGGCCGTCTCGACGATCGCCTTGATAGGCGCAAGGCCCGAGCCACCGGCGATACACAAGATCGGCCCGGCGTGCTGCTCGCGCAGACAGGCAGAACCGAACGGCCCTTCGAGCACGACCGGGTCGCCGGGTTTCAAGCGTTGATGAACGTGCTCGGTGGTGGCACCGTCCGGCACCCGTCGAATGTGAAACTCCAGCACTCGCTCACCAGGCCCGTTCGCCATCGAGTAATCGCGAGCAGGTGCACCCGGAAACGTCAGCCGCGCATATTGGCCGGCAGTAAATACCAGCGGCTCGGCCTCACCGATATCGAGCTGGAGCCGCTTGATATCGTGGGTCGCATTGTCGATGGCTTTAACCCGGCAATCGAGCTGGCGACGGGGGTGGGCCGGGAGCTGTTCGTCGCCACCCACCCAGGCCAGGATCGCATCGGTGCGCGGGAGGGCGCAGCAGGCAAGGATCAGCCCCTGGCTTTTCTCCTCGTCCGAGAGCGCGAAGCCGCTGTGTTTCAGCAGCTCCACTTCGCCACTGATCAGCCGTGACTTGCATGAGCCACAGCGCCCGGACCGGCAGCCATGGGGGTAAGCGATACTGTTGGCGAGGGCCGCTTGCAGTATCGTCATGCCTTCTGGCACAGCGATGGTCCGTGCGGCCTGGCGTATTTCGATCTGTTTCATCAGGACGCTCTTCTCAGGGGGGCGGGATCAACCGGCCCGCAGGCCGGGGTCAATGATCAAGGATTAATTCGCCGGTACGGCCACAGGGCTGCTGACGGCGGCCTCAGGGCGCGAGTCAACCGACAGCGGAACCTGCAGGCGCTTGAGGCGCAATGCGTTGCCAAGCACGAAGACACTGGAAAGCGCCATCGCCGCTGCGGCGAAAATCGGCGACAGCAAGCTGCCGTTCACCGGGTACAGCACCCCGGCCGCGACCGGGATCAACAACGCGTTGTAGGCAAAGGCCCAGAACAGGTTCTGCTTGATATTACGAATGGTCGCTTGGCTCAGGGCGATGGCATTCGGCACGCCGCGCAGGTCGCCCGACATCAGCACCACGTCGGCCGCTTCAATTGCCACATCAGTCCCCGTACCGATGGCCAGCCCAACGTCGGCTTCGGCCAGGGCCGGGGCGTCGTTGATGCCGTCACCGACGAACGCGACCCGGGCGCCCTCACTGCGGAATTTCTTCAGGGCCGCCACCTTGCCGTCGGGCAGGACTTCAGCAGCCACTTCATCGATGCCCAGCTGTTTGGCAATCGCGGCGGCGGTGGCCGCGTTGTCGCCGGTAATCATCGCAACCTTGAGTCCCAGCGCGTGCAGCGCCTTGATGGCTTCGGGCGTCGACTCCTTGATCGGGTCGGCGACCGCAATCACCGCGGCCAGCCGGCCGTCGATCGCCGCATAGAGCGGACTCTTGCCCTGCTCACCGAGGCGCTTGGCCGTGGGCAGGAAACTCGACACATCAAGACCGAGCTGGGTCATGAAGCGATCCGCGCCAACCGCGACGGTACGGCCCGTCACAGTGGCAGAGACACCGAAGCCGGGTGTGGCGTCGAAGCGCTCAACCGGAGCGACCTTGAGCTCGCGCTGCTCTGCCGCCGCCACAATAGCTTCGGCAATCGGATGTTCGGAGCGGGTCTCGACCGCGGCCACCAGGGCCAGCACTTCGTCGTATTCAAAGCCCTCGGCGGTGATCAGGTCGGTCAGTTCCGGGCGGCCTTTGGTCAGGGTGCCGGTCTTGTCGACCGCAACCACGGTCACATCGCGCAGCGCTTGCAAGGCTTCGCCCTTGCGAAACAGCACGCCGAGCTCGGCGGCCCGTCCGGTACCGACCATAATCGAGGTCGGTGTGGCCAGGCCCATGGCGCAGGGGCAAGCAATAATCAGCACCGCCACGGCGTTGACCAGGGCAAAAGTCAGCGCCGGCTCCGGGCCGAATACCAGCCAGGCCAGAAAGGTCAGCGTGGCCGCGACCATCACCGCCGGCACGAACCACATGGTCACCTTGTCGACCAGTGCCTGGATCGGCAGCTTGGAGCCTTGTGCCTCCTCCACCAGGCGGATGATCTGGGCCAACACGGTATTGGCGCCGATCTTGGTGACGCGGAAGCTGAATGCGCCGGTCTTGTTGATCGTACCGCCGACCACTTCGCTGCCGACCCCTTTGGACACGGGCACCGGTTCGCCACTGATCATGCTCTCGTCAACGTAGGAAGAGCCCTCGATGACTTCGCCATCGACCGGCACCTTCTCGCCCGGACGCACAAAGACGATATCGCCAGTGGTGACCTCATCGAGGGCAACTTCGAGGGTCTTGCCATCGCGTTCGACACGCGCAGTCTTGGCTTGCAGCCCGACCAGACGCTTGATGGCTTGCGAGGTCTTGCCCTTGGCCCGGGCCTCCAGGGTACGCCCCAGCAGGATCAGGGTCACGATGACCACCGCCGCCTCGAAATACACGTTGGCGGTGCCTGGCGGCAGCACTTTGGGAACGAAGGTGGCGACCACCGAATAGCCATAGGCGGCCGCCGTGCCGACCGAGACCAGCGAGTTCATGTCGGGAGCGCCACGCAACAACGCGGGCACGCCCTTGTGGAAGAAACGCAGCCCCGGGCCGAACAGAACCAGGGTGGCGAGCCCAAACTGGATGTACCAGTTGGTCTGCTGGCCGATGTTTTCCATCACCCAATGGTGCATCCCGGGGATCAGGTGCGAGCCCATCTCCAGGATGAACACCGGCAAGGTGAGGAGCGCCGCAATCAGCAAGGACCAGCGCAATCCACGGGCTTCGCGCTCACGGCGGTCACTGTCTGGATCGTCTGCCCCCGGTGTTTCAGAAGACAAACGGCGAGCGCTGTAGCCAGCCTGTTTGACCGCCGCTTCCAGGTCGGCGGCCGCGACCATTCCAGCCAGGTAGCGCACGCGAGCGCGCTCGGTGGCCAGGTTGACGTTGGCTTCGAGCACCCCCGCAACTTTTTTCAGCGCCTTCTCGACACGGCCAACGCACGAGGCGCAGGTCATGCCCTCGATTGCCAGTTCAAGGGTCTCCTCGCGAACCGCATACCCCGCGCGCTCAATGGCACTGACCGCCGCCTGCGGATCCGCCTGGCCGCTGAAGGTGATATCGGCGCGCTCGGTGGCAAGGTTGACCGCAGCGGAGTCGATGCCGGGCACTGCTTTCAAGGCACGCTCGACCCGACCGACGCAGGAGGCGCAGGTCATGCCCTCGACCGGCAGACTCAGGCGACTGGAGGCCATGGGTGATTTGGAACCTGGTTGAACCGCAACAGAAGCCATTGGATTACCCCTCTAATGTGCTATTGACGAAAAGCTTGAAGCTTCCCAAGAGGGGAAGGTCAAGGCCTGGTGCTGATTTTTTCCACAAAAGACAGGTTTTCACCGCCACCCGCGCCGCTACAGTCCTGATCCCCACGCGCACAAACCTCCCAGCCGCCCCCCAGTGCCTTGTAGATGCTGACAACCGCCAGGCGCTGATTGGTGCGGGCGACCACCAGCGCACGCCGGCTGGTGAAGTCGGACCGTTCGGCCTCCAGCACATCCAGGTAAAAGCCCTCGCCTTCCGAAAAACGCTCCCGCGCAAGACGCGCGGCCTCGCGATTTGCCGCTGACTCAAGCAGCCGCAGCTCCAGGATTTTGCCCGCCGCGCCATAGCCTTTGAAGGCATCGTCGGTTTCTTGCAGGGCGCGCAATAGCGTCTGGTCGTAGAGCAGCAACGCTTGCTGGCTGCGGGCCTCGCTGGCGGCAATCCGCGCGCGCACCCGCCCGCGATCGAGCAGCGACCAGCGAATCACCGGGCCAATGAAGTTCGAGGGCGCTCCAGAGTCGTTCAACCCATCGAGGCTGCCGGCCACCAGCCCGAGCGAACCGCGTACATGAACCTCGGGATACAGACCGGCGGTCTCCACGCCGATCTGGGCCGTCGCTGCCGCAAGGTTGCGTTCGGCTGCGGCAATATCGGCGCGTCGCGAAAGGAGCCCGGCGGGGTCCCCGACCCCGATGGTGTGAATGACCAGGGTTTGCGCCTCTGGCGGGGCAGCCGGCAAGCGGAATGTCTGCGGCGACTCGCCGAGCAGTACCGCCAAGGCGTTGTTGGCGGCGGCACGGCGGCGCTCCAGGTCCGGCGCGGTGGCCTCGACATTGCGCAATAACGCCTCGGCACGCAGCCGGTTGAACTCGTGGGCGGAGCCTGCGCTGACAAGGCGCTCGACCATATGCAGGCTTTCGCGCTGGTTTTGACTGATGTCGTCAACCACTGCCAGCTCGACTTCAAGACCGCGCAGCTCGAACCAGGTCTGTGCCACCGCCGCCGCGACACTGGCCTGCACTTCACGCAGCAACGCCTCGCGCGACCCCGCTTGTGCCTGCGCCGCTTCCACGGAGCGCCGCACACGGCCAAACAGGTCGATTTCCCACGCGGCATCGACTGACGCGCGATAGGTTTCGATATGCCGATCCTGCCCAGCGGGGGTTTCAGCGTCGCTCCGCTTGAAGCTCTCATAACCCATGGCTGGCCCGCCGCTCGGCAGGAAGCTCTGGCGGTTCTCGCGCAAAATGGCCTTGGCTTCTTCGAGGCGCATGGCGGCGATGGCAATGTCATGGTTGGCGGCGAGTGCGCGCTGAATCAAGGTCACCAGCGCCGGCTCATCAAAGGCGCGCCACCACTGCACCTCCACATTCCCCGGGCCGAGCCCCGCGGAGGTCTCGCCGAAACTGACGGGATAGTGCGCCGTCGCCGAAGGCGCAGAATAGTCGGGCCCTACCGCCGCGCAACCGCCCAGCAGCAAGGCCGCGCCGAGCGGCATCAGCAGGTTCTGAAAGGGGCTTCTCATGACGTACTCTCCTCCAGGCGCGGCTGCGATTTGGCTCTGTACTGCTCGAAACGAACCGTCAGGCCGCGGATCACCACATAGAAAACCGGTGTCAGGAGCAAGCCGAACACGGTCACCCCGAGCATCCCGGCAAACACCGCGACGCCCATGGCCTGGCGCATTTCGGCCCCGGCGCCGCTGGCCAGCACCAGCGGCACGACCCCGGCGATAAAGGCCAGCGAGGTCATCAGGATTGGCCGCAACCGCAACCGGCAGGCCTCGACCACCGCTTCCAGCGTGCTGGATCCCTGGGCTTCCAGCGTTCGGGCAAACTCGACAATAAGAATGGCGTTCTTCGCCGCCAGGCCGACCAGCACAACCAGGCCAATCTGGACGAAGACGTTGTTGTCGCCATCCACCAGCCACACACCGATGATTGCGCTCAACAGACACATCGGCACGATCAGCAGCACCGCCAGCGGCAGCAGCCAGCTGTTGTACTGCGCCGCGAGGATCAGGTAGGCGAGCAGCACACACAGCGGGAAAATAAACAGCGCGCTATCACCGGCCAGTTTTTGCTGGTAGGTCAGGTCGGTCCATTCAACGCTCATCCCTTCTGGCAGCACCTCCTTGGCCAGACGCTCCATGACCGCAACCGCTTGCCCCGAACTGACGCCGGGCATCGCGCCGCCGGTGATGTCGGCCGAGGGGTAGCCGTTGTAGCGGATCACCCGGTCCGGGCCGGAACTCGGCGAAACCGTGACAAACGAAGACAGCGGCAACATCGCCCCCGCCTCGTTGCGAACCTGCAAGCGGCCGATGGCCTCGGCCTGCATGCGATGGTCGGCATCGGCTTGTGCGGTCACCTTGTAGGTGCGGCCAAAGCGGTTGAAGTCGTTGATGTAGAGCGAGCCCAGGTAGACCTGCAGCGACTCGAACACATCCGCCAGCTTCACCCCCTGGCTTTTGGCCTGGGTCCGGTCAATGACCACATCGAGCTGCGGCGCATTGATGTCGAAGCTGGTCATCAGCCCCGCCAGCTGGCCGGTCTCGGTGGCTTTCATCATCAGGATCTGGGTCTGCTGGACCAGGGCTTCAAGCCCGGCGCCACCACGGTCTTCGACCTGCATTTTGAAACCACCGGTAGCCCCCAGGCCAGGCACCGGCGGTGGCGGGAACACGCCGAGAAAGCCGTCGGGGATTGTGGCAAATTGCGCCTGCAGGCGCCCGGCAATGGCGGTCGCCCCGAGGTCAGGCGTCGCACGGTCCTTGAACGGGTCGAGCATGACGAAAATGACCGCCGCGTTCGGCACGTTGACAAAGCCATTGATCGACAGCCCGGGGAAGGCAACGACGCTTTCAACGCCAGGTTCCGCCAGCGCGATCCTGGACATTTGCTTGACCACGTCCTCGGTGCGATCCAGCGATGCCCCGTTCGGCAACTGGGCGATGCCGACCAGATAATACTTGTCCTGCATCGGCACAAAGCCCGGCGGAACCGCCTGGAAACCGAAGAACGTCAGCCCCAGCAGCCCCACGTACGCCAGCAGTGCCACCCCACGGACCCGCACGACCTTGCGCACGATGTCGCCATAAGCCCCCGGAACACCCTGGAAGGGCCGCCCCAGTACTTGCAACACACGCACCGCGCGCCCTGCAAGGCTATGCGGGTCGCGGGCGACCTGAGCCTGACGTGGACGCAACAGCATGCCGGCGAGTGCCGGGCTCAGGGTCAGCGAGTTGACCGCCGAGAGAATGGTCGAAATGGCGATGGTCAGCGCGAACTGGCGATAAAACTCGCCCTGCAAGCCACTCAGGAACGCGGTCGGGATAAACACCGCCGCGAGCACTGAGGTAATCGCAACGATCGGCCCGGTCACCTCATCCATGGCACGCCTGGCGGCCTGGGTGGGAGGCTCGCCATTTTCGATATGGCGCTCGACGTTCTCGACCACCACGATCGCATCGTCGACGACGATACCGATGGACAGTACCAGGCCAAACAATGACAAGGTGTTGAGGGAAAACCCCATCAGGTGCATGACGGCAAAAGTACCGACCAGTGATACCGGCACGGCCATCAACGGGATCAGCGAAGCCCGCCAGTTGCGCAGGAACACCACGACCACGATGACCACCAGCAGGATCGCTTCCAGCAACGTGGTCGCCACCGTCTCCAGCGAGGCGCGGACAAACACCGTCGGGTCATAGGCAATGCGCGAGGTGAGCCCTGCCGGGAAGTTGCCTTCAAGCCGCTGTATGGTTTCGCGCACCGCCTGGGAAACATCCAGCGCATTCGCCCCCGGGCTCTGAATGATCTGCAGTGCCACCGCCGGTTCGCCATCGAGCAAACTGCGCAGTGCGTAGGCATCGCCGCCCATCTCGATGCGTGCCACATCGCGCAGGCGTGTCACCTGGCCGTTTTGACCGGTGCGGATGATGATGTCACCGAACTGCTCTTCGTCGCTCAAGCGCCCAAGGGTGTTCACGGTGATCTGGAATGCCGCAGTGGAATCAGGCGCCTGGCCAACCGAGCCGGCCGCCACCTGTACGTTCTGTTCGCGTACGGCGGCAATCACATCGCCAGCGGTCAGCCCGCGTGCGGCAATCAGGTTCGGGTCGAGCCACAGGCGCATGCTGTACTCGCCGGCGCCCCACACCAGCACATCGCTGACCCCCTGGATACGGGACAGTTCGTCGCGAACCTGGAGGTAGGCATAGTTCGAGATGTACAGGGGGTCGTAGCGTTTGTCGGGCGACAGCAGATGAACCACCATCAAGATGTCCGGCGAGGTCTTCTGCGTCACCACGCCCTGGCGCTGCACCTCTTCGGGCAACCGCGACAGCACCCGCGAGACCCGGTTCTGCACCTGGACCTGGGCCATGTCGGCGTTGACCCCCTGGGCAAAGGTGACGGTGAGGATCATCCGGCCATCGGTTGCCGATTGCGACGACATGTACAGCATGCCCTCCACCCCGGTGATCGCCTGCTCAAGGGGCGCCGCGACGGTTTCCGCGATGACCTTGGGGTTGGCGCCCGGATAGGCGGCGGTCACTTGCACCGTGGGGGGCGTCACGGCCGGGTATTCACTCAGTGGCAAGTGGAAGAAGGCCACTGCGCCCGCGATCATCATCAATACCGAGAGGACGATGGCAAAGATCGGGCGATCAATGAAGAAACGTGGAAAAGTCATGGCGTGACTCCCACGGTTTGCGACAGATCGATCGGCGTGCCATCAATTTCGGCCAGCTTCGGCGTGATCTGCATATCCGGGCGGACCAGCCCCTTGACGACAATGCGCTCCCCGGCTTGCAGGCCTTGCTTGATGACACGCAAGCCATCGACCATCGGCCCCAGTTCCACGGGCCGGTATTGGGTCTTGTCGCCGTCGCCGACCACCAGTACATAGCGGCTGCCCTGGTCGGTGCCAATTGACTGATCGGACACCAGCACCTGATTCTGCGCGGCGCCGGTGTCCAGCTTGACCTTGGCAAAAAGCCCCGGCGTCAGTTGGCCATCCGGGTTGTCGACAATCGCGCGGACCCGCACCGTGCCTGTCCCACGATCGGCCGTGTTGGACAGGAAGTCGAGGCGGCTGGCGCGTGAATAGGTCTTGTCGCTCAGTAGCGCCACCATGACCTTCGGCGCCTGCGAGGCCTTGGCCGTTGCCTTGGCTCGCCCGGGGGCAAGGGCGCTCAGGTAGGTGCGTTCGTCGACATCGAAATACACATGCAGCGGGTCGACCGAGACGATCGTGGTCAGGGGCGTCACGCCACTGGTGACATAGTTGCCCTCAGTGACTTGCGCATGCCCAACACGGCCACTGATCGGTGCGGTGACGCGGGTGAAGCTCAGGTCCAGTTGCGCCGCCTCCAGCGCCGCCTTGGCGGCGTCCACTTGGGCCTTGCCTGCATTACGCGAGGCAATCGCCGTGTCCAGGCGATCGCGGGCGACGACTTTTTTGACGAACAACTGTTCAGCCCGGACATGTTCCGCCTGGGCCAGCAATGAGGCGGCCTCAGCCTCCCGCAGGCGCGCCGTGGCCACATTCACCGCCGCCTGGAATACCCGCGGGTCAATGAGAAACAGCCGGCTGCCTTTCTCCACCAGGCGCCCTTCCGGCACGCTGACGTCCTGAATATAGCCGGCGACGCGCGGACGTAGTTCGACCCGCTCGATGGCGGTGAGTGAACCGGTGAACTCGACAAATGGCGTCACCGGGCGAACGATCACCTGTGCAACCGGGACACTGGGGGGTTGTGGCGGCCCGGCGGAGGGCACTGTCTCCTTGCAGCCAGCCAGCGTGAGCGCGACACCTATCGCCGCAGAGATCAGGGTTATGTGAGTGAGCTTCATCGTGTGCCTTCCTGGGCTGGATTCGACTTGGGTTCGCTGAGATGAAACAGCTTTCGCAGCGGTTATCGGGCTTGACACGTCAGGAAGGTCAACCTTTTTTTTCGCGCTTCACGGATGGCCGGGGCCCTATCGCAGGCACAGGCCAGCCCCCTGTTTGAACCGCCGGCCTGCTGCCAATGCAGGGAGGCTGAACAAAGTGCTGGATTCGCACTATATTGGTGCAATAGGTTGCACAAACGCCCCGTTACCAACCCATTTTGGGTCGAAATCTCCCGTGCAGGCTGGCAGAGCGCCATAATTTCGCGCCTAAAGCCCCCATTTCAGGGCTTTTACGCTTCTTTTCGGAGCCTTGGTTTGTTTTTTGCATTTTCCTGGTATCAGCGTGAGCCTCAAGCCCGCGCCTTGCTCCAAAAGAGGTCCTAATGACCATCAGCGACGCACTGCACCGCTTGCTACTCGACAACCTGACCACCGCGACCATCCTGCTCAACGGCGAACTGCGCCTTGAGTACATGAACCCTGCGGCGGAAATGCTCCTGGCCATCAGCGGCCAGCGCAGCCATGGGCAATTTATCAGCGAGCTGTTCACCGAGTCCGCCGAGGCCTTGAGTTCCTTGCGCCAGGCCGTGGAGCAGGCCCACCCGTTCACCAAGCGCGAAGCAATGCTCACCGCCCTTACCGGCCAGACGCTGACTGTCGACTACGCGGTCACCCCGATCCTGAGCCACGGCACCACGTTGCTGTTGCTGGAGGTGCACCCCCGCGACCGCCTGCTGCGCATCACCAAGGAAGAGGCGCAGCTGTCCAAGCAGGAAACCAGCAAGATGCTGGTGCGCGGCCTGGCCCATGAGATCAAGAACCCGTTGGGCGGGATTCGCGGCGCCGCGCAGTTGCTGGCCCGCGAGCTGCCGGATGAGCACCTCAAGGACTACACCAACGTCATCATCGAAGAAGCCGACCGCCTGCGCAACCTGGTGGACCGCATGCTGGGCTCCAACAAGCTGCCATCGCTGGCGCTGACCAACGTGCACGAGGTGCTGGAGCGTGTCTGCCAGTTGGTGGAGGCCGAAAGCCAGGGTTGCATCACCCTGGTGCGCGACTATGACCCGAGTATTCCCGACGTGTTGATCGACCGTGAGCAGATGATCCAGGCGGTGCTCAATATCGTGCGCAACGCCATGCAGGCCATCAGCAGCCAGAACGAGCTGCGCCTGGGCCGCATCAGCCTGCGCACCCGCGCCTTGCGCCAGTTCACTATCGGCCATGTGCGCCATCGTCTGGTGACCAAGGTCGAGATCATCGACAACGGCCCGGGCATCCCGGCCGAACTGCAAGAAACCATTTTCTTCCCGATGGTCAGTGGCCGCCCGGACGGTACCGGGCTGGGCCTGGCCATTACCCAGAACATCATCAGCCAGCACCAGGGCCTGATCGAATGTGACAGCCATCCCGGCCACACGACTTTTTCGATCTTTCTGCCACTGGAACAAGGAGCCCCATCGACATGAGCCGTAGTGAAACTGTGTGGATCGTCGATGACGACCGTTCCATCCGCTGGGTCCTGGAGAAAGCCTTGCAACAGGAGGGCATGACCACCCAGAGCTTCGACAGCGCCGACGGGGTGATGAGCCGCCTGGCGCGCCAGCAGCCCGACGTGATCATCTCCGATATCCGCATGCCCGGCGCCAGTGGCCTGGATTTGCTGGCGCGGATCCGCGAGCAGCACCCGCGCTTGCCGGTGATCATCATGACCGCGCACTCGGACCTGGACAGTGCTGTCGCGTCCTATCAGGGCGGCGCCTTTGAATACCTGCCCAAGCCGTTCGACGTCGATGAGGCGGTAGCGCTGGTCAAGCGCGCCAACCAGCACGCCCAGGAACAGCAAGGCCAGGCCGTGGCGCCGACCCTGACCCGCACCCCGGAGATCATCGGTGAAGCACCGGCGATGCAGGAAGTGTTTCGCGCCATCGGGCGCCTGAGCCACTCCAACATCACCGTGCTGATCAACGGTGAGTCCGGGACCGGCAAAGAGCTGGTGGCCCATGCCCTGCACCGCCACAGCCCACGGGCCGCCTCGCCGTTCATCGCGTTGAACATGGCGGCGATTCCCAAGGACTTGATGGAATCCGAGCTGTTCGGCCATGAGAAAGGCGCGTTTACCGGCGCGGCCAACCTGCGCCGCGGCCGGTTTGAACAGGCCGATGGCGGCACGCTGTTTCTCGATGAAATCGGCGACATGCCGGCCGACACCCAGACCCGGCTGTTGCGGGTGCTGGCCGACGGTGAGTTCTATCGTGTCGGCGGCCATACGCCGGTCAAGGTCGATGTACGCATCATTGCCGCGACCCACCAGAACCTGGAAACCCTGGTACACGCCGGCAAGTTTCGCGAGGACTTGTTCCACCGCCTGAATGTGATCCGTATCCATATCCCGCGCATGTCGGACCGTCGCGAAGATATCCCGACCCTGGCCCGCCACTTCCTCAGCCGCGCCGCCCAGGAGCTGGCGGTGGAACCCAAGCTGCTGAAGACCGAGACCGAGGAATACCTGAAGAACCTGCCGTGGCCGGGCAACGTGCGCCAGCTGGAGAACACCTGCCGCTGGATCACGGTGATGGCGTCCGGGCGCGAAGTGCATATCAGCGACTTGCCGCCGGAGCTGTTGAACCTGCCGCAGGATTCGGCGCCGGTGACCAACTGGGAACAGGCCTTGCGCCAATGGGCCGACCAGGCCCTGGCCCGTGGCCAGTCCAACCTCTTGGACAGCGCCGTGCCGACCTTTGAGCGGATCATGATCGAGACCGCCCTCAAACACACCGCTGGCCGGCGGCGTGATGCCGCCGTGCTGCTGGGCTGGGGCCGCAATACCTTGACCCGCAAGATCAAGGAGTTGGGGATGAAGGTCGATGGTGGGGATGATGACGAGGGTGAAGAGGGCTGAACACAGCCCTCCAGGCCAGTAAAGATCCCCTGTGGGAGCGGGCTTGTGTGGGAGCTGGCTTGCCTGCGATGGCGCTGGGTCAGCCAGTAAATATGGCACTGATACACCGCTATCGCAGGCAAGCCAGCTCCCACAGTTGTTTCGTGTGCACCGCTTCAACGCACCATGAACCGGCATCGCGCACACATTCAACGCCCGGATGAAATACCCACTGAACCCCGAAAACACCAAAGCCCCGTAATCCGGGGCTTTGCGCTTTCTGAATAAGATTTTTGGGCCACCACCCAACTCTGGCACGCCCCCTGCAATAACCCTGGTACTACCCAGTTTCGGGGACCTTGGTACAGGCAGGCCGAGAATCCCCTCTTTAATTCGAGTTTCAAACCGTTTTGGGAGCCCTGGTACAGGCAGGCCGGGAACTCCCTCTTTTATTGCTCCAGGAGATCGATCTCCAGTCGCCAGCGGTCATCGACCGCCTGGCCCGACCACTCCCCGCGCAGCGGCCGCGCCGCCACCAGGTTCAGCAGCAAGCCGGCATCGGTCTTGCGCACGCGCCAGTTCACATCCTTGTCATTGACCTTCAATTGCCCCGCCTGCGCAGGGCCCTGGGCGTCGAACAGCAGCGCCACGGTGCCGTCGATATGCTCGCCGTGCAGCTTTGGCTCGTGGTTGAACCACACCACCAGGCCGTCGGTGGCGGGCTCGACCTGCAGCAAGGCGGTCGGGTCCGGGGTGGTCAGGCGACCGATCATCAAGCCCACCATCAGGCCGACAATCGCCAGCGAGCCCAGGACCCTGGGCAATAGCTTCGGCCTGGGGTCGTCTTCAGGGGTAGAATGCGCTGCATCTTTATCTTCGGAGCCGTGCATGTTTCACGTCATCCTTTTCCAACCAGAAATTCCGCCGAATACCGGCAACGTTATCAGGCTGTGCGCCAACAGTGGCTGCCACCTGCATTTGATCGAGCCGCTGGGCTTCGAGATGGACGACAAGCGCCTGCGCCGCGCGGGCCTGGACTATCACGAGTACGCCACCCTGCAGCGCCACGCCGACCTCGCCAGTTGCCTGGAGAGCCTGGGCCAGCCGCGCCTGTTTGCGTTCACCACCAAGGGCTCGCGGCCGTTTCATGATGCCAGCTTTGCCGAGGGGGACGCCTTTCTGTTCGGCCCTGAGAGCCGTGGCCTGCCGGCAGACGTACTCGACGCCCTGCCCGACGGCCAGCGCCTGCGTTTGCCGATGCGTGAGGGCTGCCGCAGCCTGAACCTGTCCAACACCGTGGCCGTCGCGGTCTACGAGGGCTGGCGCCAGCTCGGGTTCAAATAACCCCCCAAAACCAAATGTGGGAGCGGGCTTGTGTAGGAGCCGGGCTTGCCCGCGATGCAGGCACCTCGGTGTGTCAGTCACACAGAGGTGATGCTATCGCAGGCAAGCCAGCTCCCACACAAGCCCGCTCCCACATGGGATCGACGTGCCGCTTACTGAACCGTCGGTGCGCCTTCCTGTTGCATGCGCTGCAGCTCTTGCGCATACAGGGCATCGAAGTTCACCGGGGCCAGCATCAAGGCCGGGAACGAGCCACGGGTGACCAGGCTGTCCAGGGTCTCACGGGCATACGGGAACAGGATGTTCGGGCAGAACGCGCCCAGGGTGTGGCTCATGGACGCATCGTCCAGGCCCTGGATCAGGAAGATACCGGCCTGCTGCACTTCAGCGATGAAGGCCACTTCTTCGCCGTTCTTGACGGTGACCGACAGGGTCAGCACGACTTCGTGGAAGTCACCTTCCAGCTGCTTCTGACGGGTGTTCAGGTCCAGGCCGACGCTTGGGGTCCACTCCTGGCGGAAGATCGCCGGGCTTTTCGGCGCTTCAAACGACAGGTCACGCACGTAGATACGCTGCAGGGAAAATTGTGGGCCTTGAGCCTCTTCTGCTGCCGCTTCGGTGTTCGGTTGGTCAGTCATCGCGCAGATCCTTCTTGATCTTGGGGTCTTTTAGGGTATTGGAGTCAGACGTGAAGCAGCGCGTCCAATTTACCGGCGCGCTCCAGGGCGAACAGGTCGTCGCATCCACCGATGTGCCTGGAACCGATCCAGATCTGCGGAACGGATGAACGCCCAGCCTTCTGGGTCATCTCGGCACGCACCGCCGGCTTGCCATCGACCTTGATCTCATCGAAGGCAACCTGTTTGCTCTGGAGCAACTGCTTGGCTCGCATGCAATAGGGGCAATAATCGCTGGAATAAATGACAACCTGGCTCATATCACTTCACCAACGGCAGGTTATCGGCGCGCCAGCTGGAGATACCACCCGACAGCTTGGCGGCGGTGAAACCGCTCTTGAGCATTTCGCGGGCATGGCCACCGGAATGCTGGCCCTGGGCGTCGACCAGGATAATGGTCTTGGCCTTGTGCTTTTCCAGCTCGGCGATGCGGGCAATCAGCTTATCCTGGGGAATATTCAGCGCGCCGACGATATGACCGGCGGCAAAGTCCTTGACTGGGCGGATATCGACGACAACGGCCTGGTCCTTGTTGACCAGCGCAGTCAGCTCGGCGGTGCTGAGGCTACGGCCGCCACGGCTCACTTCATGAGCAATCAGCAGCGCCAGCAGTACGACGAAGGCACCGACCAGCAGATAGTGAGAGGTAGCAAATGCAATCAGGTGATCAACCATCAAGGAGGTTCCAGGGCGTTAAAATGGCGGTAAGTATACACAGCCGCCATGGGGGGCCAACCCCCGTAAAGCGGTGACGGCATCGGAACTTCGCTTTAAACTGCCACTCCCTTTTCAATCGCCTTCCTTTAATACCGCCGCGAGAGGATCTATGACTACCACGCCTAAACCTTTGGTCCTGATGATTCTCGATGGCTTCGGTCACAGTGAAAACCACCACGACAACGCCGTATTCGCGGCGAACAAGCCCGTGCTGGACCGCTTGTGCGCCAGTGTCCCCAATGGCCTGATCTCCGGTTCGGGCATGGACGTCGGCCTGCCGGACGGCCAGATGGGCAACTCTGAAGTCGGCCATATGAACCTGGGCGCCGGACGAGTGGTCTATCAGGACTTCACCCGCGTGACCAAAGCCATCCGCGATGGCGAGTTCTTCGAGAACCCGACCCTCTGCGCCGCGGTGGATAAAGCCGTCGCCGCCGGCAAGGCCGTGCATTTGATGGGCCTGTTGTCGGACGGTGGCGTGCACAGCCACCAGGACCACCTGGTGGCCATGGCCGAACTGGCCTACCAGCGCGGTGCCGAGAAGATCTACCTGCACGCCTTCCTCGATGGCCGCGATACCCCGCCCAAAAGCGCGCAATCGTCCATCGAGCTGCTGGACGCCACCTTCGCCGCCCTCGGCAAGGGCCGCATCGCCAGCCTGGTCGGCCGCTACTTCGCCATGGACCGCGACAACCGTTGGGACCGCGTGTCCCAGGCCTACAACCTGATCGTCGACGGCAACGCCGAATTCAACGCGGCCACCGCCCAGCAAGGCCTGGCAGCCGCCTACGCCCGTGGCGAGAGCGATGAGTTCGTCAAGGCCACCACCCTCGGCGAGCCGGTGAAAGTCGAAGATGGCGACGCCGTGGTGTTCATGAACTTTCGCGCCGACCGTGCCCGCGAGCTGAGCCATGTGTTTGTCGATGACGATTTCAAAGACTTCGCGCGCGCGCGCCAGCCGAAAGTCGAGTTCGTGATGCTCACCCAATACGCCGCCAACATCCCGGCCCCGTCGGCTTTCGCCCCGGGCAGCCTGGAAAACGTGCTGGGCGATTACCTGGCCAAAAACGGCAAGACCCAGCTGCGCATTGCCGAAACCGAGAAATACGCCCACGTCACGTTCTTCTTCTCCGGCGGGCGTGAAGAACCGTTCCCGGGCGAAGAGCGCATCCTGATCCCATCGCCGAAAGTCGCCACCTACGACCTACAACCGGAAATGAGCGCGCCGGAGGTGACCGACAAGATCGTCGACGCCATCGAACACCAGCGTTATGACGTGATCGTGGTCAACTACGCCAACGGCGACATGGTGGGCCACAGCGGTAACCTGCAAGCGGCGGTCAAGGCCGTGGAATGCCTGGACTTGTGCGTAGGCCGGATCGTCGAGGCCCTGGAAAAGGTCGGCGGCGAAGCACTGATCACTGCCGACCACGGCAACTGCGAGCAGATGTCCGACGAATCCACCGGCCAGGCCCACACCGCCCACACTACCGAGCCGGTGCCGTTCATTTATGTGGGCAAGCGCGACTTCAAGGTGCGCGAAGGCGGCGTGCTGGCGGACGTGGCACCAACCATGCTCATGCTGATGGGCCTGGAGAAACCTGCCGAGATGACCGGTACCTCGATTCTGGTCTGACTCTCAAACCCACCATTAACAATGTGGGAGCGGGCTTGCCCGCGATAGCCATAGGTATCTACACAACTCTCTTCTCGGTCTGTGTACATATCCATTGCTGCGATAACGGCCGGTCAGCCAATACATTTATCGACTGATACACCGTCATCGCGGCGATGCGGCGACCCGACAAGCCCGCTCCCACAGGGGTACGCGCACGCCTCAAGGATCAGGTCGGCTGTCAGGCCGCCTCGCTTTGCTTGTGATTTTGATCTTAGGCGCCCCGTTAAACCACGCTGGCCGTCATCCGATATTGATTTGGGGGGTAAACCGGCAGGACGCCGGTTTAGCCGCGCTGGGCCATGGATGGCCCATCGCGGCGGCCCCCCAAATCAATGTCGGATGACGGGCACACCGAGCCTAGGCGAGGTGCCGAGTGGTGGGGCAAGAGCGTTTTGCTTACTTTTGCGCTTTTCAAAAGTGAGCCGCCGTCAGGGCGGAACCCTAAGTGGCCGTTACCGCAGCAATGGATATGTACTCATATCCAAAAGAAAGTTGTGTAGATACCTATGCCGCGATAGCGGCGGATCAGTCGACATTTCTATGGCTGACACAACGCAATCGCGGGCAAGCCCGCTCCCACATGGGTAAGTGGTGTTTTTGAAGGTGGCTTTTAGCCACACCCCCGCCACTCAGCGCCTAACTTGCCCGCCAGCCCGAATTGGGCGTTTTTTTTGCAGCGTGGGGCGGGCATACTAGGCCGTCCCTTTCCCTGGTGTCGCCCGCCTCTATGCTTCGCGCCTTGATTACCCTTGCTCTTGTCTGCGTGCTCCAACCGGCCCTGGCCGACGAGCGTGCGCAAACCCAACAACAGTTGGACGCTACGCGTCAGGACATTACCGAGCTGAAGAAACTGCTCGGCAAGCTCCAGGAAGAAAAATCCGGGGTGCAGAAAGACCTGCGCGGCACGGAAACCGAAATGGGCAAGCTGGAGAAGCAGGTCCAGGAGCTGCAAAAAGAACTAAAGAAGAGCGAGTCGGAACTGGAGCGACTCGACGGTGAGAAAAAAAAACTCCAGAGCGCGCGCGTTGAACAGCAACGCCTGATCGCGATCCAGGCCCGTGCTGCCTACCAGAACGGCCGCCAGGAATACCTCAAGCTGCTGCTCAACCAGCAGAATCCGGAAAAATTCGCCCGCACCCTGACCTACTACGACTACCTGAGCACCGCGCGGCTGGAGCAGCTCAAGAGTTTCAACGAGACCCTGCGCCAGTTGGCCAACGTCGAGCAGGAAATCGCCGACCAGCAAAGCCAACTGCTGGCCCAAAAAAGCAGCCTGGACACCCAGCGCGACGAACTGGACAAGGTACGCAAGGAGCGTCAGCAGGCCCTGGCCAAGCTCAACAGCGACGTAAAAGCCCGTGATGCCAAGTTGCAGGCGCGGCAACAGGACCAGGCCGATCTGGCCAAAGTGTTGAAAACCATCGAGGAAACCCTGGCGCGCCAGGCCCGCGAGGCGGAGCAGGCGCGGCAAAAAGCGCTGATCGCCCAGCAGGAAGCAGAAAAAAAGCGCCAGCGTGAAGCCGAGGCGCTCGCCAGCGACGCCCCGCGTAAACCGGCGCGTGCAGCACCTGGCCCCCTGGTTTCCAGCGCCGGCGAGTCGTTTGGCGGGCCTTTTGCTACTGCCCGCGGCAAACTTCCATGGCCAGTTAATGGTCGACTACTGGCACGCTTTGGTGAAACCCGTGGTGATGACACCCGTACCAAGTGGGACGGCGTGATGATCAGCGCCTCTGCGGGCAGCCAGGTGCATGCCGTGCACGGCGGGCGCGTGGTGTTTGCCGATTGGCTGCGCGGCGCCGGTTTATTGGTGATTCTTGACCACGGTAATGGCTATTTGAGCCTTTACGGCCACAATCAAACGTTGCTCAAGGCCGCAGGTGATGTTGTAAAAGCCGGTGAATCCATCTCCACTGTCGGTAACAGTGGTGGCCAGGACACCCCGGCGCTGTACTTCGCTATTCGTCAGCAGGGCCGCCCGAGCGACCCTGCACAATGGTGTCGCGCCCAAGGATAGGCCGCACCTACATTAGGAGTTCGTTCGACATGCTGCATTTGTCCCGCCTCACTTCGCTGGCCCTGACGATCGCCCTGGTGATCGGCGCGCCTTTGGCATTCGCCGACCAGACCGCGCCATCAGCCACGGCCGCGACCACCAAGGCACCGCTGCCCCTGGACGAATTGCGCACCTTCGCCGAGGTCATGGACCGGATCAAGGCAGCCTATGTCGAACCTGTGGACGACAAGACCCTGCTGGAAAACGCCATCAAAGGCATGCTCAGCAACCTCGACCCGCACTCTGCCTACCTGGGCCCGGAAGATTTCGCCGAGTTGCAGGAAAGCACCAGCGGCGAATTCGGCGGCCTGGGCATTGAGGTCGGTGCCGAGGACGGCATCATCAAGGTGGTGTCGCCAATCGACGACACCCCGGCGTCCAAGGCCGGCATCCAGGCCGGTGACCTGATCGTCAAGATCAACGGCCAGCCGACCCGTGGCCAGACCATGACCGAAGCCGTCGACAAGATGCGCGGCAAGGTCGGCCAGAAAATCACCCTGACCCTGGTACGCGACGGCGGCAGCCCGTTTGACGTGACCCTGACCCGCGCCACCATCGTGGTCAAGAGTGTGAAGAGCCAGTTGCTGGAGTCGGGCTACGGCTATATCCGCATCACCCAATTCCAGGTCAAGACCGGCGACGAAGTGGCCAAGGCCCTGGCCAAGCTGCGCAAGGACAACGGCAAGAAGCTTAACGGCATCGTCCTGGACCTGCGCAACAACCCCGGCGGCGTGCTGCAATCGGCGGTGGAAGTGGTCGACCACTTCATCACCAAGGGCTTGATCGTCTACACCAAGGGCCGTATCGCCAACTCCGAACTGCACTTCTCGGCCACCGGCCACGACCTCAGCGAAAACGTGCCGCTGGCCGTGCTGATCAACGGCGGCAGCGCCTCGGCCTCGGAAATCGTCGCCGGCGCCCTGCAAGACCAGAAACGCGGGGTACTGATGGGCACCACCAGCTTCGGCAAAGGCTCGGTGCAAACCGTGCTGCCGCTGAACAACGAGCGCGCGCTGAAGATCACCACGGCGCTGTACTACACGCCTAATGGTCGTTCTATCCAGGCCCAGGGCATCGTGCCGGATATCGAGGTACGCCGGGCCAAGATCACCAACGAGAGCGACAACGAGTACTTCAAGGAAGCCGACCTGCAAGGTCACCTGGGCAATGGCAACGGCGGCGCCGACCAGCCGACCGGCAGCGGCCCGAAAGCCAAGCCGATGCCGCAGGACGACGATTACCAGCTGGCCCAGGCGTTGAGCCTGCTCAAGGGCTTGAGCATTACGCGCAATCGTTGATATGCGTTTTGCCCTGATCATCGCGGTGCTGTGCAGCCTGGCAGGGGTCGCCCAAGCGACCCCTGCCGATAAGTCTCACAAAGCCTACCTGACCCTGATCATCGACGACCTTGGGCAAAACCTGCCCCGGGATCGTCGTGTGCTGGCCCTGCCCGGCCCAGTGACAGCAGCGATCATGCCCGACACGCCCCACGCCGCCGAATTCGCCCGCGAGGCCCACCGCGCCGGCAAGATCGTGATCCTGCACATGCCTATGGATCCGGCCACCGGCCCATTCGCCTGGCACCCCGAGCTGCCTGTCGAAGAACTGGGCAAGCGCCTGGATGCGGCGTTCAAGGCCGTGCCCTACACCGCCGGGGTCAACAACCATATGGGCAGCCGCATGACCGCCGAGCCTGGCGCCATGGCGTGGTTGATGGGCGAGTTGCAGCGTCGGCACAAGTTCTTCGTCGACAGCCGCACCAGCGCCAAGACCGTGGCCGCCGCCGAGGCACAGAAAATCAACCTGGCCCATGTCTCACGGGATGTGTTCCTCGATGATGAACGTACCGAAGCAGCCATCACCACGCAGCTGCAGACCGCGATAAAGCTGGCGCACAAACAGGGTTCGGCGGTGATGATCGGCCACCCTTACCCACAGACCCTGGCGGTGTTGGAGCGCGAGCTGCCCAAGCTCAAGGCCCAGGGCGTCGAGTGGATTGATCTCAAGCTGATGATCAGTGTGCGCAGCAACCGGGCCATGGCTGGGCACGGCAAGGATGGGGTTTACCGCTGAAACCTATAGGTAGCGCGCCATGATCTGGTCCACAACGCCGTCCTGGCGTAGCTGATCAAGCGCAGCCTGCAACTTGGCCACGACCTCATCCGGCACCTCCGTGTTCAGCGCCAGATACAACTGCGCGCTGTTGAAACGCAGCACCGTCTTGAGCCCGGAAACCCCCACCTGGCGCGCCAGATAGCGCCCGGCAGGGTCGCCAGTGGCCCAGAGGTCGATCTGCCCGTCCATGAGCTTTTGCGCATTGTCCTGGTCACGCAGCACGATGGTCGGCTTGAGACCGCGTTTTTCCAGGGTCTGGGCAATGGCATCGCCTTTATAGGCACCGATCTTGTAGCTACGGGCTTGCTCAAGGTCAGTCAGTTGGATCTTGCTGTCGGCCTTGGCCAGTAGCACCCAGTCATCCGGGCCGATGGGGCCGACCCATTTGAACAGGGCTTCGCGCTCCGGCAGCCGCGCCATGACGAACACACCATAGCCTGGCTTTTCCAGGGCGAGTTTATAGATCCGCTCCCAGGGGAAGCGCAGCGTGAGGTTGTAGGAAATGCCGGCCTGCTTGAAGGTCTCGCGCACGATATCCACGGCGATGCCTTCGATGTTCTCGTCCCTGGCGAAGTTTTTGCCGTTTTTCGCCATGTTGTAGGGCGGAAAGTTTTCCGTCAGCAGCACCAGGGAGGTGCCGGAAGGCTCGGCGGCGTTGGCCGAGCCCGCCAACAGAATGGAAGAACTGGCGAGGGCAAGCAGCAGGTCTTTGAGCATGTAGGGTTACCGGAATCCATGGCAGGCCCAAGAGTGCCGCGAGCCTGCCATGGTGTCCAGTGGCGTTTAGCGTACGACGATGCCGCGTGCAGCCATGTAGGCCTTGGCCTCGGGAACCGTGTATTCGCCAAAATGGAAAATACTCGCCGCCAGCACCGCGCTGGCGTGGCCTTCGATAACGCCGTCGGCCAGGTGTTGCAGGTTGCCCACGCCACCAGACGCAATCACCGGAATACCCAGCGCATCGCTGATAGCGCGGGTCACCCCCAGGTCGAAGCCGTTTTTCATGCCGTCCTGGTCCATGCTGGTCAGCAGGATCTCACCGGCGCCCAGGCCTTCCATCTTCATCGCCCACTCCACCGCATCCAGGCCGGTAGGCTTGCGCCCGCCATGGGTGAAGATCTCCCAGCGCGGGGTTTCACCGGGCCCTGAGACTTTCTTGGCGTCGATGGCCACCACAATGCATTGTGAACCGAAGTGCTGCGCCGCTTCGCCGACAAACTCCGGGTTGAACACCGCCGCGGTATTGATCGAGACCTTGTCTGCACCGGCATTGAGCAGGTTGCGGATGTCTTGCACGGTGCGTACGCCACCGCCCACGGTCAGCGGGATAAACACCTGGCTGGCCATGCGCTCCACGGTATGCAACGTGGTGTCGCGGCCGTCGACGCTGGCGGTGATGTCGAGAAAGGTAATCTCGTCGGCACCCTGCTCGTCGTAGCGACGGGCAATTTCTACCGGGTCGCCGGCATCACGGATGTTCTCGAACTTGACGCCCTTGACCACCCGACCGTTGTCGACGTCCAGGCAAGGGATGATGCGTTTGGCCAGCGCCATGGTCAGTCCTCAGCCGTTGTAGGCATCGCAGTAAGCCTGGGCTTGCGCAACATCCAGGGTGCCTTCGTAGATCGCGCGGCCGGTAATGGCGCCGATGATCCCCGGCGCCTTGGCGTCCAGCAGCGATTTGATATCGCCCAGGTTGTGGATACCGCCGGAAGCGATCACCGGGATTTTGGTGGCGGCCGCCAGCGCAGCGGTGAAGGGTACGTTGCAGCCCTGCATCATGCCGTCTTTGGCGATATCGGTATAAACGATGGCGGACACGCCGTCGGCCTCGAACTGCTTGGCCAGGTCGATCACCTGCACGGTGCTGATTTGCGCCCAACCGTCTGTAGCGACAAAACCATCCTTGGCGTCCAGGCCCACGATGACCTTGCCCGGGAACGCGCGGCAGGCCTCGGCGACAAAGGCCGGGTCTTTCACGGCCTTGGTGCCGATGATCACGTAGCTCACGCCCGCCTTGACGTAGTGCTCGATGGTTTCCAGGGAACGGATACCGCCGCCGATCTGGATCGGCAGGTTCGGGTAGCGCTTGGCGATGGCCGTGACCACTTCGCCATTGACCGGCTGGCCTTCAAAGGCGCCGTTCAAGTCCACCAGATGCAGGCGACGGCAGCCGCCCTCCACCCACTTGGCAGCCATGCTCACCGGGTCATCGGAAAACACTGTGGAATCTTCCATGCGGCCCTGGCGCAGACGTACGCAAGCGCCGTCCTTGAGATCGATAGCGGGGATAATCAGCATCTGGCAAACCTTATTCGATATTCAGCATTGCTCGGAAAATCAGGGTTTTTCGAGCGCCCACAAGTCGCTTTCGATGCTCTCGAACCTTTCTTTAAGGTGCGTCTGCACATCGAAAATCGCCCTGTTGTAATAGTGCGGAGCAATTTCAGTGGTGAACAGTTCGAGGATCTCAGCCACCTCGAACGACCCGAGCTTGAGCTCGAAGCGGTCTTCCATGAAGCGCTTGACCTTGTCGGTCGCCTCACTCTCCTGCTGGGGAGTGAGATTGAGGATCGGCGGCTTGATCTTCTTGGCCATTACCAGCGCCCGTCCCAACTGGCGAAGTTCTGCAGCAACTGCAAGCCATGGGTATGGCTCTTCTCCGGGTGGAACTGCACGGCAAAGCGCGAACCTTCGGCCAGCGCTGCGGCAAAGTCGACGCCATAGTGCCCGCCACCCACCACCTGGCGCGGGTTACCGGCGGCAATGTAATAGCTGTGCACGAAGTAGAAACGCGCCATGTCCGGGATGTCGTGCCACAACGGGTGGTCGACGGTGCGGCGCACTTCGTTCCAGCCCATGTGCGGGACTTTCAGGTGTGCGCCGTCTTCGTGCAGGTCCTTGCCGAAGAACTTCACCTCCCCCGGGAACAGGCCGATGCAGTCGACGCCGCCGTTTTCTTCACTGCGGTCGAGCAAGGCTTGCATGCCCACGCAGATCCCGAGGAACGGCCGGTCCTGGCTGACTTCGCGCACCAGGCTGTCAAAGCCCAGGCAGCGGATTTCAGCCATGCAATCGCGAATCGCGCCCACACCGGGAAACACCACCCGGTCGGCTTCGCGGATCACCTGTGCGTCGCTGGTGATCAGCACCTTGCCGGCGCCTACGTGCTCGAGGGCCTTGGCCACCGAATGCAGGTTGCCCATGCCGTAGTCGATAACCGCGACCGTCTGCATTACAGAACGCCCTTGGTCGAAGGCATTTGCCCGGCCATGCGGTCATCCAGCTCCACGGCCATGCGCAGGGCGCGGCCGAAAGCCTTGAACACGGTTTCGATCTGGTGGTGGGTGTTGGTGCCACGCAGGTTGTCGATGTGCAGGCTGACCAGGGCGTGGTTGACGAAGCCCTGGAAGAACTCCTGGAACAGGTCCACATCAAAGCCGCCCACGGTGGCACGGGTGTACGGCACATGCATCTGCAGGCCTGGGCGGCCGGAGAAGTCGATGACTACACGCGATAGCGCCTCGTCCAGCGGGACATAGGCATGGCCATAACGGCGGATGCCTTTTTTGTCGCCGATGGCCTTGGCAAACGCCTGGCCGAGGGTGATACCGACATCCTCCACGGTATGGTGGTCGTCGATATGCAGGTCACCCTTGCTGACGATATCCAGGTCGATCAGCCCATGACGGGCGATTTGATCCAGCATGTGCTCAAGAAAAGGAACACCGATATCAAATCGGGCCTTTCCGGTGCCATCCAGGTTGATCGAGGCTTTGATCTGGGTTTCCAGAGTGTCGCGCTCGACGGACGCCTTACGTTCGGCCATCACCAGCTCCGCAAAATCATTGGGCGAAAAAGGTGGCCATTATAGGGGCTGCGGGCGCTAAACAGAAACATCGAAGGGGATAAGACTGACGGCCTGTCGGGCATAGACATGTCCATACAACCGCAAAGATCGTTCCCACGCTCTGCGTGGGAATGCATCCCGTGACGCTCGGCGTCACCCCATGATCGGGACGCAGAGCGTCCGGGTTGGCATTCCCACGCAGAGCGTGGGAACGATCATCCCCCGCGGGAGCGTGGGAACGATCAATTATCGCGCGGTGATCAGTGGAACAACACTGCCGTCTTCTGCAAGGTCACCCACACACCCCACGCCAGCGGAATCCCCACCACCAGCCAGGCGGCAATGGCCAATGGCACGGTGCCGGACGCGGCTTTCCACTCCAGGGACGTGCTGGCATCGGCGCCCTTGTCATGGCCCAGGGCCTGTTCGGCCGCCAGTTCCGCGTCGGTCATGAAGTACTTATCGGCCACCGGACGCACCAGCAGGTTGCAGATAAAGCCCAGCACCAGCAGGCCGGCGAGGATATACAAGGTGATGTCATAGGCTGCGGCGCGGTCGACGCCGATGCTCAACTGATACTCGCGCAGGTAGTTCACCAGCACCGGGCCCAGAACGCCGGCTGCAGCCCACGCGGTGAGCAGGCGACCGTGGATCGCACCAACCATTTGCGTACCGAACAGGTCCGCCAGGTAGGCCGGCACAGTCGCGAAGCCGCCGCCGTACATCGACAGGATGATGCAGAACGCCGCCACGAACAGCGAGACGTTGCCCAGGTGGCCGAGGTTCGGGATCAGCGCATACAGGGCAAAACCCAGGGCGAAGAACACGAAATAGGTGTTTTTGCGGCCCAGGTAGTCGGAAAACGAGGCCCAGAAGAACCGCCCACCAATGTTGAACAGGCTCAACAACCCGGTGAAACCCGCCGCAATGGCCGCGATGGAGGCCAGTTGCCCAGCATCCAGTTGGCCAAATGGCACATCCACGCCCAGCAATTTGCCGCCAAACACTTCCTGCAACAATGGCGACGCCATGCCCAGGATACCGATACCGGCCGACACGTTCAGACACAGCACCAGCCACACCAGGCGAAACTGCGGGGTTTTCCAGGCCACGTTCACATGGACGTGACGGTGGGTGATCATCGCGTTGCTGGCTTTTTTCGCCGGTGCGGTCCAGCCCTCAGGCTTCCAGCCAGTCGGCGGCACGCGGTAGGACAAGGCACCGCCGATCATGAACACGAAGTAGATCGCGGCCATCACCAAAAAGCTCTGCCACACCCCCACGCCGGCCGGCGAGGCAAAGTGGCCCATCAGCGCCGCCGCCAGGGGCGCGCCGACCATCGCACCACCGCCAAAGCCCATGATCGCCATGCCGGTGGCCATGCCGCGCTTGTCCGGGAACCATTTGATCAGGGTCGAGACCGGCGAAATATAGCCCAGGCCCAGGCCGATACCGCCGATGACCCCGGAGCCGAGCCACATCAGCCAGATCTGGTGGGTATAAATCCCCAACGCCGAAATCAGCAGGCCACCACACCAGCACAGGGCCGAGACCACACCGGCCTTGCGCGGCCCGGCATGTTCCAGCCAGCCGCCCCAGATCGCCGCCGAGCAGCCCAGGAAGATGAAGAACAGGGTGTAGATCCAGCCCAGCATAGAGATCGGCCAGTCGCAGGACGACGAGAAGACCTGGGCGATAAAGCTCATGTCCGGTGCACAGGCCACCGGCGCGGTGACACCCAGCGCCTTGGACAGTGGCAGCCAGAACACCGAAAAGCCGTAGGCCATGCCGATGCACAAGTGGATGGCCAGGGCGGCCGGCGGAACCAGCCAGCGGTTGAACCCGGGCTTGGCGATGATGCGCTCCTTGGACAGGAACGCAGGCTGCGCAGCAGAGATGCCCGCCGCAGTGCTAGTGCTCATTGGTGTTTCCCCCAGTTATTAGTCTGTGTTCGCCAGGCGCTCTCCTCCTCGGCCTTTGCACGCAATGCGTGGCCGTTTTGTTGAGTTAAAGCTCCCTGTAGGCGCGACGTTTCGTCGCAGAAGGCGGGCGAACGCGCAAAGATTAGCACTTGGCGCGGCGAGAAAAACCAAACTGACACTACCTTTTTCGGCTCATCTGTTTTGTTTGACACTATGTAACGATGCGTAAACAGCCATGGGCCTGGCGGCGTTATACTCTGCGGCTAAATTTTAAAATCGACATACAAGGACTCGCCCATGAAAGCGTTCGGCAAAATCCTGGGTCTGGTACTCCTCGGGCTGTTGCTGATCATTGTGGCTCTGGGCTTTGCCCTGACCCACCTCTTCGATCCCAACGACTACAAAGAAGAGATTCGCCAGATTGCCCGCGACAAGGCCCACATCGAGCTGACGCTCAATGGCGATATCGGCTGGAGCCTGTTCCCCTGGCTGGGCCTGGAGCTGCATGAAGCCAGCGTGGCCACCCTGAGCAACCCTGCCCAACCGTTTGCCGACCTGCAAATGCTCGGCCTGTCGGTGCGCGTGCTGCCGCTGCTGCGCCGCGAAGTGCAGATGAGCGATGTACGCGTCGAAGGCCTGAACCTGCGCCTGAGCCGTGACAAGCAAGGCCACGGCAACTGGGAAGATATCGGCAAGGCACCGCCCGTTGCGGCCACCGGCACCCCCGAGGCACCCGCGACGAGCGCGCCAACCACGGCGCCAGCGCCAGAGAAGCCGGCCCAGCCGATCCGCCTGGATATCGACAGCCTGACGGTCAACAACGCCCGTATCGAGTACAACGACGAGCAGACCGGCAAGCAGTTCAGCGCCGAAAGCATCCAACTGAGCACCGGCGCCGTGCATGAAGGCGCGAGCATTCCGGTCAAGCTCACCGCCTTCTTCGGCAGCAACCAGCCGGTGATGCGGGTCAAGAGCGAGCTCAACGGCGAGCTGCGTTTTGACCGTGCCCTCAAGCGCTACCAGTTTGAAGACATGAAATTCTCCGGCGAAGCCACTGGCGAGCCACTGCAAGGCAAGACCGTGACCTTTGCCACCCAGGGCCAGTTGCTGGTGGACCTGTCGGCGAACATTGCCGAGTGGACCGGCCTCAAGCTCTCGCTTAACCAACTGCGGGCACTGGGCGAACTGAAGGTCAACGACCTGGATAAAACCCCGCAGCTCAGCGGCGCCCTGTCGATTGCCCAGTTCGACCTGGCCAAGTTCCTCGACAGCGTCGGCCAGCCCCTGCCGGCCATGGCCCCAGGGAGCCTGGGCAAGGTCGAACTGGTCAGCCGCCTGCAAGGCACGCCGTCGAGCCTGGCCCTGGAAGACCTCAACCTGAAACTCGATGGCAGCACCTTTACCGGGCGCCTGGCGGTGGAAGACTTTGCCAGGCAAGCCCTGCGCGTGCAGTTAAAGGCCGACACGTTCAATGCCGACCACTACCTGCCCGCCAAGTCCGAGGCCGCCAACAGCGCCGCCGTCGCGCGCCAGGCCCAAGTGCAGAGCAGCGAAGCCGGGGCCATGGCCGCCGGTGGCACCACGCCGTTGCCGGATGCGCCGACCCAAGGCGCCTGGAGCACCGACAAACTGCTGCCCCTGGCGCGCCTGCGCAACCTGGACGTGATTGCCGACCTGTCCTTCGGCCAACTGACCCTGAGCCAGTTGCCTATCGAGAATGCAGCCCTCAAGGCCTCCGGCCAGGGTGGCCAGCTCAAGCTCGACACCTTGAGCGGCGGCCTCTACAACGGCACGTTCCAGGCAAGCGGCAGCCTCGACGCCCGCGAAGATGTGCCGGTGCTGGCGTTGCAGACCAAAATCAAGCAAGTGCCGGTCGAACGCATCCTGCAGGCCCAGGGGCAGACCCCGCCGGTCAAGGGCCAAATCACCCTCGACAGCAACCTGACCGGGCGCGGCAACAGCCAGAAAGCCCTGGTCGACAGCCTCAACGGCACCGCCAGCTTCGTCATCAACAATGGCGTGCTGCTCAATGCCAACCTTGAGCAACAGCTGTGCACCGGCATTGCCCTGCTCAACCGCAAGACGCTCGCCACCACGCCACGCAGCAAGGACACACCGTTCCAGGAACTCAAGGGCAACCTGACCTTGCGCAACGGCGTGGCCAGCAACCCGGACCTGAAAGTGCGCATCCCCGGCCTGACCGTCAACGGCAATGGCGACGTGGACCTGCGCGTGCTGGGCATGGACTACCGCGTGGGCATCATCGTCGAAGGCGACAAGCGCGACATGCCGGACCCGGCCTGCCAGGTCGGCTCGAACTTCCAGGGCATCGAAGTGCCGCTGCGCTGCCGTGGCCCGCTGGAACTGGGCGCCAAGGCCTGCCGCCTGGACAAGGACGGCCTGGGCCAGGTGGCCGCCAAGATGGCGGGCAACAAGCTCAGCGAGAAAATTGAAGAGAAGCTCGACAAGGTCAACCCCAAGCTCAAAGACGCCCTCAAAGGTTTGTTCAACCGATGAAAAACGAACAATTTTCAGCGGCCGTATTGGACTGGTACGACCGCCACGGTCGCCATGACCTGCCCTGGCAACAGGGCATCACCCCGTATCGGGTGTGGGTCTCGGAAATCATGCTGCAACAGACCCAGGTCAGCACCGTGCTCAACTACTTCGACCGCTTCATGGCCTCGCTGCCAACGGTCGAGGCCCTGGCGGCCGCGCCGGAAGATGAAGTGCTGCACTTGTGGACCGGGCTGGGCTACTACACCCGGGCGCGCAACCTGCAGAAGACCGCCAAGATCGTGGTTGCCCAATACGGTGGCGAATTCCCGCGCGACGTCGAGAAACTCACCGAACTGCCGGGCATCGGCCTGTCCACCGCCGGCGCCATCGCCAGCCTGAGCATGGGCCTGCGCGCGCCGATCCTCGACGGTAACGTCAAGCGCGTGCTGGCACGCTTCACCGCCCAGGAAGGCTATCCGGGCGAGCCCAAGGTGGCCAAGCAGCTGTGGGCCACCGCCGAGCGCTTTACCCCGCAGACCCGCGTCAATGCCTACACCCAGGCCATGATGGACATGGGCGCCACCCTCTGCACCCGCAGCAAGCCCAGTTGCCTGCTGTGCCCCCTGGAGAAGGGCTGCGAGGCGCACATGCTGGGCCTGGAAACCCGCTACCCGATCCCCAAACCACGCAAGTCCATCCCGCAAAAGCGCACGCTGATGCCCTTGCTGGCCAACCAGGAGGGCGCGATCCTGCTTTACCGGCGCCCCTCCACGGGCCTGTGGGGCGGGCTGTGGAGCCTGCCGGAGCTGGACGACCTGGATGACCTGGAACACCTGGCCAACCAGCACTCGCTGGCGCTGGGCAAACACCAGGAACTGCCGGGGCTGGTGCACACCTTCAGCCACTTCCAGCTGGCGATCGAACCCTGGCTGGTGCAGGTCGAGGAATCGGCCCATCACGTGGCCGAGGCCGACTGGCTCTGGTATAACCTCGCCACCCCGCCGCGCCTGGGCCTTGCCGCCCCGGTGAAAAAACTGTTGAAGCGCGCGGCCGACGTATTGAACGCAGGAGTTTCGTCATGACCCGCACCATCATCTGCCGCAAGTACCACGAAGAACTGCCCGCCCTGGAACGCGCCCCATTCCCGGGCGCCAAGGGCCAGGACATTTTCGACCACGTTTCCGCCAAGGCCTGGGCCGACTGGCAGAAGCACCAGACCCTGCTGATCAACGAAAAACGCCTGAACATGATGAACGCCGAAGACCGCAAATATCTGCAGGGCGAGATGGACAAGTACTTTTCCGGCGAGGATTACGCCAAGGCCGACGGCTACGTGCCGCCTGCTCAATAATTGAGCAAAAACCGGGGTTGGCACGTAAGCGACGGTAATAATTAAATATTTTTTGAAAACTTGCTTGACGACCCCCTGAAAAACCCGTTTAATGCGCCCCGTTGCCCAGATAGCTCAGTCGGTAGAGCAGGGGATTGAAAATCCCCGTGTCGGCGGTTCGATTCCGTCTCTGGGCACCACTAATACCGAAAAACCCCAAGTGAAGATGATTCCTTGGGGTTTTTTATTGCCTGCGATTTAATGGCTACAGGCTTGAGAGTTGTTTATTGCGAGGCTCCCTCGTTTAGCCTTTACTCAATTTTCAGTTGCAAGGTAATGACCTCATGACCCGGTACTTGTTCTGCGTACTCTGCCTGCTGACCACGCTGCTCAGCGGATGCGCCACGCAAATGGACGTGGCGATCAATGCCACACCTGACCCGGACTATCGCTTTGACCGCCAGGCAACGGTGCTGGTGACGTCGGTCGGTGGCAATGACGAGCGTGCGCTCAATGCCCGCTACTACCTGCGCGATATGGTCAGCGCCATGAAGGACCAGGGCTTTCGCGAGGTCTATACCGACATGACCCTCCCCAAGAATCGACCACCGAAAATGACCGTCACCCTCGATATCGACAGCCGTCGGGAGACTTACCGCTACACCGCCACCGACTATGGACAGGTGCCAACCAGCACTTCCACGGTGTGCAAGAACAGCAAGAAAAAAAGCGACCAGATGATCTGCACCAGCACGCCCAACACCACCTATGGCCCGGTGGGCAGCTCGGAGCGTACCGGCTACACCACCCTCACCACCTTCACCGCCACCGCCCGGGATGAAGCGAGCAAACGCGCGGTGTACCTGCTGCGTGTCACGTCCTATAACGATGACTGCCAAGCCGCCAAAGTCGAAGCCTTTGTGGTGCAGCAGGGCCTGCAGAACCTGAATTTCCAGGACCGTGTGCAGCGCAACTACAGCGTCACGATGCCCGAGGGTTACCGCTGCAAATAGTTCGTCAACCCACGACAGCCAGCCTTGGTTGCCCCCTCCCCGCACAAGGCGACCCCATCAGGTCGCCCGCATCAAATCCTCCCGCAAAAGCCAGGCTCGACTGCCACCCACGGTTGCTAATAACAATTATTATCATTTAAGCTTGCGCGCAAAATCCTCCCCTGCCCCACTAAAAATAATCAAGGAGCTGCGATGCCCTCTGCACGCGAGCCAGGTTCATGGTTGAAGGCATTCGGCCTGGCCCCCTTCGGATTCGCTTCGATGCTTGCCCCCGTCGCCGTCGCGGCCGAGGAAAAAGGCCAGCTCGAACTGCCCAGCCAAAGCATTACGGCAACAGCCTCAGAAGAAACGGCCGATGGCCCGATCACCGGCTATGTTGCCAAGCGCAGCACAACGGGGGCCAAGACCGACACACCCATCACTGAGATCCCTCAGTCGATTTCCGTTATCAGCGCCGACCGTATGCGCGATCAGGGCGCACTGACCGTGCAAGACGCATTGCGTTATGTTTCTGGGGTACGGGCCGAGACCTTCGGGCTGGATAGCCGGGGAGACTGGTCGAAAGTGCGAGGCAGCTCGCCGGCCCTGTTCCTTGATGGTTTACAGCAGAGCTTCGGCACTTACACCAACGTACGCACCGATCCCTTCACCCTGGAACGCCTTGAAGTGCTCAAGGGCCCTGCGTCGATGCTGTATGGGCAAAGCCCGGTGGGGGGCCTGATCAACCAGGTCAGCAAACGCCCCAAAACCGAACAGCACACCGAACTGCAACTGCAATACGGCAATTACAACCGCAAGCAGGTCGCCGTGGACACCACCGGCCCCCTGAACCCACAAGGCACGCTGTTGTACCGGCTGGTGGCGATCCAGCGCGACAGTGATACTCAGGTTGATCATGTCAAAGATAACCGGCAGGTCCTGATGCCATCGCTGACCTGGCGCCCCAACGACGATATCGACTGGACCATCCTGGCCAACATCCAGCGTGATGACAGCGGCTCCACCACACAGTTCTTCCCACACACAGGCACCGTCTGGAATGCGCCCTATGGCCGGATCCACAGCAACCGTTTCGCCAGCGAGCCCGGCTTTGACGAATACGACAGTGACCAGACAGCCCTGACGTCGCAATTCTCGTGGCACCTGAACGATACGTGGACGCTGCGCCAAAACCTGCGCTGGCAGAAAAGCAAAGTCAGCTACCAATCGATTTACTCGGCATTCGCCAAAAAACCACTGTTCAAGCCCGATAACCAGACCCTCGACCGCGTCTATTACGTTTCCAAACCTGAGGTCAAAGTGTGGGTCGCCGACCAGAACGCCGAGGCCCGGTTTGACACTGGCCCGCTCCAACACACCCTGCTGCTGGGGGGCGACTACCAACATGCTGTCATCAACCAGGACAGTGCCAGCGGCCCGGCAACACCACTGAACGTGTACGACCCGGTGTATGGCACCTTTGATCCCTCGGTCATTCGCCTCACCGCCAGCCCGGAACAACGGGTCATGCAACAAGGGCTGTATGCCCAGGACCAGATCAAATACGAACAGTGGTTGCTGACCCTGGGCCTGCGCAAAGATTGGGCCGCCAGCCAGGCCCAGGGCAGTGCCCGGCAAAAGGACGACAAAGTGACCGGCCGCGCGGGCCTGACCTACTTGTTCGACAACGGCATAGCACCCTACTTGAGCTACAGCGAATCATTCCAGCCGCAAGTCGGCCTCAACCGACGAACACTGGAACCCTACGTGCCGCTCAAGGGCAAACAGTGGGAGCTGGGCGTGAAATACCAGCCCGTTGGCAGCAACAGTCTCTACACCGCAGCGGTATATGACATACGCGAGCAGAACCGCCGCATGCCCGACCCCCTGGATGCAATGAACACCCTGCAAAGTGGTGAAACCCGCGCCCGTGGCCTGGAGCTCGAAGCCCTGGTAGCGGTCACGCCCGACTGGGACCTGATTGGCACCTACAGCTACACCGACACCACCGTCATCAAGGGCTCACCCGCCGAACAAGGCAAACGCCTGGCCAGCGTTCCCGAGAACATGGCCTCGGTATGGAGCCAACATCGGTTCAGCATCGGCGATATATCCGGGTTCAGTGTCGGTGCAGGCGTTCGCTATGTAGGAACAAGCTGGGATGGCGCCGACCGCCTGAAAACCCCATCTACTACCCTGGTGGATGCCATGCTCGGCTACCGTTACCAAAACTGGAACCTGACCCTCAACGCGACCAATCTTGAAGACAAGACCTACTACACAACCTGCCTGGCGCGAGGCGACTGCTTCATCGGCAACCGCCGTACGCTTGTCGGTACCCTGGCCTACAACTTTTGACCGAGTGGTAAAACGGATCACGGCACCCGGAACACCAGCAATGGGTTGTCATTGAGACGCCCATTGAACACGGGCGTCAGATGCTCCAGCGGTGTTCCCCGCAGTAATTCGGTTTCTTTGCGCGCCACAATGACCCAGGACGAACGCGGCAGTGCGTTCAGGCGCGCAAGGTCGTCACGCCCGACAAACAGCGGCTGCTCGTCATGATCCAGATTCATGATGTAGCGGATGGCCCAGGTGTCCTTGCCGAGGTTGAGAAACACCAGCGGCCCGGGGCGCTCGGCGCGCAGGGCTTCCACCGCGCCAACAAAGTTTTTGGTGTCAAATTGCAGATCCTTGGCCGGCTCCACGACTGTCACCAGCACCAGCCATTGAGTGGCCAACGCGATCAGGCTAAGCACCACCAATCGCGGCCCCACACGGCCGCGCATACGACGCCAGGCAGCCACCGCCGCCAGTTGCAGGACGATCAGCAGCGCAATCAATCCCGGCACTGAAACATCAGGCCAGTAACCGTGCTTGCTCCACAGCTGCCGGCAGACCAAGACCACGACAACCCCCAGCAGCGGCAGGATCGCCACCAGCCACTCATACCCCCGCCGCACGCCAAGCAACCAGCCGCGGGCCTGAAGCAGCCCATAGGCCGCCACAGCGGCAAACATCGGGACCATGGGCACGATGTAGTAGGCACGCTTGAAGTTCGGCACCGACAGCCCCAGCAGGATCATCAAGCCACAACCGCCCAGGCGCAGCATCAACTGCACATCGGCATCCTCATTGCGCGCCGACCAGGTGTGGCGCAGGGCAATCAACGTCGCCAGCGCCAGCGGGATCACCGGGAAATAACGGTACAAGCTCAGCTTGAAGTAAAAGTAGAACGGTTCGCCGCTTTCATCGAGGCGGCCGGCCACCTGCATCTTCATCACCTCGTCGGCAAACCCATCGCCACCGCTGATCCGCGCCAGCTTCAACAGCACCCACCAACAGGCAAGGAGCAGGACCAGGCCGATCACACCGTGGGCCATCACCTTTTTCAGCAGGCCAATCTTCTCTTCCCGCGAGCGGGCAGGCCCCAGCGCCCAGTACACACAGGCAACCCCACAGACTTCGATCAACCCCAAAGGGCCACGAATGGCAAACGCCGCCACGAACAAGGGAAAGATTGCGTACTGGCGCAGCTTTGAACCCAAACGCTCGCCGGTGTGCAGCAGGTAGAAACAGCCCAGGCACAGCAGGGAGACCATCTGGTCCAGGCAGACCGAGCGCGACTTTTCCAGCAATTGCGCCGTCAAGGCCGTGAGCAATACCGTCAGCAACGCCCATGTCCGCCCCGAGGGCACCAGCAAACGGTAGACCAGGGCCATGACCCCGGCCGACGCCAGGGCGGTGGGCATGACATTGGCCAGGTCGTTGGGCGCACCGAACAATCGGGCAAAGAGCAGGCTCAAATAGGTGGCGGTGCCCGGATAGTCCGGGTAAGGCTCACCGTAGGTGGTGGGGAAGAGGCTCGCGCCGTGGCGGAACATCTCCTGCATGAACACCGCCCAGCGTCCGTCAAAGCCTTGCGGCTGTTGATCCCAGATGCCCAGCGTAAATAACAACAAGGCCACCAGGAAAACACCCAGGGCCTCCAGACGAAAACGGTTGCGGTGTTCCATGGTTTAACCTGCCAGGGCGGGGGAGATGCTGGCGTATATTGCCGGCAGCCCGGCTGAATCACGCCTGAACCGAATGCAACATTTACCTGTACACACCTGTGGCGAGCGGGCTTGCCCGCGCTGGACTGCATAGCTGTCCCATTTTTTAGGGCCGTTGCGCGACCCAACACGGGCAAGCCCGCTCGCCACAACAGACTTTTTTACGGGATTGGCTGGCAGGTATCGCGCGCCTTTGGCTGGCGATTTTGTTAGTGTCAGCCTCCAATAAAAACTGCGCACGGGTCTTCACCCCCCATCGAAAGCGCATGGATCGAGGCCAGTGATGAACCTGCCCAGCCGCCCGCACCCCGAGACATTCCACGAGCCCGCCGCCGACAACTACCCCATCGGCGGCTTCACCTG
The DNA here is from genome assembly GCF_001983165.1 of Pseudomonas gessardii. Taxonomy (GTDB): domain Bacteria; phylum Pseudomonadota; class Gammaproteobacteria; order Pseudomonadales; family Pseudomonadaceae; genus Aquipseudomonas; species Aquipseudomonas gessardii. The sequence goes on along the minus strand of NZ_MNPU01000005.1, from coordinate 20,138 downwards.
GCGCCATATCCGCACCGATATCGAGCGCCCGGTAGTCATCATCAACGCCGCCACCTCGGTGCGCTGCCGCCACTATTCGCGCTTTGCCGACTATCTGTTTGCCAATGGTTTGGACGTCATCACCTACGACTATCGCGGTATCGGCGAGTCGCGTAGTGGCTCGTTGCGTGGGTTCAAGGCCTCCTGGTCGGACTGGGGCCGGCTGGATTTCGAGGCCATCCTGCGACGAGCGCAGCGCGAGTTTGCCGGGCAGCCCATTGATGTGGTCGGCCACAGCTTTGGCGGCTGTGCGGCCGGTCTCGGGGCGTCGGGGGCGGCCATCAGGCGCCTGGTTACCGTGGGCGCGCAGTTTGCCTACTGGCGGGACTATCAAGCGAACGGGCGCTGGCGGATGTTTGCCAAGTGGCACCTGGTGATGCCACTGGTGACCGCCCTCTGCGGGTACTTCCCGGGCAAGCGCCTGGGCTGGCTGGAAGACACGCCCGCCGGGGTGGTGCGCGACTGGAGCACACCCACGCCCACCTATGAGACACGGCCCAGCGGGCGCGTCCTGGGCGAACTGCCCTTTGCCCGGGTACAGGCGCAGATCCTGGCCATCAGCCTCAGCGACGACCCGTTTGGCACGGTGCCCGCCATTGAGCGCCTGCTGAATTACTTCCAGGCCAGCGAACGCACGCACTTGCGCATCGCCCCCATGGATATTGGCGAAGAAGCCGTCGGGCATTTCGCGTTTTTCCGTAGTGAATATCAGGATCGGTTGTGGCCGATTGCACTGGCGTGGCTGCAGCACGGCCAACTGGCGAGCGACACACCGGGTACGCAGCTGTAGAAACCCTTGGGATTTCGCCAGACCTGCGTTTCAATACGCCACCCAGATCCTGAACCAAGGACGTGAGCCCATGGCTTCGCCAGACAAGCAGCAAAAACGTGCCCAACGGGCCAAAGCCAAGGCCAAGCAGAACCGCACCCAGCGCGCCAATGCGCCGAAGCAGGATGCGTTTGCCGGTGACGACGAGCGTATTGACCTTGAGTCGGTGGACTTGACCGAACTGTTCGTGCAAATGCGCGCGGCCGGCGAGACCAGCCAGCAGGCGCTGTGTGCGGCATTCCTGGCGCACCCGCTGCTGGCGCTGGTGCTGGAGCAGGAAGGCGAAGAAAACGCCACGGACTTTATCCTGGCGGCGCTGATCGAGTATCGGCAGTGGTCCACCGACAGCGACGATGAAACGGCGGCGTTGGCGTGGATTGAATCGCCGCAGTTCCAGGCGGACTACGTGGCGGCATCCCAGACGCTGACCAGCGCGCAGGATTGATACAACACCAATGTGGGAGCCGGGCTTGCCCTAATGCCGATCAGTTAAGCGAGCGCAATGCTCAAAGCAGTGAAGATCAAATGTGGGAGCGGGCTTGCCCGCGATGGCGGTGGGCCAGTCAATATCGTAGTCGACTGAACCACCGCCATCGCGGGCAAGTCGAATCGTCGAACCGCCGCTCCCACAGTGCTTTTTGGCGCTAGGCAACACGCATTTCGACTCGTCAGTTGAGCACCGCAGCCCCCAACTTCTGGGCCCGGCGCCGGCTTGCCACCAGCAACCCCGCCGCAACCACCAGCAGGCTCAACACACCGGTCGCAATAATCTCCACCCGGTGCGCCTCCTGGAACAGCATGATGGTCAACGCGCCGACGATAAACACGATCACCGCATAGGTCAGGCCCGGAAACAGCCACATCTTGAAGGCAATTTTCTCGCCCGCCGCGGTACGTTTCTGACGCATGCGCAGTTGCGACACGGCAATCACCAGGTACACCAGCAACGCAATCGCGCCAGAGCTGGCCAGCAGGAATTCAAACACCGCCGCCGGGGCCACATAGTTGGCGAATACCGCAAGGAACGCCGCGCCCGTGGACAGCATTACCGCCCAATAAGGCGTGCCGCTCTTGTTGGTGCGCTTGGCGACCGCCGGGGCATCGCCACGACGCCCCAGGGAGAACAGCATGCGCGACGCGGTGTACAGCGCCGAGTTCAGGCAACTGGTCACGGCGACCAATACCACCAGATCAACGATCAACTTGGCATTCGGGATGCCCATGCGCTCCAGCACAGTCTGGTAGGAACCGACGGCCGCCAGGGTCGGATCGTTCCATGGCACCAGGGCCACGACGATGAAGATCGACACCAGGTAGAACAAGCCGATCCGCCAGATCACCGAGTTGGTGGCCTTGGTGATCTGCTGGCCCGGGTTCTTCGATTCTGCGGCCGCGATGGTCACGATCTCGGTGCCCATGAACGAAAACATGGTGGTCAGGATCGCCGCCAACACCGCGCCCATGCCGTTGGGCAAAAAGCCCTGGGTGTCGAACAGGTGCGAGACGCCGCTGACCTGGCTGCCCGGCAGCCAGCCGAAGATCGCCAGCACGCCGAGGATCACAAAACCAATGATCGCGACAACCTTGATCAAGGCAAACCAGAACTCGAACTCGCCGTAGTTCTTCACGCTGAACAGGTTGGTGGCCGTCAGCAACAAGGTAATGACCAGGGTAAAGGCCCAGATCGCCACATCAGGGAACCAGGCATGCAGGATGGTCGCGGCGGCGTTGGCTTCCAGGGGAATGACCAATACCCAGAACCACCAGTACAGCCAGCCGATGGTAAAGCCAGCCCAATGGCCGATAGCCCGGTCGGCGTAGGTAGAAAATGAACCGGTGTCGGGTGAGGCGACGGCCATCTCGGCCAGCATGCGCATCACCAGCACCACCAACGTACCGGCTGCGACATAGGCCAGCAGCACGGCGGGCCCGGCTGCCGCAATCGCATGGCCGGAGCCGACAAACAGACCGGCGCCGATCACACCGGCAATTGACAACATGGTGACATGCCGCGGTTTGAGCCCCTGTTCGAGGTCATTGGAGCTTTGCGTACGACTCATTGACACACCTTTGCGAGGAATTGCGAATACGGTCCGCCCGGCCTGCTGCGCCTTCGTGAAAAGAAACAAACAGGGCGTTCTTTATTCTTTACGCAAGATTTGCGCCAAAATGTTACAAAGCCAAGGTTGACGCGGGCTATAGGACAATCCTTCAGCGCTCGCAAGCCATTGAGATCAATGGCAATTCGCCACAACGTTACCGGCCGACTCACATCCAGAACCAATGAGTCCACCAAAAACCCACACAGAAAGTATGTGACACCCAATTAAAGGGCCCGTAGGCACCGTTTACCCGTTTAACCCTTCCAACACCCGGCCAAAGCTGGCAACATCGCGCCCTTTTTTACGCGACTGCCATGGGTTTATCGGTTAAAACGGCTGTTCGGTTGTTGATGGCGCGACACGCTGCTGTGTCGATGCGACAACCTGTCACACACTGTCTGTTTAACGCCCGTGGCGCTGTTGGCTGTCATCCGAACGCTATGCTAGCTTGGCGCCACGCCAGGAAGGCGACCCAACAGCAGGAACGCAATGCACACAATGAGGACCGCTCATGGCTTTGGCCGCGCCCGCGCTTGAAATCCGCAACTTGCATAAACGCTATGGTGAGCTGGAGGTGCTCAAAGGCATCTCGCTGACCGCTCGCGACGGCGATGTGATCTCGATCCTGGGCTCCTCCGGTTCCGGCAAATCCACGTTCCTGCGCTGCATCAACCTGCTGGAAAACCCGCACCAGGGCCAGATCCTGGTGGCCGGCGAAGAGCTCAAGCTCAAGGCCGCGAAAAACGGCGAGCTGATGGCCGCTGACGGCAAGCAGATCAACCGCCTGCGCAGCGAAATCGGCTTTGTGTTCCAGAACTTCAACCTCTGGCCACATATGAGCATCCTCGACAACATCATCGAGGCCCCACGCCGCGTGCTCGGCCAGAGCAAGGCCGAAGCCATCGAAGTGGCCGAGGCCCTGCTGGCCAAGGTCGGTATTGGCGACAAGCGCCACGCCTACCCGGCGCAATTGTCCGGCGGCCAGCAACAACGCGCGGCCATCGCCCGCACCCTGGCGATGCAACCCAAAGTCATTCTGTTCGATGAGCCCACTTCGGCACTTGACCCGGAAATGGTTCAGGAAGTACTTAATGTGATCCGCGCGCTGGCCGAAGAAGGCCGCACCATGCTGCTGGTCACCCACGAAATGGGCTTTGCCCGCCAAGTGTCCAGCGAAGTGGTGTTCCTCCACCAGGGGCTGGTCGAAGAGCAAGGATCGCCACAGCAGGTGTTTGAGAACCCGCTTTCGGCGCGCTGCAAACAATTCATGTCCAGCAACCGCTAACGGAGCAACATGCATGCAGAACTATAAAAAATTCCTCCTGGCCGCCGCCGTTTCCATGGCGTTCAGCGCCACGGCCATGGCCGAGACTTTGAAAATGGGGATCGAGGCGGCCTACCCGCCCTTCAACAATAAAGACGCCAGTGGCAACGTGGTCGGCTTCGACAAAGACATCGGCGACGCCCTGTGCGCCAAGATGAAAGTCGAATGCAGCGTAGTCACTTCCGACTGGGATGGCATCATCCCGGCCCTGAACGCCAAGAAGTTCGACTTCCTGGTGTCGTCGCTGTCGATCACCGACGAGCGCAAGCAGGCCGTTGACTTCACCGACCCGTACTACTCCAACAAGCTGCAGTTCATCGCGGCCAAGTCCATCAAGGACTTCAAGACCGACGCCGACTACCTCAAAGGCAAGATCATCGGGGCGCAGCGCGCGACACTGGCCGGGACCTACCTGGAAGACAAACTGCCAGACACCACCGCCAAGCTCTATGACACCCAGGAAAACGCCTACCTCGACCTGACGTCCGGCCGCCTGGACGGGATGCTCGCCGACAAGTACGTGCAATACGAGTGGCTCAAGAGCAAAGACGGTTCGGCCTACGAGTTCAAGGGCGATCCGGTTGTAGAAAGCGACAAGATCGGCATCGCCGTGCGCAAAGGCGACCCACTGCGCGAGCGCCTGAACAAGGCCCTGGCGGAAATCAAGGCCGACGGCACCTACAAGAAGATCAACGACAAGTACTTCCCTTTCAGCATCGAATGATCCTGACTGGCCAGACCGGCGCGCTCGCTTGAGCGCGCCGGCTTTTCGCAATGCCTTGCGCGATATGAAAAAACCATGAATTTCGATCTCTACGGATTCGGCCCCGCACTCGCTGCCGGCGCGCTGATGACCGTCAAACTGGCACTCACGGCGTTATGCCTGGGGCTGGTGCTCGGCCTGGCCGGCGCCTTGGCCAAGACTTCCCCGTACAAGTTCCTGCAATGGCTTGGCGGCGCTTACTCGACCATTGTCCGCGGCATTCCCGAACTGCTGTGGGTGCTGCTGATCTATTTCGGCACGGTCAATATGATGCGGGCCCTGGGGGAGTTTTTCGGCAACCCCGACCTGTCGCTCAGCGCCTTCGCTGCTGGGGTGATTGCCCTGGGCCTGTGCTTTGGCGCCTACGCCACCGAAGTGTTTCGTGGCGCGATCCTGGCGATCCCCAAAGGCCATCGTGAAGCGGGCATTGCCCTGGGCCTGTCGAAACTGCGTATTTTCACCCGGTTGATCATGCCGCAGATGTGGCGCATCGCCCTGCCGGGCCTGGGCAACCTGTTTATGATTTTGATGAAGGACACCGCGCTGGTCTCGGTGATCGGCCTGGAAGAAATCATGCGCCACGCGCAAATCGGCGTGACCGTTACCAAGCAGCCCTTCACCTTCTTCATGGTCGCGGCCTTTATGTACCTGGGCCTCACCGTCCTGGCCATGGCCGGCATGTACTTCCTGGAAAAACGCGCCGCTCGCGGCTTTGCGAGGAGCACGCAATGAACGGCGACTACAGCTGGCTGGCGCATTTCGACCTGGGCCTGAACTGGGCCGTGATCATCAAGTGGCTGCCACGACTGGCCCAGGGCGCGACCCTGACCCTGGAACTGGTGGCCATCGCGGTGATCGCCGGGCTACTGCTGGCGATCCCCCTGGGCATCGCCCGTTCTTCGCGCCGGTGGTACGTGCGCACCCTGCCTTACTGCTACATTTTCTTCTTCCGTGGCACACCGTTGCTGGTGCAGCTGTTTTTGGTCTACTACGGCCTGGCGCAGTTCGACGCCGTGCGCGAAAGCGCCCTGTGGCCCTACCTGCGGGACCCGTTCTGGTGCGCCACCGTCACCATGACCCTGCACACTGCCGCCTACATCGCCGAGATCCTGCGCGGCGCGATCCAGGCCATCCCGCCCGGTGAGATCGAAGCGGCGCGGGCGCTGGGCATGTCCAAGCCCAAGGCGCTGTTCTACATCATCCTGCCGCGTGCCGCGCGCATCGGCCTGCCGGCCTACAGCAACGAAGTGATCCTGATGCTCAAGGCCAGCGCCCTGGCCAGTACCGTGACCCTGCTGGAATTGACCGGCATGGCCCGCACCATCATTGCCCGCACTTACCTGCCGGTAGAGATCTTCTTTGCCGCCGGCATGTTCTACCTGCTGATGGCCTATGTGCTGGTGCGCGGCTTCAAGCTGCTGGAACGCTGGTTGCGGGTCGATGCCTGCCAAGGACGCTGACAGCGGATTGACGGGCGAGCGACTGTTGGCCCGTTTTCTCGCACTGGATGCGTTCCTCACCGAACATCAAGGGCTGTGGCGACCACGCCCCTTCACCCACCTGCAATTACCCTGGGAAGCCCAGCATCCAGCGCTGGCCCAATGGCTGCGCCGGCGCTCGCTGGCACAGGCCGAAAGCAGCCATAACCTGCCCACTGCCCTACAGGCGCCGGCGCCGTTTCCGCAATGGGCGGAGCTGGCCGCGCGCCTGAGTGCTGTGGATAAGTTACCGTCGGGCGTGCTGCATGCGCCGTCGTCGCGCCTGAATGTGGATGTACCGGGCCGCAAATGGCAGCAAATCGAGGCGTTTGGCAGCGCACTGCAGTTTGCCGAGCGCCCGACCCATTGGCTCGACTGGTGCGCCGGTAAAGGCCACCTCGGCCGTCGGCTGCTGCAACCGGGGCAACACCTGACCTGTCTGGAGTACGACCCGGCACTGATCGCTGCTGGTCAGGCCTTGAGCGCGCACCACCACTTGCCCGCCACCCACCGCTGGCAAGACGTGATGGCGGATGTAGCGATCAATCCCGAACACACGCCTGTGGCCCTGCACGCCTGTGGCGACCTGCACGTACGCCTGCTGCAATTGGCCAGCGCCGCCGGCTGCAAACACCTGGCCGTGGCGCCCTGCTGCTACAACCGCATCGCCGGCGAGCAATACCAGGCGCTGTCGGCCGCGGCCCGCGCTTCGGCGCTGCGCTTGTCACGGGAGGACCTTGGCTTGCCCCTGAGCGAAACCGTCACCGCTGGCGCCCGGGTGCGCCTGCAACGCGACACCTCCATGGCCCGGCGCCTGGGCTTCGATCAGTTACAACGGCAATTGCGTGGGCGCGATGAGTACCTGCCCACGCCTTCGCTGCCCAGCGAATGGCTGCACCGCTCCTTCGCAGACTACTGCCAGCACCTGGCGACGCTCAAAGGGTTATCCACAGGTGCGCAGGATTGGGCAGCCCTGGAACAGCATGGCTGGCAACGTCTGGCCCATGTACGAAACCTGGAACTGGTGCGTAGCTTGTTTCGTCGCCCGCTGGAAGTGTGGCTGGTTCTGGATCGGGCATTGTTCCTGCAAGAAAACGGTTACAAGGCTCAAGTGGGCCGCTTCTGCGAAACAGCCCTGACCCCGCGCAACCTGATGGTGCTGGCCGAGCGCGATTAAAGGGCAAGGCGCCCTGTGGATAACTCTGTTGATGAATTTCTGTAGGACGCCGTAGAGGCGGGCGCTACAGAGGAAAATGCTGACTGATCATTTTTTGTTCACAAAATAAAACGCACGCAAAACAGGCAGTTGCAGCGTAATGAGAACAGCTCCACAAAATGACGGTTTCAGCACCTGTCCGAGCAACAGATTGTGCATAAGCATCTGCAGACAACCGTATAAGGCGTCGCACAAGTCGCGATTCAAGTGCCATTCAGTCGCCGGCACAGCCCATGGATATCCTCACAGGCCATGCTCACGGCCCCACAGTCCAGCGGGTCATCGGCAAAAGCCAGCGCCTCACTGATCAACGGGTCGCGATGGATCACATCCATGCCATCTTCCCCAAGGCGCCGCTTGAATGCGTCCAACATATCCAGGCTGAAGGCACTGCCCTCATCCAGTTGGTTGACGAGTACGTGACAGCGCAGTGTCGATGGCCGCGCAAGGTACGGCGCCAGCAACCGCTGCATCGGCTCCAGGGCACTCAGCGATGCGGCGTCCGCCAGGGCAACGATGACGACGGTATTGGCGACATTCAACGCCTGGTGCAGGTACACGTTATTACCGGCCGGGGTGTCGATAATGACGCTGTGCTGCTCACTCAAGCCCAGGTGCGACAAATGCTGCGCCAGCCAATCCGGGTCCTGTTTGAGCCAGCGCTGCAAGTCTTCCTGCTGTTGCCTGTCGGTCTCGCCAAAGACCAGCACCCGACAGCCGCAGAAACCGGGCTGGGCGAGATGATCCCACGCTTGATTGCCCAGGCTGGCGCGACCGATGCCCAAGGCGTCGTGGGGCAGGCCAAAGTGTAGGTGCAGGGCATTTTGCGGGTCCAGCTCCAGGACCGTCACCCCACGCCCCAGGCGCTGCAAGCCACTGCCCAAGGCCGTCGCCAGGGTACTGCGGCCCACTCCGCCATTGACCGACGCCAACACCACCACCTGTGCTCGGCAGGCCGGCATAACGGTAGGCTGGGGTTGTTCAGCGGGGGAAGAGGCAGCGTCGATGGGGGTATCTTCAAAAAACTGCAGCGCCGACGTCATCGGGCGGTCATGACTGGCCGTCTTTTTTGCAAAAAACTCATCGTCCTGGCTCACAGCCCATCCTCCCTTGCCACGGCACCTCTTGCAGAGCATGGGTGCACTTGTTGTTCAAACAGTGTGTGACAGGATGTGGAGAGTGTCATTATTTTGCTGTTTTTTATCTCACTCAATTCGACGAGCGGACAATCGTCAAATTAATGACTTTTTATGTACACCCACTGCTCGGCAACCTGCCCGGCACTGGACGCACTGACCCGCGCCAGGTCGACGGGATACTCCCCCCGGTGCGACCCATTCCGGCTTGAGATTGTCTGCTCACCGTCAAGGCCCCCTGATGACCAACCATGCTCAAACCCTGGGCCTCAAGGCGGCACTCATCACCCGTTGCGAAACCGCTGGAGCCCGCGACCGGCCGTGGAAAAATCGCGCGCTGAAAAATAGTCAGAATTCAGGGGTTTACAGAACCTTTCCAATCGCTATAATCGTCGCCCTAACACGCCGGTATAGCTCAGTTGGTAGAGCAACTGACTTGTAATCAGTAGGTCCCGGGTTCGACTCCTGGTGCCGGCACCATACAAAACGAAGCCTCCACAGAAATGTGGGGGCTTTGTTGTTTCTGAGGGGATGAGCGTACCCGTCTTTTCCACTCTGCCGTGTACGTCCTCGTCGTCCTCACCTGGCTATTTACCACCCGAGGTACTCACGGCCTGCATATTACGTGAAAATAAATCCGTCCCCTTTTCCCTTTTCCAAATTCAATGACTGGGTTTGTTTACTGCACAGGGTATTATCTCCCCCCTGGCCGAATGCCATCCTCACAGCGCAGCGTTGGTAGGATCTCCCTCGGCAAGCATACGCTTCAAGCATTCACGCTCCTGGGTACCGGGTAACATGCCCGTTGTCATCGCCAGCAGCACAGTGACTCCCTCTTCGTTGAGTACCCTGACCTCGGCTTTCGCATGACCGCGTTCATCAATGTCAACGATGAGCCAATGGCAGGTGATTTGTTCTTCTGGGTATACGGGACGCTTGAACTCGAAGTTCATGCCGGTAGCCAACCAACCGATCTGCCCGCCGATCTCGGTAATCAAACTTGCTGTTAGCAAGCCGTGTGCAATGGGTGCCTTGAACCCGCGCAACTGCGCGTAATGCGCATCGCAGTGGACCGGGTTGTAGTCCCGGGAGATCTGCGCGAATTGCTGGATATCGTCTAGCGAAAAACAGCGGACAACGGTGAAGCGGTCTCCTACGCTCAGCCCTTCGGCAGCGCGTTCTCTCGGGTTTTTCATAAGGGCTTCCTGGTAGCGGCGGGCCGGTCGTTAAAAAGTGTGCTCAGGGCCAGGAAATATCCCGGCTTCTACATCTTGTGCAAAATCTCTTGCTGCGGTTTGAAGCACAGAGCGGAGGTCGGCGTACTGTTTGACGAAGCGTGGTAGACGCCCCTGACGCAAACCGGCCATATCCTGCCAAACCAGTACCTGAGCATCACATTGGTTTCCGGCACCTATCCCGACGGTAGGTATGGAAACAGCATCGGTGATTGCGGCTCCAACTTCACCGGGTACCATCTCGATCAAAATCGCAAAGGCACCGGCGGCTTCCAGTGCTTTGGCGCTGTCTATCAAGCGTTGTGCATCTTCACCTCGGCCCTGTACACGATAGCCGCCCAGTTGATGTTCCATCTGTGGTGTGAAGCCGATGTGCGCCATGACAGGGATACCCGAACGAGTGAGTTTTTCGATGTGTGGCAGCAACTCGATCCCGCCTTCCAGCTTGACGGCATGGGCACCGGCTTCCTTCATGAATCGAACGGCGGTATGCAGGCACTGCTCCGGCGAGGCCTGATAGGAGCCGAAAGGCAGGTCGGCAATCACCAGTGCCCGCTGTGTCGAGCGGTTGACTGCGCGCACCAGCGGGATAAGTTCGTCGACGGTGACCGAAAGCGTTGATTCATTACCGTAGACATTGTTAGAGGCGGAGTCGCCCACCAGCAGGACAGGTATGCCGGCATCCTCGAAAATGGCGGCGCTGTACATGTCATACGCCGTCAACATCGCCCACTTGCGACCTTCCACTTTCATCTGTTTGAGGTGCGGGATCCGGATTCGTGTTGCAGGTTTTGTCTCGGGGGAACGGTCGTAGGGTGAAGTTTGCTCGCTCATCGGGACGTCTCGCTGGCAGGATGGGTTAGGCACGTAACTGCTCGATCAGCAGCACCAGCGCGATGATGATCATGATCACTCCGGACAAACGGCTGACCAGATGCGCAGCGCCAGGGCGTGCTCGAAGCACGACTTGTGAGCCAAATCCGACCAGCAGATAGATCACTCCGCAACTGATGGTGTGGATCAGCCCGAGCACAATCATCTGCATGGGCACGGGCCACGGCGCGGTGGTATCGGTGAATTGCGGCAAGAGCGCCAGAAACAGCAGAAACACTTTCGGATTCAGCCCGCTCACGCAAAGCCCCTTTAGCCCCCATCGCACCCATGAGTCGGTCGTTTGGCTTTCATCAGCGCGGGGGGTGGAAGGGCGGGCAAGCATATTGGCCCCCAACCAAAGTAGGTAACCCGCGCCGGCCACCGTCAGCACGGACAAGGCCAGCGGGTGATTGGCAACCAGCGTGCCGACACCGGCCGCGACGATCATTGTGGCGATCAAGTGGCCGGATAACAGCCCACCCACAGCGGGAATAACCACTCGATGCTTCAAGCCTGCGGATATCGCGTAGGCCCAATCTGCTCCCGGGGTGATGACGAACAGAATCGACACTGCCCAGAACGCGACGAACACACTGAAGGTCATGGCGTCACCCACGCCCATTGAGACAACGTTGTTTTTGTCATTATCGCTTCCTGTCAATCAAGGATCGCGCCTCTTTGGAAGAGCCCGGCCGTTTATGGCTGGAGGAAGAATAATGAAAACCGGCTAGAATATTCTTTCAAAGATTGTCGCAATGACAATTCAGATTGGAAGGTTTTATTGAATGGATAGAATTGATCGAAATATTCTTGCTGAACTGCAAAAAGATGGTCGCCTTTCGGTCACTGAACTGGCGGAAAGGGTCGGCCTGAGCCTTTCACCTTGTCATCGTCGAGTGCGGGCATTGGAAGAGTCCGGTGTATTGCTGGGCTATCGCGCGCAACTGGACCCCGCCGCGCTCGGCCTGAACTTTTCCGCCATGGTATTCGCCACCCTGCGAGAGGGCGACAGGCAAGCGGTAGAGGCGTTCGAGGCGGCGCTGATTGAGATCCCCCAGGTGGTCGATGCGCAAAGACTGTTTGGCGAGCCGGATTATTTGCTGCACGTCATCACCCAGGACCTGCCGGCCTTTCAGCGACTGTATGACGAGAGCCTTTCAACATTGCCCAATGTTCAGCGCCTGACCTCGACGCTGGTGATGAAACGGGTTGTTCAGGATCGGCCGCTGCCGTTGTGATCTTGCGTAGTCGCTGTGCAGTTGAGGCCGCTTTTAGCCGATTCTGTTGAAAAGTCGCTCAGCCCAAACAGCTCGCTCATTGACTGTTAAAACGCTTTTTTGCACGCCGCTACGTGAAATCCGAGTCTGGAAGACTCTGCCAAAAGTAAAAGAGTCGGGAAGAAACCACTTTCTTTTGCTGTCAGCACGGTTTTCAAAGTGGCCCCCAAGGCGACGAGTGCCGCTGATGCAGAACCAAACAGACAGTTGAATAAGCTATACTGCCAAGCACACATTCGTGGAGAGCAGACGTGGAAAAGCTGAGTTTTCAAGCCAAAAAAGCCTACTTCGCCAAACACCGCAAATCCAACTTCGCGGCCAGCTTGCGCCTCGAGGGGTTTACGACCTCCCAAAATGACGATCACAAGCTACCGACTCGTGAGGCTGCACTTGTGGCCGTTCGGCAAATCAAAGCTTGAGTAACGACAAATACGGGGTCGATCAGGACCCCTACTGTTACCCGGGAACAGCCACCCTCAAAAACCTGCTTGATTTGCACGAAGACGACGACCTCAACGAGGCCGAGCGCTATCTCACTGAATCTGCCGCAGAGCAACTTGAGTTTACAGAGCCACCCTACAGCCTAGACACGCTGAAACAAATTCATCGCACCCTGTTCTCAACTATCTATAGTTGGGCCGGCGAGATCAGGACAGTGAAGATCAGCAAGGGTAGAAATCAGTTTTGCATCCCTGAGCGCATAGAACCGGAAGCTGCCAGAGAATTCCGAAAAATCGAGGCCAATGCCTGGTTTGAAGGCTATTCACGCAACTTGCTGGTCAAAGCCATCGCCGAGTCCTACGGCACGCTGAACGTTGCACACCCTTTCCGCGAAGGTAATGGGCGAGCCCAGCGAGTTCTATTTGAGTGGATCATCGTCAACGTGGGCTACGAGATCAATTGGTGGGAAGTCGACAAACAAGAATGGGTTGAAGCAAATCATCAGTCATTCCATGGCGACGATAACCCACTGATCAACATATTTGACCGTTGCATCGGCCTGCCAATCAGGGAAGACAATGCCCACCTGATCCCTTCGCAAAATACCGACTAGGCACCTCCCCCAACACCCGCCTGAAAACACTCGTAAACGCACTCGAGCTGCTATACCCCAAATCAATCGCAACCCGCGTCACCGACTCCCCATTCCCCAACCTGACCACCGCCGCCAACAGGCAGGCTTGCTGGCGCCATTCCACAAAGCTGATGCCCGTCTGCTGGCGAAACAAGCGGGTGAAGGTGCGGCGGCTCATGCCGAGGCGTTGGGTCATATCGTCGATGCCGATTTCCAGTGATGGCTGTTCCAGCAGGTGGCGGCAAATGTGGGCCAGCCGGGGGTCGTTGGGGAGTGGGGCGTTGAGTGACAGGGGGTGCATATCGGCTATTTCGTCGAGCAGCAGGGTCATCAGGCGGCCGTGCAGATGGTCCTTTTCGTACAGCGCCGGTATGTCGATAGCGCGGGTCAGCAGTTCGCGCAGCAGCGTCGATACGCCGAACACCTGGCACTGGGCGGGCAGGTTGAGGCGGGTTGCGGCGTGGGTGCGGATGTAGGTGTTGAGCATGGTCACCGGGCCGCTCATGCTCATTTCGTGGGGCACGCCCGCCGGGACCCAGATGGCGCGGTGGGGTGGCACCACCCAGTTGCCCTGTTGGGTGAAGACGGTGATCACGCCGCAGGCTGCGTAGGCGAATTGCCCACGCCGATGGCTATGCAACGCAAAGTGCTGGCCGTCGGCATAGTCGTTGGCGGTGACCACGGCGTCGCGGGGGGTGTTTTCGTAGGGGTCGATTTCAGTTTGGCGCATGGCCCGAATTTAATGATTTATGACCTGATAGTGCAAGCAAGCCATCGCACCTATTGCGCATAGTTGCGCCTTGGCTGGCGCAGAGGTGCCGGCGCTGCTTTGTGGAATCAGAACACCATGCAAAAGAAACATCTGGCCCTGGCCATGTTGGTGACGGCTGTCTGGGGGCTGAATTTTCCGATTACCAAGTTGGGGCTCGCGGGGATCGATCCGCTGTTGCTGACCGCCCTGCGCTTTACACTGGCGGCGTTGCCGTGGGTGTTTTTTGTACGGCGTCCGGCCATTGCCATGAAGTGGTTGGTGGCCTACGGGCTGATTTTCGGGGTGGCAATGTGGGCCTTGATCAACCTGGGGATTGAACAGGGTGTACCGCCAGGTACGGCGGCCTTGTTGATCCAGTTCAGTGCGTTTTTTACCCTGGGTTGGGGGGTGTTGTTGTTTCGCGAGCAACTGAACGTCGGCCAGATCCTCGGGGTGGGGCTGGCGGCTGTAGGACTGATCGGCATTATCGCCAGCAGTCCGGGCGAGGCGACAACCCTGGGTTATGGCCTGTTGCTGGTAAGTGCGTTCAGTTGGAGTGTGGGCAACGTCATCATCAAGCAATCAAAAGTGCGCGAGATGTTTGCCTTTGTGGTGTGGGCCAGTCTGTTCCCGCCGCTTCCGTTGCTACTGCTGACGTGGCTGGCCCATGGATCGGCGCCGTTCACTGCGCTGGTCACCCATATGGAGTGGCTGACGGTGTTCTCGCTGTTGTTTCAGGTGTACGCGGCCACGCACTTTTGTTACTGGGGCTGGAACCTACTGCTGCGCGAGTACCCGGTCTCCAAGGTGGCGCCGCTGTCGTTGCTGATCCCGGTGTTTGGCGTCACCGGCTCCATGCTGTTGCTGGGGCATCGGGTCGATCTCAACGAGGGGATCTCGATTGCGCTGATTGTGTCGGCATTGGCCGTGGGGCTGGTGAAATCTCGCCCAGCGAGGACGTCATCTCCCGCTTGATGCCAAGGGCGACGAGCATAAGATGGCACTTAGCCATATTTCTAATTGACACCCCCCTCCCCGTCCTTTAAAACCCCATGCATTCGCTGCGGGAAACCCTGCCCCCAACAGCACCCGCCGTTTTTTATCGAGACATGGATGTCGAAGAACCCGCCTCTGTTTAATCGCCGCCGTTATTTGCTCGCGTTTTTTATCGTCTTGCTGGCAGTGCTCGACCCCTTCGGCCTGGCCAGCTCCAGTGACAAGGCATCCGCCCAGTGGCTCAACCGGATGTTCTCCAGCAAGTACCCCAGCACCGGTCAGCAACACATTGCCGTGGTGTTGGTCGATGACGCCTACCTGATGCGCAATAACACCTCGTGGCCAATGCCATATAGCGAGCAGAGCAAGTTGTTCAAGCGCTTGCTGGCCTACAAGCCCAAGGCGGTGTTTGTGGACCTGTTGTACAGCCACGATCACTCCCAGGGCGACCCGACGCGGGGCAGTCAGGTGTTGGCGAATGTGTTCGAGCGCTATCAACGCCGGGGTATTCCCTTACTGTTGGCCAATACCGGGGTGACGCGGGGCGAGAATGGGCAGGCCAATACCCTCGAGCAATTTGCCGCGTTCAGCCAGCCGGGGCTGGTGATGTGGTCGGGGGTGGATGACAAGTACCCCCTGGCGATGCCGACCGCGTTGGGGCTGATGGAGACCCCGGCCCTGGCGCTGTACCGCCAGTTCTGCAAGGACCGGCCGTGTGCAGACCTGCCCCGGGATGCCGAAGCGGCTGCGCAGTTGCAGCCGATCGCCGTGCAGTGGGGCCTGAAGCTGGCACCCGGGCAGGCGCAGATTGCGGATATCCGGCATTGCGCACCCCCGCGCAATTTTGTGCTGGATTGGGTGGCGCAGTTTTTCCAGGCGGTGTTCTGGAAACTCGACGACTCCGCCCAGGCCCGTTGCCCGTATAGCCTGACCCTGTCGGCCAGCGACCTGGAGGTCAGCGCGCCGGAGGATCAAGCGCTGGTGGCCGGTTTGTTGCGCGACCGGCTGGTGATGGTCGGGGCCAGTATCACCTCCACCGGCGACCTGGTGCAGTCGCCCGTGCATGGGCTGATCCCCGGGGTTTACCTGCATGCCATGGCCCTGGACAACCTGATCAACAAGGGTATGGATTACGACCGCGAGCCGGCCAATTTCCCCGGATGGAACCTGCATTGGGTGGACGTGCTGGAGCTTGGGCTGCTAGCGCTGATTATCGTGCTCAAGGCCCTGCATGCCCGGCGCCTGGCGGGCTTGCCTGCCTGGACTCGCTGGCGGCAGCAGGAGGTCCGCTTCTTCACTTCGCCCTACCCGTCGTGGGGGTTGGTCATGCTGATGCTGCTGACGGTGTGTGGGGTGCTGTATCTGAACCACATCACCCTGGTCAACGTGCTGGGTATTGTTTTGCTGTCATTGGCGCTGTTCAGCGAACGGATCGAAGCCTTCTTCGACCGTGGCCGCTAAAGGGTGCCGCCATGTCGTCTCACTCAAGGAAACCAAGGATGACCAGAATTTTCATCGTGTTGCTCGTCGCGCTCTACAGCCAGGCGGTACTGGCCGAAACCCACGTCATCAAGGCGTTCCTGGCCGACCCGGTGGAGGTGGTGGACGAGCAAGGCAAGCTGCAACGGGAAATCGCCCGCAAGGACACACCCAAGCAGCCCATTGCGGTGTTGCAGCTCAACAAGGCGTTGGATCTGGTGCAGGTGGAACTGGCCGGCCAGAAAATCTGGCTGGATGTTGGAGACCTGCGCATCGAGCCGCCACTCAACGTCATGGAGCTACCGTGCCAGCAAATGCCCCAGAGCCTGGCCAGCGACACGCACAACAAATCCACGCTCGGCTACGGCGCCGGCTGCAGCCAATAAAGGAGTATCGCGGTGAAGGGATATCTATTGCTGGCCAGTGCATTGCTCAGTGGTTGCGCCACCCTGAAAGGTGTAGACCAGGCGTTTCTGAACCTGGTGGGGCCATCAACCCAGTCGCAGGTCCAGGGCCACTATGTAAATGACGCCGACGTGCGCCAGTACTACAAGCTCGACCCGCAGCGCGCGGGCCAGCAGCGCCTGAGTTACGACGGCCGCACCGTGCCTGCCGCCGAGGCACGCCAGCAGAACCTGGTGGATATCCCGATGCTGCAGGTGTACTTGCAGGGCATCGTCACGCGCCTGTCCAAGGGCTGGCCGGGGCAGTTGCCGCTGTTGCAGGTAAAGATCACCGACAGCTACAGCTTCGGGCCGTCGGCGGACCCGTACGGCAATATCTTCGTGCCCCTGGGCATGCTGGAAAACGTCGGTAGCGAAGACGAAATCGCCGCCATGCTCGGCCATGAAATGAGCCATGTGCTGCTGCATCACCATGATCGCGCCGCCGCTTTCCAGCAGCAGAAGGAAATGTTTACCACGGTGGCCTCTACCGTGGCCCTGGCAACCGTGGCGGCCAATACCGGGGTGGATAGCAGTTCCGGCACCATGAAACTGTTCAGCAAAGACCCGGCCGGCACGCAAAAAACCATCGGCAATACTGTGTTGTATACCTCGCTGGCCAACAGTTTTTCCGACAACGTCTGGAGCACTGCGTGGGGCCGCAGCCAGGAAGATCAGGCAGATCTACTCGGCACCGACCTGATGATCCGGGCCGGCTACGCTCCCCGTGCGGCCACCCATAGCCTGGAACGGCTGAATGATTTCCAGGGTAAGCAGAAACCATTGCTGACGGGCTTTCTCACCGCCCGCAAGGACGCGATGCAAGACTCGTTGCAGCAGTTCAACCTTGATCGTTTTACCAAAGAGTTGGACGTGTTGGTCAAGGACGGCCTGAGCACCACCCTCACCGCCACCAGCCAGTACTTCAACCGCTCCCACATGTCCGCTCTTGACCGTGATACCGAGCTGCGCCAATACCTGCAACGCGAGTACCGCAAGGAGCGCCGCGCCCGGGTCAACACCACGAGTTGGCCAAAGGTGCGTGACGCCGCGCCAGTGGCCAAGGCCATGCAGGGTTACAAGGACGCCTATGCCGCCACTGCGGCCCTGGCCAAAAACAAGGTGCCCGAGGCCGATGCGTTTATCCGGCGGGCCTTGCGCTCACCGGTCAAGGACCAGCCGAACATCCGCCGCACCGCCTACGCCGTGCGCCTGGCCCAGGGCAAGAACGCCGAGGCGCTCAAGGAGTTGCAGGCGATCAAGGACTGGTCCCTGGCCGGGCCTTCGACCTATGACTTGATGATCAGCTACTACCTCAAGCGCGGCGACGGCAAGGCTGCGCTGGCAATGATCGACACAGCCGAGCGCCACCTGGGTTCGGAAGAGTTGTTTATCACCGAGAAGCTGCTGGCCAACCAGCAATTGCAGAATGCCCAGCAGGTGCAAAGCGTGCTGCGCAAGTGTGGGCAGTACCCGGCGCGCAAGGCCAACTGCCAAAAGTTGGCGCAGGTCAAAGCCTAGGCTTGACGTTTCGCCGCTATAAAAAAACCCCGACACGTCGGGGTTTTTTATGGCCTGGTATCAGGCACGACGTACGATCTTAGAACACGTTGATCGGGTAGTCGGCGAACAGACGGATTTCGTTACCACCAACGTTGTATTCACTGGCGTTGTTGGAAACCCGCAACCAGGACGCCCGAGCGCGCAGGCTCAGGTCCTTGGCTGGACCAGCTTGTACGACGTATTTGAACTGGTTGAAGATTTCACGCTCGGAGCCATCGCCACGGTTGGTACCGTCGTCAATGTTGGTACCGCGCACGTAAGCGACGTTGTAGGTCAGGCCTGGTACGCCGAAGGCACTAAAGTCCAGACCATAGCCAACCTGCCAGGAGCGTTCGTCTTTACCGTTGAAGTCAGACCAGTAGGAGTTGGCCAACAGGATGGTGTTGCCGCCGTCGCCAATGCCGCCAGCGTTGCGGTAGCCGCCGTACAGGTAGCCGGTGTCACCGGTGCTGCGCTGGTGAGCAACGGTGAAGCTATGCGCGCCAACGGCCCACGTAGCGCCCAGGCTCCAGATCTTGTTGTCACGGGCGTCTTCGTTTTTCTGGTTTTCCAGAGCGAAGCTCTTGTCCAGCTTGGTTTTGTAGCCGTTGAAGTCAAAAGTCAGCGACTGCTCTTGTGGCAGGGCCAACACATAGTTGACGTTGATGTATTGCTTCTTCAGTACATCTTGCATGTCGGAAGCGTACAGCGCGGCCGACAGGCTTTCGGTGAATTTGTAGCTACCACCGATGTAGTCGATGCTCTTCAGGCGACCGCTGTCGGTGCCTTCCATGCTCTTGCGAGCTTCCTTGGTAAAGTGACCAGCATCAAGTTGCAGGCCAGCGATCTCTTTGGAAACGATCGAAGTACCGGTGTAGGTTTCCGACAACAGACGGGAGTTGTCGTACTGCAGTACAGGTACGGCAGGGAACTGATCACCGTACTTGAGCACGGTGTTGGACACTCGAAACTTCACGGCAGCGCCGCCTTTGGCCAGGTCATGTGGTGCCGGGCCAGGGTTTGGCTTGCCATTGGCATCAACAGTGCCGTTGCCTTGCTTGAAGAAGTCGATACCACCAGCGCCAGCGCGACCTTGGCCACCATCCAAACGGATGGCGTACTGACCGATCACGTCCACACCTACACCAACGGTGCCTTGGGTGAAGCCAGACTCGAGTTTACCGATGAAGCCCTGACCCCATTCAGCTTTGTCTTGCTTGCCATTTTTGTAATCGCGGCTGATATACGCATTACGCGCCGCGATGTTCAAGTGGCTATCTTCCACGAAGCCTTTGGATTGCTCCTGGTCGTTTGCCATTGCCTGAGTAGCGCTCAAAATCCCCAGAGCAATCAGACCCATCCGTTTATTCAACATTTTCTTATTCCTTATTACTGGTTGAGTACGCGCTGTGACACCTGACTCCATTTGGCTTTTTTTGTATCGACTTTCCCTTGTCTAGTCCTGAAATAGGTTTACACCTGTTTCACCCTAACGCCCGATGCACCGCATCGGGCGTTTTGTATTTCAAAGACAGGTGCGGACGCTCGCCGTTGTAGATCGATACCGACTCACTCACCAT
>NZ_MNPU01000059.1 GCF_001983165.1 Pseudomonas gessardii | reverse complement strand
CTTGCGGGTCTGTTTGCGTTTGCCGGCGTACTCGGCGTCGGCGAAGGTCATCTGCTTCATGGAATGGCTCGGCGATGGGACTCGGGGTATTTTGCCAAATAAGAAAGTCTTTTTCAGGATTTCCCTAGTGCGCTCCACCAGCGTACCTACAGACGAGGCGTTAGCCTTACCCTTAATAAGGTCGCCTTCCCAATGCCCCGGCATCAGCCGGTCTTCAACTTCCGGCGGGCGCAAGTGAATGCTGACCATCTCTGGAATCTGCCCGCGCCGATCCACACCGCCAAGGCGTGGTCTACGTGTCGTCTTGCCTTGGCGCAAACAAAGGATCAACTCCTTGCGCAGCTCACCGACGGGCAGGGCATAGATCGCGTTGTAGATCGTCTCGCGACAGACGTAGGCATCTCTAAGGCTGGGTATGTTCATACTGCGCAGCTTGCCGGCAATCTGCTCGGGAGACAAACGCTGGCGCAGCATATGGATCACCAGTTCAAAGCGCTCACTCCCTGGCAGCAGCTTTCGCATGGGCCGACAAGCCTGGCGGCGGGCCTTCATCCGCTGCTGAGCCACACGGGCCGAGTAGCTGCCAGCTGCATCTCGATTGCGGCGCATCTCCCGGCTGACCGTCGAAGGGGATCGGTTGATCAAGCAGGCAATCCTGCGCAAGCTGAGGCCTTGGGCATGACTAACTTGAATGGTGGCACGCTCTTCAACGCTGAGTTCGGAATAAGACATAGGGCAGCACCGTACCGGAAAGGTCAGGTGTTGCACTCAGTTTTTGCCGCCGCCATGTCATTAATTGAATCAAGGACGTTGTGTCGAGTGCCGGCCTGTTAAGTGAACGCAATACATCCCGTGCAGGGGAGTCTCGCCGGGGCGCCGGCAGCGCCCACGGCAGCAAATTGCGATTATCGAATGAGCGTCCGATAATCGCCCAATGTTGGCGCCCTTGCCTTGTACATCCGTGGCCCGCCGGCTTGTAATGGCGGTCGACAATAAGAGAAAGGACCTGAAATGAACGATCAATTGCGCAACTCCTTTGCCTCTGTGGCGCCACCGATCGTTGCGTCACCGGCCAAGCGCATCCAGGCGTTTACCGGCGATCCGGATTTCATGACCTCCCTGGCGCGCGGGCTGGCCGTGGTGCAAGCGTTCCAAGAGCGCAAGCGCCACCTGACCATCGCCCAGATCAGCCATCGCACGGAAATCCCCCGCGCTGCCGTCAGGCGTTGCCTGCATACCTTGATCAAGCTTGGCTACGCCACCACCGATGGGCGCACGTACTCGCTGCTGCCCAAGGTCCTGACCCTGGGCCATGCCTACCTGTCGTCCACGCCCCTGGCGGTTTCTGCCCAGCCATACCTGGACCGCATGAGCGAGCAGCTTCATGAAGCCTGCAACATGGCGACCCTGGAAGGCGACGACATCCTTTACATCGCCCGGTCCGCCACGACCCAGCGCCTGATCTCGGTGGATCTGTCGGTCGGTGGCCGGCTGCCGGCCTATTGCACCTCCATGGGCCGGATCCTGCTGGCGGCCCTGGACGATGCATCGCTGCAGGATTACCTGGACCATGCCGACCTGCAAACCAAGACCAGCCGCACCCTGACCACGCCCCAGGCGTTGTTCGAGTGCCTGCAACAAGTGCGGCAGCAGGGCTGGTGCATTGTCGACCAGGAACTGGAGCAGGGCCTGCGTTCCATTGCCGTGCCGGTGTATGACGCGTCTGGCCAGGTGCTGGCCGCGCTGAACGTCAGTACCCACGCCGGCCGGGTCAGCCGCAGCGAGCTGGAGCAGCGCTTCCTGCCGAGCATGCTGAGCGCCAGCCAGGAGCTGAGTACCCAGTTGTTTGCTTAAGCTGTTCGGTGACCGCACAGATCCCGGTTTGACGAATTGACGGTGTTTCCCCTGGCTTATTAATGTCGCGGCAGCGTGATTGACCGCGACGGCGTCTACCGTCGCCGTTCTGGTTTCGCCCCCATAATAATGACGACTCACCGTCGTCCGCCCGCCATCGGTGTGGAAATAAAAACAATGAATCAACCTTCGCCTGCTGTTGGTACCTGTCTGGACGTGCAGTCCTTTATCAATGCGCAACCGCTGTCCCGCTATCAATGGCGGGTGGTGATCCTGTGTTTCCTGATTGTCTTTCTCGATGGCCTGGACACCGCGGCCATGGGCTTTATTGCGCCGGCGCTGTCCCAGGATTGGGGGATCGACCGCGCCAGCCTTGGCCCGGTGATGAGTGCCGCGTTGATCGGCATGGTGTTTGGCGCCCTGGGCTCCGGGCCCTTGGCCGACCGTTTCGGGCGCAAGGTGGTGCTGGTGGGGGCGGTGCTGGTGTTCGGCGCGTTCAGCCTGGCTTCGGCCTACAGCAGCAACGTTGATCAGTTGCTGGTGTTGCGTTTCCTGACCGGCCTGGGCCTGGGTGCCGGCATGCCGAATGCGACGACCCTGTTGTCTGAATACACCCCGGAGCGCCATAAATCGTTGCTGGTGACCAGCATGTTCTGCGGATTCAACCTGGGCATGGCCGGTGGCGGGTTTATCTCGGCCATGCTGATCCCGATGTTCGGCTGGCACAGCCTGCTGCTGCTCGGCGGCATCCTGCCGTTGATTCTGGTGGGCGTACTGGTGCTGTGGCTGCCGGAATCGGCGCGCTACCTGGTGGTACGCAATCGCGGTACGGACAAGGTGCGCCAGGCCCTGGCGCCCATCGACCCGGCCACCGTCGCCCAGGCCTCAAGCTTCAGTGTCCCGGAGCAGAAAACCGTCAAGGCGCGCAATGTGTTCGCGGTGATCTTCGGCGGCACCTACAGCGCCGGCACCCTGTTGCTGTGGCTCACCTACTTTATGGGCCTGGTGATTGTGTACCTGCTGACCAGTTGGTTACCGACCCTGATGCGCGACAGCGGCGCCAGCATGGAACAGGCGGCGTTTATCGGCGCGTTGTTCCAGTTTGGCGGGGTGCTCAGCGCCGTGGGCGTGGGCTGGGCCATGGACCGGTTCAATCCGCACAAGGTCATCGGCACCTTCTACCTGCTGGCTGGGGTGTTTGCCTACGCCGTGGGCCAGAGCCTGGGCAATATCACGCTATTGGCGACCCTGGTGTTGATCGCCGGGATGTGTGTCAACGGCGCGCAATCGGCCATGCCTTCGCTGGCTGCGCGGTTTTACCCGACCCAGGGGCGCGCCACCGGGGTCTCGTGGATGCTGGGGATCGGGCGTTTTGGCGCGATCCTCGGCGCGTGGATGGGTGCCACGCTGTTGGGGCTTGGTTGGAACTTCGAGCAGGTGCTGACGGCGTTGGTGGTTCCGGCGGCATTGGCCACCACGGCGGTAGTGATCAAGGGCCTGGTCAGCCACGCCGATGCCACCTGATACACCGCAATCGCGAGCAAGCCCGCTCCCACAGGGACGGTGTTCACATGGAAATCAGAGGTGTTTGGGGGAATGTTAGCCAGGCAACAATCTGTTCGATTATCGAACGGTTAGTCGATTATCGGATTGTTTGGGCCCTTACCCCGGCTTACTCTTCAAGCACTTCGGCGCTGCCTCCAGCGCCTTTTTCGACCTACATCGGGAGCCCAACCCCATGGCTGAAATCCTTTCGCTGGCTGATGCGGTAAAGCAGTTCGTCAATGACGGCGATACCGTCGCGCTCGAAGGCTTTACCCACCTGATCCCTACAGCAGCGGGTCATGAAATCATTCGTCAGGGCAAGAAAGACCTGACGCTGGTACGCATGACCCCCGACCTGATCTACGACCAACTGATCGGGGCCGGCTGTGCGCGCAAGTTGATTTTCTCCTGGGGCGGCAACCCTGGCGTCGGCTCCCTGCATCGCCTGCGGGACGCGGTCGAGAAGCAATGGCCGCAACCGTTGGAGATCGAAGAGCACAGCCATGCGGACCTGGCCAACGCCTATGTGGCCGGCGCATCCGGCCTGCCGTTCGCGGTGCTGCGGGCGTATGCCGGTTCCGACCTGCCCAAGGTCAACCCGTTGATCAAGACCGTGACCTGCCCCTTCACTGGCGAAGTGCTGGCGGCGGTGCCGTCGGTGCGCCCGGACATCACCGTGATCCATGCGCAAAAGGCCGACCGCAAGGGCAACGTGCTGTTGTGGGGGATCCTCGGGGTGCAGAAAGAGGCCGCGCTGGCGGCCAAGCGTTGCATCGTCACCGTCGAAGAAATGGTCGATGACCTCAACGCACCGATGAACGCCTGCGTGCTGCCGACCTGGGCCCT
This sequence comes from Pseudomonas gessardii, assembly GCF_001983165.1. Taxonomy (GTDB): domain Bacteria; phylum Pseudomonadota; class Gammaproteobacteria; order Pseudomonadales; family Pseudomonadaceae; genus Aquipseudomonas; species Aquipseudomonas gessardii. The sequence continues at coordinate 33,044 of NZ_MNPU01000059.1, read as the reverse complement.
GACTGCCGTGTGCCATGTGCCGGGTGGTGCGCATCCGTCCTACGCCCACGGTTACACCGAGCGTGACAATCGCTTCTATCAAGCCTGGGATCCGATCGCTCGGGATCGTGGGACATTTACCGCCTGGATCGATGAATACATCCATGGCACCGCTGATTTCAGTCAATTCCAGGCCAAGCTGGCTGCCGCCCAGGAGGCCAAGTAATGACTTACTCGACCAATGAGATGATGACCGTCGCCGCCGCGCGCCGCCTGAAGAACGGTGCAGTGTGCTTTGTCGGTATCGGCCTGCCGTCCAAGGCCGCCAACCTGGCGCGCCTGACGTCTTCGCCGGATGTGGTGTTGATCTACGAGTCTGGCCCGATTGGCGCCAAGCCCTCGGTACTGCCGCTGTCCATCGGCGACGGCGAGTTGGCGGAAACCGCCGACAGCGTTGTACCCACCGGTGAGATTTTTCGCTACTGGCTGCAAGGCGGGCGCATTGACGTCGGCTTTCTCGGCGCGGCCCAGGTCGACCGCTTCGGCAATATCAACACCACCGTGGTCGGTGACTATCACCAGCCCAAGGTGCGCCTGCCGGGTGCCGGTGGCGCGCCGGAAATCGCCGGTTCCGCCAAGAGCGTGCTGATCATCCTCAAGCAGTCGTCCCGTTCGTTTGTCGACAAACTGGACTTCATTACCTCGGTCGGCCATGGCGAAGGCGGCGATTCGCGCAAGCGCCTCGGCCTGCCAGGCGCAGGCCCTGTCGGCATCATTACCGACCTGTGCATCATGGAGCCGGAAGAGGGCACCCATGAGTTCGTGGTCACGGCTTTGCACCCTGGCGTGACCCGCGAGCAAGTGGTCGCCGCTACCGGTTGGGCAATCCGCTTTGCCGAGCAGGTCGGCACCAGCGCCGAACCCACCGACATCGAACTGAACGCCTTGCGCGACCTTGAAGCCCGTACGGCTGCCGCCCATGGCCAAGCCCCAGGAGAAGCCTGATGCGCGACGTGTTTATCTGTGATGCCATCCGTACCCCCATCGGCCGTTTCGGCGGTGGCCTGTCCACCGTCCGCGCCGATGACCTGGCGGCCTTGCCGATCAAGGCACTGATGGCGCGCAACCCGTCGGTGGACTGGAACGCGGTCGATGAAGTGTTCCTCGGCTGTGCCAACCAGTCCGGTGAAGACAACCGCAACGTGGCGCGCATGGCCGCGCTGCTGGCGGGCCTGGCGCCGAGCATTCCCGGGGTGACCCTCAACCGCCTGTGCGCTTCGGGCATGGACGCCATCGGCACCGCGTTCCGCGCCATCGCCAGTGGCGAAATGGAGCTGGCGATTGCCGGTGGCGTCGAGTCGATGTCCCGCGCGCCCTTCGTGATGGGCAAGGCGGATGCCGCGTTCTCGCGCAACATGAAGCTGGAAGACACCACCATCGGCTGGCGCTTTATCAACCCGTTGATGAAGGCCCAATACGGCGTGGATGCCATGCCGCAGACCGCTGACAATGTGGCGGATGACTATAACGTCTCGCGCGCCGACCAGGACGCCTTCGCCTTGCGCAGCCAGCAACGCACGGCCGTGGCCCAGGCTGCGGGGTTCTTCGCGGAAGAAATCGTGCCGGTGCGGGTCGCCCATAAAAAAGGCGAGACCCTGGTGGAGCACGACGAACACCCGCGTGCCGACACCACCCTTGAAGCCCTGGCCAGGCTCAAGCCGGTCAATGGCGCGGACAAGACCGTCACCGCCGGCAACGCCTCCGGGGTCAACGATGGCGCCGCCGCCTTGATCCTGGCCAGCGCCGATGCTGTGAAAAAACACGGCCTGACCGCCCGCGCCCGGGTGTTGGGCATGGCCAGCGCCGGGGTCGAACCCCGGGTGATGGGCATCGGCCCGGTGCCTGCGGTGCGCAAGTTGGTCGAGCGCCTGGGCCTGGCGGTCAGCGATTTTGATGTGATCGAACTCAACGAAGCCTTCGCCAGCCAGGGCTTGGCGGTGCTGCGTGAACTGGGCCTGGCGGACGACGCGGCCCAGGTCAACCCGAACGGTGGCGCCATTGCCTTGGGCCACCCGTTGGGCATGAGCGGCGCGCGCCTGGTCTTGACTGCCCTGCATCAACTGGAAAAAACCGGCGGCAGCAAAGGCCTGGCTACCCTGTGTGTCGGCGTCGGCCAAGGTTTGGCCCTGGCGATCGAACGCGTTTAAGACCTACAAGAATAAAGAGGATTGCTCCATGAGTGACAAGCCCGGATACCGGCGCCCGCAAGCAGGTACTCAGCCGGATTACCTGCATCCGGCCTACCAGTCGACGAACCTGCGTGCACCGTCCAAACCCCTGGTGTTTTTGCCCCATTCGCTGTCGGAAATCACCGGCCCGACCATCGGCGCCGAACGCCTTGCCGAGCACGACAACGACCTGACCGCCCAGCACGAGGGTGAACCCCAAGGCGAGCGCATCATCATTCACGGTCGGGTCCTGGATGAAAACGGCCTGCCTGTGCCGGGCATCCTGGTGGAGATCTGGCAGGCCAACGCCGCCGGGCGCTACCACCACAAGCGCGACCAGCACGACGCGCCCCTGGACCCCAACTTTACCGGCACCGGCCGCACCGTCACCGATGCCGATGGCGGGTACCAGTTCCAGACCATCAAGCCCGGCGCTTATCCGTGGGGCAACCACCACAATGCCTGGCGCCCGGCGCATATCCACTTCTCGCTGTTCGGCCCCAGTGTGCTGACGCGCCTGGTGACCCAGATGTACTTTCCCGGCGACCCGCTGCTGGCCTATGACCCGATCTACAACTGCGTGCCGGACACCGCGGCCAAGGAACGCCTGATCGCCCGTTTCGACCTGGAAAAGACCGTGCCGCACTACGCCCTCGGCTACCGCTGGGACATTGTCCTGCGCGGCCGCGACGCTACGCCGATGGAGAAATGACATGACCCTTAATGCAACCACGTCCCACACCGTCGGGCCGTATTACCACATCGGCCTGACCTGGCTGAACCGCGAAGACCTGGCCAATGCGGGCACCCTCGGCGAGCGCGTGGCCATCACCGGGCAGGTGGTGGATGGCAATGGCGAGGGGGTCAACGATGCCATGTTGGAAGTCTGGCAGGCCAACGCCGCCGGCAAGTATGACCACCCCGAGGATGACCAGGACAAAGCCCTGGACCCCAACTTCGCAGGGTTTGGCCGGGTGCCGGTGGATGGCGAAGGGCGCTTTCGCTTCAGCACCATCAAGCCGGGCAGCGTGCCGGGCCTCAAGGGCACGACCCAGGCGCCGCATTTGGTGGTGCTGGTGTTTGCCCGTGGTTTGGTCAAGCACTTGCTAACGCGGATTTATTTCGACGGCGAGGCGGCCAACGGGGATGACCCGTTGCTGGCGAGTGTGCCGGCAGAGCGGCGGCATACATTGATTGCCAAGACGGATACGTCGGGGGTGTATCAGTGGAATGTGATTCTTCAGGGGACAGATGAAGAAACGGTGTTTTTCGATTATTGAGTTGGCTTGAAATTTATCGCGAGCAAGCCCGCTCCCACAGGGTGACCGCGTTCCAATGTGGGAGCGGGCTTGCTCGCGATGAGGCCCTTACAGGCAATATATATTCCAAGGTCTGCTTGCGGAACGAGGTTGTTGCAAAGTATGTCTAGAATCTAACCCGTTCCCCACGAGTGAAAAAAAATGACAACGACTACCAGTCACTACACCGGAGAAGAACGCAGCAAACGGATTTTTGCGATTGTCGGGGCTTCTTCCGGCAACCTGGTCGAATGGTTCGACTTCTACGTCTACGCCTTCTGTGCGATCTACTTCGCCCCGGCGTTTTTCCCCTCCGACGACCCCACGGTGCAACTGCTCAACACCGCCGGCGTGTTCGCCGCAGGCTTTCTGATGCGCCCCATCGGCGGCTGGCTGTTTGGCCGGGTCGCCGACAAGCACGGGCGCAAGAACTCGATGATGATCTCGGTGCTGATGATGTGTGCCGGCTCCCTGGTCATCGCCTTCCTGCCCACCTACAAGGACATCGGCGCCTGGGCCCCGGCCCTGCTGCTGATGGCGCGGCTGTTCCAGGGCCTGTCGGTGGGCGGTGAATACGGCACCACGGCCACCTACATGAGCGAAGTTGCGCTCAAGGGCCAGCGCGGCTTCTTCGCTTCGTTCCAATACGTGACCCTGATCGGCGGGCAACTGCTGGCGGTGTCGGTGGTGGTGATCCTGCAACAACTGCTCACCGAAGACGAACTGCGGGCCTGGGGCTGGCGCATTCCGTTTGTGATCGGGGCGGTGGCGGCGGTGATCTCGCTGCTGCTGCGCCGCTCCCTGAAAGAAACCACCAGCCAGGAAATGCGTGAAAACAAGGACGCTGGCAGCATCAGGGCGCTGTTTCGCGATCACAAGGCGGCGTTTATCACCGTGCTCGGCTACACCGCCGGCGGCTCGCTGATCTTCTACACCTTTACCACCTACATGCAGAAATACCTGGTGAACACCGCCGGCATGCACGCCAAGACCGCCAGCTACATCATGACCGGCGCGCTGTTCCTCTATATGTGCATGCAGCCGCTGTTCGGCATGCTCTCGGACAAGATCGGCCGGCGCAACTCGATGCTCTGGTTCGGCGCCCTCGGCACCCTGTGCACGGTGCCGATCCTGCTGACCCTGAAAACCGTGACCAGCCCGTTCCTGGCCTTTGTGCTGATTACCCTGGCGCTGGCGATTGTAAGTTTCTACACCTCCATCAGCGGCCTGGTAAAAGCGGAAATGTTCCCGCCACAAGTGCGCGCCCTCGGCGTGGGCCTGGCCTATGCGGTGGCCAACGCGATCTTCGGCGGTTCGGCGGAATACGTGGCCCTGGGCTTGAAGTCCATCGGCCTGGAAAACACCTTCTACTGGTACGTGACCGGCATGATGGCGATTGCGTTCCTGTTCAGCCTGCGCCTACCGAAACAGGCGGAGTACCTGCACCACGATCTGTAAGGGATGAGTTATGACGCTGCGCACGAGCAACCAATTGTTCGACGCTTACTTCACCGCCGGTAGCATGGCCGAAGTGTTCTGTGACCAGGCACGCTTGCAGGGCATGCTGGACTTTGAAGCCGGATTGGCCCGGGCGCAGGCCCAGGTCGGGTTGATCCCGCCGGCCGCCGTCGCACCGATTGCCCAGGCGTGCCTGGCCTCGCTGTACGACGTGGATGCCCTCGGCGTGGCGATTGCCACGGCGGGCAATTCGGCGATTCCATTGGTGAAGGCCCTGGGCAAGTTGATTGCCAGCGAAGACGCCGGCGCCGAGCGCTATGTGCATCTGGGCGCCACCAGCCAGGATGTGATGGACACGGGCCTGGTGCTGCAACTGCGGCGGGCGCTGGAACTGGTCGAGGCGGACCTGGCCCGGCTGGGCGCGGTGCTTGCCGCCCAGGCGCAGCGTTATGCCGACGTGCCCTTGGCCGGGCGCACCTGGTTGCAGCACGCAACACCGGTCACCCTGGGCATGAAAATCGCCGGTTGGCTGGGGGCGGTAACGCGCAGTCGCCAACGGCTGGTGGAGTTGAAGCCGCGCCTGTTGGTCCTGCAGTTTGGCGGTGCGTCCGGCACCTTGGCTGCACTGGGCGAACAAGCCATGCCGGTGGCACGGGCTCTGGCGACGGAGTTGCAACTGACGCTGCCCGAACAACCCTGGCATACCCAGCGTGACCGTCTGGTGGAGTTTGCCAGCGTGCTGGGCCTGATCGCCGGCAGCCTGGGCAAGCTCGGGCGGGACATCAGCCTGTTGATGCAGACCGAAGCGGCGGAAGTGTTCGAGCCGTCGGCGCCGGGCAAGGGCGGTTCCTCGACCATGCCGCACAAGCGCAACCCGGTCGGCGCTGCGGTGTTGATCAGCGCGGCCACGCGGGTCCCGGGGTTGGTGGCGACGATGTTCAGCGCCATGCCCCAGGAGCACGAACGTAGCCTGGGGCTGTGGCATGCCGAATGGGAAACCCTGCCCGAAATCTGCCGCCTGGTGTCCGGTGCCTTGCAGCAGGCGCTGCTGGTGAGCGAAGGCCTGGAGGTCGATGCGCAACGCATGGGCCACAACCTCGACCTGACCCAGGGCCTGGTGCTGGCCGAAGCCGTCAGTATCACATTGGCCCAGCGCCTGGGCCGGGAAACCGCCCATCACCTGCTGGAACAGTGCTGCAAACGCGCGGTCGCCGAGCATCGCCATTTGCGCGCGGTATTGGCCGATGAGCCGCAAGTCACCGCCCAGCTGTCGGCGCTGGAATTGGATCGCCTGCTGGACCCGGCGCATTACCTGGGCCAGGCACACACCTGGGTCAGCCGCGCCGTGGCTGAACACTTTGTATTGTCTGCCTGAGGAGGCTGCTGTGGGATTTGTAAAACTCGCCGATGGCGAACTGAACTATCAACTGGAAGGCCCCGAAGGCGCGCCGGTACTGGTGCTGTCCAACTCCCTGGGCACCGACCTGCAGATGTGGGATACGCAGATGCCGGCCTTTACCGAGCATTTTCGGGTGCTGCGCCTGGACACCCGTGGCCACGGCAAGTCCCTGGTCACCGAGGGGCCCTACAGCATTGAGCAACTGGGGCGTGACGTGCTGGCGTTGCTGGATGCGCTGGATATCCAGCGTGCGCATTTCTGCGGCCTGTCCATGGGCGGGTTGATCGGCCAGTGGCTGGGGATCAATGCCGGCGAGCGCTTGCTCAAGCTGGTGCTGTGCAACACGGCGGCCAAGATCGGCAGCCCGGAAATTTGGAACCCCCGGATCGACATGGTCCTGCGCGATGGCCAGGCGGCCATGATCGGCTTGCGCGATGCCTCGATTGCGCGCTGGTTTACCGCCGATTTTGCCCAGGCTCATCCCGACCAGGCCAAGCGCATTACCGACATGCTCGCGGCCACATCGCCCCAAGGCTATGCGGCCAACTGCGGCGCGGTGCGCGATGCGGATCTGCGTGAGCAACTGGCCTCCATCCAGGTGCCGACGTTGGTGATTGCCGGCACTGAGGATGCGGTGACGCCGCCGTCCGGCAGCCTGTTCATTCAGCAACAGGTGCCGGGTGCCGAGTACGCCGAGTTCTACGCGGCGCACCTGTCCAACGTGCAAGCCGGGGACGCATTCAGCGACCGGGTACTGACTTTCCTGCTGGATCGCTGAGGGCGCTTTTGTGGACGAGAAACAACGTTATGCCGAGGGCCTCAAGGTACGTCGTGAAGTGCTGGGCGATGCCCATGTCGAGCGCAGCCTCAATGCCCTGACCGAGTTCAACAGCGAATTCCAGGACATGATCACCCGCCATGCCTGGGGCGATATCTGGACCCGCCCCGGTTTGCCCCGGCACACCCGCAGCCTGATCACCATTGCCATGCTGATCGGCATGAATCGCAGCGAAGAGCTCAAACTGCACCTGCGCGCGGCCGCCAGCAATGGCGTGAGCCGCGCCGAGATCAAGGAAGTGCTGATGCAGAGCGCGATCTACTGCGGGATTCCGGCGGCCAATGCAACGTTTCACCTGGCCGAGTCGGTGTGGGACGAACTGGGGGTGGAGTCGCTGGGCTGACGACGATTTGCCACTCTTATGCCAAGTCATTCTTCAGCAGGTTGAATGTAGGAATTACGCCGTGGAAAGCCGGTTTCTTCACGCAGCGCATTTTCGGTAAAGGGCTTGGGGTTGGTTGTGGTGGGGGGCGTCCTGGGGTTGTTGTCAAAATCAAAGGCGGGAGCATTGGTCTCCAACCCAACGGCTTGGCGCTCCAGGTTGGGCTCGTCATTGGTTTGGCCTGGTAGGAGTGTGCCATGGGCACCGTTATAAGCATGGGCCATTTCATGGTAAAGACTAATGACCGGCGGTTCTTCGACGATGAGGCCGGGGTTGTTGTTTATTGCCGCGCCAGTTGCTACCGAACCCTTGGCTTGACCTTGGATAAAACCTAGCAAGGGGGATTCTGCGAGGTCGTCATATTCTTTTAGTTGTTTATCGTATTCTCTTGTGAGGTTGTTGCGGAATGAATAATTAGGGCGGTCACCGGTCTCGCGAATGGTGACGGGGGAACCATTGAGTTCGGCCGCCTGGTCCAGTTCAGTGAGCATTGTTTGTGCAGTTGGCGAATTTCTGAAAAATTCAAGGTCGTCTTGGGTTTGTTGTTTGAACTTGTCTGAGCCTTCGATTTTAAAGGCTTTGTGGCCGGCATCGTTTATTCGGACCTGTCTTAGGGTAGAGCCGGCAACCCTGGCGACACGATCACCGGCGTCGGCGTAGATCCTGTCGCTTGTATGGTTTGCCAGCACGGTGTCCCGGCCTCGACCGGTGTAGAACGTGGTCGGCCCTATGCTGTACATCAAGTCTTCTCCGGGGCCGCCATGCATCAGGTTCAAGGGGCTGGCGCCGATCATGGTGTCGTTGCCCGTGCCGCCATCCATATAGCTGAACGTTCCCTTGCTGCCGGGGCCGGAGAACATCAGGTCAGCGCCGTTGTTGCCATACATGACGGTCTTGCCCGTGCCGCCACGCATTTTGTCATTGCCGCTATTGCCCTCGGCGTAGCTGTCGCCGCTGCCCAAGGTAATGTCGTCATCTCCTGCACCGCCGTAGACACGGGTTGCACCGCTGCCAAGGGTTTCAATCCTGTCGTTGCCCCTACCCCCCTCAATGGTGATGGGGATAGTGACGCGAGGATCAACCCTGATGTGATCATCACCGCCTTTTGACTTGATGTGCAGTTGCTCTGGGTAGTCTTCATGGTTGTTGATTTTTAATAGGTAGTGAGTGCCATTGACTTCTAGGTGAATGTCGTTGCCTGACGAAGGGTTGACTTTTATGAGGTCTGAATTATCACCTGTTACGATTTGCAGAGCGTTATTTCTGTTTATATATCCATCATCCTTGGTTTTTTCCCAAGTGACTTTATGGGTTATTTTTATATGGTTGTCGCTAAAGAGGGTGAAAGAGTTTGTATAGACTGGATATTTTTCAATGTAGTTTTGATCGGGGGTCAACTTTGAGCTTGACGTGAATTGTGCATGTGATTTTTTTAGTGGCGGGCTTTGAATCGTGATGGGATTCGAGACGGAGTTACCCGCCAGTGCTACAGCAGGCTGGCTTGGAGGGGGTAGATTTAACGGTTGTAAGCTAGTTGCTATTACCATGACGTACTCTCGCTATAGTGTGTGCGTTTTGAGTACTAGTGGCTGAGCAGTGGCCAAGGATTCCGCAGGGAACCAATACAATTTTTTTCAGGACCCGGGTGGCCGTGCGGCTTTCAGTGGGCGTCGGCGTCCCACACCCAGTTCCACACCCCCGGCAAGTGCACCACTTCGTGGGCATCCTTCACTGTGCGCGCCAGGGCCCCGCGTTCCAGTGCCGAGCGGTCGGTGTAGAACGGCTCGGCGGCGGTCTTCAGGCCATTGGCCTGGGCGCTGTCCATCAGGATCTGCAGGTATTCCGGCAGGTGCCGGGCGGTATAGCGGTTGATGTCGTGAAAGGTCACCACCACCGGAATCACCCCGTCCACGGTCGGCAGTTCGCCCAGGGCAATGCGTTCGCGCACCAGCGACAGTTGCCGCAGCAGGTTGGCCCGGCGCTGGGGGCTGGCATTGAAGCCCCAGATCTTGCCGTCATTGGCACTCAAGTCGGTGAGCAAGATGTGCATGCCGTGTCGCTGGTAGGCGGCGAAAGTGCGCAGGTCGTAGTTCCAGAAGGGCGGGCGTACCAGGTTCGGCGCAGCGCCAGTGATCGAGGCAATCGTCGCCGCGCCCAGGCGCAGGGTCTGGGCCAGGTCTTCGTCGTTTAACAGGCGATGGTTACTGTGCCAGCGCGTCGCGGTGTGAAAGGCCAGGATATGCCCACCCGCGTGCTCGCGCTCCATGGTTTTACGCCCCCGCGGGCTGCCGCCTGAACGCCAGGCCTCGGTCTGCAAAAAGAAAATCGCCTTGATCCCCGGCTGCACCGGGTTGTGGGCCAGGTCCTGGATTACCGAACGGCTAGGGTTGGCGTACCCCGAGGCACTGGGCCCGTCATCGAAGGTCAGCAGAAAACGGATCGGCGCCTGGGCTTGCAGGCGTTGTGCGGTCTGCGGCGTCAGGGCAATGGGCCCGCCGATGCAGGCGCTGAGGCTCAGTGCCAGGGCGAACAAGGCGACTATGGCAAGGGATTTCATGGTGGGGGCCGGCTCAAATAAAGGCCGCTGCTGAATGGGGTCAACAGCGGCAGGCGCGCACCATACCGCAAGATTGTCGCGGGTTTACAGCAGACTTATCGGGTAACTGACGATCAACCGGTTTTCATCAAACTCATTGTTGCTGTAGTCCCGGCGCATGCTCGAATTGCGCCAGCGCAGGGTAAGACTTTTCAGGCTGCCGCTTTGCACGGTGTAGCCCACTTCGCTTTCTCGGCCCCATTCCTTGCCGTCGCTGACGGTGGCGGTGTGCACGTTGCTGCCGCTGATATAGCGGTTCATCAAGGTCAGGCCCGGCACGCCGAGGGGGGCGAAGTTGTAGTCATGGCGCACCTGCCAGGATTTTTCCTCGGCATTGTCGTAGCTGGCGTTGAAGCTGTCGTTGGCCAGGGTGCCGCCGCTGGTGCCATTGACCCGCATCCACGCGCTGTTGCCGCTAAGTTTTTGCAGGCCGACGTAGAAGGTGTGGCCGCCGTACCTGGCCGAGAACAGGCCGGACCAGGTCTTGTTGTGCAGCTTGCCGGCCCGGGCGCTGCCGTCGTCCTGGCCATAGAAGAAGCCGAGGTTGGCGCCCAGGGTCCAGTCGCCAATGGACTGGCTGTGGGTCAGGTTGAGGTATTGCTGGCGGTAGATGTCCTTGAGCTGGGCATTCCATACGCCGAGCTGGGTGCGTTTGTCGTTGAACGCATATTCGGCGCCCTGGAAGTTGAAGCGATCGGAGGTGAATGCGGTTTTACCGAACATCGACATGTCCGTCATGCTGCTGTCGTCACGCGGGCTGTTGGCGCGGAACTGGCCGCCATACAGGGTCAGGCCGGCGATCTCTTTGGAGGTGATCTGCCCGCCGCGCAGGGTTTGCGGCAGGGAGCGGCCGTCGTCCGAACGCAGGATCGGCAGCACCGGCATCCACTCGCCGACCTTCAACTCGGTCTGCGATAACCGCGCCTTGAACGCCACCCCCAGGCGGCCGAAGTTGTCCGCCGGTTTGCCATCATGATCCAGGGGCAGCAATTGGGTGCCACTGGAGCCGCCACCGCCGTCGAGCTTTTGCGAATACATGCCCAGCACATCCACCCCGAACCCCACGGTGCCCTGGGTGAAACCGGACTTGGCATCGAGGATGAAACTCTGCGTCCACTCCTGTGCACCGCCCTGGGCCTTGGTCGGGTGGGTGAAGTTGCGGTTGAAGAAGAAATTGCGCAGGTTGAGGTGGGCGCTGGCATCTTCCAGAAAGCCGTGTTCCTGAGCAACAACTGGGAGGGCAAGGCTGGCGACAGCGGTTGCCAGCAATAGCCGGCGAGGGTGCAAGGTGCTCATGGCGTGGGACCTGTTGTTATTGGTGGTTTTCAGGTGCGGGCCATGGTGCGGGGCGTGAGTGGGGCGGTTCAATTGGGGGAGGGCGGGTTTTGGGCGGTGATCGAACGAAACTGTGCGTCCATGAAAAAGCCCACCAAAAGGTGGGCTTCGTGTGTGGCTACGCCGCTTAGAACAACTTGAGCTTCGGCGCTTCTTCTTTCACCGGCTCATTTTTCGCGGTCTGTTCGTTCCAGCCGCCACCGAGGGCCTTGTACAAGGTCACTTCGCTGGTCAGTTGGGCCAGGCGGTCGGTGATCAGCGTTTGCTGGGCAGCGAACAATTGGCGCTGGGCGTCGAGGAAGGTCAGGTTGCTATCCACCCCAATCCGGTAACGACGCTCGGCCAGGCGGTAGTAGTCCTGGTTGGCCTCGACGAAATCACGCTGGGCCTGCAACTGTTGGTTGTAGGTCGCACGTGCTGCCAGGCCGTCGGAGACTTCCTGGAACGCGGTCTGGATCGACTTCTCGTAGGTGGCGACGTTGATCTCTTTCTGGATCTTCGAGTAGTCCAGGCTGGCGCGCAGGCTACCGGCGTTGAAGATCGGGATGTTGATCTGCGGTGCGAACGACCAGGTGCCCGAGCCGCCCTTGAACAGGCCGCCGAGGTCCGGGCTCAGGGTGCCGGCATTGGCGGTCAGGCTGATGCTCGGGAAGAACGCCGCCCGTGCCGCGCCGATATTGGCGTTGGCCGCCTTGAGGTTGTGCTCGGCCTGCAGGATGTCGGGGCGACGTTGCAGCAGGTCCGAAGGCAGGCCGGCCGGTACTTCGCTCAACAGGTCGTCGGACAGCGGCTGGGTGGCGAGATTCGCCGGCAGGCCGGTGCCCAGCAGCAGGGTCAGGTTGTTTTCGTCCTGGGCTACCTGGCGGGTGTAGCGGGCCAGTTGCACGCGGGCGCTTTCAACCGAGGTGCGGGCCTGGCTCAAGTCCAGGGCCGAGGCCACGCCGACTTCGTTGCTGCGCGAGGTGAGCTTGAAGCTCTGCTCGTACGCCGCCAGGGTGTCCTGGGTCAGTTTCAGCAGTTCCTTGTCCGCTTGCCAGGTCAGGTAGGCGTTGGCCACGCTGGCCACCAGGCTGATCTGCGTGCTGCGGCGTGCTTCTTCGGTGGCGAAGTACTTCTGCAACGCTTCTTCGCTCAGGCTGCGCACCCGGCCGAACAGGTCCAGCTCATAGGCGTTGATCCCGAGGGTCGCCGAGTAAGAGCTGGTGATGTTCGACTCGCCGGTTTGCGAGGCCCGTGCCGGAACGCGCTGGCGGTTGCCGCTGCCATTGACGCCGACGGCCGGGAACAGGTCGGCACGCTGGATACGGTACTGCGCGGCAAAGGCGTCGATGTTCAGCGCGGCGACGCGCAGGTCACGGTTGTTCACCAGCGCGACCTGGATCAGCTGTTGCAGGGCCGGGTCGTGGAAAAACTGCTTCCAGCCTTGCTCGGCAGCGGCCTGGCTCGGCGCCTGGGCCGACGAATACGCCGGCCCCTGCGGGAACTGGGCGGCAACCGGTGCTTCAGGTCGCTGATAGTCAGGGATCAGCGAGCAGCCACTGAGCACGAATGCGGTGACTGCCAGGGAAAGTAGCGACTTGCGCATTAGCCAGCCTCTTTAGGAGTGTGCGGTGTATCGGACTTGTCAGTTTTTTTGCGGCTGCCAATGGCAGACACGGTCACAAAGAACAGTGGCACCCAGAAGATCGCCAGGACGGTGGCGGTGATCATACCGCCAATTACCCCGGTCCCGATTGCGTGCTGGCTGCCTGAACCAGCGCCCGAGGAGATCGCCAGCGGCAGTACGCCGAGGACGAACGCCATAGACGTCATGATGATCGGACGCAGGCGCATGCGGGACGCCTCGATGGCTGCCTCGACGATGCCCTTGCCCTGTTCATGCAGCTCCTTGGCGAACTCCACGATCAGGATGGCGTTCTTCGAGGCCAGGCCCACGGTGACCAACAGCCCCACCTGGAAGAACACGTCGTTGGACAGTCCTCGCAGGCTGGTCGCCATCAGTGCACCGATCACGCCCAGCGGTACCACCAGCACTACCGCAATCGGAATCGACCAGCTTTCGTACAACGCGGCCAGGCAAAGGAACACCACCAGCAGCGACAGGGCGTACAACGCCGGTGCCTGGGAGCCGGACAAGCGTTCTTCGTACGACAGGCCGGTCCAGGCATAGCCCACACCCGCCGGCAGTTGCTTGGCGATGCGTTCGACCTCGGCCATGGCGTCACCGGTGCTGTAGCCCGGTGCCGGTGTACCGAGGATTTCCATTGCCGCTACACCGTTGTACCGCGACAGTTTCGGCGAGCCGTAGATCCATTTGCCAGAGGCAATTGCTGAGAGTGGCACCATTTTTCCGTCATTGGCGCGCACGAACCACTTGTTCAGGTCTTCCGGGGACATCCGGCCAGCAGCCTCGCTCTGCACATAGACCTTCTTCACCCGGCCACGGTCGATAAAGTCGTTGACGTAGCTGCCACCCAGGGCAATCGCCAGGGTCTGGTTGATGCTCGACAGGCTGATGCCCTGGGCACTGGCCTTCTCGTCATCAATGGTCAGCTCGTACTGCGGCTCATCGTTGACGCCGTTGGGGCGCACGCCGGCGAGGATCTTGCTTTGCGCAGCCATGCCGAGGAACTGGTTACGGGCGTTCATCAACGCTTCGTGACCCACACCGCCCTGGTCTTGCAGGAACACGTCGAAACCGGTGGCGTTACCCAATTCCAGTACCGAAGGCGGCACGATGGCAAATACCATGGCGTCCTTGAAGGTCTGGAAGAAGTAGCCCTGGGCACGCTTGGCCACCTCGAACACCGACAGCGAGGCATCCCGCTCGTCCCACGGCTTGAGCATGACAAACGCCAGGCCCGAACTTTGGCCACGACCAGCGAAGTTGAAACCGTTCACGGTAAAGACCGACTTCACGGCCTTGCCTTCGCCCGGCTCGCCTTCCTTGTCGTTCAACAGGAACGCGCGCATTTCGTCGATGACCACTTGCGTACGCTCGGCCGAAGAACCGACTGGCGTCTGCACCTGGGCGAAGATCACACCCTGGTCTTCCTCGGGCAGGAACGCGCTTGGAATCCGGGTGAACAGCCAGATCATGCCGGCAAAGATGATCAGGTACACCAGGAACGAAGGTGCCTTGTGCTTGATCATGTTGCCCACGCCGCGCTCGTAGCTCAGTACGCCACGGTCGAAGGTGCGGTTGAACCAGCCGAAGAACCCGCGCTTGGGCTGGCCATGTTTTTCGGGGTCGATCGGCTTGAGCATGGTGGCGCACAGGGCCGGGGTGAAGATCAGGGCAACCAGCACCGACAGGGCCATCGCCGACACAATGGTGATGGAGAACTGTTTATAGATGACCCCCGTGGAGCCGCCAAAGAACGCCATCGGCAGCAGTACCGCCGACAGGACCAGGGCGATACCCACCAGGGCTCCCTGGATCTGGCCCATGGACTTGACCGTCGCCTCCTTGGGCGACAGGTGCTCCTCGGCCATCACCCGCTCGACGTTTTCCACCACCACGATCGCATCGTCCACCAGCAAGCCGATGGCCAGGATCATGCCGAACATGGTCAAGGTGTTGATGGTGAAGCCGAAGGCCGCGAGGATACCGAACGTACCCAGCAACACCACCGGTACGGTCATGGTGGTGATGATGGTGGCGCGAAAGTTCTGCAGGAACAGGTACATCACCAGGAACACCAGGACGATCGCCTCGATCAGGGTATCGACAACCCCGGAAATCGATTCGGTCACCACTGGGGTGGTGTCATACGGAACCACCGCCTTCATGCCCGGCGGGAAGAACGGCTCCAGGGACGCGACCGTGGCACGGATGGCCTTGGCGGTGTCCAGGGCGTTGGCGCCCGAGGCCAGCTTGATCGCCATGCCGGAGGCCGGCTTGCCGTTGAACTGGGCGCTGATGCTGTAGTTCTGGCCACCCAGCTCGATACGGGCGACATCGCCCAGGCGTACTTGGGAGCCGTCGGCGTTGACGCGCAGCAGGATCTTTTCAAACTGCTCGGCGGTCTGCAGGCGGGTCTTGCCGATGATGGTGGCGTTCAACTGGGTGCCGGGCAGGGCTGGCAGGCCGCCCAATTGGCCGGTGGCCACCTGGACGTTCTGCGCGGCGATGGCACTGCTGACATCCACCGGGGTCATCTGGAAGTTGTTCAACTTGGCCGGGTCCAGCCAGATACGCATGGCGTACTGGGAACCGAAGACCTGGAAGTCACCCACCCCAGACGTCCGGGAAATCGGGTCCTGGATGTTGGAAACGATGTAGTTGGACAGGTCATCCTTGGTCATGCTGCCGTCTTCGGACACCAGGCCGATCACCATCAGGAAGTTCTTCACCGACTTGGTCACGCGGATCCCCTGTTGCTGCACTTCTTGCGGCAGCAATGGGGTCGCCAGGTTCAGCTTGTTCTGCACCTGGACCTGGGCGATGTCAGGGTTGGTCCCCTGGTTGAACGTCGCGGTGATGGTCATGCTGCCGTCGGAGTTACTGTCCGAGGCCACATAACGCAGGTTGTCGATACCGTTGAGTTGCTGCTCGATCACCTGCACCACGGTGTCCTGCACGGTTTGTGCGGACGCGCCTGGGTAGGTCACCTGGATATCAATGGCGGTTGGCGCGATGGCCGGGTATTGGTTGATGGGCAACTTGAGGATCGACAAGGCCCCGACCAGCATGATCACCAGGGCGATTACCCAGGCGAAAATGGGACGGTCGATAAAAAATTTCGACATGTATTACTCCCCTTTGCCAGCGGCGGCAGGAGCAGTACCGGCGGGCTTGGCGTTGGTGGCTTCCTTCGCGTCAACCGTGATGCCCGGCTTGATGAACTGCAAGCCTTCGGTAATCACACGGTCACCGGCATTCAGGCCTTTTTCCACCAGCCAGTAGGCGCCGGCGGTACGGTTGGCCACCAGCACGCGGTGTTCGACCTTGTTGTCGGCGGTCACCACCAGCGCCGTCGGGATACCCCGGATATCGCGGGTCACGCCTTGCTGCGGGGCGAGGATCGCCTTGCTGTTCACACCGGCCTGCAGTTGCGCGTGGACAAACATGCCCGGCAGCAGGGTGTGCTCAGGGTTGGGGAACACGGCACGCAGGGTGACCGAGCCGGTGGTCTGGTCGACCGACACCTCGGAGAACTCCAGGCGACCTTGCTGGCTGTATTCGCTGCCGTCTTCCAGGGTCAGCTTGACCATGGCGGCGTTTTCGCCGGCTTTTTGCAGTTGGCCGCTTTCCAGGTCGCGACGCAGTTTCAGCATCTCGGCGGAGGATTGCGTGACGTCGACGTAGATCGGGTCCAGTTGCTGGATCACCGCCATGGCGTCGGCCTGGCCATTGCTGACCAGCGCGCCTTCGGTGACCGAAGAACGCCCGATGCGCCCGGAGATCGGCGCGAACACCTTGGTATAGCGCACGTTGATCTGGGCGCTCTGCAGGTTGGCTTCCGAGGTCAGGCGGTTGGACACGGCGGTGTCGTATTCCTGACGGCTGACCGCCTGCTCGTTGACCAGTTGCTTGTAGCGGTCGGCAATCGACTTGGTCTGCTGCAGGTTGGCCTGGGCGCTTTTGAGCGTGGCTTCATAGACCGACGGATCGATCTGGTAAAGCTGCTGGCCTTCCTTGACGTCGCCGCCTTCCTTGAACAGGCGCTTGAGAATGATGCCATTGACCTGGGGCCGGACTTCGGCGATGCGGAACGCAGTGGTGCGCCCCGGCAATTCGGAGGTCAGGGTATAGGCTTGAGGTTGAAGGGTGACCACGCCGACCTGAGGGGTTTGAGCGGGCGGTGCCGCTTCTTCCTTTTTACATCCGCTGAGCAGCGATGCCAGGGCGACGGCAGTGACCAGAGCGGTAACAGCTGGCTTAAGTTGCATGAAGATCCTCGGGTCAGGCGCGTTTGATACGCACAAGAAGTGTGGAAGGGTAAAAAACAGGCAGTGAGTAGATAAGTAGCTTGCTAGGCAATATACTTACGTTCATGGTTGTTTGTAAACTCTTGACAGGCTTCGCGGATTCCTGACAAAGCAACGCTGCAAGCCTCGATTCTAGTACGTTCGCCGCCCATGAAGGCGTCGTCCCATAATTATTCAGAAGGTGGTTATCCACCCCCGCACGTGTCCTGATTGAGGTGTTACTGCCATGGTTCGTCGTACCAAAGAGGAAGCTCAGGAAACGCGCAGCCAAATACTTGAAGCCGCCGAGCAAGCCTTTTATGAGCGCGGCGTTGCGCGCACGACGCTGGCGGA
The DNA here is from genome assembly GCF_001983165.1 of Pseudomonas gessardii. GTDB lineage: Bacteria > Pseudomonadota > Gammaproteobacteria > Pseudomonadales > Pseudomonadaceae > Aquipseudomonas > Aquipseudomonas gessardii. The sequence goes on along the minus strand of NZ_MNPU01000059.1, from coordinate 15,264 downwards.
TATCGCGGCGCGGGCCGGCGTGACGCGGGGCGCGATTTACTGGCATTTCAGCAACAAATCGGACCTGTTGCAGGCACTGCTCGACACGCTGCACGAACCCCTGGATGAATTGGCCAGGGCCAGTGAAAGCGAGGATGAGGTCGATCCGCTGGGCTGCATGCGCAAGCTGCTGATCCATCTTTTTCATCAGGTGGCCCTGGACCCGAAGACTCGGCGCATTAATGAGATCCTGTTCCATAAGTGCGAATTTACCGATGAAATGTGCGACATGCGCCGTCAGCGCCAGACCCACAGCCTTGAGTGCAACCTGCGCATCGTCCTGACACTGCGCAATGCAGTCCACCGCGGGCAACTGCCGGAAAACCTCGACACCGCTCGCGGGGCGGTGTGCATTTATGGCTATATCAATGGGCTGCTCGGTCAGTGGCTATTGGTGCCGGACAGCTTTGAGCTGTATCAGCAGGCCGAGTGCCTAGTGGATATCGGGCTGGACATGCTGCGCCTGAGCCCCAACCTGCGCAATTGATACAAAATGCGTAATTGCGTCCGCTTGTGTCAACAGTAAAGCCCAAGGACGGTCAATCATCCTTCCGGCTTATTTGTGGGGTGACGTTATATACGTGCTGGGGTCGGGTTGAAAGGTAGCCGGCTAAGTATTTTGTAGCGATATTGTTGCATTGCTGTGAAGGAGTGTTACTGAACCTGTGGGCGCGCGATTGCTTCACGATCCAATAAAAAGCCCCGGCTCTTGCGAGCCGGGGCTTTTGCGTTGCCGCGCTCAGAGCGCCAGGGTCGGGTAGTCGATGTAGCCGACCGGGCCTTGAGTGTAGAAGGTCTGCGGGTTGGCTTCGTTCAGCGGCGCATCGGCCTTGAGGCGCGCCGGCAGGTCCGGGTTGGCGATAAACGGTACGCCAAACGCCACCGCATCGGCCTTGCCCGAGGCCAGCCAGGCATTGGCGCTGTCTTTGGTGAAGAGCTCGTTGGCAATGTACGGCCCGCCGAACGCGGCTTTCAATTGCGGGCCCAGGCTGTCGCCGGCTTCTTGCTCGCGGGCGCAGATAAAGGCGATGCCGCGCTTGCCCAGTTCACGGGCGACGTAGGTGAAGGTTTCTGCCAGGTTGTCATCGCCCATGTCATGTAGGTCGGCCCGTGGCGATAAATGCATCCCCACGCGGCCAGCGCCCCAGACTTCGATCAGCGCATCGGTCACTTCCAGCAACAGCCGTGCACGGTTTTCCAGGGAGCCGCCGTACTCGTCGGTACGCTGGTTGGTGCTGCTTTGCAGGAACTGGTCGAGCAGGTAGCCATTGGCGCCATGCACCTGCACCCCGTCAAAACCGGCGGCCTTGGCGTTCTCGGCGCCCACGCGGTAGGCGTCGACGATATCGGCGATTTCCGCGGTTTCCAGAGCGCGTGGGGTCGGGTAGTCCGCCAGTGGGCGCATCAGGCTGACATGGCCGGCCGGCTGGACCGCACTCGGCGCCACCGGGGTTTCGCCGTTCAGGTAGGCCCCGTGGGAGATCCGCCCCACATGCCACAGTTGCAGGAAGATCTTGCCGCCTGCGCCGTGCACCGCCTTGGTGATGTTGGTCCAGCCGCGCACCTGGTCGTTGGACCAGATGCCCGGGGTGTCCGGGTAGCCCACGCCCATCGGCGTCACCGAGGTGGCTTCGGTGAGGATCAGCCCGGCAGAGGCCCGCTGCACGTAGTATTCAGCCATCAGTGCATTGGGCACGCGGCCAGCGTCGGCACGGCAGCGGGTCAGGGGCGCCATGATGATGCGGTTCGACAGCTGCACATCACCCAGTTTGATCGGATCGAAAATAGTCGTCATCGCAAATACTCGTCTGTTCTAAGTAATTAATGGGTCGCAGGGGCCAGGTTGGCGTCGCTGCTTTGGTGGAACGTGATCAACGTGACCAGCAGCGCCAGGATCGCCAGGGCTGCGGCGGCCAATGGCACGCTGGTCAGGCCGAAACCGTGGGCAATCACACTGCCGCCGACCCAGGCGCCGAGGGCGTTGCCGATATTGAAAGCGCCGATATTGAGGGTCGAGACCAGGTTGGGCGCGGCCTTGCCGAAGGTCACCACGTTGATCTGCAGCGCCGGCACGGCGGCAAACGAAGCGGTGGCCCAGAGGAACAGGGTGATTTCGGTGGGGATGATGGCGACGCTGGTCCAGGTCAGTGCGGTGGACACCACGGCCATGCTGATAAATACGCCGATCAGGGTGGCCGCCAGGCGCTTGTCCGCCAGTTTGCCGCCGATGATATTGCCCACGGTCAGGCCCAGGCCGATCAGCAGCAGGGTCCAGGTCACACCTTTGGGTGAGATGCCGGTGACATCCCCCAGCAACGGCGCGACATAGGTGAAGAGGGTGAACATCGATGCGGCAAACAGTGCGGTCATGCTCAGCGACAACCAGATCCCGGCCCCCTTGAGGGCTGCCAGTTCGGCGCGCATATCGAGTTTTTCTTCATCGCGCTTGGCCGGCAGGAAGCGGATCAGGCCGATCAGTGCGATTACGCCAATCACCGTCACGGCCCAGAAGGTCGAGCGCCAGCCGGCTTCCTGGCCCAGCGCGGTGCCCAGGGGCACGCCGAGCACGTTGGCCAGGGTCAGGCCGGTAAACATCAGGGCCACCGCCGATGCGCGCTTGTTGGCCGGCACCAGGTTGGCGGCCACCACCGAGCCAATGCCGAAGAAGGCGCCGTGGCACAACGCAGTCACCACCCGGGCAAACATCAGCACGTTGTAGTCACTGGCCAGGGCGCAGAGCAGGTTGCCGATAATGAAAATACCCATCAACGCGACCAGGGCCGCCTTGCGCGGCAGCCTGGCGGTGGCCAGTGCCATAAAGGGCGCACCGATGGCCACGCCCAGGGCGTAGCCGGTCACCAGCCAGCCGGCGCCTGGAATCGACACACCGAGGTCGGCCGCCACATCGGGCAACAGGCCCATGATGACGAATTCGGTGGTGCCGATGGCGAAGGCGCTTAAGGCCAGGATGAGTAGCGAAAGAGGCATGTGGGGTCCTTTACAGCGGTGGGCTGAGTTCTTCGGTGAGGGCCTGGATAAACCCTTGGATCACGTCTTCATTGCGGCGGAAAAAGTGCCACTGCCCGGCTTTCTGGCTGCTGATCAAGCCTGCCCGTTGCAGGGTGGCCAGGTGCGCCGACACGGTGGACTGCGACAGGCCGCAGCGCTGGTCGATCTGGCCGGCGCAGATGCCGTACTCGTGGTTGTGCACTTGCTCGGGGAACTGCACTTTCGGGTCTTTCAGCCAGTTGAGAATGTCTCGCCGTACTGGGTGTGCCAGGGCTTTTATTATGTCGTCGAGGTCAATGGACATGGCAGGGCTCGGTGTGGGTAAAACGTTATATCGCGATGAGGCGAACTTTAAATCGTTATATCCCGATATACCAATACGATTTTGATCTTGTAACTGCATAAATCGGTATATCGGGTTATAACGATACGTTGATGGCAGTGCTAAACTGCGCGCCATGAATTATCTCGCACATCTGCACCTCGGCGGCCAACTTCCTGCACAACTGCTGGGCAGCCTCTATGGCGATTTCGTCAAAGGCCGCCTGCAGGGCCAGTACCCCCCGCAAATCGAGGCGGCGATCCAGCTGCATCGCGCCATCGACCGCTTTACCGACAGCCACCCCTTGGTGGGGCAGGCGTTGTCACGGTTCACCCTGACCCGGCGCCGCTATGCGGGGATTGTCCTCGATGTGTTCTTCGACCATTGCCTGGCGCGCGATTGGGCACAGTATGCCGACCAGCCACTGGAGCGCTTTACCTCCCGGGTGTACCGGGTGCTGGCGGCTGAACCGCAACTGCCGGGGCGCCTTGCGCAGATTGCCCCTTATATGGCGGCGGATGACTGGCTGGGCTCCTACCGCGAGTTCGCGGTGATGGAGCACGTGCTGCGGGGCATTTCCCGGCGCCTGAGCCAACCCCAGGAGCTGGGCCAGGCGATGCAGGAACTGCGGGTGCTGTATGAGCCGTTGAGCGAGGATTTCCGGGTGTTCTATCCCCAATTGCAGGCCTATGCAGATAGTCAAATATCCACGCCGATCTAATGTGGGAGCTGGCTTGCCTGCGATAGCGGTGTATCAGTCGCCACTGCTATCGCAGGCAAGCCAGCTCCTACATTTTTTGCGTGTTTGCTTCAGGCCGCATACGCGGGGCGAACCGGCACCTGCTCGCTTTGTGGCACCGGCCCAAACAACGCCTTCTGCACCGCCTGCTGCGCCTGATACGCCAGTGCCGCACGCTCCTGCCCAGCACAGGCAATGGGTTTAAGCAGATGAATCTCAACGTCGCCCTGATCATGGGCAAACAAACGCATCAGGTGCGAGAGCAAATCATCGTCACCAATAAACGGTGCGAGCGGATCAACCTGCCCATCGCGCAAATAACGGATCGCCACCGGCTGTAGCGCCACCTCGGCATCAATCGCACTGGCCAGTAGCCGGCCATGGAAGGTGCGCAGGCTGCGGCCATCGGTGGTGGTGCCTTCGGGGAACATCAGCAGCGGGTGTTTTTGCTCCAGGTGACGGGTCATCTGCTTGCGGATCAATTGGCTGTCCCCCGAGCCGCGGCGGATAAACAGGCTGCCGGCCTTGGCCGCCAGCCAGCCGGCCACCGGCCAGGTGCGCACCTCGGCCTTGGACAGGAATGACAGCGGCGTCACCATGCCCAGCAGCGGGATATCGGTCCAGGACACATGGTTGCTGACCCACAGCATCGGCTGTTGCGGCAGCTCACCGTGCACGGTCACGCGAAAGGGCAGGGCATGGCTCAGGCGCGCCATGAAAAACCGCGACCAGCGCTGGCGCCGCACCATGGAGTTGGCGATCCCCAGGCGCTCGAACAGGCCAAACACCCCGGCCATGCTCAAGCCCAGGCTTACCACCAGCAGTACGCGGGCGATCCGCCCGTAGACCCGTAGGCGGCCCATCACATGGCCGCCTTGAAGTGGCGCGCATAACGCGGGCACAACTCGTCGCGCTTGAGCAGGATAAACACGTCGGCCACCTGGAAGTCCTCGTCCCAGCACGGCTCGCCGCAGATCTTCGCGCCCAGGCGCATATAGGCCTTGAGCAGTGGCGGCATTTCGGCGATGACGTTGGACGGCAGGTCCAGGCTCGGCAGAGGCTTTTTCGGCTCGGCGCGCAGGTGTTCGTTGCACAGGTAGCGTTCGCGCAGGCGCTGCATGATCGCGTGGGCCTGGATGCCGCCGTCATGCATCGGGATGCTCGCGCAGCCCATCAGGTAGCTGTAGCCGCCCTGGTTGAGGACTTCGGCCAACTCGCCCCACAGCACCGCGATAGTGCCGCCGTTGCGGTAGGCCGGGTCGACACAGGTACGGCCGATTTCCAGGATCGGCCCCTGCAAATGCAACAGGCCGTGGAGGCTGAATTCTTCTTCGCTGTAGAACCGGCCCAGGGTGCTGGCCGCCTGGTGATCCAGCAACCGGGTGGTGGCAACCAGTCGCCCGGTGTTCAAGTCCCGTACGCCAATGTGGCTGCAGTGAACATCATAGTCATCCATGTCCAGGCCCAGTTCTGCGCCTTTGAGCTTGGCATTGAACTCGCCGCTGAAAACGCTGAAACGCAAGGCCTGGGCTTCCTGCAAGGCCTGGGCGCCGATCAGGCGTTCGGCTTGCAGACGGCGTTCATTGCCGGTGTCACTGATGCGGGCGATCTGAGTCATGGCGAGTCTCCAGGTGCCGGCCAGGGTTGCGGCCAGTCGACTTTGTTGTGCAAAGTCAGGCTATGTACCCCCGGTGTCATCTCCATGAATCTACGGTGACGCTTAGATGACAGCCCCCAAGGAGCCTTCCATGCCCTGGCACGCTTTGCTCGACCGACCTGCCCGACTGCCCGCCCACGCCAACCTGGCCGAGGGCTACAGCGTTTTATTGCAACGCCTGGGGCAGGTCACGCCCTTCGAGCTGGCGACCCAGGGCGCGCGCCTGATGGCCACGCCCGGCCTGGCGTTCCTGGTGGGCTATCAAGCGGCGTTGCGCGCGTTATGGCCCAGCGCGCCCCACAGCCTGGGCGCCCTGTGTGCGACCGAACAGCGCAGCCTGCGCCCGCTGGACATGCAAACGCGCCTGGACGACCTGCGCCTGAGCGGGCGCAAGGACTTCGCCACCGCCGGCGATGCCGCCGACTGGCTGTTGATCGCCGCCCGCTGCGAGGCCGCGGATGAAAAGCCGCGCCTGACCCTGGCCGTGGTGCTGGCCGGCGAGCCCGGCGTACGGGTGGAACCCTTGCCCGCGATCGCCTTGATGCCCGATATCAGCCACGGCCGCGTCCACCTCGACCATGCCGCTTGCGAGCGCTTGCCGGGGGATGGCTGGGACGATTACGTCAAACCCTTCCGCACCCTGGAGGACACCTATGTACTGAGCGCGATGACCGCCTGGTTGCATGGCATCGGCCAGGAGTGTGCCTGGCCCCAGGCCCTGCGCCTGCAGTTACTGGCGTTGCTGGCCGGCTGCGCCGAGGTCATTCGCCAACCCAGCGCATCGGCGGCGGGGCATGTGGTGTTGGGGGGATTGTTTGCGCAGTTCGAGGCGCTGAAGCCACAGATCAATCAAGCGATGGCCGAAGGGGCGTGGGCCGCCATGTGGCAGCGCGACCAGGCCGTGCTGGACCTGGCCGCCAGCGCCCGGGCCAAACGCCTGGAAAAAGCCCTGAACCCAGCCCCCCGCTGACTGTGGGATGAGCGTGTGTGGGAGCTATGGGGTGGTTCCCAGGCCTGTCGCCAAACCGTCATTTATCTGCATTAGGCTCGCGGGCTTGAATGCCCCCGAGTACTTGTCCATGGTCAAAGGCCTGCTGTGCGTCGCCTGGCTGTTGTTCACCGCTACCGCACATGCCCAGGCCTGGCCGGCGAAGGATTGGCCCCAGGGCCCGCAACTGGCCGGCCCCGCCGTCAAGGCACTGGAGGACTATGCCTTCCCGGCGCGCAATGACATCACCCGCGAAGGCATTCGCACCGACGCATTGTTGGTGATCCGCGACGGCACCATTATTTATGAACGCTACGCCGCGCCCACCACGGCCACCACGCCACACCTGACCTGGTCCATCAGCAAAAGCCTGATGGCCACCGTCCTGGGCGTGGCGTACGGCGAAAACCGCTTCAAACTGAGCGACCCGGCCGCGCGCTTTTATCCGCCGATGAAGCAACACCCGACCATCACCCTGGCGCACCTGCTGAACTGGGCCTCGGGCCTGGACTGGCAGGAAGACTACGAATACGCCCCGCTGAAATCCTCGGTGGTGGCCATGCTCTACACCCGTGGCCGCGCTGATATGGCGGAGTTTGCCGCCCAGAGCACTCCTTTCGCCGCGCCGGGCCAGGCCTTTCGTTACTCCAGCGGTGACAGCAATCTCGTGTCTGCCGCTCTCAAGGGCATGCTCGGGCACAAGGCTTATGTCGATTACCCGTGGACCGCGCTGTTCACGCCTTTGGGCATGCGCAGTGTGACGTGGGAAAGCGATGCCACTGAAACCTTCGTTGCCTCGTCCTATGCCTACCTCACTGCCCGCGACCTGGCGCGGGTCGGCTTGTTGATGGCGCGGGACGGGCGTTGGGGCGAGCGGCAATTGCTGCCCAAGGCCTGGGTCGACTTCAATCGTCAGCCCCTGGCGCAGTACACGGCGGGCCAGGACGAAGCCGTGCCCGGCGGCCACTGGTGGCTCAACCGCCAGGTACAGGGCGCCGCCAGGCCCTGGCCGGATGCGCCCGAGGATACCTTCGCGGCCCTGGGCCACTGGGGCCAGGCGTTGTATGTGTTGCCCGAGGCCAAGCTGGTGATCGTGCGCTACGGCGACGACCGCGACGGCCGCTATCGCCACAACGAACTGCTCAAACGCGTGCTCGCGGCGGTGCAACCATGATCCGTCGTCGCCCGTTTATCAGCCTGTTTCTCCTGCTGTTGCTCGCCTTGCTGGGGTGGATCTGGCATGAGCGCGTCAACCTGCAAGCCTTCCCCGATATCATCGCGGCGTATACGGCCAAGGAGTATTGCTCGTGTCGGTATGTGGCGGGCAATCCTGCTGACTATTGCCTGGGGTATGTGAAGCAATACGTTCCCACCAGCGCCTTTGCCGATCATCCGCAAACGCGCCTGGTCACCGCCAGCGGCCTGGGCCGCAGCCACAGCGCCCAATGGCTGGGCGAGCGCCAGGGTTGCCGCCTGCTGCCCTGAGGTTCCACAGGGTGGAACCACCTTTGATTGTCCTCGCACGCCCATCGCGGTTATCTGTGGTGGTGCCACAAAAAAGAACGGGAATACCCGCCTGCGAGGAGAATCACCATGCGCCCACACCAGCACATCCTGGATTGGCTGAGCGATGTCGCCAGCGACCTGCACGCCGTGCGCCAGGACATCCACGCCCACCCCGAACTGGGGTTTGAAGAAAACCGCACGGCGGCCCTGGTCGCCCAATCCCTGAAAAACTGGGGTTTTGAGGTGCATACCGGCATCGGCCACACCGGTGTGGTCGGCGTGCTGCGCAATGGCCGCAGCACGCGCACCCTGGGGATCCGTGCCGACATGGACGCCTTGCCGATCATCGAAAACACCGGCGTCGCCTACAGCAGCCAACACGCCGGCTGCATGCATGCCTGCGGTCACGACGGTCACACCACCATGCTGCTGGGCGCTGCGCGCTACCTGGCGGCGACGCGTCAGTTCGACGGCACCCTCAACCTGATCTTCCAGCCGGCCGAAGAAGGCCAGGGCGGCGCCGAAGCGATGCTTGCCGATGGCTTGCTGGAGCGCTTCCCCTGCGACGCGTTGTTCGGCATGCACAATATGCCCGGCTTGCCCGCCGGCCACCTGGGCCTGCGGATCGGGCCGATGATGGCTTCCCAGGACCTGCTCACCGTGACCCTCGAAGGCGTCGGCGGCCACGGCTCCATGCCGCACCTGACCGTGGACCCGCTGGTGGCCGCCGCCAGTACGGTGATGGCCTTGCAGACGGTGGTGGCGCGCAATATCGACGCCCAGGAAGCGGCAGTGGTGACCGTCGGCGCCCTGCAAGCAGGGCAGGCTGCCAACGTGATTCCCCAGCAGGCCATCCTGCGCCTGAGCCTGCGCGCCCTCAATGCGCCGGTGCGCGAGCAGATGCTGGAGCGGGTCAAGGCAATCATCCAGACCCAGGCCGCCAGCTTTGGCTGTACCGCGCAGATCGAACATCGCCCGGCCTACCCGGTGCTGGTCAACCATGGCGCCGAAACCGAGTTCGCCCGCCAGGTCGGCATTGCCTTGCTCGGTGAGGCCGCGGTCGACGCCAATACGCCCAAGTTGATGGGCAGTGAAGACTTCGCCTGGATGCTCCAACGCTGCCCCGGCAGCTACCTGTTTATCGGCAACGGCGTGTCGCGGCCGATGGTCCACAACCCTGCCTATGACTTCAACGACGAGATCCTGCTGACCGGCGCCGCCTACTGGGGCGCCCTGGCCGAGAGCTGGCTCAAGCCGGCCTGACGAACTGCCTTTTCCTGCCGCTGGACCTTTCCTCAACAGGTTGAATGGAGTGTTCCCATGCAGACTTCAATAAAAGGCGTGTCCCGCACCCGGCAAGTGGTCGCGGCGGTGGTCGGCAACGCGCTGGAGTGGTACGACTTCATCGTCTATGGCTTTCTGGCCAGCATCATCGCCCGGCAGTTCTTCCCCTCGGACGATGAGTACGCCTCGCTGCTGATGGCCCTGGCCACCTTCGGCGTGGGCTTCTTTATGCGCCCGGTGGGCGGCATCCTGCTCGGCATGTACGCCGACCGCAAAGGCCGCAAGGCCGCCATGCAGTTGATTATCCGCTTGATGACCGTGTCCATCGCGCTGATCGTGTTTGCGCCCAACTACGCCGCCATCGGCATGGGTGCGCCGCTGTTGATCGTGGTGGCGCGGATGCTCCAGGGTTTTGCCACCGGCGGCGAATATGCCAGCGCCACGGCGTTCCTGGTGGAAAGCGCACCGGCCCATCGCAAGGGCCTGTACGGCTCCTGGCAATTGGTCGGGCAGTGCCTGGCGGTATTTGGCGGCGCGGCGATGGTGGCGTTGGTCACCCACTTCTTTTCCCCAGAGACCCTCGACCTGTGGGGCTGGCGCCTGCCGTTTGTGTTCGGCCTGCTGATCGGCCCGGTGGGCTTGTGGATTCGCCGGCACATGGAAGACCCCGAGGAATTTATCCAAGCGCGCAAACAGGCCACCGGCCCCGCGCCAAGCCTGATGGATGTATTGCGTAACCATCGGCGCAGCATCCTGGTGAGCATGGGCCTGGCCTGCGGGGCGACGGTGTCGTTCTACGTGGTGCTGGTGAATATGCCGACCTTCGCCCACAAGAACCTTGGCCTGCCGCTGGATCAGGTGTTGATGGTGCAGATGTTCGCCGTGGCGTTGATGACCGTGGTCATTCCCTTGTCCGGCCTGCTCTCGGATCGCCTGGGCCGACGCCCGGTGTTGATGGGCTTTACCCTGGCGTTTTTCGTGATGGTCTACCCGCTGTATGTGTGGGTTGCGGCGGCGCCGTCCATCGAGCGCCTGCTGGTGATGCAAGTGATGCTGTGCATCGCCATCGGCGGCTTCTTCGGCCCGGCGCCGACGGCCCTGGCCGAGCAGTTTCCCATCGAGGTGCGTTCCACCGGCGTGTCGGTGGCCTATAACGTGGCGGTGATGGTGTTCGGCGGTTTCGCCCCGCTGATTGTCACCTGGTTGAGCAAAGAGTTGGGCACACCGGTCGCGCCGGCGTTTTATGTGCTGTTTGCTTGCGTGCTGACGCTGCTGGGCACCTACTGCATGCAGGAAGCGCCAAGGGCTGCAGCGCCGGCGCGGTTTGCCAAGGGGGTGAAACCTTGAACATCGTTGAACTGGATGCGCTCGGGCTGTCCCGGGCGATCCATGCCCGGCAGGTGTCCTGCCACGAAGTGATGCAGGCCTACCTGGCGCAGATCGCGCGCTTGAACCCCTCGGTCAATGCCCTGGTGTCGTTGCGTGACGAAGCCGATGTGCTGGCCGAAGCCCGTACCTGTGACCTTGAGCTGGACCAGGGCCGTTCCCGTGGCTGGATGCACGGCATGCCCCAGGCCATCAAGGACCTGGCGGCGACCAAAGGCCTGCGCACCACCCTGGGTTCGCCCCTGTTCGCCGAACAGATGCCCACCGAAGACGCGATCGCCGTGGCGCGGGTGCGGGCCAGCGGCGCGATTATCATCGGCAAGAGCAACGTGCCGGAGTTTGGCCTGGGTTCGCAGACCTACAACCGCGTATTCGGCACCACCGGCAATGCCTACGACCCGGCCTTGGCGGCGGGCGGCAGCAGCGGCGGGGCGGCGGTGGCCCTGGCGTTGCGCATGCTACCGGTGGCTGATGGCAGCGACATGATGGGCTCGCTGCGCAACCCGGCGGCGTTCAACAACGTATTCGGCCTGCGCCCGTCCCAGGGCCGCGTGCCCCATGGCCCGGCGCCGGAGGTGTTTGTCCAGCAACTGGCCACCGAGGGCCCGATGGGCCGCAGTGTGGCGGACGTGGCGCAACTGTTGAGCATCCAGGCCGGGTATGACTCGCGGGTGCCGTTGTCGCTCAAGGACGATCCCCGCGTCTTTGGCACGGCGTTGGCCCGGGATTTCAAGGGCGTGCGCCTGGGCTGGCTGGGGGACTACAACGGCTATCTGCCGATGGAAGAGGGCGTGCTGAGCCTGTGTGAATCGGCCCTCGGCGATTTCAGCGCGCTGGGTTGCGCGGTCGAAAGCTGCCAGCCGGACTTTTCCATGGCGCGCCTGTGGCAAACCTGGCTGGTCCATCGTCATTGGCTGGTGCAGGGCGCGCTGGGGGCGGCGTATGCCGACCCGCAAAAACGTGCGTTGCTCAAGCCCGAAGCCCAATGGGAGGTGGAGGGCGGCCTGGCCCTGAGCGCGGCGGATGTGTATCAGGCGTCGCTGGCGCGCAGTGACTGGTATCGCGCCCTGGCCAGGTTGTTTGAACGTTACGATTTCCTGCTGTTGCCCACCGCCCAAGTGTTCCCTTTCGATGCACAACAGCCCTGGCCACGCGTCGTGGCAGGGCAAACCATGGACACCTATCACCGCTGGATGGAGGTGGTGATCGGCCCGACATTGGCCGGCTTGCCGAGCATGAGTGTACCGGTGGGCTTCAACCCGCAAGGCTTGCCCATGGGCCTGCAAATCATCGGCCCGGCCCTGGCGGATCGCGCTGTGCTGCAACTGGCGTATGCCCATGAGCAACTGACGCACTGGGTGCAGCGCCGCCCCCCGGAATGCCTGGGCGGGTGACGGCCTATATCTTGCTGTGAAATTCGTTCATCCACCCGCAATCGGAGATCGAGCCATGGGCAGCAACGTCGACACAGGGACTGTACGTTCAGTGGAGCGGGCACTGGCCATCATCGAGCTGCTGGGCGAGCACCAGGCCCTGGGGCTTGAAGAACTGCATTACCTGACCTGCCTGCCCAAGGCCACGGTGTCGCGGATGCTGCTGACCTTGCAGGAACAGGGCTGGATCTATCGCGGCCTGAGCGACCGGCGCTATCGCCTCAGTGCCCAGCGCTTGTTTGGCGATACCCAGCAACGCTTCAAGCGGCGCCTGGTGGAGTGCGCGGCGCCCTGGCTGGTGGAGCTCAGCGAACGCACCGGGCTGGTGGCGGATCTGTCGAACTTTGACGGCGAGCGCCTGGAAGTCATGGAAAGCGCGATCCCCACGGTATTGCGCAAGCTGTACCCGAATAACTGCCAGATCGTTGGCCAGCATGCCAGCCTGTTCCATTCGGCCATGGGCAAGGCGTGCCTGGCCGAGCTGGCGGCTGACGAGGTGCAACGCTTGGCCTGTCGCGAACAGGTGGCGGCCGACGATCAGTACCGCGCCTGCGAGCAATCCCAACACCAGGGGTTTGGCCAGCGCACCGAAGGGTACTGGGAATACCCGGTGCGCTTGCCATTCCTGATCCGCGCGGTGGCGTTGCCGGTGCGGGCCAATGGGCGGTTGGTGGGGAGCATGGCGCTGCATTGGCCCATGCACCAGGCGCCGGTGGAGCGGGTGTTGAGTTTGCATCTGGCGAGCCTGGAGGCGACCGTGCAAGGGGTGCAGCACGCACTGGTCTAAACATTGCGTACAACAAGCCGGCCAGTTAAGGTTTGTGCAGGTTTTTCTGCGCGCGAGTGTTTAATTAATGTTCAACGCATCCGTCTTCAAGCCCCTGGCCTTCCTGCTGCTGGCCGCTGCCGCCATGCCTGCGCAGGCCGCCTGGTATCTGGATAACGAATCCTCACGGCTGTCGTTCGTCACCACCAAAAACACCGATATTTCCGAAGTCCAGCGCTTCCTGGTGCTGCACGGCAAGGTCGACGAGAAAGGTGCCGCGCAGGTGGAAGTCGAGTTGGAGTCGATCAACAGTGGCATCCCGCTGCGTGACGAGCGCATGCGCAACGAGCTGTTCCAGATCAAGGCTCAGCCCAATGCGCTGATCAACGCGCAAATCAACCTGCAGCCGCTCAACGACCTGGCCACCGGCGCGCAGCTGGAGTTGCGCCTGCCGCTGTCGGTCACCCTGCATGGCAAGACCCAGGCCTACAACGCCGAATTGCTGATCACGCGCCTGGACGACCGGCGTTTCCAGGTGGTGACCCTGGAGCCGTTGGTGCTGCATGCCAGGGATTTTGACCTGCTCGCCGGTGTCGAGACCTTGCGCAAGGCTGCCGGCCTGGATGCGATCAGCCTGTCGGTGCCGGTGGGTGCGGTACTGATTTTCACGGCGCGCTGAGATGGGCGGCGCGGTGTTCCCCTGGCGCAGCGCCAACCGCTTTGAATTGCTGATCGACGGCGCGAATTTTTTCCCGCAGATGCTGGTGAGCATCGCCCGTGCCGAGCATCAGGTGGAGCTGGAACTGTACCTGGTGGAGGCGGGCGCCTGTGCCGAGGCGATGGTCCAGGCCCTGGTGCAGGCGGCCGAGCGCGGGGTACAGGTGCGTTGCCTGTTCGATGACTACGGCAGCCTGGCATTTACCCTCAGCCTGCGGCGGCGCCTGACCGAGGCCGGGGTGGAGCTGCGCTTCTACAATCGCCTGCGCTGGCGCCGCTGGATGCGCAACCTGTACCGCGACCACCGCAAACTGCTGTTGATCGACCAGCACGTCGCCTTCGTGGGCGGCACCGGGGTTACTGATGAGTTCTGGACCCCAGGGCAAGATACCTGTGAGTGGCATGAGGTGATGGTGCACATCAGCGGCCCGTTGGTGCTGGACTGGCAAGCCCTGTTCGACCGCCAATGGCGGGTCAACGATCACCGCCGTGCCTGGAAACCGGCCACGCACTTCGGCCTGCCGCGCCTGCCCAAAGTGCCGGCAACCGGGTCGGGCCTGGGGCGGGTGGCCTATGCCGATGCCGGCCAGCACCGGGACATTTTGCAGTCGCTGATCCGCGCCTTGAACAGCGGCCAGCGCCGTATCTGGCTGGCCACGCCGTACTTCTTGCCTACCTGGAGCGTACGCCGGGCCTTGCGCCGCGCGGCCGGGCGTGGCGTGGACGTGCGCCTGCTGCTGACCGGGCCACGCACCGACCATCCATCGGTGCGTTACGCCGGGCACCGCTACTACCCGCGCCTGCTCAGGTCCGGGGTGAAGATCTTTGAATACCAGCCGTGCTTCCTGCACCTGAAGATGGTGCTGGTGGACGATTGGGTGAGCATCGGCTCGTGCAATTTCGATCACTGGAACCTGCGCTTTAACCTGGAGGCCAACCTGGAAGCCCTGGACCCGGAGTTGACGCTGGCGGTGGCGGGCAGTTTCGAGCGCGATTTTGCCCAGAGCCAGGCGGTCAGCCTGCAAGCGTGGAAGGCCCGGCCCTTGTGGCGGCGGGTGAAGCAGCGGGTGTGGGGGTGGATTGATCGGTTGGTGGTGAATGTGTTGGATCGGCGGGGTTAGAAGGGCACCTCAGGGCAAATGAAGGTGAGGGGCTTGGGTCAGTGGCAGTGCCGGCCAGGTATGTCATGACAGCCTAATAGTCCAGTTGGCCCTGGGGTGTCGCGGTAACTGGCCCCCTGAATCATTGAGGGGCCAGGGTTAGACTCTATTTAGGTGTTTTATGTGATTGTTAATGGGGCTCTTCGCATTTAAGGGTGTAGCTGATTTCTAAACCCTCCTGACTTCAGCAAGCACCTGGCTATGTAATTGGTTAAATTTCTAAAGCCCAAGGCGGTACCTCGTAAGTGCTCAAGTCGC
>NZ_MNPU01000058.1 GCF_001983165.1 Pseudomonas gessardii | reverse complement strand
CGACTCAAGCCCTGGTCATCATTGGCCGCAAGCTGGCGCGCATCGCCTTTTCGCTCATGAAAAACCTGAGCGAATACCAGTCAAAAGCGGTTTTGGGGGCTTCCCCAAAACCATAGAATCTCCCACAGGGGAAGGCAGCTTCGCGCTCTGGCTTTGCTGTTGCTCTGCTTTTGATCTGGCTTTTGATTTTGATCTTAGGCGCCCCGTTAAACCACGATGGCCGCAGGCAGGTATTGCGCAGTGGGCACCCCGGCATGGATGCCGGGGTAGCCGCGACACGGCCAGGGATGGCCGATCGCGGCGGGCCCACGGAGCAATGCCTGACTGCGGGCATGCCGAGCCTAGGCGAGGCACCGAGTGGTGGGGCAAGAGCGTTTTGCTTACTTTGGCGCTCTTCCAAAGTGAGCCGCCGTAAGGGCGGAACCCTAAGTGGCCGTAACCGCAGCAACGGATATGTACACATCCCGAAAAGAGAGTTGTGTAGCTAATCATGCCGCAATGGCAGACTGTCAGTCAGCAAATGTATTGACTAGCACTCCGTCATCGCGGGCAAGCCCGCTCCCCCATTAGACCGCATCAAGTCAGCGCAATGCGCGGCGCAGGACCTTGCCCACCGTAGTCTTGGGCAATTCCTCGACGCGAAACTCGACAAACTTCGGCACCTTGTACCCCGTCAGGTATTCCCGGCAATGCGCCAACAGCTGCTCCTGGGTCAGGCTGGGGTCGCGGCGCACCACGACAATCTTCACCTTCTCTCCGGTCACCCCATCCTCCACACCAATCGCCGCCACTTCCGCAACGCCCGGGTGCAACGCCACCACGTCTTCGATTTCATTGGGGTACACGTTGAAACCCGACACCAGGATCATGTCCTTCTTGCGATCCACCAGGCGGATGAAGCCCTGTTCATTCATCACCCCGATATCCCCGGTGGACAGCCAGCCCTCGGCATCCAGCACTTCGGCGGTTTCCTTGGGGCGCTGCCAGTAGCCCTGCATCACCTGCGGGCCGCGCACCTGCAGTTCACCCGGTTCACCGATGTCGGCGAGTTCACCGTCCTCGCGAATAAAGCGCACCCAGGTCGATGGCAGTGGCACGCCGATGCTGCCGGTAAATTCCATCTCGCGCATGCGCGAGATGTCGATAGGGCTGATGCTCACCACCGGCGAGCACTCCGTCAGGCCGTAACCCTCGATGATCGGCAGCCCGGTGACTTCCTTCCAGCGCTTGGCCACCGCGGTGTGCGTGGCCATGCCGCCGGCGATGACCAGGCGCAGGTCGGAAAAGTCCCGGGCGCGGAACTCTGCGTTCTCCAGCAAGCCGTTGAACAACGTGTTGACCCCGGCAATGCCGTTGAAACGCTCCTTGCGCAGGATCATCTGCACCCGCTTCACGTCCCGTGGGTTGGCGATCAGGATATTGCGCCCGCCCAGGCACATGAACATCAGGCAATTCACGGTCAGGGAAAAGATGTGGTACAGCGGCAACAACGTGACGTTGGTTTCCTGCTGGTTCTGGTCCAGTTGATCGCCCACCCACGCCTTGGCCTGCAACAGGTTGGCGATGATATTGCGGTGGCTGAGCATCACGCCCTTGGCATCGCCGGTGGTGCCGCCGGTGTATTGCAGGAACGCCAGTTCTTCACGCGCCAGCGGCACCGGCGTATGGGTCAGGCCCCGGCCCTGCTTGAGCGTCTGGTTGAAACGCAGCGCACCCGGCAGGTTGTAGGCCGGCACCTGCTTCTGCACTCGGCGCAGGATGAAGTTCATCGCCGCGCCCTTGAAGGTGCCGAGCAGGTCGCCGATGGCCGCAATGACCACGCGCTTGACCGTGCTGCCGGCCACAACTTTTTCCAGGGTGTGCGCGAAGTTCTCGAAGATCACCACGGTCTCGGCGCCGCTGTCCTTGAGCAGGTGCTTGAGTTCGTGGGAGGTGTACAAAGGGTTGACGTTGACCACCACCGCACCGGCAAGGATGGTGCCCAACAGACAGATCGGATACTGCAAGCAGTTGGGCATCATCAACGCCACGCGATCGCCCTTGCGCACGCCCTGGGCCTGCAGCCAGGCGGCAAAGGCGATGCCCTGGGCCTGCCAGGTGGCGTAGGTCATTTCGGTGCCGATGCTGACGTAGGCCACGCGGTCGCGGTATTTGTGCAAATGTTCGAGAAACACCTCGCGCAACGACGGGTAGTCCTCGATGCCGGCGTCGATGTCGCTGGGCACCCCAGGCAGATAAGCGTTCAGCCAGATACGTTCGGTTTGGTCCAGGCTTACAGCGTTCATCGCAGTCTCCTTATTGTTGTTGTACGGCTACTTTTCAATGATGGCGGTAATGCCCAGGCCGCCGGCGGCACAGATGGAAATCAAACCGCGTCCGCCACCGCGCAGGTGAATGGCCTTGGCCAGCGCCGCCAACTGGCGGCCACCGGTGGCGGCAAAGGGATGACCGCAACCGAGCGAGCCGCCATTGACGTTCATCCTGGCGCGGTCGATAGCCCCCAGTGGCGCCTCCAGCCCCAGGCGCTCACGGCAGTAATCGGCATCTTCCCAGGCCTTGAGGGTGCACAGCACCTGGGCGGCGAAGGCTTCGTGGATCTCGAAGAAATCGAAATCGGCAAAACTCAGGTTTTCGCGTGCGAGCATGCGGGGCACGGCGTAGGCCGGGGCCATCAGCAAGCCTTCGCTGCCGTCGACGAAGTTCACCGCGGCGGTCTCGCCGGTACGCAGGTAGGCCAGCACCGGCAGGCCACGAGCGGCGGCCCACTCCTCGCTGGCCAGCAGCACCACCGAGGCGCCATCGGTCAGCGGCGTGGAGTTACCGGCCGTGAGGGTGCCGTTCTGCCGATCGTAGGCCGGGGACAGGCTGGCGAGCTTCTCCAGGCTGGCATCGGCGCGCAGGTTGTTGTCGCGGGACAGGCCGCGATAGGGGCTGATCAGGTCGTCGAAGAAGCCGTTTTTATAGGCCGCGTCGAGGCGCTGGTGGCTGGTCAGGGTCAGTTCGTCCTGGGCCAGGCGCTTGATCTGCCAGCGCTTGGCCATTTCTTCGCAGTGCTCGCCCATGGACAAGCCGGTACGCGGCTCGCCATTACGCGGCAGCAGCGGCTTGAAAAACATCGAGGGGCGCACCTGCAACAGGCTGCGCAACTTGTTGCCGCTGCCCTTGGCGCGGTTGGCCGCCAGCAGCGTGCGGCGCAGGGATTCGTTGATGCCGATGGGCGCGTCGGAGGTGGTATCGGCGCCCCCGGCAACCCCCACATCAATCTGGCCGAGGGCGATTTTATTGGCCACCAGCAACGCCGCCTCCAAGCCGGTGCCGCACGCTTGCTGCAGGTCGTAGGCCGGGGTCTCGGCGGACAGGGTGGTGGACAGCAGCGACTCACGGGCCAGGTTGAAGTCCCGCGAGTGTTTGATCACCGCGCCGGCGGCAAACTCGCCCAGGCGCAGGCCGTGGAGGTTGTAGCGGTCCACCAGGCCTTGCAGCGCGGCCACCAGCAAATCCTGGTTGCTGTCGTGGGCGTATACCGTGTTGGAGCGGGCAAACGGAATGCGGTTGCCGCCGACAATCGCCACGCGGCGCGTCGGGGCGGGGCTGAAGCTGTAGTCACTCATGAACGACTCTCATCAAAACGCGAGGTCCAGATAAACAGGCCACGCATGTGGGGTTTGTCCCCGGCCGGATTGCGCACCTCGAATGCACGGCGCGGGCCGTCTGCCGGGGCATTCCACAGGGCGACCTGGCCGGGCAGGAAGATCGGCAACTTGAAATCGCAATGGGCCTCGGCCACGTCCAGCCCGCCTGGGGGTTGCTGGGCGGCCAGGGCGCGGCCCAGGGTCCACATGCCATGGGCGATGGCCCGGCGAAAACCGAACAGCCGCGCGCCGATCCGCGAGGTATGGATCGGGTTGAAATCCCCCGACACCTTGGCAAAACGCCGCCCCAGGTCCGCTGGCAACACCCAACGCTGGGTGCGCCGCACGCCCTCTTCGGGCAATGCCAGGCTGTCGCCCCATGGCTCGCCCACCGGGTTGGCGACATCGCGACGCAGGTACAGGCTTTCGCTTTGCCACACCAACTCGCCCGCGCTGTAAGCGTGGGTGGCAATACTCAAGGCCTGGCCCTTGGCATGGGCCACCCAGCGCTCGGCAAACACTTCCAGGCGTAGGGCCTGACCTTCCTGCAGGCGTCGATGTTGGCGAATGCGATTGGCCAGATGCACCATGCCGCTGGCCGGGTACGGAAAGCTCGGGCGCGTCAGCAACATCAAGTGCAAGGGGAACGCCAGCACATGGGGGTAGGACAGCGGCACCCCTTGCTCGCGCCGAAAGCCACAGGCCCGGCCATAAGCCGCAATAGCATGGGCGCTCAACTCCACCGCCGAGCGCACCAGGCGCTCCCGGGGCAACGTGGGGGCGCCTTCCAGCCTGGGTTTGCGCATCGCCAACAGGCCGTCCAGCAGCAGGCGATTGCGCGACGGTGGCGGGTCGATAATCTGCGTCACGTCGTCCATGCTCAGGCTCCCAACAGGCTTTGGCCACATACGCGCACCACCTGGCCGTTGACCCCGCCCGAAGCCGGGTGCGCCAGCCAGGCGATGGTTTCGGCGACGTCGATGGGTTGCCCGCCCTGGGACAGGGAGTTCATGCGCCGCCCCGCTTCGCGAATCATCAGCGGGATTTTCGCGGTCATCTGGGTCTCGATAAACCCCGGCGCCACGCCGTTGACCGTGACCTGCTGCGCCGCCGCCACTGGCGCCAGGCCCTGCACCAGGCCAATCACCCCGGCCTTGGAGGTGGCGTAGTTGCTTTGCCCCAGGTTGCCGGCGATCCCGGAGATCGACGACACGCACACAATCCGCCCACCGGCCTTGAGCCCCTGCCCTTGCAACAAGGCTTCACTCAACTGCAACGGCGCTTCGAGGTTGACTGCCAGCACACTGCGCCAGGCGGTTTCGGTCATCTTGGCGATGGTCTTGTCGCGGGTGATCCCGGCGTTGTGCACCACCACATCAAACGCGCCATGCTCGGCCACATAGGCCTGCAACTGCTGCTGCGCATCGGCGCCGGTGATGTCCAGCGCCCAGGCCTGGCCGCCGACGCTGCTGGCCGCCTGCTCCAGGGAGGGCAGCGCTTGCGGCACATCCACGCACACCACGTGCGCGCCGTCACGGGCCAGCACCTGGGCGATGGCCAGGCCGATGCCACGGGAGGCCCCAGTGACCAGGGCGCGGCGGCCGCTGAAGGGTTTGTCCCAGTTGATGGCGGGGGCGGCATCGACCGGTTTTTCCAGGCGCACCACCTGCCCCGAGACATAGGCCGAACGCCGCGACAGGAAGAAGCGCAAGCTGCTGTCCAGGGCCTGCTCGGCACCCGGCGCGACATAGATCAACTGCACGGTGATCGCCCGCCGCAGCTCCTTGGCCAAGGATCGCACCAAGCCCTCCAGAGCTCGCTGGGCGATGGCCTGGGGCAAGTCCTGGCAGTGTTCGGGCGCGGTGCCCAGCACCACCACCCGCGCGTGCGGCCCCAGGCGCCGGGCGTTGGCATGGAAAAATTCGTAGAGTTCGTCCAGTTGCTTGAGGTCGACCACGGCGCTGGCATCGAACACCGCGCCCTGGACCTTGACCGTGGACGGCGCCTTGAGCGTGGCGGCCTGGGCCGGCACGGTGTCGGTGGCCTTGAAGAGGCGCCGCACTTCGTCCGCCAGGCGCCCTGCCCCAGCGATAATCACCGGGTTGGCCAGGCCCTGCTGGCCGCTGCGGTGACGTTGCAGGGCCAAGGGTTGCGGCAAGCCGATAGCCTGGGCCAGACGACGGCCCCAGGCAGAATTAACAAAAGAAAGGTAGCTGTCGCTCATAAATCAATCCGTTTTCCTGACCTGCAAATCCAACCCCTTTTGGGAGCTGGCTTGCCTGCGATGGCGGTGGATCCGATTGCATCTGTGGCGCAGATACACCGCTATCACAGGCAAGCCCGCTCCCCCATTGAGCGCGCTCGTTTCTAGTTCACCGGGGCGTTTTCACGTTTTTTGCTGCTGGGTTTGGCCGCTTGTTCCAACGTTTGCTGGCGCTTTTGCAAGGCCTCCAGCAACCCGAAGTCCTGTGGGAAGTCATCCACCTGGATGCCGTGATCGGCGTATTCCACATAGCGCGCCAGCAAGGCGTCTTCGTCGGCGCTGATCAAATCCAGGGCGCGGGCCTTGATGCGCCAGGCGGTAAAGGCCGTGCTGCTGATCGGCATCGGGCCGAGGGTGCCTTGCTTGACCGCCGCCTTGAGCCGCCCTTCGATCAACTCCACCTGGGGTAGCAGGCGGAACGCCAGTTCGCCATAGGCCAGCTTGTCGACTTCCGGACGCGGGATGTAGGAATTGGCCAGCAAACGGTCGCGGCTTTCGCCCGGGGTCTGCACCAGCTCGGCCACTTGGGCCAGCAGGCGGTCGGAGGGTTTGCGCTGGGGAATGCCGAACGGGAAGCTCAAGCCACGCATCACTGCCGCAGCCGGCGTCGAAGGATAATTGTCGAGCACCTCGGCCAGGGCTTCATGGGCCCGCAACAAGGCATCCTGGGCCGACCAATGCACCAACGGCAGGTCGGCCTGGGGCCGGCCATCGTCCTCAAAGCGTTTGAGCACGCAGGACAGGATGTAGAGCTGGGACAGAATATCGCCCAGGCGCCCGGTGATGCTTTCCTTGCGCTTGAGCGCGCCGCCCAGCACGCCCATGGAAATATCGGAAATCAACGCCAGCACCACCGACAGCCGATTGGCCTGGCGGTAGTAGGACGCCAGCGCCGGATCCGTCTTGGCCGGTACGCCAATCAGCCGTCCGCCTGTCAGGGAATGCACTGCCGCACGTACGGTGTTGGCCAGCACAAAACTCAGGTGACCGAACATGGCGCTGTCGAACTCGAGCAACGCCTGGCGATTATCAGTGTTGCGCGCCGCTTCCATTTCTCGGAATACGTAGGGGTGGCAACGGATCAGGCCCTGACCGTAGATGATCAGGCAGCGGGTCATGATATTCGCGCCTTCCACCGTGATCGCGATGGGGCTTTGTTGATAGGCACGGGCCAGGAAGTTGTTGGGCCCCATGCAAATACCCTTGCCGGCGACGATGTCCATGCCATCGTTGACGATGATCCGCGCACGCTCGGTGACGTGGTATTTGGCAATCGCCGAGATAACCGAGGGTTTCTCGCCGGCATCCAACGACGCCACCGACACTTTGCGTACCGCATCGCAGGCATACAGGTGCCCGGCCATACGTGCCAGGGGCGCCTGCACCCCTTCAAACTTGCCAATCGGCAGGCCGAACTGCTTGCGCATCGCCGCGTAGGCCGTGGTACCGCGTACCGCCACCTTGCCCAGGCCGACGTTGGCCGACGGCAGGGAAATCGCGCGCCCGGCGGCCAGGCATTCCATCAGCATGCGCCAGCCGTTGCCCACTTGCTCGCGGCCGCCGATCACCCACTCCAGGGGGATAAACACGTCCTTGCCGGTGGTCGGGCCGTTCTGGAACACCGCATTGAGGGGCCAATGGCGGCGACCACTGTTCACCCCGGGATGGGAAGTGGGGATCAACGCGCAGGTGATGCCCAGCGAGCCGGGCTGGCCCAGCAGGCCGTCAGGGTCTTCGGCGCGAAAGGCCAGGCCGAGCACCGTGGCGATGGGGCCGAGGGTGATATAGCGCTTGTCCCAGGTCACGCTGAAGCCCAGCACTTCCTGGCCTTCATGCATGCCCTTGCAGACGATGCCCAGGTCGGGAATCGCCCCGGCGTCGGAGCCGGCATAGGGGCTGGTCAGGGCAAAGCACGGGATGTCTTCGCCACGGGCCAGGCGCGGCAGGTAGTAATTGCGCTGGGCGTCGGTGCCGTAATGCAGCAACAGTTCGGCGGGGCCCAGGGAGTTGGGGACCATCACCGAAATCGCTGCCGCCGAGCAACGGGTCGACAGCTTCATCACCACTTGCGAATGGGCATAGTGGGAGAAGCCTTTGCCGCCATATTGCTTGGGAATGATCATGCCGAGGAAGCCGGCGTCCTTGGTGTACTGCCAGCCTTCGGGCGACAGGTCCTGCCAGACCTGGGTGGTTTCCCAGTCGTTGGCCATGTCGCAGAGGGTTTCTACTTCGTTGTCGAGAAAGGCCTGTTCTTCGGCGCTCAAGCGTGCCGGCGCGGCTTGCAGCAGGCGCGGCCAATTGGGTTTGCCGCTGAACAACTCGGCGTCCCACCACACGGTGCCGGACTCGATAGCCGCGCGTTCAGTGTCGGACATGGCCGGCATGATCGTGCGAAACAGACCCAGGGCCCTGCTGGTCAACAGCGTGCGACGCAGGGGCTTGATGCTCATCAGCAGCGCCGGTACCACCACCAGCAACGCCGCAACGCTCAGGCCAAACCCTGCAACCACATTGAACAGATAGCCGCCCGCCAACCAGGCCAGGCCAGCACCCAGCCACAGGGTGGCTGCCGCTTGTCGATACGCCAGGGCAGTCGCCACAGCGAGTCCCGCCAATAACCAGATAACCATGGAGATACCTCTACTTATTATTCAGGGCACGGCACGCACAGCAGCAGGTCGGTACGGCCTGCGACTGATCACCACACTACAAACTTGAAAAGCCAAATTCAAATTTTGTTTTGAAATTTTTATTTAATGTCTTTGCGAAATAATTCTCGGCCGAACGCGTCAGCCGAAGTGTTAAAGGGAGAAGGAAATCACCAGGGGTCGCGTGGGCGCCCCACAGGTGGAGCACCGGGTAAACGCAGTAGAAAGATGCGCTGACTACGCGTTTACCCAGGCACTACGCAGATACAACCCCAGGTCAGAAGGCGTAGGTAGCCGACAGGCTGACCACTTCGCCCTTGGCCTCGGATTTGCCATCCAGCGACGCTGCGCCAAGACGGTCAACGTTCTTGGTCTTGAGCTTGACGGTCTCCACAAACTGGCGGGAATACGCGCCGTCGATGCTCAGGCCCGGAATGGCGCGGATGTTGTAGCCAAAGCCCAGGGAAGCGAAGGTGCGATCCCCATCCGGGATACGCGGGTCACGGGTGGAGTTGCGGGTTGGGGTCTGGTCGAAGGCCACACCGGCACGCACGGTAAAGTCATCCGTGAGTTTGTAGTCACCGCCGAACGAATACATCCAGGTGTTCTTGTACTTGTACGGGATCGACACGATGGTGCTGCCATTGGACTTCAAGGTCAGCGCCTCGAAGGAGGACCATTGGGTCCAGGTCACACTGGCGCCCAGGGCCAGGCGGTCAGAGAAGTCGTGTACCCAGTCCAGGGACGCGTTGGCAGGGATATCCAGTTGCGTGGAGGCATTGGCACCGCCCGGATACAGTTTCAGCCCAGGGTAAGCCAACTCGACCAGGGTTTTACCGTCGACCACCGGGGTGGTCATCAGCCCTTCCGAGCCTGGATCGGCGTACATGTTGTACTTTCCCTCCAGCTTGTTCTTGATCTTGGCGTGATAGTTCAAGCCCAGGGTGTCCTGCGCCGTGGGTTTCCAGGTCATCCCCGCAAACCAACCCAGGGAGTTATTGTCGACTTTGACCCGCATCAAGGCGAAGCCCTGGCCGGCCGGGAACGGAATCATCCCGAAGTCCGGCGACTGCGCAGCAGCGGCATACAGATCGACGTTCTGGCTCACAAAGCCTTTGGTGTGCTGGAGAATCGCACCACCACCGATGGAAAACTCATCATTGACCTTGAACGACAGGGAGCCGGTCAGGCCCACGGTTTCGATGCGGGTGTCCACCGCGAAGTCGCGACCTTTCCAATCCTCATCCCAGGTTGTGCGCGCGCCCATCGGCACCACTTGGCTCAAACCAAAGGCAAAACGATCGTTGATCGGGATCACCATGAAGCCAGTGGGTACCCACGCTTCGAAGCCGCCTTGACCGCCATTACCGGTGCGAGGTGTCGATGTTAACTCGCCAGTATTGGGATCATAGACCGTGTTGGACGTCGGATTGCCAGCGTAGTCATACGCCGACCCTTTGTATTTGATGTCGATGTTTGCGTAGTTGATGGTGAACTGCGAAATGGTCTTGTCAATGAAAGCCATGGCAGCAGGGTTGTTGTACGCCGATGACGGGTCGTTCTTGAACATCGACCCCCCACCAAACGCCCGGCCCCAACCAGCAGTGTTTGCGGTTGGCGTCATGAAACCACCCGCCTGAACGGTTCCCGCTGAGGCGATCAGCCCGCCCAACAATGCCAGGCCTAACAACGCCTGGGCCTGCTGCTTCATATTATTCATGCGTCACTCCTTATTGTTTTTATTTGTCACAGCCGGTTGGACCGAACGGCTTTACCTCAACAGATGCCTCTGACGAGGCACCTGTTTTTCACCGGGTGATCAAGCCTATTTCCGAAGTGCCGGCATCAAGGAACAATGGTGACGCCGGTAGCGCCTACGTTCAGTGTCACCACCGTGCAACTGCCGCTAAGCGGCTGGTTGGTCGCAGCAAGAGTGATACTTGGAGACGGAGCTGGGGTTGAGGCCAGCGCTACATCGATAGCCGTAGGGCCGCAGTTGGTTGGAGGGAACGAAGTGATCGTGTAACCAACGTTGTAAGCTTTACCGGCACTTGTGCTGGTGGCTTCCAGCAACCAAGGCAAACCAGTGATATTGGGTAGGTTGCACAGCACGCTTGATCCTGGAGAGATAGTTACTTTGGTGATATCTGCCTTACCATCAGGGCGCACCTTGCCTTCGAATACAGCCTTACATGTTACGGGCTGCTGAAACGACGAAGGTGATTTAACAACAATGCTCCCAGTCGCCCCTGTAGTAAACGTCGCTCCAATTGGACTAAAAGACGCCGCACTGGCCATCGAAGCCGCGCCAAAGCACAGAGCAAACGAACTTACACAAACGAGGGTTTTCAAACTTTTCATTATTTTTCCTCACATGTATGGCGAGTCATTTCGCCGGGGTAATGGCCATGATCGAGAGGTCACGGAGAAACAGCAGAACTTCCCTTTCCAGCCAAATTTCAATTCATTTACCGCTACAAATTCGGGGGTTTACTCGACGACTTTGAACGTCGGCGGCATCTTGATCGACACGGTTTTGATCTTGCAGTCTTCGCCAATCGGCACATTGACCGCTTCCAACTTGCCGGTGGCGTTATCCCAGGTGCCTTCGGCAGTGGACGGGCCACACTTGCCGCCCAGGCCAAAGGCGTGCACATCGACGCTGATCTTCGACATGGAGCCGCTCCTGGCATCCCTGGCCACTAATATCCACGGCAGGTTGATGGCTTCGACGCGGCTGCACTTGAGGCCACCGTCAAACTCGACCTTGTCGACATTGACTTGCGAACCATCGGCCGCGACCTTGCCGGCCACCTTGATGGTGCAGTCGGCGCTGATCAGCGCGCCCTTGGAAAAGCTGATGGGGCCCTGGGCAGTGAAGGCGCTGCCGGCGGGTTCGATACGGGCGGCCTGGGCCTGGTGATAGGCAATAAGCCCCAGTGCAGCGAGCACGATATGCGCAGTGAACTTGGCAGGTGTTTGCATGGTGTACGTCCTTCCCTTGATTTTATTTTTGTTAGGGTCAAACAACTTTCTTGCAACTAAGCAGCACTCGAAACCGGCAAACCGTGGGCGATGAAAACCTGCGCGATACACAGATCCCGAGTGCGCCCTACAACAGTTAATTCACATTAGAAGGTGCTGGTCTTGCCGTACTTCTCCAGTATCTTCAAGCGTTTGGATGGCTGGATATTGGCCAGGGTGACATCCCCCGAATAATGCCGTAGTACCCGGTGATCCATACGCCGGCGCCATAAGTAAGGGATATAGGCCCAGACAATCATGCTGGCGTAGCCATACGGCAGTTGCGGCGATTCATCAAAGTGGCGCAACGACTGATAACTGCGAGTCGGGTTGGCGTGATGATCAGAGTGGCGCTGCAACTGGAACAGAAAGATATTGGTGACAATACGGTTACTGTTCCACGAGTGGCGCGGCGAACACCGTTCATAACGGCCGTTAGGCAACTTCTGGCGTTTAAGCCCGTAGTGCTCGACATAGTTCACCACTTCCAGCAACGAGAAGCCGTAGATGCCCTGGATCAACAGGAAGGGAATCACCGCCATGCCCAGCCAGGCGATCATCGCGCCCCACAACACCACGCTGTACATCCAGGCGCTGAGTACGCCGTTCTTCCAGTGCCACGCCGGCAGGCCGAGCTTGCGCAGGCGTTCGCGTTCCAGGTTCCAGGCCGAGCGCGCACTGAACCACACCGAGCGCGGCAGGAAGGCCCAGAAGCTCTCCCCCAGTCGCGAGCTGGCCGGATCTTCCGGGGTGGCAACGCGTACGTGATGGCCACGGTTGTGTTCGGTGTAGAAGTGCCCGTAGAAGGTCGGCGCCAGGGTGATCTTCGCCAGCACAATCTCCAGCAGGCGCGGCTTGTGCCCCAGTTCATGGGCGGTGTTGATCGCGATGCCGGTGGCAGCGCCGGTGGACATGGCCATGCCCAGGTAGGTAAACCCACTGACCTCACCGTGCAACTGCACCCGGGCCGTCAGGAAGCTGGCGGTTTGCGCCATCCAGCTCGAAGGATCGAGGGAGGCGGTAAGTTGCAGCAGCCCGCCGCTGATCATCCAGTCGATGCCGCTGACGGCCAGCCAACCGGTGATCACCACCGAGGAAATAACGAACAACACCCCGGTGTAGACGATCCAGCGGTAGTACTTCTGCGATTCAAGGCCGCTGACAGCGGATTCCGGTGGGTTGCTGACGTCTTCGCCGAGCAGGCCGTCGATCAGCGGGATCAGGCCGAAAATCACCAGTACACCGACCCACCACAGTTGTTGTACGCCGGTAGTGATGGCCAGGGCGCCGGACAGCAGCGGGGTCGCCAGAGGCATGATGCCGAGCCACCACAGGTGGCGCTTGCCGTCGGTCCAGACGTGGGGGGCGGCCAGGGTCTGATTCATGGCAACCTCCGGGCGCACTGCGCGGCAGAGAGTGAGAGCGAAGCAAAAGAGGCAGAAAAGCGGTTCAGGCGGCACTGAAGGCCACTTGAAACAAACCATGCGATAAAAGGCGTTTTTTTCATTATTTTATTCGCTCTTAGGTCAAAATAAATATTGAAATATTTTTTTAAATAAATAGCGCGGAATCGATAGGTCGTCAACTACTTTTTCGGGGCCTTTTTTACGTGACCGGCCAGTCTCTTTTTCATCCGTTCGGTCAGGTGTCTAGGGCAAGCGTTAGCGACTTTCGACCACGCCGTGGGGTTCACGATTATTTACTCGCCAGCGCAAACGGCGGGTGCAACACCGTGGCGCTTGCCACCGGCTTGCTGCGCTTGGCCACCTGCTCGACCAGTGCCGCCACGCGCTCGGTGGCGGTGATTGGCAGCATATGGCCACGGCCTTCGACCAGCTGCAGCTTCAGCCCTGGCACCTTGTCTGCCAGGGCCTGGCCGTGCTTGCGGAAGTCCAGCACCTTGTCCCGCGAGCCATAGATCAGGCCGATGGGCAGGCGCAGTTGCGGGTAGCGCTTGACCATCTCGGGCAGGTAATCGTTGACCAGACTGATTTCGGTGGAAGCGGCATAGAAGTTATCGGGGCGCATCCCCAGCAGGCCGCCGCCACGGGTGGCGAAGTCGGCCGGCGCCGGGTCGGGAGCGAACACGCCCTTGACCACCGCACCACTGCTGAGCATGCCGATGGGCACCGTCAGCGTGCGCGACACCCAGCGCCGCAGCCAGGCCGGGCGCACCGCCAACGATAGAAACACCAGGGGGAGCATGCGCTGGGGATGGGTCAGGGGTGCCACCAGCACCAACCCGGACACCGCATGGGGATGGTCCAGGGCCAGGGCCAGGGAGATCGCCCCGCCCAGGGAATGCCCCAGCACCAGGGGCTGGCCCAGGTCCAGGGTCTGGATAAAGGTCGCCACTTGCCGGGCCTGGCTTGGCAGGTCGGCACCGGTGCCTTTGCGGCGGGTGGAATAGCCTGAGCCGGGTCGGTCCAGGGTGATCACCCGAAAGTGCTCGCGCAGTTGTGCGGCCAAGGCATAGGTCAGGTTACGACTGCTGCCCATCAGGCCGTGGATCATCACCAGCGGCGGGCCCTTGCCCTCGTCTACATAATGAAAGCGCTCGCCATCCACCTCCAGAAAGCGCCCGTTACTTGGAACAGCCGCTTCGATACGGCGCGTCATCCAGGCACTCAAGCCCCATAACGCCGCACTGGCAGCCATAAACACACCCGCAGCGACAACCCATTCGACAGCCATAGCTCGGTCCTCTGCTTCCCTGCTGCTGGCGATCCGACCGATATTGGTCAAGACCTCAGCCATCGTCCACACCCTGGACTTCAACTGCGTGCGTCAAGCGTTCGTCCGTCGGACAAATCGCACATAAAGGACAAGGGTCTAGCGTAGACGACATTTTCAGGTAGATTATTTAAAATCTTTTTTAAAATAATAAATACAATTTTTCTTTGCAATGGTGTTCTATCTAAAAGCCAAAACAAAAAAGGAGCACATCCGATGTCAACACCCGTAAGGCGCCCACAGCCCACGAGGGACACCCTATGAATGCCTCTACCCAGCCAAGCGGCCCGGCAGATTGCGTCGATATCGCGATCATTGGCTCAGGCTTCGCCGGCCTGTGCATGGCGATCAAACTCAAGCAAGCCGGGCTCGACGACTTCTTTATTGCCGAACAGGCCGACTCCCTGGGCGGCACCTGGCGCGACAACCACTACCCGGGCTGCGCCTGTGATGTGCAATCCCACGTCTATTCGTTTTCCTTTGCGCCCAACCCCGACTGGACCCGCCAGTTCGCCCCCCAGGCGGAAATCCGTGCCTACCTGGAACATTGCGCACAGCGCTTTGAGTTGGCGCCGTACCTGCGTTTTGGCATGGGCCTGCAACAGGCGGTGTTCGACGAGCAACTGCAACGCTGGCAATTGCAGTTCAGCAATGGCCGCCGCGTCAGTGCACGGGTACTGGTGTCGGGGATGGGGGGACTGTCCCGCCCGGCACTGCCGGATATTCCGGGGTTGGACAGTTTCAAGGGCAAGCGCTTTCACTCCCAGCACTGGGACCACGACTATTCACTCAAGGGCAAGCGTGTGGCGGTGATTGGCACCGGCGCCAGTGCGATCCAGTTCGTGCCGCGTATCGCCCCCCACGTGGCGCACCTGGACCTGTTCCAGCGCACCCCGCCGTGGATCATGCCCAAGCCGGACCGCCCCATTTCAGGTTTTGAGCGCTGGGTGTTCAAGCATCTGCCGTTCACCCAGCGCCTGGTGCGCGGGGCTTTCTACTGGGCCCTGGAAGGTCGGGTGGTGGGCTTTGCGCTGCACCCGCGCCTGATGAAAGTGGTGCAGAAAATCGCCGTGCGCCATCTGCACAAACAAGTGGCGCGCCCTTCCCTGCGCAAAGTCCTGCGGCCGGATTACACCATCGGCTGCAAGCGCGTACTGATCTCCAACGACTACTACCCAGCGCTGTCACGCAGCAATGTCGAAGTGGTCACCGACGCTGTACTGCGAATCGAGGCCGACGGGGTCGTCACCGCCGATGGCATCAAGCACCCGGCTGATTGCCTGATCTTCGGCACCGGGTTCCAGGCTACCGATCCCCTGCCCCGCGACTGCATCATCGGGCGCGGCGGCATTGACCTGATGGAGGCCTGGCGCGATGGCGCCCATGCGTACAAGGGCACCACCGTGCCGGGCTATCCGAACCTGTTCCTGATCGTCGGGCCCAACACCGGGCTGGGCCACAACTCGATGATTCTGATGATCGAGGCACAGGTCACCTACATCCTCGATGCCCTGCAACAGATGCGCCGCCAGCAAATCGCCACGGTCGAGGTCAAGCCAGCCGTGGAAAGCGCCTACAACCAGCAAATCCAGGCAAAACTCCAGCGCACTATCTGGAACACCGGCGGCTGCCGCAGTTGGTACCTCGACCCGCGCACCGGCAAAAATACGACGTTGTGGCCCGGCTCGACCTGGCGCTTCAAACAGGTCACCCGCCAGTTCGCCCTACGCGATTATCAGGTCACGCCACTATTGACCGGCGCCACACCGCGTCCCGTCGCGCCACCCCATGCCACCGCAGAAGGAAGCCTGTCATGAAGTCATTCAATGGCCGCGTGGCGGCCATCACCGGTGCCGCGTCCGGCATGGGCCGCGCCTTGGCCCTGGCCCTGGCGCGCGAGGGTTGTCACCTGGCCCTGGCGGACAAGAACCAGGCCGGCCTGCAACAAACCGTGGAGCTGATCCAGCGCAGCAGCCTGGCGCCGATCCGCGTGACGTCAAGGGAGGTGGATGTTGCCGACCGCCAGGCCATGGAGGATTGGGCCGCCAGTTGCGCGGCAGAACACGGCCAGGTGAATTTGATTTTCAACAATGCCGGGGTGGCCCTGTCGAGCACCGTGGAAGGTGTGGACTACGCCGACCTGGAGTGGATCGTCGGCATTAATTTCTGGGGGGTGGTGTACGGCACCAAGGCCTTTCTGCCCTACCTCAAGGCCAGCGGCGAGGGGCATGTGGTCAACACCTCCAGCGTGTTCGGCCTGTTCGCCCAGCCCGGCATGAGCGGCTACAACGCCACCAAGTTCGCGGTGCGCGGCTTTACCGAGTCCCTGCGCCAGGAGCTGGATTTGCAACGCAGCGGCGTCTCGGCCACCTGCGTGCATCCCGGTGGGATCCGCACCGACATCTGCCGCAGCAGCCGGATCGACGCGAACATGACCGGGTTCCTGATCCACAGCGAACAACAGGCCCGCGCCGACTTCGAAAAACTGTTTATCACCGACGCCGACCAGGCCGCCAAGGTCATCCTGCAGGGCGTGCGCAAGAACAAGCGCCGCGTGCTGATCGGCCGCGACGCCTACGCCCTGGACCTGCTCGCGCGCTGGCTGCCGGCGGCCTACCAAGGGCTGGTGGTGTTCGCCAGCCGGCGCATGGCACCGAAACAGCGCAAGGCCCTGCCACCCTCCCCCCTCTCTGAACAGGAGTCGCCATAATGCTGCCCATTCGCCGCGACCTGCGTTTTACCCTGCCTGCCGAACGCATCAAGGACTGGCACGAGCAAGGCCCGTTCATCACGCACTTTTTCAATGCCCTGTCGTTGCTGTTTCCCCAGGGCGAATTGTTCTTCATGGACAGCGTGCGCCACTATCGCCAGCGCATCGACGACCCGGCGTTGAAAAAGGAGATCCAGGGTTTTATCGGCCAGGAGGCCATGCACAGCCGCGAGCACGTGGCCTACAACGAGCTGCTTCAAGCCGCCGGTCTGCCGGCCCACCTGCTGGACCGCCGCTTGAAATTTATGCTCGACCTGCAAAAGAAACACTTGCCGCCGTCCTTCAACCTGGCGGTGACCATCGCCCTGGAACACTACACGGCGATGCTCGCGGAAATCCTGCTCAGCGACCCCACGCGTTTTGGTGATTCGCTCAAAGGCTACCAACAGATGTGGTACTGGCATGCCCTCGAAGAAACCGAGCACAAGGCCGTGGCCTTTGATGTGTGGAACAGCGTGATCAAACCAGGGCCCAAGCGCTATCTGCTGCGCACCGGGACCATGCTGTTCACCACGGTGTTTTTCTGGCTGGTGGTGTTTGATTTCCACCTGCGCCTGCTGATCGCCGATCGCCGCGCGGGCGGGCATCTGAAGGGTTTCTGGCGGATGCTGAAGTTTCTCTACGGGCCCAAGGGCGTGTTCCCGCGCATGGCGCGGCCGTGGCTGCAGTATTTCAAGCCGGGGTTTCATCCATGGGATCACGACAACCGGGCACGCTTGGAGGGGATTGATAAGCTGGTGGAAGAGATTGAGCGCACCAACGGCGCGGCAGGTGCCTATACCTGAGCCGTGGTGAGGGGGGCTGTGGCGAGGGGGCTTGTCCCCTCGCCACAAGGGTGGATTCGGTGGTCAGACCGTGCGGGAAAACTGCCCCTTCTGCTGCCCACCCAGGTACGCATCAAACGCCATCGCCACGCTGCGCACCATCAGTTGCCCCTGGGGCAGCAACTGCACCCCATCGTCCTCGACATGCAGCAAACCATCCGCCACTTGCTCATCCAACTGTGACAACGCCTGGGCAAAGTATTCGGTAAAGCGGATCGCATGCCCCGCCTCGACCCCGGCAAAGTCAATGCGCCCATGGCACATCAGGCCGTTGATCACGTCCCGGCGCAACACGTCATCGGCGTTCAGGCGGTAGCCGCGCTGCACCGGCAACAACCCGGCGTCGATCCGCGCGTAGTACTGGGACAACTCCTTGACGCTCTGGCTGTAGCTGTCGCCCACCTTGCCGATGGCCGACACGCCCAGCCCGATCAGGTCGCAATCGGCATGGGTCGAGTAGCCCTGGAAATTGCGCTGCAAGGTGCCATTGGCCCGGGCCAGGGCCAGTTCGTCGTCGGGCAAGGCAAAGTGGTCCATGCCGATGTACACATAACCCGCTTCGGTCAGCCGGCGAATGGTCAACTCCAGCAGCTCCAGCTTGCGCTCCGGCGGTGGCATGTCTTCGGGGCGGATCATGCGCTGGGCGCGGATTTGCGTGGGCAAATGCGCGTAGCTGTAGGCCGCCACACGGTCCGGGCGCAGGGCAATCAGCTTGCCCAGGGTCACGTCGAAACTGGCCACGGTCTGCAATGGCAGGCCGTAGATCAGGTCCACGCTGATGGACTTGAAGCGTGCCTGCCGGGCGGCCGCGACCAACTGCACAATCTGCTCTTCGCTCTGCACGCGATTGACCGCCGCCTGCACATCGGCATCAAAGTCCTGCACACCAAAACTCAGGCGATTGAAGCCCAGCCCGCGCAGGTTATGGATGCGTTCCACGCTGATGGTGCGCGGGTCGACCTCAATGGAAAACTCATGGTTGTCGCTGGTATCCAGGCTGAAGCCCTGCGCCAGGCTTGCCATCAACTCGGCCAGTTGCGCATCGTCCAGATAGGTCGGCGTACCGCCCCCCAGGTGCAACTGGGTCAGGGGCCGCGTGCGGTCGAACAGCGCGGCCTGCATCTGGATTTCGCGCTTGAGGTAGCTCAGGTACTCCACGGCGCGATGGGTCTTGCGCGTGATGATCTTGTGGCAACCGCAGTAGTAACAAAGGCTCTGGCAGAACGGTATATGGATGTATACCGACAAGGCCTTGGGGGCCACCCCATGGTTGCTGGCCGCTACTGCCTGCCGATAGTCATCCAGGGCAAACGCCGAATGAAACTGCGGCGCCGTCGGGTACGAGGTGTAGCGCGGCCCCGGGCGGTCGTATTTCTGCACCAGGGCCCGGTTGAACTCAAACGCTTTCATGGTCGATGGTCTCATCGTTGGAGCAAGGGGGAACCGCGCTGCCTGCCCGGTCAAACAGCGCGCAGAGGGCTTCGACCCGCTGCCGGCCCGCAGGCAGCACACAGAGGAAGCGCTCGGACAAGTCGATCAGGCCGTCCTGGTGCAGATGCTCCAGCAACGGCCAGATCGCCGAAAAGTAGCGGGAAAAAATCACACCATAACGGCGCTCCAGCGCCTGGATATCCAACTCCAGGTCACAGGCCAGGCGCTCCATGACATGCTGACGGATCTGATCGCCCGCCTCGCAGCGCCAGCCGCGGGCGGTGGGCAACAGGTCGCTGTCCAACTGCTGACGATAGCGCGCCAGGTCGTCGGTGTTTTGCGCATACAGGTTGTCGAGCTGGCTGATGGCGCCCAGGCCAAAGCCGATATGGTCGCAGTAACCATGACGGGTAAAGCCCTGGCAATTGCGGCTCAGGCGTCCGTGTTCCTGGGCCAGCGCCAGGTCATCGTCAGGGCGTACGAACTGGCCCAGGCCAATGTAGTGATAACCGGCAGCTTCCAGGTGCTGGAAGGCGATCGCGCGCATCGCGCACTTGTCGGCATTCGACGACAGCGCCCGCGCCCGTTGCTGCTGGTAGCGCCGGGGGGCCTGGGCATAGTCGAACACTTGCAGGCGGTCCGGCTCGAGGGCGATCAGGCTGGCCAGCTTGGCTGCAAAGCTGTTGCAGGTCTGCCAGGCGTGGCCATACCCGAGGTCGACATTCACCGAGCGAAAGCCCAGGGTGCGCGCCGCGTCGATCAGCGACTGGATGGGCGCCGGGTCTTGATAGCCGGCCACCGAAGGTGTGACGTCGCTACTGGCATCCGACACGCCGATATTGATGTGATTGAAGCCCAGTTCACGCAGGCGGCCCATGGTCGCCCAGTCGGTGTGCAGCGGGTCGAGGTCGAGGCTGTAGTCACCCTGGTCATGCTCGAGAAAATGCAGGCGACTGCGCAGGTGCGCCATCAACCGCTGCAGGTCGGCCATCGCCGGGGTAGCGCCGCCCAGATGGAATTGATCCACCGGCTGGCGCCCGCCCACGTGGCAACCGACCAGGTGGATTTCCTGCTCCAACGCGTCCAGGTAGTCATCGGCCACCAGGCCCGCCGGCCATTGCAGGTTCAGCGCCAAGGGGCGTTGGCGCTGGCGACTGCTGCGCATGGCGCGCAACAGGTCGAGGGAGCCGATCCCCGTATGAAATTTGCCGATGTCGACCTGGCCCTGGTCCAGCACGCTTTGGTCACGGCGCAGGCGCCACTCGCGGGCGGGATGAATGACAGTGAGCATGACGGCCTCCGGGTCTGGCTACGGTGGATCATTGTGCGGTGCGACCGGACAGCGCACCTTGATATGCATCAAGGCCAGGGAATACGAGGGGGGTTACCAGGTGATGTAAAACATGCTTTTGGCCAGCAACACAATGGCGACCATATGGCAGAACAGGCTCAGATGAACGAAGCGCAAATAGGCCGCGCTGACCCGCCCACGACGCATCAGCCACACCGTCAGCAAAAAATGCATCAGCACACTGGCGGCGAGGATCAACTTGAGGGTCAGCAAGGCGCCGAATGCCGAACTCGATGGCGCCGCCAGCACCGGCAGATAGCGCAACCAGACCATGCCGATACCCGCGCCGAACAGCACCAGCAGCACCCACGGCATCAAGGCCCTGGCACGGTTGCCGATGCCCTGCTCCACCAGCAGCATGACGCGGGCCGGCAGTTGCTTGTGCACGCTGGCGAGGATCAGTACTTCAAAGAACACCGTGCCGATAAACATCAGCGCCGCGAACAGATGGGCCAGCAGAAACAGGAGATAGAGCATCAGCGCCTCACAGTGGGCCGGTCCGTATGGCGTGACTGTGCCCCAGGCCGGGGGGACGCTGCCTTGATGCGGGTCAAGAGCCCTGATAATCGTTGAAACATTTGCCCAAAGCCTTGTACGCCGGGCGTTTCAAGGCGTCTGCGACAGTGTGCCACAGACGCAATCGCCCCCTCGGCTGGTAAGGTGGCGACCGCCCCTGTGGCAGAACGTCGCAGATTATCAAGCGTGATCAACACCGGTAGACTACCCACCCTGCTTGTTCACCGCTTTTCAAAGCCTGACTGACCTGTTATGCGCAGCCGTCAGGCGCTTCACGGGACGCCCACTTCATGAATACGTTACTCACCCGCCGCAAGGTCCTCACCGGTATGGGCCTGCTGGGCCTGGGCCTGCTGAGCGGCTGTGACACCGGCCCCAAGCTGAATTTCAAGTACGGCAAGGATCTGAGCAACAAGATCATGGGCCGCACGTTCAAGCTCAAGAATACCGCCGGCGAAACCGTGACCCTGACTTCGTTTCGCGGCTTGATGCCGGTGGTGTTCTTCGGGTTCACCCAGTGCCCGGCCGTGTGCCCCACCACCCTGGCGCGCATGGCCCAGGCCAAGAAGCTGATGGGCCGCGACGGCGAAATCATGCAGGTGATCTTTATCACCCTGGACCCGGAACGCGATACGCCCGAAGTGCTCGACGCCTACGTCAAGGCCTTCGACCCCAGCTTCGAAGCGCTCTACGGCACGCCGGAAGAAATCGCCGTGGCCGCCAAGGAGTTCGGGATCTTTTATGAAAAGATCCCCGCAGGCGACACCTACACCCTGTCCCACACCGCCACCAGTTTTGTGTTCGACACCCGCAGCAACCTGCGCCTGGGCCTGTCGGCATCCCTTAACGCCAAAGAGTGCGCAGAAGACCTGCTCACCGTCATGGAGGTCTGCTAATGACTGCTGTCCACACCCTCAAGCGCATCGCCCTCGGCCTCTCCCTGCTGGGCCTCGCCGCCCACGCCAGCGCCCAGGTCCAGGTCAGCGATGCCTGGGCCCGCGCCACCGTACCGGGGCAGCATTCGAGCGGGGCATTCATGACCCTCACCGCCGACAGCGACAGCAAGCTGCTGAGCGTCAAGTCCCCGGTGGCCAAGGAAGTGCAGATTCATGAGATGAGCATGAAAGACGACGTCATGCGCATGGGCCCGGTAGATGCCGTGGCACTGCCGGCCGGCCAGGCGGTGAAGCTTGATCCCGAGGGTTATCACGTGATGCTGATGGGCCTGACGGGCCAGATCAAGGAAGGCGACCAGGTGCCGCTGACCCTGACGGTGGAAGATGCCAAGGGTGACAAGCAGACCCTCGAAATCCAGGCCCCGGCCCGCAGCCTGGGTAGTGCTGGTGGTCATCATATGAACCATTGATCCTGAGGGTGGGAGCTGGCTTGCTCGGGGTGGCCTTAGGTATCTTCTTCTGGGTATGTGTACATATCCGTTGCTGCGGTTACGGCCACTTAGGGTTCCGCCCTTACGGCGGGTCACTTTTGGAAAAGAGCCCCAAAAGTAACCAAAAGGGCTCTTGCCCCACCACTCGGCACCTCGCCTAGGCTCGGTGTGCCCGTCATCCGACATTGATTTGGGGGGCCGCCGCGATGGGCCATCCATGGCCCAGCGCGGCTAACCCGGCGTCCTGCCGGGTTACCCCCCAAATCAATATCGGATGACGGCCAGCGTGGTTTAACGGGGCGCCTCAGATCAAAAGCAAAGCGAGGCGGCCTGACAGCCGACCTGATCGTCGAAGCGTGTGCGTACCCCTGTGGGAGCTGGCTTGCCTGCGATGACGGTGCATCAGCCAATACATTTATCGACTGATACACCGCCATCGCAGGCAAGCCAGCTCCCACAGGGGGGAATGCAGCTTCGCGCCCCGGCTTTGCTGTTGCTGTTGCTCTGCTTTTGATCTGGCTTTTGATCTTGATCTCAGGCGCCCCGTTAAACCACGCTGGCCGCAGGCAGGTATTGCGCAGTGGGCACCCCGGCATGGATGCCGGGGTAGCCGCGACACGGCCAGGGATGGCCGATCGCGGCGGGCCCACGGAGCAATGCCTGACTGCGGGCATGCCGAGCCTAGGCGAGGCACCGAGTGGTGGGGCAAGAGCGCTTTGCTTACTTTGGCGCTCTTCCAAAGTGACCCGCCGTAAGGGCGGAACCCTAAGTGGCCATAACCGCAGCAACGGATATGTACACATACCCAGAAGAAGATACCGATGGCCACCGCGAGCAATCCAACTCCCACAGGGATCTTTGCCGAGCGCAGAGTTTTGTGCCACACCGCCCATCAAATACGGGAGTTGTGCCGAGACACCAAACTCTGAAAACCCCACGATGGATCCATCTCAGCCGATGGACGACTAATCAATCCACAATAAACAGCCTGGCCCCGGTGGCTGTGCTCGACCGGTGCCCGTCCCTGTCGTTGCCCACCTGATAACTCATCCCCGCCGTCAGGGTGAACTGGCGGCCATCCTCCAGTTCAGTCTGCAACTCCCCCTCCAGGCACAACAACACATGACCGCGCCAACACCAGTGGTCAGCCAGGTAGCCAGGGCTGTATTCGACCATGCGCACGCGGGTGGTGCCGAAATGGCAGGTGCGCCATAGGGCGCTGCCGGTTTCGCCAGGGTGCAACTCTGGTTCGACGCTCGACCAGTCGGTGGTGCCAAAAGGGGTAGCCAGTAGATCCATGATTGCCTCAGCGTTAAAGCAAAGAGCAGGACAGTACCCACAAGACCCGCCCGTCGAAAGACACAGATCGCGCCCATTTCTGGGATACAGGGGGTTGCCTTTGGTATCCTGCCGGCCCGACCTAGGTGCCCGGCCATGCACATTGCTCCGTCCCATATCCTCCACGAAACCGAACACTGGCTGCTCAACCATCACCTGGCCTCGGCCCTGCCCGGTTATTTGATGCTGGGGGCCAAGACGCCAATCAGCTCGCTGGCTGACCTGCCCGACGCGGCCCTGGCGGAAATGGGTGGCCTACTGGCGAAAACCCAGCGGGTGATGGAAGTACAGCTCCAACCCAAGTGGCTATACATCAGCCGCTTTGGGCATATGCCCGGTTTCCCGCTGCATTTTCATTTGATCCCGGTCTATGACTGGGTCGAAACGCTGTTCTGGGAGGATGAGCGCTACCGGGTGCTGCAAGACTTCGGCGCTGGCAGCGACGGGCAAGCGGCGACGGATGGGGCCGAACTCACCCTGTTTATCTGGCGCGAGTTCGGTGAGAACCCGACGCCACCCGCGACGGCCGGGCTCACGGTGCCGGGCGTGATCGAACGGCTGCGGGCGGCGTTCAAACAGTCAGGCGCTTGACCATCGGGATACACGCCAGCTCCAGCCCCGAAGGCGAATGATAGATGGACTGTTCGCAGCCTTCATAACCACGGCTGCGATAGAACTGCGCGGCATTCAACGTCGCGTCCAGCACCACCTCCTCAATCCCCAACTCCAGCGCCACTTGCTCCAGGTGCTCAAGCATCTGCTGGCCAAAACCGCGCCCGATAGAACCGGGCAGCACAAACAGCGCTCCCACTTCCCGGTGCGCCGGGTCAAGCATGCCCGTGGCGACCGGCTCGCCATCGACGCAGCCCAGGTAAAACGGCTTGGCCATTAGCGCGGTATAGCCGTCCTCGGCCGCGCCACGGGTCCAGGTCAGCATCTGTTCGGCGGTGTAGGCGCCGATGCATTGGCCGCGGATCGCCTGACGGCGAATGTCGAAGGCGATGGGGCCATCGTCGTCGGTGGCGCGTCTGATTTGCAGCATGCGAATCTCCCTGAATTAACTCTGTTTGCCGTGACCTCAAGGTGCCATTAGCACACTTGTGCTAATCGACCCCGCAGGCCCCCGGCGCTATATTCCCCGGTACTCCAATGCTCCCCGCCAGCACGTCGAACCCGCCGTGCAAGGGATCGTTGTGCGTTGAAAACACTAAAACAACCCCAAGGAAGACACGCCATGAAACTGCACTCCCCTGTCGCCCGCCTTGCCCTGTTGGGCGCCCTGATGCTCGGTGTTGCCGGTTGCAGCAATATCAAGCCCACCGAAGACCACCTCAAGACCCTCTCGGAAACCAACCTCGGCGAGCCGGTCAAGCGTGTCTCCAATGTCCGCAGCGACTCCATGACCACCTATTACATCGCCAGCACCGCCTCCGGTGACTACAACTGCTCCGTGCCCAGCGGTGCCAGCGGCGGGATGTTTGCAGTGGCCAGCTTTGGCATGATGAAACCCGCCGCCTACTGCCAACCCAAGGGCGCCCGGGGTAACGGGTTGACGCCGTTTAACTAGTAACCGGCCCCTGGCTGAGGTCGCGCAGGGTGCCCCGTAGTTCAGCGGGGCGCACTGGCTTGGACAAAATGGCGATCTGCCGGTCGTGCAGCGCCGCCTGGATCTTCTCCACCTCATGCCCGGTCAGAATCAGCGCCGGCACCGCCACGCCACGCTGTGCACGCAACCGGTCGATGCACTCGATACCGGTGGCGTGATTGCCCAGGTCATAGTCGGCGACGATGATGTCGCAATCGCTGACCAGGTTATGCCCGCTCGACTCCGCCTGCACCTGGCAGCCCCAACGCTCCAGCAATGCCTGGGTGGCCAGCAGCACGTTGTGGTCATCTTCCACCAGGCACACTTTCAAGCCGGTCAACAGCCCCGCCTGGCGTGCATCGTCGCGCACCGGGGGTTGATGGGGCGCGGTCGCCAGGTGCAACCCGCGCAGGCTGACGGACGTGCCATGGCCCACCCGGGAGCGCAGCACCACGTCCATGTCCATCAACTGCCCCAGACGCTTGACGATGGACAAGCCCAGGCCGACCCCTTCGACGTCCTTGTCGCGCAGGTGGCGGACGCGATAGAACTCCTCGAAGACCCGCGGCAGATGCTCCTCGGCAATCCCCCGGCCCTGGTCGTGAATCTCCACCCGCACCTCGCCGCCGCGCTGGCGCACGCCGATCAGTACCGGGCGCTGGCCGCCGTACTTGAAGCAATTGGAGAGCACGTTCTGCACCATCGTTGCCAACAGCGCCGGATCCACCCGCACCCAGTGGGCGCAGGGGCGCAGGCGCAGTTCTACGCCGGCCCAGCGTGCGGCTTCGGCGTTTTGCCGCAGCAGGTCGGCCAGCCACTCACCCAGATGCACCACCTGGTATTTGGGCAGCAGCCGGCCGTTATCCAGGGTGTAGAGATCGAGAATGGAGCGGAACAACTGCGAGACGTTGAGCAGCGAACGGTCGATATTGTCCACCAGCCGCCGCTCCTCATCGCCCAACCGCGCTTCACGCAGGCACGCCGTAAACAGGCCGATGGAGTGGATGGGCTGGCGCAGATCATGGCTGGCCTGGGCGAGGAAGCGCGACTTTTCCAGGTTGGCGGCGGTGGCCTCTTCAGACGCCTTGCGCGTGCGCTCCAGCAGCAGGTGGGCGTAGACCGGGATCACCGTGCTGGTAATCATCAGCATCAGCACCATAAAGGGCTGCGCCTGCCACAACGGGGTCAGCCGATACACAATCAGCAGCGCCAGCAACGCCAGGCCCGTGGCAATCGCCAGGTAGCGCGAGCCATAACGCATGCCATTGCCCAGGTTGACCCAGACCATCACCGCATACAGCGGCAATGCCGCCTCGCCGCCGACTACCAGGCCGAACGAGGTGCCGGTGTAGTCGTGGATCATCCCGAAAACCCGTCGCGCCGGGTAATGCCCGGGCCAGCGTGCGATCACCTGGCGCAGCACAACCGAGACCAGCAGAAACAGGCAAATATAAATAATCACCGGCACATAGCGGTCCATCGACTGCCCCGGCAAAAAGCCCAGCAGGCTGATGTACACAATGGCGCAGACGGCCACCACAATACGCAGGTTGGCTTGGTCCAGTTCGGCGTCTTTCACGAACTTCATGGGCAACGTCCTTGTACGGTCATCGTCTAAACTGTGCCCCCAGCAGGCAGGCGCTGAGCAGAATGGTAAAGTAGCACGCCACACAACCTGGCCCCAGGGAGGAGCACACCATGACATGCCGGATCATCATCGCCGACGACCATCCCATGTTTCGAGAAGGCATGCTGCGCACCGTGCAACGCCTGCTGCCCGAGGCCCGCGTGGAACAGGCCGGCGACCTGGATACAGTGCTGCACCTGCTCAAGAGCGGCAGCGAAGTCGACACCCTGATCCTCGATTTGCGCTTCCCCGGCCTGACCTGTATCAGCCAGTTGGGCGAGCTGCGCCAGCAACTGCGGCGCACCACGCTGATCGTGGTGTCGATGGTCGATGACCCGGGGTTGATCGAACAGGTGATGGCGCTGGGCGCCGATGGTTTTATCGGCAAGAACATCGCCCCCGAAGAAATCGGCCAGGCCCTGCTCGCCATCCGCCAGGGCGAGGTGCTGGTCAAGTTCGCCCCCTCGGGGCTGTTGCCCCTGGACACCAACACCCTGACCGCGCGCCAGCAGGAGGTGTTGCGACTGATCGCCCAAGGCAAGACCAACAAGGAAATCGCCAAGGCCCTGGATATTTCGCCGTTTACCGTACGCATCCATGTGTCGGGGTTGTTGAGAAGTCTGAACGTGCCATCGCGGGCAGCGGCGGCAGTGAAGTACAACACCCCTCTTTAGGAGCAGCACCATCAAAGCCCTCTCCATCGTGCGCCCCAGCGGCAGCCGCATCGCCGCAGGCGAAAAAACCCTGGAAATCCGCCGCTGGCAGCCACAACTGGAGCCGTCCCAGGACCTGCTGATTGTCGAGAACGGGCGCTTCTTGCATACCGATGACGATGAAGATGAAACCGGCGTGGCCGTCGCCATCGTACGGGTAAAAGCAGTGCGTGCGTTCACCGCAGAGGACGTGCCAGCGGCCTGCGCCAGCTATTTCGAGGAAGGCTGGCTCGCCTGGGAACTGAGTGATGTACGGCCGCTCACCCGCCCCTTCACCGCCCTGGCGGCACGCGGGATCTACGACGTTGAATTCATGGATAACAGCGAGAACTGCATGAACAGCCCTATCAGAGTCGCCACCCCGGCAGATATCGACGCCATCTTCGACATTCGCACCAGCGTCAGGGAAAACCACCTGTCCCACGAGCAGTTGGCAGAAATGGGCATCACCCCCGATGCCATCCAACTAGCCATGCAGCAAGCGCCCTGCGTCTGGGTCGCCGAGGTGCAAGGTGTAGCGGTCGGGTTTGCCATGGCCGATATCGACGACGGCTGTGTATTTGCCGCCTTCATCCGCCCCGAATTCGAAGGCCGCGGGCTGGGCCGCAAACTGATGGAGCAGGCCGAAGCCTTGTTGTTCCAGCACCATCGACAGATCTGGCTGGAAACCGCCCAAGCGAGCCGGGCCAGTGGGTTTTACCAGCGCCTGGGCTGGGTGGAGGTTGAGCAATTGGCGGACGGGGATATTCGGATGGAGAAGCACCGGCAATAAGCCCGGCACTGGGATTTTCGCCAGCGCACCGACCCCGCTATCATGCAGCCCCTCGTTCAATCGCCCAGCCCAGGAATCCCCATGCCCGCCCTCACCTTGCGCAACGCCACGCCGGCAGACGCCGCCCGCTGCTACGAGATCGAAATCAGCGCCTATGAGGGCGATGAAGCCGCGACCCTGGAGAAGATCGCCACGCGTATCGCCCTGTACCCGCAAGGCTTCCTGATTCTGGAAGCGGACGGTCAGGTAGTGGGCTTTATCAACGGCGGTTGCGCCCATGATGTGGTGATGTCGGATGAGGCCTTCAAGGAGTTGGTGGGGCACTCAGCGGATGCGCCGAATGTAGTGATCATGTCGGTGGTGGTGGACCCGGCGCACCAGGGCAAGGGCTACGCCACGCAATTGATGACAGCCTTTGTGCAGCGCAT
This sequence comes from Pseudomonas gessardii, assembly GCF_001983165.1. Lineage (GTDB taxonomy): Bacteria > Pseudomonadota > Gammaproteobacteria > Pseudomonadales > Pseudomonadaceae > Aquipseudomonas > Aquipseudomonas gessardii. The sequence goes on along the minus strand of NZ_MNPU01000058.1, from coordinate 9,687 downwards.
GCGCGGGATGGGCAAACAGACCATCCACTTGATGTGTAAGGAGCAGCATGTGCCGCTGTACACGCGCATGGGTTACCAGTATGTGCAGCCCTCGGCGTCAGACCACGGCGGGATGGCTTGGCATGAAATGGTGATGACGCTCTGAGCCGGCACGGGGCCTCACCAGCTCCCTGAGGCCCCACCGCCGCCGCTGGAACCGCCGCCACCGGAAAACCCGCCACCGGAGCTTGAACTTGAACTGGAGCTGGAGCTTGAACGGTCGCTGGAACCGGAGCTCGACCCGCCCGTGCCCTGACCATAAATGAACAACGCCGCGAACGAGCTGATGGGCCAGGCGAACAACCAGCCATCAAGCCCCATCTCCAGCATGTACCCCGCCGCGCCATACACCCCCAGCACCATCACCGATTGCACGCAAAAACCCAGCCGACTGTGTTTCCAGGCGGCTTTCATCACCGCGAACAGGATCAGGTACAGGCCCAGCACCGCCAGCGCGGCCAGCGGCCATGCCAGCCAGTTCATAAAGGACACTTCAGTCAGGTAGTGATCCACCAACCCCAGGCCGATGCTGTAGGTCATCAGCCCCACTACGCAATAAAACACCGCCTTGGCCTGCCATAACGCGCCGAACAGGGCCGCGCTGATCGACATACAAAACGGCAGCGCCAGCACATAGATCGGCCAGGCCTTGCCATTGATCGCGGCCAGTGCCGTCAGCAACACAGTCAGCACCAGGCCGGCAATCAGGCCGCGGCGCCAATGCAGCTTGCCCGAGGCCAGCAGCACCCCGCCGACGGCCCCCAGAATCAGCGCCAGCAACACCGCAGTTTCATCCACTGTTTCCCGGGTCTGGTCTACTGCCGGCAAGTCCCCCCCCTCGACCAGCACGGTCAGGGCGTCCACGGCGCGCTGCACACCGCCAGCGTAATCGCCCTGGCGAAACGCCGGGTTCAGTTGCTCCTCGATAATCCGGTCGCTCAACAGGTCCGTGACCACCCCCTCCAGGCCGTAACCGACTTCGATCCGCACAGTGCGGTCGTCCTTGACCACCAGCAGCAAAATACCGTCGTCGATGCCCTTGCGCCCCAATTTCCAGGCGCGAAACAGTTGGGTGGTGAATGTTTCGAGGTCAGCATCGCCCGTACTCGGCAGCAGCATCACGGCGATTTGCGCGCCTTTGCGTTGTTCGAGGTCTGCCAGTTGCTCAGTCAGACGCTGCTGGGTCGAGGTATCCAGGGTATGGGTCAGGTCGATCACCCGCTGGTTCAGCGGCACATTCTCCAATGCCGGAGGCGCCGTTTGCGCCACGGCCAGCGTGGTGAACACCATGACCAGCAGGCCCAAGACCGATTGCCGTATAAACTGCCCCATAGTTTGTTACCTGACGTTTCATCCTGAAGACGCCGACTTTACCTGATCAACCCGCGTTGAATCTCCAGGCTGACGGGAAAAGTTCGTGGCAACACGCGCCTACGAGCCGGACCTTCGACATCGCGACAATCAGGGATAACTCAGCGTCACCAGGTAAGCCCCTGAACGCAACGGTTTGCCTGCCGCATCGCTCAAGTTGTATTGCCGATCGAAGTAACGACCATCGCGCGTTTCAGTCACCATCTTGACCTTGACCACCGAGTGGTCCAAGGCACTGACGGTACGCACCGGTTCGACCCCCTGGGCGCTGACGTTGCTTGCGGGTACAAACTGCGGGCAACCACTCAGGGCCAATGTCGCCCCCGCCCCGTCGCCCGTAGTGCATGTTGCCTCGACGATGCTGCCGCGGAACTGGATAACACCGTGGCTCACGGGCGCCGCCTGGGCAGTGCCACTGACGAGCGCGAAAAACAGGCTGATACCGACTGCCAAACGTTGACTGCTCATATTGAACGCTCCTGGGTATGTACCCATCACGTCGGCAAGCTTGGTCGGTTTCTTGAGTGTTTGAGAAATGCCTGATGGTTAATTTTTCAAGGATGCCAACCGGGTCTCATATTGCGCGTCGCTGCGCACCTACAGGACCGCGCCCAAGGCCTTCAACAGCACGCCATCGCGGCCATAGATATCCGGCGCGTACAGCAACGCCCCCTGGCTATCCACCTGCACCGTCCAGTACCCCAGCAACACCGGGACCGGCGTGGCCAGGCGGAACTCATGGGTCAGCCCGGTCGCCAGCAATTCCTCGGTCCGCGCTTTTTCTGCCGGGTTCACCAGCAGATCGCGCAGCAGCATCGGCTGCTCCACCCGCACACACCCCGAGCTGAACGCCCGTGGCCCCTTGCTGAACAACGGTTGGCTGGGCGTATCGTGCAGGTACACAGAGAATGGATTGGGGAAGCGCATGACGATCTTGCCCAGCGGGTTGCGCGGGCCGGCGTCCTGGCGCAGGAGGATGTTGCCGGGGTGCGACCAGTCCACCTGCTCGGGCGACAGGGCGCGGCCTTCACTGTCGAGCACTTTGAGGTTCTGTTGGCGCAGGTACTCCGGGTTCAGGCGGATGGCCGGCAGTTTGTCCTCGCGCATGATGGTCGGCGGGATGGTCCAGGTAGGGTTGAGGGTCAGGCGTGTGATGCGCGACTTGAGCAGCGGCGTCTGCCGTTCGGCGCGGCCCACCTGCAGGCGGGTCTGCCACACGGGCACACCACCCTGATAGACACTCAACTGGGCCGCCGCGACGTTGACCAGAATGCCATCTGGCTCCAGGTCCTGGGCCAGCCAGCGAAAACGTTCGAGGTTGACCCGCAGTTGCTCGCGGCGCACCGCCGGGCTGACGTTAAGCTCGGCCACCGTGCCCGGGCCGATCACCCCGTCGGCTTGCAACGAATGGCTGGCCTGGAAGCGCTTCACCGCCGCCACCAGCTCATTGCCGTATTGATTGCCCTTGGGCACGCTCGCCAACTGGCCGCCACTGACCAGGCGTCGGGCCAGGGCCGGTACCCGTGGGTCTTCGCCGCCGGGACGCAGCAATGGGCCGTCGGCAATCACACCCCACTGCGGCAAGGGTTGCAGGCGTTGGGTGGCATAGGCCGCGCGCAGGCTACGATACAGACCGGCTGAGGGCCGGGCCTGGTCGAACGCCGCCGGCATGTCCGCAAGCCCCGCGTTGGCCAGGGCCAGCACCGCAACGGCCGGATCCTCAGTTGGCGGCTGGGAATGCCACAGCGGCTCGTAATGGGCCTGTTGCAAACGGCCATAGTGCAAGTCATGCAGGGCCTGCAGGTAGTGCTGGCTGGTTGCGAAGTCGGTACACAGCACATTGCTGGTGGTTGCCACGTCGGGCAGCCGGTAGTGCGCCGGATCGAGGCCGTCGTCGGCCAGCAACAGCAACTGGCCCTGCAGGGCCGTTCGGCGATCGTCCACCGACCACAGGGCAGCATTGCCTTGTTGCTGGTAAAAAGCCTGCAGCCGCAGCTCGGCCGGTGTATCCAGTTGGGTCGCCAAATCGGGGCAAACACTCGACAACTGCCCAAGTGCCAGCTGTACTGGGTTTGGCGGCTCGACCGGCAGTTCATCGGCCATGGCGACCAATGGTGCTACGAGCAAGCAAAGGCTCAAGTAACATGCGTGTTTTTTGAACAATGGCTTAGCTCCAATCTACGGCGGAGATGCTAGATAAATGCTGAATATTTACTGCCGACTCGGCCTGATCGCCGCCACCCTGGGCGCGTTCTGTACGGGTGCCTTCGCAGAGAATGCCAAACCTCATACCTTGTATAACAGCCTGGCGCGCTCGGCTCCAGAACTCAATCCCACTGTACTTAAAAGTGCCCTCAGCGCGATGCAATGTGCTGTCAATAACGGCCAGGAACGCTCTGAACGCCTGGCCGTGATCGACTACTCGCAACCTTCGACCGCCCGTCGCCTGTGGATTTTCGATCTGCGGCAAAAAAAACTGGTGCTACGCGACCTGGTAGCCCACGGGCAAAAATCCGGGGAAAACTTCGCCACCCAGTTCTCCAACAGCGAAGGCAGCCATCAATCCAGCCTCGGGTTGTTCCGCACCCAGGAGAGCTACCAGGGCACCCATGGCTACTCGCTGCGCATGGACGGCCTGGAGCCGGGGTTCAATGACCAGGCCCGCGACCGTGCCATCGTGATCCACGCCGCCGACTACGTCAGCCCCTTGTGGAGCAAGCGTGAAGGCCGCATCGGCCGCAGCCAGGGCTGCCCCGCCGTGCGTCCGCAGGTGGCGCGCCAGGTGGTGGACAAACTCAAGGATGGCCAGTTCATGTTTTCCTGGTACCCCGACCAGCGCTGGCTGAAATCCTCGCCCTACCTCAATTGCAAGCCGCGCCAGATCGCCAGCGCCGGTTGAGGTAGTATCTGGAAGGCCGAGCCTGACCAGAGAGAGAACCTCCAATGCTTTTGCACCAGTCAACGTGGATCGAGATAAGCCAATTTCTCGACCGTAGCCGCACCGTGGTGATTCCTATCGGTTCCAATGAACAACATGGCCCTACCGGCCTGTTGGGCACCGATTGGATGTGCCCGGAAATCATTGCCCATCACGCGCAAAAAGACGCCGATATCCTGGTCGGCCCGACCTTCAATATCGGCATGGCCCAGCATCACCTTGGGTTCCCCGGCACCATCTCCCTGCGCCCGTCGACGTTTATCGCCGCCATCGGTGACTGGACCCGCTCCCTGGCGGCCCACGGCTTCGAGAAAATCCTGTTTCTCAATGGCCACGGCGGCAATATCGCCACCATCGAAGCCGCCTTTTCCGAACTGTACGCCGAGGCCAGCTTCGCCCGTCGCCCTGCCGGCTTTGCCTTGAAGCTGTGCAACTGGTGGGACCTGGAAGGTGTTGGCGAACTGGCGCGCGCGCAGTTCCCGACGGGGCATGGCACCCATGCCACCCCTTCCGAGATTGCGATTACCCAATGGGCTTATCCGGACTTGATCAAGACCGCCGACTATTCACCGCAGATAGCGTCTTCCGGCCCGATCCGCGAGGCACAGGATTTCCGCGCCCGCCACCCGGATGGCCGGATGGGTTCCGACCCGACCCTGGCAACGCCTGAGAAAGGTGCTGAACTGGTGGTGCTGGCCGCCAAGGGCCTGGTGTCCGCAGTGGAGGCTTTCAGCCGCGAAGCCATGCCACACTGACGGTTGCGACACCGGCACACAATAAAATCTATAAGAAGGACCTCTCCATGAAACCCCATCAGAAGACCTTTGATCGCATCCGCAACGCCGTCCTGCCAGAGTATCGCGAGCGCGTTGCCGACTATTTGATCGAGTACGAAAACGTCCTGCAGGACCCGACTGCCGATGCCGATCAGGCCAGCGCCGCCGCCCAGCAGTTGCGCGGCTACATACGCGGCCTGAACACCACCCGGGTGCTCGGCATGGAAGACTGGGAAGACCTCGACCGCCGAGTCGCGCAGGAATGGCCGCTGGGCGCTACAACGCCGGACGTGCCTGGTTGACCCAGGCCTGTACCGATGGCCGCTGCCACTGACGCTGGGCATATGCCACCAACCGCGCGGGCACCGGATCGCCATTGAGGATCAGCCGGTTGAGCATCACGGCCAGGTCCACATCGGCAATCGACCATTGGCCAAACAGGTAGTCGTCGCCCTCGGCCAACCATTGCTGCGCCGCCGCAATCAGCTTGTCGGCCGCCACCTGGGCCTGGGTTGATAACGGGCCATACTGGACCCCGCAAAACACCACCAGTGTGGAGCGTTCCTGGCGGATCGCCAGCAGATCGCTGCGCAACCATGCCTGAATCTGCCGTGCCCGCGCACGTTGGCGCGGCTCCCTGGGGTACACCGGCACCTGCGGGAACACATCCTCCAGGTACTCGGTAATCGCCGACGACTCGGACAAGGCAAACCCAGCCTGCTCCAGGGTCGGCACCCGCTGGGTCACGGACAGCCCGGTAAACACCGGCGACTGCTGCTCCAGCGCGTCAAGGTCGAGGGGGCGCACCTCGAACGGTAGGCCTTTTTCCCGCAGGGTCACAAACACCGACATTGCATACGGGCTGGTGAACAGGGCATCGACATACAAGCGCATCGGCAGGTCAGTCACGGTGGCATCTCCTTGGGTGAGCAGCCACGCTACGAGATGTGCAGCGATAAATACAATGTCGCTTTTTTATGGGGCCATTCCTGAAGGGAATAGCCGCTCAAAATGCAGGAACACCCCGTAAATGTGGGGGCTTTCCAGAGCTGGCGATTTAATGGCAACACCGCCGGCCTTGACTATTCTTCGCTGAGGCGACCGCCCGTCAAGGAGAACCCCATGCACGCTTTGCAACCCGCTTACCTGCTGGCAACCGTAACCCTGCTGAATCTCGGCGGCTGCGCAATCAGCAACCAAGGCGCTGTCGACTATCGCTATCACCGCCCCGGCGCGGTTGACGGTCCGCTAAGCGCCAAAAACATCTACGCCAGCGAGGCGAAACACCTGCTCAAAGCCGGCGACCCTATCGCCATTACCCTCAAGACCGTCTTTATCAAAGACCTGACCGAATGGACCAGCCCCTTGCGCCTGGCCCGCGGCGAGCCCGCCACCGGCGATATTGCGATTGTAGCCAGCACCTGTGAAAGCCCTTGCGACCGTAAACACGGCCCCGAAGGCATCCGTAGCTCCAAAGTCATCTTCTACTCCAATGACGTGCGCGAAAACCAATACCTGAACCTCTCCAACCTCAATAACGTCTACGGCCCGATGACTTACAACGGCAACCCCTTCAAGTTGGATATCTACATCATCGAGCTGGACGAGAGCGGCGCCCAGGTGCGGCAGATGCTCGGCAGCCTGGCCAGCCTGGGCAAGACCTTCTACCCGCCCGCGCATCCGGCAGCAAACGTGTTGTCGGCCCTGGCCGATACGTTTATTAAGGATGACCAGGACGACAATGCGTTTACCTACTCCTTCGACCTAGTGGGTATGAATACCCGTGTAGACCCCAAAAACCCCAAAACCGGCTACCTCGAGACCGGCGACTACGTACTGGTACGCACCGAAGACCGTGGTGCGGCGCCGCCGTGGGAGAGCCTGGTGTACAACAGCGCTCGCGCCCGTCTGGTGAAAAAGGATGGCACCTGCAACGCCAAGGAAGCACCCCGGGATGGCTGTGACTATCGAGACAACTCCTATGTAGTGCTGGAGGTGCGAAAAGCCGAGGGCGCGGTGGCCAACGACTCCCAGCAACTGGTATTTTCGGCCTTGAAAAGTCAGCTGGACGCCGATGCTGGAAGCCGCGAAATCACCGCCGATAAAATCGGCGCAATCAAAGCCAGCCTGGAAAGTGCCGAAACCCGCAGCGACACGAAAAACCACATAGCACTGGTCAAAGACAGCCCCCCAGGCTCCATGCAACGCAGAGCCGCCGCGCTGAACTTTGTCTCCTCCTGGTTCGACCCGGCCACAGTTATCACTGCGGCTGACAAAGCCTCGGTGATCAAGCAGGCCAATGAGCTATTCGGCACGTGCATGAACCTTTCCACCAGCCAAGTCGCCCAGTATCAGGACGAGGTGGCGAAACGCATGCTGAGCAACAAAGCCCAGTTTCTCTCCGCGTTGGAAGCCTGCCGACAACCCATCGCCGTCGCGCCCTAGCCAGAGAACCCACCACCGCTGAGGAACGCCTGCTCCTCCTCGGTCGTCACCCGGCCCAACGCCCCATTGCGATGGGGAAAGCGGCCGAATCTCTGGATGATCTCGGCATGCTCCTTAGCCCAGTGATAGGTGTCGGCATCCAGTTGTTTGTTTAGCGCCAGGGAGCGCTGCTGGTCCTCAGGGCTTTCGGAATGTTCGAAAGGCAAATAGCAAAACGCCCGCAATGCCGGGTCAATCAGCCGATCCATCCCGGCGTCGATCATACGTGCGGCATAAGCCCTGGCCAGTGGATCGGTCGCGAACATATGGGCGGTACCCCGGAAGGTGTTGCGCGGGTATTGATCGAGCAGGATCAGCAGCGCCAGCGCGCCTTCGGGCTCGTCCATCCAGTGTTCCAGTTCGCCCCTGGCTGCCTGGAAGTGCGCCTCGTGGAAGCGGGCGCCAAACTCGGCATCGAACTGTGGATCTTTCTTGAACCAGCGTGATGGGCCCGCCGCCATCCAGAATTGCACGACAGCCTTGATATCAACGGGGACGCTCATAAGTCACTCCAGGGTGGTCAAAGTCTGCGCCCTACCCTAGCACCTGCAGGGCCCGATTCCGACTGAGAAATCCACAGCTGCCGACCAATGTTATAAGATAACCGCCCCTACATTCCCGCCGGCGACCCTGCACCATGACCGACGCTGTTCCCGCTGCCCGTTTACGCCAACGCCTGCTCTCCATCGACGCCCTGCGTGGCCTGGTGATCCTGTTCATGTTGCTCGACCACGTGCGTGAGACGTTCCTGCTGCACCGCCAGGTCAGCGACCCGATGAGCATCGACATCACGGAACCGGCGCTGTTTATCAGCCGCACCCTGGCCCACTTGTGTGCGCCGGTGTTTGTGTTGCTGACCGGCTTGTCGGCGTATCTGTACGGCGAAAAGTACCAAGGCCGTGGCGATGTTGCGGCGTTTCTGTTCAAGCGCGGGCTGTTCCTGGTGGTGCTGGAATTTACCCTGGTGAACTTCGCCTGGACCTTCCAACTGCCCCCCAGCGTGATCTATATGCAGGTGATCTGGGCCATCGGCGTGAGCATGATCGCCCTCGCCGCGCTGGTGTGGCTGCCCCGCCCGCTGCTGATCGGCCTGGCGCTGGTGATCATTGGCGGGCATAACCTGCTCGATGGCGTGCATTTCGCGGCGGGGTCGGCGTGGCATATTTCCTGGACGATCCTGCATGAGCGCAGCTGGATCGAGGTGAGCGACACCCTGCGCCTGCGCACGACCTACCCGGTGTTGCCGTGGATCGGGGTGATTGCCCTGGGTTACAGCCTCGGCCCGTGGTTTTCCGGGGCAATGCCGGCGGCGCGGCGTCAGCGGTATCTGTTGCTGGCGGGCATTTGCGCGCTGGTGGGCTTTGGGGTGCTGCGCGCGATCAATGGTTACGGTGAGGCGCCGTGGCACAACTATGACAGTCCGGTGCAGACCTGGATGAGCTTCTTCAACATCACCAAGTATCCGCCGTCATTGCTGTTCCTGGCGCTGACCCTGGGCGTGGGGCTGGTGTTGCTGCTGGCCTTTGAACGCGCCGGGCAGCGGCGCTGGATCGACATACTGGCGGTGTTCGGCGCGGCGCCGATGTTCTTCTACTTGCTGCACCTGTATGTGCTGAAGGTGTTGTACGTGATGGGTGTGGCGCTGTTTGGCCTGAACCAGGGGACGCACTTTGGGTTCGACAGCGTGGGGGCGGTGTGGCTGGTGGCGTTGTTACTGCCGCTGGCGTTGTACCTACCCGTCCGCTGGTTTGCCCGGCTGAAGGCCCGGCGGCGGGATATAGCGTGGCTCAAATACCTCTGAGCACAAAGATCCATATGTGGGAACTGGCTTGCCTGGGATGGCGGTGGGTCAGTTGCCAGAAGCAGTGAATGGGCTGCCGCTATCGCGGGCAAGCCCGCTCCCACAGGGGGGCTGCGCGTGGCAGAGAGTTGTGGTGCCGCCACAAATCAAATGTGGGAGATTCTATGGTTTTGGGGAAGCCCCCAAAACCGCTTTTGACTGGTATTCGCTCAGGTTTTTCATGAGCGAAAAGGCGATGCGCGCCAGCTTGCGGCCAATGATGACCAGGGCTTGAGTCG
>NZ_MNPU01000057.1 GCF_001983165.1 Pseudomonas gessardii | reverse complement strand
GCGAAATCCTTGAGACGGGTAATGACTCTTTCCGCTTCAAACAACGGAAAAAGGCCGTGAAAAAAGCTTGAGCAACTGGAAACTTTTGGACGCTGTTACCTGGAAACTTTTCAACGCTGTTTGACAAGATAGAGGCTACGTTGTCATTGACGACAAGCGAATTCAAACGGGCGTAGCCACGCAACAGTTCATCGTCACCCGCACTCCTGATGGCCAGGTACTGAGTATGCGCGTCCGACTGTGCTGGAGGCGCGATGGACGAAATCCCAACGAGAAGAACTACTCAGCGGCTCAACTGGCGGCGCATCTGCGGTCGGGCGGATGGGATGCGACACTGGAGCACATCACCACCCGAGACACAAAGCGTGGGCTCACTCACAATCTGCTTTTACAGCGTGACGGAGGCGCAATTATCTTTGCCGCGCTCATTCCTATCGAAAGTCTCCACGATATCTGGAACCGCCAGCGAGAAGTCAGCGATGACTTACAACGCCGTGGCTTGAAGGGGCGAGCTCGGAAGAATCACGCACAAAATGGCACTAGCCCGACCCTATGGTTGCAGGATGACCGGACACCTGACGGACACGAGGTCGCCGATGCGCTGTGGCAGTGGCCCGGTGTGATCGATTTAGCCCAGCTTACTCCCCATGCAGTGAGGCCGGTACTGGTCGATGACACCTATGATGACTGCCCGACGCCGGACTACTCGACTCTGGGCCGGGATGAAGGCGAGCGTGTGCCCGTGCTTCGTTCGGAGGTTCGTCGCGATCCGCATGTACGTCGAGCTGTACTTGAAAGGGCCGGGTTTGCGTGCGAGCGTGAGAGTTGTGGTAAGAGCCGGGACTTCCCTGGCTTCCTGGATGTTCATCACATCTTAGGGGCCGAGAAGTCAGATCGTGTTTACAACTGTGTGGCCTTGTGCCCGTGCTGTCACCGCGAAGCGCACTATGCACCATATGCGGATGACCTCAACATGCAGCTACTTACATACGCCAAGAGGTTCGGCTGAACCACTCCACAGTGTGAGGGCCTCTACACCTGTGGGGCCAATGGATTAAGCGGCGGGAGGCAGTCCTCAAACTGTGTCTGGATAACTCGCATCGGCTTGATGCAGCAATCATTGCCAGTGAGGATCGCCGCGAGCATCCCCGTCATTGTCATCAATCCGTTGGAGTTCCGCAGAACTTGCAGTACGAGTTGGGTAGGATAGCCCTCCAGGTGCCGACGCAGCGGGTGAATGCCGCTGTGCACATAGGAGTTCATCGCCGACCAGGAAACGTCTTTGAACTGGATCAGCATAGATGAAGCCCCGACCGGAGCCTTCTTCACGATAGCCTCCATCATCTCCCCAATTTGGGGGAGTTTATTGGCTACCCGCGCGCTTTCCTCTGTCAGCGGTGCCATGAGCTTTTGGATGGCCAGGTCACTCGCAGCGTACAACATCCACATTGCCTTGGTGTGAGCTTCAAACTGGAGGCGTAGCGTCGACATAGCGGTGGTTGGACTGCCATGCTCGAACAGGATGCGTAGTGCCTGAGCGTGTTCTAGGGCGATTCCACAGGCAATCATTGCAGCCTCAAACCGCTCGCCGGGGTATGTGGGTTCGTCTTCGAGCAGTCGCAGGATCTCAGCCTGTAGAACAGCCGAGCGGGTGAGCATTTCCTCAAGCGGCATATTGCACTTCACTTATACGGTAGACAAAACCAGTATAGGGGCTGCTGGAACAGCCTCAAGGCGTACTTTTTCCGAACTTTGTAGGTCCCCTCCATGGTGCATGCAATACCACCCCTTCACTTAGTTTCGTGTAAATGGACTCAATCCCCTCGACTCTGGTTAACATGGTTGAGTTAGGTCTTAGGGTTGCCTCGATAAGGCCCTGAGTGAAGGGGTGGTATTATGTGGGGATCGGTATGACTCAATCTATTGTCTTGGCGTTCGAACGTCTCACTGCCGCGGTGACTGCCTTAAACGCAAAGTGGCCATCCCTTGTAGTAGCGGGGAGGGCTTGGCGAATCCCGCTTCTATCAGAGCAAAAAACTCCTTCTAATATCGCAGTTCAAAGCATCACAGGAATGGAAGCCATTACGGCGGCTATAACGGCATTTGGAGAGTTCGAACGTGATCTTGGCCAGGCTCCAGGAACCGTTATGCGCTTACCTGGTTACTTCGTGCTGTCAGGGTCGGTACTGGAGGAGGGAAGGGCAGTGAACCGCTGCAAGACCGCCTTGATGGAAGCGATCGAAGCTGAACGGGAGCTTCGCAACGTTGCTGTCAGCCGCCGCTCTCACATCATGCGCCAAGCCTTGGGTAAAAATTTCTCTCTCAATCAGCTCAAACGGGCAATCCAGGTCTTTGACGCTGCGCCAAGACAGATCACTTTCACCTGGGCCGGCCACACCTCAGGAAAAGAGCGTGTGACTGTCGCGCACGCGCGCGAGCTGCTGCTCGAGGAAGCTCATGAGCGATCTATGGCCACCGGTGAGCCTGTAGAAAGTAGTCCGCAGTGGGTCGATCTGCGCAGCATCGCGAACATGGCTGAAACTGACTTATTGGATGTGCCAAAGCAAATCGCGCCGCATCCGCGGGCAATGCTGTGGTTTTCAGAGAGCAGCCGCTATGACGCAATGCTGCACGCTAACCTTCCGTTTTTCGTTTTGGATGGGCAAAGCGTTGCGAGGGTTGTTTCTCTCAAGAATTTTGACCGAGATCTACGATCGGCAAGACGCTTCGACATGAAACAGCGGACGCCGGCACTCCCAGGAGGTCGATTTTTTGTTGCTGCGCCCGAGGATGAATGTGGAGACCCGAAATCTGATGCAGTAGACGCCGTGACCTCGACTTACCGAGAGTCGATAAGAACGAAACCGGCCGACTGAAAAATCCAGAAATATCAATATGTTACAGTTCGTTGAATGGTTGTTATGTTAAACGACAATTACCAGAACGATTCTAATATCTAAATGGAATATGTTGCAGGAATGTATACCTATGAGTATCGAAACCACCCGAAAGCCTGCTCCGACGCTGTTAACTGAGCCGCTGACCCTGACCCTTGATCATCTGACGCTGGGCGATCTGAATGCCTACCGCCAGGCGACCCACGCCGAACAATGGCCACCAGCAGATCTGAATGGGGATGAGCGGAAATTCTACATCGAGCAGCAGCAGAAATTTGCGGCCGAAGCGGCATTGGGGCTGGCCCTATTCCTCAATGATCAAGTCGCACGGCAGCTCAGCGAGCCGATCGAGGAATAGTTCGGTGAAAACTCAATCAGCACATGATCAACACCCTTTGTTTCTTGCTGCGATGGTGCAGTTGATCGCCGATGTTCCTGCAGTTGTATGGATTGTTGCCGACTCGTGGGTGCGATGCGAGAACTGTGAGTACACGATTGGTGCTGACTAGCCTGCGACACGTGAACAGGTTTGCCAACTTCTGATAGACGCGGACTGGAACGCTCAGCAGTGGCTAAGCGACTGACCAAGGGAAGGAAACGTGTTCTTCACCGTCCTCACCGTCCGTTCGAAGCAGATCGAAATCAAAGCAGCTAGACGCTTTCGATGGCTACCCGGTAGGGACTTCTCCGCACCAGGTCACGTATTGATGAATTGGCTGGGTGTGATGGTGTTCACCGAGCCAGCCCGCCCAAAGCTGGATGCATAGGAAAATCAGAAAATGCCACGGAATAGCGAATACGGAAATATGCCGAAATATGCGTAGCTGGTAATGATTGCATGATTGCCGGTCGCAGGCACCTGGGTGAAGACAATGGAGGTGATGGCCTGCTCATAGCCCCTCCCGGGTTAGTCCGCTGAATGCGCTCAATATTCATACAGTCGCTGCCAGGTGTTGTCGGTTTCGAGTCGGTAATCGTGGGTTCGATAGTAATGTGCTGAAGATGTGAGCCATGCCTACACGACTATTTTGGCATAACATGTCGGTAAAATTTTCCGGCCCGCATGAGTCACGCTCTATCACCAAAAGCGCACCAGTCAAATAAGGACAAACATGAATATATGCAAGTGTTTGCAATGCAATACATGCGGAACGAAAATCGATTGCAGAATCGGCATGTCTAATAGAGATATACAGCCATTCCAGTTCGCCTGCCCAAATTGCGAAGAGCGTATTTCTTTCGTATTTGGTCAAGAAGATGGTGAGTTACGTGGCGCCAATGAGTTGATCATAAAGCCTAATGAACTTTTCAATGGCGAAAACCCATTTATTGATCTCCATCTAGACTTCCCCGTCTACTTTGGGAAATATGAAATGGGCATGACAACTTTCATGAGGGTAACAAGGGAAATAAGCTTAGATGCTTACCGCCACTTGAATCTCCGCTTGGACATGTTGAACCGACTCTATCCAATGCAGCATGATTTGAGAAGTGTAATTACGCAATTCAAACGCGGAGACATAGATAGCTTTGAAAAAACCTGCGCCAGGTTACCTGGAGTCAATCTAAAATCGCATAAACAGCAAGATGTGCTAGCCGCTCTCTATTCAGCAACATCTATTATGTCATCGCCATTTACGATTCACGGAGTCAACGCCGAAATAAGTGAGGGAGCACCCCAGATATGCAGATGGTTACATGAAAGCCACCCGGACAAAACGCTGGAATTTATCGAAGAAATTCTAGCCAATGAATTTCTCAGAAATCTGCATAATGATTGCCTATCCCTTTATCCCAAGCTAATTTCTATGGATTTGCCGTTCAGATCAGCCTTTTTTTACGACTACGCGGACAACGATAATATTGGCCGTAATCCTGCCAGAATCTCTACCGCTGACTTCGATGTTTGCAGCAATTATTACAAAGATTTGTCTGAGGTTTTCGCCCGTCAACTTACTTTCTTGGCGGGCTTGAACAACCTTATGAAACGTGGGGATAGCGACCAATTCGAGCCCTCCCTTAAAGTGACTACGCTGGGTAAAGCAAGGCTAGATCTGGTTTCTTTGAATGCGTTCGCTAACGTAGACCTAGGAAACAAACTACGCTTTATCGACGATTGTTTTTACAAAATAGACACATCAGCAATTGATAACAAGCTAAGAAATGGCATAGCTCATTACAAGTACGACTACAAAGAATCAACGCAAACCATTACTTACTACCCTAGCAGAGAAGGGATGAGTCGAGAGAAATACCACGAAACGTCATTTATGGAGTTCATGAGGAAGTCTCTATTACTCTTTAGGGAAGTTCATAACGTGAATCACATCATCAAGGCGGTGCTTTTTTATTGTGTATTGATTCTGAAAAAAGAGATATAAATTAACGTCAAAATCTATGTTAGGAGTGAAAAAACCCAAGCATGGCTTGGGTTTGAATGAGCGCTAGGTGACTAGGTTCTAGGTTTTTTGAATGACCTATTGTTCATCGTTTTTCTTCGGGATTATCCATTCCCTCCGGCCTGTCGGGAGTAACTGCATTCTTCGGAAAAACTCCAGCCGAACGTAACTCAGCCTCGATCAAATCGTTGCGACGCTTCATTTGCTCAACGATCCGTTCGCCAACCCAAAAAAACCCAATTGCTATAGCCATGAGCCCTATCCAGATTTGCGTACTTGCTACTATTTCCACCGAGCACCTCATTTTAGTCGGGCGTTTAAATCATTACGTTGAACCGCAGCTGTCGCAGATTCAGTGAAGCTTAGAGGTGGCCATTTTGGCAGTTTCCTCGCTCAATTTGACTATGCTCTCAGCATTTCACATGGCTTACAAAACCCAAGCCCACATCCAGTCCGTGCTGCATTGCAATCACGCTTTGGGGGGAAATGGAGGTATATCTTTTCCTTTCGGATCAGCCGCGGCATTCCATGACCACCACCCTGCATCACCGTACTCCTGGTTGTAGGGGTTTGGGGAGCAATGGAACCAAAAACCAACATAAGCCCTACCACCTCCGCTCAGAGCCCTCTTCCCAGGCATCTGCCTCGATAAAGCAATTACGCATCTCGGCCTCTTGGCTGATCTCGGTCAGCAGATCATGTACCGTCTTATCCAGTGCCTCATCGTTGCGATAGGGAATGCTCAGCGCGTAGTTGCCCGACTCAAGCAGCTTCATGCCGTAAGGTTCCAGGCAGTAACGCTCGATATTCTCCAGTGCCCGTTTTTTACCACGCACGAACTTGCTGTTGTTCTCGACGGCCAGGCGCAATATGACCGTCGCGATCCGTTCGGCATTGTCCACTGCCGGTGGGACCGTGATGTTGAGATGCTGGGTGATTTTTGCGGGTACGCCGATCGTTATGCCGCGATGCCGGAGGTAGCGGTAAAGCGTGCTTTTGGAAATGTGCAGTTTCTTGCCAATGGCGCTCACACTTAACCGACCCTCTCGGTACAGCGTTTCTGCGGCCATAGCGGTCGCTTCCGCCTGAGCGGGCAGCCCCTTCGGGCGGCCACCGACTCGACCACGTGACCGTGCAGCGGACAAGCCTGCCTGTGTGCGCTCACGAATCAACTCACGTTCGAACTCTGCCAATGAAGCGAACAGGTTGAACACAAAGCGGCCTTGCGCGTGGGTGGTATCGATGGGGTCATTCAGACTTTGCAGGCCAACGTTACGAGCGGCCAATTCACCGACCAGTTCGACCAGGTGCTTGAGCGAGCGCCCTAGACGATCCAGCTTCCAAATCACCACAGCATCACCGGCCCGTACATGAACCAATAATTTGTCCAGTTCCGGACGTGCGCTTTTTGAGCCGCTGGCAACGTCTTGATAGATCCGCTCGCACCCTGCCTTTGTCAGAGCATCGATCTGGAGGTCGGCGTTCTGATCCCGAGTACTCACCCGCGCATAGCCAATTTTCATCAAAAGTACCGTTTACTCAACAGAGAAATTGAAAATAGAACCTTGATTAACGATACCAGTATTTAAAACCATAATATGGGCTAACTCGGAGCTGGGCAGGTCTTCCGTTAAAGTTCTATAAAACGAGGGTTTTATCGAACCGTTGCGGCGCAGTGAGGATCGAGTGTATAAACACATAAACACCTAACATTGGAAAAAGTCATGAATACCACTCGCTGGAACGTCGCCGTCTCCACCGACACCGACCAATCGCTTCGCATGTTTCTGGCCAGCCAAGGCGGTGGCCGTAAGGGCGACCTGTCGCGCTTCATCGAAGAAGCGGTGCGGGCACACATCCTGGAGCTGAGCGCCGAACAGGCCAAGGTTTCCAATGCCCATCTGAGTGAGGCCGAACTGACCGAAGCGGTTGAAGAAGCGCTCGACTGGGCGCGTAAGCGCTGATGCGGGTTGTATTGGATACCAACATTCTGTTCAGTGCGCTGATCTCACCGCATGGGTCTCCTGATGCGATCTATCGGGCCTGGCGTTCAGCTCGCTTCGAGGTGGTGACTTCACGGGCACAGCTCGACGAAATTCGTCGCGCCAGTCGTTACCCCAAGCTTCAGGCCATCCTTCAGCCTGCCAAAGTGGGGGCCATGATCAATAACCTGCAACGCGCCGTGGTATTGGAGCGGTTGACCATTGAGGTTGAAGCCGATGATCCGGATGACTCTTTTCTGCTGGCCATGGCTTTGGCGGGCAATGCGGACTACCTAGTAACCGGTGATCGACGCGCAGGCCTCTTGCAGCGCGGACATATCGAACGCACGCGGATTGTCACCCCCGCCGTGTTCTGCGCCGAGGTACTGTGATCGATGCCGGTTGGTTTTCTGACTCAGGAGCAACGCGACGGCTTTGGTCGCTACATCGATGCGCCCAGCCGTGATGAACTGGAGCGCTACTTCCACCTGAGCGATGAAGACCGTGAAGCCGTCCAGGTACTACGGGGCAACCATAACCGCTTGGGCTATGCCGTTCTGCTGACTACCGTTCGCTTCGTCGGTGTTTTGCCGGACAAACCCACGGCTGTGCCGGTGGAAGTCCTGCTTGTGCTTTGTCGGCAATTGGCAATCGCCGACCCTGACTGTCTTGTACGTTATAGCGATCATCGTCGCTGGATACATGCGGCCGATATTCAAGAGCGCTATGGCTATCGCCACTTTACTGACCCAGGCATCGGCTTTCGTTTGAGCCGATGGCTGTATGCCCTTTGCTGGACTGGTACTGATCGTCCTGGCGTGCTGTTCGAACGAGCTACCTCATGGCTGCTCACACAGAAAGTCCTATTGCCCGGAATTTCCCAGTTAGAGCGCTTCATTGCCCAACTGCGTAGCCGGGTTGAAGAACGCCTCTGGTACACCTTGGGCCGCAGCGTGACCGAGGAGCAAAGACAGCACCTACAAGACTTGCTTCTGGTGGCCGAAGGCAACCGTAGTTCCCGACTGGATCAACTACGCTCCGGCCCGGTGATGGTCAGTGGCCCTGCACTGGTTCGGGCGCTGCGTCGGCTGGATGATGTACGCGGGTTGGGTATCGCCTTACCGGCAGCTGCGCATATCCCTCCCAGCCGCATTGCCGCCCTGGCTCGCTTTGCCAACACCGCGAAGGTCACGGCCATCAATCGACTGCCGGCGTCGCGCCGGTTGGCGACGTTGGTGGCATTCGCGGTTTCCTTGGAAGCCAGTGCGCACGACGATGCTCTGGAAGTTCTGGAAGCGCTACTGCGTGATATCTTCAACAACGCAGAGAAGGCTGACAAGAAGGCTCGGTTGCGTAGTCTAAAAGACCTGGATCGCTCGGCGGCAATGCTCGCCGCTGCGTGCAAGGTCGTGCTGGATAGCTCGATCAGCGATGACAATGTCCGTGCCCGGCTGTTCAACGACCTGCCACGTGTCACGCTGGAGAAAGCCCTGGAAGAGGTCAATGCGTTGATCCGTCCGGCCAACGATGTGTTTTACCTCGCTCTGGAGGAGCGCTACCGCAGCGTGCGCCGTTTCCTTCCTGACTTATTGAAACATATTCGCTTCGGCTTCAGCCCGGCGGGTAAGGGTGTGGCGGCTAGTTTGGACTGGTTGCAACTGAACTTGCCTCGCAGGAAGCCGGAGGATGACGTGCCGCAGGAGATCGTGGCCAAGGCTTGGCAGAACCACATCACTCGCGAAGATGGCTCCCTCGACATGGGCGCCTATGTCTTCTGCACGCTTGATGCACTACGCACGGCCCTACGCCGCCGCGATGTCTTTGTTGCACCCAGTTGGCGCTATGCCGACCCGCGTATCGGTCTGCTCGATGGTGCAGAATGGCTGTCGGCGCGACCGATCATCTGTCGCTCACTGGGCCTGACTGTGAACGCCAAAACCACCTTGGACGCCTTGTCTGCCGAGCTGGATGCGACTTGGTACGCAGTCGCCGCTCGCCTGCCCGACAATCCTGCGATCCAGTTGAGTGAGAATACAGAGGGCAAAACCGAGCTGTCCATCGGAGCGCTGGAGAAGCTGGAAGAGCCCAACTCGTTGCTGCAACTGCGTGCAGCCGTGGCCGACTTGATGCCGCGTGTCGATTTGCCGGAAATCCTGTTAGAAATCGCCGCTCGTACCGGCTTCACTGAAGCCTTCACCCATGTGTCCGAACGCAATGCGCGGGCCGACAACTTGGTGACGAGTTTGTGCGCAGTGCTCTTGGGAGGAGCCTGTAACACCGGCCTGGAGCCCTTGACTCGCAACGACAACCAAGCGCTGCGCCGTGACCGGCTGTCCTGGGTGAGCCAGAACTATCTCCGTGACGATACCCTGTCGGCAGCCAATGCCATTTTGGTGGCTGCGCAGAGTCAACTGGAGCTGGCTCAGGTCTGGGGCGGCGGCGAGGTGGCCTCCGCCGATGGCATGCGTTTTGTCGTACCTGTGCGTACCGTACATGCCGGCCCTAACCCGAAGTATTTCGGTACCGGCCGGGGCGTCACCTGGTACAACCTGATCTCCGACCAGTTTTCCGGTCTTAACGCCATTACGGTGCCCGGCACCCTGCGCGACAGCCTAGTATTGCTCGCGGTTGTGCTGGAACAACAGACCGAATTGCAGCCCACACAAATCATGACCGATACCGGTGCTTACAGCGATGTGGTGTTCGGGTTATTCCGTCTGCTCGGTTATCACTTCTGCCCGCGCCTGGCTGATGTCGGCGGTACCCGCTTCTGGCGCACCCGCCCGGACGCGGATTACGGCAAGCTCAACGGACTTGCTCGCCAGTCAGTCAAGCTCGACCTGATCGCCGAGCACTGGGATGACCTGTTGCGTTTGGCTGGCTCACTCAAACTTGGCCGAGTGCCGGCGACAGGCATCATGCGCACCCTACAAACGGGAGATCGTCCGACCCGTCTGGCCCAGGCGTTGGCAGAGTTCGGACGGATCGAGAAAACCCTGCATACGTTGACCTACATTGATGATGAGTCCAAGCGCCGCGCCACCCTGACCCAACTGAATCGCGGCGAAGGCCGACACAGCCTGGCTCGCGCCGTGTTCCATGGCAAACGAGGCGAGCTTCGCCAGCGCTACCGAGAAGGCCAGGAGGATCAACTCGGTGCCCTGGGCCTGGTGGTAAATATCATTGTGCTATGGAATACCCTCTACATGACGGCTGCCGTGGAGCGGTTAAAGCAGCACGGCTACCCGGTACAGGACGAAGACCTGGCTCGTTTGTCGCCGCTGATCTTCGAGCACATCAATATGTTGGGACGGTACTCCTTCGCGGTACCAGAAGAGGTCGCCCGAGGTGAGCTACGGCCACTGCGTAATCCAGACGACGATATTTAGGTGCGCAGGTCGAACTCAGTGGGCTATGTTGTCAGATAGCTTAGATGGGATTGACCACAGCATTTCTCAATAAGTAGAAACACTGTGGCTTAGAGAGTTATCTCAGCGCAGCAGCAATACAGGCATGGTGGCTGTTCGAAGCATCGTCGTAGTCGTGCTTCCTACCAAAAACTGCCTGATGCGTGAATGCCCATAGGCACCCATGACCAGCAGATCAATGCCGTGCTCTGTCTGATAATCGTGCAGAGCCGACTCCACCTCACCTTGTCTGATTTCAGCTTGGACTAGGAAGCCAGCCGAGAGAAGCATGCTTTGTGCTTTTCCCAGTGCCTCGTGATTGCTCACCGAATCTGCACCGACCGTAACAAGATGAATGGGCAAGTCTTTGCAAAGCGAACTGGCGGCAAACATTTGGATGGTTTTGTAGGCTGTGGAGCTGCCGTCAAATGCGAGCATCACCTTTTCGGGCTTTTTATAGCTGTTGGCTGTGATCAGGATAGGCCGGTGAATTGTTCGCACTACAGCTTCTATCTGGCTGCCAAGGCTGTGCGCGTTGCGTGAGTTGTCTTCACCCACTCTTCCTATCACCAACAGTCGAATATCCTCCTGAAGGTCGCTCAGACTTTCTACCAAGTGTCCGTGGCGCTGCTTCAGCTCAGGAAACGCAGCGCCGGAAATGACCGTTCGCTCCCTGGCCTTTTCCAGCATGTGTTGGCCCTGTTCCAGAGCGAGTCTGGCGCGTTGGGCATCCAATGTAGCCAGCTCCTCCAGCAGATGCTCTCGACTGCCGAGACCAATATTTCCACTTAGGTCAGCTGCTGCTGGGTATTTCTCTTCATCCAATACGTGAAGCAAGGTAAGAGGCGCGTTGAGTCGCTGCGACGCCCATGCTGCGTAGTCGCAGACCGCCAATGAGGATTGTGAGTTATCAATACATGCCATTACGTGGGTCATTGTCGATCTCCTTAGTGGCTCATGAGCTTGTCGATGGCGCCAGGTTTGTCATGCACGCCAAAGCGGTCAACGATTGTGGCGCTGGCCTCATTTAGACCCAGCACTTCAACCTCGGCGCCCTCGCGACGGAACTTGATTACCACTTTATCCAGCGCGGCGACGGCGGTGATATCCCAGAAATGCGCCTGTGTCAGATCGATGGTGACCTTGTTGAGCGCTTCCTTGAAGTCAAAAACTTCGGTGAACTTGTCTGCCGAGCTGAAGAACACCTGGCCTACCACGCGGTAAGTCCGATGCGACTCCGTCTCTTCAAGACTGCTCTTGATATCGAGGTAATGTCCGACCTTGTTCGCAAAGAACAACGAAGCCAGCAGTACGCCGACCAACACGCCGTAAGCCAGATTATGCGTTGCCACGACCACCACAACGGTCGCGACCATGACGAGGTTGGTCGACAGTGGGTGCTCTTTCAGATTGCGCAAGGAATCCCAGCTAAAGGTGCCGATGGATACCATGATCATCACAGCAACCAATGCAGCCATCGGGATCTTGGAGAGCCATTCGCCGAGGAAAACGACCATCAGCAGCAAGAAAATGCCCGCGCACAATGTGGAGAGACGGGTACGTCCACCGGATTTCACGTTGATGATCGACTGGCCGATCATGGCGCAGCCTGCCATACCGCCGAGCATCCCGGCAGCGATGTTGGCAATGCCTTGACCCTTGCATTCACGGTTTTTGTTGCTGGTGGTATCGGTCAAATCGTCGACGATGGTCGCGGTCATCATGGACTCAAGCAGACCTACTACGGCCAAGGCGGCTGAGTACGGGAAGATGATGCGCAGAGTTTCAACGTTCAGCGGGACTTCAGGCCACAGGAAAATCGGCAGCGTGTCCGGCAGTTCGCCCATGTCACCCACAGTGCGGATATCCAGACCGAGGTAAATAGCAATGGCCGTCAGGGCCAGGATGCACACCAGCGGCGAGGGAATCAGCTTGCCGATCTTCGGTACATACGGAAACAGATAGATTATTCCGAGGCCCACTACGGTCATGGCGTAAACGTGCCAGGTCACGTTGGTCAATTCAGGTAACTGCGCCATGAAAATCAGAATCGCCAATGCATTCACAAAGCCTGTGACTACCGAGCGCGAAACAAAGCGCATCAGAGAGCCCAGTTTCAGGTATCCAGCGAGGATTTGAAGCGCCCCGCAGAGCAAGGTGGCTGCCAGCAAATACTGAAGCCCGTGATCTTTTACCAGGGTGACCATCAGCAGTGCCATCGCACCGGTAGCTGCCGAGATCATGCGGGGTCGACCGCCGACGAAGGCGATGACAGCACAGATACAGAAGGAGGCGTAGAGACCGACCTTGGGGTCGACGCCGGCAATGATAGAGAAAGCAATGGCCTCCGGGATCAGCGCGAGCGCGACCACGATCCCCGCGAGCACGTCTCCACGGACGTTGGAAAACCACGTTTGTTTGAGCGATTGCAGCATCAGAATATCCAAGGCAATGCACCACACGCACACCAGGCAGATGGCGAGCGCGTCGATACGAATTCAAGTTGTGAGGATTATTTGGCTGTGTGCCTTGGGTGTAAAAACCGGGCATACAGCAGTACGCGACCGCGAGCGAAACTAGCGGAAGCGAGATGTTGCGAGGGGGCGTAGCGCTAAGGCGGCGTAGGCTGCCAGTAGATCGTTTGGAGTACAGTCATGCTGGTGTTCCTGTAGCTCAAGAGGTATGGCTGAGCGATAAAGTATACAGTGAAGATATCGTCAAATGCGACCTGCTGCCTCGTTTGGGTCAGTTCTTCCAGCCGTGCTGATCTCCCTAGGGCAAGTCTTTCTAGATTAAACCGCGACGAACTCCGCTGTCAGGCAGTGTACACATGGTGGAGAGATCAATTCAGATCCTCCTGGGGTCGATAGAGAAATCGGAAAAAATCGTACGCTAAGCATTCGGCCTGTCAGGTTGAGGCCATAGAGATTGACGCCTTGGCGTCAGAAAATGCAGAAAGCGGCCCTAGTCTGACGCGGTGCCAGTGAACCGCCTGACGCCGAGTTGAAGCCGTAAACTCAGCAACCTTCGATCAACTCGCCGAACAGTTCCTTAACCTTTGCACGTGCCTCGACCAGCGCAACTTGGCCTTGCTCAGTGATCTCATAGACACGCCGTTCACGTCGCCCGGTGCGTTCGTGGCGTGAGGTCAAATAGCCCTTCTTTTCCAGCCCGTGCAGCATTGGGTATACCGTCCCGGCGCTCAGCTCGTAGCCGTGTCGTTGCAGTTCTTCGATGATTCCCAGTCCGAAGACGGGCTTCTCGGCTGCATGGTGAAGTATGTGCAGGCGGATCAACCCGCCGTACAGGTCTTTATCTGTCATTTTTCGTGCCTCACAGCGCGATACTCAACAGCCAACCCGCTGCACCGCTGCCGACGACAACTAGCCACGGCGGGAGCTTCCAGAACATCAGTGCGACAAGGGCGACCAGGGCCAAGACAAAGTCTTGCGGCTGAAATATGGCGCTAGTCCATACAGGGTGATAGAACGCGGCCAGCAGCAGGCCAACCACCGCCGCATTGACCCCAGCCAGCGCGGCTTGCATGCCTGTATTGCGACGCAGGCGCTCCCAAAATGGCATGGCTCCCACAACCAGCAGAAAAGAGGGTGCGAAGATAGCCAGTAGGCACACAATACCGCCGACCCAGCCAGAGGGAGCGGTGCTCATCGAAGCACCAAGGAACGCGGCGAATGTGAACAATGGGCCGGGCACCGCTTGAGCCGCCCCGTACCCCGCGAGGAAGGATTCATTACTGACCCAGCCGGAGGACACCACTTCGGCTTGCAGCAGCGGCAACACAACGTGGCCACCACCGAACACTAGTGACCCCACACGATAGAAGGCGTCCACTACCACCATCGTTGGACTTGGCAGCAATTTTGCCAAGATCGGTAGGCCAATCAGCAGGGCAAAAAATAACGATAGCCAAAGTGCGCCGGCCCGGTGACTGACCGTGATAGGTAGTGGGTCGTGCTCAACAGTATGTGCTGGCTTGAACAATAGTCGGCCTATGATGCCTGCGGCAGCAATCACACCAACCTGCCCCCACGCGGACGGTACGAGCAGGACAGCACAGGCGGCAATCGCCATTATTGTGACTCTCAGCCCATCCGTACACAGGTTGCGCGCCATGCCCCATACCGCTTGGGCGACTACGGCAACGGCCACCACTTTTAGGCCATGCAACGCGCCCGGCGAAACGGAATCCCCATAGTTGGAAATGCCCAGCGCGAACAGGATTAAAGCTACGGCCGAAGGCAGCGTAAAGCCTGTCCAAGCAGCCAGCGCCCCGCTATATCCAGCCCGTGATAGCCCCAACGCTATGCCGACCTGGCTGCTTGCTGGGCCTGGAAGAAATTGGCACAGCGCCACTAAATCAGCATAGCTGCGTTCAGACAACCAGCGCCGTCGTGTGACGAACTCGTCACGGAAATAGCCTAAGTGCACGATGGGGCCGCCGAAGGAGGTCAATCCAAGTCGTAGAAAAATAAGAAAAACCGACCATGGGCTGCGGTCATCGGTGGAGGTATTAGTCATGCGTTGGCCTACCTGATTTTCCACAGATTAATCCATAATAATCGAACTTCGATAACGAAATTCGATTTTATAGCTGCCCAAAACGACTGGAGTACCGTGCAATTCGTACTGGGTGTCGCAATGCAAGTAATCGATGTTGTGCTAGCCGCTGGTTTTGTCTGCTAGCACAGTTCATTAGCAAAACACGCTTGGCCTTAGCGTACGATTTTTTCCGTTTTCTCTATTGCCCCCCTCCTGGTCACTCCGAATGCAAATAACTGGTCAAGAATGCAGCCGGCTGGTCAATAACGGCGCCAATGGGTGGTCAAGTTGCGCAATGGTTTTATCGAGTCGGATGCCTGGGAAGAGGGCTCTGAACGGAGCTAGTCGGGCTTACGTTGGTTTTTGGTTCCATTGCTCCCCAAACCCCTTGTACCAAGCTGTTTTAATGGCCTTCCGTTCTAGGTAGACAGGAGTGCTCATGCCGAACACTTCCAGGGGAAGATCTTTGCCCGTATCCAAAAGCCAGAAGTCAGGAAAAACCTCACTTTCATCAGCGTCATAACGCAATGGTTTATCAAAGCTGCGGCCGGATGCGTGGAGTTTGCTCTCTATCACGGCTTCGTAATCTGAATCGACGGGAATCCAGCGTTCAGTTACCTGCATCAGCGCCACCTCAACGACATCAACTCGCGAAAATGACTCTCCTTTAGGCGGCGTGACTTGAGCCACAGCGATAACGCGACTTCCACGTTTCCATGCGGAAAGCTCTCTCTCGAATCGGCGGGCGGCAGTTGCCCAGACTGCCGGCGGCAAATTCAGCATGGGCATGCCGAACGGCCCGGCCAGCGGTAATCTGCTGATGTCTCCAGAATGGCGTTCAGTGTTATATCGAGCCAGCGGCGATATTGCGAGGAGCCGGAGATCCCGGGTCATCGCCGAATTGGCGACCGCCAGGTTGCGAGCTGCCCCCTTACTGTCCTTTTGCGCACCCAACAAAAGCACTCCACTCAACTTCATACGGCTTGCTGCTACACGTTCTGCAGCCTGAAGAAGCGCGTAGTTCACAATGCCACTGTTGCGTTTGCCCTCCATTGCTGGATACCAAGTAGATAGTCGTGACTCGGACCAAAGCAGATGAAGAAGTCCGAGCAATGTCATGGCTGGTTTGCTCTTCCCTGGTGCTCTATTCAGCGTCGTGCTTTCTCTTTCCTCGGATTTAGGATCCTGAACACGTATGCCCCGGGCCAGGCGTACCCGAATACTGCCATCGTCACCCTCCTCCACCACGCCAGCCGCATACCCTTGCATACCGGAGCGCTCCGGTGCTGGCGCATAGAAGCGACAATCGTTCGAGTGTTCGTGACCTGTTCCGCCGAAACGCGCCAGATGAAAACCGTCGCTCCCCTCACGTCGCTTGATCGAGAGTTTTCGGGCACCGCTGCTTGGGCACTGGCAAGTTGCATGGTTGCCGTAGGCCTTCTCCAGGACGGATTTCCAGGGTACTGCGTACTGCAGTTCTGTTTGGAATTCCGGTGAATAACGTGTCCCAGAGATGAGAATCGGATATCGACGGTTGAGCATGATTTTTTTCTCCTGATAAGGGTCAGGCTATAGCGCGCGGCCGGCTAGCGTAAGTCGCGTCAGCACGATTCGCTAGAATCTGAATATGGAGGTCCACAAGAAATTCGTGTCCACGATCTGGAGTCATGAGTGCAACTCCAAACAGTTCGTTTGCTGCAATGCTTCCGCCGGTCCCGTGAAAGCTTTCTTTTCCCTCTATCATGGAAAATATCCCCTCGAGATAACCTGTCTCAACCGCGTCAGCAGATAAATTCGGATTTGTGAGTCCGAAAACTTTGCCCGTTGGCCACTCCAGGTCCCCAAGTGGGGGAAGGTTCTCCAGTGCCCAGTAGCCGGTGCGTTTGACGGCTCGTGCGAGCTCGTAGTGCTTCTGGTCACTCTGATACCAGCCCCCAACCGAATGGAGCTTTTGCCGTGCCTGATCCAGACGATCAAGCTGTACGGCGCGAATAGAGCGCTCGTATTCAGGAAGGTTGTCAAAGCCATCGATCCAAATCGGGACAATGCGTAGCGCCTCCCAACGCAGTAAACAGCGCATAAGTGATGAGCGACTGCCATTCATGAAGACTTCGCCTGGCTGCACCAATTGGTTGTCGCTGTTGTACAGGCCAACTAGGCAGTTTTGGTGGAGCCAAATATTTCGCTGAATGAAGTCGTAGATTGCTTCAGCATTGTGCAGGAGCGGGTCACTACCGACAGGGCCACTAAGTGTCTGGTGCGAGAGGGTGACCATGTGCCGGTCAATAAAGTACGGCCTCATTTTACCGAGGGCGCAGAGACTACGGATTTTCATTAAGTCGAAGCCTCCTAATTCATTCACACAGGAGGCTATCGCCAGGGAGGGACCAAAAGATTCGTTTTCAGGACGCTGGAGCGACAGATTTACTTGCGTCGTCCCGATCCACCCACAACAAACTCCTCATCAGATCGGCATTATCCCAAGGGAAAAGAGCATCCCAACCAAGGAGCCAGTCAGAACTGAAAACGAGAAGGTGAGGTCGCGGAGCATTCGATGTTTCTTGCTCATCCGTCGCGTCAGCACCGCTCCACAACATGCACCGACCAGCAGCCAGCCGAGAAAAATAGCCACTTTTATCTTGAGGTCGGACATTGCAATGACTGCATATGATTCCGAGGAATCAGCGAGTGCATATGAAACTGGCATAGCGATGAGTGCCAGAACGAGAGCGGATTTTTTCATTCAATTTGAGCAGACGTCTGCTCCCCCTACTTGTGAAGCAAGAAATATATCTACTCCCCCCGAAGTTGGTTCCTGCTTTCAGCCACTATTTGCGCCCGAATTTAACGACACCCTTAGCGCTTGGGATTTTCCGTGAATGAGGGAAGCTGAACTCATTGCAAACACGGAGTTTAGCCAAGTGAATCAGCAACTAGCCCAAATCCTCCCCCTCGGCCGCATCCGCAGGAACCCGCAAATTGACCCGCGCAAAGGCCGGAAGAAGTCCGCTTATGAGCAACTGGTGCGTTCTATCAGTGCCAAGGGCATTATCCAGCCGATTCTGGTGAGGCCAGTAAGCGATGACCCGAACTTCGACCATGAGGTGGTCGCAGGCAACCGGCGCTGGACGGCGGCCCACGATGCGGGCTTGATCGAGGTTCCCGCCCTGATCCGTGCTATGAGCGATCAGGAAGCGCGGTTGATCGCCGCACTGGAGAACCAGGTGCGGGCGGACCTGACACCAATAGAAGAAGCCCAGCATGCCGTAATCTTGCTGGAGGACATGGCCAACGACCACTTGGCGGTGATGAAGGCGCTGGATTGGTCTAGAACCAAGCTCGACAGCCGTCTGCTGCTGGCCCATGCCTGTGATGAAGTTGCCGATGCCTTGCTGGAGGAGCAGATCAAGATTGGGCATGCCGAATTGCTATGCCGTCTCCCCGCTTCCGATCAAGCGGGCATTCTGTTGAAGATCATCGAGAAGAACTATTCAGTCGAGCAGACCAGAGCACGCCTGTTAGAGCTGACGCGGGATGTTTCGACTGCGCGTTTTGATACCACGGAATGCCGGAGTTGCATCCACAACTCGGGCGCGAATGCTGATTTGTTCGAAGCAAGCCTTGGGGCGTCTCGCTGCCAGAACTCCGTCTGCTGGAACCGGAAGACCGAGCAGCTAATTTCTGTTCGGTTGATTGAGGCGCAAGAGGAGCACGCGGTAGTTCACAGCGAGCTAAATCTCGCCAAGGACTCATACGTCAAGCTCGTAGCACGGGGTGATGATGGTGTAGGAGAACAACAGGCAGCGGCATGCGCTACCTGTGCAAGCTTCGGCGCAGTGGTCACGGTGTCGAGGGGGCGCGAAGGCGATGTGATCGGTGGCATGTGCTTCAACAAGCCTTGCCACAAGGAGAAAACCGCCGTGTACAAAGCCGCACTAGCCTCCTTATCGAACACAGCACCATCCACATCTGCCGGGACCGCTGCCGGGGGAACACCGGCCAAGCCGAAAGCCGCAAGCGCTAAGCCCACCCAGGTGAAGAAGTCAATACGCCGTGTCGCCTTCGACCTCTACGCTCGTATGAGCAAGCAAGCTGTCCTCAATGATCGCTCGCTAGCGCTGGCAGTTGCCATCGTCAGCATGTACTTCGAAATGCGCAGCGACCTCAAGAGTGAGGTGCGCGCACCGATGGAGAAGGCGATGGGCGTCACAAGCTCCCTGATGCCAACGGCCCGCGCCGATGCCGAGATTCGGCTTGCGCAACTTGGAGAGGAGAAACTCCTCACTTTCATGGGAAGCATGGCTGCCGCCTCGCTATTCCGCACAGATAACGCAGACGCATTTGAGAAGTCTGTTTCGGGTGCTCAGTCGCTCAAGTTCATGGAGTACGCCCAAGTCGATCCGGCCAAAGGTTTCGCCATGAACGAGACCTATCTCAAGGCTCAGGTGAAGGCGGGCATCATCGAAGATTGCAAGCGCTCAGGCTTTGCCACCGCCTACAACGAGGTGAAGGGCGAAAAGGCTTTTGAGGGGCTGACCACCGGCAAGGCAAGCGTTCTGATCGACGCAGTGTTGGCCTTCAAAGAGTTCAACTGGTTGGGTTATTTGCCGCCTGCGTTAGAACTATCGGTACAGGGCGGGAAGAAACCCGCTCCCCAGCAGTCCGAATCGACCCAAGCCTGACAGGGAGCATCATCATGCAATCCACGTTTTTATCCGTTATGGCCGCTGCATTGGCGGGCACTCAACACCGCGTCAATGTCGCCATCGAAAACGCGTCCGCCGACACGTTGAAGGTGATGATTACCGCTGACCTCGGCCCCACTCCTGAAAAGGCATCGGAACCCGAAGTGCAGCTTCGGGCCGCCATGTGCCGCCCGCTGATCTTGGTAGGAAGCGCTTTAGAAATCGAGGAGGCGCTGATGAAGCGCCTCACCCAGCAAGTCCAGGCCCTGAATGAGGGTATGAGCCTGCTGGAGCAAATCCGCTCGATTGGTGCGACCGTACAGTCGAAAGCTACCGTGCCAGCTCCAGTGGAGGCAGAACCGGCTGACCTTGACATTGAGCCAACTGGAACCGATGCACAGGTAGGAGGTGGTTCGGGTGCATCGAGCAACTCAGACGAGCCTACCCTGAACCTCGCGGGCTCTTTCTAGGAGTTGGACTCATGGCACTTATTGAAATTTCTCTCGCCCGCGTTTTCCGCTACGGCGGACGCGACCTCGCCGATCCGCAGCCCGACATGGCAGTGACTGACGTGCTGAAACACTATGCCCGTCAGTTCCCAAAGCTTAACGGAGCGAAAATTATCGACCCCATTGTGGAGAATGACAGCTATGTCTACGAGTTCCGAGACGGCGGATTCGGCGCAAAAGGTTGACCCACTCGAAGTCCTTAAGGCGTGGGAGCGTGGCGAAATCGATCGCCACCTCCCATCCGGTATCGAACCCGATTGTTTAGACCACCAGCAGAGACAAAGGCTATGGAAGTTGCTGTCATCCCCCGCCAACCAGGGCACTATCGACTTCCAACTGCCGCGCTGAGCCCCCTTAGCTTGCCGAGTATCGGGTCTGCGATGCGCAACGCGCAGGCCCGACTTTTTAGCGATAACGGCGTGGGGTTGGTTGATCATCGCGGTCATAGCATGCTGTGCCGGGAGGCGCTGCAAGCCGGTCTGGTTGGCGATAGCGCCATTGAGTGGCTTCGGCAGTATCCAAATAGCTACGGCCTCCACCGCCTCACTGGTGAGGTTGTGCGGCACCTTAGTACGTCATTTCGCATCAGCGACAAAGGGCTGTTTCCACAGGGTGACGTCCTGCTGAATCGGCTGAATACCCCATACGTCGATCCAGTTGAGACGGCGTCCTACGCATTAGCTGCGATAGACGCAGGGTTAGTCGGCCTCGATGCTCTTGCCCCTCACATTGAGGCTGGCACTGACGGCGCTGGCAGGATAATGGCGGAGATGGAGCGCTCGTTGATCAGCCGGGTCAAGTTGCCCGTTGCCGTCGAGAAGGCGTTTTCCTTCGGAATTCAGGATGGTCATTTCATTCTGGAGTCGTGTTGCTTCGCTGATTTCACAGTCCAAGCGCCAGCAAGCTTGGAACTCCGAGTGCTTCTTTTCAAGACACTCGACGCGATGACTCGCCACCTACTGCCGTTCCACACGCCAATGACCTTCTTGGGGCAATTTAGCTACTTCAATCATGGGCTTTCAGAGGCTTACGAGGAGCTGGCCCCGCGTTTGGCTACACACACGAGAGAAGATCTTTGCACGTTCTTGTTGGACGAATCGGTCGAGCATGAGGAATACATCGCTGAATATTTCTACTGCAATGGCCAAGATGAGGATGCGGTAAACACCTTGATCGATTCTGTCTACGAGATGGGCGAGTTGAAACAGGTAGCTGGAGCCAGCCTCAGTCAGGGAGATAGGGCAGAAATTTTGGAGCTTCACGAGCAGGCACGGCAAATCAGTGAGCGCGATGACGATCACCGCGCGCTGGTGCAAGTGCTGGGGGAAGCTTTGCATCACTGCCTGGAGCAGGAGGCTAATGAATCACTCAAGGGGTTCCATCCTTCTGATTTCCCAGGCACAGCCGGTGATGGCGTAACCCTTTTCGAGAGCATTCTGGTTCGCCTGACTAGGGATTTCCCGAATCTGGAGCAGAGTAGCAATGACGGATTTGACGGCATCGTCGGCGGCTCTGGCTTCCCAGCCATCGGATTACCGCTGAACCCTGAGCAATTGCGATCCGTCACTCTGCCAGTTCTAGATGCGCTATCTCTGACCTTGGGTCTGTTGCAGCGAATCGCCGACGCTTTAGAGGAATGCTGTAATGCTGAGTGAAAATGTTTCGAGCAAGGCCATGCTGATACACCACCACAGTCAGACTGGCGTGGTTTCCGTCACAAGTCATAGCGTCATCCCGCTGGAAGATGGTAAGGCCGGCTTCACGCTTGGTGCTGGCAGGGCCTTTAGCTCCTATGACAAAACCGAACTGGCTGCTTTGCTGTTGAATGAGGATTCGGGGGCGGAATTTCTGCCAGAGAGATATCTGTTCAGCTCACGCACAGTGTTGACCTGGTACCGCCGACCCGGCCTTCACGATATTCCGTTCCGTGATGAGCGCATCCGCGCCCCCTTGCCAGGGTTGATCTTCATCGCAGCGGCAAATCAATCTTTCCGTTGCTTTGCGTTCAAAGGTAATCAGCGCCCGACACCGGACACAGAACTGTTCTATGCCCCGCTGGGGAATGTGTATGAGGGTGGGACATTCTGCACCGGCAGCGGCAACGTTCCCCGCGATGTTCGACGTGAAAATATTCCGGCATGGGAGAACTTCGTGCTTGAGAGCGAAAACACACACAGCGGCACGATTGAGCCGGTGGCGGGCTGCCGCTCCTTTGAGCGATTGAAGGAGTTCTATCGAGCATTGAACGAGAAAGGATCGAAGCGGTTCCCAGCCTCTAAACTGGTTTCTGCTGGTTCTTACCGTGGCCCGCTGTCGCTTGCGCAGGCTATCAAAGGGGGTGAGTAATGAGCGTTCATCCGATCACAGCTAAACAATTACCAATCTATAAGACGCCAGCGTCGTGGCTTGAACGCGCACCCCGAATTTTGGTTATTGGAGCGGGCGGCAATGGCAGCGAGGTAGTTGATGCGCTGGCCAGCTTCCATCATGCACTTCGTTCTCTAGGACACCCAAAAGGCTTGGATGTCACCGTCATTGACGATGCCATCGTGCGCGAGCCTAACCTCGTGCGTCAGCGTTTCTGGCCGTGCGATTTGGGCCAATACAAGTCAATCAGCTTGGTGAATCGTTACAACCTCATGCTGGGTACTACTTGGGTGGCCCTGCCCTTCCGGTTCCCTAGTCATGAGAGCAAAGAAGTGATCCGCGCTGCCGACGTGATCATTTCCGCCGTTGACCTTCCTTCTGCGCGCCGCGCAATTGCCAGCAGCCCTCTCCTACCCCGAAATTGCATGTGGCTTGACCTGGGCAACGAGGCACGCCATGGGCAGGTTGTGTTCGGAGCCGCGCACGTAGACAAGCGGAGCATCTATCCCAACGTAATGGATGCTTATCCGGAAATCGGAACGCTCGAGGATGACACGAAGAAGTCCTGCTCAGTAGCGGAAGCCATTCGCTCGCAGGACTGCTTGGTCAACCGGGCAGTTACGACTGCCGGAATGAGTATTGTGTGGGAGTTGCTACGAACGGGGGAAACTGACAAGCACTGGATCACCGTGGATCTGGCGTCCGGTTGCCAAAATGCATTTCCGTTCCCTGCTGTTCAGCACTGCGCCTAAATCAACGGCCACCGCCTTCGCATTGATCCAGTTGCTGCTCCATCTGCGATATCAGGTAAGCAGCTTTAACATCGAGCGCTTTGGACAATCTCATGATCAGGGGAAGCGTGGGGAGGCTCTCCCCACGCTCAATTTTTCCCAGGTGCGCCCGCTCCACCCTAGCCAGGAGAGAAAGTTTCTCCTGGGCCAGGCCCGATTTTAGGCGTTCTTCGCGCACAACGTTACCGAAAGCTTTTGCTACCCGAGGGTCAAAGCTCGATTTTCCTGCCGGTCGCCCGCGTGTTGGTGGTCGCTTCTCCATAGACAGAAGCGTTATCGGCAGGAACAATTAAAACCACGTTTAAGAATACCCATTTTACTGGATACGCTATTGCTTCAGTGGTTCGCCGATCTGCTTACTTGCTTACCACCTCGGCAAAAGGAACATGCATATGAACCGAGTTACTAACTCCATCCCCCAGCATTTGCTGGAGCTTTATCATGAATTGAGCGCATCGCGGGCTACCCTTCTTGCATTGATTGAGTCCGAGGGAACCGGCATTCATCGTCGTTCGTTGGTCCAGATTGACCGCATGATTGCGGAGATTTTTTTCCCGGTTGGGTTTGTTGTGTACCAGGAGAGTGAGGATTTGGCCTTGGCCGAGGCTGCACGACCAAATCAGACAGGTCTAGCGTGGTGTGTGATCAGTTGCGAGCGCGACGTTCGGGTGCTGCTGTGTCATGAAACCAAGGAGGAGAATTTGCTTACGATTGAACAGGTCATCACCGGCTATGCGCTGGTACCAAATCATCTACCTGGGGAGCCTACAGAATTCGGAAAAAATCGTACGCTAAGGTTTTCCGACCTGTCGTAGCGGCCTAAATTTCCCGTCTTCTAGCTTGCGGCTCTGCCGCCAAACGTATTCGCCGGTCAGGTTGATGTGCTCCCAGCCCAGCGGCGACAGATATTGATACAGGTCGGTGTTCACCGGTTTTCCGGCGTCTGTCAGCCCTTGAGTGGCACGTTCCAGGTAGACCGTGTTCCACAGCACTATTGCAGCAGTTACCAAGTTGAGGCCGCTGGCTCGGTAGCGCTGCTGCTCGAAGCTCCGATCCCTAATTTCACCGAGACGGTTGAAGAACACCGCTCTGGCCAAGGAGTTGCGCGCCTCGCCTTTGTTCAGCCCTGCATGCACGCGACGGCGCAGCTCGACACTTTGCAGCCAATCCAGAATGAACAGCGTGCGCTCGATCCGGCCCAACTCCCGCAGGGCGACGGCCAGGCCGTTCTGGCGTGGATAGCTGCCCAGCTTACGCAACATCAGCGAGGCGGTGACAGTGCCTTGCCTGATCGATGCTGCCAGACGCAGAATTTCGCCCCAGTGAGCGCGGACGTGCTTGATGTTCAGGGTGCCGCCGATCATTGGCCTCAGTGTCGGGTAGTCCTGGACGCTCTGTGGCACATACAGCTTGGTTTCGCCCAGGTCGCGGATGCGCGGCGCAAAGCGAAAGCCCAGCAGGTGCATCAACGCGAAGACGTGATCGGTAAAACCTGCCGTGTCGGTGTAGTGCTCCTCGATCCGCAGATCCGACTCGTGATACAGCAGACCATCGAGCACGTAGGTCGAATCCCGTACACCGACATTCACCACGCGGGTGCTGAACGGCGCGTACTGGTCGGAGATATGGGTATAGAACAGTCGTCCTGGTTCATTGCCGTACTTCGGGTTGACGTGCCCAGTGCTCTCGCCTCGTCCACCTGCACGGAAGCGCTGGCCATCGGAGGAGGATGTGGTGCCGTCCCCCCAATTGGTGGCAAAGGTGTGATGGAGCTGGCTGTTGACCAGTTCGGCGAGCGCCGCCGAGTAGGTTTCGTCGCGGATGTGCCACGCTTGCAGCCAAGACAGCTTGGCGTAGGTCATACCCGGACTCGAGTCGGCCATCTTGGTCAATCCAATGTTGATGGCATCGCCGAGGATCGCGGACAGTAGCAGTGTCCGATCTTTGGCCTGGGCACCATCCTTCAGGTGGGTAAAGTGACGTGTGAACCCTGTCCACTCATCCACATCCATCAACAGTTCGGTGATCTTGATGCGCGGCAGTAACTGACTGGTCTTGTCAATCAGCGCCTGGGCGGTATCCGGCACCGCCAAATCCAGCGGCGTGATCTTCAGTCCGGACTCGGTGAGGATGGCGTCGGGGAGTTCGTTGTCCTTGGCCAGCTTGGCGACGGTCGCCAGTTGCTCATCCAGCAACTGCAAGCGCTCTTCCAGGTACTGGTCGCTATTTGGGTTGATCGCCAATGGCAGCGCCTGTTTCTGCTTGAGCGCGGCAAACGTCGCGGGCGGTATCAGGTAATTGTAACGGCTTGCAAACGAAAACGTCCCGACCTGCAATCAATACGATTTTCGACCGGAATTAACTGCGACTGACCGGCCCGGCAAACCAGTATTAGCTGCGAATGAACCTGCATTTATCCGCGCTGACCTGCATTCCATGGCTACCAACCAGCATTAATTGCAAATGACGGGGCTTATAGGTAGTGAATCGATTGCCTCGTTAGAGCGCATGTCTGCTTGGCATGCGGGAACATCTAGTCTCTTCCGCCCACGAGCCAGATCATTCCAGGCAAACACATGGGGCCTACAGCTTTGAGGCCCACTACGCTATGTGCGGGCTCGGTCTCGCCCAAAGGGTTCGGTCAACTGACCAAGGTAACCCTTGGGATAGTCCCTCTCACGCAAGCCGACATTGGCGTCGCCCTGCTTTCCTGTACTGTCGTAGAACGTCCCGAATAGCCGATCCCACACCATCAGAAATTCGCCGCAGTTCACCTGGGCATCTTCGAAGTCGCGCTTGTGGTGCCAA
Organism: Pseudomonas gessardii; assembly: GCF_001983165.1. Taxonomy (GTDB): domain Bacteria; phylum Pseudomonadota; class Gammaproteobacteria; order Pseudomonadales; family Pseudomonadaceae; genus Aquipseudomonas; species Aquipseudomonas gessardii. The sequence goes on along the minus strand of NZ_MNPU01000057.1, from coordinate 12,595 downwards.
CGATGAATTTCAGCCACCCCGATGACATGGCGCAGCCAACCCAGCCGGTAATCCAGGTTCGAGTGCTGAAAGCCCAAGTGAACGGTCAGAATGCCGAACCAGGTGGCAACCACTGCCGAAGGCGCGCCGGATGCAAACAGCAGCACCAATCCCGGGCCAGCCATGAGCATCGCATGTAGGGGATGCCGGCGCTCCCCATTCATCCAGTACAAGCGCTCGGCGCTGTGGTGAATCATGTGAAAACGCCACAGCCAGGGTACGTGGTGGCTGATGCGGTGCATGGCATACAGGCTCAGATCGAGCACGACGGCGACCAGCAGCAGCTGAACCCAAAGTGGACTCTCGACTGGGAAGAGACGAACTGTAGCCGGCACTGCATCGCCCAGCCTGGCCAGGATTTCGGCGGTGAACTGGATGACGGAAAGATTCACCAGCATATGCACCAGGTCGGTCAGGGTGTCCTGGTGATCCTCCAGCCAGCCCTCCCGGAAAGGCTGGATACGCTCCAGCCCCGCGACGGCCAATAGACCGACTGCGGCTACCAAGGGTGTGCTGGGCCAGTACGGCACCCCGGCGTACAAGGCCCAGACCATGAAGGCGGCGCTGCCACCAAACACGAGCGGATAGCTCAACCAGCGTAGGGCGAATCGAAGAGAAGTGGACATCGCTCAGCTCCTATGTAGAGAGCCTTCACGGTAGGTGCAGAGGACGACGTTCGACTTGAACGAAAGAGCTATGACTTCTGGAGATCGACCGCAGCCAGGGCGGAGGACGGATCGATGCCCAGCAGCGCCCTGAATGTCCGGGAGAAATGCGCCGAGTCGGAAAAACCTGCCGCATGCGCGGCTTCGGTCAGCCGTCCCCCTTTGGCCAGGTGTTGCAGGGCTTGGGTGAGGCGCAGCCATTTGACATAGCTGCGCAACGGCAGGCCGGTTTGCTCCACGAACCAATGGGAAAAACGCGTGGGTGACAAATGCACCAACGCGGCCATTGCCTCACGCCCCATTTGGCCTTCGCGCAGCGCTGCGGTGACCTTGGTCAAGCGCGGATCAGGGATTGGTGGATCGGCAAGCCGCAACAGCCGACGTACCTGCGCCTGCAACTGGACAGGCGAATGCCCCGACGCCCTCAGTGCCTCGACCATCGCAGCAATATCGGCCGCTACGATCTCCATCAGCCTCACGGCTCCGCTCACCCGCAAGGCACGCGCCTCATCGGACAGCACATCCAGGTAGATCGACAGGACATGCCCAGCACTGAGCCGGTGCTTCAAGCCTGCCGGAATCAAGATGGCAGCCCCAGATTGCCCACCCAACGGCGTTTCAACCGTTATCGCGGCGTCGAGCCCCACTGCAATTTGATGTGCTTGATGATGGTGCCAATCCTGGTGGGCGGCATGGCCGAGAAAGACGCCGATACCGGGGCCGACCCAGGCATGGCCTGACCAGCGAGCCACTTCTGCGGCATCCGAGCTTCGCATTATCTGCCCCGGTCCAGTTCCGCGCTTGGACTCAGCACACTGCTCAGGAGCAACATGGCGGCACCGCCCACGATGCCGATGTCCGCCAAGTTGAATGCAGGCCAATGCCAGGATTGCCAGAAAAAATCCAGATAGTCGATCACATGGCCTCGGAAGCTGCGATCGATCAGATTCCCCACTGCCCCTCCCAGTATGAGGCTATAGCCCAGCGCTTCGAGCTTGGCCCTGGGCTTACGCAAGAGCAACGCGAGCCCAATCGAAACAACCAGTGCGAGGAGAATGAAGAAGTAGCGCTGCCAACCGCCCGCGTCAGCTAGGAAGCTGAACGCTGCGCCGGTATTCCAGAAATGGACCAGATTGAAGACTGGGGTCAGAGGAACCACGGCGCCGACCGAGAGCGAACCCTCAATTACATATTTGATCGCCTGGTCGGCCAGGGCAACGGCTAGCGATAGCGTCCACCAGAGCCCGGGAGTGATACGGTGCGCCATTCCAAGTGGCGATTTCATTGTTTCGCTCCCTGAAACAGTCGCTGCAATCCGGGTGAGACGGGCATCGGCGCGAATGCACTGATCCTCGCGCGTCCGGTATTGCCGAGCGGTACCCAGATCTTCGAGAACAACACGGCAGCGATGATCCGTGGTGCTTGGCCGAACATTTCCCGGTAGTCGCGCAACTGCCAGCCAGCCCTTAGCATCAACCAATGGCTCCGCGCATGCAGGACGGGCATGTGCTGGCTCAAGATGTGGGCGCGCTCGAGCCAGGGGAATGCCTCGGTTGGCGCCTTTTCACGGAGTGCTGTCCTTGCCTGGAAAAAGGCTTCATCGATGGCATTGCGGAGGGCGGTATTCATCTGGAACTCACTTGCGCAGCAGTTGGAAGGCCATGATTCTGGGCCGATCGTGCAAGTGAACACCCTGTAGCCGCTATAGGGTCAAGCTCTACGCTTTGAGCAGAAGCGAATGGCACTTTTCTAGCGCGCCTTATGGAAGCCGTTTGCCTCCCTCCACTAGACCCGAAAGTATTCCGCAGTCCAGGCTTTGTCGTTCGTCATCGCAGCAGCTGCGTAACGTCACCAACTGGTTTTCCAGGGCTTGCAAGGATGCGATCTGGGCCCTGACCTGGGCGATATGGCTATCAAGCAGCGTATTGACCGCCGCGCACGGTTGCTGCGGCTGTGCTTGAACGCTCTGCAAAACACCAATTTCGTCCAACGACATGCCAAAGGACCGGCAACGGCGGATGAACAGCAGTTTCTCCACATGATCCGCTTCGTAGGCTCGGTAGCCATTTGCCTGGCGATTGGGCGATGCAAGCAGGCCCTGGCGCTCATAGAAACGAATGGTCTGAATGTCCGCTCCCGTCAGCTGTGCAAGTTGACCAATGCGCATAGGCTGCTCCTCGATAAACAGCCAGTATATCCAGGCTTGACCCTATACCTGCTATATGGTTTTCAATTGCCAGAATTGAACCTGATAGGAGAGGCGGATCATGAGCTCGTGTGAAAAATCCTGTGGCTGCGGTTCAGTGTCAGCGCCTGCTGAAGCAGCGAGCGCGCCCTCGACCGAAGGAGCCTGGGTCAGCCATTTTTCTGTACCCAAGATGGATTGCCCTTCGGAAGAGCGAATGATTCGGCTCGCGCTGAATAGCTTGCCTGAGCTTCGTTCGTTGTCCTTTGATCTGAGCAGCAGGCAGGTACTCGCTTTCCATGACGGGGCGGTTGACCCAATCACTACCAAGCTGGAGTCCCTGGGTCTAGGGGCAGCGCTACTGGGGACTCAACCAGCTAGTCAGGAAGCAGCCTCGACCAATCGCGCTGATGAGGAATTAGCGGCGTCGAAAGAGGCGAGCACCCTGAAAATTTTGCTCGGCATCAACGCTGCCATGTTTGTTATCGAGATGGGCGCAGGGTTGATCGCTCAGTCGACGGGCCTTATTGCCGACTCGCTGGACATGTTTGCGGATGCTGCCGTCTATGGCTTGGCTCTCTTTGCCGTCGGCCGCAGTGCACAGCTGCAAGTTCGCGCTGCGCACCTGGCGGGTTTCTTTCAGATCCTGTTGGCACTGGGCGTACTCGTGGAGGTGGCTAGACGCTTCCACTATGGCAGCGAACCTGAGTCGATGCTGATGATGGGGATTGGCTTAGTTGCACTCGTCGCAAACGCCAGCTGTCTCTTGATGATCTATGGCCATCGCGAAGGCGGTGCACACATGAAAGCGAGCTGGATTTTTTCGGCCAACGATGTGCTCGCGAACATTGGCGTTATCGTCGCCGGCGCGCTGGTTGCGTGGACGGGCTCTCCCTACCCAGACTTGGTGATTGGTACGGTCGTTGGCCTCATCGTATTGAACGGTGCGCGCCGAATCCTGGCATTGAAAGCCTGACCAACCGATCCTGTATTCCATCGCGATGGGCTCACTTTCTACAAGTGAACATCAATGGTACGGACAGTCCAATAAACCTTCGTTTGATAGACGCCTCTGGCGAGGTGTGCTGGGTGCACTCCTGGAAGGATTGAGCTACAATGTAGCTCATCAATCTGGAGGATCAAACCATGTCCGCAAATGCTGTAGTCCGTGCCCGTATCGACGAGCACATCAAGGAAGAGGCGACCGTCGTGCTGGCAGCGATGGGACTCACCGTGTCTGACGCCTTCCGCATCATGTTGACCCGAGTCGCCCGCGAGAAAGCCTTGCCGTTCGAGCCGCTGATTCCGAACGCCACCACCATCGAGGCGATGAAGGAAGCGCGCCGTGGCGGCTTGAAGTCGTTCGCTTCCGTCGAGGATCTGATGGCGGATCTGAATGCGGACGATTGAACAGACCAGCCGGTTCAAACGCGATTATAAACGCGAAGCCAAAGGCCCGCATCGTCAGACGCTGGCGAGCGATTTCATTGCCGTCGTCACAGCCCTGGCGAATAACCAGCCTCTGGCCGAGAAGCACCGTGACCACGCCCTCACCGGCGACTGGAAAGACCACCGGGACTGTCACATCAAGCCCGACCTGGTGTTGATTTACCGCAAGCCGGATGACGCCGTGCTGCAACTCGTGCGTCTCGGATCGCATAGCGAGCTTGGCCTGTAACGCCGGGGTCTGCCCAGGACAAGGAAAGAAGCTACATGACAATCAGCATCACCGACGACGATTGGAACGAACTGACTCCCGAGAGTTTCGATACCACCGCACTGCTGCGGGCAGTCGATGCCGTGGACGAGCTGCGCGGCGATTGAGTGACAACGCAGACGGCGGGCCTCCGCAACTGCGCACCGACCTGTTGAAGCTGCATCAACTGGCGATGAGGTGATCCAGGTGCGGATTCGAGAGCACGTCATCGCCACCAATGACATGCGTCTGTTCGGTCTGCACCTACTGGGGCAGGCGTCGCTGCGCATGGAGCAAGCGCTGTGGCCAGAAGAATATGAGCGGATGACCCGCGAGGTCGAAGAAGCTCTCCGTGAGGCCGACGACCCCAACGCCAAGTCGTACACCCACGAGAAGTCATGCAGGCGATGCAGGAACGAATCGACCAAGCACGAGACAAGCCATGTTGATCGGCCCTGCCCCAACTCCCTCGAACTCGGATGAGTCGGACCTAGCAACGTGGTGACACCGATCATCTAGGGCCGGAGCAGAGCCTGTGTCAGCCCGCGAGGCGGTGCGTCACTTCGCTGAGCTGGGCCGACAGCGTATGCAGGTTCTGGCTGGCTGCCTCGGTACGCTCGACATTGTCCTGGTTGGTGGTGGCGATGGCGGTAATTTCGGTCAGATTGCGCGAGATATCTTCCGCCACGGACGTCTGCTCTTCGGCAGCGGTAGCGATCTGACGGTTCATGTCGCGGATCGCTTCGACTTCTTGGGTGATGCGCTGAAGCATGCTGCCCGCTTCCGTAACCTGTTCGACACCTTCGTTGCTGCGGGTTTGTCCATTTTCAATCGCACGCACCGCATCCACCGCGCCGGTCTGCACCGTGTCGATAATCTGATGAATTTCAGCGGTGGAGTCGGCGGTGCGCCTGGCCAGCGTGCGCACCTCGTCGGCAACGACGGCAAACCCGCGTCCGGCATCGCCCGCGCGGGCGGCTTCGATGGCTGCGTTTAGCGCCAGCAGATTGGTCTGGTCGGCGATGCCGCGAATAACTTCCAGCACCTTGCCAATGCGACCGCTATCGGTCTCCAGACGGCGTATTACCTCGGCGGTGTTGCTGATCTCGCCGCGCATGTGGGTAATGGTCTGGATAGTCGAACGCATCATGGTCTCACCCTGCTGCGCCGAATGATCGGCCGCATCCGCTGCACGCGCGGCTTCGGCGGCGTGACGGGCGACTTCCTGCGCCGTAGCGGACATTTCATGCATGGCGGTAGCGACCTGATCGGTGCGCGAGAACTGCTCGCGAGTGCCTTGGCCCATCAGTGCGGCGATGGCGCTCAATTCACCACTGGCGCTGTCCAGGTCCGAGGTGTTGCGTTGCAGGAGGGTGAACGTATCGGCAAGGAAGTCACGCAGGATATTCGCGGCAACTGCCAGACGTCCCAATTCGTCAGCACGGGACGCATCGACGCGCTGTGCAAAGTCGCCCTGGCTGAGCTTGGCGATGTGGTCGATCAGGTGACGGATGGGGGCGATCAGATTGCGGTTTACCAACCATAGGCTGAGCAAGGCGATGAAAACGCCAGCGGCTAGCATTACCAACGAGCCGACGACTATTTTACGATCTGCGGCTTCGCTGATGGTTTCCGAACGATGCAGCGCCGAATCGCGCTGCTGGATGACCAAACCACTGAGCTGTTCGCTGGTGGCACGGTCGATGCCTTGAACCGCCTCGTCGCCGGCGAATGGATCGTTTCCGCCGGCGATGTAGGCCGCACGGCCCGCGCGGTAGGCGGCGCCGAGGCGCCGGTGCTCCTCGTGCAGGTCGCGGAGCTGCTTTGACAGGGCAGGGTTGTGCTCGCTTCGCTCAACGAGTCTGCCCAGGATGTCCTGGACCTTTCGTTCCTGGTTCTCGAAGCTTTGCCAGTACTTGCTCAAGGCTTCAGGTGATTTGCCACGCAGCAAGACGTTCTTCCACTCCTGCACCTGCACTTTGAATTCCACGTTGGCTTCGTCGATCAGGCGCGACGTTTCGATCGGACCCTTGAGTAGTTGTTGATACTTGGAAATGTCATCCGACAAGAAGGAAAAACTGGCGAAGGCGATCAGCAATATCACCAACAGGCTGCCGCCGATCAGTGTGAGCAGCTGAGCGCGCAGGGATTTTTTCAAGAGCATCTGGGCGGTCTCGTATCGAAAGGGGGGCGCTTGAGTCATACGCAAGATTGAGCGAGCGGTCAGCCAAATGACCGTTCGTTCGCCCCCTTATGTCGGCGTACCGCTGCGATACTTGAACGCTTTCAGACCAGACGCAGATGGTTGTCCCAGAGCCCTGCCGGCAATTGCAGCGCGGTGCTGACGAAGCCCCCGCTGGCGGGGTCGACCGTTAGGACAAGATGTCCGATCCGCGCTCATCGAAGCCTCCGCGCCTGGCCGGGGCACTTCTACCCGTGTGTTCGCGCAGTTGCGACAGCCAACCCGCAGGGAGTTTTTGCGGTTCATCCGCGTGGCTTGAGGAGACCAAGTTTCCGTCGCGGTCAAATAAGCTCATGCGCTTGAAAACCGGGTCCTCGGCGAGCATTCGCGCGGCTCGTCTCTGGTTTGGCCTTAAGCTACCGGCGCCCCTATCTGCCTGGTCTGCACTCTTTACTATACCGAACGACGAATGTCAGATCGAGCGCTCGGCGATCGGGAATATTTTTCGCCAAGCAAGGGCTACGCATGTCGCGAGATTCCAGCGCCTACGACTGGTGTTTAGAGTCGGCCAATACTCCTGTCCGGCCGGTCAGCCATGCGTCCTTGAGTCGTCGTGAATCCTGGCGGGATCGGACCTGGGCCCACAACCGTTCCCACCGAACATTTTCCCCGCCGGCGAGCGGCTTTCTCGCGCAACAAATTGTTCGGAGCTCAAGGTCCTTCTCTACGTTTCGGCTGCATTGGCAGTGCGTTCGGCCCTCACCCGCCGATCGGCTCACAACAAGGACGCGATGGGCGCGACCATGAATCCGAAAGGAGAACACCATGGCCATCATCGGCATCTTTACCACCTCTAAAGACGGGGCTAGTTGCAGTTAATGTGAGTAGGGAACGATGGAATGCAAGCCGGCGCGGCTGAATGCAAGCTCGCTCGCAAATAATCTGAGCCAGACGGCTCCGTCAGTCGCAGTTAATCTGAGCCGGAAATTGCGCTGATTGCGAGCACGGCCGTTTTCGATTGCAAGCCGGTACAGATAAGGGAGACATCCAAATGCCGCACGGCGATGGATTGCCCCCACCTAATCAAGAAATCTTTGACGAATTGCTGCCAGACCTTCCAGCAATTCAACTGACCAACAACGAACCCCAGTAATAAGGAGGCCGATGACCGCAAAGACAAGATCAATCCCCGGCTTCGATAGACAGCGCACAAACGTTGATGTCTGCCTGGCCAAACACCGGCCACAGAATCAATCGACTGTCGGAAATGAATACCCATTCAATCCGACACTGCGTGACGATTTTGGTAACACCGCCAATGAGCATCGCGAACCGCTGGGGTTAGAAGATTGGGAGGGTTTGCTTTACATCGAATCGTATTCCTAGGAACAAAGCGAGGCACACACTCGGAGCGTTCAAGGTCATCATCGTTACGAGGGTAACGAGTTTGTTCTTAGTGACGACGAATTCAACGCCAAGCTAACAAAGGACAAGGCCGATTTCTTTGAGTGGTATCCAGAAGGAAAATCGTACAGCGTCCACTGTCTAGACGGCGGTGCATGCGATAGACCCACGAACTGGGGCACATTCCCAACGCTTGATGAAGCGCTTAAGTGCTGTGAACTAGGGCCAATGTGGAGACGCAGCAAGTGACGGGGGAAGTAAAAGGGGTGAAACCCGCGCCCGGCAAGGCTAACGGGTTTCTTTGGCTCTGCGAAGGAGCGCAAGCCCGCAGTATACCAAACCGCTGTGGAACAGCAATGAGGGGGCATTTTGGAGGGCATCAGTAGGTAGCCGGTTTGCTAATTCGCAGTCTTGTGAGGGACATCAGGCAAGACCTACCGCTTCTTACCAAGCGTTCGATGAAAACAGACGTCCGTTAGACCAATCTTGCGAGCGGCCTCGACAAGTCCCTCATAGGATGGAGGCCATGTATGAGGCTCGCCTTCTACCATACCTGATTCCAATAACGCATAGGCTACAGCCGCATAGGGGGTTAGGTTCTCCACCTGCAAGCGGGTTACGATCCTCTTATTATCAATGGTGTAGCAAACCGTATAACTCATAGGACCGCTCTAGCTCCAGGCGAGCGGCAAAGAGTATCTGACAATAAGGCTGGACTCTGAATTTTTTCCTGCCTCCAGTCGCGGGCGACCTGCGCACCGTCCTGCAGGACTGTTTGCCCGCTCATCCGCGAGTTACCAAGTGGCCCGCCGTCATCGTTTGGTAGCGCAGGTTCCGACGTCCTACTCAAGGCCAAGCAGGGGTGCATAGACAACACGGTAAAATTTTACGACAAGCCCAGCTGGCAGTTTGCAAGACCATACGTTGGGCAGGCGGTGTCCAAATGGCGCACACCTCAATTGGCGTCGGGCGGATCACTCGCGTAGCGTCAGAGTAGGGCAGAAATGTGCATTTTCTGGCGCTTTGGCGTCAACCTCTTTAGCCACAATCTGACAGGCTGAATGCTTAGCATGCAATGTCGTTGTGAGTTAAATAAATATCATCGTATTTCAACAATTTCCATAGATTCCGAGTCATATCGATAGTTAAGAATTTCTCCGTTTATCAGCATATATGCAGCGGCTTCGATAATTCGTAACGGAGCTATAAACCACTCACGAGGGGAAAATCTATTTCCTTTTTTGTCAAAAACGTCGACATTAAGACAGGAGCTTCCAAAAAAAGTATGAAGTAGAAGTTCAAGTTTTTGAGGATTTAAATTATAACATTCGAATACGGAGATAATTTTGACGTTGGCCATCAAATAAGTAGGTTCATCTGCAGCTTTTTTTATGCGTTCTTTCACCGGCACCGTAGAGTATCCAATCTTATAGAGATTCTCGATTGATGAAATTCCAGGGTCCTGACTGAGAGAACTTAGAATGTAAAGATGGCCTGACTTCACATCTTCCGACTTAATAAGCTCCAAAGCCTCTAAAGCCTTTTCTTGGTGATCAAGAATTCGCCGCCCAGTTTCATCCTTATACAACTCAGTAGCTAGGGAACGAAGGAGCATATTTGACTCTGTACCGTTCTCAAATATACAGCGTAATCGGGCATTTACTTTCCCGTTTTTTACTTCTTTCTCACCTACCTCAGCTACATAAGCCGTAATACCGTGAAGAATGAAGAAATGTCCAGGTTTTATCTGCTGCTCACCCGTAAACGGCCGTGCCTCCCGGATGCCAGACGTAAGTTCAGAATGACACGCTTTAAATAACTGTTCAAATTTATCGAAGTCCTCGCAGCGCTTCCGCTGCGCGATTTTATCAGGCATGTTTATAGGAGATGAAGGAACGTGTTTTAGATTAAAAATGCCGTCAGCTTCGTTGTCCAGCAGACCGAAAGCATCATCATCAAAAATATCAGCGACTGAAGAAATATTCTTTTCAGGCTCGATATGATCTAGTAACTTAAATTCGTCAGCGTGGCGCAGAGAATCACATTTTTGCTTATTGGCTCGTATACCTTTTAATCTATTGAAAAGCTGAAACTCCAAAATGTCAGTAGGATTCGACTGTGGCTCACGGCTGTGCTCTGTGTAAAAATTGTTGATTTGAACAAAAGATTGAAGCAAGCGCTCATCAATGGAAATGGCAGTACGAGTAGGCTTTATATTGAGCAAGCCAAGATCATCGTCTTGTAACATTTTCAGCAGCGTTTCCTTCTCCATATTTTATACTCCCTGCTGTCTACGCTGCGCTTTGATATAAACAAGCGCTTCGGCCATGCGCCGTTCAAGGGGATCAGGTGAATTGATTTCCGGTTCACGCTGTCGCGATTTGTAAAAATCTTTTATTTTTGGCCATAGTAAAATGGCCTCATCATCACTCATCTGGATGCGGGTAGCTTCGATAGTATCTTGTATGACTTTGAATATTTTGGTAGTAAGAGACTTAGAAAGAATTTCAAATGCTTTCTGGAACGGATTCACTCGATCAATCAGATCAATGTGAAGGTCGTCTATATTAATAAATTTATCAGCCATACGAACAAAGCGTTTGTTACCTTCTTCTTTAATCTCACCGTTCTTTATCACTGAGTCAACAACTACTTGCTGACGAACCTCTTCAACTTCTTCGTCACTCAATTCAGGGTATTTTATTTTAATAATTTTTGGGATCATGACCTTATTAATGACTTCAGGATCTACGTTGCCTGGCAACGCCTTCACTATTTTGTCGTCTGAGAGGATCGCCGCTTTAAGGTCGTTTAGGTCAGATTCTATGATATCGCGTACCCTTTTAGAAGATGGCTCCTTCAATCCCCGGACTTTGATCTCATTTTCAGTGCTTTTATCTTCATCATTAAGTTTTGTTTTGAATTTAAAGTTAGGCGCCAAAACCTGCTCCATTAGTAGAGAGCACGTGATGGCTTTTAGCATGTTATTTACTGAAAGTTTGACTAACTCGTCGGTCGCGTCTGGCTGAGCTATAAGATTTGTAAACTGTGCATGGATCTTATTATCGCTGTCACGAGTGCAGCGACCAATGATTTGTATAATTTCAGTAAGGGAGCCTCGATAGCCAACTGTTAAGGCATGTTCGCAGAACTTCCAGTCAAAACCTTCTTTAGCCATTCCCAGAGCTATGATAAGGTCCATATCTTCCGGCTTCTCAATATTGCGTAAATACTCAACAATCCGTTCCCGAGCATTAGGTTCATCATGCACTAAGTCTGCAACTTTCAGATCTTTACCATCACCATGACGCTTTAAATGAATGACGCATGTATCAGGGTCGCGGTGCGTCACCGTACCAATAATGTCCAGTATACGATCCACCTCATCGTATTTATCTTTTGTGGATTCGCCGGACTGTACATTGGGGATGTGAAGAATTGTTTTTATGTCTGTATCCAACACCTCATCTATAGCGCTGGTGTATTTACCTTGGTAGAAATGATAACCGATGCCCAACGATTTGAGGTAAGTGTAGCCGTTTAGCTGTTTATAATAGTTGTAAGTGACTTTTGTAAACTGTGCCTCGTCCTCAGGGAGAAGGACGGGAACGCTGTCGCCTCGGAAGTAGGAACCGGTCATTGCGACTATATGTGCCTCAGATTTTGCCATAACTGAGCGCAAAAGCTCCCCAAGACGATTTTCGCCGTCCGCAGATACGTGGTGAAATTCGTCTATCGCAAGAAGTACGTTGTCAAATTCTGATTCGTCAACAGCTTCAAACGCGTAGCGAAGGGTTGCATGGGTGCAGACTAAAACCTGGTCTTCACCTTTCAGAAAATTCACAAAGGCTTGAACCTTGCTCTGGTTGCCGCCTGGGGTACAAAGATTGTTTTTGGGTTCTACCTTCCAGTCAGAAAAGAAGCCGAACTTACTCAGTTCAACACTACTAAAGGACCCACCGATGGACCTCTCTGGCACGGCAATAATTGCCTTTGATATCCCTTGGTTGATTAGCTTGTCGAGGGCGATGAACATCAAAGCCCTTGATTTTCCTGAGGCCGGAGGAGCTTTCAGTAAGAGGTATTGAGCGTTCCTGGCTTCGAATGCGCTCGCTTGCATCTCACGCATACCATATTTGTTAATGCTGGTACTCTGCCCAGTATGAGCGTAGGAAACTTCGACTAAATTAGGCATTTGGGGCTCCGGTCATCTTTTCATACAGCTTGAAGAGGTAGTCGAGGCGGTCCTCGTCATTCACAAAATCTTTGGCTCTATAGCATCGTTCCACGACCGCATCGTAAGCGCTCCATAAACCCCACCTTCAAATGACCCAAGTACGACCTGATGCTGTGCTCCCGATTTTCTTTCTGGAGCCAGCCCATGATGCGCCCCGATCCCAAGGTTAAAGCCGTTTATCTTTATC
>NZ_MNPU01000056.1 GCF_001983165.1 Pseudomonas gessardii | reverse complement strand
ATAGTTCGCTTGAGGGCCGAGAAACGGGAATAAGCGACTGATTTGATCTTTTTTTCGATCAAGCGCCATTTTTTAAATAGCCACGAGCTGCGGTCAGCCAAAAAGACGCGGCTATTTCAGACCATCCTTAGGTTGTTGCTTCTCGCTGGACGACTTTTGCGCCGGAATGTCCTCATTCGCCTACCTCAAACATTTACCTGTAGACTTCCTGAAGATCGATGGAAGTTTCGTAAAGGATATGCTGGACGACCCGATTAACCGCGCCATGGTCGAAGTGATCAATCACATCGGCCATGTCATGGGTAAACGTACGATTGCCGAGTTTGTCGAGACACCGCACATCGAGCAGGCATTGCTTGAGATTGGCGTGGACTACGCTCAGGGCTACCTGATTGAACGCCCGCAATTGTTTACCTTCGATAGTTTGCAGTGTCGACCTGCGCGCCCGCAGCCCCTGTTATTCAGGGCGCCCGGCACATTCCGCTGAAGCATCTGCCGGTCTGTACACATCACACATCAAAAGGAGCCCGACAGTGATCGACACATTCAGCAGAACCGGCCCGCTTATGGAAGCCTCAAGTTACCCCGCCTGGGCTCAGCAATTGATCCAGGACTGTAGCGAGAGCAAGCGCCGGGTTGTCGAACACGAACTGTACCAGCGCATGCGCGATAACAAGCTCAGTGCCAAAACCATGCGCCACTACCTGATTGGTGGATGGCCGGTGGTTGAACAGTTTGCGTTGTACATGGCACAAAACCTGACCAAGACCAAGTTTGCCCGCCACCCAGGCGAGGACATGGCGCGGCGTTGGCTGATGCGCAATATCCGCGTGGAACTGAACCATGCCGATTATTGGATGCACTGGGCGCGCGCCCATGGCGTGGGCCTGGAAGAGCTGCAGGCGCAGAACGTACCGCCAGAGCTGCATGCGCTGAGCCATTGGTGCTGGCACACCAGTTCGGCCGATTCGTTGATCGTGGCCATTGCCGCTACCAACTACGCCATTGAAGGGGCCACTGGGGAGTGGTCTGCGCTGGTGTGTTCGACGGGCGTCTATGCCGCAGCTTTCCCCGAGGAAGATCGCAAGCGCGCCATGAAGTGGCTGAAGATGCATGCCCAGTATGACGACGCCCATCCGTGGGAAGCGTTGGAGATCATCTGCACCCTGGCTGGGATGAACCCGAGCAAGGCGCTACAAGTGGAACTGCGCCAGGCCGTGTGCAAGAGCTACGACTACATGTATCTGTTTCTGGAGCGCTGCATGCAGTTGGAGAAAACCCCGGTGACCCGCGAGCGCCAGGTGCTGGCGGCCAGCGAAGCCTGACCCAGGCATGGCGGGGTAGCGTTTACCCCGCCATTGCCAGGCGGTTGCGGCCTTCGCGCTTGGCCACATACAAGGCATTGTCGGCCCGGCGCAGCAGACTTTCGGCTGACTCTCCGGTCAACAGGGTCGAGCAACCCAGGCTCACCGTCAATTCGATACGCGTGGTGTCCGCCCAGTAGTCCTGGGCCTGTGCTGCCTGGCGCAGACGCTCGCCCACCATGGCTGCGGCATCCCGGCCGGTGTTGGAAAGCAGGATCAGAAACTCTTCCCCGCCAAACCGAAACACCATGTCCACATTGCGCAACTGGTTCTTGATCGAAGCGGCGACGGCCTTGAGCACTTTGTCGCCGGTGGCATGGCCGTGGCTGTCGTTGATGCGCTTGAAGTGATCGATGTCGAGCATCAGCAAGGACAGCGGGTGCAGATGCCGCTTGGCCATCTCGATTTCCCGGCCCAGGGTCTGGTCCATGGCGATGCGGTTGCCGGTCTCGGTCAGTGGGTCGCGCAGGGCGCTGCGGGTCGCGGCGCGATAGAGCAAGGCGTTGCGCATGGGATAGAGCAAACTGGCCAGCAGCGACTCCAGATTGCCCTGTTCCTCTTCGCTGAAACGCTGGTTGCGGCGAAATACCAGTTCGCCGAGGTGCTCACCCTGATGGCTGAGGCTATAACTCACCGAATGATGGCCGCGTTGGCCATATTCCAGGCGCAGGTCGCTGGCTTCATGGCTGTATTGCAAGGCATCCAGGGGCACCAGGCGCTGCACTTCGCGAAAGAACAGGCCAAGGATCCGCTCGGGTTCCAGGCTGGTCTGCAATTGCAGGTTCAACTGCTGACGCAACTGCGCCAGGCTGATGGGGCGCCGTGCAATCAGGGAAGGCTGGCCAAAGCCCAGGCGCTGCAATTTGGCACTGTCGAAGTCAATTGCGTTGGTCTGGGTCGGTGTTTTCATAAGCAGGTAGGCCTCTAAGCACTTAATGCTGTCTTACAGGCTCGGTGGGAGCGGCGTTTTACTGTTCCTTCAGTTCCGTAAAACATAGGTAACAGTTTAGTCCGCTTTGCCGGGGGTTATAACCCCTGATCCCATGCCACACGTCTTGACGTCGCGCCGCCTGCTTAAACAAATTGGAGCGAAAAGCGTGCCATTTCGTGCGAAGTATTTTTATTGCTTGTAAAACAATGGGATGGGATTTTCTTGCGTATGCATAGTGCTGGAAATTTGGCGCCGGCCCCTTGTGGGAGCCAGCGCCAGCTGCAGGGTTATTGCGCGTCAAACGCCTGCCCATTGATCCCTGAGCTGTCCGGGCCCATCAGGTACAGGTACACCGGCATGATCTCTTCCGGCAGCGGGTTGTTGGCCGGGTTTTCTCCAGGGTAAGCCTGGGCGCGCATGCTGGTGCGGGTGGCGCCGGGGTTGATGCTGTTGGCGCGCACCGCAGCGACGGTGTCGAGTTCGTCGGCCAGGGTCTGCATCAGGCCTTCGGTGGCGAATTTCGACACGCCATAGGCGCCCCAGTAGGCGCGACCCTTGCGTCCGACGCTGCTGGAGGTGAACACCACCGAAGCGTCCTGGGACAGCTTGAGTAATGGCAGCAAGGTCGCGGTCAGCATAAACATGGCGTTGACATTGATATGCATGACGCGCATGAAATTTTCGCCCGACAGCTGTTCGATCGGGGTGCGTGGGCCGATGATCGAAGCGTTGTGCAGCAGCCCGTCGAGATGGCCGAACTCTTTTTCGATCATTGCTGCCAGTTCATCGTATTGATGGGGCAGGGCCGTTTCCAGGTTGAACGGGATCACCACCGGCTGCGGGTGGCCGGCGGCTTCGATTTCATCGTAGACCTGGGCCAGGTTGGCTTCGGTCTTACCCAGCAACAGCACGGTGGCACCGTGGGCGGCATAGGTCTTGGCCGCCGCTGCGCCAATCCCGCGACCGGCGCCGGTGACCAGGATGACCCGGTCCTTGAGCAATTCTGGGCGTGCGGAGTAATCAAACATAATCGACCTCAACAAAATTCAGTGGGGCAGCACATATCTGAATGTGGGAGCGGGCTTGCTCGCGAAAGCGTAGTGTCAGTCAACTCTCTATCAGATGACCCACCGCCTTCGCGAGCAAGCCCGCTCCCACATTAGAGCTTCATTGGTTAACCAGTCAGCAACTGCAGAGTGCGCTATCGAGCACCTTGCGCAGCTCCAGCGGGTGATCGACCACGACGTCGGCGCCCCAGTTACGGGCATTGTCGTCGGGGTGGATGTAGCCGTAGGTGACAGCGGCGGTGCGGGTGCCGGCATCGCGGCCCGACTCGATATCGCGCAGGTCATCGCCGACGAACAGCACGCTGGCGGGGTCCAGGTCGAGCATTTTGCAGGCCAGGATCAGCGGCTCCGGATCGGGCTTGCTGTTCTTCACGTGGTCCGGGCAGATCAACAGGGCCGAGCGCTCGGCCAGGCCCAGTTGCTGCATGATCGGTTCGGCGAAGCGCAGGGGCTTGTTGGTGACCACGCCCCAGATCAGCTTGGACCGCTCGATGTCTTCCAGCAGTTCGGCCATGCCATCAAACAGCTTGCTGTGGATCGCGCAGCCCTTGAGGTAGCGTTCAAGGAACTCCAGGCGCAACGCTTCAAAGCCCGGCGACTCGGGGTCCATGGAGAATGTCACGGCGACCATGGCCCGGGCGCCGCCGGAGATTTCATCACGGATATGCTGGTCGTTGATCGGCGCAAGCCCGCGTTCGGCGCGCATGGCCTGGCAGATGGCGATAAAGTCCGGCGCGGTATCGAGCAGCGTACCGTCCATGTCGAAAAGAACCGCTTTCAACTTCACAGGCTTATTCCTCTCGCAGGGTCTGGATCATGTAGTTGACGTCCACGTCGCTGGCCAGCTTGTAGTGCTTGGTCAGTGGGTTGTAGGTCAGGCCGATGATGTCCTTGACCGTCAGCCCGGCCTGGCGGCTCCAGGCGCCCAGTTCGGAAGGGCGGATGAATTTCTTGAAGTCATGGGTGCCGCGTGGCAGCAGCTTCATGATGTATTCGGCGCCGATGATCGCGAACAGGTAGGCCTTGGGGTTGCGGTTGATGGTGGAGAAGAACACCTGGCCGCCCGGCTTGACCATACGGAAACACGCGCGGATCACTGATGAGGGGTCTGGAACGTGCTCCAGCATCTCCAGGCAGGTGATCACGTCGAACTGCTCGGGCATTTCTTCGGCCAGGTCTTCGGCAGTGATCTGCCGGTATTCCACACTCACGCCCGACTCCAACTGATGCAGTTGGGCCACGGCCAGCGGCGCTTCGCCCATGTCGATGCCCATGACCGTGGCGCCACGCTGGGCCATGGCTTCGCTGAGAATGCCGCCACCGCAGCCCACGTCGAGGACTTTCTTGCCGGCCAGGTTGACGCGCTCGTCGATCCAGTTGACCCGCAACGGGTTGATGTCGTGCAGGGGCTTGAACTCGCTCTCGCGGTCCCACCAGCGATGGGCCAGGGCTTCGAATTTGGCGATTTCGGCGTGGTCGACGTTACTCATGGGTAGTCCTCTAAATCCGATAAAACGGTTTGCCGGGCCTGGAATGCTGATCCAGGGCCGGCGTTATTCGTGGTGTCCGCTGATGCGCCGGCCCCAGGCAGCGGCTGTGGCGCTCAACTGCTGTTCGTCCATGCGTGTCAGTTGCCGGTCGTCGAGCAATGGCTTGCCGCCGACCCAAAGGTGTTTCACACAATCGCGTCCGGTGGCATATATAAGCTGCGAGACCGGATCGTAGATCGGTTGCTGGGCCAGTCCCGACAGGTCGAAGGCCACGATATCCGCGGCCTTGCCTACTTCCAGCGAGCCGATTTCAGCTTCCAGGCCCATCGCTCGCGCACCGTTGAGGGTGGCCATGCGCAACGCACGATGGGCATCCAGGGCGCTGGCCGAGCCGGCGACGGCTTTGGCCAGTAGCGCAGCGGTGCGGGTTTCGCCCAGCAGATCCAGGTCATTGTTGCTGGCCGCGCCGTCGGTGCCTACTGCCACATTGACGCCGGCCTGCCACAGGCGTTCCACCGGGCAGAAGCCGCTGGCCAGTTTCAGGTTGGATTCCGGGCAGTGGATCACGCTGCTGTTGCTTTCTACCAGCAACGCCAGGTCCTCTTCGCTGATTTGGGTCATATGAACGGCCTGTAGGCGCGGGCCGAGCAACCCCAGGCGAGCGAGGCGGGCCAGGGGCCGTTCGCCGTACTGCTCGACGGACTGCTGCACTTCAAATGCGGTTTCGTGGATGTGCATATGAATGGCGGCGTCCAGTTCCTCGGCGATCACCCGGACTTTTTCCAGGTTGGCATCGCTGACGGTATAGGGCGCGTGGGGGCCAAAGGCGACTTTGATCCGTGGGTGGTGCTTGAGATCGCCAAACAGTTCGATGCCCTGGCGCAGGGCCTCGTCGGCGGTGGCGGCGCCAGGGATCGCAAAGTCGAGGATCGGAATCGCGATCTGCGCGCGGATGCCACTGTTGTGCACGCGTTCGCTGGCGATCTTGGGGAAGAAGTACATGTCCGAGAAGCAGCTAATGCCGCCCTTGATCTGTTCGGCGATCGCCAGGTCCGTGCCGTCGCGCACGAAGGCTTCATCGACCCACTTGGCTTCGGCGGGCCAGATGTGCTTCTCCAGCCAGGTCATCAGCGGCAGGTCGTCCGCCAGGCCGCGAAACAGGCTCATCGCCGCGTGGCCGTGGGCATTGACCAGGCCCGGGCTGAGCAGAACACCCGGCAACTCGCGCACTTCATGGGCCGCCAGCTTCAGGGCCTGCGTACGCGGCCCGATATACGCAATGCGCCCGTCGCGGATGCCCAGGCCATGCTCCTTGAGCACCACGCCCGCAGGCTCGACCGGTACCAGCCAGGTTGGCAGTAGCAAGAGGTCGAGCGGGGCAACGGGTGGTGTCATGGCGAGCAGCGTCCGGGGCGGTGATATAAAGAGGGGCGAAGTATACCCGAGCGTCCTGGCTGGCGGATCGCTATAATCGGCGGCTTTTGTTCACGAGTGCGGGGTTAGGGATGCGCGATCGACTGTTGGCAGCGGAGAAGGTGAAGGCCATCGATTGGCGTGATGGCGCACTGCACCTGCTCGATCAGCGTGCGTTGCCGTTTCGGGAAAGCTGGGTCGTGTGCTCGACTGTCGAAGAGGTGGCCGCAGCCATTCGCTCGATGGTGGTGCGTGGCGCTCCGGCCATCGGCATCAGCGCTGCCTACGGGCTGGTGCTGGCCGCCCGTGAGCGGATCGCCGAGGGCGGTGACTGGCAGGCCTCATGGGAGGAGGACTACGCGCTACTGGCCGATTCCCGTCCTACTGCTTCAAACCTGTTCTGGGCCCTCAAGCGTATGCGCGATCGCCTGGACCGCCTCCGGAAGCACGCCGACCCGCTGGCGGTGCTGGAGGCCGAAGCTGTCGCAATTCATGAAAGCGATCGCGAAGCCAACCTGACCATGGCGCAATTGGGCGTCGAATTGATCCGCAAGCACCAGGGCAACGCCCAGGCCATCCTGACCCATGGCAATGCGGGGGCCTTGGCCAGCGGTGGTGTTGGCACCGCCCTTGGGGTGATCCGTGCAGCTTTCCTGGAAGGCATGGTCGAGCAGGTCTACGCCAACGAAACCCGCCCGTGGCTGCACGGATCGCGGTTGACCGCCTGGGAGTTGGCGGGCGAGGGCGTTCCGGTCACGGTGAACGCCGACTCGGCGGGCGCGCATATCCTCAAGACCAAGGGCGTGACCTGGGTGATCGTTGGCGCCGACTGCATCGCCGCCAATGGTGATGTCATCAGCAAGATCGGCACTTATCAGTTGGCGGTGTGCGCCATGCACCATGGCGTGCGCTTTATGGTGGTGGCGGCGAGTTCGACCCTGGACCTGATGATGGCTACTGGCGATGACGTCGCCCTGGAAGAACGCGATGCCGGCGAGTTGCTGGAGGTTGCCGGGCAGCGCTTTGCCGCCGATGTCAATGCGTTCAACCCTGTGTTTGATGTGACCCCTGCTGACTTGATCGACGTGATCGTGACGGAAAAAGGCATCGTCGAGCGGCCTGATACCGCCAAGATAGCCAAGTTGATGTGCCGCAAGCGTCTGCATTAAAGGCGTTGGTGTCTGGCAGATTGCTATCGCGGGCAAGCCCACTCCCACATTTGATCTGTGAATACAGTCAAAATGTGGGAGTGGGCTTGCCCGCGATTGGCCCGAAAAGCCAGCAAAACCCTCGGATCCATACGCAAATCCGAGCCTTGAACCAGCTCTGAGCCCCTCTCGTCGCCCTCAAGCCTGTCATCCGTCAACTTACTACGCTCCATGCGCATCTGGGGGATAGGTGCGTGGCGGCGATTGTGATACCATTCGGCGGTTTCCAAGGTCACCCCGAGGGGCGACCTTTAATGCGCAGATCCGTGTCATAACTCGTTGATTTGTCGTAAGTCGTTGCCAGGCATCATGCCGGCGGCGGCGAGCTTCGTTCGTCCCATATGGATGTGACGAGGTTTCACCCGAAAAAGGAATCAGGCTTCTCATGGGCGAACTGGCCAAAGAAATCCTCCCGGTCAATATCGAAGACGAGCTGAAACAGTCCTACCTCGACTACGCAATGAGCGTAATTGTCGGGCGGGCACTGCCTGATGCGCGCGATGGCTTGAAGCCCGTGCACCGGCGTGTGCTGTTCGCGATGAGCGAGCTGGGTAACGACTGGAACAAGCCGTACAAGAAATCTGCCCGTGTTGTCGGTGACGTGATCGGTAAGTATCACCCTCACGGCGACACTGCGGTGTACGACACCATCGTTCGGATGGCCCAGCCGTTTTCCCTGCGCTACCTGCTGGTAGACGGCCAGGGCAACTTCGGTTCGGTGGACGGCGATAATGCTGCGGCCATGCGATACACCGAAGTGCGCATGACCAAGCTGGCGCACGAACTGCTGGCCGACCTGCATAAAGAAACCGTGGACTGGGTGCCGAACTACGACGGCACCGAAATGATCCCGGCGGTCATGCCGACCCGTATTCCCAACTTGTTGGTCAACGGCTCCAGCGGTATCGCCGTGGGCATGGCCACCAACATCCCGCCACACAACCTCGGTGAAGTCATCGACGGTTGCCTGGCCCTCATCGACAACCCCGAGCTGACTGTCGATGAGCTGATGCAATACATCCCAGGCCCGGACTTCCCGACCGCCGCGATCATCAACGGTCGCGCCGGCATCATTGAAGCCTATCGCACCGGTCGCGGGCGCATCTATATGCGCGCCCGCTCGATGATCGAAGACATCGACAAGGTCGGTGGCCGCCAGCAGATCGTCATCACCGAACTGCCTTACCAGTTGAACAAGGCGCGTCTGATCGAGAAGATCGCCGAGCTGGTTAAAGAGAAGAAGCTGGAAGGCATCACCGAACTGCGCGACGAGTCCGACAAAGACGGTATGCGTGTGGTGATCGAGCTGCGTCGTGGCGAAGTGCCTGAGGTGATCCTCAACAATCTCTACGCCCAGACCCAGCTGCAAAGCGTGTTTGGTATCAACGTCGTGGCCCTGATCGACGGTCGCCCGCGCATCCTGAACCTCAAGGATCTGCTGGAAGCCTTCGTGCGTCACCGTCGTGAAGTGGTGACCCGCCGTACCGTATTCGAACTGCGCAAGGCTCGCGAGCGTGGGCACATCCTGGAAGGTCAGGCGGTTGCGCTGTCGAACATCGACCCGGTTATCGCCCTGATCAAGGCTTCGCCGACCCCGTCGGAAGCCAAGGAAGCACTGATCAAGATGCCGTGGGAATCCAGCGCCGTAGTGGCGATGGTTGAACGTGCCGGTGCCGATTCGTGCCGTCCGGAGACCCTGGACCCACAATACGGCCTGCGCGATGGCAAATACTTCCTGTCGCCGGAGCAGGCCCAGGCCATCCTGGAGCTGCGCCTGCACCGCCTGACCGGTCTGGAGCATGAAAAGCTGCTGGCCGAGTACCAGGAGATCCTCAACCAGATCGGCGAGCTGATCCGCATCCTCAACAGCGCTGTGCGCCTGATGGAAGTGATCCGCGAAGAACTGGAAGTGATCCGCGCCGAATACGGCGATGTGCGCCGTACCGAAATCCTCGATGCCCGCCTCGACCTGACCCTGGGTGACATGATCCCGGAAGAAGAGCGCGTGGTGACCATCTCCCACGGTGGCTATGCCAAGACCCAGCCATTAGCTGCGTACCAGGCCCAGCGCCGCGGTGGTAAAGGTAAATCGGCTACCGGCGTGAAGGATGAGGACTACATCGCTCACCTGCTGGTTGCCAACAGCCACACCACGCTGTTGCTGTTCTCCAGCAAGGGCAAGGTGTACTGGCTCAAGACCTACGAAATCCCGGAAGCGTCCCGCGCTGCCCGTGGCCGTCCGCTGGTCAACCTGCTGCCGCTGGACACTGATGAATACATCACCACCATGCTGCCGGTTGAGGAATACACCGAAGGTCACTTCATCTTCATGGCAACCGCCAAAGGCACCGTGAAGAAGACCCCGCTGGAATCCTTCAGTCGTCAACGCAGCGTGGGCCTGATCGCCCTGGAGCTGGACGAAGGCGACGTACTGATCTCTGCGGCCATTACCGATGGCGAGCGTGAAGTCATGCTGTTCTCCGACGGCGGCAAGGTGACGCGCTTCAAGGAATCCGACGTGCGTGCCATGGGCCGTACCGCCCGTGGTGTGCGCGGCATGCGCCTGCCGGAAGGGCAGAAGCTGATTTCGATGCTGATCCCGGAAGAAGGCAGCCAGATCCTCACGGCTTCGGCGCGTGGTTATGGCAAACGTACCGCTATCGGCGAGTTCCCCGAGTACAAGCGTGGCGGCCAGGGCGTTATCGCCATGGTCAGCAACGATCGCAACGGCCGTCTGGTCGGTGCGGTCCAGGTGCTCGATGGCGAGGAAATCATGCTGATTTCCGACCAGGGTACCCTGGTACGTACCCGGGTTGATGAAGTGTCGAGCCTGGGCCGTAACACCCAGGGCGTGACCTTGATCAAACTGGCCAGCGACGAGACCCTGGTGGGCCTGGAGCGTGTCCAGGAACCGTCGGAAGTCGAAGGCGAGGAGCTGGAGGGCGAGGCATTCGATGGCGAGGTGATCGCAGCCGACGATGACAACGTCGACGAGCCAACCCTCGATGCCGCCGCAGACGAAGAAGAGCCGCAGGCGTAAGCGGAAAAACAAGGGGGCGGATGAAGATTCGCCCCCTTGTTATTTGTCCCTTTTGAAAGTTTGCGATACTGCGCATTCCCTTGTGGGAGCGGGCTTGCTCGCGAAGACGGTGTATCAGTCAGTGCATAGGCGGGCTGACGCACCGCCTTCGCGAGCAAGCCCGCTCCCACAGGGGTTATGTGTCGAACACGAATTATGTGACCAACAGATCAGAGCGAGATTGGATGTGAGCAAGAGAGCCTATAACTTCTGTGCTGGTCCCGCGGCACTTCCTGAAGCAGTCCTGCAGCGCGCGCAGGGTGAACTCCTCGACTGGCATGGCAAAGGCCTCTCCGTGATGGAAATGAGCCATCGCAGTGATGAGTTCGTGTCCATCGCCACGAAGGCCGAGCAGGATCTGCGTGACCTGCTGGACATCCCGTCGGACTACAAGGTGCTGTTCCTGCAAGGCGGCGCCAGCCAGCAGTTTGCCCAGATCCCGCTGAACCTGCTGCCGGAAGACGGCACTGCCGACTATATCGATACCGGTATCTGGGGGCAGAAGGCCATTGAAGAGGCCTCGCGCTACGGCAACATCAACGTGGCCGGTACTGCCAAGCCCTACGATTATTTCGCTATTCCAGGTCAGAACGAGTGGAAGTTGTCCAAGGACGCGTCCTATGTTCACTACGTCCAGAACGAAACCATCGGCGGCCTGGAATTCGACTGGGTGCCGGAAGTCGGTGACGTCCCGTTGGTGTGCGACATGTCCTCGGACATTCTCTCGCGCCCGATGGATGTGTCCCGCTACGGCATGATCTACGCCGGCGCGCAGAAGAACATCGGCCCGAGCGGCATCCTGGTCAATATCATCCGTGAAGACCTGCTCGGTCGTGCCCGCTCGCTGTGCCCGACCATGCTCAACTACAAGGTCGCAGCCGACAACGGCTCGATGTACAACACCCCGCCGGCCTTTGCCTGGTACCTGTCGGGCCTGGTGTTCGAGTGGCTCAAGGAGCAGGGCGGCGTGGCAGCCATGGGCAAGCTCAACGAAGAGAAGAAGCGCACTCTGTACGACTTCATCGACGCCAGCGGCCTGTACAGCAATCCGATCAGCCTGAGCGCCCGTTCGTGGATGAACGTGCCGTTCCGCCTGGCCGACGACCGCCTGGACAAGCCATTCCTGGCGGGTGCCGACGCGCGTGGCTTGCTGAACCTCAAGGGGCATCGTTCGGTCGGCGGCATGCGCGCCTCGATCTACAACGCTGTCGATATCAATGCCATCAAGGCGCTGGTGGCCTACATGGCAGAGTTCGAAAAGGAACACGGCTAATGTCTGAGCAAGAACTCAAGGCCTTGCGCGTGCGCATTGACGCCCTGGACACCAAAGTCCTGGAGCTGATCAGTGAGCGGGCGCGCTGTGCCCAGGAAGTGGCACGGGTCAAAATGGCCTCCCTGGCTGAAGGCGAAGTGCCGGTTTTTTACCGTCCGGAGCGTGAAGCCCAGGTGCTCAAGCGCGTCATGGAGCGCAACCAGGGGCCGCTGGGCAATGAAGAAATGGCGCGGTTGTTCCGCGAAATCATGTCTTCGTGCCTGGCCCTGGAGCAGCCATTGAAAGTGGCTTACCTCGGCCCCGAGGGCACCTTCACCCAGGCGGCGGCCATGAAACATTTCGGCCACGCGGTGATCAGCAAACCCATGGCGGCCATCGACGAAGTGTTCCGCGAAGTGGCTGCGGGTGCGGTGAACTTTGGCGTAGTGCCGGTGGAAAACTCCACCGAAGGTGCGGTCAACCATACCCTCGACAGCTTCCTTGAGCACGACATGGTGATCTGTGGCGAAGTCGAGCTGCGTATTCACCACCATTTGCTGGTGGGCGAAAACACCAAGACCGACAGCATCAGCCGTATTTACTCCCATGCCCAGTCGCTGGCCCAGTGCCGCAAGTGGCTGGACGCTCATTACCCGAATGTCGAGCGCGTAGCGGTCTCCAGCAACGCCGAGGCGGCCAAGCGGGTCAAGGGTGAGTGGAATTCGGCGGCGATTGCCGGGGATATGGCTGCGGGCCTGTACGGCTTGACGCGCCTTGCCGAGAAAATCGAGGATCGCCCAGACAACTCCACGCGTTTCTTGATGATCGGCAGCCAGGAAGTGCCACCGACCGGCGACGACAAGACCTCGATCATCGTCTCCATGAGCAACAAGCCCGGCGCGCTGCATGAGCTGCTGGTGCCGTTCCATGACAACGGGATTGACCTGACGCGCATCGAGACGCGTCCTTCACGCAGCGGTAAATGGACCTATGTGTTCTTTATCGACTTCGTCGGCCACCACCGTGATCCGCTGGTCAAGGGTGTGCTGGAGAAAATCAGTCAGGAAGCCGTGGCACTCAAGGTGCTGGGTTCCTACCCGAAAGCGGTTTTGTGAGGCTTTGACATGAGTGGCAACTTCCTCGCCCTGGCGCAGCCGGGCGTGCAACAACTGTCGCCTTACGTTCCAGGCAAGCCTGTGGACGAGTTGGCGCGCGAGTTGAATCTGGACCCGGCGAAGATCGTCAAGCTGGCCAGCAATGAAAACCCCCTGGGGCCAAGCCCCAAAGTGCTGGCGGCGATCCGCGAAGAGTTGGCGGAGCTGACCCGTTATCCCGACGGCAACGGCTTTGCCCTCAAGTCCCTGCTGGCCGAGAGCTGCCGGGTCGAGTTGAGCCAGGTGACCCTGGGTAACGGTTCCAATGACATCCTGGAACTGGTGGCGCGTGCCTATCTGGCCCCGGGCCTGAATGCGGTGTTCAGTGAGCACGCGTTTGCGGTGTATCCGATTGTCACCCAGGCTGTCGGCGCCGAGGCGCGGGTGATTGCGGCCAAGGACTGGGGGCATGACCTCCCGGCCATGCTGGCGGCCATCGATGCCCAGACCCGCGTAGTGTTTATCGCCAACCCGAACAACCCGACCGGTACCTGGTTCGGTGCCGACGCGCTGAACGAGTTCCTGCAGGATGTGCCTGGGCACGTGTTGGTGGTGCTGGACGAGGCCTACATCGAATACGCCGAAGGCAGTGACTTGCCCGACGGCCTGGACTTTCTCGCGGCCTACCCGAACCTGCTGGTATCGCGCACGTTCTCCAAGGCTTACGGCCTGGCGTCGCTGCGGGTTGGCTACGGGTTATCCACAGCCGTTGTCGCGGATGTGCTGAACCGCGTGCGCCAGCCATTCAACGTCAACAGCCTGGCCCTGGCGGCGGCCTGTGCGGCGCTCAAGGATGTCGAGTACCTGGAAGAAGGGCGGCGGATCAACGAAAGCGGTATGCAGCAGCTGCAGCAAGGCTTTCGTGAGTTGGGCCTGGGCTGGATTGAGTCCAAGGGCAACTTTGTCTGCGTAGATCTCGCCCAGGACGCCGCTCCGGTATTCCAAGGCCTGCTGCGCGAAGGCGTGATCGTGCGTCCGGTGGCCAATTACGGCATGCCCAACCATTTGCGTATCACCATCGGTTTGCCGGCTGAAAACAGTCGCTTCCTTGAGGCGCTGGCCAAGGTCCTGGCCCGTGGTTGATGTGATTGCAATGCAACCTGTTGTGCCTGTGATCGGTCGCCTGGTGGTGGTCGGCCTGGGATTGATTGGCGGCTCCTTTGCCAAGGGCCTGCGTGAAAGCGGCCTCTGTGGCGAAGTGGTCGGTGTGGATCTGGACCCGCAATCGCGTCGGTTGGCGGTTGAGCTGGGGGTGGTGGACCGCTGTGAGGCGGACTTGGCCCTGGCATGCCAGGGCGCCGATGTCATTCAGTTGGCGGTACCGATCCTGGCTATGGAAAAGTTGCTCGCGGTGTTGGCTGGAATGGACTTGGGGCAGGCGATCCTGACGGATGTCGGCAGTGCCAAGGGCAATGTGGTGCGCGCTGCGCGCCGGGCCTTTGGCGCTATACCGGCGCGGTTCATTCCCGGGCATCCGATCGCCGGCTCCGAGCAGAGCGGGGTGGAGGCGTCCAATGCCCAGTTGTTCCGTCGGCATAAAGTGATTCTCACGCCACTGGATGAGACCGATCCGGCGGCGCTGGCGGTGGTTGATCGGCTCTGGCGCGAGCTGGGCGCCGATGTCGAGCATATGCAGGTTGAGCGCCACGATGAAGTCCTGGCGGCAACCAGCCACCTGCCGCATTTGCTGGCATTTGGCCTCGTTGACTCTTTGGCCAAGCGCAACGAAAACCTCGAGATTTTCCGTTATGCCGCCGGTGGCTTTCGTGATTTCACGCGGATCGCCGGCAGCGACCCAGTGATGTGGCACGACATCTTCCTGGCCAACCGCGACGCGGTGTTGCGCACCCTGGATACCTTTCGCAGCGATCTCGACGCCTTGCGCGACGCGGTCGACGCCGGGGATGGGCATCAGTTGCTGGGCGTGTTCACTCGTGCACGCGTGGCGCGCGAGCATTTCAGCAAAATACTGGCGCGGCGGGCCTATATGGATGGCGCAGTAGCAGCCGATGACCTGGTTTTTCTCGCCAGCCCTGGTGGGCGCCTGAGCGGACGGGTGCGGATGCCGGGCGACAAGGCGATTTCTCACCGCTCGATCATGCTCGGTTCCCTGGCGGACGGTGTCACCGAAGTCGACGGCTTTCTCGAGGGTGAAGACGCCCTGGCGACCCTGCAGGCGTTCCGCGACATGGGCGTGGTGATCGAAGGCCCGCACCATGGGCGCGTGACCATTCATGGTGTCGGCCTGCATGGCCTCAAGCCAGCGCCAGGCCCGATCTACCTGGGTAACTCCGGCACTTCCATGCGGCTGCTCTCGGGTTTGCTGGCGGCGCAGCGTTTCGACAGCGTACTGACGGGCGACGCTTCCTTGTCCAGGCGCCCGATGAATCGCGTAGCCAAGCCCCTGCGGCAAATGGGCGCAATCATCGAGACCGGGCCGCAGGGACATCCGCCGCTGGTGATTCGTGGTGGGCAAGCGCTTAAAGGGCTGACGTATAAGCTGCCCATGGCCAGCGCCCAGGTTAAATCCTGCCTGTTGTTGGCGGGGCTCTATGCCGAGGGTAAAACCGCGATTACCGAGCCCGCGCCGACCTGTGACCACACCGAACGAATGTTGCGCGGCTTTGGCGTGCCGGTCGAGGTAGTTGGCGCTACCGCATCGATCGAGGCCGGCCACGCGTTGATCGCGACCTCTATCGAGGTGCCAGGGGACATTTCTTTCGCGGCGTTTTTCCTGGTGGCCGCTTCCATCGCCGAAGGCTCTGACTTGCTGCTTGAGCACGTCGGCATCAACCCGACCCGCACTGGGGTGATCGATATTCTGCGGCTGATGGGCGCTGACATCACCGTGGACAATCAGCGCGAAGTCAGTGGCGAGCCAGTTGCCGATCTGCGGGTTCGCGCGGCGCCATTGAAGGGTATCGACATTCCCGAAGCGCTGGTGCCCCTGGCGATTGACGAGTTCCCGGTGCTGTTTATCGCGGCGGCATGTGCCCAAGGTCGCACCGTGCTGCGCGGCGCAGAAGAGTTGCGCGTCAAGGAGTCCGACCGGATCCAGGTCATGGCCGACGGTCTGTTGGCGTTGGGCGTGACGTGTGAACCGACATCTGATGGGATTATCATCGACGGTGGCGCGATGGGCGGTGGTGAAGTGCTGGCCCATGGCGATCACCGGATTGCCGTGGCGTTCAGTGTGGCCTCCCTGCGAGCGACAGCGCCGATTCGTATCCATGACTGTGCCAATGTGGCTACGTCTTTTCCGAATTTTCTTACACTGTGTGCCCACGTAGGCATCCGTGTTGCCCAAGAGGCTCAATCGTGAATATCAAAGCACCGGTGATTACCATCGACGGGCCAAGCGGCTCGGGCAAAGGCACCATCGCCGGGATCCTGGCCAAGCGCCTGGGCTGGTGCCTGCTGGATTCCGGCGCGTTGTACCGCCTGCTGGCATTTGCAGCGCGCAACCATGGCGTCGACCTGACCAACGAAGCATCGCTGAAACTGCTGGCCGCGCATTTGGATGTGCAATTTCTCGGGGCGACGGAAGGTCATCCCCAGCGCATTATCCTGGAAGGCGACGATGTGACCGACGACCTGCGCAATGAGCAGGTCGGCGCCTGGGCCTCCCAGGTTGCTGCGTTGCCGGCGGTGCGCGACGCTCTGTTGCAGCGCCAGCGGGCTTTTCAGGAGCCGCCGGGGCTGGTGGCGGATGGCCGCGACATGGGCACGGTAGTGTTTCCCGAGGCGGCGCTGAAGATTTTCCTGACCGCCAGCGCCGAGGAGCGGGCCCGCCGCCGATACTTGCAGTTGAAGGGCAAAGTCGATGGTGTTAGTCTGTCAAGTCTGCTAGATGAGATCCGTGCACGCGATGAGCGTGACACCCTGCGTGCGGTAGCCCCGCTAAAGCCGGCGGCTGACGCCATACAGCTGGATTCCACGGAGTTGTCAATCGAGCAGGTGTTGGAACGCATCATGAGTGAGATCGCAATTCGCGATATCACCGGGTGACTCAGAAGGAGAGCGGGGGACCAGTCTTAGTCCCGCCTTTCTTCTCTTATATGAACGTAACCCACACCGTCTGGGGTGTGGCAGATGGGCGTATTCTTCGCCCTTATCAACAGGAATTAAAATGAGCGAAAGCTTTGCGGAACTCTTTGAAGAAAGCCTAAAAACCCTGAACCTTCAGGCTGGCTCCATCATCACCGGTGTTATCGTTGATATCGATTACCAAGCTCGCTGGGTAACCGTTCACGCTGGTCTGAAGTCTGAAGCACTCATCCCGCTTGAGCAGTTCTACAACGACGCTGGCGACCTGACGATCAATGTCGGTGACGAAGTTCACGTTGCGCTGGACTCGGTTGAAGATGGTTTCGGTGAAACCAAGCTGTCCCGTGAAAAAGCCAAGCGCGCTGAATGCTGGATTGTTCTCGAAGCAGCCTTCGCAGCTGAAGAAGTGGTCAAGGGCGTTATCAACGGTAAGGTTAAAGGCGGCTTCACAGTCGACGTTAACGGCATCCGTGCGTTCCTGCCAGGTTCTTTGGTCGACGTTCGTCCTGTGCGCGACACCACGCACCTGGAAGGCAAGGAACTCGAATTCAAGGTCATCAAGCTCGACCAGAAGCGCAACAACGTTGTCGTTTCCCGTCGCAGCGTCCTCGAAGCAGAGAACTCCGCCGAGCGTGAAGCTCTGCTGGAATCCCTGCAGGAAGGCCAACAAGTCAAAGGTATCGTCAAAAACCTCACCGATTACGGCGCATTCGTCGATCTGGGTGGCGTCGATGGCCTGCTGCACATTACCGACATGGCTTGGAAGCGTATCAAGCATCCTTCTGAAATCGTCAACGTTGGCGACGAGATCGATGTCAAGGTTCTGAAATATGATCGCGAACGCAATCGTGTTTCCCTGGGCTTGAAGCAGCTGGGCGAAGATCCATGGGTCGCTATCAAGGCGCGTTACCCAGAAAGCACCCGCGTTACCGCGCGTGTTACCAACCTGACCGACTACGGCTGCTTCGCAGAGCTGGAAGAAGGCGTGGAAGGCCTGGTACACGTTTCCGAAATGGACTGGACCAACAAGAACATCCACCCTTCGAAAGTCGTACAAGTCGGCGACGAAGTGGAAGTCATGGTTCTGGACATCGACGAAGAGCGTCGTCGTATCTCCCTCGGCATCAAGCAGTGCAAATCTAACCCATGGGAAGACTTCTCTGGCCAGTTCAACAAGGGCGATAAAATCTCCGGCACCATCAAGTCGATCACCGATTTCGGTATCTTCATTGGTCTGGACGGCGGCATCGACGGCCTGGTTCACCTGTCCGACATCTCCTGGAACGAAGTGGGCGAAGAAGCTGTTCGTCGTTTCAAGAAGGGCGACGAGCTGGACACCGTTATCCTGTCGGTTGACCCAGAGCGCGAACGCATCTCCCTGGGTATCAAGCAGCTGGAAAGCGATCCGTTCTCCGAATACGTTCAGGACAACGACAAAGGCGCAATCGTTAAGGGCACAGTGAAAGAAGTTGACGCTAAAGGCGCCATCATCACTCTGGCCGACGATATCGAAGCAACTTTGAAAGCCTCCGAAATCAGTCGTGACCGCGTTGAAGACGCGCGTAACGTTCTGAAAGTTGGCGAAGAAGTAGAAGCCAAGATCATCAGCGTTGATCGCAAGAGCCGCGTAATCCAACTCTCCATCAAGTCGAAAGACGATGCTGAAGAGAAAGAAGCAATCCAGAGCCTGCGCGACAAGCCAGCCACCTCTGAAATTGCTGCTGGTCCTACCACTCTCGGTGACCTGTTGCGTGCACAGATGGAAAAACAGAACTAAGTTCTGTCAGACCATAAAAAGGGCGACTTCGGTCGCCCTTTTTTACGCCTTGAATTTGACGTGGCAGATTGGTTTGCGTTATGGCGCGCTATAAGCGTGCACGCTGCATTAGGCTGGGATTCCCCTACGAGGCGCCTAACGCAGCCCTGGCGTCCTTCAGGAGCGCTAACAGCGGGTCGGCGTCCAAGCCCGGCGAATGCGATTAGCTTCTGGGTCACTTGAGATAAGTCAATAACCGGGCTGTTCAAAATCTCCCGGTCATGCTAAAACCTTCGGAGCGCTTTTCCTAGCTGCTTGAAAAAGAAGGGAAAAATATGACGAAGTCGGAGTTGATCGAACGAATTGTCACCCATCAAAGGCTGCTTTCATCCAAAGATGTCGAGCTGGCCATCAAGACCATGCTTGAACAGATGTCCCAGTGCCTTGCAACTGGTGATCGTATTGAAATTCGTGGCTTTGGCAGCTTCTCGCTGCATTACCGCGCACCTCGCGTAGGCCGCAACCCAAAAACCGGCCAGTCCGTCAGCCTTGACGGAAAATTCGTGCCTCACTTCAAGCCGGGCAAGGAATTACGCGATCGAGTGAACGAAGACGAAGAAGACGACGTCTGAGTTTTATAGGCAAAGGAGAAGTTTATGCGCGGTGTTAAGCGCGTTGCCCTGGTATTGACCGTACTGATCGTCGTATTGGTGATCCTGGCGTTCGTACTCGAAAATCAGCAGGACGTAGCCCTGTCGTTCCTGGGCTGGTCCACACCGCAGATGGCAGTTTCGGTGTTTGTGACGCTGGCGTTGATTGTTGGGATGTTGATAGGTCCGTTGTTGACGTTGCTGGCCAAGCGTCGTAGGCATAAGCGAGTGCTGGCTGAGCGTTGAGCGAGGGTGTTGACCTGAATGGTATCGCGCTGTTCAAGCTACCGTTGGTCGGTTAGGGCAAAGAGAGGTGGGCGCTGGCAGTATCGATTTCTCGATGGAATCGATCCAAATGGCATGGTTCAAGCCCCGGCCTATCTGCGTGTTTAGGCCATGTGCCCTCTTTAGGTGAATCTAAGAGTTCTAGTCAGACGATTCCTTAGCTCGAATAGGAATTATTTGACAGATATGTCAAGTCTTGTAATGTGTCAGAGAGATGGCAGAATGCAATCTGTTCTCGAAAACAGACATTTTTGTGGGCCTCGAACCGGCAGCGACGCTGGTCGTATCGGCTGATTTCTAAAATGCAAAAAATCGCAAAATTGTCTGCATAACGAGCCCGCAGTTTCTAATTGAAGGCAGGTTTTTGTTGTGAGTAGTAGCTTCCGTGTATCCACAGTTCGTTCGTCCGACGAGATTGATCTCTACACATTATTCAAAGGTGTGTTGGAGCAAAAAAGGCTCCTGATATCTGTCACCGTCGGTATTGGATTGATTGCTGCAGTTTATGCGTTCCTAGCCACACCTATGTACAGAGTCAGCACCGTATTGCGGCCTGCGGCACTAAATGAACTCGATTCATTGAATCGCTCCGAGGTTTATCAACTCCCTCCGCCTGAAGCGCTCATCAAAGTTGGGGCGTCATTAGAGTCATACGATACGCGTCTCGCTTTTTTTCGAGCCAATCAAAAATTATTCAAAGCATTCGAACGACCGGGACGCACCTTGGAACAAAGTTTCGAAGCGTTTAATCGGGACTCCATCAAGCTAGTGCTACCGGCCCCCAATAAAAAAGATTTTTTGAGTACATACATCAAGCTTGAGATGAATTATCCGGAGGGAATTGATGGTGTTGCGATCCTCAATGGATTTGTTGAATATGCTATAGCTAATGAACGTGAACAGATAGCGGCCGATCTGCGGGTCATCGTCAACAACAGATTAAATGAACTACATGGAAAGCTTGATTCCGCACGTTCAAATTACGAAGTAGAGAAGGAAGCGAAGATTGCCTCTTTAAATGAGGCCGACACCACGCGCCGCGCTCAACTACAAGATGAGCTTAAGGCACTGCAAGGTCAATTGAGAACTCAGCGTAATGATCGAATCGCTACATTGAACGAAGCCATTAGCATTGCAAGATCTCTAGATATCCAAAAACCCACGACACCTTCTTCCTTAGGTGACTCGCTTCGGCCAAAAGTATCGAGTGGTATGCACACAGAAATCACCAATCAGGAGATACCACTTTATTTTATGGGAATAGATGCTCTAAGTGCTGAGCTAACCGCGCTCCGTCAACGGAAAACGGACGATTTTACTACGCATCGGATTTCGCAAATTGCCAAGGAACTTCAGATGTTGGCTACGAACCGGGAGGTTGAAGTCCTCAATCATAGGGAAAATGAAGATATATTTCTCGCTGGTGTTCAGCCTCTGCGAGCGGAGATAGCGCGTCTCAATAATTTAGCTGTGGATATGAGTCGAATAAAGTTAGTGACGGTCGATCAACAAGCATTAGAACCACTTGCGCCTACCCACCCCCAACGATTTATTATCGTGCTTCTAGGGTTACTTGCTGGGTTAGCCCTCGCCGTGTCGTTCGCGGTGGCACGATATTTTTATAAAACAAGTGTTCCTCGGATTAAATAAGTTCATAAGACGAATTAGCTTGGTGCGTTTGCTATAAGGCATTAAGCGATATTTTAAGATGATTTTCCCTAAGATCAAATATTAATAACACAGAGAAATACCTGTTCTATGCTTATTCGTATTTAGATGCTCCGTTAATCTCTTTTGCTCGAATATCATCTGAATATGAATGATGGTACTTAGTAGTAAGGGGAATATGGTGGGTTACGTGACCAACAGCATGCCCGTGTGGCATCGCACTTCGCCGCCGAGTCAAGAGCCGTAGCGACCTACGGAAAAAATTCACTATGGTGAGTGTCTTGACATCATCCACCATACAAGTCATGTCACCGATCAAGGCCTCGTTGGCTATCGAATCCTATTGCAAAACGGTACTTGCTTGACTGACCTCGCCGGAAGTAAGGTATGACATAGAGAACTTCACCGCTCATGGCGTTTTCCGCATGAAATATCAAAAAAGTCTTTTGAAATTGTCGACGTTGATGCCAGAAGTTCTTGACCCGCTCATGATTCTCGGCGAAAGTTCACTATTTGATAGTGCCAGAGCAACATAACGCTCGGTGAACCAACCGATGCAATCATTCTGAATTCTGTGAAGTGGTTCCACCATGTCGTACACCAGCAAAGCTGTCGGTAATTTTTTTGATTCATCAATTCGCTTTATCCTAGCATCGCTCGGATATGGCGCGAGGGCCAGCATTATTAATTGAAATGATATTGAAAAATACTCAGAACATGGCGTACTTTGAAAAGGCAGCAATATTTCGGAAGCACCACCTAGTGTGCTG
Organism: Pseudomonas gessardii; assembly: GCF_001983165.1. GTDB lineage: Bacteria > Pseudomonadota > Gammaproteobacteria > Pseudomonadales > Pseudomonadaceae > Aquipseudomonas > Aquipseudomonas gessardii. The sequence goes on along the minus strand of NZ_MNPU01000056.1, from coordinate 17,920 downwards.
TTCGCGAAATAAATTTCTGCGTAATTCGTCTACACTTCACCCGTCATCCCTGCCTTGGAGAGCTGACAGTGAGCGCTCTGGACATCACACTTAGCCCCGAAGAAAAGACCGAACTGAAACGGCGCGTTCGCTCTGCGACTATCCCCCAGCGAGAAGGTCGTCGAGCACGCATCATTCTGCTGGCTGCCGAGGGTGAAACCCGTGACAACATTGCACGGCTGACTGGCTTTTCCTGCCCTACGATTACTGACTGGTGCCAGCGTTTCCAAGCACATCGGCTGGACGGACTGGTCGATAAGCCGGGGCGCGGGCGCAAGTCGCCTTTGCCTGAAGAGACGGTTCGCAGGGTCTTGGAACAGGTCACCCGACCTCGTATAGGTGAACCGCGCTGGAGCTGTCGAAGCATGGCAAGGGCAGCGGGTATTTCCTCGACTACCGTCCATAAACTGTGGGCTGCCAATGATTTGAAGCCTCACCTGACGCGCACGTTCAAGTTGTCCAACGACCCTCAGTTCGAGGAGAAATTCTGGGATGTTATCGGGCTCTATCTGGTCCCGCCGGACAAGGCGTTGGTCTTGTGCTGCGATGAGAAAAGCCAGGTTCAGGCTTTGGAGCGCACACAGCCGGGCTTGCCTTTGGGCATCGGTCATATCCAGACCAAATCCCATGATTACACTCGCCACGGCACAGTCACGTTATTCGCTGCACTGGATTATCTTCAGGGAAAATTGATCAGCAGCATCGAGCGTCAGCACCGGCATCAAGAGTGGCTGGCATTTCTCAAGAAGATCAATAAAGAAACGCCCAAACACCTCCAGCTTCACCTGATCGTCGATAACTATGCGACTCATAAGCATGCGACAGTGAAAGCCTGGCTGGCGAAACATCCTCGCTTTCATATTCATTTCACGCCGACCTCCAGCTCATGGATGAACATGGTTGAACGCTTCTTTCGAGACATCACGATGTACTTGCGCGACGGCAGTTTTGCCTCGGTGCGCGAGCTGGAAAGCTCCATTACAGCGTTCATGGCGCTACGTAATGCTCAGCCGACCCGATACGTTTTGGAACGCAAAGGGAGAGGAAATTTTGAACAAAATCCAGCGGGCGCGTGAGGCACTTGAAACCGTAGCCTATAAGTAAATTATTTCGAAAACAGCACACTAGCGGCGGAAGATGGTCAAATGGAGCTTTCTGTCTCTGGTTTACATGAGTGCTATGAAGTTGGTGATTAATAAATGAGATGTACCTGAACCGAGATGCGGCGGCTCAGGCTGATGGTCGTAGCTAAACCTACTTTGGGGTTGTCGGGTCGGGCTGGATATACAGGCCTAATTTTTAGGCGGTATCAATGGACTGATTCATTAGGATGCAGTGTTAAAGTGTCGTTTGGTAGACCGCGTCTCTAAGCGCTAAACAGTGATTCGTAAATGACATAGGTCAAGCATTAAAAAATGCAAAAACATATCAATTATTGCTAAGCCGTATTAAATAAGGAACTTTTCCGTGAAGACATTATGTGTGTTTGGAACGCGTCCAGAAGCCATAAAAATGGCGCCTCTAGTATTGAAGTTGAGAGATGACCCGAGATTTGACGCTAAGGTTTGTTCTACCGGGCAACATCGGGAAATGCTTGATCAAGTACTGGATCTGTTTAACATTACGCCCGACTTCGACCTTCATATAATGAAACCGAACCAAAGTCTCTCGGAACTTACCTCTGCAGTCTTGGTGGGTATGACTGCCATCTTCCAGGAATACCAACCCGATGTCGTACTAGTGCATGGTGATACTGCTACAACATTCGCAGCTACGTTGGCCGCGTACTATCAAAAAATCCCAGTTGCCCATGTCGAAGCCGGCCTCAGGACTGGCGATATCTATTCTCCGTGGCCAGAGGAGGGTAACAGGAAGTTGACAGGTGCAATTGCAGAAATGCATTTCGCACCAACGCTAATATCTCAACAAAATTTGCTAAAAGAAGGGGTGGCGCTTGACAATATTTTCATAACGGGTAATACGGTAATTGATGCGTTGCTTGGTTTAACTGACCGCATGAAATGCGATGTTGCCTTCAATGCCTTAGCGCTACGCCCGACTTCATTTATCCCCGTAGAAAAGAAGTTTATTCTTGTCACCGGCCATCGTCGCGAAAGCTTTGGTGAAGGATTTATAAGGATTTGCGAAGGCTTGTTGGATATCGCAAATATGTATCCTGAGATTGATATTATTTATCCTGTTCATCTCAATCCTCAAGTGCAAGAGCCTGTGAACCGTTTGTTAAGTGGTAAAGATAACATCCATTTAATTGAACCTCTAGATTATCTGCCATTTGTGTCTCTAATGAGTCGAGCCTATATAATAATGACGGATTCCGGCGGTATCCAAGAAGAGGCGCCATCGTTAGGCAAGCCAGTATTAGTTATGCGTGAAACTACAGAGCGGCCTGAAGCCGTGGCCGCAGGAACGGTAAAACTTGTGGGTACAGATAGGGCTGCTATCGTCTCCTCTTTAAAGCTGTTGATAGATGACGAGCATGCTTATAACGAGATGAGTTACGCTCATAATCCTTATGGTAACGGTCACGCGTCTGAGATGATTATTGAACACCTTTGGGCTCGTTTTAGCGAAAAAGCTCTTTAAGTAATCCTCGAGGTGGTGTAATAATATGGTCCCTAAAACCGTACTAATTTTCTTTCTGAGAGTCTTGGCCGGATTTGGGACCCTCTTAGCTGTGACATTAATAGGGAAAAATTTTGGGCAGGAGGAATTGGCTAATTTCTCTATATTCAACTTAATGTTAAATTTCTTTGTCGTAATAGCTTTATGGGGGACAAATGTTAGAGTTATCGACGACCACAACAACGGCTGTAATGAATTAAGCATACTCAAAAATGTCGTAATAAAAGCTTTTGAGTCTTTCTTTATCGCGATTTTTATTATTTGGCTGTTGCACCTGTTCGGCTATCAGCAATTTGCATTAATAGCCATGGTTCCATTGGCGCTGGGCTCAATCATATCTGCATTTTTTGTAGTTAGGGGGCGGGCTATTGCAGCTGTAATGACAAATGAACTAACCAGAGCCGTTGTTCCGATAGCAGTTATGGCCATTATACTCGGATTTTTTCCTAAAGTTGTCTTTACAGATTTAATTATATGTGCCTATGGGGCCCTGCTATTACTTATCCCTATTTATTTGCTTGTCGCAAAAAAAAACTCGGTCCAAAACGAGACTAAAATAAATATTATCGTTTATTGGGTTAAAGAAAAGAGACGCGGTTTCTATATAATGTTACCTCAAATTTTGTTTGTTGTGGTTGCTCAGGCTGATCGCTTGGTACTACAGGCTTGGGGAAGCTCAAGAGAGCTTTCATCATATTTTTCCGCACAGGCGGTATTTTCGGTAGTTATTTTTGCTATGCAGGCAGTGATTACAATCTTTACGCCAACGATCTCGAAAATTGCGCAGACTGAGATTGGTGATCTGAGTAAGGAAGGTCGTACGCTCCTTATGTTCATTTTAGCGCTCGCCATGTTTTTAATACCGACAGCTTATTGTTATTTTCTTTATATCAAAGTCGATATAGCGATTGCGTTAGTTTCATTATCGTTATTTATCGCCGGTAATATACTAGCTTTATTGTGGGGTATTGGCTTCCAGATACTCCCGTTTGGGAAAAACAAAGCACTCTTCGTTAAGATAGTTCTTCTAGCAATTGCATTGCAATATGGATTTATTTTAATAGCATATTCTTGGCTGGGCGTTTACGCATTGCCTTTAGGGTATGTGCTATATACTGTTATGGGATCAATTGCAGCTGAGAAATTTTGGAAAAAAACTAACGTATTTATTAAGCCATTCAGAAAGAGCACATCGTAATGCGTATCGCCTACCTCAGGTCTAATCCGGTTAATCCTGACCCAAGAGTTGAAAAGGAAGTCTATAGTTTTGTGAATAACTCCCATTGTGTAAGAGTTTTTTGCTGGGACCGGAGCGGAGCACTACCCGAACTAAGCACATTAAAGCTTTTGCAAGGTATGGAAGAGGTGGAAATTATCCGCTGGAGAAAAAAATCAAATTTTGGAGGTGGGTTACGAAATATATTTAAGTTGATTGGCTTTCAGTTTTTCCTGTTAGCTAATTTATTTAAATTTAGAAAGTCTATTGATGTAATACATGCGGCTGACTTCGACACTGTGTTACCGGCGTTTCTTATTAGCGTATTCTTCAAGAAAAAATTTGTCTATGACGTATATGATTTTTACATAGACGCTTTTCCCGTTCCTGCTACGTTAAAACCTTTGATCAAAGCTCTAGATTTCTTTGTTATGAACAGGGCTGATGCGGTCATTATTACGAACGAATCTCGCAGTGAGCAAATAGCAGGAGCGAAGCCCAGACGCCTTGCAGTAATACACAATACGCCTATAGAGGTCGAAGTATTGGAAGCCGAGGGCATTGCAGCGGACAGCGCAAACTGGGATATAACGCTAGTTTATGTGGGTATTCTGCAACCAGGTCGTTTGATTTCTGAAATTATAGACCTATTTTCCCAAAAGAAATGCTGGAGAATTATTGTCGCTGGGTTTGGGCAACTAGAAGGTGAGATTTTAGCGAAAAGCAGAGATCATGAAAATATCGTATACTTAGGTACCGTCGACTACGCCAAGGGGCTTTCTTATAGTAAAGCTGCCGATGTAATTTTTGCTACCTATGACCCCGATGTGCCCAATCACAAATATTCTTCGCCTAATAAACTTTATGAGGCGATGATGTTGGCTAAACCTATAATAGTATGTAAAAACACAGGAATAGATAAGGTTGTAAGCGCGGCCAACATAGGGTTGACGGTCGATTATAATATTGATGACTTTGAACGTGCAGTGAACTGTTTGATTTCGAACAAAGATCTTAGTTTGACAATGGGCAAAAACGCACGAAAAATGTATGAAGAGCATTACTCATGGCACGTCATGGAGCGAAGGCTCCTAAATGTGTATAAGGAGCTGTAAGTTTTTGACTGTACTTAAGGTGCTAGGAACTTTATATGACGACTAGGTCGTACATTTTAACTTTCTATCTTGTTTTATTCATAAAGATACTTTTTCTAGGATATGTTTTATGTTTTGGAATTTATGAGTTTTCAGAAGGCAATGATGCCGATTACTATAATTCCTACGCCATCGGAGAAAATGACGTGGCACAAAATCTATGGCCTGTAATGCTTAGATTTTTGAACGATCATCAACTATATAATCGCGGTTTCATAACCGGTCTAATGTCGCTACTTGGTGCCTTGATCATCCCGTTGTTATTCGCCAACATCGCGCGCATTGATAGAGGTGACGTTGGGCGGAAAGTATTTTGGATGGTGGCGGTATGTGTGTCCCTATATCCGACTTTGTTTTATTTTAGTTTTGATATATATCGTGACGTCTTTATGCTCTTTTGTTTTTGTTTGGCAGCTAAAACAGCTCAATCGTTCTTCTTGTCTAGAAAAATATTGAAGAGTTCACTGTTATTTTTTATAACGTGTGCCTTGAGCTATCTGCTGTTTCTGCTTCGTCCTTACCTAGGTGTAGCGTTTCTGCTGGCTTTTTTTGCTGTACATATATACGACATGCCAAAACGGTCTGTTTATTCCGTATGCTTTCTTATATTGTTTAGTCTGACCGCGATTTTTTATCTTGGTTTGCTTGAACCACTTATGAAGTATCGGTCGATGTTTTCGGAACAAGATCAGGCGGGCAGCAATTTGGGTATCGTATATGATAGTGTCGTTACATTCCCATTGAAATTTGTTTTAAGCTTTCTTTATCAGATGTGCGGATTTTTCATAGTAAATGTTTCTTCCCTTATTGTGCTGATAATTGAGAGCATTCCTTTCTTGTTTTTTCTGATGTATCTAATTATCAACCGCAAATACGGTGATAAGTTCGTGAGCTTTCTTTTGTTGTTTTTTGTTATATATTCTGCTGTTTGGTTGTTAGGTAATGATAATTTGGGAACTGCTGTACGTTTGAGAATGCATAGTTATGCAGCGATTTTAATATGTTGCAGCATTGTGTTTCAATATAAACAACATAATAATTTGGTTGAAGAATGAACATATTGGTCACCGGAGGAGCAGGATACATTGGTACGCACGCCGTCGTTGAGTTGTTAGACTCAGGTCATAATGTGTGCGTCGTGGATAACTTTTGTAATAGCTCTAGAATTTCACTGGCTCGAGTGCAGGACATTACAGGTAAAAGCGTACGCTTATATGAGGGAGATATATGTGAGTTTGATTTTATGGCGGAGGTTTTCGAGAAAAACGATATTGATGTGGTAATCCATTTTGCTGGTCTTAAGGCTGTGGGCGAAAGCGTCTTGAAGCCGTTGATATACTATAAAAATAATGTAGAAGGGACTATAAGCTTGCTGCGCGCTATGAATTCAGCAGGGGTAAAGAAAATAATTTTCAGTTCTTCTTCCACTGTTTACGGCGAGGCAGTAATGCCGGTTTCTGAAAAAAGTCCGAGAGGTAATCCGACTAATCCTTATGCTTCCACAAAAAAAATCGTGGAGGATATTTTATTGCAAATTTCTCAAACGGATCCAGCGTGGTCGGTAGGTATATTGCGTTATTTTAATCCTATTGGTGCCCACAAAAGCGGTTTGATTGGGGAAAGTCCGCAGGGTATACCTAATAACCTATTGCCATATTTATGTAAGGTTCAACTCGGGCAGCTACCTTTTCTTACTGTTTTTGGAAATGACTATCCGACAAAAGACGGTACTGGAGTCAGAGATTATATTCACGTATTGGACCTGGCTAAAGGGCACACAGCATCATTGGATTTTATATCCAAGACTACAGGCTACTACGTGTGGAATCTCGGAACAGGGGTAGGATATTCGGTACTGGATATTATTAAGTCATTTGAAAAGATCTCAGCTGTGCATATTCCCTTCCGTTTCTCCGCGAGACGCCCCGGAGATATCGCGTCTTGTTGGTCAACTACGGAAAAGGCTGAAATTGAGCTAAATTGGAAAGCAATAAATACGCTGGATGATATGATATCGGATACGTTAAACTGGTTGCGCCTTAATCCGGTGGGGTACAATTAATGAAGATTGTGATTATTGGAACCGTTGCGTCCAGCATATTGGGTTTTCGCCGTTCGTTTATAGAAAAACTCGTAAAAAGGGGGCATTTGGTATATACGTTTGCCTGTGATTTTGATGATGGAAGTATGGCTTCAGTAAAAGCCATAGGGGCTACGCCTGTCCGGTACTCGCTTAGTAGAACCGGCCTTAATCCCGCGCGGGATGTATTTGATACTTATAAGCTGTCAGCTAAAATTAGGGACATTAAGCCTGATCTAGTATTTTCATATTTTGCGAAGCCTGTTGTTTATGGAACACTAGCGGCTTTTTTCGCAGGGGTTAAGCGGCGTATCGGGATGCTTGAGGGCTTAGGCTATGTATTCACAGACTACGAGGGAGGAAATAGATGGCAGCATAGACTTCTGAGAGTCGTACAAGCTTGCCTTTTCAAGCTTACAATTCCATTGTTGCAAAAAATAGTTTTTTTAAATCCAGACGACCCAAAAGACTTATTAAAGCGCTATAAAATTAGGGCCCGGCATATAAGCGTGCTAGGTGGAATAGGCGTACCGCTAGAGAAATTTCCTTACTCCATTCCCAATGTAAACCGCATTAGTTTTCTTTTTGTTGGACGACTACTAGCAGAGAAGGGCATATACGAGTTCCTCCGCGCAGCAGAAAAGGTGAAAGCGCTTTATCCGTCTGCGGAATTCATAGTACTTGGGACAGTAGATAGACTAAATCCGGGTAGCTTGAAACAGGATGAACTTGAAGCTTTCATTCTGGCTGGAGTCGTTATATATCCCGGGCAGGTCAATAATGTGCCGGAGTGGATTAGTAGGTCTAGCGTTTTCGTACTTCCCTCTTATTACCGCGAGGGTGTGCCGAGAAGTACACAGGAGGCTATGGCTGTTGGTAGGCCCGTCATAACCTGCGATACGCCTGGTTGCCGTGAAACAGTAGTTGAAGGAGTGAACGGCTTTTTGATACCTCGCTGGTCGGTAAGTGCCCTAGTTGAAAAAATGATTTATTTTTTAGATAATCCTCATCTCATAATCGAAATGGGAAGAGCTAGTCATGAAATTGCATTAAAAAAGTTCGATAGTCTAGAAGTGGATAATAGATTAATTGGAGTACTGGAGGATGAGCAATGAAGCGTGCATTTGATTTCGCAGCTTCGATGATCGCTGTTGTTATATTAAGTCCGTTGTTGATTGCTGTGTATATACTAGTCAGATATAAGCTAGGCTCACCTGCTTTGTTTGCTCAAGTTAGACCTGGACTTGAAGGTAAGCCTTTCAAGATGTTCAAGTTTCGATCTATGACCGAGGCAGTGGATGCTACTGGAGATCGACTGCCGGACGCGGAGCGGATTACACCGTTTGGCAGATTTTTGAGATCTTCAAGTATTGATGAACTACCTGCTTTGTATAACGTGATAAAGGGCGAAATGAGTTTGGTAGGCCCTCGCCCACTACTCATGGAATATTTGCCTCTGTACTCCGTTCAGCAGCGCCGTCGTCATGAGGTACGCCCTGGCCTTAGTGGTTGGGCACAAGTTAACGGGCGCAATGCGATTAGTTGGGAAGAAAAATTTAGGCTGGACGTTTGGTATGTCGATAACGCCAACATTTTCCTAGACTTAAAGATCATTTATCGGACCATAAAAAAAGTCTTAATAAAGGAGGGTATCAGCGCTGACGGTGAAGCGACCATGCCGAAATTTACCGGAAGTGATTCATGAAAAATTTGGCCATACTCGGTGGCAGTGGTCATGGAAAAGTTGTTGCTGACGCGGCACAGGTCTGCGGTTGGGAACGGATAGATTTCTTTGATGACGCGTGGCCTGCTCGACAGCAAAATGGTCATTGGCAAATCATGGGGGGGTCAGCTGAGTTATTAGCGCGGCTTGATACTTATGATGGCGTATTTATTGCAATCGGTAATAACAATATCCGCCATAAGAAGTTGGTTGAATTAGAAGCAGTAGGTGCGAAAATCGTATCGATTATTCATCCGAATGCTGTAGTCAGTCAATTTGCTTCAATTGATATCGGCACTGTTGTTCTGGCTGGGGTCGTAGTGAATGTGGATACCGTCATTGGCCGCGGGGTGATACTCAACACCTGCTGCAGCGTCGACCATGATTGCGTTCTGCATGACGGCGTGCATATCTGCCCAGGCGCGAGGCTAGCGGGGGGGATTGAGGTCGGCGAGTTGAGTTGGCTGGGGATCGGTTCCAGTGTCCGGCAGTCGTTGCGTATAGGTTCGGGAGTGGTGGTAGGTGCCGGCGCGGTAGTAGTGGCTGATATAGCCGACAATTTGACGGTCGCTGGAGTGCCCGCGCGTAAACTGACCAGGGTTTGAATCTCAACGCTGTTCTAATCGGCCGCTCCGGCCGATAATGTCGGTCCTGCCAAGGACTTAATGGTTCTGGCTCTCTAATTTAATTCTGTTTTGACGGGTATTACCAGTGCTAAATACACCCTTTTCCCCTTGGCCATCGTTCAGTAGTGAAGAGGCCGACGCTGTACGTGATGTGATTCTGTCCAATAAAGTCAACTATTGGACAGGGCAGGAAACCCGTTCATTTGAAAAAGAATTCGCGGCTTGGTCGCAAACGAAATACGCAGTTGCCCTGGCCAATGGTACCGTAGCATTGGATGTAGCATTCAAGGCATTGGGCATCGGTGCAGGTGATGAGGTCATTGTCACCTCCCGTACCTTTCTCGCTTCCGTATCGAGCATTGTCAATGCGGGCGCCGTCCCCGTATTCGCCGATGTCGACTTGGATTCACAAAATATCACTGCCGAGACTGTTCGCGCCGTATTGACGTCTCGCGCCCGCGCCATCCTCTGTGTGCACCTGGCGGGCTGGCCATGTGATATGGACCCGATCATGGCCCTAGCCGCAGAGCACGGCCTCAAAGTCATTGAGGATTGTGCCCAGGCACATGGCTCCTTTTACAAGGGGCGGCGCGTTGGCTCCATTGGTCATATCGGAGCTTGGTCGTTCTGTCAGGACAAGATTATGACCACTGGCGGGGAGGGCGGCATGGTTACCACCAATGACCAAGAGTTGTGGTCGTCAATGTGGTCTTATAAGGATCACGGCAAAAGTTGGGAGGCGGTTTATGAGCGCCAGCACGCCCCAGGTTTCCGCTGGTTACATGAAAGCTTTGGCACCAACTGGCGCATGCTGGAAGTGCAGGCAGTGATTGGTCGAATTCAGCTGCGGCGCATGGCTGCTTGGGAATTGAGTCGCCAAGCCAACGCCGGGCGTATTTGGGAGACTGCCAGCCAACTTGCTGGTCTGCGAGTTCCTAAAGTGCCGACTCATATCGTTCATGCAGCGTACAAGTGTTACGTCTTCGTAGAGCTATCCGTACTGAACGCTGGATGGAACCGTGATCGGATCATTGAGGCGCTGGTCGCTCTTGGCGTTCCGGCATTTTCCGGTTCGTGCTCCGAGGTGTATCTCGAGAAAGCTTTTGATGACACCGGATGGCGGCCGGCCGTACGCCTGCCTAATGCCGTCGAGCTCGGCGAGACGAGCTTGATGTTCCTGGTTCATCCAACATTGACGCAACCTGAAATCGATCTGACCTGTAGCGCCTTGGCACAAGTGATGCTCGAAGCTACAGCACACTAGTCATGCGTCGGGCCCCTCCCATTGAGCAGAATGAAGGGGCTCTGTAGACGCTGATAAATCAGGACCATGTTCGACTGTTCGACTTTTACGCTTTGAGTGTTTTCAGTGTGACGAGGAGTATTTAGAGGGGTTATGGATAAGATACGTGCGCACCTGTTGGGATTGCCCCGGCGACAAAAACGCTTCTTACAGCTGATAGCCGATGTGTCACTGGTGTGGCTCGCCTTATGGATGGCATTTGTCGTACGCCTGGGCTTTGACGAAATGGTCAATCCTTTTGCGATGCATCTTTGGCTGTTTATCTGTGCGCCAGTCGTTGCCATACCGCTGTTTATCCGATTTGGAATGTATCGTGCGGTTCTGCGCTACTTTGGCAATGATGCGTTGATTGCAATTATCAAAGCCGTGAGCCTTTCATCGCTTATTCTCGGTGTAGTTGTCTATTGGTATAGCAACCACCAAAACGTCGTTCCACGGTCGATCATTTTCAACTACTGGTGGCTCAGCTTGACCATGGTCGGTGGGCTGCGCTTGGGCATGCGTCAGTATTTTCTTGGGGATTGGTTTGCCGCCGCGCAGCATGTGCCGTTCACCAGTCGCGACGATGGCTTGCCGCGAGTCGCAATCTATGGTGCTGGGGCTGCGGGCAATCAATTGGTCGCAGCCCTGCGCATGGGGCGAGTAATGCGCCCGGTGGCATTCATTGACGACGATGCGAGTATCTCAGATCGCGTTATCTCCGGACTCCAGGTCTACAAACCCAAATATATCCAGCGGATGATCGACGCTACCGGTGCCCAGGAGATCCTTCTGGCGATCCCGTCCTCCAATCGAGGTCGTCGTCGCGAGATTCTCGGTTATCTCGAGGGGTTTCCACTGCATGTGCGCAGTATTCCCGGTTTTATGGATCTGGCGAGCGGCAGGGTGAAGGTGGATGATATCCAGGAAGTCGACATTGCCGATCTTCTGGGCCGTGATGCGGTCCCTGCACAGGGTGAGCTTCTGGAGCATTGCATCAAGAGCCAGAGCGTCCTAGTGACAGGGGCCGGCGGTTCCATCGGCTCCGAACTCTGTCGTCAGATCCTCTCATTGCGGCCGACAACGCTCCTATTGTTCGAGCACAGTGAATTCAATCTCTACAGCATCCTTTCTGAACTCGAGCAACGCATCACGCGCGAGTCGCTTCCGGTTAAGTTGTTACCGATCCTGGGTTCTGTACGCAATCCATCCAAGCTTCTGGATGTAATGAATACTTGGCGGGTTGATACGGTCTATCACGCTGCCGCCTACAAGCATGTGCCAATGGTGGAACACAATATCGCCGAAGGAGTACTCAACAATGTAATTGGGACGTTGAATACCGCGCAAGCCGCTTTACAGGCTGGAGTGGCTAACTTTGTACTGATCTCGACTGACAAGGCTGTACGCCCGACTAATGTCATGGGCAGTACCAAACGCTTGGCCGAGTTGACACTGCAAGCACTCAGTCGTGAACTGGCGCCAGTGTTGTTCGGGGACAAGTTTAATGTGTCCCGTGTCAACAAAACACGTTTTACCATGGTTCGTTTCGGCAATGTCCTTGGTTCCTCTGGGTCTGTGATCCCGCTATTCCATCGGCAGATTAAGTCGGGAGGACCGTTAACGGTCACCCACCCCAAAATCACCCGGTACTTCATGACTATCCCCGAAGCAGCGCAACTGGTGATCCAAGCTGGCTCCATGGGGCAGGGCGGTGATGTATTTGTGCTGGACATGGGCGAGCCGGTGAAAATTGTCGAGTTGGCCGAGAAGATGATCCACTTGTCGGGCCTGAGCGTGCGCTCTGACAAAAATCCTCATGGCGACATCTCTATTGAATTCACTGGCCTGCGCCCTGGCGAAAAGCTTTATGAAGAGTTGCTGATCGGCGACAACGTGGTCGCTACTCAGCATCCAATGATCATGAGTGCGAACGAAGACCACCTGGACTGGGAGATACTCAAAGAAAAGCTTAAAGAACTACTCGCCGCTGTCGATGAGGACGACTACACCCGAGTCCGCCAACTGCTGCGTGATACGGTCAGCGGCTATGCTCCAGACGGTGAAATTGTCGACTGGATCTATCAGCAACGTCGCCTCGATCCTTGATTCAACAGTAACGGCCCGTTTTTAAGCTGTCCAAACATCGTCTATGTTCGAAAAGCAGCTCCGGAAAAGCTGCTTTTCTCGCTGATGTCCCGGAATGTCTCTATATACCTAACTTATGGTTTGTAAGGGATCCATGATCCCCACATTCAAAAATCAGAATTGATCGCCGATGCTGTCCTCCCGATTCTTTTCAGGAGCCAGCATCCTATGATGCGTCCCGACGCCAAAGTCGAAAAAGTCTACCTCTACCCCAAGCCCGTAGACTTCCCCACATTCACAGCACTAAGCTAACCCCGGATGCTGTGCTCCAGATTCTCTCAGGAGCCAGTCCGCCATGATGCGACCCGACGCCAAAGTCGAAAAAGTCTATCTCTACCCCAAGCCCGTGGACTTCCGAAAATCCATCGACGGCCTCGCCGCGTTGGTCGAACTGGATATCAAAGTGGCGGTATTCGATCCGGTGCTTTTCGTCTTTCTCAACAAATCCCGTAATCGGGTGAAGATTTTGTACTGGGAACGCAACGGCTTCTGCCTTTGGCTCAAGCGCCTCGAATCCGAGCGATTCAAAACATCGCCCGATGCCACGGACGAGGCGATTATCCTGACCCTCCAGGAACTCAACTGGTTACTGGACGGTTTCGACCTCTGGCGCAATCGTCCTCATCAGGTTTTGACGCCTCGATACGTGGCCTGATTCGGTATAATCCGGGCATGATTTCCGTGCCCGAAAACCTCCCCGACGATCCTGAATTGCTCAAGCAGCTGCTTGCGAAGATGCAGTCCAGAGTCGGTTTCCTCGAAGAAGAAAATGCGCTGCTGCGTCAGCGCCTGTTCGGACGCAAGTCCGAGCAAACGGCTGATCCGGCAACGCCGCAGTTGGCCCTGTTCAATGAGGCGGAAAGCCTCGTCGAGCCCATTGATGAAGCCGCTGAAGAAGAGGTTGTTGCGCCAACCCAGCGGCGCGGCAAGCGCAAGCCGCTGCCCGCTGATCTCCCTCGCATCGAAGTCATCCATGAACTGCCCGAACACGAACTGACCTGTGCCTGTGGTTGCCGCAAACATGCCATCGGCGAAGAGGTCAGCGAACAGCTTGAAATCGTGCCGATGCAGATCCACGTGATCAAACATGTTCGCAAGGTCTACGGTTGCCGCGACTGTGAAAGCGCACCGGTCACCGCCGACAAACCGGCTCAGTTGATCGAGAAGAGCATGGCCAGCCCCAGTGTGCTGGCGATGCTGCTGACCACCAAATACGTGGATGGCTTGCCGCTTCATCGATTTGAAAAAGTGTTAGGTCGCCACGGCATCGATATCCCGCGCCAGACATTGGCTCGCTGGGTTATCCAGTGCGGCGAACACTTGCAGCCACTGCTGAATTTAATGCGCGACCGGTTACTGGAAAGCCGTGTCATCCACTGCGATGAAACCCGCGTGCAGGTGTTGAAAGAGCCTGACCGCGAGCCAAGTCGTCAGCCCTGGATGTGGGTGCAAACCGACGGCCCGGCAGATAAGCCGGTGATCCTGTTCGACTACTCCACCAGCCGCGCGCAGGAGGTGCCGACACGGCTGCTCGATGGCTATCGCGGCTATGTCATGACCGATGATTATGCCGGTTACAACGCGCTAGGCGCTCAGGTCGGAGTGGAGCGTTTAGGCTGCTGGGCGCATGCGCGGCGCAAATTCATCGATGCTCAAAAAGTACAGCCCAAAGGCAAGACGGGGCGCGCCGATATCGCGCTGAACCTGATCAACAAGCTTTACGGTATCGAACGCGACTTCAAGACCGGCGGCGATGCGGAACGCAAAGTTGGCCGGCACGAACACAGCCTGCCGGTGCTGGCTCAGTTGAAAAGCTGGATCGAAAAAACGCAGCCTCAGGTCACCGCTCAGAACGCGCTGGGAAAAGCCATCACCTACCTGGCCAATAACTGGAGCAAACTTGAGCGGTATGTCGAGGAGGGCTACTTGCCGATCGGTAGAGTCGGGATGTGGCGCGGTGGCTTGCGCTCCGTTTCCACACCCCGCTCGTCAAACCGGACGTGCGCTACTAACGCATCCGGCTTTCGTCCGAGATCGATATGCCTTCGCACTCGACACATCGGCCATTCGCGTAGGCAACTGATGGAGGCCTAGCTTTCCGTATAGAAACGCATCCGGGTATAGATGGTACCCAGAACGGCCTCGTCGCTTATGCTTCTTGACCAACCAGCGTCGGATACGGCGCTCGGTATAGCGTTGCAGGATTCGATAGTGCTTGAGCACAGGCCCTTGGTCGAAGTAGCCAGCCCAGCCTCGAAGGATCGAGTTGAGTTCGGCTATCCGGTGCTCTACCGCGTCCCACGTCATACTAATCGCCGTTTCGTCATGGATTTTTCCAATAATCGACTTCATCGCCCCTTTCGAAGGTTGAGTGCCGATATAGGTTTTCCCATGACGGTCGTATTGCCTGCCCAGGTTGTACCCCAGAAAATCGAGTGACTTTTCCGAGAGTTTCACCAGCGCCGTTTTCTCTTCATTGACGCTCAGCCCCAGCCGCGCCATCAAGCCACTCATCAGTGCCATTGCCTGCTCTCCACTGCCGGGGCGGCAGCAGATCACCATATCGTCCGCGTAATTCACAATCTTTGCATGCAGACGTTTGGCGTAGCCAAATTTTTCCCAGGCCAGAATGAAGCGCCTGAAGTACACATTGGCCAACAGCGGCGAAATCACCGATCCTTGGGCGCTACCACGGTGCGTGTGCTTGGCTTCGTTGGTGCGTCGAAGCTTACCGTCAATGAGTTCGATAACGGCCACCTCAAGCCATTGCTTGATCAGCCGCAACACCCTGCCATCCGAGATACGGCGGGCCAGGCACTTCATCAAAGGCCCGTGTGGAATGGTATTGAAATAGTCACGAAGATCCGTATCGACAACGTCTCTCAGCCCAACCCTCGCGGTGTAATGGTGCACCTGCCTCACAGCTTCCTTGGCATCTCGACGAGGTCTAAAGCCATACTGCGCCGGCTGCATGTCCGCTTCGAAAATCGCTTGGAGTGTGAGATTGACGGCCATTTGAACAACGCGGTCTCGAATGCAGGGAATTCCCAAGGAACGAAGTTTGCCGTTCTTTTTGGGAATCCATACCCGCCGCAGGGGCTGAGGTCGATATCCACCCGACTTCAACTCCTCGCGTAGCTGAGCCAACCACTCCATAGGTCCTGTGTTTTCAATGTCTTCGAATCGCTGACCATCCACACCGTGGCTGCCCCGGTTTGCGCGGCAACGTTGGTAGGCGATGACCAATACATCGATTCGATAGACTTTGTCCCACAGGCTGTAGAAGCGAAAGTCTGGCTCTGTCTTAGCTTTCACATACAGGGCACGCTGTAGTTTCCGAACGCGATTTCTCACCTGGGTTAATAGGCTTGGAGCCAATCCCATCGTTCTTACCACTTTGTACTCCTCTCTTGAACCAGGGCTCCTTTCCTACTCCGGCATTACCCGGCCTCAACGGTACTACGAGCCCATCCGCCACCTGTCCGAGCCAGCGCCCTCCCTCACGGGCGCACTGTTTGTATGGCCGTGTCTAATGGCCACTTCACCCTGGCAGGCTTCCCCTGTTTCGTATGAGTTCTCTTCTGTACATGCCATCACCACTACCCCGGCGGCAGTGCCAAGTTCGTCTGACGCTCGATCCCTCAGCACTATCAACCTTCCCCGTTATTATGGCGGGTCGGCTACCGCAAGGCATTTTCGGGGCCTGCTCGGTGTTCGCTGCGCGCTACGGCCTGCACAGTCACTGACTTCCTAAAGAAGCCTTTTCTTCAGATACTTCAGCCCATTCGTTGCCTCCTGAACTGCTCCAAAGTGCTTCCGGCCGGAGCGACAGTAGCCGGGTGGGATTCGCACCCACTGAACTCATACGCCTTGTCAGGGCGTACACAACAACTCAGCCGAACGAGCCATCAGGCCCTTCGTGATCGGAAGGAAGAACTGGTTGTTCAGTGACACGCCCAAAGGCGCGACGGCCAGTGCTCAACTGTACAGCTTGGTCGAGACTGCCAAAGCCAACGATCAAGAGCCCTATGCGTGGCTACGCCACGCACTTGAATATCTGCCGATGGCTTCGTCGGTTGAGGATTACGAAGCCTTGCTGCCATGGAACTGTTCGCCGGTATCGCGTAGTTAAATACGCTATCCATCTTGATGACTGACAGGGCTTACGGGAAGTTAAAGAGTACGAGTGGAGCAACGATCATGAAATACGACGAAACCTTGATTGAAGAAGCCGTTCTTGCCCTGTTGGTAACCTTCAGTGCGGATAATGGCAATACTTGGTACGATTTCGAGATCACGAACCGATTGCATGAGCATGGATTCATCCGTGATCCGGTAAACAAGAGCAAATCCATCTGGTTGACGCCGGAAGGGATGGAACGAGGCCGACAAATAGCCGATCGGCTATTTGAGGCGAGAACTCAAGCGGAGCATGTCTCCAACTCGGGTACCTGATTCCATATCCTAGGGCATGCGGTAGGTGGGGTTTATGGAGCGCATACCATTCTTGTGCCAGCAAATAGGAAGTGGGCTAATTATGTGCCAAAGGTAGAGAAATCGGGAGCATAGCTTCGGGCATCAGATGGCGGCTTTGAATGTGGGGGGCATGGAGCGGATACCCTTCGCTGAGGTCGGGTGAAGTCTTGAAACGTTCGGGCTCAAGGCGCTTGAGCCAAAGGCAAAAGCCGCTGCGTTCCCAATACAAAATCTTCACGCGGTTGCGGGATTTGTTGAGAAGGACGAAAAGTACGAGATCGAACGCCGCTGCTTTTATGTCGAGCTCGACCAACGCGCAAAGGCCGTCGATATACTTTCGAAAGTCCAAAGGTTTGGGGTAGCGATAGACTTTTCGACTTTAGCGTCGGGTCGCATCATCAGGTGCTAGGCTCTGTACGTAAAGTATTGTCGCAAGCACCGCATAGCGCAGGCCAATGAGACCATCGCCGCAAAACTTGTTGCGAGCTTGTCGAAGCGCGTCACGATGCGACGGTTCTCCTTCAGCCAGCCAA
>NZ_MNPU01000055.1 GCF_001983165.1 Pseudomonas gessardii | reverse complement strand
CAACGGGCGACTTGAGCACTTACGAGGTACCGCCTTGGGCTTTAGAAATTTAACCAATTACATAGCCAGGTGCTTGCTGAAGTCAGGAGGGTTTAGAAATCAGCTACACCCTTAAATGCGAAGAGCCGCTTTTCGCCATTGGCCAGTTGCACCCCCGTGGCCTGCTTGCCATCGAACAACACCTTATCCACCAACGTGTCGGGACGAATATGCAGGTTGCGGCGCGAGCGGACGGGGTCTGTCAGATAGGCCATGCCCGTATTGACGCGCACGCCGTTGACCACGTTCATCGGATATGGCCCGACTCCGTCGGCCTGCGGCCCGTCAAAGTCCTCGATCACCTTGAAACCATTGGCCACCGTAGCGTCGATAAAAGCACGCTGCATGGGGGTCACATCCGCGCGGCTCAATTGATGCACGGGAAGCGGCCCGTCATGACCATGCAAGGCACTCTCGCCGCCGCTGTGGGTTTCCAGTTTTTTGAACCAGGGCAGCATTTGCTCGAAGCTCCAGCCAGGCAGATTCCAGCGCTGGAAATCAGCCTCCCGGGCACGAATCGCTACAGCACCATTGACACCCGAACTGCCTCCCAGCACCTTGCCGCGCACGGCACCGATAGGATGGTCGATGTAGCCGGGCTGGGTCTTGTATCCCCATTCAAACTCGGGGTTGCCATTGGCACCGACAATATCGCTCTTGGCGATGATCTCGGGATAGTTGCTGGAGGTATAACTATGCCCAGCTTCGAGCAGGACTACTTGGCGCCCGTTGCTTTCACTCAAGCGACGGGCAAGTACCGCACCGGCGGAGCCACCACCGACGATAACCACGTTTATAGTGCCAAGAGTATTGGTCATATTAATTCTCCTGTTCAATTACTAAGACTGGGTAATGGTATTGTTTTGTGCCGAGCGCACTTTCCAATTCGAATTATTCCTCACCAGGACCCAGGTAAATATCCCCGAATAGGGAGGCATTACTTTGCCGCTGTCGTCTCGAACATCTTTGATGCTCCAGCGCCAGTGCACAATCGCTACATCCGGGCCGACAAGATTGATTTGCGGAACACCGCTGATGGCATAGACGCTCTTGTCATAACGCCCCTTGAATAATTCACTGTGAACTTGGTAAATCTTTGCCGGGCTATCCCATTTGCTTCCGGTAATACCGATAAAATCTCCGTCTACAGCAAAAAGCTCGCTGAGCTTTTTGGCATCATGCAGATTCCAACTCGCAACAAACTGATCAATCAACTGTGTGATCGCCTGTTGTGCAGCATTCACTTCTGTACGGCTATCAGCTCTGGATGAGTCAGCACTGACCATCGATATCGAAGCGCCAGACAACGCAACCACTAATATCCAGAGGCGCGTATTCTTAAGAGCCAATATTCTCAACACCGAAAAACCTCCAGCAGCGGGCCGAGATAACTTCCAGCCCGCGACAACACAGTGATTATTTACAACGAAAATAATTTGAGCGCATTCTCACGACCGATTTTCATACGGTCGTTATCACTGATCAGCGCATTATCAAACCATGTGCTGGCGGTCTTCATGCTTTCATAGGGGTAATCAGCGGAGAATAGCATGCGGTCTACGCCAATTTCACTGATGGAGTCCAGCAAGCCTTTCGTATGAAAGTGCCCTGCCGTGGTTAAATAAAAGTTGTTCGATAAATAATGCCCGACTGATTGTTTGGCATTGCCAAGCCCCACACCCTCACGCTGCATGCTCAGACGATGCTGCAACCGTGGCAGCATCAACGGTAAACCTTCACCCAAATGCCCGAGAATGACAGTGAGGTTGGGATACTTGTCGAAAAGCCCACTGAGCATCAAACGAATCGCGTGGGTGGCCGTTTCATGGGCAAACCCCCAGGCTGAACCGACAAGAGATGGATAGCCTTCATAGATACGGCGCTGGCTGGGCAACGGTTCACGAGGGTGCAGGTAGACGGGAACATTCAACGCCGCTACACGCTCCCAAAACTCCCAGACAGGCGACTCATCCAGGTATTGGGCGCTGTCGACATTGCCTATATTGGTGTAACCGTTGATCAATGCACCGACAAACCCCAAATCCTTGACCGCACGCTCCAACTCGTCAGCCGCAGCAGCCGGTGACTGAAGCGCTACAGTGGCAAATGCTTTTAAACGCGAGGGATGCTTGTCCACAAAGCGTTCGCGAATGTAGTCATTGGTTTGCCTGGCAAAATCGATAGATTTTTTAGTATCGAGTAGGCCCTGAGCGCCAGGCGACGTTAGGGAGACGATTGAGATATCAATAGCGTTCTCATCCATTTCCTCAACTCGACGGTCACTGTCGAGCAAGCGCCATTCAACGTCATCCATATAAGCCTGACCATTCCTGGCAGCCTCGCCCGAAGAGTCCCACACACTGTTGTTCAACTCAGAACTTACGTGTTCTTCAAGAACAATTTTACCTTTCATCATCTCACCTCAGTCAATGACTTGCCCGGCGCTATCTAAATTCAATATCCAGCAATCGACACTGAGTGTTAACCCCCCGAAATGAGATGCCGACTCCCATATATGAAAGGCAATAAAACCCGAACACTTTAAACAAAACAGCACAGGACCTTCCAAGAGAAACAGCATTGAAGCGCAAGCACTTTCTCGCTGCAAAATAACATCCTCTCATTTATAGATGGCTCCCTATCATCCCTGACAGTTCATCCTGGGATAAAAGTAAGGCAGGATACTGACACCAGCGACATGACAATCACTGTTTGCCACTGGCGGCCAGTAGTGCATTGACCGATGCCTACATTACAACTTCGTAATCAATGCCACACGAAATACCTGTAGAGGGAATGCATGAAAACAACAAATCTGATTCGCACCCAGTTTCTTACATTGGCCATGACCAGCGCCTTTACCTTCTTCACCGTCGCCAGCGCAACCGCGGCAGAAGGCAATGATGCACTGCCGTACTCCAGTGATCCGCAAATAAAGAGCGTGCAACAAGAAGCCTACAATGTGGTCCGCCAATATGAGCAAGCCCTGAACGAAGGCAATACCAAGAAAATAGTAAGTTTGTTTGCCCCCGACAGCGTTGCAGAATGGAATAACAAGCCTACCTATACGACTGCCCAGCAAAAGACCGAAGGCTATGATGCGTTATTTAAAATAGCCAAATTCAAAACCGTCTTCGCCTATGACGCAATCAACCTGTATGGCGATGCGGCGGTCATCCGTACACATCATCATAAAGGTGCGACCGTTATGGAGAATGGCAAGCCTGTCATTGACCTGAACCGCGAAGTTTTCGTGCTCAACAAAACCAGCCAAGGTTGGAAGATCGTCTTGTATACGTTTAACACTGATCCCATACAGGGCGAAGGTTAATTTCGAACAGCTTAAAAGTGTACTAACGGGGTGCGAATCCACCTTCACACCCCGCTCCTTCAACCCTTCCCTCTTGGCACAGCCTTTAACTGCGTCACAACAAACAACGTCTTCACGGTCAAGACTGCATTCACAAAATAGAAGTAGCACCATGGACCTTAATGCCATTCGAATGTTTGTCGCCACTGCCAAATGTGGCAGCTTCACGGCCGCGGCCGAGCGCCTGGAAATGCCGCTCGCAACACTCAGTCGGCGAATCCGGGAACTAGAACGTGTATTGCAAGTGCAGTTGCTGGAGCGCTCGGTCCATGGCACGCGCCTCACCGACGCGGGCACACGGCTATACGAACACGCCAGCCGAGGGCTGGAAATGCTGGTCGATGGCGAACGGGCCCTGATCAGCGACCAGGCACAACTCAGGGGGCGTTTACGGCTTTCGCTTCCTCCGTCGCTGGAGCCCTGGTGGGAGGTGTTGTCGGCGTTTCAGCAGTGCTATCCAAACATCCAGTTGCAGGTCTATACCAGCGACAGGCGGATTGACATGATCGAGGATGGCATTGATGTGGTCATGCGCATCGGTCCTATTACCCATGACTCCATGGTGGCTCGCCGGATGTTGGCCTATCGCCACATCCTCGTCGCATCTCCCGCTCTGCTGGCGCGTTCAGGCATGCCCGATAAAGTCGCGGACTTACACAACTATCCCTGCGGTGCCTGGAGCCAGGACGCTACAACTACCTGGCAACTCGGCAAAGAGGCATTCAAGCCAGATCCCATAATAGCAACCAACGATTATGCTCATTTACGCACCCGAGCGCTGGCCGGGGACCTGGTAACCGAGTTACCGCCGTTCATGGCCATGGAGGCGATAAGGAACAAGCAATTAGTCGTGCTCCTGGAAAAACACCCCTTCCCGGAAATGGAGATCAATCTGCTTTACCCATCGCACCGGCACCCATCCAACCTCGTGCGAACCTACCTGAACTTCGCCCTGCAGCATGTAAAGCGCCTTATGTAACTGCCCGCCCCTACGGGCAGGACTAAATGGCAAGCCAAAAGGTATTGATGTTTTTCAACCAGAGCGATGCAACGATCAACATCTGCCATGGTCAAGACCTCAGATAACGACAAGAGAGGTGACGATGGATCTCAACGCGATACAAATGTTCGTGGCTGTCGCCCAGATGGGAAGCCTGTCAGCTGCCGCCATCCATCTGGACATTCCACTGCAAACCTTGAGTCGACGCATTCGTGAGTTGGAACATGAATTGAACGTGCAACTCCTGCAGCGCTCTATGCGGGGCACAAGGTTGACTCAGGCTGGAGAGAAACTCTATGAGTATGCAAGCCGTGGCATAGAAGCCTTTGCGCAAGGTAAATCAGCACTGATAAGTGATCAGGACGCACTCAGGGGCCGCCTGAGAGTGGCACTTCCCGTCGCATTTGAACCCTGGGGGCAATTGCTGCGCGACTTCCAACGGCGTTATCCGCAAATAGAGCTTGCGGTTTACTTTACGGAGCAACGCATGGACCTTATTGCCGAAGGTATTGATGTAGCGCTTCGCGTTGGCGCCATTGAACAAGATACGTTGATTGCACGCTATATGATCAGCTATCGACATCAACTCGTTGCCAGTCCAGCCCTGCTTGAGCGCCTGGGCGAACCTCATATACCTGATGACCTGCTCAGGTTTCCTTGTGCAACCTGGTCAAAAGACTCCAGCATGCGCAGCCAGTGGACCCTGGGTAACCAGACTCTCGAACCTGCAGCCATCGTTACGACAAACAACTACCTGCACCTGCGCAACTGCGCACTCAATGGCGACTGTATTACCGAACTCCCCCCCTTTCTGGCGGTACAGGCCATTAAAGAAGGCAGCCTGCGGTCAGTGCTGGACAACTACCCAATGCCAGAAAACCCTGTGCATTTGCTCTATCAGTCTCACCGTCACCCTTCGCGACTGGTGCGCGTCTACCTGGACTTCTGCCAGGAGTATTTGCAGCACTGGTGCCCTTCTTTGGCTAAACCGTCACCCGTCACACACCCACAGGCTGAATCTACAACCCGTGAGCGTGTTGGCTGTTAGACCAGAGTCAGTACTTGCTTGAGGGTCTTGCGCGGTTTTTGTGGCCAGTTTTCAGCCAGTGCATAGCCGACAGCAATCAGCATCACAGGCACCTCGGACGAGGCCAGTTGGAACTCACGGGCAACTCCGGCCGGGTCAAAGCCGATCATCGGGCCTGAAGCCAGCCCTTGCCCTTGTGCTGCCAGCATCAAGGTCATTGCACACAGTGATGCCGAGCGAATGGCTTCATCACGCTGGAACACCTCATTGCCTTCGTACATCCCATTGGCCATGGCAACCCAAGTGTCGAAAACCGAACGCTCGATAATGCCTTGTTCAACCGATGGCAGCAGAGCATCCGGCAAGCCTTTGTGTGGGGCCAGCGTTCCGCAGATGATAAAGGTAACGGCCGCATCGGCGATTTTGGGCTGCTCATAAGCAACTTTTTTCAAGCGTTGCTTGGCCTCGGCCGTGCGCACTGCAATCACTTTCCAGTTTTGCGCATTGAATGATGAAGGGGCCAGCGTGGCGAGACGAACCAACTCTTCGATTTGCTCATCCGAGAGCCGACGGCTCGTATCGAACGCATTCGCTGAGATTCGGCTTTCGATCAATTCGCTAACATTTTTCATGACACTTCCCATTGGCTGTTATGACGCGATAGACCCGCAAGCCGCCACGTTAAAGTGATCGCACTTACGGCCAGTCATAATCCACCCCCGAGCGACTCCATGAGAATACTCACCAGTGAGATGCGGCCTCCCATGAGTCAGAGGCTCATTCGGGCTTATCGAACCATTGGCCAGCTTAAATCGCAGACAAACAAAAACGCCGATCATCACTGATCGGCGTTTTTGTTGAATATGGAGCGGGAAACGAGACTCGAACTCGCGACCCCGACCTTGGCAAGGTCGTGCTCTACCAACTGAGCTATTCCCGCAAATGGCGTCCCCTAGGGGACTCGAACCCCTGTTACCGCCGTGAAAGGGCGGTGTCCTAGGCCACTAGACGAAGGGGACACGCTAACTGAAACACATGGTGTGTATTCCAGTGCCCAGAGGCCTTGTCCGAAGACTTGGTCCTGGTTTCACTCAGTGCCGCCCGAAAGCCACACTGTTTAAAAATGGAGCGGGAAACGAGACTCGAACTCGCGACCCCGACCTTGGCAAGGTCGTGCTCTACCAACTGAGCTATTCCCGCAATGGCGTCCCCTAGGGGACTCGAACCCCTGTTACCGCCGTGAAAGGGCGGTGTCCTAGGCCACTAGACGAAGGGGACACACGTACAACATTCACTCCCTACCGCGTTTCGCTGTGTGCTTTACGCTGTAAGTGGCGCGCATTCTATGGATGGATTGAAAGGTCGTCAACCCCCAAGGATAAATTTATTTAAATCAATGACTTCGCCCTGCTTTACAAGCACCGTCAGGGTTTCTCGCTGTCCAGGCTTTGACGCCTATATTCTGGCGCCCGACAAGACGTTATAGTCCCCGCCGGCAAATGATGGCAATGTGCATCTACTCAGACAAAGCCTATCTATATAGAGGAAAGCACTGACTCATCTCGTCGAAGAGTCCTATCCGCCGCATGCGCCAATCACTACACTTCAACGCACATCCCATAAAGAGGTCACACCGGTGACACCACTCATGATCACCCTGCTGGTAATAGCCGGGATCGTAATACTGATCGCCATTGGCTACATGAACCATGTGGTGGAAAACAACAAACTGGAAAAGGCCCGGGCCCAGATTGAACTCAACGACCGGCTGCGGCGCTGCGGCGAGATCACCGAGACGTTCCCCGGTCAATTGATGACACCGCAGCTCAAACTGCTGCTGACCCGCCTGGAACTGAACGTCAACCAACGCATGCTCCACCTCAACAAATCCAGCGCAACCATCAAGGCGCGTATTGCCGAACTGGAAGCACTGGTTGGCCAGGGCGAATCGATTCCGGTGAACAACCCGCCGGGGCCGATCCAGACCGAAGCCAAGGCCAAGGATGTGCGCTTCTTATTGGAAGCGCTGCACGGTCAAGTCACCCGTGCCGCCCAGGACGGCTTTTTGCCGACTAATGAGGCCAAGCACTGGATCCGTGAAATCCGCCACCTGCTGGTGCTGCTGCATATCGAGTTTTTCAACAATCTGGGCCAGCACGCCCTGCAACAGGCACAACCCGGCCAGGCACGCCTGGCGTTCGAACGCGGCGTGCAGTACCTGCGCAAGCAGCCTGAACCGGCGACCTACAGCCAGCACTTGCAACTCCTGGAGAAACAATTGGCACGCGCCAATTCCATGGTGCTGACCAACAGCCAGCAAACCGCAGAAGAGGTCAATGAGCTGACCGAAGGCTTGAAAGCCGATGACGCGGATGCCGAATGGAAAAAGAAAGTCATCTACGATTGATCCCCTCTTCCCTTGAAACATCGGGTGCATGTTTTGCACCCGAAGCTATCATCCTGCCTCTACCCTTCTCAGCTAAAACCCGCGTACAAAAGTGCACTTCATTCCTTTAACGAAAGAGGCCTTCATGCCAGTCGTCGTCATTGATGATCAACCCTTGCACTACGTGGACCAAGGCTGCGGCCCGGTGGTCCTGCTTGGGCAGAGCTACCTGTGGGACCACCAGATGTGGGCGCCGCAGATCGAAGCCCTGTCACAACACTACCGGGTGATTGTTCCCGAGTTGTGGGGCCACGGTAAATCCGGGCCACTGCCATCCCAGACCCGCTCCATGAACGATCTGGCGCGCCAGATGCTGTCACTGCTGGACCACCTGGACATCGCCAAGGCCAACCTGGTCGGTTTATCGGTAGGCGGCATGTGGGGCGCCCCGCTGGCGCTACTGGCACCCGAGCGGATCAACAGCCTGGTGCTGATGGACACTTACCTGGGCGCAGAGCCCGACGCGACCCGCGAAAAATACTTCGCCCTGCTCAATGCAATCGAGGCCGCAGGCGCTATCCCCGAGCCGCTGCTGGATATCATCGTGCCGATCTTCTTTCGCCCCGGCATCGACCCCACCTGCGCGCTGTATCAGGACTTCCGTCAGTCCCTGCGCGAATTCCCCAGGGAGCGCCTACTCGACAGCATTGTTCCCCTGGGCCGCCTGATCTTCGGTCGCGAGGATGCGCTGGAAGAGTTGTGCCGCCTGCCTGCCGACACCACGCTGGTGATGTGCGGCAACGAGGACCAGCCGCGCCCACCTGCAGAAACCAAGGAAATGGCCGGACTGATCGGCTGCCCATGGGTGTTGATCCCGGACGCCGGGCATATCTCCAGCAGGGAAAACCCCGAGTTCGTCAACGGGGCGCTGCTGACCTTCCTGGCCACTCACACCTGATCACAGGCGAAAGTGCCCCACCATCCCCTTGAGCTGCGCGCCCAACTGCGCCAGTTCGACACTCGATGCAGCGTTGCCCTGCATGCTCAGCGCCGATTGATCGGCACTCGTGCGAATGCTGGTGACGCTACGGTTGATCTCTTCGGCCACCGAACTCTGCTGCTCGGCCGCCGCCGCGATCTGTTGGTTCATCTGCTGAATCTGCGAGACCGCCACCGCAATACTGCCCAAGGCGCTTTCGGTTTCCAGGACATCGCTGACGGCCAGCTTCACCAACTCGCCGCTGTGCTGGATATCCCGCACTGAAGACTGCGCAGCACTGCGCAAGGTGCTGACCAGACGTTCGATTTCCTCCGTCGATTGCTGGGTGCGCCTGGCCAATGCGCGCACTTCATCGGCGACCACCGCGAAACCTCGCCCCTGCTCGCCAGCGCGTGCCGCCTCGATGGCCGCGTTGAGCGCCAACAGGTTGGTCTGCTCGGCGACGCTTTTGATCACCTCCAACACGCTGCCGATGTTCTGGATCTCGGCACTCAGGCTCTCGATGCTGGTGCTGGCGGATGTCGCCGAACTGGCCAGCAACTCGATGCGCTGCAAGCTCTGGCGTACCACCTGCTGGCCGCTGTCGACTTTATCGTCGGCGGTCTGTGCCGCTTGCGCGGCCTGCTCGGCATTGCGAGCCACATCGTGCACCGTGGCGGCCATCTGGTTCATGGCGGTGGCGACTTGCTCGGTCTCTTCTTTCTGGCTGCTGACTTCGATATTCGTCTGCTCGGTCACGCTGGACAACGACTGGGCCGAGCTGGCCAACTGCTCAATCCCAGCCTGCAACCCGCTGACCATGCTGCTCAGCCCACCGCCCATCTGCTGCATCGCCTGCATCAATTGGCCCATCTCGTCCTGTCGGCTCACCTCCATGCGCCCGCTGAGATCCCCTGCGGCAATCTGCCGGGCCACGGCAATCACGCTGCGCAGCGGCATGACGATCAAGCGGGTAATCACCCACGCCGCAATCACCCCCACCAACAAGGCCAGGGCCGATGAAACAATGATCAGCAGGCTGCTCTTGGCCAACTGCGCCTGCATCGACTGGTCCTGCGCCGCATAGGCCTGGTTGACCTGTGACACCACCTGCGCCGCCCGCTCATGCAACTGCTGGTAGACGATTTTCTCCTGGGCCAGCAGGCCGGTGTATTCGGTGAGTTTTTCGCTGAAGGCGCCGATATGCCCAACCACCTCATTGAGCACGGTCTGATAGCCAGGGTCCTTGACCAGGGTCTTCAGTTGCTCGGCCTGGGCCAGGGCCTGGTCAGCCTGCTCGATGCGGCCTTGCCCGGCACTGTCCTCATCACCCTTGCGGCTTTGATCTAGGCGCACCCGCGCTTCATTCATGGCTTGCAACATCAGGCGCGAGACCTGCCCCACCTGCCCGGCCTGCTCGATAAACTCGCCGCCCTCCCTGCCCTGGCTTTCCTTGAGACCATAGGCCCCGTCGTCGGCCAGGCCGGCCTGCAAGACATCAAGGTTATTGGCGACGCTGGACACCGACCAACTGGCCATTTCCAGTGCCAGGTCCTTGGCCTGGGTCAGCTCGACAAACTCGTCAAACGCCTTGCGATAGGCACCCAACGCCTGCTCGACCTCGGTCATGTCGAGTGCCAGGGCTTCGGCCACCAGGCTGTCGACCCGTTCATGCAGGATCTCGACCGACTTGGCATCGGTGCGCAACGCATACTCCTGCTCGATCAAGCGCACGTTCAGCAGCCCCTGATTGAGCGAGGACATACCCTTGAGCCCCACAAAACGCTGGCCAACGCTTTGCAGGGACCACACGCCAACCGCCGCCACCAAGGCAGTCAACAGCAAGACCAGGGCAAACCCCAGCGCCAGTTTCCGGGCCAGCCCAAGGTTGGCAAATCGTCGTTGCACGGCCGAAATCATTACGCTTAACCCTCTTGGCGTGGCGAATCCCGGCAGGCCGGGTTTGCATGCAACGAGATTCGCAACGACACCCCCCGGAGCACAAGTCATTGCCAGCACAATAATGGCAAAAAGCTACATACCCGTCGTTTTCAGAATGGTGGAGGTCGATCCAGCAGGCCCCATGGCCTTGAACAACGCCAAGGCCCGATGATCGCAGGCGTAGGCCACATTGATCCGTAGCCAGTCAGCATGCTCGCCAGTCGGGCTGAACAGCTCCCCGGAAGACAGCAAGACCCCAAGCTGTCGGGCCCGTGCGTGCAACCTTGAGCCCCCCCCTGGCCCTGGGCGCGCCCAAATAAACATGCCGCCCGCTGGCACTGCAAAGACTTCCCACTCTTCGTCCTCCAGCACCTGCAAGGTTTTCGTCATCTCCGCGCTCAACCGTCGGCGCAGGCGTTGCACCCATTTGCGGTAGGTGCCGTTGGCCAAGAGGCTGGCCACCATGGCTTCGGCGAAGCGTGAGGTGCCCATGCCCGTCAAGGTCTTGAGCTTGAGCACCTGGCTGATAAGCGCCGTGCTGGCGGTCAGATAGCCGACCCGCAGGGCGCTGCTCAGGGTCTTGGAAAAGCTTGAAACATAGATGACCCGATCATCATGGGCCAGCGCCGCCAGCCGGATACAGGAAGCATGTTGCAGGTCGCCATAGACATCTTCCTCGACAATCAGGAAGTCGTGGGCGCTGGCCAAGTGCAACAGGCGTTCGGCCACCCCGCGTGAAAGGCTGGTGCCCGTCGGGTTGTGGTAGAGGCTGTTGATGAACAGGCACTTGGGGTGGTGGCTGACCAAAAGCGTTTCCAGGGTTTGAATATCCGGGCCGCTGCGGGTCCTGGGGACCTCCAGCAACCTGACACCATGGAAAGCCAACTGACGATACAGGTTGCCGTAGCCAGGCGTTTCAACCACCACCGTGTCGCCGGCCTTGAGCAAGGTGCGTATCAACAAGTCCTGGGCATGGCTGGCACCGTGGGTGGTGAGGATCCGTTCGGCGCTGCTGGCGACCTGAATCTGGGCCAGGCGTTTGTGCAACTGTTCACGCAACACCGGCAACCCCAGGGGCGTGCTGTAGTTGAAAACCCCTGCGGTATCGGTGCGGCTGATTTCGCGAATCGCGTAGCTGATGTCATCCGCTTCACGCCAGGAGTCCGGCAGCCAACCGCACCCCAGCTTCAATTCGCCCAACTGGTTATCGGTAAAGGCCCCCCACCTGCGCTCCGCGCCCTCATACCACTGGCACTCAGCCAGTGAGCTACTGGCAACCGGCTGTGCCGCGATCACAAACCCCGAGCCGGCTCTTGAAGCCAACACCCCTTCGGCCACCATGCGTTCAAGGGCCTCGATCACACTGGATTGACTGAGCAGGTTGGCATGGGCCAGTTGCCGGATGGAAGGCAGGCGCGTTCCAGGGCTGACCCCGCTCTCCCGAATCCACGCGGCAATGGCGCTGACAATTTGCTGAACCACCGGCACAAGGGCTTGTCGATTGATCCCTAAATCCATGAGCCACCCCCTTCTACTGTTTGGCATTTAACTCAAAACAGTTAAGCACAGAAGGTCAGGATCACCCCGTTCATATTTTTATTAAATCATTGATTTTATTGAGATATTTACCTATTGAAACATAATGAGCCAGGGCATCTTGCCACCTACGGAAACGCCCCACAGCACTCGAAATCACTTTCTCAGTGGCGCAGGGCAGCAGGTCCTAAATAGCCGTCGCACCACCATCTACGGCCAACGCATGACCGGTGGTGAACGCAGCGCCATCGCTGCACAGATAGAGCACCGCGCTGGCAATCTCACCGACAGTCCCAATACGCCCGACCGGATGCATGGCGGCGGCAAATTCGGCCTTGCGCGGATCGGCTTCATAGGCACGGCGGAACATGTCCGTATCAATCACCGCCGGGCACACCGCGTTGACGCGGATTTTCTTTTTCGCATATTCGATGGCCGCCGACTTGGTCAGGCCGATTACCGCATGCTTGGACGCTGCATAAATGCTCATCTTCGGCGCAGCCCCCAACCCGGCCACCGATGCAGTGTTGACGATCGCCCCACCGCCCTGGGCCAGCAGCAACGGCAACTGATACTTCATGCACAACCACACGCCCTTGACGTTGACGCCCATGATGGCGTCGAACTCGTCCAGGGTGCCGTCAGCCAGCTTGCCCTGTTCAATCTCGATGCCGGCGTTGTTGAACGCATAGTCCAGGCGACCATAGCTGTGCAACACCTGCTGCATCAGTTGTTGTACATCCGCCTCCAGGGTGACGTTGCAGCGCACGAACACCGCTTCGCCGCCTGCCTCACGGATCAACGCGACCGTACCTTCGCCACCCGCCACATCCAGGTCGGCGACCACCACTTTCAAGCCTTCCTGGGCAAATGCCAGCGCCGTGGCGCGGCCAATGCCGTTGGCGGCGCCGGTGACCAGGGCAACCTGGCCGGAAAACGTCATGCTCATGCTTATTATCCTTGGATGAATGCCTTTGGACCCAGCATAGCCAGGAGCCAGCGCTGCGCGTCAGCACTATCAGAGGGCCGGTTGGACGCCCATGCGTGGCAGTGATAAGCCTGCCGGGCTCACTATCAACCCAGCCTATCGGCGGGCATTCGCAGTGATCGGCCGAGCTTGCTCCCATGGCCTGGAAGGTCTATCACTTGAGGTCCATTTACCCAGAGTCCTTGCCATGACTGCCCAGACCAACCGCCAATTCCTGCTTGCCAAACGCCCGGTCGGCGCGGCCACGCGGGACACCTTCACCTATCAGGAAGTGCCGGTGGGCAACCTGGCAGACGGCCAGGTGCTGGTGCACAACGAATACCTGTCCCTCGACCCGGCCATGCGTGGCTGGATGAATGAAGGCAAGTCCTACATCCCGCCGGTAGCCATCGGCGAAGTCATGCGTGCACTGGGCGTAGGCCAGGTCATCGCCTCGAACAACCCGAAGTTCGCGATCGGCGATTACGTCAATGGTGCCCTGGGCGTGCAGGATTACTTCCTCGGCGAGCCGCGTGGTTTCTACAAGGTCGATCCGAAATTGGCACCACTGCCGCGTTATCTGTCGGCACTGGGCATGACCGGCATGACCGCCTACTTCGCCCTGCTCGACACCGGCGCGCCCAAGGCTGGCGATACCGTGGTGATCTCCGGCGCCGCCGGTGCGGTGGGTAGCATTGCCGGGCAGATCGCCAAGATCAAGGGCTGCCGTGTGGTGGGAATTGCCGGTGGCGCCGACAAGTGCAAGTTTCTGGTGGATGAACTGGGGTTCGACGCGGCCATCGACTACAAGAGCGAAGACGTGCCGGCGGCCCTCAAGCGCGAATGCCCGAAAGGCGTGGATGTGTATTTCGATAACGTCGGCGGCGATATCCTCGACGCCGTGCTCAGCCGCCTCGCGTTGAAAGCGCGGGTGGTGATCTGTGGAGCCATCAGCCAGTACAACAACAAGGAAGCCGTGAAGGGCCCGGCCAACTACTTGTCACTGCTGGTCAATCGGGCGCGCATGGAAGGCTTTGTGGTGATGGATCATGCGGCGAACTTTGCCGCGGCCGGGCAGGAAATGGCCGGCTGGATGGCCCAGGGCAAGCTCAAGAGCAAGGAAGATATTGTCGAAGGACTGGAGACATTCCCGGAGACGCTGATGAAGCTGTTCAACGGCGAGAACTTTGGCAAGTTGGTGCTGAAGGTCAACTGACACACCACAAACCAATGTGGGAGCTGGCTTGCCTGCGATGCAGACGCCTCGGTTTTTTCAGTAGCCCCGAGGTGATGCTATCGCAGGCACGCCAGCTCCTACATTTTTAGCCCAAGGGCATCAAGCGATTTCGGCGACCACCGCCGCCAACGCCTTGGCCGGTTCAGCCGCCTGGCTGATCGGGCGACCGATCACCAGATAATCGGAACCAGCATCCAACGCCTGGCGCGGGGTCAGGATACGACGCTGGTCGTCCTGGGCGCTGCCCGCTGGACGAATCCCCGGAGTCACCAATTGCAGCGCCGGATGGGCGGTCTTCAACGCCTGGGCTTCCAGCGCCGAGCAGACCAAACCATCGAGGCCGGCCTTCTGCGCCAGGGCCGCCAGGCGCAACACCTGTTCCTGAGGCTCGATATCCAGGCCAATGCCGGCCAGGTCTTCACGCTCCATGCTGGTCAGCACGGTCACACCGATCAACAACGGCTTGGGACCGCTGCGTTGCTCCAGCACTTCACGGCACGCGGCCATCATGCGCAGGCCACCGGAACAATGGACGTTGACCATCCACACGCCCATTTCGGCAGCAGCCTTGACCGCCATCGCAGTGGTGTTGGGGATATCGTGGAATTTCAGGTCGAGAAATACTTCGAAGCCCTTGTCACGCAGGGTGCCGACGATTTCTGCGGCGCAACTGGTGAACAGCTCCTTGCCGACCTTGACCCGGCAGAGCTTGGGATCCAACTGGTCAGCCAGCTTCAGTGCGGCGTCACGGGTGGGGTAATCCAGGGCGACGATGATAGGAGTCTGGCAGACGGACATTGGAATGGGCTCTCAGGCAAGTCGAAATCGGCGCGGATTGTAGCGCAAGCAGCGGCTTTGCGGGATCCGATGATCGGTAAATCCTCGGCAAGCACTCATTTAACGGGGAGAACCGGCTAATATTTCAAAGCCGATACATTCGTTCACCGCGAGCCTCAAGGCCGTCAGAGCCGGCAAGCCAGCTCTGACAAAGGGATCAGCCCACCTTGTCTTCCCGGCGCACCTGCGCCTGGCTCGCACTCCAATCCGTCAACAGGCTGTACGCCACCGCCAACAATGTCGGTCCGATAAACAAGCCGATAAAACCAAACGCGATCAACCCACCAAACACCCCCAGCAACACGATCACCAACGGCAGGTTGCCGCCGCGGCTGATCAGGTACGGTTTGAGTACGTTGTCCACGCCGCTGATGATGAACGTGCCCCAGACGCCAAGGAATACCGCGTAGGTGTAATCGCCCTTCCACACCAGCCAGGCAGTGGCCGGGATCCAGACCAGTGGCGGTCCCATGGGGATCAGGCTCAGCAGGAAGGTGACAATCCCCAGCACCAGCGCTCCGGGTACCCCGGCAATCAGGAAGCCAATCAGCGCCAGCAGCGCCTGGGCGGCGGCAGTGCCGATCACACCGTTGACCACCCGCTGCACCGTACCGGCCACCAGGTCGATGTAGTAACCGGCACGTTCACCGATCAAGCGCTCCAGCAGGCGGTGAACGAACATCGCCAGGCGCGGCCCGTCGCGGTAGAAAAAGAATACAAACACCAGGCTCAGGGTCAGTTCCAGGATGCCGCCGCCAATCTGTGCGCTACGGGCCAGCAACCAGTTGCCGACCTGTCCCAGGTACGGCTTGATCGTGACCATCAAGGCCGCGCCCTGCTGGTCGATGCTGTCCCACATGCCCACCAGTCGTTCTCCGACAAAGGGGATCGAACCCAGCCACGTCGGTGCTTCGGGCAAGCCATCGACCTGCACATCCTTGATCAGCGCCACGGCGTCACGTACATGGTCGGCCAGGTTGAAGCCCAACCACACCAGCGGCACCGCCACCAATAACATCCAGCCCAAGGTCAGGATTCCGGCCGCCAGGGATTCGCGGCCGCCCAGGGCACGGGTCAACAGGCGCATCAGCGGCCAACTGGCAAATGCCAGCACTGCGCCCCAGAACAGCGCCGACCAGAACGGCGCCATCACCCAGAAACTGGCACCAAACAGCACCAGGAGCAGGATCTGCACCAGCAGGCGATCATTGTTGAGCATGTGGTTTCTCGAAAAGAAGTTTGTAGAGCAAGAGCTTAGGCGAACGGCACGGGTCCGTTCGCCCTGGAACGATCAGCGGATCACTTGTAGATGCAGGCCCTTGGCTTCGCCAGTGCCGGTTTCCAATCGCGCCGCGCGTACGCCCTTGTCGATCAGGCCCTGGCGCCAGGCTTCGGCGTTGGGCCCGCTCAAACTGACCCGCAAGGTGGTATCGAGGTTCAATCCACGGGAAATCAGGGTCAACCACGTTGTGTCGGGCTCAGTGCCCAACAAGGGGAAGTCCAGGTCGCCGGTGCTTTTCAATTCGCGCAGCAGCGTGGCCGAGGTCGGCAGCAATTGCCCCAGTGGCGCACTGGCGTCCATTTGCTCGACATGCAGGTAAGCCCGACGATTGCCGCGAGTGATGCCGTACAGCGCCACCAGGGAATTGTCCTGAGGGGCTGCGAGGCGCAGCAACAGGAATTCCTGCTGGCCATCGGCGCCGACCAGCTTGGCATTGCCCAGCACTTCATTGGCCCACAGGCTGCTTTCGCCACAATCGCGGGCCTGGCACCAGAACAGCAACTGCGCACCCTGCTCTTGCAATGCCTCACGCGTGGATTTGAAGGCCGCGCTGGAACTGTGTTCGGCGGGCAACTCATAGGTAATGGCTGTCACTTGGCCACGCGCCGTGGCCTGGCCTTCGTAACGCAACTGGCCGCTGATCTTGCGGATCGCGCCCATGGGGTAGATGCGTTCTTTTTCTTCGGCGGGCCGGTAGTCGACAATCTGCGCATCCACTTGACGGGCCACGCTGGGCAAATCCTGGCTCCCTGGTACATCGGCAGCGAAGACCAACGGGCTGATACAGCACAGCCCAAGTACACGGATAACTCCCTTGGCACTACTCATCGGATCGGTGCGCCTTGGCCGGTGGATGCCTTCGCGGTATTCGGATTGTTCATGGTTGACTCCCTTTCAATCCGCCCAGCCTCGACAGTTGACCCCGTCAAGTCAAGGCGCGGTGAAGAACCGATTGAAACAGTCTGCAACAAGAGCAGCCCCCGACTCGTCGTTCAGGTGCAAATGATGGCCACCTGCAAGGGTGGTTACAGTGAAAGGAAGCTGCGCAAGCAACTCGGGATGCTTGGCCAACATGCCCTCTTGCGCAACGACCAACTGCGTAGGACACGCCACCCGACGCACGAAGGCCATGGCCTGTTCTTCCGTCAGGCGCATCGGGGATGCCAGGGTCAGGCGACTGTCGCTGCGCCAGGTGTACCCCCCCGGCACCGGCATCAAGCCGCGCTGGGCCAGGAGTTCCGCGGCTTCACGGCTGACGGCGACCACGCCTTTCATCCGCGCCTCCACCGCCCGGTCGAGGCTGCCGTACACCGGCTTGCGTTTGTCTTGCAGGTTGATTTGCGCCTGCAAGGCCATGCCCAGGCGCTCGGCGGTGTTCTCGCCGGTGGCGATTGGCGGGATCACGCCGTCGATCAATCCAAGGTGGGTCACACGCTCCGGCAAGGCCCCGGCCAACACGGTGGAGACAATCGCGCCGAGGGAGTGGCCAAGTAATGCAAAACGTTTCCAGCCCAGTTGTTCGGCCACCTGCAGCACATCAAACACGTAATCCCACAAGGCGTACCCTGCCCCGGGCGGGCGATGAGCCGAGTGACCGTGGCCGGCCAGGTCCAGGGCGACAATGCGCAAGCCGTGCAGCTTGGGTGCCAGGCGCGCGAAGCTGTTGGCGTTGTCCAGCCAGCCATGCAGGGCGATCACCGGCAGGCCGTCTTCCGGGCCGAACAGATGGGCCGCCAGCTCAATGTGCGGCAGGCTCAGGCGCACTTCTTCGACAGGCGTGCTCATGCGCAACTGCGCTCGCGGGCTTCCCAGCGGGTGAACAGGTTCTTGAGCAGGGTCGCCGTGTCCTGCGGGCGCTCCAGGGGGAACATGTGGCCGCCGGGCATGGTCAGCATCTCGCCCATGGGCAGGCGCGCGACGCCGCTGGCGTGATGGCGCATTACCACCCGGCTCTGGCGGCCGCGCACCACGGCCAATGGCACTTTGAGCTGGCGGGTCTGCCCCGGGCTGGTGTGCGGCACGCCCCGGTAGATGCTGATTTCCGTGGCTGGGTCGAACCGCAGGCGCAGGCGGTCGCCAACCTGGTGCAAACCGTGTTGCAGGTAGGCTTCCAGGCAGTCCGGGTCAAACCCGCGGAACAACGTCTTGCCGGAAAAATACTGGCGCGCCGCGTCCAGGTCGCTGAACTCTTCACGGCGGCCCAGGGTGCGACCGGCGGGGGTCAGGCGATCGATCAGGCCAAAGCGCTTGGCTGCGCGGATCACCCAGCGGTCGGCCAGGGTCAGCACCGGCGAGTCGAGCATCACCACCCCGCGATACAACTGCGGGCAGCGCAGGGCTGCGTGCAAATGCAACACCCCGCCCAGTGAGTGGCCGACGCCCCACACCGGCTGCGGCTGCTGCTCCAGGTGGTGGATCAGTTCGTCCACCAGGTTCTGCCAATTGTCATCCACCGGAAACCGCGGATCGTGGCCGTGCTGCGACAGGTGCGCCACTGCATACTCCGGCGCCAGGGCCTCGAACAATTTGCCGTAGGTCGCCGAAGGGAAGCCATTGGCATGGGTGAAAAACACATGTTGCGACATAACCTGCCCATCTTCAAAAACAGAAATCGATTGTCCTCACCCCCGGCCGCCACAGCAATGACTGTAACTGCCAGGAATGATGACACTCACGCCACGCCTATCGCGCCGGCGGGTTCTCGCCCAGCGGCACCACGGCCATGGTCAGGCGCGACACACAACTGGCCTTGCCTTCGTCACTGCTCAGGCGAATGTCCCAGACATGGGTGGTGCGCCCGATATGGATCGCCCGGGCCACCGCCGTCACCCGCCCCGAACGCAGGCCGCGCAGGTGGTTGGCGTTGATTTCCAGGCCCACGCAGTAGAACTTGCTGGCGTCGATGCACAGGTAGCTGGCCATGGAGCCGACCGTTTCGGCCAACACCACCGAGGCCCCGCCGTGCAACAGCCCATAGGGTTGATGGGTGCGGTGGTCGATCACCATGCTGGCGGTCAGGGATTGCTCGTCGAAGCGCTCGAAACGGATGTCCAGTACTTCACCAATGGTGCTTTTCTGGATGGCATTGAGTTGCTCGATATTGGGAACGGTGCGCCACAGGCTCATTGCAGTGTCCTTGTTGATTTTATTGAAGGCTCAATCCTGCCACAGCACGGCCTCGGCGCGCGCGCTCCAGGCCTGGAACTGTGGGCCATAGGTTGACTCGATCACGTTGCGCTTGATCTTCAGGGTCGGTGTCAGGAAGCCGTTTTCCACAGCCCAACTGTCTTTCACCACCACCAGTTGACGCAAGCGTTCATGTTTATCCAGCACCTGGTTGACCTCTTCCAGCAGGCGTTCCAGGCTGCCGTGCAAGGCTTGCCGGGCCTCGCTGGCGGCCTCCTGCAGGCCC
Source organism: Pseudomonas gessardii (assembly GCF_001983165.1). GTDB lineage: Bacteria > Pseudomonadota > Gammaproteobacteria > Pseudomonadales > Pseudomonadaceae > Aquipseudomonas > Aquipseudomonas gessardii. The sequence goes on along the minus strand of NZ_MNPU01000055.1, from coordinate 20,120 downwards.
ACCGCAGACAGCACGCACAAGCCCATCGGCGCGCTTAGGCCATCGCCGACCACGCACACCTGTTCGATGCGCCCGTGCACCGCCAGGCGGTTTTCGATGGGGGCCGGGGCGACGTACTTGCCCTTGCTGGTCTTGAAGATCTCCTTGAGCCGCCCAGTCAGGCGCAAGCGGCCTTCGGTGTCCTGCTCACCCTTGTCGCCGGTCCGCAGGAAGCCATCCTCGGTGAGGGTCTCGGCGGTCTTCTGCGGGTCCTTGAAGTAGCCGAGCATGGTCGCGCCGCTGCGCACCTGGACTTCGCCGGCCGGATCGATGCGCACCTCCACGTCCGGGCACGCCAGGCCGATCCAGCCGATCTTCTGCTGGCCGGGGCGACAGATATGGGAATAGCCACAACTTTCGGTCATGCCATACACCTCCAACACATCCAGGCCCAGGCGCAGGTACCAGTGCAGCAACGCCTCGGGCACCGGCGCGGCGCCAGACAGGGCCACGCGCACCGCATCCAGCCCAAGCCCGGCGAGGACCTTGCGCCCGACGCGCTTGCCGATAAACGGCAGGCGCAGCAACAAGTCCAGGCGTTTTTCCGGGATTTTGCCGTACACCCCCATCTGGAACTTGGTCCAGATCCGCGGCACGCCGAACAAGGCCGTGGGCCGGGCACGTTGCAGGTCGGTGAGGAAGGTGTCGAGGCTTTCGGCAAAAAATACCGTTTGCCCGGTATAGATCGCGGCCATTTCGACAAACATGCGCTCGGCCACATGGCACAGCGGCAGGTAGGACAGCAGGCGATCGCCCTCCCCCAGGCCAAACAGCTCGGTGGCCCGTGTGGCCGCAAACGCCATGGCGCCGAAGCTGTGCATCACGCCTTTGGGCAGGCCGGTGGTGCCTGAGGTATAGATGATCGTCGCCAGGTCTGTCGGCGCAGGTGCAGGGGTGTCCTGGATCGGCGAGCAGGCTTGCAGGTCGGCCCAGGTGAAGTCGAATGGGCCTTCGGGGCACAGCGGCAGGCTGATGGTCGCAAGCCCGGCCTTGACCCCCGGCGCCATGGCCGGCCAGTCGTCGAGCTTGCCGATAAACACCAACGCCGCCTCGGAGTGCTCCAGCACATGGGCCACGGAGTCGGCGGTGAGGTTGGGATACAGCGGGACCGAGACATGCCCGGCCATCCAGATCGCCAGGTCGGCGATGATCCAGTGCGCGCAGTTTTTCGAGATCAGGGCAATGTGCGAGCCCGGGGGCAGTTCCCGTGCGCGCAGCCAATGGGCGGCGCAGCGGACCTGGTGGCCGACCTCGCCCCAGGTGAGGGTCTGCACCTCGCCGCCCCCTATGGGTTGGACCAGGAAGCGCTGGCGCGGATGGCGCGCCTCACGTTCAAAGAAAACCTGCAGCGGCAAACGAAAAGCGTCAGACATGGGGCGCGCTCCTGAGTGTTTTTATTGGGAACCAACCAAGCACTTGCTTGGTAGACTATTCCATGCACAAAGGGCGCTGCAAGTTACTTGCAGGCACAACACAAATAAGTGTGGGAGCGGGCTTGCCCGCGATTGCGGTGGGTCAGTCAATAGAAATGTCGACTGTTACACCGCTATCGCGGGCAAGCCCGCTCCCACAGTTGATTGTGTTGTGCCTGAAAAATCAGGGGTTTTTGACGTTATTGAGGCTCATCAACCCCGCCAACGGAAAGTCCCCTTCCAGCTCCGCCAGGCTGGCGGTGTGCATCGGTTGGGGCTGGCGCTGGTGACCGTGCTGCAAAAAGCTGATCAGGTTGCCCACCAAAGGTTGATGGCTAACCAGCAGCACATTGTCATCGGTGTCGAGTTTCTCCAGTACTTGCAACGGATTGCCATCCGGTGTCAGCCACGCAACCGTGCGAATGTCTGGGGCAAAACCCAACGCCTCACGCACCAGTTGCGCGGTCTGCTGCGCCCGCGCGTAGGGGCTGGCGATGATGGCCTTGATATCCGCGCCGATCAGGTGGGCAGCACTGTGCAGCACCTCCTGGCGACCGCGCTCGGTCAGGTTGCGCTCGGCATCGCAGGCAGCATGGGACTCGGCTTCACCGTGGCGCAACACCCACAGTTTCATAACTTGGGCTCTTCATCGCGCACCGGGTGCGGGGCGGGCGGCACGCTGTGGGCGGCCTCGCCTTCCGGGGCGCGCGGGGCTGGCCAATCGGCGAAGGGCCAGGGCTTCTGCTCGCTGTGGAAGCTGCCAAAACGGCCAATCTGCGCGAGGAACTGGCTGAGGCTGTCGCCAACGTTCATCAGGCTCAGGTTCGGCGCGCCATAGATCAGGCGGTAGATCAATTGCACCACCACCAGCGCCCCGAGGATGAACTGCGCCACTTGCCAGACCAGGGCAAACACCAGCATCCACAGGATGCGCAGGGCAATGGATTCATATTGGGGGGCTGTTTTCGGATCGTTCATCGCGCGTTCCTCAGTTGAAACCACTGGTGGAAATAAAGTCGACATCGGTCTTGGGCTCGGCACGCATCAGCAACTCGATGACCTGATTCAAGGTGCGCCCTTCAAACAGGATAGCGTGCAGCCCGGCAACCAGCGGCATATAGACCCCAGTTTCCTGGGCCTTGGCCTTCAGCACTTTGAGGGTATTGACCCCTTCGGCCACTTCCCCCAGGCGGGTGACGGCGTCTTCCAGGCTCAGGCCCTGGCCCAGGGCAAACCCCACCTGGTAGTTGCGGCTTTTCGGCGACGAACAGGTGACGATCAGGTCGCCCACCCCGGCCAGGCCGAGGAAGGTCATGGGGTTGGCCCCCTGGTTGACCGCAAAGCGGGTCATTTCCGCCAGGGCGCGGGTGATCAGCATGCTTTTGGTGTTTTCCCCCATGCCCAGGGCCACGGCCATGCCGGCGATGATGGCGTAGACGTTTTTCAACGCGCCGCCCAGCTCCACGCCAAAACGGTCGGCACTGGCATAGACACGGAAGGTACGGCCATGCAGCACCGCCTGCACCTGTTCGCACAGGGCCTCGTCTTCACTGGCGACCACGGTCGCGGTCAGGGCGTGTTCGGCCACTTCCCGCGCCAGGTTCGGCCCGGAGAGCACACCGATACGGGCCTGGGGCGCGATTTCTTCGAGGATTTCGCTCATCAGCTTGAAGGTCTGGGCCTCGATGCCTTTGGTCAGGCTGACCAGCATCTTGCCCGCCAGCCGCTCGGCATGGGGCGCCAGCACCGAGCGCAAGGCGCTGGAGGGCAGCGCGACAAAGCACAGGTCGCACTCATCCAGAGTGGCCAGCAGGTCCGTGACCGGCGTGACCGCCGCATGAATCTTGATGCCCTTGAGGTAACGCGGGTTTTCCCGGTTGACCCGGATGGCCTCGGCCTGTTCGGGATCGCGCATCCACTGGCGCACCTGATGACCGTTTTCAGCCAGCAGATTAGCCACGGCGGTACCAAAACTTCCGCCTCCCAGGACCGCAATAGGGCGCTGTTGAGTCATATGCAATCCGTTAATCCATAGCAGTGGCGATGGCGGCATTATACGGGCCGGCCAGACGGCGGCCAGGCCCTTCTGTGATTTCCCGCAATTGTCGGAAAATGCCTGAATAGACCACAGTAATTGCGATAGCACCGACTGGCAAAAGCGCCCGCCTCAGTTAACATGGGCGGCTATCCGCAATTATCAAGGCCGTGCCGTGTATTTGGGCCCTCCTCCTCGTTCATCTCTGTTCCTGGCGCTGTTGGTCAGTACGCCGTTGCTGGCCGACGATCTGTTCCTCGACAACCAGCCGCTGCCCCAGGTCCTGACGGCGACCCGGCTCAAGCAGTCGGCCGCCGCCGTGCCGGGCAGCATGACGGTGATCGACAGCGAATTGATCAAGGCCAGCGGCGCGCGGGATATCGCCGAGCTGCTGCGCCTGGTGCCGGGCATGATGGTGGGCTACACCTCGGGCAACCAGGCCGCCGTCAACTATCACGGCACCAATGCCAGCGAAGCGCGGCGCATGCAGGTGCTGATCGATGGCCGCTCGGTGTACCGCGCCGGCCTGGCCACGGTGGATTGGAGCGATATTCCGGTGGCCATGGAGGATATCGAGCGGATCGAGGTGTTCCGCGGGCCCAATACCGTCAGCTACGGCGCCAACGCGCTGATGGCGGTGGTCAATATCCTTACCCGCTCGCCGGCCAACAGCCAGGGCACCCGGATGAAAATGACCCGGGGCGAGCGCGGGATCAACGATTGGTATGCCAGCCAGGGCCTGGGCTGGGACACCGGCAACCTGCGGCTGTCGCTGTCCGGGCAACAGGATGACGGTTTCGACAGCAACCGGGTCGGCGCCGACTACCGCGACAGCCGCCGGCTCAGCCGCTTCAGCCTGGCGGCCAGCCAGACGCTGAACCCGCAGCAAAGTATCGACTGGCAGATCAATGCCAAGGAAGGGACCAACCAGCGGCCATACACCTACAAACCCGTATTTGCCGGGATTACCGACGGTGGTACGGATTCTGATGTCACGGCCAAGGACTACGCCGCGTCCCTGCGCTGGAACTTCGACTTCAACCCCGAGCACAGCCTGTATATCCAGGGTTCGGCGCAGCAATGGGACCGCCGCCAGGTCTGGAAAGCCTGTGACGCCAAGGTCTCGTTCAGCCCGCAGCTGACACAACTGTGGCAAATGAACCCCAACTACGCCGAAAAGCTGGCGCGGCACATGCAGGACTATGCAAGCGGCAGACCTCCGCAAGGCTCCGCCGCCGAGCAGGCGCTGGCCGAAGAAGTCCTGAAACAATGGAATAACGGCGGCAAGGAGAGTGTCTGCGGCAACATCGACCAAAGCACCAAGGAAAGCCGCTACGACCTGGAAGTGCAGGACACTCTGAGCCTGTCCGACAGCCTGCGCCTGGTCAGCGGCATGAATTACCGCTACGACCGCGCCGACTCCGACACCTACTTCGATGGCCAGTTGGACGACATCACCTGGCGCCTGTTCGGCCATCTGGAATGGCGCGCCAGCGAGCACTGGCTGTTGCAGGGCGGGGCGATGTACGAAAACACGCACCTGAGCGGCAACTCGCTGACGCCCAGGGTCGCGGTCAACTACCTGATCAACCCGCGCCACGGGCTGCGGGCGGTGTACTCCGAAGCCATCCGCTCGCCGGACATGTTCGAGAACAACGTCAATTGGAGCTATAAGGTCACTAACCTCAGTTCCCCCGTATACGGGCAGAACACCGGCCAGTATTTCGTCAAGACCCGTGGCCCGGGCGACCTCGACAAGGAGCTGATGCGCTCCCGCGAGCTGGGCTACAACGGCTTTTTTGCGGATATCGGGCTGAACCTCGACGTCAAGCTGTTCTATGACGAAATCACCGGCATGATCAGCGAGCCCTTGCGCAATAACCAGTACATCGCCAGCAACAGTAACCGCTCGCGGTTCACCGGCGCCGAAACCCAGCTGGACTGGCACCTGAGTGCCGCCGACCGCCTGCGCCTGACCTATGCTTACGTGGACGCCCACGCCAGCAACCCGCAGGACCAGCAACAAACCGCGCGCAACAGCGGTTCGGCCGGCTGGATGCGCGAATGGGGGCATGGCTGGTCCAGCGCGCTGTTCTATTATGGCAACGATGCACTCAACCAATATCGCTTTGAACGGGTCGATATGCGGGTCGCCAAACGCCTCGCCCTGGGCAAGGCCAACCTGGAGCTGGCCGGCATGCTGCAACAACGCCTCGACCAGCAGCCCACCACCCACGCCGACAACTACTACGACCAGCGCCATGTGCTCTACTTCAGTGCGGAGCTAGAGTTCTGACATGAACCCTGCCCAGTCAAGGATGACCGCCCTCTTTGCCACCAGGTTCTGGCGCCGCTGCCTGCTGCTCGCCAGCCTGGCCTTGGCCATGCCCGCGTGGAGCGCCGACATCCTGCTGACCGCCGCCCAGGATGGTCCCGGTGTGCAGGCCTTTACCCAGGCCCTGCAACAACAGCGCCCTGCCGATAGCGTCAGCTTCAAGGCCCTGCAAGACATGCCGGCCCCCGGCCAACTGCCGGCCAGTACCCGCTTGATCCTGCTGGACCTGCCCAGCCTCGACTGGCGCCTGCAGGACACCCAGGGCCCGGCCACCCTGGTGTTGCGCATCAGCCGCCTGCAAGCCCGCGAGCGCCTGGGCAACCATGTGCCCGGCAAGATCAGCCTGCTGTGGAGCGACCCGCCCCTGGACCGGCAGTTGCGCCTGATCGCCAATATCCTGCCCCAGGCTCGGCGCATTGGCGTGCTCTATGGCAGCGACAGCCAATTCCTGCTGCCAGAGCTGCGCCAGCGTGCGACGGCCCTGGGCCTGGAAATCGTCGCCCAGCACTGGGGCAACATCAATGACAGCCGCCCTCTGCTGAGCCTGTTCAAAAACAGCGATGTGTTGCTGGGGCTGGATGATCCCCAGCTGTACAACCCGAAGACCGTGAAAAACCTGCTGTTGAGCAGCTACGCCAGGCAGTTGCCGCTGATCGGGCCCAACGCCGGCTTCGTGCGGGCCGGCAGCCTGGCCAGCACCTACAGCGACCAGGCCGACTGGCTGGATGTGCTTGACCGCCTGCTCGATCACCCGCCAGCCGGCTGGCCGCGCGCGCTGTACCCGGAACACTTCAAAGTCGTGGGCAACCCACAAGTGGCGCGCTCGCTGGGGATCGAACAGGTGGACGAGAGCGCCGTCGCGACCCGATTGGCCGAAGGGGAGAAACAGCCATGACCTTGCGTCGCCGCTGGGATATCAATACCCGCACCCAGATCATCACCCTGGGCCCGGCCCTGTTGCTGACGTTGCTGCTGATCAGCTTCTTTACCTTCGTGCGGATCCAGGACCTGCGCCAGGAACTGGACCACACCGGCCAACTGATCGCCAACCAACTGGCCCCGGCCACCGAGTACGGGGTGATCTCCGGCAACAACGATGTGCTCGACAGCCTGCTGCGGGCAACCCTGGCCACGCCCCATGTGCGCTTCCTGGAAATCCAGGACAGCGCGGAAAACATCCTGGTGTATGTCGAGCAGCCGTCGGAAAAACACGACCGCTCGCTGTCGGTGAAAATTTTCCAGGCGCCGATCCGCCTGCAGCATATCCAGCTGGGCAACGACTTCTTCCAGGACAGCACCGCGCAGCCCAAGGCGCCACGGGCCGACTATCTGGGCCGGGTGATCGTCGGCATGTCCAATGATGCTTTCAGCCAGCGCCAACAGGAAATCCTCTTCAAGGCCGGGATCCTGGCGCTGTTTGCCCTGCTCTTTACCTTCCTGCTGGCACGACGCCTGGCCGCCAGCCTGTCGCAACCGATCAGCGCCATGGGCCATGCCGTCAAGGCGATCCAGCAGGGTGACTACAAGACCCCGCTGCCGATTGTCGATGACTCCGAACTGGGCGACCTGTCCCGCCATATCAACAACCTGGCCGAAGGCCTGCACCACGCCAGCCGCGAACAACAGCAAGCCATGGCGCAGTTGATCCAGACACGGGAGGAAGCCGAGCGCGCCAACAACGCCAAGTCTGACTTCCTGGCGATGATGAGCCATGAACTGCGCACCCCGATGAATGGCGTGCTGGGCATGCTGCAATTGCTCGAAACCACGGACATGACCGAAGAGCAGACCGAGTACGCCGCACTGGCCTCGGAATCCACCGAGCACCTGCTCAAGGTCATCAACGATATCCTCGACTTCTCGCGGATTGAACGCGCGGCCCTGGAGCTTGAACATATTCCGTTCAACCTGGTGGACCTGATCAACAGCAGCGCCCAGGCCTTCCAGCACAGTGCCATACAGCGCGGGCTGGTCCTGGAGCTGTCGATCCCAGCGGGCATGGACACGTTGCGCGTACAGGGCGACCCGACGCGGATCCGGCAGATCCTGGTGAACCTGATCGGCAATGCGCTGAAGTTCACCGAGCAGGGCACGGTCAGCATCGAGCCCCATTGGCAAACCCTGGACCATGAACTGCTGTGGTTCACCTGCACCGTGCGCGACACCGGGATTGGCATCTCGGCCGAGCGCCTGGAGCTGATGTTCGACGCCTTTCAACAGGCGGACAGCTCGATCTCCAGGCGTTACGGCGGCACCGGCCTGGGCCTGCCGATTGCCCGCACCCTGGCCGAACGCATGGGGGGCACCTTGCGCGCCCACAGCGAAGAAGGCCTGGGCTCGGTGTTCACCCTGGAAATCCCCCTGGCGATCTACCAGCAGAGCCTGCCGCAGATCGCCCCGGACACCCTGCACAAGGCCAGCGCCGGTGAAGGCCGCAATGTGTTGCTGGTGGAGGACAACCCGGTCAACCGCACCGTGGTCGAAGCCATGTTGCGCAGCCTGGGGTTCGAGGTGAGCATCGCCACCGACGGTGCCGAGGCGATTCGCAGTGCCGAAAGCCTGATTTTCACGGCGATCCTGATGGATTGCCGGCTGCCGGTGATCGACGGTTATGAAGCCACCCGCCAGATCCGCCAGTTACCCGGCTGCGCCGATCTGCCGATCATTGCCCTCACGGCCAATGCGCTACAGGGCGATCGGGAGGCGTGCCTGGCCGCCGGAATGAACGATTACCTGGCCAAGCCGTTCAAACGCACGGATTTGCAGCAAATCCTACAGCGCTGGGTGCATTAGATGGGCAGCATCAGCCAACTCCGACTGGCGTGAAAGACGAAAGTGCGGCAGTCTTAGGCACCCGAGCGGGCCTATAAATGAGTCCGGTTTAAAATTTCAGTGCACAAGTGTACATTCATGTCCTTGATGCTGTGACTTTCACTACAACGCAATAGTCTACCTGTAGGCTGCCGACGTGAGGCAAGCACGCTTCAGTCGGTCGGGAAGATTTACCCGGCCCTGCCGCATGGGATTATTGAGGAGCTCGCATGACCAAACAAAACGCCTTTACCCGGGAAGACCTGCTGCGCTGCAGTCGCGGTGAGCTGTTCGGCCCAGGTAACGCGCAACTGCCCGCCCCGAACATGCTGATGGTGGATCGCATCACCCATATCAGCGAAGCGGGTGGCAAGTACGGCAAAGGTGAATTGGTCGCCGAGCTGGATATCACCCCGGACCTGTGGTTCTTCGCCTGCCATTTTGAAGGCGATCCGGTGATGCCGGGCTGCCTGGGCCTTGATGCCATGTGGCAACTGGTCGGCTTCTTCCTCGGCTGGCAAGGCCTGCCAGGTCGCGGTCGTGCCCTGGGTTCGGGCGAAGTGAAGTTCTTTGGCCAGGTCCTGCCGACCGCCAAGAAAGTCACCTACAACATTCAAATCAAGCGCGTCCTCAAGGGCAAGCTGAACCTGGCCATCGCCGATGGTTCGGTGAGCGTCGACGGTCGCGAGATCTATACCGCCGAAGGCCTTCGCGTCGGCGTGTTCACTTCCACTGACAACTTTTAAGGGTTATCCGCATGCGCCGCGTCGTTATCACTGGTCTGGGCATCGTTTCGTGCCTGGGCAATGACAAAGAGACCGTCTCCGCTAACCTGCGTGCAAGTCGCCCTGGCATCCGCTTCAACCCGGAATATGCCGAAATGGGTCTGCGTAGCCAGGTTTCCGGCTCCATCGACCTCCCCCTCGAAGAGCTGATCGATCGCAAGATCTATCGCTTCGTCGGCCACGCCGCCGCTTATGCCTACCTGGCCATGAAAGACGCAATCGCCGACTCCGGCCTGAGCGACGACCAGGTGTCCAACGTACGCACCGGCCTGATCGCCGGCTCCGGCGGCGCGTCGACCTTGAACCAGATGGAAGCGCTGGACATCCTGCGCGAGAAAGGCGTCAAGCGCGTTGGCCCGTACCGCGTCACGCGGACCATGGGCAGCACCGTTTCCGCATGCCTGGCCACGCCATTCCAGATCAAGGGCGTGAACTACTCGATCTCCTCCGCCTGCGCCACCAGTGCCCACTGCATTGGGACCGCGGTCGAGCAGATCCAGTTGGGCAAGCAAGACATCGTGTTTGCCGGTGGCGGTGAAGAAGAGCATTGGAGCCAATCGTTCCTGTTCGACGCCATGGGCGCGCTGTCCACCCAGTACAACGAAACCCCGGAAAAAGCCTCCCGTGCCTACGACGCCAAGCGTGACGGTTTCGTCATCGCCGGCGGTGGCGGCATGGTGGTGGTCGAGGAGCTGGAACACGCCCTGGCCCGTGGCGCGAAGATCTATGCGGAAATCGTCGGCTACGGCGCTACTTCCGACGGCTACGACATGGTTGCGCCAAGCGGCGAAGGTGCCATCCGTTGCATGCAGATGGCCATGGCCACTGTGGATACGCCTATCGATTACCTGAACACCCATGGCACCTCCACTCCGGTGGGCGATGCCAAGGAAATGGAAGGCGTGCGCGCGGTATTCGGCGACAAGGCTCCGGCCATCAGCTCTACCAAGAGCCTGTCGGGTCACTCCCTGGGCGCCGCCGGCGTTCACGAAGCGATCTACTGCCTGCTGATGATGGAAGGCAACTTCATGGCCGGCTCCGCCAACATCGAAGAGCTGGACCCCGCAGTGGCTGATATGCCGATCCTGACCAAGACCCGTGAAGATGCCACCATCAACACGGTCATGAGCAACAGCTTCGGCTTCGGTGGCACCAATGCCACCTTGGTACTGAAGCGCTGGCAGGGCAAGTAAGCCCCGCAGGTTGATCATGTGAAAACGCCCCGACTGGTTCGGGGCGTTTTTTTTGACCGGGTTTACCAGTAGACCGAGTCGCCTTCATCGCGGGCAAGCCCGCTCCCACATTGGGTCGCATTCAAATGTGGGGCTTGCCCGCGATGAAGGCGACTCGGTCTAAAGCCCTACACCGAAAACCGCGCCACCATGGTGTTCAAATCCACCGCCAACCGCGACAACTCATGACTCGCCGCGCTGGTCTGATTAGCTCCCGCCGACGTCTGCATCGCCAGCTCACGAATGTTCATCAGGTTGCGATCCACCTCCCGCGCCACCGCCGCCTGCTGCTCCGAGGCGCTGGCGATCACCAGGTTGCGCTCGTTGATCAGGGTAAACGCCGAGGCAATTGCCTCCAGCGCAGTGCCTGCCGACTTGGCAATGCCCAAGGTCGCCCGTGCGCGACTGTTGCTTTGCTGCATCGAGTTGACCGCCTGATCAGTACCCTGCTGGATCCCGCCAATCATCTGCTCGATTTCCTCGGTCGATTGCTGGGTGCGATGGGCCAGGGCCCGCACTTCATCGGCCACCACCGCAAAACCACGCCCGGCTTCGCCGGCCCGCGCAGCTTCGATGGCCGCATTGAGCGCCAGCAGGTTGGTTTGTTCGGCAATCGAGCGGATCACATCCAACACCTTGCTGATGCCGTATACCTTCTGCGCCAAGTCCTCGACCTGGGAGGCATTGGCGGTCACGTCGTCGGCCAGGGACTCAATCGACAGCACCGTCTGATGCACCTGCTCGCGCCCCTGCTGGGCAATGCGATCGGATTCGCGCGAAGCCTGTGAGGTGGCCACGGCATTACTGGCCACCTCCTCCACGGCGGCTGTCATCTGATTGACTGCGGTGGCGGCCTGCTCGATTTCCTGGCTTTGCTGGTGCAGGCCGCGGGTGGCGTCTTCGGTGACCGAACTGAGCTCCTCGGAAGCAGAGGCCAATTGGCTGGAGGATTGGGAGATACGCTGGATCGTCTCCCGCAGGTTTTCCTGCATGCGCTTGAGTGCCTGTTGCAGACGCGCGGGCTCGTCCTTGCCGCTGACGGTAATCTCGCCGGTCAAATCGCCACTGGCCACCCCCTGGGCGACCCTCACCGACTGCGCCAGCGGCAGCACAATGCTGCGGGTCAACAGCAGGGCCAGGCCGACGGTAATCAGTGCCGTCATGACAATCATGGCGATCACCCAGATTCGCGATTGACTGAACACTTGCTGGGCCAATGTGGCCGCCTGGTTGGCGCTGACCTTATTGAGGGTGACCAGTTCGCCCAGGGTGCCGGCCAGGGTATCGGCCAGATGATTCATCTCGCCGTTGACCACCTTGATCGCGTCTTCCAGCTGATTCTGCCGGGAAAGCGCCATAACCTGCTCCTGGCGTTGCAGGTACTGTTGCTGCTCCACCTTGAAACGGTCGAACAGCACCTGGTCTTCTGGCAGGATGATCAAGGCTTCATACAGCAACTGCGCGGCGTGCAGCTGTTTTTTGATCTCGAGGATTTTCTGCTCATTCTGCGCCACCATCTGAGGGTCGCGGTTGACCAACACGCGCAACGTCAGGGCCCGTATCCGCAGCAGGTCCTGATTCATTTCGCCGGCCGCCATTACGCTGGGCAGCCAGTTGGTCTCCACTTGGTCCGATTGCTCGCGCATATTGGCCATTTGCATCAAGGCGAACCCACCCAATACAAACACCATCAACGCCAACACTCCAAAACCCAGGCCTGCACGGGGAGCGATATTGAGACTTCTGATACTCATTACTCGGGTTCCTTCCAAAAGCGCTGCATCCACCTGCAGCGGGTTGCTCTTGAAAGGTATCGGCGTCTGACAGAAATTGCGTAATACCAAAACGCGATATCAAAACGCCTTTATGCTGCCTGACCCATGCTGTCGCTGCTCAGCGCACGGTGAAGCTCTTCTGTGTCAGCAGGCGATCACCCTGGAACACCATGAATCGCCACTCGCCCGGCACCACTTCGTAGCTTTCGGTGAACTCGTAGGCCATCACGTCCTGGGGCGCACCGGGCACCAATTTCTGGGTCACTTCAAATTTGTCATGCCGCTGGCCATCGGCTGTGCGGATGCCGGGGGTGAAGTAGAGCAAGGTCAGTGGCGTATCTTCGGCGACCTTGCCAAGCAACTGGTAACGCAGGCCAAACTTGGTGCCCAGCCTGGCCGGCACCACAGTAGTGGCCTGGATCTGTTCGTTGCTGCGGCGCAATACGCGCTCGCCCGACTGCAACTGGGCTGTCGGGCCTTCAAACACGCCGAACTCCACCGGGCCTTCGATACGGACTTCGGCGCTAGCCAAGCCGCTGATCATCATCATTGCCGCCAGGGCGCTTAAACGGGTGAGGTGCATAGTGGGCTCCTTGAGTGAGATGGCGCGAGCTTATGACACCGGTATGACGGGACGATGACAAACCCGATCAGCGCGCCTTGGGCAAAATCGCGAGGAAATTGTCCCGTGCGACTTTTCGCGCAACGTCTTCAGGCAAGGCATCAAGGAAGGGATTGAAGCTGCGCATTTCCTTACCCAGCTTGTTGAACCGCCCTACCACATCAGACCCCAGCATAAAGCGCTCCGGGAAGCGCTCTACCAGCGCCAGCCATTCCGGCCGGGGCTTTCCCGCCTCGTCCAGCAAGTACGGCGTGAGCACGCTCCAGGACAGGTCGATGTACAGGTTGGGATAGGCCTCCAGCATGCGGCTCACGGTCGGCAACAGGAAGTCCAGCTGCGTCTGGTGCCGGTGGATCTCCATGCTGGTGCCGGCATGGGCCCAGATAAACCGGGTGTGCGGGTGATTGCGCAGCGGCTCTTCGATCTCTGCCAGGTACAGCGGGTTACGCTCGCGCTTGGAGGTGATGTTGGAGTGCACCAGCACCGGCAGGTCATTCTTGGCGGCCAGGTGATAGATGCCCGTCATGGCCTCGTTATTGGCCCGTGGTGTGTCACCGGAGGTCAGCGCGGTCAGGTCATCGTGGCGGGTGAAGACTTCGCCAATGCCCTGCCACAGGCCCGGATAGAGGTCGAGCATGCGCTGGATATGGATCTCGGAGTTCTTGTCGTTGGGGTTGAAGCCGCTGAGGAACGGGTGCAAATACTGACGCTGCTCGGGGGCCAGCTTGCTCACGGCTGCGGCGACGATCACATCGGTGGCGCTGTACCAGTAGGCATCCGCGTCATCTCCGGCGTAATAGCGCGGGCGCTTGGGTTCGTCTTCGTGCCATTTCTTCGCAACCGGGATGCCGGAAATCATCACATGCTCAATGCGATTGTCAGCCATGGCCTTGAGCAGCTTGTCCATGCCGGCCGTCTCCTGGAAGAAGTCGACGTAATGCAGGTGCGCGTCGCTGTAGGCATAGTCGCGGGCCTGTACAGTAAGGCTGCTGGCGGCGAGCAACAGGGCAAGACTCAGGCGGATCCAGGGCACGATAAAACCTCAACAGGGATTAAGTCCGGTAGACCTGCGACGGCCTGTCGGGGTTCATCCGATAAAAAATGCGGAACACTCAAGTGCCAGCATGCTCTATAACTGCATGACCTTCATCCTGCCATCTAGTCTAGTGAGGCTTGCCATGCCTGTTATCGTCAATACGCTGAACACCGAGAATTTTCGCCATAGCGTCAACATCAATCAGCATGAACTGTTTACCGACCTGCCCAAGAGCCTGGGCGGCGACGACTCGGCACCCTCGCCCCACGATTACTTCGACGCCGCGCTGGCCTCGTGCAAAGCCCTGACCGTCAAGCTGTATGCACAGAAAAAGAACATCCCCCTGACCGGCGTGACCGTGGAGGTCACCCACGACAGCACCGAGGAGCAAAAAGGCAAGTATAAGCTCAACGTCAAGCTGACCCTCAAGGGCGTACTGACTGATGCCCAGCGCGAAGAACTGCATCGTGTAGCGGACAAGTGCCCGGTACACAAGCTGATGACCACTGCCGAGATCAGCATCGAGACCCGACTTTCGGAAGGCGCCTTCAGCCAATAACACCGATTTCCTGCCGGGCGGGTTATGCTCAAACCCATCGAACCCGCTCAGACAGGGATGCACCATGACTACCGTGATCGTAATTCACCCACGTGCCGAAGATGTCGAGGGCCAGCCTATCCTGCGCCCCCTGCCCTCGCGGGAATGCCGCAGCGTCGGACCTTTCGTGTTCTTCGACCATATGCTCCAGACCCGCTACGCCCCTGGCAGCGGCATGAATATCCGCCAGCATCCGCATATTGGCTTGTCCACCCTCACCTACTTGTTTGAAGGCGAACTCCTGCACAAGGACAGCCTCGGCTCTGATCAGGTGGTCAAGGCCGGTGACGTCAGCTGGATGACCGCCGGCAGCGCCATTGCCCACGTCGAACGCACACCCCAAGCGCTCAAGGCCAAGGGTTTCGAGCTGCATGGCTTGCAGGTGTGGCTGGCCTCGCCCAAGGCACACGAGCAAGGGCCGGGGCATTACAGCCATCACCCCGCCGCCAGCCTGCCGGTCAGTGACAACCTCGGGGTGACGATCCGCCTGATCGCCGGCAGTGGCTTTTGCCTGGAATCACCGGTGCCTGTGCTGTCACCGACGCTGTATGCCGAGGTGCATATGCAAACGGCCACTACCCTGCTGATTCCTGATGAGCATGAGGAACGGGCGGTGTATGTACTCGACGGTGATGCGCAGTTGGAAGGCGACACCTTGGAAGTCCATAGCCTGGTGGTGTTGCCGGCGGGCCAGAGCATGGCGCTGTTTGCCGAGACCGATTGCCACCTGGTGGTCTTCGGCGGCGCGCGGCTGGATGGGCCTCGGCGGATCAACTGGAACTTTGTCGCCAGCGATCCGGCGTTGATCGATCAGGCGCGCCAGCGCTGGGCGGCCGGAGATTGGCCGACGGTGCCGGGGGAAAGCGGGAGAATTGAGTTGCCGCTGAAATAGCTATCGCGGGCAAGCCCACTCCCACATTTATGGTGTTCACAAATCAACATGTGGGAGCGGGCTTGCCCTAATGCCAGTCAGTTAAGCCTTTTTGTAGGAGCGAGCTTGCTCGCGAAGAACTTGAGAGCGCCGCGTTTACCTAGCAAACACGCGTTATCGTTGACGTCCTTCGCGAGCAAGCTCGCTCCTACAGAAAGCAGAATCCGCTTAACTGACTGGCATTAGGGCTTGCCCGCGATGAGGCCCTGACAGACGCTGAAGACTCAGCCCTTGAACACTTCATCCAACAAATTGTGCATCGCCTGGAACGCCCGCCCTGCGGTCTTGGCGTCGTACATCATCTTGCCCGGCACATTGGCATGGGGGTCGGTGAACGAATGCACCGCGCCACCGTAGCTCAGCAATTGCCAATCCACCCCGGCCGCGTTCATCTCGTCCTCAAAGGCCGGCAACTGCTCCCTGGGCACCAATGGGTCAGAAGCGCCATGCAGCACCAGTACCGAACCCTTGATGTTCTTCGCGTCCGCCGGGTTGGGCGTGTCGAGGGTGCCATGGAACGACACCGCTGCCTTCAGCGGCGCACCGGTACGTGCCAGCTCCAGGGAGCAGCAACCGCCAAAGCAGAAACCAAAGGTCGCCAGCTTCGAGGTATCGACAGCCGCTTCGGCCTGGCCTTGCAGTTGCGCTAAGGCTGCCTGCATACGTGTGTTCAACAACCCACGGTCATTCTTCAACGGCATCATCGCCGCCCCGGCTTCGTCGCCATTGGATGGGCGCACCTGTTGCCCGTACAGATCGGCGATCAGCACCACATAGCCCTTGGCCGCCACGGTCTTGGCGATTTCTTCGGCGCTGGCGCTGACCCCCATCCAGTTCGGTGCCATCAGCAAGCCCGGCAGCGGGCCCTTGTGGCTGGCATCGAAGGCCAGGCGGCTTTCATAAGACTGGCCATCAATCTGATAGACCACGGAACGCACGGTGACTTGGTTCATCATTTTCTCCGGTTGATATCCACAAACGAAAACCCCGCCGAAGCGGGGTTTTCTTGCAGCGTTGTTAAACCGACAGTTCAACCAACAACTTGTTCAGTCGGCGCACGTAGGCGGCCGGGTCTTTCAAGCTGTCCCCTGCGGCCAGGGCCGCCTGGTCGAAGAGGATGTGCGACAGGTCGCCAAAACGCTCTTCGCTCTGCTCGCCGTCGAGTTTCTCGATCAACGGGTGAGCCGGGTTGAATTCAAAGATCGGCTTGGAGTCCGGCACCTTCTGCCCGCTGGCTTCGAGGATCTGGCGCATTTGCATGCCCAGGTCTTGCTCGCCGATGGCCAGGATCGCCGGGGAATCGGTCAGGCGGTGGGAAACCCGCACCTCGCTGACGGCATCGCCCAGGGCGGTCTTGATGCGTTCAACCAGGCCTTCTTTGGACTTGGCCACTTCTTCAGCGGCTTTTTTGTCCTCTTCCGAATCCAGGTTGCCCAGGTCCAGGTCACCACGGGCCACGTCGACGAAGGATTTACCGTCGAACTCGTTGAGGTAGCTCATCAGCCACTCGTCGATACGGTCGGTGAGCAGCAGCACTTCGATGCCTTTCTTGCGGAAGACTTCCAGGTGCGGGCTGTTCTTGACCTGGGCGTAGGTTTCGCCGGTCAGGTAGTAAATCTTGTCCTGGCCTTCCTTGGCGCGTGCCAGGTACTCGGCCAGGGACACCACCTGCTCGCCGTCTTCGCCTTGAGTCGAGGCAAAACGCAGCAGGCCGGCGATTTTTTCCTTGTTGGCGAAATCTTCTGCCGGGCCTTCTTTCATGACCTGGCCGAAGTTTTTCCAGAAGCCCTTGTATTGCTCAGGCTCGTTCTTCGCCAGTTTTTCCAGCATGTCCAACACACGCTTGGTCAGCGCCGTCTTCATCGAGTCGATGATCGGGTCTTTCTGCAGGATTTCCCGCGACACGTTCAGCGACAGATCGTTGGAGTCGACCACACCCTTGATAAAGCGCAGGTACAGAGGCAGGAAGGACTCTGCCTGATCCATCACGAATACGCGCTGCACATACAGCTTCAGGCCTTTGGGCGCTTCACGCTGGTACAGGTCGAACGGAGCACGGGCCGGGACGTACAGCAGCGAGCTGTATTCCAGCTTGCCTTCGACCTTGTTGTGGCTCCAGCTCAGCGGGTTTTCGTAGTCGTGGGCGATGTGCTTGTAGAACTCCTGGTATTCCTCGTCCTTGACCTCGGTACGCGGACGGGTCCACAGGGCGCTGGCGCGGTTGACCACTTCCCATTCCTGGGCAGGAGCCTCCTCGCCTTCGGCCGCCGCTTGTTCTTTCGGCAGTTCGATGGGCAACGCGATATGGTCGGAGTACTTCTTGATGATGTTGCGCAGGCGCCAGCCATCGGCGAATTCGTCTTCACCGGACTTGAGGTGCAGCACGATGCGCGTACCGCGGTCTGCCTTGTCGACGGTGGCGATTTCAAATTCGCCCTCGCCTTTGGAAGCCCAGTGCACGCCTTCGCTGGCGTCGAGACCGGCGCGGCGGCTGAACACTTCCACTTTGTCGGCAACGATAAAGGCCGAGTAGAAGCCCACGCCGAACTGGCCGATCAGGTGCGAGTCCTTCTTCTGGTCGCCCGACAGGTTCTTCATGAAATCGGCGGTGCCGGATTTGGCGATGGTGCCCAAATGGGTAATCGCCTCTTCGCGGCTCATGCCGATGCCGTTGTCTTCGAGGGTGACGGTCTTGGCGTCCTTGTCGAAGCTCACACGGATTTTCAGTTCTGCGCCACCTTCCAGCAACTCAGGCTTGGACAGGGCTTCAAAACGTAATTTGTCGACAGCGTCAGAGGCGTTCGAGATCAATTCGCGAAGGAAGATTTCCTTGTTGGAATACAGCGAATGGATCATGAGGTGCAGCAGTTGCTTCACCTCGGTCTGGAAGCCCAGGGTTTCCTTTTGAGTTTCCACACTCATGGTCATCAAACTCCAATTGGATGGCAGTGGCCGCGCCCTAGAGGGTTGGCGGCGGGTTGTCATCAAAGTTGGGGGCTAAGACCAGGATTTCAAGGGTGGCCCTGCTCTTGAATCTTGAAATGCGCGCGAGCAGTGGCAATGGGCTCGGCCGGGGTGCTTTGCCAGGCGGTGATCGCCACATTGGCCACCCGCCGTCCCTGGCGCCACACCTGGCAGGTGGCGTAAGTGTCGCGAAACTGCCCGGCCCGCAGGTAGTCCAGAGAAAAATCGACAATCTTGGGCAGGCCCTTTGCAACTCCCGGGGTGCCCGTGGCCACCCATAAATGAAAGGCCGCCGACAGCTCCATAAAGCCGGCAATCACACCGCCATGGAGGGCCGGCAATATCGGGTTACCAATATTGTCCTTGTTGGCGGGCATGCGAAACAGCAACTCATCCCCCAGGCGCGTGCATTCAACGCCGATCAGTCGGGCATAGGGAATCAGTTCCAGCAGCGCCTTATAGTCGCCCCGGTGATGGGCCTGCTGCATCCGCGTCTTGAATTGGTGGGTCATGCCTGTTCTCCCTTGATACTGCTACCCAGGCCCTTGGTGCCCTTCAGGTGCTTGCCCATGCGCATGAACGTGCCCACCACATGGGCAATCGGCTGCTGGGGGTCATCCTGATACGCAAAGCCACGGGTGAAAATCACATCGGTGGTCACCCGATAGCATTGGGCAAAGCCAAATACGGCCTTGTGCGGCTCGGCCGGGTGCATGTAGTCAATGCGCAAATCCAGGGTGGGGCAGACTTCAAATTCCGGCAGGACGCACAAGGTCGCCATGCCACAGGCCGTGTCCATCAGGGAAGTCAGGGCACCGCCATGGATAATCCCGGTGTGCGGGTCGCCGACGATCTGCGGGCTGTACGGCAAAAGCAAGGTCATGCCGTCCGCGCTCGCATCATGCACCTCAATACCCAAGACCTGGCAGTGACGCAGGGCCGAAACAAAACGTGCGGCACGCTCCAAAAGGGGGCTATCGGTCATTGGATAAAGACTCTTATTAGTAGTGATCCGGTGGAACAAGTACCCCGGAAGAAAGTTCCTTAGCGAAACAGCCTATATATCTGTGAGATTAAAGGAACTAATGCCTGCACCCCATGCTCGAAAGGCCAGTAGATATCTTCAATAAGGAGAAACACCCCATGCGCAAGACTTTCGCCGTTTCCTTGATGTTGGCTGCCACCCTTGGCCTCGCTGCCTGCGATAAAAAATCCGAGGACAAAGCTCAGGATGCAACCCAACACGCTGAACAAGCTCAAGAAAAAATGAGCGAAGCTCAGGATAAAGTGAACGATGCTGCAAAAGAAAACGCTGAAGCCGCCAAAGCCCAAGCTGAATCTGACGCAGCAGCCGCTAAAGAAAATGCTCCAGCTACACCTGCAACCGGTTCTTGATACCAAGGTTTAAAAACCATGTTGATCGAGTAGGAGGCGGATTCACATCCGCCGTCCTCTCACACCACCGTACGTACGGTTCCGTATACGGCGGTTCAGGTTATACGGTTAAGTCGGTTTATCGTATCCAGTATCGAGACCAGCCCGAGG
>NZ_MNPU01000054.1 GCF_001983165.1 Pseudomonas gessardii | reverse complement strand
GCCTCTGGCTAACACTTCCCCTTGCCGGGTGTGTAGAGGACTTTCACCTCCCAGTCACCAGCGTGGCCACCACAGCCAAGCTGGTTGCGCTTGCGCGCAACGCGCCATGCCTGGCGCACCAAAAAAAGGGCGACCGAAGTCGCCCAAAATGCCTTGCGTGCTCATGTAACCCGGAAAAACCTATGGTTTTTTACGCTTGTTCGCGTCTTTCCAGATAAAAAACCCAAACCCTACAAAAAACAGCACCATGAGGCCGACAGTCAGCACCCCGGCGAAAACCACATTATCGAAAAACATGACCGGCCTCCTGCTCTTGCCTTGTTGCGATAGGGCTAAGTTAACCAAGAAGTCGGGGGGAGAAATTGACGGGGATCAATGTCGCCCGCAACGGGGCGTAAAGAAGGGGAATAACTGACCTGTATCAACAGATTCAGGGCATTTCAGCGCTTTTTCGTTTTGTTTTTCGGCTTTTTCTTGGTTTTGCCCAAGGGCATGGCCTGCTCGAACGCCTGGCGCACGTCATTAAGACGCTTGTCGTTGAGGTCGTGGACCCGTTTGGCCCGTTCGGCATTCAGGTCGATCAGCTTGTCGTCACTCATGGCTTGGCTTACGTGGTGGCTGGCGTGACGCAATAATGCGTCCTGGCCCACCCGGGGGTCAAACCTCGACATCCACCCACAACCCCTGGCGGGGCGCATCCTCGATCAACGGCGCGACCGGCACCGTGTTATCGGCATTCAGTTCGTCACCGGGAATGGCCAGGTGCTGCTCGGGATCTTCATCGGCCTCGCGTCGGCGCTTTTGTTGTTCCTGCTGGCGTCGTTGTTCCTCGCGCAGCATCAGGGTCGATTGCTCGGCGTCGCGGTGCTTGAGGTCGATGGTGCTTTCGTTGGAGCTCGGCTGCGCAGGCACCACCGGTGGAATATCGGGTTTTGGGCGCACGGGGTCGAGTTGCGACGTGACCGGCACAACACTCAAGGGCAAGATCGGTGGCAACATAATTATGGGTCTCCTGTCAGCAGGCTGTCGGCTGCTGTACCAGCGACTTGAGCCTGGGGCCGCCAACTTGTGACCCAGTCGTCAGTCGCCAGTGCCCCGCCACCCGTCGAATCGCCCTCTTTGCGCCCCGCAAGAGGAGTAGTTTTTGTCAGAGTCCTTTGGCTGGGGGCCTTGTTCCGTTAGAATAGTCGGCTTTTTCACGGCGGGAGTCAGGCAGCATGGCGCAGCAGTATCAACCGGGGCAACGCTGGATTAGTGACAGCGAAGCAGAGCTGGGGTTAGGCACCGTTCTGGCACAGGACGGCCGCTTGCTGACCGTGCTCTATCCGGCCACTGGCGACACCCGCCAGTATGCGCTACGGAATGCGCCCCTCACTCGCGTGAGGTTTTCGCCGGGTGACACCATCACCCACTTCGAAGGCTGGAAAATGACCGTGCGCGAGGTCGACGATGTCGACGGCCTGCTGGTCTACCATGGCCTCAATGGGCAGAACGAGCCCGTCACCCTGCCAGAAACCCAACTGTCGAACTTTATCCAGTTCCGCCTCGCCAGCGACCGTCTGTTCGCCGGCCAGATCGACCCGCTGGCCTGGTTCTCCCTGCGCTACCACACCCTGGAACACACCAGCCGCCAATTGCAGTCCTCGCTCTGGGGCCTGGGCGGCGTGCGTGCGCAGCCGATTGCGCACCAATTGCACATTGCCCGCGAAGTCGCCGACCGGATCGCGCCACGGGTACTGCTGGCCGACGAAGTGGGCCTGGGCAAGACCATCGAAGCCGGCCTGGTGATCCATCGCCAGCTGCTGTCCGGCCGCGCCAACCGCGTGCTGATCCTGGTCCCGGAGAACCTGCAGCACCAATGGCTGGTGGAAATGCGCCGGCGTTTCAACCTGCAAGTCGCACTGTTCGACGAAGAGCGGTTTATCGAAAGCGATGCCAGCAACCCGTTTGAAGACACCCAGCTCGCGCTGGTGGCCCTGGAATGGCTGGTGGACGACGAAAAAGCCCAGGACGCGCTGTTTGCCGCCGGCTGGGACTTGATGGTGGTCGACGAAGCGCACCACCTGGTCTGGCACGAAGAAAAAGCCAGTGCCGAATACCAACTGGTCGAACAACTGGCCGAGACCATTCCCGGCGTGCTGCTGCTGACCGCGACCCCGGAACAACTGGGCCAGGACAGCCACTTCGCCCGTCTGCGCCTGCTGGACCCGAACCGTTTCCATGACGTCAAAGCCTTCCGCGCCGAGAGCGAGAACTATCGCCCGGTGGCCGAAGCCGTGCAGGAGCTGATGGACAAGGGCCGCCTTTCACCGGCTGCGCACAAGACTATCCAGGGCTTCCTCGGCAACGAAGGCGAAGCCCTGCTGGCCGCCGTCAACGATGGCGACACCCAAGCCAGTGCGCGCCTGGTGCGCGAGCTGCTGGACCGCCATGGCACCGGCCGCGTGCTGTTCCGTAACACCCGCGCCGCCGTGCAAGGCTTCCCCGAGCGCAAGCTGCACGCCTACCCGCTGCCGTGCCCGGACGAATACCTGGAGCTGCCGCTGGGCGAGCATGCCGAGCTGTACCCGGAAGTCAGCTTCCAGTCGCAGCCGGATATAGAAGAAGAAAACCGCTGGTGGCGCTTCGACCCGCGCGTGGAGTGGCTGATCGATCAGCTGAAAATGCTCAAGCGCACCAAGGTCCTGGTGATCTGCGCCCATGCCGAAACCGCCATGGACCTGGAAGACGCCCTGCGCGTACGTTCCGGTATCCCGGCCACGGTGTTCCACGAGGGTATGAACATCCTTGAGCGCGACCGCGCCGCCGCCTACTTCGCCGACGAAGAGTTCGGCGCCCAGGTGCTGATCTGTTCGGAAATCGGCAGTGAAGGTCGCAACTTCCAGTTTTCCCACCACCTGGTGCTGTTCGACCTGCCGTCGCACCCGGACTTGCTGGAGCAACGCATCGGCCGTCTGGACCGCATCGGCCAGAAACACGTGATCGAACTGCACGTGCCGTACCTGGAAACCAGCCCGCAAGAGCGCCTGTTCCAGTGGTACCACGAAGCCTTGAATGCCTTCCTGAATACCTGCCCGACCGGCAACGCCTTGCAGCACCAGTTCGGCCCACGCCTGCTGCCGCTGCTGGAAAACGCCGACGACGGCCAATGGCAAGCGCTGATCGACGAAGCCCGCACCGAGCGCGAGCGCCTGGAAGCCGAGCTGCACACAGGTCGCGACCGCCTGCTGGAGCTCAATTCCGGCGGCGCTGGCGAAGGTGATGCGCTGGTCGAGGATATTCTGGAGCAAGACGATCAGTTCACCCTGCCGATCTACATGGAAACCCTGTTCGATGCGTTTGGCATCGACAGCGAAGACCATTCGGAAAACGCGCTGATCCTCAAGCCCAGCGAAAAAATGCTCGACGCCAGTTTCCCCCTCGGCGACGACGAAGGCGTGACCATCACCTACGACCGCAACCAGGCACTGTCGCGCGAAGACATGCAGTTCATCACCTGGGAGCACCCGATGGTCCAGGGCGGCATGGACCTGGTACTGTCCGGCTCCATGGGCAACACCGCCGTGGCGCTGATCAAGAACAAGGCGCTCAAGCCGGGCACCGTGTTGCTCGAACTGCTCTATGTCAGTGAAGTGGTGGCACCGCGCTCACTGCAACTGGGTCGCTACCTGCCGCCGGCGGCCCTGCGCTGCCTGCTGGATACCAATGGCAATGACTTGTCGGGCCGGGTGTCTTTCACCACCTTGAACGACCAGCTGGAAAGCGTGCCACGGGCCAGTGCCAATAAGTTCGTGCAGGCCCAGCGCGATCAGCTGACGCCTCGGATCAACGCCGGCGAAGAAAAAATCGCCCCGCGCCATGCCGAACGTGTAGCCGAGGCGCAACGTCGCCTGGCGGCAGACACTGACGAAGAGCTGGCGCGCCTGACCGCCCTGCAAGCCGTCAACCCGAGCGTGCGCGACAGCGAGCTGGTTGCCCTGCGCCAACAGCGCGAGCAAGGCCTGGCCATGCTCGACAAGGCGGCGCTGCGGTTGGAGGCGATTCGGGTGCTGGTCGCCGGTTGATCCGCGTCCTGCCCTGTTGAACAAGAAGGCCCGCGCAATGCGGGCCTTTTTTATTCATTTTGGATGTGTGCTGTGAGTCAGGGCCTCATCGCGGGCAAGCCCGCTCCCACATTTGCAATGCATTCCCCTGTGGGAGCGGGCTTGCCCGCGATGCAGTCACCTCGGTCTCAAGCTGTCACCGCAGGCCCGGGCACCTCAACCTTCCCCAACCCATCCTTCATCCGCTGGGCATCGCGCACAAAACACCGCGAAGCCTGGAACAGAAACAGCATGGTCAGGAACAACGCCACCGGGATCAGGTACATGGCGTCATGCAGGCCCACGGCCTTGAACGCCTCGGTCATCTGCTCGGCACCCGCCGCGTACATCGCCGCATGGGCAAAGTAATCAGACAGCGCCCCCACCACCACCGGCCCCATACCGCCACCCAGCAGATACAGGCCGGCGAAGAACAGCGCCATGGCCGTGGCCCGCAGACGCGGTTCCACCACGTCCTGGATCGCCGTATACACACAGGTGTAGAAGTTATAGGCAAACAACCAGCCCACACTGAACACCGCCACAAACACCCCGATCTCGATCCGCCCGGCGTGCAGGGCCCAGGCCGTGGTCAGCGTGGAGATGATCAGGCTGAACGCGGCAAACAGCAGGCGGCCATTGGCTATGCGCTGGTGAATCTTGTCGGCCACCAGGCCACCCAGGGTCAGGCCAAACAAGCCGGTCACCCCCACAATGACCCCGGTAGCAACCGCCGCCTCCTGCAAGGGCATCAAGAAGTAGCGTTGCAGCATCGGCACCAGGAACGAGTTGCAGGCATAAGTGGCAAAGTTGAAACACAACCCCGCCAGCACCAGCCACAGGAAGGTCGGCACCGCCAGCACCCGGCGGATCGGCCGGTCGACCTTCTCCTGGGAGACTTGCACGGTTTCGGCCGCGCCGCGCTTGGGCTCCTTGATGTAGAACATAAATACCGCGAGGATCAGCCCCGGGATGGCTGCAATAAAGAACGGTGCTCGCCAGCTGTCGAACGCCTTGACCATCGCGCCGATGGTGAAGAAGGCCAGCAACAGGCCCAGGGGCAGGCCCAGCATGAAAATCCCCATGGCCCGGGCGCGACGGTGGGCCGGGAACAGGTCGCCGATCAGCGAGTTGGCCGCCGGCGCATAGCTGGCTTCGCCAATGCCGATGCCCATGCGCACCAGCAGGAACGTCCAGAAATTGCCAACCATGCCATTGACCGCCGTCAGCGCGCTCCAACTTGCCAGGCCCCAGCCCATCAGCTTGCTGCGCGAGCCGGTATCGGCCAGGCGTCCCAGGGGCAAGCCGGCAATGGCGTAGACGATGGTGAACGCGGTACCGATAAGGCCGAGCTGGAAGTCACTGAGGTGCCATTCCATGCGGATCGGCTCGATGATGATCGCCGGGATCGTGCGATCAAAGAAGTTGAACAGGTTGGCCAGGAACAGCAGGAACAGAATGCGCCAGGCATTCGCCGCTTGGGTCGAGTTCTGCATGGGTCCGTCTCTTTTATTGTTATAGAGGCTCGATGCCGACGCATCCTGCCCGGAACCTGCAATCTAGTCAGACGCGGCGCGGTTGTCTGTAATGATTCGTAAAGCTGATAGGGCGTAATTTCATCCAGGACAGCAGGATTTGCCCGGCAAAAAAATAAGCACGCGCCCCCCTTCCCAAGCGCCTTGGCAGGCATAGAATAGCGAGCCTTCCGCTGTTCCCCCTTACCTCTTATTGATGACGTGCCATGTCCGATGCCAGTCCGTGTCTGAATTGCGGTGCCTGCTGTTCACACTTTCGCGTGTCTTTCTTTTGGGGCGAATGCGCTTCATCAGGCGGCACCGTGCCCGATGAGCTGGTGACCCAGATCAACCCCACCCGGGTGGCGATGATCGGCACCGACCAAAAACCGGCACGCTGCTGCAGCCTTGAAGGTGAAGTAGGCAGCGCCACGCGCTGTTCGATCTACGAGCAGCGCTCCAGTGTATGCCGGGAGTTCGAGTCGTCGTGGAGCCAGGGCGAGGTGAACGTCGATTGTGACGCCGCACGCGCCGCGTTCGGCCTGGCGCCGCTGGAGCAACCGCCTTACGCGTTTGAGCTGCCCATCAGCGCTTAGCACCATTGGCTATAGCCGGCATGCCAAAATCAAAGCAATCAAAATGCCATTACCCCTTGCGATTCCATTGAGCCCTCTATACTCGACTGCATAGGTCATCGCCGCGCGCCGTGACACGAGATGACTCTGTAACGGGACATGCTATGGAATGGCTAGGCCTGCATTTTTTTACCGCCCTTCCCGAGAGCGGGTATTTGTTACTCGATTGCACCCACAACCCCTTCCTGGTGCTACTGGCGTACCTGGTTGCCTGCGCAGCGGGCTTCGGCACCCTGGACATGGCCGAGCGTGTCGGCCACGTTGACAACCTGACGGCACAGCGCCGCTGGCGCGGGGTCGGTGCCGGTTGCCTGGCCGGCGGGATCTGGTCGGCGCACTTCATCAGCATGCTGGCGTTCCAGGCGCCCATTACCATCCATTACCAATGGTTCCTGACCTTTGCCTCGTTGCTGATCGCACTGATCGCGTCATTGTTCGCCATGCAAACCCTCAGTCATGCCCAACTGCGCATTCACCAGTACTTGGTAGCGGCCATCTGGATGGGCCTGGGCATCGCCCTGATGCATTACGTGGGCATGGCCGCCATGCGCTCCGAGGCCCAGATGTATTTTTCCAGCGGGCTGTTTGGCTTGTCGGTGGCGATCGCCATCGGGGCCAGCCTGGCGGCGCTACTGTTGTCCCAATACCTGCGCAATGGCAGCGGGATGTTCCACCAGTTACTCAAGTACGGTGCCAGCCTGGTGCTCGGCGCCGGTATTATCAGCATGCACTTCACCGGCATGGCCGCCATGCAATTGCTGGTGCCCAGCGGGGCGGTGTCGTCATTGCCAAGCAACAACAACCCGACACAACTGGGCCTGTCGGTGGCCGTCATCACCTTGCTGGTGATCGGCAGCAGCATCAGTGCAGCCCTCGCCGACAAGAAACTGCAGCATAAGGAGCGCGACCTGCGTCGGGTCAATGCCTTGCTTGGCGAGCTGGACCAGGCGCGTGCGTCCCTGCAGCAAGTGGCCCATTACGATGCGTTGACCAGCCTGCTCAATCGCCGGGGTTTCAACCAGGTCTTCGCCGAAAAGCTGGCGCAGAAAACCCAGGCCGGGGGCATGCTGGCCGTGATCTTTCTCGACATCGACCACTTCAAGCGGATCAACGACAGCCTCGGCCACGATGCCGGCGATGAGCTGCTGACGGTGCTGGCCGACCATATCAAGAGTTCGGTCCGCAGCCACAATGATGTGGTGGCGCGGTTTGGCGGCGATGAGTTCTGCATCCTGATCAATATCCATCATCGCGACGAAGCACGGCACATGGCCCAGCGCATCATGCAGAAAATGAAAGAACCCATCGAGCTGGCCGGCCGGCGCCTGGTAATGACCACCAGCATCGGGATCAGCGTATTTCCCGAAGATGGGACCAGCTGTGAGGAACTGCTGAAAACCGCCGACCTGGCGCTGTATCAGTCCAAGGATACCGGGCGCAACGGCCTGAACTTCTTCAGCGCCAACCTGAAGACCCGGGCCTTTCTCGAACTGCAGTTGGAAGAGGAACTGCGCCATGCATTGCGCAAGCAAAAAGAACTGACCCTGTACTACCAACCGATTCTTGATCTGCGCAAAGGCAAGGTCACACGGCTCGAAGCCCTGGTGCGCTGGCAACACCCACAACATGGGCTGCTGACGCCCGAGCGGTTTATCGGCATTGCCGAAAACAACGGCCTGGTCGCCGAGCTCGACAACTGGGTACTACGCCAGGCCTGTGCCGACCTGGGCTGGCTGACGGAGCAAGGCCACCCGGACCTGATCATGGCCGTGAACTGTTCGGCCCTGAACCTGGCCCGTGACGAGCTGGCCGATGAAATCGAATACGCCTTGCGCAGCAGTGGCATCGCCGCCAGCCGCCTGGAACTGGAAGTGACGGAAAATGCCTTGATGGGCAATATCAGCAGCACCCTGATCCTGCTGCGGCAAATCCGCGCGCTGGGGGTTGCACTGTCCATCGACGACTTTGGCACCGGCTATTCCTCCCTCTCCTACCTCAAGCGCCTGCCCCTCAATACGCTGAAGATCGACCGTTCATTTATCCAGGACATTCCCAAGTCCACCACCGATATGGAAATTGTCCAGGCGATTATCGGCATGGCCCACACCCTGCACCTGCAGGTCATCTGCGAAGGGGTGCAAACCCTGCAGCAACTGGAGCTATTGAGCAAGTATGGCTGCGATTACGCTCAGGGCTACCTGCTCAGTGCAGCGGTGCCGGCCAGTGAAATCAGCGCCGTGATCATGGCGCTTGACCAGCAGCCCCCACTCCCCCCGATGGACCTGGCGGGAGGCAAGGCCCCATCAGCGGTTGTACATCCCATCCGCTGAAGTCCAAAGACCTTGGCATATCGCCATCATTTTGATTAAAGAACGCCGACAAACGGCCGATTCATGAGAGTCCGGCGTCGCTTTTCCCCAGAAATACTAGGGTTAAGCCTGAGCGCTGAGGCCTAAACGCGCTGTAAAAGTCGCGAACTCTCACTCGGTGATGGCTCTTTAAGGCTTTCCAGCCATCCGTCCAGGCACATGGCGCACAATGACTTCTAAAAATAATCCTGTTACCGCGGTATCCGACGTGTTGCTGACAGCTCCTGCGGAAAAACCCTCAGGTTCAAAGTCATTGAACAGTCAACGTGCACTGGGCACCCAGCAATACCTGTACTTCACCGAAACCAACACCGACCGCATCCTCGATAACCTCGACGGCCTGCGCGACATGGTGTTCCCACGCGCGCCGCACCTTGAAGGTGACAGCGAGCAGCGCAGTGAGCAGGAGTTTCCCTCGGTCTGCCTGATCGGCCTGGGGCGCTGTGGGTCCAACATTGCCCTGGATGTGGCGGAGCTGGTGTACAACGCCCGCAAGTTCTATCTGAACGAGTTCAGCACCGAAGACAAATCCTACGTTGAAAAGGGCTACAGCCCAGCCCAGTGGATCCGCAACAACCTGCGCCTGGGCGCCAACAAGGCCAGCAAGCCGGTGTTCCTGGTAGAACCCCTGGTGATGCTTGGCGACCTGGACAAAGACATTGCCGGGCGCATCCGTTTCTCGCGCAAGGGCGAGAAAAGCGGCTTTTTACGCGACTACAGCAAGATGAAGATCATGGACCTGTCGGAAGTGCACGCCGGCGGCGCCGGTAACGCACCGATCCTCGGCCAGTACCTGGCCAAGATCATCCTCAACAAAGACACCCAGCGTTTTTCCAGCCCCGACTGGAAGATGATCCATTCGTACCTGATCGACTCCTGCGGGATCAAGGCCAACCAGTCGCGCCTGTACTTCTCGATCTTCAGCGCCGGCGGCGGCACCGGCTCGGGCATGGCCTCGGAGTTTGGCCTGGCCCAGCAACACTCGTACATGAACAAGACCTTCGACACCAAGCCTGCCGACGAGCACGACAGCAAGAGCGGCCATGCCTTTGTGTTCGAGCCGATCTTCACCAGCGGCATCTGCGTGCTGCCGAATATCTCCGACCACCGCAGCGAAATGTCCGAGGCGCTGCACATCAACGCCGGTCGTCTGTTGTGCAAATACCTGTCGGAGGAATGGGACTTCTCGTACAACTTCGCCAATGAAGACAGCAGCGAGGCCAGCGTCAAGGGCCGCATTCGCCCGTGGAACGCGATGATGCTGATCTCCAACGACATCATGCGTTACGCCGAAGAAAGCGACGACGGCAACATCCAGAACATTGATGTCAATGCCATGGAAAAACACGCCAACCAGTACATCTCACAACAGATATTCAACATTCTGACGGCCCAGGCGGTGACGACCGACTACGACCAGAACTATTTCCGCCGCGCCGGCATCGATATCGGTGAAACCATTCGCCTGGACGCCAACGACCTGTTCATGAGCCTCGCCGGGCCGGTGGCGATTGCCTATGCCGAGTCTGTGGTGCCGGAAACCCCGGCGCCGAGCGGCGACAAGTTCAAAGTGTTTGAAAAAGAGCCCCAGCGCCTGAACATCGACGATTTGTTCTTCCGCTCCATCGACCTGCCCCACTTCAACAAGGTCACCCAGGCCATCGAAGGCATCAGCCTGTTGCCGATCGAATCCAAGCGCTACAAGGCGTCCCTGGAGCAGTACAAGAACTCCGGCTATGACGCGGCGGCCCTGCATGACCTGCACTTCTTCAAGAACTGTTCGTCGGTGGTGTCTATCGTCTCCCTGCCCAAGGACTACAAGCTGTCCTATATGGACCTGAACCGGCTCAAGACCCACCTCAACAGCCTGTTCCCCAACACCACCCTCAAGCGCTACGCCCTGGTGATCGGCGCCTCGGCCAACCTGTCGCTGACCACCCTGATCGCCAAGAGCCCGTGCCTGTCGGACGACTTCCTGACGTTGATCGTGGCCTTTATCAAGCGCTGCTTTGCCCGCAACCCGTACCGTTTCGACGACACCCTGGACAACTCGATCCTGGACTTCATCATCCACGAAGACTTCGACGAGGACCGTATCGACGAATTGCTCAACGAATTCGAGAACCCGGCGAAGATCCTCGACACCAACTGGTACGCGATCAAGCCGATGTATGAGAAGAAGTACCGCGAGCTGATCAACGACAAGGAGAAGTTTGTCTCGATCAACGACATTCGCCTGTCGCGGGACTGTGTGAAGAAGGCGATCAAGTACCTGCGTGAGATCTACCGTCACCGGATTGGCAAGACCAAGGTGATCTCGCTGAATAACCATACCGGGAAGACTGCCTAGACCGCGGCGCGTCCATCGCAGGCAAGCCGGCTCCCACATTTTGAATGTATTCACACATCACAATGTGGGAGCTGGCTTGCCTGCGATAGCGGTCTAACCGGCGATCAATATCCCGAACCTTGCCACACCAAGAAACAATTCCCCAGGCGTTCCGCCCCTCGCAAAACTGTTCCCATGACGTTTACGTCACCCTCCCTTGTGACCTTTCTTCACGGCCAGTTGCCATCACGGGCAAAGCGGTTACTCCGCTACACACTTTCAACCGGGAAAAAACCGGCACCATTTAGGTGCAGGCATTTAGTTTGATGCCCTTTCCTGGATCAGAATCCACGGCGAAACCACCACCGCCCACAGGCCCGGATCACGCGCCACCAAGTCCAATGCCCGCGTCGCAGACACTTCGCCAAGGCTCCCCGAGGCCAGCCAGGCGGCCACTTTGTCACGGCTGTCCTCGGCCATGGCCTCGGCCGCTTCGATCAAATCCAGGCCCGCATCGACCCACA
Source organism: Pseudomonas gessardii (assembly GCF_001983165.1). Lineage (GTDB taxonomy): Bacteria > Pseudomonadota > Gammaproteobacteria > Pseudomonadales > Pseudomonadaceae > Aquipseudomonas > Aquipseudomonas gessardii. The sequence continues at coordinate 29,066 of NZ_MNPU01000054.1, read as the reverse complement.
ATAGGGCACCCTTGGCAAAGAACGGTTCGAGCTCCTTCCAGGAAATTTCCGCGGTTTCGCCGAGCAGCTTGGCATAGAGGGTGCTAGGTTCTTGCGTCATGGGAACTCACCTGAGGAAAAAATCGGCGCAATCATACCGTCGGGACTTCCCCAGAAAAACCCAGTAGCAATTGAGGCACCGATTGAAAGTGTCAGAAATGCCAAGGATTGCCCGAAACTCTGGCATGCACCCGCCGCAATTCTGTCTTTTTCTTTCATTTAAGCGACACACCCGGCGTTTGCCCCCAGCAGCCAGCTTTTCAAGCGATCAACCGGCGCTCTACACTGTACCGGTACAGTTGCCAGGTCGCTGCCGGGGGGATATCCGAGATATCCGATCCGGTTCTGCAGCTCACACGGCCGCTAGAACTATAAAAAATACAACAGTAAGAGTGGAGCACTATGAATAAGGCTACTAAGCAGATTTCCAAACTGTTTGCCGCTATGGTCCTGGCTGGGGTTGCCGGCCATTCGTTCGCAGCTGACACCATCAAGATCGGTATTGCCGGCCCTAAAACCGGCCCTGTGACCCAGTACGGCGACATGCAGTTCATGGGCGCCAAGCAAGCCATCAAAGACATCAACGCCAAAGGTGGTGTCGACGGCAAGATGCTCGAAGCCAAGGAATACGACGACGCTTGCGACCCTAAACAAGCCGTTGCCGTCGCCAACAAAGTGGTCAACGACGGCGTCAAGTTCGTGGTCGGCCACCTCTGCTCCAGCTCCACTCAACCGGCAACCGACATCTACGAAGACGAAGGCGTGATCATGATCACCCCGGCGGCCACCAGCCCGGATATCACCTCCCGTGGCTACAAGCTGATCTTCCGCACCATCGGCCTGGACAGCGCCCAAGGCCCTGCGGCCGGCAACTACATCGCCGACCACGTCAAGCCGAAGGTCGTCGCCGTGCTGCACGACAAGCAGCAATACGGTGAAGGCATCGCCACCGCCGTTAAACAGACCCTTGAGAAGAAAGGCACCAAGGTTGCCGTGTTTGAAGGCCTGAACGCCGGCGACAAGGACTTCTCCTCGATTATCCAGAAGCTCAAGCAAGCCAACGTCGACTTCGTCTACTACGGCGGCTACCACCCGGAACTGGGCCTGATCCTGCGCCAGGCCCAGGAAAAAGGCCTGAAAGCCAAGTTCATGGGCCCGGAAGGCGTGGGTAACGACTCCATCTCGCAAATCGCCCAGAAAGCCTCCGAAGGCCTGCTGGTCACCCTGCCGAAATCCTTCGACGCCGACCCTGCGAACAAGGCCATCGTCGATGCACTTAAGGCTGACGGCAAAGACCCAAGCGGCCCGTTCGTGTTCCCGGCCTACTCGGCGGTTGAAATCATCGCCGGCGGCATCGCTGCTGCCAAAAGCGAAGACACCACCAAAGTGGCCGAGGCCATCCACGCGGGTACCTTCAAGACCCCGACCGGCGACCTGAGCTTCGATAAGAACGGCGACCTGAAAGACTTCAAGTTCGTGGTCTACGAATGGCACTTCGGCCAACCAAAAACCGAAGTATCCCCTCAGTAAGCCAGGCGTTACTGGACAACAAGCCCACTGTGCAAGCAGTGGGTTTTGTTTTACGAGGTTTATGGGCCACGCACCCGCGATCCGGGCGCTGGCTCACCTGAAAATCTTAAAACCGTCACCAGCGGTTCGCTGGCAAATGCTTGGTGCAAATGTGCTCACAGAACACAGCACCGGGCGGGAAGATGACTCCACCAGTGAAATGCGTATCGGGTTTTTAGGAGCGCTGTAATGCCTGAGATCTATCATTTTTTCCAACAGCTGGTTAATGGCCTGACCATTGGCAGCACCTACGCCTTGATAGCCATTGGCTACACAATGGTTTACGGCATTATTGGAATGATCAACTTCGCCCACGGCGAGGTGTACATGATTGGCTCCTACGTGGCGTTCATCGCCATTGCCGGGCTGGCCATGATGGGTATCCACTCCCTGCCGCTGTTGATGACTGCCGCATTCCTTGCGTCAATCGTCGTAACCAGTGCCTACGGCTACAGTATCGAACGTGTTGCGTACCGCCCCTTGCGTGGCAGCAACCGCCTGATCCCGTTGATTTCCGCCATCGGCATGTCGATTTTCCTGCAGAACACCGTATTGCTGTCCCAGGACTCCAAGGACAAGTCCATTCCCAACCTGATCCCGGGGAGCTTTTCCTTCGGTCCAGGCGGTGCAGAAGAAGTGCTGATTTCCTACATGCAGATCCTGGTCTTCGTCGTCACCCTGGTGGCCATGCTGGGCCTGACCCTGTTCATCTCCCGCTCCCGTCTGGGGCGCGCCTGCCGGGCCTGCGCCGAAGACATCAAGATGGCCAACCTGCTGGGCATCAACACCAACAACATCATTGCCCTGACCTTCGTGATCGGCGCTGCATTGGCGGCCGTCGCGGCGGTGCTGCTGAGCATGCAGTATGGCGTGATCAACCCCAACGCCGGTTTCCTGGTGGGGCTCAAAGCCTTCACTGCGGCGGTCCTGGGCGGCATCGGCAGTATTCCGGGCGCCATGCTCGGCGGGCTGGTGCTGGGTGTGGCCGAAGCCTTTGGTGCCGATATCTTCGGCGACCAGTACAAGGACGTCGTGGCCTTCGGCCTATTGGTTCTGGTGCTGTTATTCCGGCCGACCGGCATCCTGGGCCGTCCGGAGGTTGAGAAAGTATGAGCAGATATCTTAAGTCGGCGTTTTTCAGCGCCTTGCTGGTATGGGCCGTGGCCTTTCCGGTACTCGGGCTCAAGTTGAGCATTGTCGGGATCAACCTTGAAGTACACGGCACCGGGCCAGTCACCCTGACCATCATTGCCCTGTGCTCGGTGCTGATGTTCCTGCGGGTGCTGTTCACCCAGCAGGTCGGAGCGCTGCTCAAGTCCAACCGTGGCCCGCTGGTCTCGCCCAAGGTCAGCCAGTTCCTGACCCTGCCGCGCACCCAGCGCTACATCATCATCGGCCTGATCGTGGCCGCGTTGATCTGGCCATTCTTCGGCTCCCGTGGCGCGGTGGATATTGCCACCCTGATCCTGATCTACGTGCTGCTGGGCCTGGGCCTGAACATCGTGGTCGGCCTCGCGGGCCTGCTCGACCTGGGTTATGTGGGCTTCTACGCAGTGGGCGCCTACACCTACGCGCTGCTCTCGCACTACCTGGGCTGGAGCTTCTGGATCTGCCTGCCTCTGGCCGGCATGGCGGCGGCCACTTTCGGCTTCCTGCTGGGCTTCCCGGTGTTGCGCCTGCGCGGTGACTACCTGGCCATCGTGACCCTGGGTTTTGGTGAGATCATCCGTCTGTTCCTGCGTAACCTCACCGATATCACCGGCGGCCCCAACGGCATCAGCAGCATTCCCAAGCCAACGTTCTTCGGCTTGTCGTTTGATCGCTCCGCTGCCGAAGGCATGCAGACCTTCCACGAGTACTTCGGGATTGCCTACAACCCGGTGAGCAAGGTGGTGTTCCTGTACCTGGTCGCCCTGTTGCTGGCTTTGGCCGCGCTGTTCGTGATCAACCGCCTGCTGCGCATGCCAATCGGGCGTGCCTGGGAAGCGCTGCGTGAAGACGAAATCGCCTGCCGTGCGCTGGGCCTGAACCCGACCATCATCAAGCTCTCCGCCTTCACCCTGGGCGCCGCGTTCGCCGGTTTTGCCGGCAGCTTCTTTGCGGCTCGCCAAGGCCTGGTGACACCGGAGTCGTTCACCTTCATCGAGTCGGCAATCATCCTTGCCATCGTGGTGCTGGGTGGCATGGGCTCGCAGCTGGGCGTGATCCTCGCGGCCATCGTGATGATCCTGCTGCCGGAACTGATGCGCGAGTTCAGCGAGTACCGCATGTTGATGTTCGGCGCCATGATGGTGCTGATGATGATCTGGCGCCCACAAGGCCTGCTGCCCATGCAACGTCCACATATGGAGCTGCGCAAATGAGCCGCGAGATCCTGAAAGTCGAAAACCTGAGCATGCGCTTCGGCGGCTTGCTGGCGGTCAATGGCGTCGCCCTGACCGTCAAAGAAAAACAAGTGGTCGCCTTGATAGGCCCCAACGGCGCCGGCAAGACCACGGTGTTCAACTGCCTGACCGGCTTCTACAAGCCGGCCGGTGGCAGCATCCTGTTGGACGGCCAGCCGATCCAGGGCCTGGCCGGTCACGAGATCGCCCGCAAGGGCGTGGTGCGGACCTTCCAGAACGTGCGGTTGTTCAAGGACATGACCGCCGTGGAAAACCTGCTGATCGCCCAGCACCGGCACCTGAACACCAACTTCTTCGCGGGCCTGTTCAAGACCCCGGCGTTCCGCAAGAGCGAGCGCGAGGCCATGGAGTACGCCGCGTACTGGCTGGACAAGGTCAACCTGACCGAGTTTGCCAACCGCCCGGCCGGCACCCTGGCCTATGGTCAGCAACGTCGCCTGGAAATCGCCCGCTGCATGATGACCCGCCCGCGGATCCTGATGCTCGACGAACCGGCTGCGGGCCTCAACCCCAAGGAAACCGAAGACCTCAAGGCGTTGATCGGGGTGCTGCGTGAAGAAAACAACGCCACCGTGCTGCTGATCGAACACGACATGAAACTGGTCATGAGCATTTCCGACCATATCGTCGTGATCAACCAGGGCACGCCATTGGCCAACGGGACGCCGGAGCAGATCCGCGACAACCCGCAAGTGATCAAAGCCTATTTGGGGGAAGCGTAAATGCTGCAATTTGAAAACGTTTCCACTTTCTACGGCAAGATCCAGGCCCTGCACGACGTCAACGTCGAAGTGCGCCAGGGCGAGATCGTCACCCTGATCGGCGCCAACGGTGCCGGCAAGTCCACCTTGCTGATGACCCTGTGCGGTTCGCCCCAGGCACACAGCGGCAGCATCCGCTACATGGGTGAGGAACTGGTGGGCCAGCACTCGGCGGCGATCATGCGCAAGAGCATTGCCGTGGTCCCGGAAGGCCGTCGGGTGTTTGCCCGCCTGACCGTGGAAGAGAACCTGGCCATGGGCGGGTTCTTTACCGACAAGGGCGACTACCAGGAGCAGATGGACAAGGTGCTGCACCTGTTCCCTCGGCTCAAGGAGCGCTTCAGCCAGCGCGGCGGCACCATGTCCGGTGGCGAACAGCAAATGCTCGCCATCGGTCGTGCGCTGATGAGCAAGCCCAAGCTGCTGTTGCTGGACGAGCCTTCCCTGGGCCTGGCGCCGATCATCATCCAGCAGATTTTCGATATCATCGAACAACTGCGCAAGGACGGTGTGACGGTGTTTTTGGTGGAACAGAACGCCAACCAGGCGTTGAAAATTGCCGACCGCGCCTATGTACTGGAAAACGGCCGGGTAGTGATGCAGGGCAGCGGTGAACAACTGCTGACCGACCCGAAAGTGCGCGAGGCGTACCTGGGCGGCTAATAACGGTTGCTAACTAAATGTGGGAGCGAGCTTGTGTGGGAGTGGGCTTGCCCGCGATGGCTGTGGGTCAGTTAATGCAACTCTGACTGAAACACCGCCATCGCGGGCAAGCCCGCTCCCACACAAGCCCGCTCCCACATTTGCTTTGTGTGATCCGCTGAGCGTGTGTTGCCTTAAATTATCTTCGACCCACATGTAACGATCCCCTCCCCCCGTTCTCTAGTAGGCTAAGTAAGCACAAACGCTTGCTTACTCACCTCACTGCTGGAGAAACACCATGACCACCCGTTCGCTGTCTGCCGCTACCCTCGTCCTGGCCCTGGGCTCTGCCTTGAGCCTGAGCACCCTGAGCACTGTTGCCGGTGCCGACGAAGCCAAAATGGAAAAATGCTTCGGCGTCGCCCTCAAAGGCAAGAACGACTGCGCCGCAGGCGCTGGCACCACCTGTGCGGGCACCTCAAAGACCGACTATCAGGCCAACGCCTGGAGCCTGGTCCCTGAAGGCACCTGCGTGAAGATGGAAAGCAAAACCTCGCCGACCGGCTTTGGCCAACTGGAAGCCTTCAAGGCCAAGTCCTGACGCCCCTGCCTGAGTACTGACGATGACGCTTTCATCCCTGCCTGATGTCGCCCAGGCTCAGGCATTCGGCCTTCCCCGCCGGTCCGGGCTGGGGCTCAAGAGCGAGCACTTTCACGACGTGCTCGCCACCCTGCCCGATGTTGGTTTTTTTGAAGTCCACGCCGAAAACTACATGGTGGCCGGCGGGCCTTTTCATCACTACCTGGGGTTGATCCGCGAGCACTACCCGCTGTCGCTGCACGGCGTCGGCCTGTCCATCGGCGGCGAAGGCCCGTTGAACCAGGCCCACTTGGCGCGCCTGGCGGCACTGGTCGAACGCTATCAACCCCACTCCTTTTCCGAACACCTGGCCTGGTCCAGCCACGGCCCGGTGTTTCTCAACGACCTGCTCCCCCTGGCCTATGACGACGCGGCCCTCAAGCGGGTGTGCGAACACATTGACCAGGTACAAACCACCCTCAAGCGGCGCATGTTGCTGGAGAACCCGTCGACCTACCTGCAGTTCCAGCGCTCCACCCTGGACGAAACCGACTTCATCAGCGAAGTCATCCACCGCACTGGCTGCGGCTTGCTGCTGGACGTGAACAATGTGTATGTGTCCTGCATCAATCATCAACAGGAGCCGCTGGCCTACCTCGACGCGCTGCCTTTGTACGCCGTGGGCGAGATTCATCTGGCAGGCTTTGCCGAAGACGCCGACAACCTCGGTGATCGCCTGCTGATCGATGACCACGGCGCGCCCATCGACAACGCCGTGTGGCAGTTGTATCAGCAAGCCTTGCAACGCACCGGCCCGGTCGCGACGCTGATCGAACGCGACAACAATGTGCCAGCCTTCAGCGTATTGCACGCCGAAGCCCGGCAAGCCGAGCAGCACCTGCTGGCGGCGGCGGTACGCCCATGAACGTGCTTGGAGAGTTTGCCCAGGCCCTGCTGGCGCCAGACCAGCCATGCCCGGAGGGTTTGTTCAGCCGCAATGGCGCCGATCCCGCCAGTCGTTTTGCGGTGTATCGCAACAACGTCCACAGCACATTGATCAACGCTCTGGCCGACAGTTACCCGGTGACTCTGCAACTGGTGGGCGATGGCTTTTTCCGCGCCATGGCCGGGCTGTATGTCCAGGCGTATCCGCCCACCAGCCCTGTGCTCAACGAGTACGGCAATGACTTGGCCGACTTTATCCAGGGGTTCGCCCCAGCAGCCAGTGTGCCGTACCTGGCCGACATCGCTCGGCTGGAGCGCTTGCGAATCAACGCCTATCACGCCGCCGACACCCCCGTCGCCGACCCACAGGCCGTCATCAGCCACCTGCAGCAACTGCCTAGCCTGAGCAACGTGCGCCTGCAATTGCATCCATCCGTTGCCACCCTGCAATCGAACTATGCCGTGGTGGCGCTATGGGCCGCGCACCAAACCAGCGACGCCGTCGCCAGCCTCGACCCCTGGCATGGGCAAAGTGCGCTGATCTTGCGCAACGACCTGGAGGTCGAAGTGTTCTGCATCGACAGCGGCTGCGTGACGTTTATCAACAGCCTGCACAACGATTGGCCACTGGAAATAGCGGTGGCGTATGCCCTGGATGCGTCCAGCGAATTCGACCTGCACCAATGCCTGGGGCTGCTGATCAATCACCGCGCCATCACCCATCTCAAGGTACAACCATGAAGACTGCCACCCCGTGCCTGATTGCACGCGTCACTCAACTCTTTGAAAAAATCCCCTACAGCCTGATAGCACTTGTCGCACGTTTTTCCATTGCCGCGGTGTTCTGGAAGTCCGGCCAGACCAAGGTCGAGGGATTGGCCATTGACCTGGTAGACGGCACCTTTGAACTGGGCATGCCGCACCTGGCAAGCTCCACCATACCGCTGTTTCAAAGCGAATATCAGGTTCCGTTTTTGCCGGCAGACGTGGCCGCGTACCTGTCCGCGTTCGCCGAGCACTTTTTTCCGGTCCTGATCCTGCTGGGGCTGGCCACGCGTTTTTCAGCCCTGGCGCTGCTGGGCATGACCCTGGTGATCCAGGTGTTTGTCTACCCGGATGCCTACCCGACCCACGGCACCTGGATCGCGCTGCTGCTGGTGTTGATGGCCAAGGGCCCGGGACGGGTATCGATTGATCAGTGGATTGCCCGGCGCTGGCACTAAAGCCGATCCAATGCCTCGCCGTTGCGCTTGAACCAGCCCACCAGGTAATCGGCCAACACTTGGGTACGGCGTGGCAGCCCGCCCTGATAGGGGTGGACCAGGTACATCGGCATGCTGCGGGTCTGATAATCGCGCAGGAGCCAACGCAGCCGGCCGTCAGCCAATTCCATCTGCAACAGATAAGACGGCAGCCGTGCAATACCGGCGCCGACCAGCGCAGCCTTTTTCAGCAGGTTGTAGTGGTTGGAGGCAAAGGTGCCACCCACCCGCACCCGCAGTAACTCATGCTGCTGGTGATACAGCCACTCCTCGCGCCCGCTGTAGTGGCTGTTGAGCAAGCAGCGGTGGCCAACCAGATCAGCGGGCGCCAGCGGTTCACCGTATTGCTCCAGGTAGGCCGGGCTGGCGCAGGTCATTTCATGCCAGGCCAACAGGGGCTTGGCGACCAGGCGCTCATCGTTGGCGACCTCTGAGCGCACCGCCAGGTCAAAACCGTCCCGGGCCAGGTCGCGATAGCGGTTGTTGAGGTCCAACTCGATCTGCACCTGCGGATACTGCCTGGAAAAGTCCAGCAACAGACCGTCGAAAAACGTTTCGCCCAAGGACACCGGAACCGTCATACGCACAGGCCCGGCCAAATCGTCCTTGAGCCGTGCCAATGCCTGTCGGGCGCGCTCGACCTGGATCACCAGCCCCTGGGCCTGGGGCAACAACGCCGCCCCGGCCGCCGTCAAGCTGAGCCGGCGGGTGGTGCGATGCAGCAACACCACCGAATACTGCGCCTCCAATTGGCTAATGCGCTTGGACAACTGGCCCTTGCTGCACCCCAGTTGCTGGGCCGCCAGGGTAAAGCTGCCGGCTTCAATCAACACCGCAAACGCCGCCAGATCCTCCATCTCGCTCATGGATTGTTTCCATTTGAAAACCAAAGGTTGCCTATTAGTGCGCTTATTCGCAGAAAAAACCACTCTAGACTCAAGGCTCACTTGAACCTTTGGAGGAACGACACATGAAAATCCTGTTGATAGGCGCCAGCGGTACTGTGGGCTCGGCGGTCAAGGCCGAGCTGGCCCAGCGCCATGAGGTGATCAGCATTGGCCGCAAGAGCGGCGACTTGCAGGTCGATATCAGCGACAGCGCTTCGATCCGCCAGTTGTTTGCACAAACCGGCACCTTCGATGCCCTGGTGTGCGCCGCCGGTAGCGTCAACTTTGTGCCCCTGGGCGAAATGGACGCCAGCCACTTCGACCTCGGGTTGCAGGACAAACTGATGGGCCAGGTCAACCTGTTGCTGATCGGCCGCGAGTTTGCCAACGATGGTGCGTCGTTCACCTTCACCAGCGGCATTCTCAACCGCGACCCGATCCGCACCGGGGCCTCGGCCGCGCTGGTCAATGGCGCCCTGGATGCTTTCGTCAAAGCCGCTGCGATCGAACTGCCACGGGGCCTGCGGATCAACTCGGTCAGCCCCAACGTGCTGGTGGAGGCCATGGGCAGCTATGCCCCTTATTTCCGCGGCTTCAAGCCGGTGCCTGCGGCGGATGTGGCACTGGCCTACGCCAAGAGCGTGGAAGGCTTACAGACCGGGCAGACTTACATCGTAGGCTGATCACTTGAGCAACGACGGCATCATCTCCAGCAACTGATCGCGGGGAATGGAGAACCTCAGGCCCGGGCCGCTGAGCACACCATGGACCGTCGCCGTATTGAGCTGCCGGCCATTGAGGTACAGCGTCATCTGTTTATGCATGGCCGCCTGGGTCAGCGCTTTCGTGCGCTCCCTGGCCTGCGGCGTCAGCGTCACATCGACCTCGATAAACTCGGGTTGGAGGGCGTCGGCTCTTTTCAGGGTCAAGGTCATCTCGGTGAAGTCGGTCTGTGAGGTGTAGAACAGCTTGGCCGGTGCCTCGGCCCAGGCCAAAGGCGCCAGCCAGGCCAGGGCGAACAGGCTCCATCGAATGGTCATGGATTGGCTCCGTTGCAAAACTTAAAAGTTGCACAAGGCTGGCACAACACCCAGGAGAAAAAACGTCATTCCAGGCTTTATTAAAATGCTGAAACCTATTCGCCCCCCATCACCGGCTTGTGATGCAGCGCCAGCCTGCGTAACGTGGCGACACTTATCAGGAGACCCGATAATGCCTGCCGCCCGTATCCTAGCTCTGTTTGCCCTGCTGCCCCTGTTCGCCGCCTGCCAGGTGTTTGAAAGCGACCCGGCCAAGCCTTCCACCGCGAGCTTGACTCGCATGCAGGGCGAGCTGACTGCCGTCGGTGGCAAATTGCTGTTCCAGCCCTGCCATGACCAGCGCAACTACGTGGTCAACGATAGCGGCGGTACCAGCATCCTCCAGGAAGCGGCGTCCCTGGCCGGCCAGCAAGGGGCCCTGTTCGCCGACCTGCGCGGCAAGTTCTCCGGGGTGGCCAGCGGCACCCAGGGCCAGGTGGAGCTGCAGCAGTTGTACCGCGTCGAACGCTCGGCCTCGGCCTGTGACGACCCGGACTTCAAACGCATGATCCTACGCGCCAACGGCCATAAGCCGGCGTGGGCCCTGAATGTCACCAACAAGGGCATGGTCCTGCAACGCGAGGGCCAGCCACCGTTGCCGGTGCCGTATGTGGAAGAGCAACTGGGTGATGGCCGCTTCAACCTCACCACCGAAGCCAACGGCCAGCAGATCGAGCTGTGGGTCGCGCCCCAGCGCTGTATCGACAGCGTCAGCGGCAGCCTGCAGCATATGAGCGCCGAACTTCGGATCAACGGTCAGGTGCAACGTGGCTGTGCAGCGTTTGGCGGCTCGCGAGACGACTGATTCGGCCCTGCGCTGTTTTAGCATGACGGGAAAGCGCCGTTGGGGCTTATAATCGCCGGTTTGCAAAACCGCCGGCCCTACCAAACGCCGCATATCGGATCCTGTCATGCTACGAATCACCGAACTCAAGCTGCCCATCGACCATCCCGAAGAAGACCTGCGGCCTGCCATCGTGCAGCGCCTGGGCATCGCCAGTGATGATCTGCTCGATTTCACCCTGTTCAAACGCAGCTACGATGCACGCAAGAAGTCGTCGGAGCTGTGCTTCATCTACACCGTCGACCTTGAGGTCAAGGGTGAAGCCGCCCTGCTGCTCAAGTTCGCTGACGACCGCAATATCAATGCCGCGCCCGATGTCAGCTACAAGGTCGTCGGCCAGGCGCCGGCAGACCTGAGCGAGCGGCCGATTGTGGTCGGCTTCGGCCCTTGCGGGATCTTTGCCGGGTTGCTGCTGGCACAGATGGGCTTCAAGCCGATCATCCTCGAGCGCGGCCGCGAAGTGCGCCAGCGCACCAAGGACACCTGGGGCCTGTGGCGCAAAAGCGTACTCAACCCCGAGTCCAACGTGCAGTTCGGCGAGGGCGGCGCCGGGACCTTTTCCGACGGCAAGCTCTACAGCCAGATCAAGGACCCGAAGTTCCACGGGCGCAAGGTCCTGCACGAGTTCGTCAAGGCCGGCGCGCCAGACGAAATCCTCTACGTCAGCAAACCGCATATCGGCACCTTCCGTCTGACCGGCGTGGTGGAAAACATGCGCCAGCAGATCATCGCCCTCGGCGGTGAGGTGCGTTTTGAACAACGGGTCACCGATGTGTTGATCAACGATGGCCAGTTAAATGGCGTGGTGGTCGATGGCGGCGAGCAGATCCTCTCCAGGCACGTGATCCTCGCCCTCGGCCACAGCGCCCGCGACACCTTCCGCATGCTCCACGGCCGTGGCGTGTACATGGAGGCCAAGCCGTTTTCGGTGGGTTTCCGTATCGAACACCCACAGTCGCTGATCGACGCCGCACGCCTGGGCAAATATGCCGGGCACCCGAAGCTGGGCGCGGCCGACTACAAGCTGGTGCACCATGCCAAGAACGGCCGTTCGGTGTACAGCTTCTGCATGTGCCCGGGCGGCACGGTGGTGGCGGCCACTTCCGAGCCGAACCGGGTCGTGACCAATGGCATGAGCCAGTACTCGCGTAACGAACGCAACGCCAACTCCGGGATCGTGGTCGGCATCACCCCGGAAGTGGACTACCCGGGCGGCCCGCTGGCCGGGATCGAGTTGCAGGAGCGCCTGGAATCCCACGCGTTCATCCTCGGCGGCAGCAACTACGAAGCGCCGGCGCAACTGGTGGGGGATTTTATCGCCGGCAAGCCGTCCACCGCTATCGGCAGCGTAGAACCTTCCTACAAGCCGGGCGTTGCCCTGGGCGACTTGGCCCTGGCCTTGCCAGACTTCGCCATCGAGGCCATCCGCGAAGCATTGCCGGCCTTTGAGAAACAGATCAAGGGTTACTCGCTGCATGACGCGGTCCTGACCGGGATCGAGACCCGCACCTCGTCGCCGCTGCGGATCACTCGCGATGCGTCGATGCAGAGCTTGAATGTCAAAGGCCTGTTCCCGGCCGGCGAAGGTGCAGGTTATGCCGGTGGGATCCTGTCGGCAGGCGTTGACGGGATTCGGATTGCCGAAGCCGTGGCGCGCAATATCCTCGGCATCGAAGCCTGAGCAAACGCCCCCCCACTGTGTGGGCTTGCCCGCGATGGCGATCTGTTGACTGACAGACCGCCATCGCGGGCAAGCCCGGCTCCCACAGTGATCATCATGTGCCAGACGGTTTAGATATTGGCGCGCAGGACGCTATCCGGCAACGGATCGCCCCGCTCGACAGTGGCAGCTACCGCGTCAATCAACTCTTCCAGCGCATACCCCTGCCCGACCAGCCACGCATCGTTGTAGTAGGTCGTGGCATAACGCTCGCCCCCATCACACAGAATCGCCACGATAGACCCCGACTCTCCTGCCGCCTGCATCTGCTGCGCAGCGATCAGCGCGCCGATCAGGTTGGTGCCGCTGGAACCCCCGACCCGCCGTCCCAAGCGCTGCGCCAGGTAATGCATGGCCGCCAGCGACAAGGCATCCGGCACCTTGACCATCGCATCAATCACCTTGGGCAGGAACGACGCCTCCACCCGTGGCCGGCCGATGCCTTCAATACGTGAACCACAGTCCAGGCGCAAGCTGGCATCACCGCTCTGGTAATACTCGAAGAACACCGAACGCTCAGCGTCGGCACACAACACCCGGGTGCAATGCTGGCGATAGCGCACATAACGCCCCAGGGTCGCCGTGGTCCCGCCGGTGCCCGGGCTGGAAATCAGCCAGCTCGGCTCGGGATGCCGCTCGAAGCGCAACTGCTGGAAGATCGACTCGGCAATATTGTTGTTCGCCCGCCAGTCGGTGGCCCGTTCGGCATAGGTGAACTGGTCCATGAAGTGGCCGCCGCTTTCCTGCGCCAGGCGCTCGGACTCGGCGTAGATCTGCGTGGGATCCTGCACCAGGTGGCTCTTGCCGCCGTAAAAGGCGATCTGCGCAATCTTTTCCTGGGACGTGGTGGCCGGCATCACCGCAATGAACGGCAGGCCCAGCAGGCGCGCAAAGTACGCCTCGGAGATCGCCGTCGAACCGCTGGAAGCTTCGATCACTGGCGCTCCGGGCTTGAGCCAACCGTTGCACAGCGCATACAGGAACAGCGAGCGCGCCAGTCGGTGCTTCAGGCTACCTGTGGGGTGGCTCGACTCATCCTTGAAATACAACTCGATCCCCGGCAAGCCCGACAATGGCAGCGGGATCAGGTGGGTGTCGGCGCTGCGCTGGAAGTCCGCCTCAATAATGCGGATGGCCTCTCGGGCCCACGGACGATGGTCGCTCATGCTCAAGTTCCATTAAATTTTCAGGCTTGATTTTAGGGTGTTTCCTACACTGCACACAGATACAGTCATGACTCAATTCGATACACAATTGCCAGGCTTTGGCTCAATCCCTATCACGACCCTTTTATATAACAAAAAAGAATATAACTTTTGTTTTAACAACTAACAGTACGGGTTAGGGTACGCCCCTATTGAACTTTGATTGGAGAGCATCCCTTGCCTCTGCGTAGCACGTTTACCCGTTTCTTCCAGCTCGAAGCGGCCAGCGGTCTGTTACTGATCGCTGCAGCCGCCTTGGCCCTGATCATCAACAACTCGCCGCTGTCCTATCTCTACAACAGCTTTCTTGACGTGCCCGTGGCCGTACAAATCGGCGCCCTGCAAATCGCCAAGCCGTCGCTGCTGTGGATCAACGACGGCCTGATGGCCCTGTTTTTCCTGCTGATCGGCCTGGAGGTCAAGCGCGAGTTGCTCGACGGCCACTTGTCCAAGCCTTCCCAGGTCGTGCTGCCAGGCGCCGCAGCCATTGGCGGCATGGTGGTGCCGGCGCTGATCTACTGGGCGCTGAACAAGGATAACCCGGCAGCGCTGGGCGGCTGGGCCATCCCGATGGCCACCGATATCGCCTTTGCCCTGGGCGTACTGGCGTTGCTGGGCAAACGCGTACCGGTGTCGCTGAAGCTGTTCCTGATGACCCTGGCAATCATCGATGACCTGGGCGCCATCATCGTCATCGCGATCTTCTACTCCAGCGAACTGTCCACCGCGTCGCTGGCCGGTGCCGGCGCCTGCCTTGTCGCGCTGATAGCCATGAACCGCCTGGGGGTGGTGAAGCTTGGGCCGTATCTGATCATTGGCCTGATCCTGTGGGTCTGCGTACTCAAAAGTGGTGTTCACGCCACCCTGGCCGGCGTGACCCTGGCGTTCTGCATTCCGCTGCGCACCAAAAATGCCGAACCCTCGCCCCTGCTGGGCCTGGAACACGCCCTGCACCCGTGGGTGGCCTACGGCATCCTGCCGCTGTTCGCCTTTGCCAACGCCGGCGTGTCCCTGGCCGGGGTCAACCTGGAGAGCTTCACCCACCATGTGCCAATGGGTATCGCCGCAGGCCTGCTGGTGGGCAAGACGGTCGGCGTGTTTGGCCTGACCTGGCTTGCGGTTAAAACCGGCCTCGCGGCCCTACCGACCGGCGCCAATTGGGGCCAGGTCATGGGCGTGGCCATCCTGTGCGGCATCGGCTTCACCATGAGCCTGTTTGTCGGCTCGCTGGCGTTCGTACCGGGCAGTAGCGAATACGCCGGGATGGACCGGATGGGCATTCTCACCGGCTCGATCCTCGCGGCATTGATTGGTTATGCAGTGACGGCGATGGCCAGTCGTAAGCAGGTGACGGTCAACGCGTAACGCATCCGTGAGGGCAGGCTTATCCTGCCCTCACCCATTCTTTCAGCCTCTTCTCCCCTCGCTCACAGCACCTTCCTACATTCTTTCTCCTGCACCTCCCATAAGGTCGCACACCCGTCTTCAAGAACGGATGTCACGGCCAGGAGGGCATGATGGCCAACAACAAGGACAGACCCCAGGTCTGGCGTTCCTATGGAACCGGTACCGGTGGCTATCGCCGCCTGGAACCTATGAGCGACCGCGAACTGGCAGCCCGCGAGACTCGCCAGCAACCCTACAACGCAATGCTCGCACGCCAGCAGGCGTATGAAGCAAAGCTTCAGCCAGCGCCAGAACCAACGCCGGCCCCTGTCGTCGGGTGCGTTTTCGCCAAGTCCTGCCACTTGCCGGACGCCATCATCAGCTATAACACCCCGTCTGGTTACATTCCCCTGGATCGCCTCGCAGACTATGGCGAACATGCAGTGCTGGGCGGCCGTGAAACAGATGCAACAGGCCGACTTCCTCTCAAGAAGATCAGCGCCAGTGCATTGCCTGCCGGGCTTGGCTCGCTGGCACTGGGGGGCTCGACCATTACCGGCGCGGCTGCAGCCACCGGGACTGTTGCAACAGGTCTCATGCTGGGCCTGGTCGCCCTACTCTGGCCCTCGACACTGGGCGACAGCGCGCTCTATAGCGATGAACAATTGCGCACCCTGCCCCGTGCCCGCACCCGCGTACGCCTGAATATCGAACAACAGGCCGACGGTAGCCTGAAGGGCTATGCCTTCTACACGGGAAAGAATCGTGATTGGGAAATGGTCGATGTCGTACAGTTTCAACCACAGGGCACGCAACACGTAGCGGATTTGGGCGACGGCGTCGAACTGATCTGGACACCTGCGGTTGACCCTACAGATACCCTTGGCATACCCGCACTGGAAGCTGCGCCAGCCACGCCTCACCTATGGGTGTATCCGCCGACGGAAACAGCCGCCAATATCATCGTCGACCCGATTTATCCGCCGGAGTACAAGGATTTTATTCTGGTGTTCCCCAGTGAGTCAGGGGTAAAACCGCTCTATATCGTGGTGAGCTGGAAGTACGAAGATGCGCCGTACCACGGAAAAAAAGGCAACTCCGTTAAAAGCAAAAGACCAACCAACGGTTTAGCTGCACTAAACGACTCTATACAAGTGAAACCTACAGAACCGCGCAGAGTAGGCATCGACCCACAAACGAAGGAGTTTGTGGTCATAGATCGCACCGCAGATGAGCTTTATCACGGTCATGTGAGGTCCTGGGAAGAGCTTCATCAAGACATGAAAAACGCGCTGATAAAAGCAGGTAAAACCAACCGCAAAGGAAAAATTCTCGGAGCAAAAAAATGAACATGCACTATCACGACCCGGATATGAGTCATGAGGAAGTAGTAAACAGTCTTGCCGCTGGAGACGAATGTAAGGTAGCAACTGCACTGATTTCTATAGGGCTTAATGAAAAAAATGGCGTCTGGGCTCAAGAGATCTGTTTAAGGCATATGAGTCATGACAACCAAACGATTGCTTCAGCAGCCATAGTCGCTATAGGTCATATCGCGCGTCGATTCAGAGCACTGGACACAGCTAAGGTATCTACTGCAATGCAATATGCTGTGCAAAAACACCCATCACTGAGCGGTGTAATCAGTAGCGCGCAAGATGACATCGAAATGTTCACCTGAGCGCCCCCCCCCCCACCAGTTACTCAATCTGAGAGACGTCCCCTCACCGGCGTCCCATTAACGAGTAACAAGATGGAGTCCATCGTTTATCACCACATGCATCGGTAGTAAGCCTGGAGGTGGATTTGAACCGTTAATAATCAAATCCATCTCCACGAAAATCCAAAAGAAGAAAAAGATTCGCACCATGAGATATCTGATTGAAGCCTTCGATAAGATTACTGACCTCCAGGCGTTTGTAGTCGTGCTACCTCATGGGTGTGAGGACAAGTTGAAAACCATAATGCAATGGTCCGACGAGCAGTATGGCTGGGAGGGTTACAACCTTACGCCCACCCAACTGGCAGCTATCGAATCTTTGGCAGGCAGAACAATAGGGACCCCCTGTTCATTTTTTCCAACTCACCTGCAATATCTGACTAGAGAACCAGAAGCTGAAAAGGGTCTTAACAAACATTATGTTTTATCTATCAATTACCGGTTTTTACCCGGACCAGAAGCAAGATGGTTCGTTGCAGCACCAATTCGACATAGAAGGGGATCAGCTTAACCAAGACGTCGCTCAACTCACCGAATCAAAACCCCTTGAGGAGTTGCAACCCGGAGAGTTGGAACTAACAAAAAGCCAAGTCGCCCAGCTATCCACGCTGCTGAACATTAACTTGAGAAACGACTTGGAGTACTTCATCGGCCTACGAACCCGGCCATGAACGCTGGCGGTTGCAGGATCTGAGTGCAACACGGTTATTGAATTGAAGCGGGAGCATCATGCCGCATCACCACGGCTTCTTGCATCACTTCGCCCATCACCTCGATCGGGCATTTGAAGTCGAAGCGTTTGCGCGGTCGCATATTCAGTTGCAAAGCGATGGCGTCCAGGGCTTCCTGACTATGCACCGACAAGTCCGTGCCCTTGGGCAGGTACTGGCGGATCAGTCCATTGATGTTCTCATTGCTGCCGCGTTGCCAGGGGCTGTGCGGGTCGCAGAAGTAGATCGCCACCCCGGTCCGCTGGGTGATCTCGGCGTGCCGCGCCATCTCCCGGCCCTGGTCGTAGGTCATGCTCTTGCGCACCGCCAGCGGCATGCCATTGAGCGCCGCACTGAAGCCCTCCAGCGCCGAGGTCGCCGTCGCGTCGGCCATCTTGATCAGCATCAGGTAGCCGCTGGTACGCTCCACCAAGGTGCCCACCGCCGAGGCATTGGCCTTGCCCTTGATCAGGTCGCCCTCCCAATGGCCTGGCATCAGCCGGTCTTCGACCTCCGGCGGGCGCACGTGGATGCTGAGCATTTCAGGGATCTGGCCGCGCCGATCGACGCCGCCAGAGCGCGGCCTGCGACTCGTCTTGCCCTGGCGCAGGCAGATGATCAGCTCCTTGCGCAGGCCACCGACCGGCAGGGCGTAGATCGCGTTATAGATCGTCTCGCGGCAGACGTAGGCCTCTCTGAGGCTGGGTATGTTCATGCTGCGCAGCTTGCCGGCAATCTGCTCGGGAGACAAACCCTCACGCAGCATATGGACGACCAGCTCGAAGCGCTCACTGCCCGGCAGCAGCTTGCACTGAGGCCTGCAGACCTGGCGGCGGACCTGCATCTGCTGCTGGGCAGCACAGGCCTGGTAGCGGGTGCCAGGGGCCCGGTTGCGGCGCAGCTCCCGGCTGATGGTCGAGGGGGAGCGGCCGAGCATCCGGGCAATTCGCCGCTGGCTGAAACCTTGGGCAAGGCCGAGTTGAAGGGTCGCACGTTCGGGGATACTGAGTTCGTGATAGGACATAGTGGCAGCACCGTACCGGAAAGGTCAGGTGTTGCACTCAGTTTTTGCGGCCGCCGCTAATAAAAAACCCCGCCCAGTCACCCGGTCGGGGTTTTGCTTTTGCCGCCTGCCCCTCTTAACGGGTAACGCGGCTGGTCCCATCAACGGTCATGATGCGAACCCGGTCACCAATGCGGAAAATCTCGTTTTCCTGCACCGCCTGGACGTAGGCGCGCATGCTGCCGTCGTCTTCGCGCACGGTGATTTCCACACCCTGGGTGCGGGTCAGGCCTTCTTCGGTGGCCGAGCCCAGCAGGCCACCGGCCACGGCGCCGATGACGGCGGTTACAATGCTGCCGCGACCGCCACCGATGGCGCTACCGCCAACACCACCGATGACTGCGCCTGCTGCGCCGCCGATTGGGGTCTTGGTGCCTTCGATCTTGACCGGACGCAGGGATTCGATGGTGCCCATGCGAACGCTCTGCACACGACGGGCTTCGTCACGGGAGTACGAGTCGCCGGTCAGGCTGGAGGCACAGCCACCCAGCAGCAACGACATCGTGGTAAAGCAGGCAACCAGCAGAACAGACTTACGCATAGCATCAACTCCAAAGGACATCACTTTATTAGACTCCGCTGCTTGACGCCTGTCACGGCAAGGCCCGCAGAAAATTGCTTTCATTCAGCCCCAGTACAGACAGGCTGTACCGCAAAAACCGACAAACGGTAGCACCTGCACCCAGACAAGGAATTTCATGGACTACTTCATCATTGTAGCGACCACTGCAGCCGGCCTGTATTTCCACTGGTGGCTGTACCGGCGGATCAAGCGCTGGGTAGACCGCGACCTGGCGCTGTCCCTGGCGGGAGACGACCAGCGCAAGCGCAACTTTATGCTGCAACAGTTGGAACGCGCCAAGGCAGAGCAGGTCAAGCGTAAGGATTTGCCACAGTGGCTGCAGGATGCAGCACGGCAATACACGCCAGAAACCCCGAAGTAGAGGCCTGGGCAACACTCAAGGCCATAAAGATCCAGGGTGGGATTACAGGTGTTTTAGCTCTCAGGGTGCCAGTCGCTCACGGGTCCAGTCGGCCCCCTGCAGACGATAGTTCAAGCGGTCATGCAAACGGCTCGCCCGGCCCTGCCAGAACTCGATGCGCTCCGGCAGCAGGCGATAGCCTCCCCAGTGTTCCGGGCAATCCGGCTGGGTTTCGCTGAAACGCTGTTCAGTCAGCGTGAGCAAGTCCTGCAATTGCTGGCGATCACGGATCACCTGGCTTTGCGGGGAAGCCCAGGCACCAATGCGGCTGCCCAGGGGGCGTACCTGATAATAGGCGTCCGACTCTGCGGGCGTGACCTTCACCACCCGCCCCTCAATGCGCACCTGGCGCTCCAGGGTCGGCCAGAAGAAGGTCATGGCAGCAAAAGGCCGTGCCGCCAGTTGCTGGCCCTTGGCGCTCTGGTAATTGGTAAAGAAGGTAAAACCTTGCGCATCCAGCCCCTTGAGCAGCAGGACACGGCAGTGAGGCCGGCCCTCCTGGTCCACGGTCGCCAGGGTCATGGCATTGGCCTCCACTGGCGGTTGCTCGGTCTTGACCGCATCGCTGAACCACTGGTGGAACAAGGCAAACGGCTCGTCCGGGGCCTGGGCCTCGCTCAAACCGTCCCGTGTGTAGTCACGGCGCATATCAGCCAGTGCCTGGGTCATGGGGTTTTATCCTTCTTGCTCAACTGCTCAGTTTTTCGCCTGGTCGTTCACCGCTACTTTTTTCGCAGGCGTTGCAGCCGGCTTTTTTGCAGCCGGCTTGGCCGCAGCTTTTTTCGCGGCTGGCTTGGCGGCGGCCTTCTTGGCCGGTGCTTTCTTGGCAGCAACGGCTTTCTTGGCGACCGGCGCGGGGGCAACTACGTCCTGTACCGCGACCAGTTCAGGCTTCGGCGGATTTGGCGAGTTGTACTTGCTCAGCAGTGCCAGCATGGTGGTGCGCTGGGTGAACATGATTTCCATGCGACGGTTCAGGGCGCGGCCCTGGGTGCTGTCGTTGGCGGCGCGGGGCATCAGGTCACCCATGCCACGCAACATCAGGCGGTCCTGCTTCAGGCCGCTAAGGCTGAAGATCGAAGCAATGGACTGGGCACGCTCCTTGGTCAGGGGCTGGTTCTGCACGGTGTCGATATGGCCCAGGACCAGCACGGCGGTCTTCGGATCCTTTTCAACAGCCTTGGCGACACGGGTGAACGGGCCCAGGGTCACGGGCAGCAGCATCGCCGGGCGCTTCGGGTTGTACGAACCGTCGACCGGGGCAATCACCACCAGTACGTTGTCGCGACGCTCCAGTTGCAGGTTGCTGTCCTTGATCGCGGCGCGCAGGCGTGGCTCGTAGTCGTCCAGCCAGGCCTGGGTGATTTTCGGGTCTGGCATGGGGATGTTGGTCACATCGACTTTGCTCAGGGGTTTTGGCTTGCTTTCAAACGGCCACCACCACTTGGTGTCGCTTTCAGCCTTGGCCACGACCGGTGCCGCAGCGGGAGCAGGCGTTGCCGCCTTCAGATCGGCCTTGAGGTCGGCCTTGGCGTCAGTCGCCTTGACATCGGCCTTGGCGGTAACGTCCTTGGCCGCCGCCTTGTCGGGCCAGAACGACCACCAATGCTCGCCAGACGCATCATTTTGTGGGGTTTGTGCACAACCAGTAAGAGTGAGGCAGAGCGCCAGTGCCAAGGACTTGTTCGATAACATGAGATATCCACAAAATGAGAAAAAACAGGAGTCTTGATGACTCGTTAAACAGACGCTTCAAGAAGATTTAAGTAACAACATTTTGCCAGCGCCTTTTGTAGGTGCCTTTTTAACAAAAAAACGCCAGACCGCAAGCTATTTACAGACAACCGGCCAATATTCTTACCAACTTTTGCGCGCGCGGGTCCATAAGTACATACGGCCCCAGTGTTTTGGTCACGAAACCAAAGGCTACATCATATTCTGGATCGGCAAAGCCCACGGAGCCCCCAGCCCCAGGATGCCCAAATGCACGTGGGCCAAGGCCGAACGTCGCATTGGGCACGCCTGGCTGGTCCAACATACAACCCAGGCCAAAACGGGTTTGCGTCAATAAGGTTTTATCCGGCCCGATACTGTGCTCACGGGTCAGTTGTTCAAGCATATCGGCTTCCAACAAACTTCCGTCCAGTAAACCACTATAAAACCCGGCCAAACTGCGCGCATTGCCATGCCCATTTGCCGCAGGCTGCTGCATGCGACGCCACTCGGGTTTATTAGTGCTGGTTAGTATAGAAGGCGGATTGGTAAACGCCCGGGTAGTCATTGCTTCGGGCTCACGCAGGGTGACCTGTAACAACCGTTGGGCGGCCTCATCCCCCATATTGCCTTTGCTCCGGGCAATGTGGGCAACGCGATAAAACTCTTCGTCCGCCAACCCGACATGAAAGTCCAGGCCCAGCGGGCGGGCAACCCGGGCCACAATCGACTCCCCCGGCCCACGCCCATCGGCGCGGCGCAGCAGCTCACCGACCAGCCAGCCATAGGTAATGGCGGCGTAGCCATGGCCTTCGCCGGGTGTCCACCAGGGCGCTTCGGCGGCCAGGGCGGCCGTCATCAACGGCCAGTCATACAGGGCTTCGGCGGGCAATATTTCACGCAGCGCGGGCAGCCCGGCCTTATGGCACAGCAGTTGGCGCAGGGTGATGTTGTCCTTGCCTGCCGCCGCGAACTGCGGCCAATCGTTGGCAACCGGGGCGTCCAGCTGCAACTTGCCTTCGGCAACCAGTTGCAGGGCGGTGACGGCGGTGAATGTCTTGGTGCAGGAGAACAGGTTGGCGATGGTATCGCTGTGCCAGGCCTGGGCACCGTCCTTGTCGGCAGTGCCGGCCCACAGATCGAGGACGGTTTCGCCGCCAACCTGCACACACAGCGCCGCGCCGCGCTCCTGAGGGTCGTCAAACAGTGCGGCGAAGGCTTCACGCACTGCTTCAAATTGAAGCTCGTAATGACCCTGAATCTGCACCGGCATCCCCCTCGAAAAAGACCTACGTAAAGTGGCGCCCATTGTTCCAGTCATTACTGGGTTTGGGAACCCGTGGCAGCCTGGGCGACCTTGGCCTTTTCGGCTTCCCGGGCCAATTGCTGGATCGTCGCCAGGTTGCTCTTGCGCACACTGTCGACAAACCCCTGGAACGGCACATCGGTGATCCCCACCAGGCCGAAATGGCCATTTTCACCGTCCAGCAAACGACCACTTACCGGCTGATCGAGGTACTGGAACCAGTGCACGCCGACAATCGACGGTTCGGCCATGGCTTGCTTGAGGAAGTTCGCGTAAGCCGTGCCCCGCGCCTCTTCCCTGGCCAATGGCGTGACACCGCCCCAGAACGGGCCACGGTCGGCCGAGCCAAAGTTGAACTCGCTGATCAACACCGGCTTGTCCAACGCGCGCAGGGCGGCGAAGTCATAACCGTCCTGGGGCTTGAGGGTGTACATATTGAAGCTCAGTACATCGCAATACTGGGCGCAGGACGCCACCGCCTCCGGGGTGCTGACCGCATAGCGGCCGCCCAGCAGCAACTGGTTGGGCGCATGCCATTTCAGCGCGTCGGAGATGGTCTTGAAGTAGGCGTCAGCGAAAGTCTTCTGGAAGTATTGGAAGTCGGCCTCGATTTCCGGGTGCTCGAGGCTGGGCATCGGCGGCTCAAAGCCTGGATCTTCCATCAACTCCCAGCCAGCCAGGTGGATCCCCCAGGCTTTGGACAGGCCCTCTTCGTTGCGGTATTTGTCACGCAGTTGCTTGAGGAATGCGCGCTTGGCCGGCACATCGGTGGTCATGCGCAGGGTGCCGTAGGCCAGGGCATAGCGGGATTTCGCATCGTCACCTGGGCCGGCCCACGCCAGCTCGTTATCGGCAAAGAAGCCGATCAACCAAGGGTCATCGCGATGGTCACGGGTGGCAATCGCCACTGCCCGCTCGGTGGCCATGGCAAAGCGCGGGTCGAAGGGATCGGGCATGCCGCCCCACCAGTCGATGCCAGTGCTGATACTGGTGTAATCACCAATGATCGACAGGGGCAAGGTGTAAGGCACGCGCTCAGCGTCCCCCAGTTGCGGGGCGCTCCAGTTACCGACCGTGTTGAAGCCCCAGGCTTGCAGGCGATCGAGGGTGTGGCCGACCCAGCGCTTCTGGTCAAAGCCTTCGGTGCCGTAGGTACGCTGCAGGTTGGCGCCGTAGAAATCGTACCAGCGGCCCGCATCAAAACCGCGCCCAAGGCCGGCACCATTGCCGCTACGGTTATCACCCTTGCCGTAATACGTGGCGAAGAGCTCACCGGCCTTGGGCAATGCGCCAAACATCCACTCGCGGCCAGCCACATAGGTCTGGCTGCTGTCCGCCGCCACGGTGTTGACACCCAGGGAATAGAACGGATGCCCTTGCGGCGTCACCAGATACCAGCGCCCATCGCGCTTTTCGGTGCGGAAGAAACCGCTGGCGTCAAAGGCCGGGCCCTTGGTCCAGCCGCCGAACGTGTCCAGGGCACTCTTGCCCCGTTCCGCCAGCCAGCCCTTGAGCTGTTGCTGTTCCTTGGCGGCAGCGGCTTTCAACTGCTCGTCGCTGCTGACTTTTTCCGGCCAGCGCGCGCGGGTGGACTGCCCATAGGCATCCACCAGTTCACTGTAGGCGGCCTTGAGCACCGGTTCGCTGTCCTGCACGCCAAAGCGCTCCAGCAGGATGCTTTGCGGCGCAGTGGGCTTGAGCATCGACAGGGTGACCGAGACCACCTGGCTGCGATCGATTTCCCCAGCACTGGCGGCCAGCATCACACGCTGCCCGTCCACGGTGATCGGCATCGGCGGCCCGGCCTTCATGCCCTGGCTCAAGGGCGAATTGGCTTGCAGCGGCACCAGCAGGGTTTGCGCAGGCCCCGCCGGCAGATCGATACGGCTGACCAGGGTCTTGCCGTCGCTGCTCTGCACCTTGACGTACAACGTCAGCGCCCAGTCCATCGCGCTCTGGATACGCAGGCTCATGGCACTCGATTGCGACCAGTCCCACACACCGTTCTGTGGGCTGAGCACCAGGCTCGGCTCCGCCGCCGGGTTAAAGGTGATGCGGCGCAGCACCTCGCCTTCGGGGGTCTGCTCGGCGTTGTATTGCGGCAGGCTGGCGTCCTGGGTCGCCACCTTGACCACATCGGCCGGTCGGACAAAGTTGAACAGTGTCTGTTGCCCCGCCGGCGCGGCCAGCAATGGCGCGGCGAACAACAGGGCAAAAAGAGCAGGCAGCGTGCGGATCATACGAACAAGGTTCTCCCAATCGGCCGGTGAATGGCCTGATGACTTGATATGAGGTAGACCACGAAGTGGGTGAATTCACCCACGGTGGCTTAAGAAATTTCGCGCCGGAACGGCGGCAAGGCATTCAGGATCGCCTTGCCATAGCGCTGGGTGACCAGACGGCGGTCGAGCAAGGTGATGGTGCCCCGGTCTTCTTCGGTACGCAGCAAGCGACCACAGGCCTGGACCAGCTTCAACGAGGCATCCGGCACCGAGATTTCCATGAACGGATTGCCGCCACGGGCTTCGATCCACTCGGCCAGCGCGGCCTCCACCGGATCGTCCGGCACCGAGAACGGGATCTTCGCGATCACCACATGTTCGCAGTAGGCCCCCGGCAAGTCGACACCTTCGGCAAAGCTGGCCAGGCCGAACAGCACGCTGGAGTCCCCGCCATCGACCCGCGCCTTGTGCTTGTTCAGGGTTTCCTGTTTCGACAGGTTGCCCTGGATAAACACCTGCTTGCGCCAGTCGCGGTCGAGGCCGTCGAACACGTCCTGCATCTGCTTGCGTGACGAGAACAGCACCAGGGTGCCCTTGGAACCTTCCACCAGCGACGGCAGGTCACGAATGATGGCCGCGGTGTGGGCCGGCGCATCCCGTGGGTCGGCCTTGAGGTCCGGCACCCGCAGCACGCCAGCGTCGGCATGATGGAACGGGCTGGGGACCACGGCGGTGACGGCTTTTTTCGGCAAGCCGGCGCGCATGCGGAAGCGGTCAAAGGTGCCCAGGGCGGTCAGGGTGGCCGAGGTCACCAGGGCGCCGTAGGCCACGTTCCACAGGTTGCGCCGGAGCATTTCCGCCGCCAGGATCGGGCTGGCGTTGACTTCGATATCGAACAACGCGCCGCTTTCCGACAGCGTCAGCCAGCGGGCCATGGGCGGGTTGTCTTCCGGGTCTTCGACAGTGAAGGCAGTCCACAGCTCCCAGTTGCCCTGGGCACGGGACAACAGGCTGCCAAACAATGGGTACCATTCTTCGGCCTGGTTGCTGGCGATGCCGATATTGACCTCGCCGTCCATGCCTTCCTTGAGCAGGTCGGTCAGGCGGGTGAACAGGTCGGTGAGGCGCGAGAAGCCTTTCTTCAGCTCCACGCCCATCTCGCGCATATGCTCGGGGATCAGCCCGCCGACAAAGCGGTGGCGTGGCCGTTCGCGGCCTTCGACGTCTTCGCCGGGCTTGAAGTCCGCCACCTGCTCGCAAGCGCTGAACATGAACTGTTGCTGGGTCTTGATCTCCCGCGCCAGGTCCGGCACCTGCTCGATCAGCTTGCCCAGGTCGCCCGGCAGCGGATGCTGGGCCAGCAGCTTGGTGAGGTTCTTGGCAGTGGTTTCCAGCCAGTCGGCGGTGGAGCGCAGGCGCGTGTAGTGGGCAAAGTGGCCGATGGCCTTGTCCGGCAAGTGGTGGCCTTCATCGAACACGTACAGGGTATCGCGTGGGTCGGGCAGCACGGCGCCGCCGCCCAGGGCCAGGTCGGCGAGGACCATGTCGTGGTTGGTGACGATCACATCGACCTTGCCCATGCCTTCGCGGGCCTTGTAGAAGGCGCACTGGCCGAAGTTGGGGCAGTGGCGGTTGGTGCATTGGCTATGATCGGTGGTCAGGCGCGCCCAGTCGGCGTCTTCCAGGGCATTGGGCCAGCTGTCGCGGTCGCCGTCCCACTTATTGCCGGCCAATTTCTCGATCATGCTGGTAAACAGCTTCTGGCTGGCTTCATCGACCTCGATCTTGAAGCCTTCTTCTTCAAACAGCGAGGCCGTGGCGGTTTGCGCATGGCCTTCCTGCAGCAGCACATCCAGCTTGGACAGGCACATATAGCGGCCACGGCCCTTGGCCAGGGCGAAGGTGAAGCTCAGGCCGCTGTTGCGCATCAGGTCCGGCAGGTCTTTGTAGACGATCTGCTCTTGCAGGGCCACGGTGGCGGTGGCAATCACCAGGCGCTTGCCGGCGGCCTTGGCAGTGGGAATCGCCGCCAGGCTGTAGGCCACGGTCTTGCCGGTACCGGTGCCGGCCTCGACGGCCACGACCGCAGGGTCGCCACTGCGCCGGCCTTCGTCGTCGGTGTCGATATCCCCGAGGACCTTGGCCACTTCGGCGATCATCAGGCGCTGGCCGTAGCGCGGTTTCAAGCTCTTGGCTTCGAGAAAACGCGAGTAGGCGCCCTGGATCGTGGTTTTGAGTTCAGTGCTGATCATGGATAGTCGGGCGCAAAAAACGCTGGATAAATTTTCAGTGGTTCGGATCGGCCGCTATCATACCCCGCTAATTAATCCCGCGCAGAACGGAGTACCTCAATGACCGTCTTTAGCCTTGCCTACACCCTGCATGTATTGGCCGCCCTGGTCTGGGTCGGTGGTATGTTTTTCGCCTGGATGATCCTGCGCCCGGCCGCAATGGCGGCGCTCGACGGCCCTCCACGGCTGAAACTGTGGCTGAATGTGTTTCAGCGTTTTTTCGTGTGGGTCTGGGTGGCCGTGTTGATCTTGCCGATCAGTGGTGTCGGCTTGCTGCAATTGCGCTTCAACGGCTTTGAAACCGCGCCGCGCTATGTACAGGTGATGATGGGCTTGTATGTGGTGATGACGGCGCTGTTTATCCGCATCCAGGCCTTGAAGTTGCCGGAACTGCGGGCAGCGGTGGCCGCAGAGGATTGGCCGGCGGGCGCAGCGGCGCTGGGGCAGATTCGACGGTTGGTGGGGGTAAATCTACTTGTCGGGTTGGTGGTGGTGGCAGTGGCTTCGGCTCGGCCGATGTTCTGAGGTTGTGCTTCAAGGCCCCATCGCGGGCAAGCCCGCTCCCACATTTTGAATGGGTTCGCAAATCAAGTGTGGGAGCGGGCTTGCCCGCGATGGGGCCGCTGCCGATAGCTCAAAGCCGCTGGATAGTGACCGTACCGGCAGGCCCCGCCGGCCCGGCCTGCCCTTCCAACCCCGGCCGGCCCGCCTCGCCGCCATCGGCGTGGTACACCAGGCAACCCTTGGACTGCCCGCCCTTACCTGGCTTGCCGGCAACACCTGGCAAGCCGCCAGCACCGCCATCGACCCAGACCTTGATCTGCTCGCGCGGATAATCCTGCGGCAACTCGATGCGCACTGCCGCGCCCGCCGCACCCGGCAGCCCGTCACCGCCGTTGTCACCATTGGCGCCACGCCCGGCCGATCCCCACGTGCATCCTGGGTCTTCGCCATTGGCGCCATCCAGGCCGGCATAGCCTTGGGCACCCGTGCCACCACGGGCATCGACCGACAGTTCATCCGCGCTCAATTGGGTGATCCGCAAGCTCAGGTCACGCCCCGGCTTGGCCGGCTTTTCATGGGTGCCGGGCGCGCCACGGGAGGTGATCTGGCTGCCATGTTCCAACTGGGCATGCCGCACCTGCAATTGCAGGGCCGAGGCGCTGGGCACGATGGTGATCCGCGCCTCGCGGCCCAGATGCAGCTCGTCGACCGTGACCTGGGTGATATTCGCCGGAATCAACAAAGTGCCGTAGTCGGCAACTTCCAGGCGCTCCAACTGCAGCACGCTGGTGCTGTTGGGCAAGCGCAACAACGAGTGGGTCTCGACACTGACGCTCTCAGCCAGGGCAATAGGGCTGACCAGCAGGACCAGGAAAAAAACCTTACGCGTGAGTGGCTGCCGTGCTGTTTCGATCATTGATAACCCCATGCCCCTGTCTCCTTCACATTATTCTTTGGGCGCACAGTAACGAGTTCTACAGGCGATTTGCCAGTGAAGGATTAAAAAACTTGGGGAGGCTGCGACTTGGCATCTGGAACGGCGAGATTTGTCGGAAATTGCCGTCAGAAATGCCCCTGAAGCCACCCAGGGGCAAGGAGGGAACGGCGGTCTCAAGGAGCAAGTGCAACAGTCAGTTAATTTTCTGAGCTTGCTAAGCGAAACAATCCCGCTTCCAAAACATCGTTATCAATGGGCGTCTGACCGAACCGAGCTTACCTGACTAAGCACAA
>NZ_MNPU01000053.1 GCF_001983165.1 Pseudomonas gessardii | reverse complement strand
TTCGATACGATCTTTGTTTCAGCAGTTTCACTTTGATAAACAACTACTTCGGCTTTAGCGACATCCACTCCAATGATTGATTGCGAGACAGTCATTGCCATGAGAAAAGCTCCGGGTTAGGGTTTACGGGCTTGTCGGGGCTTCACCGTTGCGCTGGCTTGCTTCTATCGTCGGTCATGGCCGATGCATTCCTTATCGGCGCTTTGGTGAAGGGGTGGGACGAAGTCTCCCACGGTCTGTACTGGCTAGAGTCAGATGCTGGCTTTTAGTCCCACCACCCCTACAAGTCTAACCATACAAGCTGGCTTGCCTGCGATGGCGGTGGGTCAGTTGCCAGAAGCAGTGAATGGGCTGTCGCTATCGCGGGCAAGCCCGCTCCCACAGGGGTCTGCGTGTGGTAGAGAATTTGGGTACCGCCACAATTCAAATGTGGGAGCTGGCTTGCCTGCGATGGCGGTGGGTCAGTTGCCAGAAGTAGTCACTGGACTGCCGCTATCGCGGGCAAGCCCGCTCCCACAATGGGATTTGTGTCAGCCGCAGTTACGCCCATTCAGCGCGCAATTGCCGGGCAGCTGTAACCATGTGAATCAACGCCGCTTCCGTCTCCGGCCAGGCGCGGGTCTTCAGGCCGCAGTCGGGGTTGACCCATAGGCGCTCGGCCGGGATGCGCTGGGCGGCTTTGCGCAGCAGGTTGGCCATTTCCGAGGCGTCGGGCACCCGGGGTGAGTGGATGTCGTAGACCCCCGGGCCGATGTCGTTCGGGTAAGCGAAGGCTTCGAACGCGTCCAGCAGTTCCATGTCCGAACGGGAAGTCTCGATGGTGATCACGTCGGCATCCATCGCCGCGATGGACTCGATCACGTCGTTGAATTCGCTGTAGCACATATGGGTATGGATCTGGGTTGCGTCACGCACACCCGAGGCGCACAGGCGGAACACTTCGGTGGCCCAGTCCAGGTAGTGCTGCCACTGGGCCCGGCGCAGGGGCAGGCCTTCACGGAACGCCGCTTCATCAATCTGTACGATCTTGATGCCCGCCGCTTCCAGGTCCACCACTTCGTCACGGATCGCCAGCGCCAGTTGCCGGGCCTGCACTTCGCGGCTCACGTCTTCGCGGGGGAATGACCACATCAGCATGGTCACCGGGCCGGTCAGCATGCCCTTCATGACCTTGTCGGTCAGGCCTTGGGCATAGCGGATCCACTCCACGGTCATGGCTTTCGGGCGGCTCAGGTCGCCGAAGATCACCGCCGGTTTCACGCAGCGAGAGCCATAGCTCTGCACCCAGCCAAAGCGGGTAAATACATAGCCGTCCAGCTGTTCGGCAAAGTACTCGACCATGTCGTTACGTTCGGCTTCACCGTGCACCAGCACGTCCAGGCCAAGGTTTTCCTGCACTTCAACGGCGTGCTTGATCTCGCTGTGCATCGCCTCGACATATTCGGCCTCGCTTAACTTGCCGGCCTTGAACGACTGGCGCGCCAGGCGGATCGACGCGGTCTGCGGGAACGAACCAATGGTGGTGGTCGGGAACAGCGGCAAGTCGAGGCCGGCGCGCTGCTGGGCGATGCGCTGGGCAAACCGCGACTGGCGCTGGCTGTCCTTGGCGGTGATAGCCGCCACGCGGGCCTGGACCGCCGGTTTGTGGATACGCGGCGAGGCCCCGCGGGCCGCTTGCACGGCGCGGCTTTGGGCCAAGGCAGCAAGCACGTTCGGCGCTTCGGGCTGGTTGATGGCCTGGGTCAGCACCGCGACTTCTTCACACTTTTGTACGGCGAAGGCCAGCCAGCTTTTCAGCTCGGCGTCGAGCTTGTCTTCACGCCCCAGATCCACCGGGCTGTGCAGCAGCGAACAGGACGGCGCAACCCACAGGCGATCACCCAGGCGTTCATGGGCGTGCTGCAAGGTAGCCAGGGCATTTTCCAGGTCGCAGCGCCAGACGTTCCGACCGTTGACCACCCCCAAGGACAGCACCTTATAGGCCGGCAGACGGTCGAGAATCGTCGGGTACTGGTCAGGTGCGCGCACCAGGTCAATGTGCAGGCCATCGACCGGCAAGTTGGCCGCCAGGCCGAGGTTTTCTTCGAGCCCGCCAAAGTAAGTGGCGACCAGTTTTTTCAGCGGGTCACGCTGGATCAGGTTGTAGGCGCGTTCAAACGCGTTTTTCCAGTCCTGGGGCAGATCCAGCACCAGGATCGGCTCGTCGATCTGCACCCATTCCACGCCCAGGTCCGCCAGGCGCTGGAAGATCTGCCCGTACAGCGGTAGCAGGCGGTCGAGCAGGTCGAGCTTGTCGAAGTCACCGCCCTTGGCCTTGCCCAGCCACAGGTACGTCAGCGGCCCGATCACCACCGGCTTGACGGTGTGCCCCAGGTCGCGGGCCTCCTGGACTTCTTCGAACAATTGGTCCCAGCCCAGGTGGAACTGCTGGTCCGCGCTGAATTCAGGCACCAGGTAGTGGTAGTTGGTGTCGAACCACTTGGTCATTTCCTGGGCGTGGGCACCGCCGCAGCAGCTGTCGCTGACGCCACGGGCCATGGCAAACAGGGTCTTGAGGGTGGCATGCCCGTCAGCCGGGCGGAAACGCTCGGGGATCACACCAAACATCAGCGAGTGGGTCAGCACCTGGTCGTACCAGGCAAAATCCCCAGCCGGCAGCAACTCGATGCCGGCCTGTTTCTGCAAGTCCCAGTGGGTCTTCCGCAATTCACGGCCGACGGCGCGCAGACCGGCTTCGTCCAGCTCACCCTTCCAAAACGCTTCCTGCGCTTTTTTCAGTTCACGATCGCGTCCAATGCGCGGAAATCCAAGGGAATGAGCGACAGCCATGACAAAAACTCCAATGTGTTGGTATGGGAGCTATTGTCGGCAGCGGGTCATAATGAGACAAACTCATTTTACTGTAGATGATCACGAATATCGCTCATGATCGACCTGCCCCAGGCGTTTTATGGAGACGGCTGAACGTGACGGAAGTCCCACCAACTGGCAGAAACTGGTTTTTTCTTGACCTCGGGTGGATAGAGCGAGCGGACAAAGTTGATATCACCCTCGGAGAGCTCATTGTTGTCCCCAATAGCATCTCCACTGTTGAGCCAGGATGAATTGAAACCATAATGCATGATGGATTTACGATCATAGTCAGATGACACAACATCGGAAACCAACGGCCCAAAATTCGCTTTTAGTTCTTTCTCCCCACCTTTATCCATGTAGGTTTTCTTGACTTCGGACCAATTGATATCCAAATCATTGTTTTCGTGCTGATGTTCATGTTGCAACCCCAAAACATGACCGAACTCATGCTGGATCGTACCGGCGTTATAAGCATTCGGCCCACCCTTGAGGCCGATGACCATTGTAGGTTTGTCGGGCGGTACATAGAGCGAGCGGGTACCCAAGTACGAATGCCCACCGGAAATATCGTTGTCTGCGGCAATCCGGATATCCCCGTCGGCGGCGTCAGTGAACTCAAAGTGCAGATTGACGTGAGGCGCCCATTTGTTGATGTTGGCTTTGGTAAACTCTTCTTGCGCTTTACTCATGCCCATCAGGGAAA
The DNA here is from genome assembly GCF_001983165.1 of Pseudomonas gessardii. Taxonomy (GTDB): domain Bacteria; phylum Pseudomonadota; class Gammaproteobacteria; order Pseudomonadales; family Pseudomonadaceae; genus Aquipseudomonas; species Aquipseudomonas gessardii. Next base: position 37,201 of record NZ_MNPU01000053.1, on the reverse strand, counting down.
TTCTTATGACTGAGTGTTGTGGCCATAACGCCGAAGCTGACGCCACCCCACGCTTTTGCCTGGAAGACGCAGCAACCTCCCCCTTGGCAGTTTGATCGGCGTTCTCGTTGGGCAGGTAGTCCGGTGGATAGACAGATAAGTGAGCGTTCAGTTGGACAGTCAAAGTCGTAGCTCCAGCAGCGATGTATTTCCCATTACGTCGTAATTCGGCGCTATAGGTTCCACTGGGGCCATGACAAGGGTTTACGCGTGACGATCAAGCGTGCGCCTGGCGACTAAACCACTGCCTGACCGCCTGGCCACAGGGTTATGGACCCATTTGCTGACCAATACCTGAGTGGCCTGTAGGCCCAAGCCTGCAAATTCCGCTGACTAACCTTTCGATCCTGAGCAAGTGCGGGCACAATGCCTGTCCTTTTTTGGCAGGCTCCGCCGCAGGCTCTGAAAAATGATCAAAACCCCGTATTACCTCATCGACAAACAGAAGCTTCTGGTCAACATGCAGAAGATCGCCTACGTGCGCGAGCAGTCCGGCGCCAAGGCGCTGCTGGCGCTCAAGTGCTTTGCCACCTGGTCGGTGTTCGACCTGATGCAGGAATACATGGACGGCACCACGTCCTCGTCGCTGTACGAGCTCAAGCTCGGTCGCCAGAAGTTCGAAGGTGAAGCCCACGCCTATAGCGTGGCCTGGGCCGACGATGAGATCGAGGAGATGCTCGACAACTGCGACAAGATCATCTTCAACTCCATCAGCCAGCTGCAGCGCTTTGCCGAGCGCAGCGAGGGCAAGACCCGCGGCCTGCGCGTCAACCCGCAAGTGAGCAGCTCCGATTACCTGCTGGCTGACCCGGCGCGCCCCTTCAGCCGTCTGGGCGAGTGGGATCCGGTGAAGATCGAAGGCGTGATCGAGCAGATCTCCGGCTTCATGTTCCACAACAACTGCGAGAACGGTGACTTCAACCTGTTCGACCAGATGCTGAACACCATCGAAGAACGTTTCGGCGCACTGCTGCACAAGGTCAACTGGGTCAGCCTCGGCGGCGGCATCCACTTTACCGGCGAAGGCTATGCCATCGACGCGTTCTGCCAGCGCCTCAAGGCCTTCTCGCAGAAGTACGACGTGCAGGTGTACCTGGAACCCGGCGAAGCAGCGATCACCAACAGCGCCTCCCTGGAAGTGACCGTGCTCGACACTCTGTACAACGGCAAAAACCTCGCCGTGGTCGACAGCTCCATCGAAGCCCACCTGCTGGACCTGCTGATCTATCGCCTCAACGCCAAACTGGCGCCAAGCGATGGCGAACACACCTACATGGTGTGCGGCAAGTCGTGCCTGGCCGGTGATATCTTCGGCGAATATCAATTTGATCAGCCGCTGGCCATCGGCGATCGACTGTCGTTCATCGACACGGCAGGCTACACCATGGTCAAGAAAAACTGGTTCAACGGCCTGAAAATGCCGTCCATCGTAGTGAAACAACTCGACGGTACAGTCGAAGTGGTTCGTGAATTTGGTTACGACGACTACCTGTCCAGCCTTTCGTAAAGCGGACAGATAAAGGAGAGATAAAGCAATTGAAAAAGAACGTTCTTATCATTGGTGCAGGAGGTGTCGCCAAGGTGGTGGCCCACAAGTGCGCGCAGCACAACGACGAACTCGGTCGTATTGCTATCGCGTCGCGCAACATCTCCAAATGCCAGGCCATCATCGACAGCGTCAAGGCCAAGGGTAGCCTCAAGGTACCCGCGCAGATCCAGGCCTTTGCCCTGAACGCCCTGGACGTGGAAGCGACCAAGGCACTGATCCGCGAAACCGAATCGCAGATCGTCATCAACGTCGGCTCCGCCTTCCTCAACATGTCGGTACTGCGTGCCTGCATCGATACCGGCGTGGCTTACCTCGACACCGCCATCCACGAAGAGCCGGGCAAGGTCTGCGAGACCCCGCCGTGGTACGGCAACTACGAGTGGAACCACCTGGAGGAATGCAAGCAGAAGAACATCACTGCGATCCTCGGTGTGGGTTTTGACCCAGGAGTGGTCAACGCCTATGCGGCGCTGGCGCAACAACAGCATTTTGACCGCATTGATTCGATCGACATTCTCGACGTCAATGCCGGCAGCCACGGCAAATATTTCGCCACCAATTTCGACCCGGAAATCAACTTCCGCGAATTCACCGGGCAGGTGTGGAGCTGGCAGAACAGCCAGTGGACCAGCAACACCATGTTCGAAGTAAAACGTACCGACGACCTGCCGGTAGTGGGTTCACAGAACCTGTACCTGACCGGCCACGATGAAGTGCACTCGTTGTCGAAAAACCTCGACGTGCCCAACGTGCGGTTCTGGATGAGCTTTGGCGAACACTACATCAATGTGTTCACCGTACTGAACAACCTCGGCCTGCTCTCCGAGAAACCGGTCACCACCGCCGAAGGCCTGGAAGTGGTGCCTTTGAAACTGGTCAAGGCCGTGCTGCCTGACCCGTCCTCGTTGGCACCGGGCTACACCGGCAAGACCTGCATCGGCGACCTGGTCAAGGGCACCAAGGATGGCCAGCCACGCGAGCTGTTCATCTACAACGTGGCCGACCACGAAGACGCCTTTGCCGAAACCGAAAGCCAGGGCATCTCCTACACCGCCGGCGTACCACCGGTAGCCGCTGCGCTGCTGGTGGCCCGTGGCGAGTGGGACGTGCAACGCATGGCCAACGTTGAAGAACTGCCAGCCGAGCCGTTCCTCAAGGCACTGGACGTGATGGGCCTGCCGACCCGTATCAAGGACGAAAAAGGCGACCGCGCCTGGGATGCTATCGCCTGATAGCGTCTTGATTGACGGATCGCTCCCACGTCCTGTGGGAGCGATCAAAAACATTGCCCGGATCGTTGCATGGGCGGATATCAATGTTGCCAGTGCCTAAGCTATCGCAGGCAAGCCAGCTCCCACAGGGTTTATCGGTGTTTGCAGGATCTGCGCACATTCACGTGGGCGTCCTACAGCGAACTCGTCATGCCAGCTGGCCCAAATTAATGTGGGAGCTGTCGAGCCCCAGCGAGGCTGCGATGGCGGCAGTATTGCTGGCATTGATGCTGGCTGACCCACCGCTATCGTAGCCTCGCTAAAGCTCGACAACTCCCACAGGGTTTATCGGTGTTTGCGAGATCTGCGTCTTTGAACGCTGGAGCTCTGGAGCGAGCACGCTATTAACGCTGCCCCAAAACAATGTGGGAGCTGTCGAGCCCCAGCGAGGCTGCGATGGCGGCAGTACTGCTGGCATTGATGCTGGCTGACCCACCGCTATCGTAGCCTCGCTAAAGCTCGACAACTCCCACAGGGTTTATCGGTGTTTGCGAGATCTGCGTCTTTGAACGCTGGGGCTCTGGAGCGAGCACGCTATTAACGCTGCCCCAAAACAATGTGGGAGCTGTCGAGCCCCAGCGAGGCTGCGATGGCGGCAGTATTGCTGGCATTGATATTGGCTGACCCACCGCTATCGTAGCCTCGCTAAAGCTCGACAACTCCCACAGGGTTTATTGGTGTTTGTGGGATCTGCGCACCTTAACGCGGGCGTCCTACAGCGAACACGCAATGCCAGCTGACCCAAATTAATGTGGGAGCTGTCGAGCCCCAGCGAGGCTGCGATGGCGGCGGTACTGCTGGCATTGATATTGGCTGACCCACCGCTATCGTAGCCTCGCTAAAGCTCGACAACTCCCACAGGGTTTATCGGTGTTTGTGGGATGTGCGCACCTTAACGCGGGCGTCCTAAAGCGAACACGCAATGCCATCTGGCCCAAATTAATGTGGGAGCTGTCGAGCCCCAGCGAGGCGGCGATGGCGGCAGTATTGCTGGCATTGATGTTGGCTGACCCACCGCTATCGTAGCCTCGCTAAAGCTCGACAACTCCCACAGGGTTTGTCGGTGTTTGCGGGATCTGCGCACCTTAATGCTGGCGTCCTACAGCGAACACGCAATGCCATCTGGCCCAAATCAATGTGGGAGCTGTCGAGCTCCAGCGAGGCTGCGATGGCGGCGGTACTGCTGGCATTGATGCTGGCTGACCCACCGCTATCGTAGCCTCGCTAAAGCTCGACAACTCCCACAGGGTTTATTGGTGTTTGTGGGATCTGCGCACCTTAACGCTGGCGCACCAGATGCTTCCTACATCCGTTTCAGGTTGTCCCTCGGAAAGGTGCTGACTAACCTTCCCGTTGCCGCTGCCAAATCAGCGGCCGGATTTGACCGTCCGACCAAACCAGTACGCTACAGCACCCCAGACCTATTTCAGGCGTTTTTCTTATGTCTGATGTATCGTGTCGCGGCAGCTGTGCGCGGGATACCTTCGGGTATGCCGGAATCACTGGTTTCCGGTCGGTCAACCCGCGTACAGCTGCCACCCTACTCGTTTGACCGCGAACGGTGGCAGCTCCACCTACCAGGAGCTTCACCATGATCAAACACAGCCCCAACCCCCCACCCAGCTACGATGCCAGTCTTCTGCGCGATGCGGCGGATCGTGCGATCAACCACTATCTGCACCCCGAGCCCCCCACCCCAACCGCTCAACCCAGCGACCCGGCGTCAGCAGCATTATTTACCGTGCGCACCGACCTGGACGCCGAAACCCTGCTGATCAATGCCTCGCAAGACCTGGCGTCGATCAACGTGATCGCCACGCACCTGGCCTTTGAAGTCGACGGTACGCACCGCAGCGTGGCGCTGGGCCTTTGCCGGATGCTCGAAGGCGTGCAGCTAATGGTCGACCAGGCGCTGGATGGCTGCGCACAACCGGCCCTGTAGAGCTGGAATGCCGTTTTATGTAGGAGCGAGCTCGCTCCTACAACTACCGGTTGTTGCACCCCCCCTCGCACAAAAGGTAGTATTGAGAACGATTCACAATACCACCCTGAGAAAGTCGACCCGTGCAGTCACCTCCAATCCGCAAGCTGGGCTTCTTTTTCAACGACCATCACCGTTGGCTGCTGCAACATATCCAGCATCGCGTGCGTAACCATGCCGATGCCGAAGACACCGCCGCCGATACCTTCTGCCAGATGCTCGCCGCCCGGGTCGACCCCGACAGCATCGAGCAACCCCGGGCCTATCTCTCGACCATTGCACGCCGGCTGATTTTTGATCGTTACCGCCGTAGCCGTCTGGAAACCGCCTACCTGGAACGCCTGGCCGCTGCCCCCGAAGCCTTGGCGCCCTCCCCCGAAGACCAATTGCAACTGATCCAGGCCCTGGTGGCGATTGACCGTGCCCTCGACGGCTTGCCGCTGATCGTCAAGGCCACGTTCCTTTATAGCCAGCTGGACGGCATGAGTTACGTGGCGATTGCGCGCAAGTTGCAGTTGTCCGAGCGCACCGTCAGCCGCTACATGAAACAGGCCCTGCGCCAGTGCTACCTGGCCGAGCTGGCCCCGTGAGCAAGGCGCGCCTGGACCCGGTCAGCGAGCAGGCCATCGACTGGATGGTGCGCCTGCGCGCCGGCAAACCGGATGCGCGGATGCAGGAGCGCTTCAATGCCTGGCTGGCCCTGGACCCGGCTCACGCCCAGGCCTGGGCCCGTTTGCAGGAGCGCCTGGGCGGCTCGTGGAACACCCTGCGCACCCTCGAAAAACGCCTGCCCGGTGAAGCGCGGCAAGTGCTGTTGCAGCCCCATGGTTCGCGGCGTGACGTGCTGCGCGCCATCGGCGGCCTGGGACTGCTGGGCGGCGGCCTATGGCTGGCGGCGCGCAGCCCGCTGGGCGACAACCTGTTGGCCGACCTGCACACCGCGCGCGGCCAGCGCCAGACATTCACCCTGGCCGATGGCAGCCGCCTGAGCCTGAATGCGCAGAGCGCGGTGGATGTGCAATTCGACCCACACCAGCGCCTGATCATCCTGCGCCACGGCGAACTGGTGATTCAGGTGGCGGCCGACGCGCAACGGCCGCTGCGCGTGCGCACTGCCCAGGGCAGCATCCAGGCCCTCGGCACGCGCTTCCTGGTGAGCCAGGAACCGCAGGCTACACGGCTGGTGGTGCTGGAACACTCGGTGCAGGCGACCCTGCGCAACGGCGTGCAGCGCACCGTGCTGGAGGGCCAAGCCGTAATGCTGCAGGCCGATCGCATCGAGCCGCTGGCCGGCAACCAGGGCTTCCGGGCCGACTGGCTCGCCGGGCACCTGAGTGTGCTGGACGACTCCCTGGAACAGGTGGTCAACGCCCTGCGCCCGTACAGCCGTGGTTTTGTGCGCGTCGATCCTCAGGTGCGCGACTTGCGCGTGCAGGGGGTGTTCCCCCTCAACGACCCGCACCGCGCCTTCGGCGCCCTGGCCGAAACCCTGCCGATCCGGGTCGATCACTACAGCCCGTGGCTGACCCTGATTCGCGCCAAATAACCCGGGCAACATTTTTTATGCAAATAACTCTTATTTGTGTCCGGTTTTCATTTTTCGTCCCACCTATCTCCTGACACGTCCACACCTTCAGGAGAATGCTGTGCTCAACCCTTGGCCCCACGCCCTTTCTGTCGCCGTTGCCCTGGCAACCCTGGCGAGCCCTGCCCTGGTGCAGGCGCAAAGCCTGTCTTTCAACCTGCCGGCCGGCCCGCTGGCGCAAACGCTGAACGCCATTGCCAGCCAGAGCGGGCGCATTGTGTCCCTGGACCCGGTGCTGGTGCAGGGCAAGCAGGCCAATGCCGTGATTGGCCAGATGCCGGCCGAACAGGCCATGGACCGTGCGTTGTCGGGCAGCGGCTTGCAGTTGCGCATCACCGAGCAAGGTAATTTCAGCGTCGAGCCTGCCACCGACACGGGCAGCGCGCTGCAATTGGGCGTGACCTCGATTGTCGAGCACAGCATCGACCCCACCACCACCGAAGGCAGCGGTTCCTACGCCGCACGCGCGGTGACAATCGGCAAGGGCACCCACACCCTCAAGGAAATCCCCCAGTCGATCACGGTGATGACCCGCAAGCAAATGGATGACCAGGACCTGGTCGACCTCAAGGACGCCGTCAACCACACCACCGGCCTGGTGGGCGTGCAAGGTGTGGGCAAAGGCATGATCATCACCTCCCGCGGCTTCCAGATCGACGACTGGCAGTACGACGGCGTGCCGATCCCGCGCAATACCTACGCCCTGGGCAACTGGGCGACCCAGGACATGATTTTCTTCGACCGCCTGGAAGTACTGCGCGGCGCCTCCGGCCTGCTGCAGGGCACCGGCAGCCCCGGTGGCGCAATCAACCTGGTGCGCAAGCGCGGGCAGACGGCGCCCACCGTGGCCCTTACCGCCAAGGCCGGCAGTTGGGACCACTACGGCCTGCAACTGGACGCCGGCGGCCCGCTGAACCAGAGCGGCACGATCCGTGGGCGGATGGTGGCCGACGAAGACCAGAGCGATTCGTTCATCGACTACGAATGGAGCAAGACCCACTCGCTGTACGGCGCCCTGGACTTCGACCTGCAGGAAGACACCACCCTGGGCCTGGCCGTCAGCCGCACCAATGCCGAATCCCGGCCGATGCTGCGGGGCCTGCCGCGCTACAGCACGGGCAAGTCGATTGACCTGTCACGCTCCACCTTCAGCGGCTCGCGCTGGAACCACTCGCAGATCGACGTCACCACCCTGTATGCCGACCTGGAGCATCGCTTCAACGACGACTGGAAGTTCAAGGTCGGCGCGGTGCGCATGAGCGAAGAAAACACCTCCACCCACCAGCGCGTGCAGAGTACCGGCAACGGCATCAACGCCGACGGCACCGGGTTGACCTATGCCGATTGGTACACCGATTTCGACGGCACCAAGATCGGCCTGGACACCCACCTCACCGGGCGTTTCGAAGCACTGTCCATGGCCCAGGAAATTACGCTGGGCGGCAACTATTCCAAATACACGTCCAACGACATCATTGCCCGGACCTTCAATAAAAGCACCGACAACATCTTCGACATCGACAACAACCGCCCCGAAATCAGCTACGAGGGTCTGATGAACACCCCCGGCGGCAGTGCAACACCGAGCAAATACGACATCCGCCAAAAAGGCCTGTATGGCAGTTGGCGCGTCAAGCCCATCGACCCGTTGACCCTGGTACTCGGCGCCCGTGTCAGTTGGTATGACTACAGCTATACCTCCTCGGGCATCGCGGCGGTAACCCACGCCACCACCGTCAACGACCCCAGCACCACCAACGAAACCGGCGAAGTCACGCCCTACGCCGGGATCGTCTACGACCTGAGCCGCGAGTGGGCGGTGTACGCCAGCTACACCGACGTGTTCGAGCCACAGACCCAGCGCAACCTCAGCGGTGCGGTGGTCAAGCCGGTGATTGGCAGCAACTACGAAGTCGGGCTCAAGGGCGAACTGCTGGACGGGCGGGTCAATACCTCCCTGGCGCTGTTCCGCTACGACCAGGAAAACCGTGCGATCACCGACTACTCCCTGGGTGAAATCTGCGGCGGCACGTACTGCGCCACAGGCTCAGGCAAAGTCCGCAGCCAGGGCCTGGAAGCTGAAATCAGCGGTGAAGTGTTGAGCGGCCTGCAACTGTTTGCCGGCTATACCTACAACACCACCAAGTACCTTGAGGACCGGGATAACAAGGGCAAGGTATTCAGCCAGTGGACGCCCAAGCATATGTTGCGGGTGTGGGGCGACTACCAGTTCAGTGGCGACTGGAGCAAGGTCAGCGCCGGGTTGGGCTTTACCACCCAGAGCCATACCCTGGGGTATGAGTACAACTATGACGTGGCGGGCTACACGGTCTGGAACGCGCGGCTGGCGTATCAGATGACGCCGGAGGTGGGCTTGGCGGTCAATGCCAACAACCTGTTCGACAAGACCTACTACGCCTCAGGGTACAACCAGTTGAATGGCAACAACTTCTACGGCGATCCGCGCAATGTGATGTTCAGTGTGAAGTACACGCCGCAGTTCTGATGGGCTGACACAACGATGGCGCTCCTGTGGACGCCATCGCTGGCGAGCTGGCTGCTGCGAACGCCGCTCACCTTATTCGCGTGGTCCACCCTGCCCAAACCGATAAATCGACAGGCAGTACAACCCCAGCGCCGCCACCGCCAGCAAGCCCCCCGCCGCGCCAATCCAGGCAAAGCCGAAATGCCCGCCGACCCAACTGCCCAGCAGCGCGCCGCCGCCGATGCCGATGTTGTAGATCCCGGAAAACATCGCCATCGCCACATCGGTCGCGTCCGGTGCCAGCACCAGGACCTTGGACTGCAGCGCCAAGCCAAAAGCCATGATCGCCATGCCCCAGAACACGCTCAGCACCACCAGGTACGAAACGTCACCACTCAACGGCAACAACAGCCCCAGGCACAGCGCCAGCACCGACACGGCCACCAGCAAAAAGCGGTAAGGGTTGAAACGGTGCAGCAAGCTGAACAGTAACGACCCCATGATCCCCGCCCCGCCAAACACCAGCAGCACCAGGGTCACCGCATTGCCCCCCAGGCCCGCGACGCGTTCGACGAAGGGTTCGATATAGCTATAGGCGGTGAACTGGGCCGTGACCACCATGGCCGTCAACACGTACAGCGCCACCAGCGCCGGGCGCTTGAACAGCATCGGCAGGCTGCGCAGCGAGCCGGAGTTCTGGCTCGGCAACAGCGGCAAGGTGCGCGCCAGCCAGAACACCAGCACAGCGGCAAACCCGGCGATCACAATAAAGGTGGTGCGCCAGCCCATGGCCTCGCCCAGCAGACGGCCCAAAGGAATGCCCAGGACCATCGCCAGTGAGGTGCCCGTGGCCAGCAAGCCCAGCGCCTGCACCTGCTTGCCCGGCGGCGCCAGGCGTACCGCCAGGGAGGCGGTGATCGACCAGAACAGCGCATGGGACAAGGCAATGCCGATGCGACTGACCATCAACAAGCCAAAACTGTTGGCCACGCTGGAGAGGATATGGCTGGCGATAAACATGCCGAACAGCACAATCAGCAACTTGCGCCGCTCGACGTTGCGGGTCAGCAACATCACCGGCAGCGACGTCAATGACACCACCCAGGCATAGATGGTGAGCATCAGGCCGACCCGGGCGATCGGCATGTCGAAGCTGGCGCCGATGGCACTGAGCAGGCCGACCGGGACGAACTCAGTGGTGTTGAACACAAAGGCCGCCAGCGCAAGGGCGATGACCGGCTGCCAGTTGGCTTGAGGTGTGGTGGTGGAAGTACTCATCGACAGGTCGTTTTACTCAGTTGCGCGCCGATCCTGACGGCCCGATGCCTGCCCTTGAGCGGCGCCGAAAAATAGTAACACGATGGCTCAGGGATCGACTTGCGCCATGATCTCGGGAATCGACTCCGGGCGCTTGGCATAGCGCTGGGCCAGTACCGCGCAGACCATCAACTGGATCTGATGGAACAGCATCAGCGGCAGGATCAGCACGCCCATGGTGCTGCCGGCAAACAACACCTGGGCCATTGGCACCCCGGTGGCCAGGCTTTTTTTCGAGCCGCAGAACAGGATGGTGATGCGGTCTTCCTGGTTAAAACCGAACGCCTTGCCCAAGAGCGCGGAAGCCATCAGCACCAGCGCCAGCAGGATGCAGCAGGCCACCACCAGGCCGCCCAGCTCCCACAGGGGGATCTGGTGCCAGATGCCTTCGTTGACCGCCTCGCTGAAGGCGCCGTAGACCACCAGCAGGATCGAACCCTGATCGACGAATTTCAGCCAGTTTTTATTGCGCCCCACCCACGCACCGATCCAGCGTCGGGCGATCTGCCCGGCAATAAACGGCAGCAGCAATTGCACGCTGATCTTGAGAATCGCATCCACCGTGGAGCCGCCGTCGCCATGCACATTGAGCAACAAGGCCACCAGCAACGGCGTAAGGAAGATACCGAACAGGCTGGACGCCGCCGCGCTGCAAATCGCCGCCGGGATATTGCCCCGCGCCAGGGAAGTAAAGGCAATCGCCGACTGCACCGTGGCCGGCAACGCACATAAGTAGAGCATGCCCATGTACAGGTCTTTGCCGATCATCGGCGACAACAGCGGCTTGAGCGCCAGGCCCAGCAGCGGGAACAGCACGAAGGTCAGGCTGAACACCAGCAGATGCAAACGCCAGTGCCCGGCACCGGCGACGATGGCCTGGCGCGACAGCTTGGCGCCATGCAGGAAAAACAGCAGCGCGATGGCCAGGTTAGTCACCCAGCCAAACGCCACGGCGGCCTGGCCGCTGACCGGCAACAAGGAGGCGAGAACCACCGTGGCAATCAGGATCAGGGTGAAGTTATCAGGTAAAAACCGGGGGCGTTTCATTAGCTGTTCTTCCAGGGGTTGCCAGGGCGTCGTGGCGACTCTAACGTAACGGCTGCTTACCGACTAACGCCAATGAGCCAGTAAATGCCGCCAAAAGGACATGAAAAGGCCGTTCGCCGCAGCATCCCCGGGCTCGCCAGCCTGCCGCGCCCGGTGTATGGCCGCACCGAATCCCTGCCCAACCGCGCCCTGACCCGCCGCCATAGCCACCCGTGGGTGCAGTTGTCGTACGCGATCTGCGGGGTACTGGAAATCCACACCAGTGCCGGGCGCTTTGTCGCCCCGCCGCAGCGCGCGGTGTGGATCCCGGCGGGAGTGCCCCACCGCGTGTTCAGCTCGCCCCACACCGAAATGCGCAGCCTGTACCTGGACTGCAGCGTGACGACCTGGGCCGTGGAACGTTGCCAGGTCCTGGCGGTAAGCGACCTGCTGCGCGAGTTGATCCGCCGTTTCAGCGAACTGCCGGTGGAATATGCCGAAGACGGCCCGGACGGGCGCCTGGCCCTGGTGCTGCTGGACCAGTTGGCCGCCGCGCCGCAGGTTGACCTGATGCTGCCCCTGCCTGTGGACAGCCGGCTGCGACAGATCTATCGCAGCCTGAGCCTGCACCCGGAACAGGCGACGACCCTGGGGCAGTGGAGCCAGAAGTTAGGGGTCAGTGAGAAAACCTTGAGCCGGTTGTTCTTGCGCGATACCGGCCTGACCTATCGCGCCTGGCGCCAACGGCTGCGACTGCTCAGCGCCCTGCCCGACCTGGAACGCGGGGAACGGGTGACGGATGTAGCGCTGGGCTGTGGGTATGAATCGGTTTCGGCGTTTATCGCAGCGTTTCGCCAGCAGTTTGATGCGACGCCAGGGGAGTTTTTTCGCTGATTGAATACCGCGGCTTTTGACCGTCCACAATCCCCCTGTGGGAGCGGGCTTGCTCGCGAAGGCAGTGTGTCAGTCGATAAATTCAGTGACTGAACCACCGCCTTCGCGAGCAAGCCCGCTCCCACAGTGGATCTTGGCCGGGCACAGAGTTTTGTGCCACACCACCCATCAAATGTGGGAGCTGGCTTGCCTGCGATGGCGGTGGGTCAGCCGCCAGCAACAGTGACTGAACTGCCGCCATCGCGGGCAAGCCCGCTCCCACAGGGGATCTCACTGGAGCAGATGATTTTGGCCCCACCACAAATCAAATGTGGGAGCTGGCTTGCCTGCGATGGCGGTGTACCTGTCATCAATGAGAGTGACTGGACCACCGCTGAATCGCGGGCAAGCCCGCTCCCACAGGGGATCTTGGCCGGGCACAGCGTTTTGGCCACACCACCCATCAAATGTGGGAGCTGGCTTGCCTGCGATGGCGGTGTACCTGTCATCAAAGAGAGTGACTGGACCACCGCTGAATCGCGGGCAAGCCCGTTCCCACATTTTTGACGTCAGCGCAACAAAGACGAACTCGCCCGCACCTGCAGCTGCGGCGCCACCTTGATCGACTCGACAGCCTCGCCCTCGATGCGCTTGAGCAGCAGTTCAACCGCATGGCGGCCCATCTCTGCCAAGGGCAGGCGCACGCTGGTCAGGGGAACCATCAGTTCATTGGCCAGCGGTATGTCATTGAAGCCCACTACAGCAATGTCCTTGCCCGGCATCAAGCCCTTGTCACGCGCGGCGCCCATCAGGCCGATGGCCAGGAAGTCATTGACCGCAAAAAACGCCTGGGGCCGTGGGTTCAGGCTCAGCAGATACTCGCCCTGGCGATGCCCGGTCAGGCTGTCAAAAGGACCATTGAGCGTCCACTCCGGGCGTAGCGTGATGCCTTGCTCACGGTAATAGCGGGTAAACCCACGGGTGCGATCCGCCCCGGTCGAGGCGTGCCGCTCACCCGCCAGAATGGCCACATCGCGACAGCCCAATTGGTACAAGTGCTCCGCCGCCAGCCAGCCGCCCAACTCATCGTCACTGCACGCCGCCAGATGCCCGGCAATCTGCCGGCTGACCAACACGTAGGGGATGTGCTTGCGCGTCAACAGGTCGAGCAGCGGCTGGCTTTCGCCCACATGGGAGTCACCGACGATCAGCCCGGCCACCGAGCGGCGCAAGGCGTGCTCGGCACGCGCCATCTGGCGTGGCTGCTGGTCGTCGGTATTGGAAACGAAGGTGAGGTAGCCGGCCTGTTCGGCGGCACTGTCGATGCTGTCATAAATGGTCGCCATCACCAGGTCGGTGAGCCTGGGCATGAGCACACAGATTTCCTGGCTTTTGCGCAACTTCAGGCTCGATGCCTGGGTGTTCGGCCGGTAATCCAGCTCTTTGGCCAATGCACGAATGCGCGCCACCACTTCGGCCGAGGCCGCTCGCTCGACCCCGGCCGGGTCGCCATTGAGTACCCGGGACACCGTGGACACATGCACGCCCAGTGCGGTCGCCATGGATTTCAGGGTGGCAGGGCGAGATGGGCTCGGCATGGTGGAGAGGCTTCCAACTGTCTGATATTTAGCGCGCAGATTCTACCCGAACGGGCGTGTCGCAGCCGCAGGTAAATTTTTACCCAAACGTTTGACTAAAATTTTTACGAGCCTTACATTTCGCCAACCCAAACGTTTGGGCAAACAATAAAAAATACGCCGGACGCGGCCGACTTTTTGACTTCTGCCATCATTTTGAAGAGTCAGATCCTTATGAACAGCCCCGCTATCCCGTCTTTCCGCTACCAGATTTTCTTCCTGATCATGCTGATGGCACTGCTCAACTACATCGACCGCGGCGCGATTGCCTATGCGTCGGCGAGCATTCTGCCCGAGTACGGTTTCGACAAGGCCGACTGGGGCAACGTGCTGGGATACTTCGGCTACGGCTACATCCTGGGGGCATTGGTCGGTGGCATTCTGGCCGACCGTTTTGGTGCCAAGCGCATCTGGCTGATCGCCGGCGCCACGTGGTCGATCTTTGAAATTGCCACGGCCTTTGCCGGTGACTTCGGGCTGGCGTTCCTCGGCGGCTCGGCCATGGCTGGTTTCGCCACGATCCGCGTGATGTTCGGGTTTGCCGAAGGTCCGGCGTACTCGGTGATCAACAAGAGCGTGGCCAACTGGGCCACGCCCAAGGAGCGCGGTTTTGTGGTTTCGGTCGGCCTGCTCAGCACCCCCTTGGGGGCACTGCTCACCGCACCAGTGGCCGTGGGCCTGCAAACCCTGACCGGCAGCTGGCGCAGCATGTTCGTGGTGCTGGGCGTGGCCAGTCTGGCGCTGCTGATCTATTTCATGACCCGTTTCACCAACACTCCGGATGAAAACCCGCGGGTGTCCAAGGCCGAACTCGACTTCCTGCGTAGAGAGCGCGCCGAAGCCGCCAATGCCTCGACCCCCACCACCAGCGTCGCGCCGGTCTGGCACTTCTTCAAGAACAAGGACCTGCTGCTCAATGCCATCGGTTACTTCTCGTTTGTGTACGTGACGTTCCTGCTGCTGACCTGGACCCCCAAATACCTGCAGGATGAGTTCCACTACAACCTGTCGTCGCTGTGGTACATGGGCATGATCCCGTGGACCGGCGCCTGCTTCACCGTGCTGCTGGGCGGCAAAATATCGGACTGGCTGCTGCGCCGCACCGGCAACCTGAAAGTCGCCCGCAGTTGGCTGGCCGCGACCTGCCTGCTGCTGACAACCCTGTGTTTCATCATGGTGTCCCAGGCCCAGACCGTCTGGGGCGTGATTGCCTTGATGACGTTGGCCAACGCCTTGAACGCCCTGCCCAACTCGGTCTACTGGGCCGTGGTGATCGACACTGCGCCGTCCAATCGGGTTGGCGCCTACAGCGGCATGACGCACTTTATCGCCAACACCGCTTCGTTTATCGCCCCGATGCTCACGGGCTACCTGACCGTGCATTACGGCTATTCGTCGATGTTCGTGGCCGCCGCAGTGGCCACGGCGCTGGGCATGAGCGCGATGCTGATGGTGCGCCCAGGCGGTCGCCAGGTCGCCCCACCCTCTGTACCTGCAGCTGTTTGATGGAGTTGTTTATATGAGCCCGGTGAAGCCTACCCACGCTGGATATTTTTGCGGTCAGTCGATCATCACGCTGGCCGCGCGCCTGCGGACTGGCAGCGTGACCAGTGTCGAGCTGACGCAAGCCGCCCTGGACAGCATCGAGCGCTTGAATCCGCGATTAAATGCGTTCGTTCAAGTCGATGCCTGCGTCGCCCTGGCCCAGGCGCGCAAGGCCGACGCGCTGTTGGCCCAAGGCCTGGACCTGGGCCCGCTGCACGGCATGCCGGTCGCGGTCAAAGACAACATCGACACGTTTGACTACATCACCACCTACGGCTCCGCGCATTTCGAGGGTTTCCAGCCGGACCGCGATGCCCTGTGCGTACAGCGGGTGCGCGAAGCCGGGGCGGTGATTATCGGCAAGACCCTGACCCACGAATTTGCCTACGGCCCGACCGGCGACCGCTCGTTGCAAGGTGCTGCACGCAACCCATGGGATGCCCGTTGCATCACTGGCGGCTCCAGCGCCGGCAGTGCGGCGGCGGTGGCCAGCGGCATGGTGCCGCTGGCCCTGGGTACCGACACCGGCGGCTCGATCCGGATCCCTTCGGCCTTGTGCGGCACGGTCGGCTTCAAGCCCTCGTTTGCCTGCGTGCCGGTGGACGGGGTGTTCCCGCTGTCATCGAGTCTCGACCACGTAGGCCCCATCGCCAACCATGTCGAAGATGCGCGCCTGTTGTTCGAGGTGTTGGCCGGACGCGCCGGTACGCCTGCAACCCACCCGCAGCCGCTGCGGGTTGGCTGGATGACTTGCCCCAGCTTCGGCCCGGTCGACGCCGATGTGCATCAGCAGGTCTATGGGGCGGCGCAGCAGCTGTTTGGCGACGCACTGCAGGAGACCGACGAACTGCACCACCTGGCGGCGGGCATGAAAGACACCCTGCTGACACTGCAACGTGCCGAGGCCTTCGAGGTGCATGCCGAACGCATGCGGGATGCGCCGCATAAGTTTGAACAGGAGGTACGCGAGCGTCTTGAGGTATCGGAGGAAGTCAGAGGCTGGCAATACATTCGCGCACAGGCCAGCCAGGCGCAGTACAAAGCGGCGATGGCGCGCCTGTTCGAACAGTATGACTTGCTGGTTTCGCCCAGCGTGCCGATTACCGCGACCGAGGTGAATGCACGCGAGGTGCGGGTGGGCGAACAGGACATTGATGTACGCGCCGCCGTGCTCAGCTATACCAGTGCCTGGAACCTCACCGGCCTCCCCGCGCTCAGCCTGCCGGCGGGGCACGTCAGGGGCATGCCGGTGGGGTTGCAGGTGATTGGCGCCGCTGGCGCGGATGATCGGCTGTTGCAGGTGATGAGCAGGCTGTTTGTGCGGGAGTAAGGGCAAGACCCCACAGGTTGAATGTGGGATCAGGTCTTCAGCCTATTCGCCTGACGAAGCCAGAATCGCCTGCAACAACACATCCGCCCCCGCTGTGGACCAGTGCGGGTGGATCTCTTCCGCCTCGTTATGGCTCAAGCCATCCACACACGGCACAAAAATCATCGCCGTCGGCGCGACCTGGTTCAGGTAGCAGGCATCATGCCCGGCTCCGGAAATCATGCGCCGATGGCTATAGCCCAAGGCCTCGGCCGCAGCCTGCACCACGTCCACGCAGTCTTTGTCGAAGGCAATCGGTGCGTACTGGAAGATCTGCTTGACGCTGGCCTGCAAGCCAATCCCCTCGGCGATGCGCGCCACTGCTGCGTGCAGTTGCTGATCCTGCACGGCCAGCACCGCTTCATCGGGATGGCGGAACTCGACGCTGAAAAACACCCGCCCCGGCACCACGTTGCGCGAGTTGGGGAAGATATTGGCCATGCCCACCGTTGCCCGCCCTTCGGCGCCTTGGGCCAGGCCGATCTGGTTGACCGCCTCCACCACCCGGGCAAAACCCAGCAGTGCATCCAGGCGGTGATCCATGGGCGTGGTGCCGGCATGGGCACTGCGCCCGCTCAGCTCGACTTCATACCAACGCTGGCCCTGGGCGCCGGTGACCACACCGATGGTCAGGTCCTGGGCCTCAAGGATCGGGCCTTGCTCGATATGCAGTTCATACGCCGCATGCACCGCCTGGCCGCCCACGGGGTGCGGGCCGGCGTAGCCGATCTGTTGCAGCGCCTGGCCGATGCTCACACCGGCCTTGTCTTCGCGGGACAAGCCGTACTCCAGGTCAAACACCCCGGCATACACCCCCGAAGCAATCATCGCCGGGGCAAAGCGCGAGCCTTCTTCGTTGGTCCAGTTGACCACCTCGATCGGCCGGTCGGTCTCGATGCCCAGGTCGTTCAAGGTGCGCAGCACTTCCAGGCCGGCGAGTACGCCGTAGATGCCATCGAACTTGCCGCCCGCCGGTTGCGAGTCACCGTGGGAGCCGGTCAGCACCGGGGCCAGGTGCTCATGCCGGCCGGCGCGGCGGGCGAAGATATTGCCCATGGCGTCCACACGGATGCTGCACCCGGCCGCCGTGCACCAGGCCACGAACAGGTCGCGGCCGCGCCGGTCTTCGTCGGTCAGGGCCAGGCGCGAGACGCCGCCCTTGGGCGTGCCGCCGATCTGCGCCATTTCCATCAGCGAGTCCCACAGGCGCTCGCCGTTGACCCGGGCCAGGGCGCTCACGAGCGCGGCTCCCGGGGCTTGGCGTGGTAGCGGAAGTCACAGCTTGGCGCGCCGCCCATGATGGTCTGGGTGCGCGTCAATTCAATATTGGGGTTGTAGCCGACGATAAACAGCTCGTCGCGGTTGCACGACAACAGGTGGCCGATCTCGCCCAGGCCCATCTCGTGGTACATCTCGGCATAGCGGCAGCGCTTGACGTCATAGTCGTAATGCTCGGCGTCGCTGGCGATGATCTCGACTTTCAGCGCGTCGTCCTTTTCCCACAGCACTTGCAGCTCAACGAAGCTCTTGAGGTCGGCGCCCTGCTCTTCCTGGGCGGCAAAATGCTTGCCGGCCTGGATCGCGGCGTTGCCCACCGCTTCGCCAATCACCGCTGCGGCAAAGGCCTTGCCCTGCTCGCGCACGAGGATTTCGTAGATCGGCTTGATGATCTCGGCTTCGATGCGCCGGCGGGCCAGGATGCCCAGTTCACCTTCGAGTTTGCTCATTGCATGCCTCATTCAAATGGCTACGAAGATCCAATGTTGGTGCTCCACATGTAGGAGCTGTCTCGCCGGGTGAGACAGCCCCCACTTGGGACGCTCCTACGCTTAGATCCAGCGCGTTACTTTTTGCCGCCAGCCACGCTTACCGGTTGCCATTGATTGGCCTTGACCTGGTAAACGGTGAACGACGGGTTCTGTAGATTGCCCTGGGCATCGAACGCGAGGGTCCCGGTCACGCCCGGATAGCTGATGGCGCGCAGGACCGGCAGGTACTTCTGCGGGTCGGTGGAGTTGGCCTGTTCGATGGCGGCGATCAGCACGCCGACACCGTCATAGGCAAACGGCGCATGCAGCTCGATATTGCTCTTGAAACGCGCCTTGTAGGCGCCTTCAAAGGCCTTGCCACCCGGCATCTGTGCCACGGCCAGGCCCGGCTCCAGGGCGATCACGCCCTCGCCTTCGTTCTGCGCCAGTTGCAGGAAGGTCTGGCTGACAAAGCCGCCCGCGCCCATCAACGGTGCCTTGATCCCCAACTGCTTGATGCGTCGGGCCAGCGGTGCAGCCTGGGAGTCGACGCCGCCAAAGAAGATCAGGTCGGGGTTTTGCCCACGGATATTGGTCAGCACCGCACTGAAGTCGATGGTCTTGTCGTCCACGTATTCACGGGCAACCACCTTGGCGCCACCGGCCTCGATGGATTTGACGAACTGGTCCGCCAGGCCCTGGCCGAATGCGGTGCGGTCGTCGATCACGGCGATACGCTGCGCCTTGAGGGTCTTGAGCGCGTAGTCGCCGGCGACCTGGCCGCCGTCATCGTCATGGCCCATGATCCGGAAACTGGTATCGAAACCTTGCTGGGTATAGGCGTGACCGGTGGCCACTGGCGCGACTTGGGCAATCCCGGCGTCATGGTAGACCCGCGCGGCCGGGATGCTGGTGCCGGTGTTCCAGTGACCGACCACGCCGACTACGCCTTCGTCCACCAGGCGCTGGGCCACGGTGACGGCGGTGCGTGGGTCGGACTGGTCGTCTTCGGAAACCAGTTTGTACGTGACCGCTTCGCCGTTGATTTTCGGATGCTTGGCGTTGGCCTGGTCAATGGCCAGTTGCGCGCCGTTCTCCAGGTCTTTGCCGATCCGCGCCGACGGGCCGGTCAAGGGCCCGGCCAGGCCGATCAGGACCGTCTGGTCGGCCTGGGCCACACCGCTCAGGGCCAGGCTCAACAACAGTACGCGTTTGAAGGGGGCAGTCTTGTTCATCAGTTTTTCCTGTTTCTCATCAGGCCCTCATGGCCTGTGGGGTGGGCGAAACACGCCGGGCGTCCGGTGGCGTTTGTTATGGGGTTATTCACCGAGGTAGGCACTGCGCACCTCGGGGTGGTCGAGCAATTGCGCGCTGGCGCCGCTGAGGCTGATGCGCCCGGTGTCCATCACGTAGGCGCGGTCAGTCACTTGCAGCGCAAGGCGCGCATTCTGCTCCACCAGCAGCAGGGTCATGCCCTGGCGGCAGACATCATCAATCACCTGGAACAGCTTTTCGACCATGATCGGCGCCAGGCCCATGGATGGCTCGTCGAGCACCAGCAGCCGCGGCTTGGACAGTAGCGCACGGGCCAGGGCGAGCATCTGCTGCTCGCCCCCGGAGAGCAAGCCGGCCGATTGCTGCAAGCGTTCTTGCAGGCGCGGGAAGTGCTCGAACAACTGGCGGATTTCCAGGTTCACCTGGTGCGGGTCGCGGCGCAGGAACGCCCCGGCCTGGAGGTTTTCCAGCACGCTCATGCGCGCAAAAATGCCGCGCCCTTCGGGCACCATGGCGATGCCCAGGGTCAGGCGCTCATGGGGCGCCAGGCTGAGGATCGAGCGCCCGGCAAAGCGGATCTGCCCCGCAGCGGCCGGCAGCAACCCGGTCAGGGCCTTGAGGCTGGAGCTTTTGCCGGCGCCATTGGCACCGATCAGCGTCACCCGTTCGCCTTCATTGATATGCAGGTCCAGGGACTTGACCGCCTCGATGGCGCCGTAGCGCACCTTCAGGCCGTCAATCTGCAACAAGGCTTCAGACATGGGCGCCGGCTCCCAGGTAAGCCTGGATCACTTGCGGGTGGCGGCGCACTTCAGCAGGTGCGCCCACGGCGATCACGCGGCCGTAGTCCAGCACACTGATGCGGTCACACACGCCCATCACCAGCTTCACGTCATGCTCAATCAGCAGCAGGGTGTGGCCGTCGTCGCGGATCTTTTCCAGCAGGCTGCGCAGCTGCACTTTCTCGCTGGCATTCATCCCGGCAGCCGGCTCGTCGAGGGCCAGCAGGCGCGGCTCGGTGGCCAGGGCGCGGGCAATTTCCAGGCGCCGCTGATGGCCGTAGGACAGGCTGTCGGCGCGGTAGTGGGCAAACCCGGCGAGGCCGACATAGGCCAGCAAGCGGTGGGCGTGGGCGCGGGTCTGCGCCTCTTCCTCGCGCCCACGCGAGTGCCCGCTCAAGGCCGCCCACACGCCGTTATGGGTGCGCACATGGCGCCCGACCATGACGTTTTCCAAGGCGCTCATGGCGTTGAACAGGCGGATATTCTGGAACGTACGCGCAATGCCGGCGCGGGCCACCTGGTGCACCGCCGTGGGCTGGTACTCCTGGCCGTCGAGTTGAAAGCGCCCGGAATCCGGGGTGTACAGCCCCGTCATCACATTAAAGAAGGTGGTCTTGCCGGCGCCATTGGGCCCGATCAGGCCGTAGATTTCCCCGGCCTCGATACTCAGGCTCACGTCATCGAGCGCAGCCACGCCGCCAAACTGTTTATTGACCTTCTCGATCTGCAATAACGGATGATTCAAGGTGCACCTCCTGTGCGGCTCGGCCAGAGGCCGGCGGGTCGATACAGCATCGCCAGAATCAGCGCCAGGCCGTAAAACAGCTGGCGGATAATCTCCGGGTCCACCAGCACCTGGCCAAACAGCGCCTGCTGCAAGGGGCCCATGCTGGCGCGTAACGCTTCGGGCAAGGCTGCGAGCAACACGCAGCCCAGAATCACCCCGGGGATATGCCCCATGCCGCCGAGCACCACCATGGCCAGCACGGCGATGGACTCGTTGAGGGTGAAGGATTCCGGTGAAACAAAGCCCTGGAACGAGGCAAACAGCGCCCCGCTGATACCGCCGAACGCCGCGCCGATGGCAAATGCCAGCAGCTTCAGGCGCAAGGTATTGAGGCCCATGGCCTGGGCCGCCTCTTCATCCTCGCGGATCGCCATCCAGGCGCGGCCGATGCGCGAGCGCTCTAGGCGAATGCAGGCAAACAGGATCAGCACCACCAGCGCGGCGAACAGGTAGTAATAGAGGTAGACCGAGGGCAAGCGCAGGCCGAACAGTTCCTGGGTACGCCCCAGGTTGACCCCCAGTAGCGTCACCGGGTCGACCTGGGCGATGCCCTTGGGACCATTGGTGAGGTTCACCGGGCGGTCGAGGTTGCGCAGCAGGATGCGGATGATTTCGCCAAACCCCAGGGTGACGATGGCCAGGTAGTCGCCGCGCAGGCGCAGGGTCGGCGCCCCCAGAATCACGCCGAACCCGGCCGCCAGCAGCGCGGCCAGCGGCAAGATCAGCCAGATCGAGGTGTGCATGCCCTCCGGCAGCAGCGCCAGCAAGGCTGGGAACTGTTGCACCAGATGGGGCGATGACAGCAAGGCCGCCAGGTAGGCGCCCACCGCGTAGAAGGCGATAAAGCCCATGTCCAGCAAACCGGCATAGCCCACCACGATATTCAGGCCCAGGGCCAACATGATGTACAGCAGGGCAAAGTCCAGGGTGCGCACCCAGGTATTGCCGCCGGCATGCCCGACAATCCAGGGGGCCAAGACCAGGGCTAGGGCGAACAGCAGCAGCCCCAGGCTGGCGCGTTTGCTCGAAGGGCTCACAGCGGTTGCCAGGCTCATGCGCGGGTCGCCAATCGTTCGCCCAACAACCCCTGGGGCCGCAACACCAGCACCGCGATCAACACGATAAACGCGAACACGTCCTGGTAGTTGCTGCCGAACACACCGTTGGTGGCAGCCCCCAGGTAGCCGGTGCCGAGGGCTTCGATCAGCCCCAGCAGCAGACCGCCGAGCATCGCGCCCTTGAGGTTGCCGATGCCGCCCAGCACCGCCGCGGTAAACGCTTTGATCCCGGGCAAAAAGCCCATGTAGAAATGCGCGCTGCCATAGTTGCTGGCCATCATGATGCCCGCCAGCGCGGCCAGGGCGCCGCCGATGGCGAAGGTCATGACGATGATGCGGTTCGGGTTGATGCCCATCAGGCTCGCCACTTGCGGGTTCTCGGCCACGGCGCGCATGGCCCGGCCAAAGCGCGTGCGCTCTACCAACAGCAGCAAACCGAGCATCAGGCTTAACGCCACGCCAATGGTGGTCAGTGCGGTGGCATTGGTCACGGCGGCGTGGGTGGCATCGCCAGCGAGTACTTCGATAGGTTCCAGGGGCAGCAATTGCGGGAACATCTGCGGGTTACGGGTCCAGACCAGCATCGCCACGGTCTGCAACAACAACGACACGCCGATCCCACTGATCAACGGTGCCAGGCGCGGCGCGTTGCGCAAGCGCCGATAGGCAACACGCTCGATCACCACCGCCAGCACCGCACAAAAGGCCATGGCGATCATCGCCGCCGTCAGCAGCAACAGCACCGGTGGCATATCCGGCCAGGCTGCCTGCAGCACGCGGATCACCGACAGGCCTACCAGTGCGCCGATCATCAACACATCGCCATGGGCAAAGTTGATGATGCGCAAAATGCCGTAGACCATGGTGTAACCCAAGGCGACCAGCGCGTAGAGACTGCCCGACAGCAAGCCGTTAAGCAGTTGCTGGATAAACGCATCCATGAGAACCATCAACTCCCTTTACAAAAAACGTCGTGGCCAAGGCGCACCGACTAAAAAGCCCGAGCGCGGAACACTAGTTATTTATTCTGTTTTTATCAAATATCTGAAGGGAATATGGTTATACCAACTACAAAACCCCCTATACACGGGATCTTTTTGCGCTTTATTTATCTTTTTACTTAGTATTTAATTCAATACATGAATAATTTAGAACAGTTAGCCAACGATCCGCCTCTACGGGCCGTGCGTACTTTCGAGGCCTTTGCCCGCCACGGTGGTGTCAATGCCGCCGCCCGCGAGTTGGGGGTGTCGCCCTCGGCTGTCAGCCATCAGTTGCACTTGCTCGAGAGCTTCCTGCAACAGCCGCTGACGATGCGCCAAGGCCGCAACCTGGGCCTGACCGAAGAAGGCCGCGAGTACTACCGGGCGATTCGCTCGGCATTCGCGGTACTGCGCAGCGCCACCGAACACGTGCGCGAGAAAAGCGCGACACGCCAGGTCACCATCAGCCTGATCCCGATGTTCGCGACCAACCTGTTCATCCCGAGCCTGGCGCAGTTTTTGAGCGCCAACCCGGCACTGGATATCAACATCACCTACGCCAACCACCGCAGCTACCCCAGCGATGCCGCCGACCTGTCGATCCGCTTCGGCACCGGGCACTGGCCGGGTTATCACAGCGAGCCCCTGATCAGCGGCGCGGTCACGCCGTTCTGCAGCCGCGAATTCCTCCAGCGCCACGGCCCTATCGACAGCCCCCAGGCCCTCAGCGAACTGCCCCTGCTGCACGACGAAGAGCGCGGTACCTGGGGCCAATGGTTCGATGCCGCCGCGATCAGTCACAACAACACACACAACGGCCTGCTGCTGGAGGACGGCCAGTTGACCCTGGTCGCCACCCGCACCGGCCTGGGCTGCTCGCTGCTGCGCGCGCCGTTGGTGGCGCCACTGGTGGCTACGGGTGAGCTGGTGCAATTGTTTGACCTGCAGGTGGATGACGGTCGCCAGTATTACCTGTGCCGCCGAGCCACCAGCGAGCTGTCGAGCGAGGGCAATAACCTGTATGACTGGATCAAGGCCCGCTTGGGCCACAGCCCCGTGTAGGGGCACGTCATGCACGAACGGCATCCCTGTGGCGAGCGGGCTTGCTCGCGCTGGGTCGCGTAGCGGCCCTAAAAATGGGACTGCTGCGCAGTCCAACGCGGGCAAGCCCGCTCGCCACACTTTATTTGTGCTTACCAACTGAACAGCATCGCGTTTTCCGGCCCGTGTATCATCAGTGCGGGCTCGCCGGTATGATCCGAGGCTCCAGAGCCTCATTGGACCCACCCTTATGCCCGGCGCCTTTACCCGCCCCACTCCCGCCCCCTTGCTCAGCCAGGGCGAGACGGTGGTGCTGTTCGACGGGGTCTGCAAACTGTGCAATGGCTGGGTCAGGTTCCTGATCCGCCATGACCGCCACCGGCGTATTCGCCTGGCGGCCGTCCAGTCGCCCGAAGGCCAGGCACTGCTCGCCTGGGCCGGCTTGCCCCTGGATCAATTCGACACCCTGGCGGTGATTCGCGACCAGCACTACTGGGTCCGCTCCAACGCAGTCCTGCAGATCATCGCCCTGCTGCCCATGGCCTGGCGGCCGCTACAGTTGCTGCGGGTACTGCCACGGGTACTTCGTGACTGGGCCTATGACCGCATCGCTCGTAACCGCTATCGGCTTTTTGGCCGGTACGACAGCTGCCTGCTGCCCGATCCTGATCATGCGCAACGCTTCTTGAAAACCCCGCGATGAGTACGGATCGTGCTGGTATGATGCCGCGCTTTGAAAAACCAGCTGTAGACCTGCGAGGAAATGCACCTTGAGTAACGACGCAAAAATGACCGGCGACCTGTTCGAAGTGGACAAGCGCCTGTCGCTCAAACCCGTGGTGGACTTCAATAGCTACCTGCAGTCGGCTTTTGGTGATGGCCCTTGCACCTGCACGCGCTGCGTGGCCAGCGCGGGTGACGAGAAAGGTTACGAGTATCAGCACAGCTTCGACTTCCAGGGCCAGGTAACCCACCGCCGCTTTGCGCTGACCGCTGGCAGCGATGTGTTGCAGATGCTGAAGAAGGCCTGGCTGTCGTACACCAAGGCGGAACTGCCGGGTCACGGCGAGCTGGCGTTGGACACGGTAAAGGAGTTTGTCGAACCGCAGTTGCACAAGCGTCTGCTGCCGTTGTTGCTGGCCAGCGGGTTGGTCAAGGATGTCGAGGGTGGGTTGCACATTCAGCCTGTAGTCGCCTAGGGACCGACCCGGGATACACGCGCCCGGAACGACACCAGATCACTGAAACGATTTACTGTTAATAGTGACAGTAGATTCCTAGTACTCCTCAAGTTATTAATTAACCGTAAAGCCTCTACGAACGGTTTAAATCAACTCTGAGGATTCACTAATGCCAACCCCCCAACCGCACAATACAACCGGCCATTTAACGGCGGACATTGATGGCCGCGCCTACACCGCCGAGTCTGTTTCACTTAACCTTTATAGTTCATCCATTATTGCCGGCGGTCCGATTGAAGGTATCTTGAAAGAGGGGATTTTCTTTACTTTCCCGGACCACATCAAGCCGGGCACATACGAAATGAACAGGGATACCCTTGTAGGTGCCTGGTACAACCCAGGGCAGAATCAGAATAGCTGGTACGCTGACAACAACGATGAGGACAAGATGGAGGTTATCTCTGTTTCATTGGAAGCCGAACCTTCATTAGAAATTTCTTTCAAGTTTTTTGCGGTCAATTCTGCGGACACGCAACAGCGTAAAAAAATTATCGGCGTCGCGAAGTTCGAAGGCGCCTCGCAACAAGGTACGGTGCAATACAAGACTCAATAACACTATGAGCGCCCAAGTCTGTCTATCGCTGGAATATCCCATTTGTAAAAAGGGCCGCGCTTGTTAGCGCTGGCCCTTTTTTTGTTCGCGCCATTGAGCGGCGTCAGCCAAACCACTCGCGCCGCTCCTCAAAGGTGTTGACCACCATTGCCACAATCATCTGCACCTCCTGTGGATGCGCCGCCGCGGCATTGACCGCCATCCACACCTGGCGCTGCATGTCCTGGGCAAACAAGCCCGGCAACGCCATCAAGCCCCGGTCGAAACAACTCATGTAACGCGGCAGCAAGCCAATGCACGCGCTGCAGCGGATCATCTCCAGCATCAGCGGATACGCCTGCACCTGCACCACCCCCGCCAAGCGCTGTTGCACCACTCGGTTCCACGGCGCCAATGCCTTGACCAAGCCGTCAGGCTGCCATTGCACCAGCATGTAGTCCGCCAAGTCATCCACACTGTCCGGGCGTGCGGCCAGGCGTGAGTAGCGTTTGGCGATATGCGGCAGGTAATCCAGGCAGGCCAGTGCCTGCGGTGGGTGGGTCGCAAAGCCCGGTCCCGGCTGCGGCGAGTCGACGCCCGCCAGCCACAGCACCACGTCGGCTTCCACTGTCTGCACGGCCTGCGGACTGTCGATACAGACAATCTCCAGGCGCACACTGGCATTGCGGCGCAGCAGGGAGATCAGGTCGCGCCCGAGGATGTCATGCAGGATGGTCTCGGCCACTGCCAGCCGAATCAACGGTTGTTCCTGCACCGGCACCCGCCGTTCATTGGCCAGGGTCACCAGCCGCGCCTGGAGCTGCAGGCCGTCACGGCTCAGCGCCAGGACATTGCCCTGGTAGCTGAACAGTGAACGGCGCATCTGTGCTTCCAGTAACGCCAGGCGTTTGCGCAGCAATGTGGCCTTGATGTTCAGGCTGCGGGCCGCCTGCATGAAACAGCCGCAGCGGGCGCTGATCAGGAAGTAGCGCGCCACCTCCGGGTCGATGCCCGCAGCCAGGGCCAGCCAGGCTTCCCGGGGTTCGCCGGGCGCGCGGTAAGGCGTCATGCCGTGGGGTGCTGCAGGTTCTAGATAGTCCATGGGGGGAACTCCCTGTCTTATTGGGTCTGTGCATCCATGCGTACAGCCTGTTTATTCCAGTA
This sequence comes from Pseudomonas gessardii, assembly GCF_001983165.1. GTDB lineage: Bacteria > Pseudomonadota > Gammaproteobacteria > Pseudomonadales > Pseudomonadaceae > Aquipseudomonas > Aquipseudomonas gessardii. The sequence goes on along the minus strand of NZ_MNPU01000053.1, from coordinate 9,913 downwards.
CTTTGTTCAGTTGCGCCCCGTCGATGCTCAAGGTCGCGGTGTTGAGCATGCCCTCCAGATAGGCCTTGGCGATCTGCTCCTGGCGCTGGGCGCGCAGGGCCTCGGTCAGGCGTGGGCGCAGTTCTTCGAGGCTGGCGGTGCGCGCCGGTTGGTGCTCGGTCAACTTGAGCACATGGAACCCCGCCGCGCTGTGCACCGCATCCGATACCGCACCCGGCTTGAGCCGCGCGACCACGTTGCGCACCTCTGGTACCAGTTGCTGCAAGGGTTGCAGGCCCGAATCACCGCCGCGCCCGGCGCTGCCGGCGTCCTGGGAGTACTGGCTGGCCAGCCCGGCAAACTCCGCCGGGGCCGCCTGGGCCCGGCGGCTCAGTTCCTGGGCCTGGCGCCGCACGGCCTCGGCATTTTGCGGGTCGTCCACGGCGAGGAAGATCTGGCTGACCCGGTACAGCGGCGGTGTCATCCACTGGGCCTTACCGCTGTCATAGGCCTGCTGCAACTCGGTGGCGCTGGGGTAGTCGGCCGGCACCTGGCTGACCGACAGCAGGTAGTCGCGAAACACGATCTGCTCGGTGGCGGCGCGGGTCTGTTGCTCGACGTCCGGGCGTTGCCGCCAACCCTGGGCATCGGCCTGTTCGAGCACGGCCTTTTGCGCCAGGCGCGAGCGGATCCAGGTTTCCAGAGCACCCCGATTGGCGCGCAACTGCTCGCGCGATTCGGCCGGCAAGGTGGCCAGCAATGCCTGCAGTTCCGGCACGGCCACCTGTTGATTGCCCAGGCGTGCCACCGCCGGGCCCTCTGCGCCGATCACCGGGGCCGGTTGCTGGGCCGCGACCGGGTCGCTGCCCGAGCGCAGGCCCAAGCCCACCGCCACCCCCAACAGGGCCAGCGCAGCTACCACCAGGGTTGGTTTTTTCACAGCGCCGGCGCCTCTTCGCGGGTTTCAACCTCAGGTACACCCTGGGCTTGCAGGTGCGCGGCGGTCTGGCTGTATTCACGCAGGTAGACGATAAATTCCTGCAACAGCCGATCCCACAACTCCAATTGGCTGCGCAGGTACAGGGCACCGACGCCAGCCACCATCACGTCCATCTCCATCAGCAGGAACTCCCCCTGCACCGACAGCCGGGCAAAGCGCCGCGAGGTGTTCCAGACCGGGGCCAGGCCTGCGGGCAACTCGCCCTGGACCCGCAGCGCGCAACTGTAGGTGAAATCCACATAGGCGCCCTGCTCCGCCGCCGGGTTGCCGAAGCGCACGGCAAAACCGATGCCCTGGCTGGCGCTGAGCAGTTGCACGATGCCGTTCTGCTCGCTCTGGTTGACCCGGTAGCCGGCCTCTTGCAGCAACTCGGTCAGGCGCTGGGGGGTCACGCTGCTCATCAATTCGCTCATGGTTAACTTCTTCCTTGGTTGATCAGTGATTAAGCGCCGCCTGGGGCGCATCGAAACGGCTGTTGTACAGGCCATCGCCAAACCCCTGGGCCAGTTCTTCAAACTTGACCCGCGCGCCGCTGGCGAACGGTTGGCGAATGCTCATGACCTCGGCCACGTCGATTTTTTCGTAGGCCGCGAGCAACGCTTGGGCCACGCCATACATCTGTTGATTCTTGGCTGAACATTGCTGCACTTGTGTGTCACGTTCAGCCAGTTGCGCCTGCAGGCGCGCGCGCTCGGTTTCTTTGCCACGGGCCAGCACCAGCAGCTCGTCATAAGCCTTTTTGAACTTGCCGGTCTGCTCGGCACTCGCCGCCACTTGCGCCTGGGCCTGGCTGTGCAGGCTCTGCTGCTGGCCGGCCAGTTGCTCGGCCACGCCTCGGGCCTTGTCCAGCTCCAGGCTCAACTGCTTGATCTGCACCTGGGCCTGCTTGGCCTGGTTTTCGGCGGCAATCCGTGCAGCGGCGGCCTGGGCCTGTTCGCTTTGCAGTGCCTGCAGCTGCGCGGTGGTGCTGCGCAACTGGGTGCGCAGGCGCTCCTCCATGCCTTCGGCCGAGGCGCCGGTGGCGACCAGGGCCAGGACCAGTCCGCAAATTCGCATGTTCATGGGTATCTCCCGGCGCGTCAGAAGCGCGTATTCAGTTCCAGTTGCATCACATCGACTTCAAACGGCGCGCCATACACCTCTGAGGCGCTCAGCCAACGGGCGCTGGCGTAGATGTTCTTGTCGATGCCGTAGTTGCCGCCAATGAAGTAGCCCTTGGCGTTGGTGCCGCCGAGGTGGAAGGACGAGTCGTTGAAGCCGTCCGGCAAGGCATCCGGCTGGATGTACTTGTAGCCAGCCAACAGGTTCCAGTCGCCGGCCTTTTTCATCTCCAGGGCGCTGCCGAGGGTGAACTGAACCATCAGCGCATTGCCGCCACTTTCAAACTGGCCCTTGCTGTTGATGTTGTTGACGATCTCGCCTTCGCTGCGCTTGAGCATTTCGCCCTTGTCGTAGGCCAGGTTGTGAATGAAGTTGGCCTGGCTGCGCAGCTTGAAGTCTTGGGGCAGTTCGCTGTCCCACACCAGGTTCAGGTCCAGCACATCGAACTTGGAGGCCAGGCCCACGTATTGCGGTTGCGGGGTCAGGCCCGGGGTTGCCGGGTTGGCGTTGATATTACGCAGCAGGAACACGCTGTTGCCCTTTTGCATAAAGGCCACGCGCGAGCCGTCGGTGTCGCAGCCCGGCGCGCCGGCCCATGGCGAGCAAGGGCTGGAGCGCTGGCCTTCGATGTCGTCGAAGCGGTAGTAGGCCAATGCGCCCTTGAGGCTGTTGCTGCGGTTGATCTTCCAGTTGGCGCCGATCTGCCCGCCGAACAGCCATTTGGTGTCGCTGTCTTCCTTGTCGAAACCGTTGCTGCTGGCGGTGTCGGAAGTGTACTCCACCGGGAACGCGCCCAGCGTGCCGAACAGGCCCCATTCGTTGTTGAGGCTGTGGTTGAAGATCGCCGCCACGCCGTCGAAGTTGAGGTCGCTGGAGTACATCATGTCGGTGGAATAGAACGGGTTGGCGATCCGCCCGCCCGTCAGGGTCAGGTCCTGGGTGGCCTTCCAGGTCAGGTAGCCCTGGTCGAGCCAGATATCTTTCTTGCCAAAGCCGCCGCCCAGGGTCTGGGTGGTGGACACCGGGTTGTTGTCGGAGCCGGTGCCGATGCGGATGCCTGCGGTCCACTCCGGCGAAATGATCGCCTTCATCCCCAGGCGTGCGCGCAGGCGGAACAGGTTCTCGCGGTCTTCACGGGTGTTGAGCAATGGCGGCAGGCGGGTGTTGGTGTCTTTGTTGACGTCGTAGGGGCCGTTCTCGTTGAGCTTGGCGTAATCGACGATTTCGTTGCTGTTGTTGCCAGAGAAAAACCGCGACTCGTCACGCAGACGGATGTCGCCATCGAAGCTGATACGCGAGACCCAATCCGGGAAGGTGTTGGGCTGGGCCCAGTTTTCCTGCTTGGCAGTGGCCATGACTTCGGCCTTGACCTGGTCGCGGATCTGATCACGCACGGCGGCCGGCACGTACTGCACCCGCACATCCCCAGGGGCCGCCGCAGGCCCGGTGGCGGCCACTGCGGTTTGGCGCGCCTGCACCGCCTCTTTCTCGGCCTGGGCGATCAGCCCTTCGGCCTGTTCCTGCTTGAGCACACCTTGCTGCACCAGCAGGCGGATCAGGTTGATCGTGGCGTTTTCCGAAGGCCCGGCCGGGGCGGCCGTTGCCTGGCCAACCAGGGTCGCGATGACCATGCCGACCGCCAGGGTCACTCGATTCACGTGGGAAATCATCTGCACACAACTCCTGTAGAAAACTGCAAAAAAGGTTGGCTCACTCCGGGCGTCGGCCCTTGAGGGACAGGCGCACCGGCAACGTCAGGGAGGCCGGTGTGCGTTCTTTCAAACGGGGCGTGGCCCGCAGTGCCGCCAGTACCTGGGCGTCGGTGTCGGCATCGCCGCTGGACTGGGCCAGCTCTACACGCGTGACCTCGCCATCGCCGCTCAGCCACAGGTCGGCCTGCACCGCATAGGCCTTCTTGCGCAACTCCGGGTCTTCGCGCAGCAGGCGCTGGAACACCCCGGCCAGGTACTGCTTGAACGTGCCCGTGCCCAGGCCGCCCCCACCGGAGCCGGCCATGCCGCCGCCCTTGCCGGCCCCCACGTTGAAACCGTCGTTACCGGCCTGGGCATCACCGTCGATCTGCATCGGGTTGGCCAGGTCGTCGGCGGGACTCGGGGGTGCCTCTTGCTCCGGCTTGACCTCCTCCGGCGCAGGCGTGGGCTCAGGCTCGGGGATCTTTTCCTCGACCTGGGGCTCGGGCTCCTTGGGCGGTTCCGGGGGCGGCGGCGGTGGTGGCGGCAACGGGATAATCATCGGCACCTTGGGCGCTTCGCGGCGCACGCCGCTCATGTCATTGGCCCACTGCCACAGGAACCACGCGGCCACGGCGCCCACCAGCAGGCCGGCGCCCCACTTCAGCGGGCGCAGCGGCGACTTCTTCACGGGCGTGGGTGGGATCGGCATCTGTGCGGTCATGATGGTTTGCCAGTGACCAGGCCGACCTGGGACAGCTCCAAGCGGCGCAGCAAATCAAGCACCTCGATGACCTTCTGGTACTGCACCGTGGCATCGCCGCGCACAATCACCGGAAACTCCGGGTTCAGGGCCTTCTCGATACGCAGGCGTTCTTCCAGTTCCCCCAGGGTTACCGGGTAGGCGTCGAGGAATACCTGGCCGCCGTCATTCACCGAAATCGCCTTGGTCTTGGCCTCGGACAACGACACCGAGGCGCTGGCCTTGGGCAAGTGGATCTGGATCCCCGAGACCTGGGCCGTGGCGGTGAGGATAAACATCACCAGCACCACCATCAGCACGTCCACCAGGGGCGTGATGTTGATGCTGTCGACGGCGGCGTCTTCGTCATCGTCGTGGGAGGCATTCACAGAAGCCATGCTGATTCTCCTCAGGCCGGTACGTGGGCTGGCTGGGCGCGCCGATGCGCGGCTTCGCTGGACTGGCTCTCGCCGTGCATCTCGGCCAGGCGGGTGATGAACTCATCGACGAACACCCGCATGTCGGCACTGACCTCCTTGTTGCGGGTGATCAGGCGGTTGTAGCCAAACAGTGCGGGGATCGCGACAAACAGGCCCATGGCGGTGGCCAGCAACGCAGCAGCCATGCCCGGGGCGATCGCATTGATGTTCACGTCGCCGGCCATGGCCGTGCCGAGGAACACCACCATGATCCCCAGCACCGTACCGAGCAGGCCGATATACGGGCCGCCGGCAATGGCGTTGGACAGGGTCGAGAGCTTGGCGCTGAGCTGCTGGTTTTCCCGGGTGCGCACGCCGTCCATGGAGCAACGGATGGCTTCGATGGTGGCTGCCGAGACCGAGCTGGTGTCGGCGCCCTGGGCGCGGCGGGTGCGGATTTCCTGGACGGCGACGCGGTACAGGCGCCATAACGACGAGTGGCTGAGGCGCTCGGCCAGGATCTGGTCGTCGTAGTACATCTCCAGGCGGGTGCCGATCTGCGCGAACTGCTCGCGGAAGATCTCGTTGGCACTGCTGACGCGGCTGACCATGCGGTTCTTGCGGAGCATGATGACCCACGACTGGACCATCATCGCCACCAGCACCAGGATGATCACCCAGGCGTCGATAGGCACGGCCTTGAGCAAAAAGCCCAGGCTGCCGAAACCAAAGCCCGACTGTTCTTCATCCACGCCATAGGCCAGCAGTTTCGACTCAGAACCCTGGGCGCTGGCATCGGCCAACAACGCCCCCGCCGGGCGTGCGACTTTGGACAGGCGCAGCTCATCCATCGCCCCGGCAAAGGGCAGCAGGCCGCCGGTGGACTCCGGCAGGTCGGCGCCAATGGCCAGCTGGGAATTGAACGCCGGCATCGCCAGCGCCAGGGTCGCGGTTTCGCGGCCGTTGACATACAGGGTCACGGCGTTGCCAGCGGCCGTAAAGGCCAGGTGTTGCCATTGGCCGGGGTTCAGCGGCTGGGTCGATACCGCACGCTGGCCGTCGATCTCGACAAACGGCATGCCCTGGTTCAGGCCCAGCACCAGGCTGCTGCTGCCTTCACGGCGGGCCAGCACCACTTGCTCACCGGCGGCCTGGTCCAGGCGCAGCCAGGCACTGAAAGTAAAGGCGCCGCTGGCGGTGTGTTGCAACGACGGACTGGCCGGCAACAGCAACGGCTGGCCGCTGAACTGCAAGGCCCGCCCGATCACGCCGTCGATGCTCGCACCGGTGGCGTTCAGCGCGGTGTTGCCATAGGCCGTGGTGTCACGGGCCGGCGTGCCGTTGGCGCCCTCGAAATGGTAGAGCGCGGTGTAGCTCGGATCGAACGTCAGTTGGCCGTTGCCGGTCGCCGGGGCCTTGTCGTTGCCGTAGTACATCCACAGGTCCTGACGCTGGCCGCCTTCGATCTTGGGCACATCGACCCAGATCAACGCCATGCCCATCAGCGGGTCGAAGCTCTCGATCTGGTGATTGAACACGGTCTTGTCGTCGGCGCTGACAAAGCGCAGGTCGGCGCCGTCTTCCTTGACCCCGTCGAAGGTGAAGTTGCCGGTGTGCAAGCGCACCAGCAAGGCAGTACGGCCCAGCGCCTGATTGATCGCGGCGCCTTGGGGGGTGGTGTCCAGCGAGATCTGTTTACGGTAGTGCCAGTCGTCCTGCCACCAGGCTTGGGCGGTGGCCGGGAGCACGAAGCCCAGGCAGATCAACAGGCTCAGAAATAGGCGTTGCATGTGAAGGGTTCTCCGGAAAAAAGGGTCAGAAAGTCGCCTGCACACTGAAGTGCAGTCGCGAGTCCTGTTTCTGGGTGTTCGGTCCATCGAGCAGCGGGTAGCCCCAATCCAGGCTGCCGGACAACCACTTGCTCAAACTGGCACGGGTGCCGAGGCCGACGCTGGCCAGGCTGTATTCGTCTTCCTGCTCGGGCAGCGGGTCATGCAGGCGCAGGCGCGCGCCTTCGGCAAACGCGTAGAAGCGCCACTCCTGCACATAGCTGCCGAGGAACTTGGCCAGGGATGGCGTACGCAATTCCTGGGAGAGCAAGTAGCCCTCATCCCCGGTGCGTTCAGCGGCCAGGTAGCCACGGATCGACGTGGCGCCACCGGCCGAATACTGCTCGTTGGAGACCAGCGGGCCAGACGCCAGTTGGAACGCGGTCTTGGTCGCCGACTGCCAGTCGCCGGTGAAGGTGTAGGTGTAATTCAGGTCGCCCTTGAGCACGGCAAAGCTGGGGCTGGCCTGGTCGCGTTTGTACTGGAATTCTTCGGCGTCGCTGCCGTAACCAAAAAACGCACGGGTTCCGACCACCAGGTTCAGGCCCAGGCCCAGCTGCGCCTGCTCGGTGTAGCGGTAGCCGTTGTAGCCGAAGGTCAGTGGCGCGTACTTGAGCGGGATCTGGTCGCGGCTGGCGCCGAACTGCATCTGCTCCTCGAAGTCCTTTAAGTCCACCCCTACCGATAACGAGTTGGCCCAGACACCACTGGCCGGCAGGTTGTAGATCGCCGAGACGCCGTAGGAGTGCCCCTTGCCCAGCACGTTGCTGCCGCCGATGGTGGCGATATTGCTGTCGGACTGATAACCGGAGAACTGCACGGTCCAGCGCTCGTTGAGCGGCGCGCTGTAGGCGCCGGACCAGACCTTGGCGTTTTCGCTGTCCTGGGGCGCAGTAAAGAAGGTCAAGGACACGCTGTGGCCCAGTTGCCAGAGGTTGTCGTAGCCCAGGGTCGCGACACTGCGCAGCTTCTCGGTGTCGGCACTGTAGTCGTTGTTCAGGCCGAGGCTGGCGTGCCAGGGGTTCTGGTCCTCCACTTGCAGGTCCACATCCATGGTGCCGGGGCGCTGGCCCTCGCGCACCAGCGGCGTGACCTGGCGCCCTGCCCCGCGATTGAGGCCGGCGAGCTGGGTCTGCACCGTGGCAAAATCCGGCACCGCCCCCTCCTTCAGCGCCGAAACTTCTTCGCGGATCTCTACCGGCGAATAGTGCTTGGCCCCCACCACCCGCACTCGGCCGACCTTGGTCTCGCTGACTTGCAGGTAGACGATGCCGTCATCGACCTTCTGCTCGGGCAATTCGACAAACACCGACTGATAACCGCGCGCCTGGTAGATCTTCTGCAAGGCATCGCGGGCGCCTTCGATATCGCTCAAGGTCTTTTGCGGGCCCAGGAACGGGTACACCGCCTCTTCGATCGCCCGAGCGTCGAGCACCGTATTGCCGCGCACAAAGTACTCATTGACGTCTACCCGCCGCACCGCGGCCTCGGACGCGCCACCTGGCTCATCGGCTGACACCGGCAGCGCCAGTGTCAGCCAGCACAGCGCCAGCGTTGATTTGAACAGATGCGTCACACCGCCCCCTGGATTACTCGAATGGCTGGCCTTCACGGTTGTTGGCACCACGTTCGGCCGACTCAATTGCTGGATGTCGAGGTATTGGCATGCCGTGCCAGCCAGGTATGCAGCAGCGCGAAGTTCAAGGAGAACTCCGGCATGTGCAGCAAGGCGCCACAGAACACTTCACCGATGATTTTCTGGATCAACTGCACCGCCCGTGGGTTGCCCAGGAGCGTGGCGATATCGCGCTGCAGAACGTGGATGCCCCACACCCGCTGGGTCAGGTCGAGGCCGACGAACCAGCGGAACAGCAGGTTGTAGTTGAGTTGCTCGTGCAGTTGCTGTTCGCTGGGCACCGAATAGAGCAGTTGCAGCAGCAGAATCTGCAGCACCGTGCGCGGGGCGATAAGCATGCCAGGCTCGGCATTCAGGGCCTGCAGCAAGTCGTGGTACTGCTCCAGCACCTCGTCGATCTGCGGGCGCAGCAACACCAGGGAGTGACCGGCAGGTATATAGCTGGACACCTCTTTCAAAGCGCCTTGCCAGTCCTCCTGGGACACGATCCAGACCCAGGGCGCGCCATAGCGATAGACCGACACCGGCTTCTTGCGGGCGGCTTCGACGATCTTCGACAGGCGCTGATCGAGTTCCTGCATGCCTACTTTCGAGTAGCGTTCCATAGTTCCCATCCGCCCCACTCCTGGCCTGTTTCGCGTGCTTGAGCGCGTTACATAGGCAAGACGGAGGGACGGGGGGACTACCGAACTTTTGTCATAAAAGCTTCATTCCGCAGGGCTGATTGTCGGGCGTCGTCAGCAACCCAATGAGGGAGAGGGCTTGTTCGCGATGGGCGTAGGTCGCTACACAGCTCTTTGGTGGTTCTTTGGGGTTGTGTACATATCCGTTGCTGCGGTCATGGCGGCTATTGGTTCCGCTCTTACAGCGGGTCACTTTTGGAAAAGAGCCCGGAGTGCCGGCCCAGCCAAAAGTAACCAAAAGGGCTCTTGCCCCACCACTCGGCACCTCGCCTAGGCTCGGCATGCCCGTCATCCGACATTGATTTGGGGGGCCGCCGCGATGGGCCATCCATGGCCCAGCGCGGCTAACCCGGCGTCCTGCCGGGTTACCCCCCAAATCAATATCGGATGACGGCCAGCGTGGTTTAACGGGGCGCCTAAGATCAAAATCACAAGCAAAGCGAGGCGGCCTGACAGCCGACCTGATCGTCGAGGCGTACGCGTACCTCTGTGGGAGCTGGCTTGTCGGGTCGCCGCATCGCTGCGATGACGGTGTATCAGTCGATAAATGTATTGGCTGATGAACCGCCATCGCAGGCAAGCCAGCTCCCACAGGGGAATGCAGCTTCGCGCTCTGGCTTTGCTGTTGCTCTGCTTTTGATCTGGCTTTTGATCTTAGGCGCCCCGTTAAACCACGATGGCCGCAGGCAGGTATTGCGCAGTGGGCACCCCGGCATGGATGCCGGGGTAGCCGCGACACGGCCATGGATGGCCGATCGCGGCGGGCCCACGGAGCAATGCCTGACTGCGGGCATGCCGAGCCTAGGCGAGGCACCGAGTGGTGGGGCAAGAGC
>NZ_MNPU01000052.1 GCF_001983165.1 Pseudomonas gessardii | reverse complement strand
CCTTATCGGCGCTTTGGTGAAGGGGTGGGGCGAAGTCTCCCACGGTCTGTACTGGCTAGAGTCAGATGCTGGCTTTTAGTCCCACCACCCCTACAAGTCTAACCATACAAGCTGGCTTGCCTGCGATTGCGGTTTATCAGTCAACAATTGAGTAGCTGACACACCGCTATCGCAGGCAAGCCAGCTCCCACATTAACGGTGGCGTGTCAGTAGGCATTGTTTTCATCCAGACAGCACAAAGGGGAGCCGAAGCTCCCCTTTAATTTGTTGTTACGTGCTCTTTTTTTATTATTGAGGGGCGGTCTATTGTTGTTTTTGGCAACCGTGGCCCTTTACCGCTGTTTTGGCGACCCCCATCCGGGGTCAAGAGCAAACGTATTTTTTTGAGCGCTGATCTGCTTCTTCGCACGCGATCCAACCAGTGGGTAGCTACCTTGGGGTAGTTTTATTGTTCTCTGCCCGGTTGCGAGTGGCGGCTTGCGCCGTACCCTGCGAAGCACATCTTCTCCAAAAAAATCTGTTAGCTGCGTCTCTGCCGTGTTGTTTTTGTTATGTCAGAGTCGGTACGTCTTATTTTTATTAGGTTTGGTGCTTTTTATTCTTGTTATGCCATAGAGATAGCAGAAGCCGTGCCAACTTTTAAAATACCTTTAAAATCAATAACTTGATTTTTTAGTGGGAAATTTACTTCAGAAGATGCGACAAAATATGTTCCCGTGTTACCCGATGTGTAGCCGCGAGGTAACACATCGTCACGGGCACAGTACTCAACTGGCACTACGGGCCTTGGCCACGCGTGAACCGGTGGGGCGGCCCAGGACTGTGCAGATCTGTTGCCCCGCCACCAGCAACGTATCCAAGTCGATACCGGTCTCGATGCCCAGGCCATTGAGCAGGTACAGCACATCCTCGGTGGCCACGTTACCGCTGGCGCCCTTGGCATAGGGGCAGCCGCCAAGGCCCGCGATAGAGCTGTCGAACACTGCGATACCTTCTAGCAGGCTGGCATAGATATTGGCGATGGCCTGGCCATAGGTGTCATGGAAGTGCCCGGCAAGCTTGGCCCGGGGCACGTCCTTGCCCACCACCTCGAACATGCGCCGCGTAGCGCCTGCGGTGCCGGTGCCGATGGTGTCGCCCAGGGACACCTCATAACAGCCCATGGCATACAGTTCGCGGGCCACCGCTGCGACTTGCGCTGGCGCGACCTGGCCTTCATAAGGGCAGCCCAGCACGCACGACACATAGCCGCGCACACGGATGCCCTGCTGCTGCGCCGCCGCCATGATCGGGGCAAAGCGCTCCAGGCTCTCGCTGATGGAGCAATTGATATTGCGCTGGGAGAACGCCTCGGACGCCGCCGCAAACACCGCGACCTCCTTGACCCCGGCCGCCAGCGCGTCCTCGAAGCCCCGCAGGTTCGGCGCCAGGGCGCCATAGATCACGCCCGGCTTGCGCTGGATCTGCGCGAACACCTCGGCGGAGCCGGCCATCTGCGGCACCCACTTGGGCGAGACAAAGCTGCCGACTTCGATATAACCCAGGCCGGCCGCACTGAGGGCGTCCACCAGTTGTACCTTGTCGGCCACGCTGATGGGCTGTGCTTCGTTTTGCAGGCCGTCGCGCGGGCCGACTTCGATCAGGCGCACAAAAGAGGGGAGAGACATGGGAGCTACCTTTTTATTGGGGTTGGCCGACCTGGCTCTGGATCGTCTGTTCCAGGGCCTGGGTGCAACGTTCTTCGGCGGTGTCCAGTTCCAGCTTCATCTGTTCGATGTCCAGCAACTGCTGTTCCAGTTGCTCGCGGCGTTCGCTGATCTTCGCCAGCATGCTGTGCAGTTGCTTCTGATTGCCGCTGCTGGGGTCGTAGAGTTCGATCAGTTCGCGGCATTCGGCCAAGGAAAAGCCGATGCGCTTTCCACGCAGGATCAGCTTCAGGCTGACTTTGTCCCGGGGCGAATAGATACGCTCCTGGCCCCGGCGTTCGGGGCTCAAGAGGCCTTGCTCTTCATAGAAACGAATGGCCCGGGTGGTGATGTCCAACTCGCGGGCCAGGTCGGAGATGCTGTAGGTGGTGCTCATGATGGCGCTCAAGGAGGGTCTTGGCGCTACGCTAATGGCTGCTTGACGTAAACGTCAAGCAAATCCCCCCCTATGGGTTATCCAACTTCTTCTCGCGCGCCGTCACCTGTTGGCACAACTCGATCATCTGCTCGCGCATCCAGCGGTTGGCCGGGTCCTGGTCGGTGCTTTCATGCCAGTACAGGTGGGTTTCCACCGACGGCACATCATTGACCGGCAGGTTGAACGAATGCAGCTCGTTACGCCTGGCAAAGCGCTCGGGCACCGTCATCACCATATCGGTCTGCTGCAACACCTGGGAGGCCATCAGGTAATGCTGCGAGCGCAAGGCGATCTTGCGCTGGATCCCCATCTTGCCCAGGGCCAGGTCGACGTGGCCCAGGCCATTGCGCCGGCTGGAAATATGGATGTGGGTCAGCGCCAGGTAGTCATCCAGGCTGAGCTTTTCCTTGCCCGCCAGCGGGTGGCCCTTGCGCATGGCACACACGTAGCGGTCTTCCATCAGCTTGACGTGGCGCACTTGCGGGTCGGTGTTGAGCGGCGCGTCCACGGCAAAATCCAGGCGCCCGGCGGCCAGTTCCTTGGTGGTTTCCCGCCGTTTGGACAGGAAACTCTCGATGATCACCGTCGGCGCCAGGCGGCGCAGGCGCTGGAACAGCGGCGGCAGGATCACCGCCTCCGTGAGGTCGGTCATGCTGATGCGGTAGGTCTTGGCCGCCTGCAACGGGTTGAAGATCCGGCTTTCCTGCACCGACACCCGCAGCAGCGACAAGGCGTTGCGCACCGGGCCAATGATGTTCTGGGCCATGGGGGTCGGCACCATGCCCTGGGCGGTGCGCACGAACAGCGGGTCGTTGAAGGTCTCGCGCAGGCGTGCCAGGGCGTTTGACACGGCCGGCTGGGTAATACCGACGATCTGCCCGGCGCGGGTCAGGTTGGCTTCGGTGTAGATCGCGTCAAAGACGATGAAAAGATTGAGGTCGACCTTGCTCAGATTCATTGCGTTGCGCTCTTCTTGTTAGGTTTTCATGCGCCGATCATATATCGGTGATGAATGTTAATACACGCCGAGAATAGGCTAGGTAAATTATCAACGCTGTTCTAGCATCGATTGCATGACCTAAACAACCTCTCCACGAAGGGAGCTGCTCATGGATTTTGCCTATTCGCCCAAGGTTCAGGAACTGCGTGAACGCGTCACCGCGTTTATGGAGGCTTACGTTTACCCCGCCGAGCCGGTGTTTGAGCGCCAGGTCAGCGAAGGTGACCGCTGGCAGCCCACGGCCATTATGGAAGAGCTCAAGGCCCGCGCTAAGGCCGAAGGCCTGTGGAACCTGTTCCTGCCGGAATCCGGGCTGGGGGCCGGCCTGACCAACCTGGAATACGCGCCGCTTGCCGAAATCATGGGCCGCTCCCTGCTGGGGCCGGAGCCGTTCAATTGCTCGGCACCCGACACCGGCAATATGGAAGTGCTGGTGCGCTACGCCAACGAAGAACAGAAACAACGCTGGCTGGAGCCGCTGCTGCGCGGCGAGATCCGCTCGGCGTTCGCCATGACCGAGCCGGACGTGGCGTCTTCCGACGCCACCAACATGGCCGCCCGCGCCGAGCGCCAGGGTGACGAGTGGGTGATCAACGGTAAGAAGTGGTGGACCTCCGGCGCGTGCGACCCGCGCTGCAAGATCCTGATCTTTATGGGCCTGAGCAACCCGGATGCGCCGCGCCACCAGCAGCACTCGATGATCCTGGTGCCGGTGGATGCGCCCGGGGTGAAAATCGTCCGGCCGTTGCCGGTGTTCGGCTACGACGACGCGCCCCATGGGCATGCCGAAGTGCTGTTTGACAACGTGCGTGTGCCGTACGAAAACGTCCTGCTGGGTGAAGGCCGTGGCTTTGAAATTGCCCAGGGTCGCCTTGGCCCGGGGCGTATCCACCACTGCATGCGCTCCATCGGCATGGCCGAGCGGGCCCTGGAATTGATGTGCAAGCGTGCCGTCAGCCGTACCGCCTTTGGCAAACCACTGGCGCGCCTGGGGGGCAATATCGACAAGATCGCCGACTCGCGGATGGAAATCGACATGGCGCGCCTGCTGACCCTGAAGGCGGCCTATATGATGGACACGGTCGGCAACAAAGTGGCGAAAAGTGAAATTGCCCAGATCAAGGTGGTGGCGCCGAACGTGGCCCTGAAGGTGATTGACCGGGCGATCCAGATCCATGGCGGTGCCGGGGTGTCCAATGACTTCCCGCTGGCCTATATGTACGCCATGCAACGCACCCTGCGCCTGGCCGACGGCCCGGACGAAGTGCACCGCGCGGCGATTGGCAAGTTCGAGATTGGCAAATATGTGCCTCGGGAAATGATGCGCAGCGGTCAGTAGGACCGCGTCGCCTGCATCGCGGGCAAGCCCGCTCCCACATTGACCTCCGTGGGAGCGGGCTTGCCCGCGATAGCGGTGGCAGGCTTCAGTAAACCCAGACCTCCACCCGGCGATTCTTGATCCGCCCCTCATCCACGGTGTTCGCCGCCACCGGCATCTGCGCGCCAAAACCGCGGATATCGCGCAGCACCACGCCACTCTTGACCAATTCCCGGCGCACCGCCATCGCCCGCAGCTTCGACAGCAGGTCGGCGCGTTGCGGGTCATTCTTGGCGTCACCAAAGCCCACCAGGGTGACCCGTTTGTCCCGTTTATCGTGGCGGCTTATATAAGCCACCACCCGCGCCAGATCCTGGCGCGCCTTGTTGTCCAGGCTGGCGCTGCCTTCCTCAAAGCGAAAGTTCACGCTCAGGCGTTGCGCCTCGCGGGCGATGGCCTGGTAGTCGGCGGGCATCGGCGCCCGTGGTTGCACGGTGATGGCCTTGATCTGCTGGGCGATAAACCCATTGGCGGCCACGATGGCCTGGCCTTGGGCGCTTTGGGCAAAGTCCACCAGCACTTCGGCCCAAGGGTTGGTGTTAGTGGGTGGCAGGTAGAAAAACAAGCGGCGCGACAGCGGGTAGTCCTCGGTGGCGATCAGGCTGCTCTGCGGCAACATGGCCTGGGAGTCCCCGTCACTGATCGCGACGGCCTTGGCCTGGCGCACATAGGGCAGGCCGATAAAACCAATGCCCTGAGGGTCGTGGCTGACCGCATCGGACAATTGCTCGCTGGACTCAAAGCGCTTGGCCGCGCTGTCGAGGGTTTTGCCGCGACGGCTGAGCACCAGTTCCTTGAAGGTGTCGTAGGTGCCGGATTGATCATCACGGGCATACAAGCGGATCTGCCCGCCGCGGCCGCCCAAGGCTTCCCAGGTGCTGATCTCGCCGCTGAAAATCTTCGCCAGTTGTTCGGTGCTCAACACCTGTAGCGGGTTATAGGGGTGCAGGATGATCGCCAGGCCATCGATGGCGATCACCTGTTCGGCGCCGGGGCTTTTCAGGTCGCCCAGGGGTTCGAGGTCTACCAGTTCGCGGTCCTTGATCGGGCGCGACGCGGCGGCCAGGTCGGCCTCGGCGTTTTTCAGCGCGGCAAAGCCGGTGCTGGAGCCGTGGGCGGCAATTTCTATCAGGACCCGTTTGCCTTGGGGGCTGGTGCCGACGAGGCGCTGTTCGTTGGGGCGGCTGGCCGGCTCATTGTGCACGGCCTTCAGGCCCTGTTGCTCCATCAAGCCCTTGACCAGCGCCGGGCCCAGCGCCGCGCCAATGGTGTTGGAACCCTGGATGCGCAAGGCCGGGCCCTGTTCGGGGAAGGGCAGGGGCGTTGCAGAAACCACAAGAGGGAAAACGCTGCAAAGTGTCAGCAGGTACAAAACGCGCAGCATCATGCTGGCACCTTCTCAAGCCAAAGGAAGTGCGGGCAGATTAAGACAGTAAGGTTTCAAAAATATGACTGACACTCGGCCTATCCAAATGTGGGAGCCGGCAAGCCAGCTCCTACATTTTAGGGTGTGGCCGCAAAGATCAGCTCAGTTCCAGCCAGATCGGCGCATGATCCGAAGGTTTTTCCAGGCCGCGCAACTCGTAGTCCACACCCGCATCCTTGACCCGTGGCAATAAGCCATTGGAGGCCATGATCAGGTCGATGCGCAGGCCACGCTTGGGCTCGTCCTCAAAACCCCGGCTGCGGTAATCGAACCAGCTGAAGCGATCCGCCACGTCCGGGTTCAGGTGGCGGAAGCTGTCGGTCAGGCCCCAGTTCTTCAGGCGCGCCATCCATTCGCGCTCTTCCGGCAGGAAGCTGCACTTGCCGGTCTTCAGCCAGCGCTTGGCGTTGTCGGCACCGATGCCGATGTCACAATCCTCGGGGGAAATATTCACATCGCCCATCACCACCAGCGCCTGGTCATTGCTGAACTGGGTTTCCAGCAACTGTTGCAGGTCTTCGTAGAAGCGCTGCTTGGCCGGGAACTTGGTTGGGTGGTCGCGGCTTTCGCCCTGTGGGAAATAGCCGTTCATGATGGTGACCGGGTTGCCATGCTCATCGGCGAAAGTGCCCCAGATAAAGCGGCGCTGGGCATCCTCTTCGTCACTGGCAAAACCCTTGTGCAGGGCCAGCGGCTCCTGGCGCGAGAGCAGGGCGACGCCGTAGTGGCCTTTCTGTCCGTGGTAGTACACGTGGTAACCCAGGGCCTGGACTTCGGCGAGCGGGAACTGGTCGTCGTGGACCTTGGTTTCCTGCAGGCCAATCACGTCCGGTTGATGTTTGTCGATCAGGGCCGCCAACTGATGAGGGCGGGCGCGCAGCCCGTTGATATTGAAGGAGACGATTTTCATGGTCGGCAGTCCAGTCTGGCAAAAGGGCGATGCTAGCCGACAAGTCGGACGGGGGCCAGCGTGGCGGTAGGACAGATGCACTGCTAATGTCTCTCAAGGAGCCAGTGGCGGGGAACGACTCCGTTGCCCCGGGCTCGTAATAACAAGAGCGCGACCTTTTTGAGTGGCGCCCAGGGGAGATACGACTGATGCCCGACACCTCGACCACCACTGCCCAGGTGCACCTGCTCGACAGCGGCTATTCCCGCGAAGCACGCTCGCTGCTGTACCACGCCTATCGCCATGAGCCGACCTTTGCCTACCTGTTTGAAGCCGAACGCTCCGGCTATGAACAGCGGGTAAGGGCCACCGTGCGCGAGCTGGTCAAGCAGCACTTTCTTCAGGATCTGCCGGCCATCGGCCTGCTGGTCAATGATCGCCTGATCGGCATCGCCCTGATTGCCCCGCCGCAACGACGCCTGGGCATCACCGAAAGCTGGGCCTGGCAATTGCGCATGTGGCTGAGTACCGGGTTCAAGGGCACCCGGCGTTACCTCGAATACCATCAGGCCGTGCTGGCATGCCTGCCATCGGAGTCGGTGCATGTGTTGCCGCTGCTGGGTATCCACCCGCAATTCCAGGGCAAGCATTACGGCGAGCAACTGCTGGCAGCCGTGCATAACTGGTGCGCCGAAGACCCCCATTCACACGGGGTGGTGCTGGACACCGGCAATCCGCTGTACCTGGCGTTCTACAAGCGCCAGGGCTATGAGGAAGTGGGAGAGGTGGCGGTAGGCCCCATCCTGGAACATGTGTTTTTTCACCCCAATCCCCAGGTGTTACAACCTGCAACGGCTTAACGGAGAATTATTCAGACAATTCCAGGTTCTAAGGTGCTCCCCAGCTCGTGTAGCATCCGCGCCTATGAAGTTTCCAAATAGAGTTACCAGCGGCTTGATTCTGCTGTTCACAAGCTGCGGCGCCTTGGCACAAAGCGAACTGGACGTGCGGGTCAAGCCTTCAAACGACGCGCTGAAGGCCAATATCGAAGGTTATATCGGCGGGGTTGGCGAGCGTGATGAAGAGGCCTTGCTGCGCTTTAGCCGTGGCGCCGAGGAGCAGGTGCGCAAGGCCGCCCAGGCACTGGGCTTTTATCAGCCGCAGATTGCCAGTGAGGTAAAGGCCGGCAAGAACCCGCGCCTGATCCTCAGCATCGACCCCGGCGAGCCCGTGCATTTGCGCAATGTCACGATCCGGGTCGACGGCCCGGCGGCGGAGCTCAAATCCTTCCGTGTACCCGACAGCCAGGACCTCAAGTCCGGCGCCATCCTCAACCATGGTCATTACGAAGACGCCAAGCGCCTGATCCAGAACCAGGCCTCGCGCTTCGGCTATTTCAGTGGCCGCTTCACGAGTCAGAAGCTTTCCGTCGACCCCCAGGCGGGCGTGGCCGATATCGAGCTGGTCTACGACAGTGGCCCGCGCTACACCCTCGGCAAAGTCAACTTTGCCGGCGATACCCCGTTTGATGAAGAACTGTTGCAGCGCATGGTGCCGTTCAAGAGTGGCACCCCCTACGATTCCGAACTGATTGCCGAATTGAACCAGGCCCTGCAAGCCAGCGGCTTTTTTGAAGGTATCCGGGTGGATGCCGCCCCGGCTGCGGCGGCCAATGACGTGATCCCGGTGGCGGTCCAGCTGGAAACCCGCAAGCCCCGGACCATGGGCCTGGGCCTGGGGTTTTCCACCGACGTCGGCCCGCGGGGCAAGGCCAACTGGACGCGGCACTGGGTCAACCCCCAGGGCCACAGCTATGGCTGGGAGGCCGAGTTGTCGGCGCCCCGGCAGAACGTCGGCCTGTGGTACGACATTCCCCTCGACCCGCCGCTGACCGACAAGCTGCGTTTTGCCGGGGGCTACCAGAACGAAGAACTGGCCAACACCGACACCCTCAGCAAGCTGCTCACCCTCGGCCCGGAATGGCACAGCAAGTTGCCCAGCGGCTGGACACGGGTGATCTCGCTCAAATGGCAGCGCGAAGAATATCGCCTGGGGGATGACTCCGGCTTGAGTAATTTGCTGATGCCCGGTCTCAGCTATTCCTACTTGCGCAGCGACAACCGCATCGACCCCCATAACGGCTATCGCCTGCAGTTCGATACCAAGGTGGCCAAGGAGGGGGTGGGCTCGGATACCAACCTGCTGTACGGCACCGCGATGATCAAGGGCTTGACCACTGTGTGGGACAAACACCGTTTCCTCGGCCGCGCGCAGTTTGGCGGCAGCGCCACCAATGGCTACAAGTCGGTGCCGCCGTCCCTGCGCTTCTTTGCCGGTGGCGACCAGAGCGTGCGTGGCTACGAGTACCAGACGCTGTCCCCGGAAAACAACAAGGGTGACCGCATCGGTGGCCGCTACATGGTGGCCCTGAGCGCCGAGTATCAATATTCCATCGCCGAAAAATGGCGGATCGCGACCTTTGTCGACCAGGGCAACTCTTTTAACTCCCTGGAATTGCCGAGCCTGAAAACCGGGGTCGGCGTTGGCGTGCGCTGGGTGTCGCCGGTTGGCCCGATCCGCCTTGACCTGGCCCATGCCCTGGAAGACCCGGGCGGCATTCGTTTGCACTTTTCCATGGGGCCTGAGCTGTGAAGCGTGGTTTGAAAATAGCGGGTTTGAGTGGGGTGGCGCTCGTCGCCTTGGTGCTGCTGGCCGTCTGGAGCGTACTGGGTACGCAAGTCGGCAGTCGCTGGGCCCTGGGCCAGGTGCCGGGCTTGAGCGTGGACAACTTCCAGGGCCGTTTGGGCGGGGAGTGGAGCGCCGACCATTTGCTGTGGCAACAAGACAGCAGCCGCGTGGAGCTCAAAGCACCTAAGTTCGACTGGTCGCCGGCGTGCCTGCTGCGCATGACCCTGTGCATCCGGCAACTGGATGTGGAGCAAGTGAGCCTGCAGTTCCCGCCCAGCACCGAGGACAGCAGCGGCCCGATCACCCTGCCGGACTTGAACCTGCCCGTGGCCATCGAACTGGGCGACGTGCGCGTCGCCAGCCTGCTGTTCAACGGCAGCGAAGAGCTCCAGGGCCTGCAACTGGCTGCGCACTGGACCGCTGAGGGCATGAAGATCGACGCGGTACATCTGCAACGCGACGGCCTGGTGCTGGACCTCAACGGCGTACTGCAACCCACGGGCGATTGGCCGCTGACGGCGAGCGGCAGCCTGAGCCTGCCCTATGCCCCGGGTGGCGCGCCGTGGACGGTGGCGCTGAATGTCACCGGTGACTTGCTCAAGACCCTCAAGCTCGACGCCGACAGCAGCGGCTACCTGCCCGCCAAACTCAATGGCGAGCTGCAACCTTTGCTCGAGAACCTGCCGGCGCAACTGCGTATCACCGCCGATGGCTTCAAGCCTGCCGCCGACTTGCCGGATACCTTGCAACTCAATCAACTGGACCTGACGGCCAAGGGTGACCTGGGCAAGGGTTATCAGTTGCTGGGCAAAGCCGTTTTACCAGCGGAAAAAGGCCCGGTTGACCTGCTGCTGCAAGGCCGGGTCGATGCCAAGGGCGCGCAGCTCGCCGGCCTGGACTTGAAGGCCGGGGACAAGCAAAGCCTCAAGCTCAGTGCCCAACTGGATTGGCAGCAGGGTTTCAGCGCAGACGCGAAAATCGACTGGCTGGACTTCCCCTGGCATCGCCTGTATCCGCTGGTTGACGAGCCGCAAGTGGTGTTGCGCACCTTCAATGGTGAAGTTTCCTACAAGGACGGCAACTACCTGGGTAATTTCAAGGCCGACCTCGATGGCCCGGCCGGCAAGTTCAGCCTGGTCACGCCGTTCAGTGGCGACCTCAAGCAAGTGTTCCTGCCCGAGCTGAAATTGACTGCCGGCCAAGGCAAGGCCGAAGGCCACCTGAACCTGCAATTTGCCGAGGGCATCGCCTGGGATACGGCGCTGGACCTGTCGGCATTGAACCCGGCGTACTGGGTCGCAGAATTGCCCGGCACCCTGGCCGGGCCGCTGCGCAGCAAAGGCGAGTTCAAGAACGAGCAACTCAAGCTCAACGCCGACCTCGACCTCAAGGGCCGCTTGCGTGGCCAAACGGCGGTGCTGGCGGCCAAGGCCGAAGGCGCGGGCGAGCAGTGGACCCTGGCCAACCTGGATATCCGCCTGGGCGACAACCGCATCAACGGCAGCGCCAGCCTGCAACAGCGCTTGGCCGGGCAGATCGACATCAAGCTCGCACGCCTGGCCCAGCTGTGGCCGCAGCTGCGTGGGCAGGTCAATGGCCGGCTCGATGTGGCCGGCACGTTGAAGGCGCCCCAGGGCAAGCTCGACCTCAAGGGCCAGCAACTGGTGTTTGAAGACAATCGCCTGCAAGCCCTGAGCCTGGACGCAACGCTGGACAACGCCCAACGCGCGAAGATCGACCTCAAGGGCACAGGCATCCAGGCCGGTGACACCCAGCTCGGCACCCTGACCGCCAGCGCCCAGGGCGATATCAAAAGCCAGAAACTCCAACTGGAGCTGATGGGCCCCCTGGTCAAGCTGGCCCTGGCCCTGGACGGCACGCTTGACAAGGGCAACTGGCGCGGGCGCCTGGCCAGTGGCGATGTGCAGGCCGGTGGCCAGGACTGGAAACTGCAGGCCCCGGCAAAAATCGAGCGCATGGCCGACGGCAAGCTGACGTTCGCCGCCCACTGCTGGGTCTCCGGGCCCGCCAGCCTGTGTGGCGAAGACCAGCGGCTGATGCCCGATCCCAAGCTGCGTTACCACCTCAAGCAGTTCCCCATCGACAGCCTGGCGCAATGGCTGCCCAAGGATTTTGCCTGGCAGGGCAAGCTCAACGCCGATATCCAGCTCGACCTGCCGGCCAGCGGCCCCAAAGGCCTGATCGCGGTGGATGCCAGTGGCGGCACACTGCGGGTCAAGGACAAGGACCAGTGGCTGGATTTCCCCTACGACGCCCTCAAGCTGGAAACCACGCTCAACCCCACGCGCATCGATACCCAGCTGAATTTCCGTGGCGGCAAGCTCGGTGAGTTGCTGTTGCAGGCGCAAATCAACCCGTTGGCGAAAAACAAGCCGATCTCCGGCAACTTCAGCCTCACCGGCCTGGACCTGGCGGTCGCGCGACCGTTTGTGCCGATGGTGGAAAAACTCAATGGCAAGCTCAATGGCAACGGGCGGATCTCCGGCGGGTTGTTGGCGCCGCAGGTCAACGGCAACATCAACCTGATCGCCGGCGAGATTTCCGGGCCCGAACTGCCCATCAGCCTTGAAGGCCTGAACGTGCAGGCCCTGATCGCCGGCGAAAGCGTGCAGCTCAACGGCGGCTGGCGCAGTGGCAAGGCCGGGCAGGGCAGCCTCAAGGGGCAGATCGACTGGGGCCGGGCCCTGGTCGTGGACCTCAGTCTGCAAGGCTCGCAACTGCCGGTCACGGTCGAACCCTACGCCGAACTGGAAGTGGCGCCTGACCTGAAGATCACGCTCAAAGACGACAAGTTGGCGATTGCTGGCAATGTGCACATCCCGCGCGGTGATATCACCGTGCGCGAACTGCCGCCGTCGACGGTCAAGGTTTCGGACGACACGGTGATCGTCGGCAGCCAGACCGAAGAGGGCAAGCCGCCAATGGCCATGGCCATGGATATCAACGTGGTGGTGGGCGAGGAGCAGCTCAACTTTGCCGGCTTCGGCCTGACCGCCAAGGTCCAGGGCCGAGTGCATATCGGCGACAACCTGGACACCCGTGGCGAGCTGTGGCTCAACGACGGGCGCTACCGCGCCTACGGCCAGAGGCTGGATGTGCGCCGTGCGCGCCTGCTGTTCGCCGGGCCACTGGACCAGCCGTACCTGGATATCGAAGCTATCCGCAAGACCGACGACGTGATCGCTGGTATCCGTTTGAGTGGCAGTGCCGAGCAGCCGACCACGCAGATCTTCTCGGAACCGGCCATGAGCCAGGAGCAGGCGCTGTCTTACCTGGTACTGGGCCGCCCATTGAGCACCACCGGCGAAGACAACAACATGCTGGCGCAAGCGGCGCTGGGCCTGGGGTTGATGGGCAGTGCCGGCGTGACCTCGGACATTGCCAAGAACCTCGGCATCCAGGACTTTGAACTGGACACCCAGGGCAGCGGCACCAGCACGGCGGTAGTGGCCAGCGGCAAGATCACCGAAAAACTCAGCCTGCGCTACGGGGTCGGGGTGTTCGAGCCGGCCAGCACCATCGCCTTGCGTTACCTGCTGAGCAAGCGGGTGTACCTGGAAGTGGCCAGCGGCGTGGCCAGTTCGTTGGATATCTTCTACAAACGGGATTTCTGACGGTCAAACGCCAATCAAACAGTGGAGCTGGCTTGTGTAGGAGCTCCCACACAAACCCACCCCCTATTGTTTTGCGTGATCTTATGGCCTAGGGCTGGCACACCAGCGACACCCGCTCGAAGTTCAGCGCCTTGTCACGTTCGCCCAGCACATAGGGCGCCTGGCATTGCTGCCCGTTCCACTTGATGACCAGGTTGCCCGCATCCTGCTCCATCAACGCCAGCGCCTTGCCGCTGGGGTCTGCAATCGCGATCTGCTGGCCCGCCATATCCTCGATGGCCGCGCCAAACGGCATCGGCTGGTGCTGGGCATCGAACAGCGCAAACTGCACCCGGCGCCCGGTCTTGCTGAGGTAGCGCGCCAGTACCACCGCACCACGGCGTGGCACCACTTGCTGGGTGGCGTTATCAATCTCGATATCCGCGCCCAGGTCGCGGGTGTCCAGGCTGATCCAGTTCACCCGATAGGGCTGGGCGTTGGCGACCACTGCAAAACCGTTGCTGGCGGTTCTGGCTCCGTTGTAGCTGCCAATCTTGACCCCAGCCACATCCGGCACCTGGGCCAGGGCAAAGGTCTCGCCCACGGTTTGCCCCAGGTTGATCCCGCCTGCGTGGGCCACGATCGAGCCGGCCAGGTTGAGGTTTTGCGCGTTGTAGTCGCGGCCTTGGCCCAAACCTGTGCTGATGTCCATGATTGACGTGCGGGTGCTGAAGTTGGCCGATCCCGTGCTACCGCCGGTGCTGCTGTTGCCACCTTGCACCGAATAGTAGGTGTCGCTGTTTTCCGACAGATAACCGCTGACCCCCACTTGGGTGCTGTTGCTGTTCTTTTGCGTACTGGCCGAGACAAACGCACGCGGCGCGCGCGGGGCCGAGCCCAGTGGGAACGACAGCGACAGGTTGACCAGGGTGTCATTGTTCGCCGGGCCGTAATTGCCGACATCCTTGGAGTAGGTGGCCGCCAGGTTGTAGCTCAATTGGCTCCAGTAGTTGCTGTAACCCGCCGACACGCTCTGGGAGCCGCCACGCCCCCAATAACGCTGGTCGCTGGCGTTCATATACAGGTTACCGTATTGCTGGTTGCGGCCCAGGCTCTGGTTGATGGTCAGGTCGGTACGGGTTTTCGAGTTGCCGACGCGTTTGAGGCCCTCGGTGCTGAGTGCTTCAACGTGGTCGGTCAGGGTCCGATAGCCTTCGGTGGAGTAACGGTAGGCGGCCAGGGTGAAGCTGGTGTCGGTGCCGGTGAAGGTCTTGGCATACAACGCCCGCAGGCTGTTACCCCGCACTTTTTCGCCCACGGTACGGCTGGATGAGTGCGTTACATCCACCGACACCGCGCCAATCGGGGTATTGCGGCCTGCGCCCAGGGACAGGGCCTGGAAGTTTTCCGTGGCCTGCACCCCGGCGATGCCCGACAGGTTGCTGCTGATGCCGTAGGCCAGGGTGCTGCTGACAAATTGTGGTGACGCCTGGTCGTCGCTGTTGCTGTTGAACTGGCCGGCCGAGACGCTGTATTTCAGTTGGCCCTGGCGAACCATGATCGGCAGGCTGGAAAACGCCTGCAGCGTCACCCGGCGCCGGCCATCGGCCTCGATGATTGTCACTTCCAGGTCTCCATTGGAGCCGCTGGGGTAGATATCGCTGATCTCGAACGGCCCCGGCGGCACGTTGGCGGTGTACAGGATGTAGTTGTTCTGGCGGATCTCCACGGTCGCGCTGGTCTGCGCCACGCCACGGATGATCGGCGCATAGCCGCGCTCACTGTCGGCGCGCATGCCTTCGTCAGAGGCCAGTTTCAGCCCGCGATAGCGCACGCTGTCGAACAGGTCGGCATCGGAGAAAATATCGCCGGCACTGAATTGGCCCTTCAAGGCGGTCACGTCATGTTGCAGGTAGCTGCGGTTGCTTGTGAACGTGTTGGGCCGGCCGGTGCTGCTGTTGAAGTTCGATTCGTTGCGCAGCCGCCAGGCGCCCAGGTTGATACCGTTGCGCAGGCCCAGATTATTGGACAGCGTGGTGGTGTAGGCGGTGTGGTTGCGGTTGCTGCTCAACTGATAGTTGATAAACGCTGCCGAAACGCCGTCGTCCCATAATGCCGGGTCCACATACCCACGGCGGCCACGCTCCATGACCTGTTGCGGCACACTGACCAGCAGGCGCAGGCGCGCCACGTCGTAGCGCACGCTGGCGTGTTCAATCAGGGCGGGCAGGTCGTAGCACGCTTGTGGGCCAGCGGCGGTGAGCTTGTCAGTGGCTTGTAACCTGGCCATATCAATGCCCAGTTGTTGCAGCATGTCCAGGGTCAGGCAGGGCTCGACCTGGCCGTTGGCGGGGTTGCGGCGAAAGTCGATATCGCGGCGCCCTACCAGGGTCTCGTTGCTGTAGAGGTCAACCCGGTAGTTGCCGGGCAGTACGCTGTTGGCGGCCAGCAGCAGTTGCAGGTCGACGGAGGACGGTGCGCCCTGCAGGAATGAGGTATTGAACTGCTCAACGGATTCCTGCTCGTTGCCTTCGGCCAGGCAGGTTGTGCTGGCGGTGATGACAATAAACAGCGGCGCCCACGGGGTCAGCCGTCCACGGTAGTTCCCGCCAAGATTGAATCTGCTGCGCATAAGTAAAAACATGTAGGAAACCTATATCACCTCCGATACGAACTAACGGAGCGAAGAGAAATACGGGAGCAATACGTCTGCACGTCCGGCAGCTACATTAAGGCGACTCTGTATTCGGGCTGGCTTGGGAGTCGGCAGTGTTGGACAGTTGCGCGGTATAACGATCTTGTGCGCCATAATCGTTGATACTGCTAAATAACAACGTGGCGGTATGGGTGTGATCCAGTTGTTTAAGTGGGAACTCTTTTTGTTCGCCCGGTGCAATCATTGTGGAGTCGAACGGCTTATCTTTCAGTTGTCCTGATTCAAGCGTTATATCCGCGATCGAAACGTGATAAAGCCCCGGGTTGTGAACGCGCAGCAGCGTTTTACCGGCACGCTCTTGCAGCCGCCAAGACAACGCGGTGGGCGCCAGGTAGGCATCGGACGGGAGCCCGGCAGGGCGGAAGAACACCTTGATGCGCTGGCGGACCGCAAGCTGCAGGGTGTACGGGGTGGCCGAGGCCTGGGGGATTTCCTGGACATTGAGCCACACCACCGACTCTTTGTCGGTCGGCATGCCCTGGCCTTCGTAGATCACCCGCAGCAACTGCTGCTCCTGGCCACTGACCCGTGCCAATGGCGGGGTTACTGCAAAAGGCACGGGGTTGGCGTCGGTGCTGTTGGTGTCGATCCAGGACTGGATCAGCACGGTGTCACCGCTATTGCGCACGGTAATACCGGCTTCCTTGTGCTTGCCGTCGAACACCAGGCGGGTGGCGCTCAGGGAAATGCTGGCGTGGGCCTGGCTGATGGCAAACAGGCCAAGCAGGCTGAGGCACAAGGCCCGAGAGGAGAAAGAAAGCATGATGATGACCGCTGGTTGGGAAGAAAGGGCGGGGCTTTAAAGCCCCGCGCCAAGGCATGGGTTTCCCGAAGGCTTATTCGTATTGCAGGGTGAACGGCAGGGTGGCATCCGCTTGACCGGCAACGACTTTGTCCAGTGCGGCAGTGGTGACGTAGGCGGCCGAGAATTTCAGGGTCGCGTTGCTATCTTGCAGGTTGCTCTCGATCTTGGCGGTGGCTGGCGAGCTCAGGTCGATGAGGCCGCCATTGGCATCGAGCAGGGCAATACCGACGTTCTTGGCAGCGCCCAGGCCACCGATCACGCTCAAGACTTTAGTGCCGGCTACGAGGCCTGTGCCTTCGCCTCTGGTCGGTTCAAAGATCAGCGATACTTTGGTGCCGGCGTTGCAGTTGATCTTCATATCGAAGTTTTCAGCACTCAACTTGCCGCTGCCGATCGGTGCGGAGGCAGTGCCCATATCTTTGATGGACACTTCACCCATTGCCACTGAAATATTCTTGTTCAGGCCCGCACCTTCAACGGAGCAGGCGTCGTTGTTAATAACGCCGGTGAAGTTAATGGTGCCGCTGCCGGCTTTGACAGGGGCAGGAGCCTCCCCGGCGGCATAGGCGGCGCCAGTGGCGGCAAACATCGAAAGAGTCAGAAGTGCGAGGGAAAACTTTTTCATGCTCAATTCCATTATTAGGGTTAAGAGGTTCTATGAAGTGCAGGAGCACGATATAGAGCCGGCCCTAAGAGAGGAATCAGACGATCCTTAGAAGCGCAGTTTTGAGCGGTGCAGCCAGTTCTGTTAGTTGTATTTTTTGTTAGTTAAAAAGTTTGCGTTCAATACAGTAGGCCAGCAGCGACTGATCGCTGCTGACTTCCAACTTGCGCATGGCCGATATTTTTTGCGTACTGATGGTTTTGGCACTTCGGTTCAGCCCGCGGGCAATTTCATTGACGCTTTGCCCGGCCACAAATAAACGCAGAATCTCATGCTCTTTGGGCGATAACCGGGTAAAGCGCTGATCCAGGTCGGCGCCCGAGTCCATCACCGAGGTGGATTGCGGCCCGGTATGGCGAACCGGGTTGCCCCGGCCGATGGCCTTGAGCACGGTCTGGATCTCCTCGTACATCTGGTTTTTCTGAATCACGGCCAGCACCCCGAGTTCCTGCAGGCGCGTCAGGATCAGGGGGTTGGAGATCATCGTCAGCACCAGCACACGTACCGTCGGGAAGTGCCGCGTCAGGTATTCCACCAGCTTGAGGCCGTCGCCGTAGGGCGAGTCGGCGGGCATATTGAAATCAGTGATCACCAGGTCCACGGCGGTGCTTTCCAGCAGGCTGACCAGGGTGTTCGAGCACAGGGCCTCGCCCACCACGCGAAAGCGTGCATCGCGCTCGATCAGTTCCCGTACCCCGACCAGCACGATGGGATGATCGTCTGCGATAACAACATTGAGGGTTTCCATGGGGCGATTATCCAAAGTGAGAGGATTCAAGGGCGTCGAGCAAGGTCGTCAACCGAGCCAGGTTTTGCCGGACTTCCAGGGCCAGGGCCGGGGTCATGGCCAGGCCGGTCAGGCGGCATTCCAGCTCGACAAAGGCCATGGCCATGTCGCCGGCCTGCGCGGCGCCCAAGGCGCCGGCCATGCTGTGCAGGTGCTGCGCCACGCCGTTGGCATCGTTGCGTTCGAGTGCCGCCAGCGTGGTGTGGACATCCTGGCGCAAGGTGCTGACAAACAGCTCGCGCATTTTCGGCGACAGCTGTGGCGTATCGACCAGGGCGGGCATGGCGACCTTGCAGTGCTTTTCCAGCTGGGCGCGCAAGGTTGCCAGGTTCAGCGGCTTGACCACCCAGGCATTCATACCGGCGTCGGCGCAGCGCTCGCCTTCTTCGCGCAGCGCGTTGGCGGTCACGCCGATAATCGGCAAGGTTGCATCCTGTTGACGCAAAGCCTTGGCCAGTTGGTAGCCGTTCATCACCGGCATATTCACATCGGTCAGCACCAGGTCGAAGCGCCCGGGCAACCACTGCGCCAGCGCCTGTTCGCCGTTGGCGGCCAGCACCACTGCACAGCCCAGGGCCTCCAGCTGTTCCTTGATGATCGCCGAGTTGATCAGGTTGTCTTCGGCCACCAGCACCTGCAAGTTCAGCGGGCGGGCTTTGGCCGGCAGGGCCGGGCGGTTGTCCGCGTCGGCGCCGTACTGTGCCAGGTAGACCGCCCAGGCAATCGCGCGCAGATCGTCAGCATCGACGACCCAATCGGCACCGCACATCTGTGGCGGGTTCGGCCCGCCCGGCAGGGCGATGACCCGTTGGCCGGGCCAGGGCGGGCAGCCGGGCAGGGGCGACAGGTCCACCAGCAGCGCCGTGGAAGGCGGCGTGTCCGCCATGGCGAGGCGGCTGTCCAGGCCCAGGCGCTCGAACCAGCCCAGCAGGTGCTGCGCCTGTTCGAGCACCTGCCCGCGGATATAGACGGCGGGTGTACCGGGGCTGAATGTGGGGCAGTCGGCCAAGGTGCCCGGCAGCGTTTGCAGCTCGACTTGCAAGGTAAAGCTGCTGCCCAGGCCGGGCTCGCTGACCACGTTCAATTGGCCGTGCATCAACTCGCACAACCATTTGCAAATCGCCAGGCCCAGACCGGCCCCGGCCTGGCTGGTGGCATCGTCGGCCTGGTAGAACGGGTCGAACAGTTGCGGTTGCTGGGCTGGGGAAATGCCCACGCCGGAGTCGCTGACCTGCCATTGCAGGCGCACATGGCCGTCTGCGCTGCCCAGCACCCGTACCCGCAGGACCACGCGGCCGTTATCGGTGAACTTGATCGCGTTGCTCAGCAGGTTGTTGAGGATCTGGCGAAGCCGCAACGGGTCGCCGCGCAGCCGGGCCGGCAGTTGTGCATCGATGCAGGCATAGAGCTGCAAGCCTTTGCTGCGGGCGAACGCGCTGTAGGTGCGCACGCTGTCTTCGGTCAGTTCCAGCGGGCAGAAGTCCTGAAGTTCGAGGGTCATCTGCCCGGACTCGATCTTCGACACATCCAGCACATCGCTGATCAGTTGGAACAAGGTGGTCGAGGAGCGCTGGATGGTGTGCAGGTAATCCTGCTGGCGCGGGGCGAGCGGGGTGAGGCCGAGCAGTTCCAGGGTCCCCAGCACGCCATACAGCGGGGTGCGGATTTCATGGCTCATGGTCGCCAGGAAGCGGCTCTTGGCCTGGTTCGCCGAGTCGGCGGCCTGGCGCGCGTCTTCCAGGGCGGCGGTGTCCTCGATATGCCGGGTCACATCATGTGCCGTACACAGCCAGGCATCCTGGCCCTGGTAGCGGGTGGGCACGAAGGCGACATGCAGGTGACGCCCGTCGATCTCAAGGTTGGCCTGGCCCGGTGCGGTCGGCGGTTGCTGTTGCAGCAGGTCGATCAGTTGCCGGGTGTCGTGCCATTGCCGGGCATGCTGGTTTTGCACCAGCCTGTGGTGATCGCTGCGGCGGATGACCCACAGGCCGGTCGGCGCGGTGTCAATGACGGCCCGGCTGAAGGCCTCGCTTTCAGCGATGCTGGCGTGGGCCTGATGGGCCGGCAACACCACACGGGCCTTGTACCAGCGATTGAAGGCCCGGCTGCAGCCCAGCATCGCCAGCACCAGGGCCACCAGGCCCAGCAATGGCCAGAAGGCGTAGTCCAGGAACCGTTGCAGCGTGATCACGTAGATCGCCGTCCAGTGTTGTGCGCCGGGGCTGATCAGCTTGAACACCAGGCCGTCGCGGGTGACATTGACGCCTTCGTCCAGCGCTTGGCCGGGTTGGACGGCCCCGGTCAAGACCGCGCCGGCGGGGCTGATCAAAGTGACCCGATCGTAGATCGACCACTGCAGCAAGCGCTCGATGTTATTGACCTGGGACAGGCTCAACAGCGAGGCCACCACCGCCCAGTTGTTGGCGCCTTCGACGGCCATTGCGGTGGGGGCCAGGTTGATATTGACATAGGCCAGCAGGACAGGGGTTTGCGGGGGGCCGGGAGGCGGCTGGTAAGATTCCCAGTGCACCTGATGAGCCGATTGCGACGGGTTTGGCAGGCGCTGGCGTTCTTTCAAGCGGGTGATGATGTCCACCAGCGTCGTCATCTGCACCTGTTCGCCACCGCGCGTCCGGCCGGTGGCGGGCACGGTCAGGTCGAAGTTATCCGGGCCATTGATCAGGAACACCTGGGGCGAGTGATAGTGCGAGGCCGCCCAGAACGCGCTGTAGTAGGCGGCCAGGTAAGCGCCCAGGGCGAATATTTTGGGGTGTTGGCTGGCGGCAATCTTGTCCGGGTTGATTTTCACGCTATAGGGCAGGGAAAACCGCAACCCCCGGCCCAGGTAGATATTCGGCCCCTCTTCGGGCAACGGCTGTTGCAGATAGGGGGGCAGTATGCCTTTGGGGTTCAACTGGCCCTTGCTGCTTTCCCGGGAGATGGCGCCCAGGAACACTTCCTGCTCGTGGATGTTCTCCATCAGGCGGGCAAAGTGGAACTGCAAGGTATCGCGCTGTTCATCGACCATGCGCTGCACCCCCAGGAAACTGATGCCCAGCAGCAACAGCGCCAGGGCGCCGAGTACCAGTAAGCCTTTATTGCGGCGCAGCGAACTGCTGGCCAGTTTTTCCAGGAAGGCGTTGGGATGATGCATTACGGCGCCTTTACGGCAGTAGGGGCACAGCTTTTAAACACAATGACCTCGATAGCGAGCGACGTTCGTCAACACCCTGGCGAAGGCCAATAAGCGTTTGCCGGGCCGTCATGGCTCAGCAAGTGCTGGAACTGGTCCGAAGGCACGGCGTGGGAGATCAGGAAGCCTTGGACCTGAGTGCAGTTGATTTTACGCAACAGCGCAAGTTCTTGTGCGGTTTCTACGCCTTCTGCCACGACCGTCAAGCCCAATTGGCGGCCCAGGCTGACGATACTGGTGAGCGCCTGGGCCAATTCCTCATTGGCGTTGCAGCCTTGCACCAGCGCGCGGTCGATTTTCAGCTCGGTGAACGGTGCCGACACCAGGTTCATATAAGAGCTGTAGCCCTTGCCGAAATCATCCTGGGACAGGCCGAACCCCTTGATCCGCAGGCGGCAGGTCCCGGCGTAGAAATTGCTGATGTCGTCGGGCACCGAACACTCCATCAACTCAAAGCAAATCCGCCCGGGCAAGCCTTGGTGTTCGAGGACGAAGGCCAGGATGCGGTCGGGCAGGTCGTGGCTGTTGAGCAGGTGCGTGGGCAGGTTGATCGACACCGGGATGTCATAGCCTTCCTGGCGCCAGACGGCCTGGGCCGCCATCGCCTGTTCCAGCACGCGCCACAGCAGGCGTTCTTCCAGGCCGCAGGCGATCAGCGCCGGCAGGAACAGGCCGGGCAGCAGCGTGCCGTACTCGGGGTGATCCCAGCGCACCAGGGCTTCGGCGGCGACGATGCGGCCATTGCTCAGGGCTTTCTTGGGTTGGAACCAGGCTTGCAACTGGCCGTTATCCAGTGCGGCCAGAATCGCCTGGCGGTCGATACCAGGCTGGGTTTGCGCCGGTGCGGTGTGGCGCAGCAGCTTCAGTTGGTCAGTCAGGCAGCGCAGGGCGGCGGCATTCACCGGCTTGGAAATCAGCCCGAGCACTTTCACCTGCAGGTTGCTCGCCACCAGGCTGGCGCCCATCAGCATGCGCCGCGAGGCGGCGCTCATGATCGCCAGGGCCGGTCGCGAAGGGTGGGCGGCCAGGCCCTGGATAAATTGCACGCCGTCCATGCCCGGCATCAGCAGGTCGGTGAGCACCAGGTCAAAATCCTGTTGTCCCAGGCAGGCCAGTGCCTGCTCTCCGTCGCTCGCGTACGTCAGGTCAAAGTCGCCCAATTGGTTGAACAGGTTCTGCAGGAACAGGTGCTGGAAGGGGTGGTCTTCGACAATCAAAATGCTACAGCGCTTCATGGGGAACTCGTCCGTAGGGAGCCAGGGTATTGAACAGGGCTCGCAGGGTAAAGGGTTTGACCAGGCAGTGATTCATGCCGGCGGCCAGGCAGAGGGTGTCTTCACCGCGCAGGGCATTGGCGGTGGCGCCGATGATCGGGACGGTGCAGCCCCGGCGCCGGAGGGTTTCGGCCAGTTCGTAACCGTTGAGAACCGGCATGTTGACGTCGGTCAGGACGATATCGAATGCATCGTCGTGCCAGCGTGACAGGGCCTCCTCGCCATTGCTGGCGAGTTCCACGGTGCAGCCCAGTTCTTCAAGCTGGTCGCGCAGGATCAACTGATTGATGACGTTGTCTTCGGCGACCAGGATGTGCAGGTGCAGCGGCGATAAGTCACGCAGCTCAGTCAGCGCCTGGGGCTGCGCCGCCTGGCCACCCTGGGCCTGGTGAACGGCCCGGTGGATCGCGTGCAGGTCATTGAGGTTGACCTTCCAGCCATCGGCGCTGGCCAGGACCTGTGGGCCATGCCATTGGGCGGTCAGCGGCTCGGCGATGGCGCCGGGGTGCAGTTCGAGCAACACGCAAGTTGCCGTCGGTTCGGTGCCGGGCGGCAGGCCGACCTGCGCCCGGGCGCCCCAGCGGCGTAACCAGCCGCTGATACTCTCGGCCAGCTCACGGATGGGCGAGACCACATACACGACCTCTGGCGCCAACAGCGGCTGGGCCTGCGGGGCCGTGCTGCTGGCGGACGGCTGTTCCAGCGGCATGATCAGGGAAAAACTGCTGCCCAGGCCAGGCTCGCTGACCATGCGCAGGGTGCCATTCATCAAGTGGGTCAGGCGCAGGCAGATCGCCAGGCCAAGGCCGGTGCCGGCCACTACCTGGTGGTTGCCTTCGGTCTGGTAGAACGGCTCGAAAATAGACGGCTGGTCTTCATGGGCAATGCCTTTGCCGGTGTCCGAGACTTGCCACTGCAGGCACACACGTTCACCGTCGCGGCTCAACGGCTTGACCCGCAGCACCACGCGCCCGGAGTCGGTGAACTTGACCGCGTTGCTCAGCAGGTTGTTGAGGATCTGGCGTACGCGGCTGACATCGCCGATCAGCCACTGCGGCAATTGCGGGTCGAGGCAGGCATACAACAGCAAGCCTTTGCGCTGCGCCGCCGCCGCGTACCCCTGCACCACCTCTTGCACCAGGGTCGGCAGGCAGAACTCACTCAACTCCAGGGCCAGTTGCCCGGCCTCGATCTTCGACACATCCAGCACATCGCAGATCAGTTGCAGCAGGGTGGCCGAAGAGCCTTCGATGGCGTGCAGGTAGTTTTTCTGCTGGGCATCCAGCTGGGTGCGGGCGAGCAATTCCAGGGTGCCCAGTACGCCATACAGCGGCGTGCGGATTTCGTGGCTCATGGTTGCCAGGAACAAGGTCTTGGCTTGGTTGGCGGCATCCGCCGATTGGCGTGCCTGCTCCAGCGCCGCTTCGATTTGCGTGCGCGCGCTGATGTCGCTGAAGGCGCACAGCAACACGTCTTCGCCTTTATAGCGGGTGGGCGCGCTGCTCAGGTACAGGTGGCGGCCATCGGCGGTTTCAAAGTAGTCGCTCAGGCGAGGGACGGTGGGGTGGAACGCGTCGCGGATCCAGCCGGGCCCCAGTTCCTCGGCACAGTGGCCCAGCCAGTGTTGGGCGAGGGTGTTTTTCAGCACCACCTGGCCATCGGTGCGGCGCAGTACGCACAGGGCCACGGGGGCGGTCTGGATCACGTCGCGGCTGAACAGCTCGCTTTCCACCAGGGCCTGGATGCGGTGGAGCGCCGGGGTGATGACGCGCAGCTCCAGGCGCCGGGTCAACAGGCAGACCAGGCTGATGCTCAGCAGGCAGAACAACAGGGCGCCGGCCATTTGCGGCCACAGAGCCTGCAACACCGCCCGCAGGTCGATGGAGTAGGTGAGCTGCCAGTCCGAGGATTTCAATTGTTTGCGCAGCACCAACTGCTCGGGCAACCAGCCCGGGCCGACAAAGCCGAAAAAATCCTGCTGGTGCAGTTGCGGCAGGTGCTGCCCCGGTGGCGGTTTCTGGCTGTTGCTGAACAGCGCCATGCCCTGGGAGTTGAACATGGTGAACTCGCCGGCACTGTGGTCATCCAGGGCGCTGGACACTTCGCGGTCATCCATTTCCAGGCCGAGCCAGCCGGAGTTCACGTCTCGTTCGTCCAGGCGGATAAAAATGTACAACTGCGAGTGCCCGTCGAACGCGTGGGTCAGCCAGAGTTCCTGCAAGGTGTTCTCAAGCCTGAGGGTGTGCAACCGGTCCAGCATGGCCCGGGGGAAGTCGGCGGGCACCGCCGTGGCGTTATACAGGCGCAGCACCTGGCCCTCGGTGCTGACATAGAGCAGGTTGAGCCGCTTGGCTTGCAAATAGTCGCGCATGCGTTGGGTCAGCCAGATGCTCCACTGCTTGCCTGGGGTCTGCCCCAGCAGCAGGCGGATCTCTTCATTCGACACGGGCAGGTTCTGCTTGGTCTTGCGCGTGGCCGACAGGCTCAGGCTCTCCAGCAGGGCTTCACGGGTGGTGAAAAAGGTGTGTGCCTCGGCGATGGCGCTGCTCATATAGCTGCGCCGTTGGGACACTTCATTGTTGAACGTGAACCACAGGAAGCTGTACACGCCACCGAGGATACCCACCAGCAGCACCAACGCAAAAATGCGCAGCAGACGCCGCGCAGCATGGGGTGTGGACAGGACCGGGCTGATCTGATGGAGGTAGTTCTTTAATCTCATCCCGGCACTCTAGGGACAGCCGGGTGTAGGAAAAATCAGACGATCCTTAGTTTGTTACAGGTAGTTCGCGATAAAGGTGACATCGCTATTGGCACTGCCGGCCAGTTACCAAGCAACCTAACTATTTGTTTGACATTCGCTGCCTAAGCAGTAATATTTCGTCACATATTGGCTGCCTAGGCAGTAATAAGGTGACTTTCGATGGCACACTTCACCCCGGAAAACTTTCATAACTGCCATTTAGGCCTGTTGCTGGGCCGCGCCGCGATTCTCAAGGACCGCATCATCGACACCCATATGGAACCCCACGGCATCACCGCCGCGCAGTTCAAGGTGTTGATCATCATGGCCCAGTTTGGCGTCGACACCCCGGCGGAACTGTGCCGCCACCTGTCCCTGGACAGCGGCTCGATGACCCGCATGCTCGACCGCCTGGAGCAAAAAGACCTGCTGGCGCGTAAGCGTTCCGAACAGGACCGACGCCAGGTGCAACTGGTGCTCACTGCCGCCGGCCAACGCCTGGCGGACAGGCTGCCGCACATCGGCGCCCAGGCCCTTAACCAACTGGCCGGCGCGCTGGAGCCCGGCGAGTTGCAGACCCTGGAACACATCCTCAAAAAAATCCTTATCGCGGCAGGTGATCCCATCACGCTCCAGCGCGTAGGGCGTACTGATTAACCCGAGGTACTGGTCATGGCGACTGCCCAAACAAACAACACCGCTGAACCCCAACCCAACGACAGCAACCCGCGCCAACGCAAAGTCCTGTTGCTGGGCCTGGCGCTGCTCGTCGTGCTCGGCGTCGTGGGCGTGTGGGGTTGGTACACGCTGTATGGCCGCTGGAGCGAGAGCACCGACGATGCCTACGTCAACGGCAACGTGGTGGAAATCACCCCGTTGGTCACCGGCACCGTGGTCAGCATTGGTGCCGACGATGGCGACCTGGTCCATGAAGGCCAGGTGCTGATCAACTTCGACCCCAACGACGCAGCCGTCGGCCTGCAAAGTGCCCAGGCCAACCTGGCGCGCACGGTGCGCCAGGTGCGCGGCCTGTACAGCAATGTGGATGGCATGAAGGCCCAGGTGCTGGCGCAAAAAGCCCAGGTGCAAACCGCCCAGGACAACTTCAACCGCCGCCGAATCCTGGCACAGGGTGGGGCGATTTCCCTGGAAGAACTGTCCCATGCCCGCGACGCCCTGAGCGCGGCGAGCAACTCACTGGCCAACCTGCAACAGCAGCTCAATACCTCCACCGCGTTGGTGGATGACACGGTGATTTCGTCCCACCCGGATGTGCAGGCCGCTGCCGCGCAACTGCGCCAGGCCTACCTGGCCTATGCGCGCAGCACCCTGATTGCACCGGTCACCGGCTACGTGGCCAAGCGCACTGTGCAACTGGGCCAGCGGGTTGAGCCAGGGACTGCGTTGATGGCAGTGATTCCCCTGGACCAACTGTGGATCGATGCCAACTTCAAGGAAACCCAACTGCGCAATATGCGGATCGGCCAGCCAGTGGATATCGAGACCGACCTCTATGGCAGCGATGTGAAATACAGCGGCACCATCGACAGCCTCGGTGCTGGCACCGGTAGCGCCTTTGCCCTGCTGCCGGCGCAGAACGCCACCGGTAACTGGATCAAGATCGTGCAACGGGTGCCGGTGCGTATTCATATCAATGCCCAGGAGTTGGCCCAGCACCCGTTGCGGGTGGGCTTGTCGACCCTGGTGAACGTCAACCTGCACGACCAAAGCGGCCCGGTGCTGGCGCAACAGCCGCCGCAAAAAGCATCGTTCAGTACCCCGGTGTATGACCGCCAGTTGGCCGAGGCCGACGCGATGATCACCCGGTTGATCCATGACAACAGCGTGGCCGCGCCCAAGGCAGCACAACGCTGATGAGCCATAACGCTTCCTTCACGCCGCCCAGCTTGCTGATGGCCACCATTGGCCTGTCCCTGGCGACCTTTATGCAGGTGCTCGACACCACCATCGCCAACGTGGCGTTGCCGACCATCTCCGGCAACCTGGGGGTGAGTTCGGAGCAGGGCACTTGGGTCATCACCTCATTTGCCGTAAGCAATGCCATCGCGCTGCCGCTGACCGGCTGGTTGAGCCGGCGTTTTGGCGAGGTGAAGCTGTTTTTATGGGCCACCCTGTTGTTTGTGCTGGCCTCGTTCCTGTGCGGTGTCTCCACTTCGATGCCCGAGCTGATCGGCTTCCGGGTCCTGCAAGGCCTGGTGGCGGGCCCGTTGTACCCGATGACCCAGACCCTGCTGATCGCGGTGTACCCACCGGCCAGGCGCGGCATGGCCCTGGCATTGCTGGCGATGGTCACGGTGGTCGCGCCGATTGCCGGGCCCATCCTCGGCGGCTGGATTACCGACAGCTACAGCTGGCCGTGGATCTTCTTTATCAACGTGCCCATCGGGATTTTTGCGGTGATGGTGGTGCGTGCGCAGCTCAAGAAACGCCCGGTGGTCACCAGCCACCAGCCGATGGACTATGTCGGGCTGCTAAGCCTGATCGTCGGGGTCGGTGCCTTGCAGATCATCCTCGACAAGGGCAATGACCTGGACTGGTTCGAGTCCAATTTCATCCTCATCGGTACAGCTATCTCGGTGATCGCCCTGGCGGTGTTCGTGATCTGGGAAATGACCGACAAACACCCGGTGGTCAACCTGCGCCTGTTTGCCCACCGCAACTTCCGTATTGGCACCATTGTGCTGGTGCTGGGCTACGCCGGGTTCTTCGGGATCAACCTGATCCTGCCGCAATGGCTGCAGACACAGATGGGCTACACCGCCACCTGGGCCGGGCTGGCGGTGGCGCCGATCGGCATCCTGCCGGTGTTGATGTCGCCGTTTGTCGGCAAGTATGCGCACAGGTTAGACCTGCGCCTGCTGGCCGGCCTGGCATTCCTGGCGATGGGCCTGAGCTGCTTTATGCGCGCCAGCTTCACCCATGAAGTGGACTTCCAGCACATCGCCATGGTGCAGCTGTTCATGGGCATCGGTGTGGCGCTGTTCTTCATGCCGACCTTGAGCATCCTGATGTCCGACCTGCCACCGCACCAGATCGCCGACGGCGCTGGCCTGGCGACCTTCCTGCGGACCCTGGGTGGCAGCTTTGCCGCATCGCTGACCACCTGGATCTGGATTCGCCGGGCGGACCAGCACCATGCCTACATGAACGAGAGCATGAGTGTGTACGACTCGGCCACCCGCGATGCACTGGACACCCTGGGCGGCGCCGGCCACAAGGCCTATGCGCAACTGGACCAGATCCTCACCAGCCAGGCGTACATGATGTCCACCGTGGATTACTTCACGCTGCTGGGGTGGATGTTCATGGGCTTGATCCTGCTGGTGTGGCTGGCCAGGCCGCCGTTTATGGCGAAGGCGGGGCCGGCGGCGTCAGGTCACTGATCTTGCAGGGCAATGCAATCAACATGTGGGAGCTGGCTTGCCTGCGATGCAGACACCTCGGTGCATCAGTTACATCGAGGTGATGCCATCGCAGGCAAGCCAGCTCCCACATGTTGATCGGTGTTGTGCCTGGGGTTATGCGCCAGGCAACGCTAACTGCGGATTGACGAAGTCAAACGCCGCCAGTTGAAACCCTTGCTCATCCACCTGCAACGCCCATCCCTGCTTGTCCCAATCCCCGAGCACGATGCGCTTGGCCGCCTGTTCGCCAATCTGCAATTTGTGGATGGCCGGGCGGTGGGTGTGGCCGTGGACCAGGGTCCGTACGCCGAAGGCCTGCATCACCCGTGGCACTTCCTCGGGCGTCACATCGACAATGTCGTTGGCCTTCATGCGCGTCTGGGCACGGCTTTCACTGCGCAGCTTGCGCGCCAGTCTATGGCGGGTGCGCAAGGGCAGGTGACGCAGGATAAACAGCACGACGGGGTTACGCAGGATGCGTCGCAGCTTCATATAGCCGAGGTCGCGGGTACACAGGCTGTCGCCGTGCATCAACAGCACGGGCTCGCCATACATCTGCACGACGCTGGGGTCCTTGAGCAAGGTCGCGCCTGCTGCTTTGCAGAACGCCTTGCCGATCAGGAAATCGCGGTTGCCGTGCATCAGGAATATTTGGGTGCCGCTGTCGCTCAGCTCACGTAGAGCCGCGCATATCGAACGCTGGAACGGGGTCATGCCATCGTCGCCAATCCAGGCTTCGAAAAAGTCCCCGAGGATGTACAACGCTTGCGCGCCACGGGCGCGGCCGTGGAGTAAATCCAGAAACGCCCGGGTAATGTCCGGGCGCTCCTCTTCCAGATGCAAATCTGAAATCAGCAATATCACGCAATGATCTCGGCTTTCTCGATGATCACGTCGTCTGCGGGTACGTCCTGGTGGCCGGACTTCATGGTGGTGGAAACACCCTTGATCTTGTCCACGACGTCGGTGCCTTCGGTGACTTTACCGAATACCGCGTAACCCCAACCCTGTACGGTCTTGGCGCTGTGGTTCAGGAAACCGTTGTCGGCCACGTTGATGAAGAACTGCGCGGAGGCCGAATGCGGCTCCATGGTACGGGCCATGGCGACAGTGTACTTGTCGTTGGAAAGACCGTTGTCCGCTTCGTTCTGGATGCTTGGACGCTTGTCTTTCTTTTCTTTCATGCCGGGCTCGAAACCGCCGCCCTGGATCATGAAGTTGCCGATGACACGGTGGAAAACGGTGTTTTCGTAGTGGCCGGCTTTAACGTATTCGATGAAGTTGGCGACGGTGGTCGGCGCTTTCTCGGCGTTCAGCTCGATGACGATGTCACCGTGGTTGGTGGTCAGTTTGACTTGAGTCATGTTCATTACTCTTTTCAGGGAATTCGTGGGTTCGGACGCCTGGGCACCCAACCGGGTTGGCTAAACTGCGACCAAGGCGCGCAGTTTAGCGTGCCCGTCAGGAATTTCGAGGTGGTTTTTTACCGCCCGGGTAATTAAAGCAGCAGTTTTTGGTCGTGCTCTGTCAGGCGGTTGACAGGTTCGGCTATGATAAGCCCTTTGTTTTATCGGCCCTACTTCGGGCCACGTACTTCGTCTGTTCAAGGATCCTATGAGCAAGCCCACTGTCGACCCTACCTCGAATTCCAAGGCCGGACCTGCCGTCCCGGTCAATTTCCTGCGCCCGATCATCCAGGCGGACCTGGATTCGGGCAAGCACACGCAGATCGTCACCCGTTTCCCGCCTGAGCCCAACGGTTACCTGCACATCGGCCATGCCAAGTCGATTTGTGTGAACTTCGGCTTGGCCCAGGAGTTCGGTGGCGTCACGCACCTGCGTTTCGACGACACCAACCCGGCCAAGGAAGACCAGGAATACATCGACGCCATCGAAAGCGACATCAAGTGGCTGGGCTTTGAATGGTCCGGTGAAGTGCGCTATGCCTCCAAGTATTTCGACCAGTTGTTCGACTGGGCCGTGGAGCTGATCAAGGCCGGCAAGGCCTATGTCGACGACCTGACCCCGGAGCAGGCCAAGGAATACCGCGGCAGCCTGACTGAGCCTGGCAAGAACAGCCCGTTCCGCGAGCGTTCGGTAGAAGAGAACCTGGACTGGTTCACCCGCATGCGCGACGGCGAGTTCCCGGACGGCGCCCGCGTACTGCGGGCCAAGATCGACATGGCCTCGCCGAACATGAACCTGCGCGACCCGATCATGTACCGCATCCGCCACGCCCATCACCACCAGACCGGTGACAAGTGGTGCATCTATCCCAACTACGATTTCACCCACGGTCAGTCGGACGCCATCGAAGGCATCACCCACTCCATCTGCACCCTGGAGTTTGAAAGCCATCGCCCGCTGTACGAATGGTTCCTCGACAGCCTGCCGGTGCCGGCGCACCCGCATCAGTACGAGTTCAGCCGCCTGAACCTGAACTACACCATCACCAGCAAGCGCAAGCTCAAGCAACTGGTCGATGAAAAGCACGTGTTCGGCTGGGATGACCCACGCATGTCGACCCTGTCGGGCTTCCGCCGTCGCGGTTACACCCCGGCCTCGATCCGCAACTTCTGCGAGATGGTCGGCACCAACCGCTCCGACGGTGTGGTTGACTACGGCATGCTTGAGTTCAGCATCCGCCAGGACCTCGACGCGAACGCACCGCGCGCCATGTGCGTGCTGCGTCCGTTGAAAGTCGTGATCACCAACTACCCAGAAGGCCAGGTCGAGCACCTCGAACTGCCGCGCCATCCACAGAAAGAAGAGCTGGGCGTGCGCAAGCTGCCGTTCGCTCGTGAAATCTACATCGACCGCGATGACTTCATGGAAGCGCCGCCCAAGGGCTACAAGCGCCTGGAGCCGAACGGCGAAGTGCGCCTGCGCGGCAGCTACGTGATCCGCGCCGATGAAGCGATCAAGGACGCCGAGGGCAACATCGTCGAACTGCGTTGCTCCTACGATCCAGACACCCTGGGCAAGAACCCGGAAGGCCGTAAGGTCAAAGGCGTGGTGCACTGGGTGCCGGCGGCGGCCAGCATCGAGTGCGAAGTGCGCCTGTACGATCGTCTGTTCCGTTCGGCCAACCCCGAGAAGGCCGAAGACAGCGCCAGCTTCCTGGACAACATCAACCCTGACTCCCTGCAAGTGCTGACCGGTTGTCGTGCCGAACCGTCTTTGGGCGACGCACAGCCGGAAGACCGTTTCCAGTTCGAGCGCGAAGGCTACTTCTGCGCGGATATCAAGGACTCGAAACCTGGTCAGCCGGTATTCAACCGTACCGTGACCTTGCGTGATTCGTGGGGCCAGTGATTCAGTCTTAAGGATTCGTCGTGCTAACGATCTACAACACGCTCAGCAAGAGCAAAGAAGTCTTCAAGCCGCTGGATGGCAACAAGGTGCGCATGTACGTGTGCGGCATGACCGTGTACGACTATTGCCACATCGGCCACGGCCGCAGCATGGTTGCCTTTGACCTGGTGACCCGCTGGTTGCGTTTCAGCGGCTATGACTTGACCTATGTGCGCAACATCACCGACATCGACGACAAGATCATCAACCGCGCCAATGAAAACGGCGAGTCGTTCGACGCGCTGACCGAGCGCATGATCGCCGCCATGCATGAGGACGAGGCGCGCCTCAATATCCTCAAGCCAGACATGGAACCACGCGCCACGGACCATATCCCTGGCATGCACGCGATGATCCAGACCTTGATCGACAAGGGCTACGCCTACGCCCCGGGCAATGGCGACGTGTACTACCGCGTCGCCAAGTTCATGGGCTACGGCAAGCTGTCGCGCAAGAAAATCGAAGACCTGCGCATCGGCGCCCGCATCGAAGTCGACGAAGCCAAGCAAGACCCGCTGGACTTCGTGCTGTGGAAGGCCACCAAGCCCGGCGAGCCGAGCTGGGAATCGCCCTGGGGCGCCGGGCGTCCGGGCTGGCACATCGAATGCTCGGTGATGTCCACCTGCTGCCTGGGCGAGACCTTTGACATTCATGGCGGCGGTAGCGATCTTGAGTTCCCCCACCACGAAAACGAAATCGCCCAAAGCGAAGCGGCCACCGGCAAGACCTACGCCAATGCGTGGATGCATTGCGGCATGATTCGCATCAATGGCGAGAAGATGTCCAAGTCCTTGAACAACTTCTTCACCATCCGCGACGTGCTGGAAAAGTATCACCCAGAGGTTGTGCGTTACCTGCTGGTATCGAGTCATTACCGCAGCGCCATCAACTACTCGGAAGACAACCTCAAGGACGCCAAGGGCGCCCTGGAACGGTTCTACCACGCGTTGAAAGGCCTGCCGGTGGTGGCGCCGGCCGGTGGCGAGGCATTTGTTGAACGCTTCACCACGGTGATGAACGACGACTTCGGCACCCCCGAAGCCTGCGCGGTGCTGTTCGAGATGGTCCGCGAGATCAACCGCCTGCGCGAGAGCGAGCTCGCCGCCGCGGCCGGCCTGGCGGCCCGCCTCAAGGAATTGGCCAGCGTGCTGGGCGTGCTGCAAATGGAAGCCGACGACTTCCTGCAAGCCGGCGCCGAAGGGCGTGTGGACGCAGCCCAAGTCGACGCCCTGATCCAGGCCCGCCTGAATGCCCGTGCCAACAAGGACTGGGCAGAGTCCGACCGCATCCGCGACCAACTCACCGCCATGGGCGTGGTGTTGGAAGACGGCAAGGGCGGGACGACGTGGCGTTTGGCTGACTGACGGCTGATTGCTTCAAACTGAATAAAACGCCCCGACTGGTACGGGGCGTTTTTGTTTGTGGTGGTTTGGTGAGTCAAGGCTGCTTGATGGCATACCGGCTCTGGACAAAGCCATTGTCCGAGGTACAGGTGGCGATGTGGCGAAGCTCACATTCATGCCCGATTTGACCGAACAACGGAATTCCCTGACCTAGCAGAATCGGAATACGGGTGATGATCAACTCATTGAGCAGGCCTGCTTCAAGAAATGCCTGGATGGTCTGGCCGCCATCGATATAGAGGTGCTTCATACCGCGCTCGGCCAGTTGCTCGACGAGATGGCGGACTGGTCATCGCCGATTAATCTGGATGGTTAATCGGCCTTCCTTTTTCATCCCCCGTTCCACATTGAACGATGGCGCTGTTCACCAATAGCTCAACTCCTTCCAGCATCCGACATATCCCTAGCGCTACACACCGTGCAGTGCCGTCTATTTCAAACGCTAAATGTGTTGCCAGTGCTTGAGCCGACGCAAGGTCCTCCGAAGCGTTGATCAACAACGTCTCTGCATCTATTCCTTTGCGCACGATGAAGATGCCATGGTCTTCAGCCGGCCGCTTTGTTTCAGTAGGAGGGTTCAGATAGTAGTCAATCGCTCGGTGAGCAGCCGCGTGAAGCGAGGTTGAGTCTAATGGCGGGTTGGGACTGTGTTTGATCATGGCAAAGCTCCTAGAGTTATGGAGCTACTACCCATCGCTGCGAAACGATACCGGGTGGCAGCTGTACGCAGGTTCGCAGACCGGGACTCTAGGAACCCGGCATACCCGAAGGTATCCCGCGCACAGCCGCCATAACATCAGGCATAAAAAAGCGCCCGCTATCTTGTGGGGGACGCTGTGCGTCTAGAGTTTAACCGGGCTGCGAAACCCGGTCGCTGAATTTGCAGCGACTGCCGAAGATTATTGGGGCGTCTTCCGAGTGGCAACCCTAAAACGCTGTCGGAGAAATCTGAGGGGGAGGGGGCGAATTTCTTAAATTCGATTAAATAAATCCTCCTTTTTGTCCAGGGTTACCAGGTGGATGGGTCCTCCTGGCTGGCTTTGTCCAGATCGTCTTTCCATTTATCACTGGCTAATCTATAAATTTCCTCAAAAAAATCTCGAGGATCCTCTATTTCATCTTCATTCCAGGCCATGCTTGTATATTCATCATGATTGTCCTCAAAGAAAGCGTGAAAATTAAAATCTTTGCTGTCTAGAGAGTGCTTCAAGGTTTTCATAAGAGTGTATCTGTGTCTGTATGAAAGCTGCTCGTCTGGATCAAGACAGTATTTGAGGATCAATTTTTTTCTATCTTCTGAGTTGTTTGGGTTGTACTTTGACAGTTCAACTCCTTTGCTCTCTTCTTGGTCATAAATATCAAAAATACCCACAAAATAATTCAAGCTTGCATCGAAAGCTATATGGATGGAAAGTGGATGGAATAGCATTTTTATCTTCTTTCTCTGGGAGGTAGTGTGAATGGCTTTCCATCTTTACGGAACTTCATTTCGGTACCGTTCATGGCTTCATTTGAAATTAGATTTTGGATAAATGGGGCGGATCTATTTAGCAAGGTGTACAGATAACGACTGTAAGT
Organism: Pseudomonas gessardii; assembly: GCF_001983165.1. GTDB lineage: Bacteria > Pseudomonadota > Gammaproteobacteria > Pseudomonadales > Pseudomonadaceae > Aquipseudomonas > Aquipseudomonas gessardii. The sequence continues at coordinate 6,488 of NZ_MNPU01000052.1, read as the reverse complement.
GTTTGCCGAGCATCAAGCCTTAGTGGTTGGCTTCATCCAGATGCACAAGTTAAAGGGGAATGGGGTATTAAGGTATTGATTTTCAAGTGAATAGCTCCCGTCTAGATGTTTGTTGGGTAAAGTGAAATGTTTTTTGTTTTTAAATTTACATATTTTGGAGCATGGTCGGGCTTTTCTTTCAGGTCTATAAGGATTATTGAAGACCCAATGCGTAGGGCTGCGCAATTATCATCATCCCCTAAGATCAGTTCTGCAGTTATGTAGGTAATGCTGTCTATGACCTCTATTTTTTCTCATGTCGGGGTGATTGGGTAATATTACTTTTCCAACAAAAAATATCATTCAGGTCGAATTCGACATCAATATGCTCTCCGATTTTCGGCGTCGGGCCTATCCACGCTGCTACACCACATCCGGCAGATATCTCATAATTAACATAAGGTTTGTCGCGATAAGTAAATATGCTTAGTATTTTTACAATCATTTTATTTCTTCTGTAGTGGTACTCTGATGACTGAGTTGTCGACGTTCATGGTTTTGTTTTTTAGTTCTAAAGTTCAGGTTTCTTCATGATAGTGATGCTTGGTCGGTTTGCTATTCATTTCGTGAGCCCCATCGGACTAAGTGGACGGATCTGTTTAACGCTGCGCAAGAACACTGATCGTGAGTGTTTTCCGCCGTTCATGCAGAGATTAATGGCTCGTGGGCGGACCAATGGAAGCTTACTGCTGTATTGACTCGCGATTAAATAGAGTTGTCCCGTTTATCCATTTTTCGTTGTCTCTCCGTGGTAGCGGATAAGGCATTCGAGCAGTACTTCCATGAACTGTCTTTGGTCTATTATTTCGTCTTCAAAATAAGTATCTAAAAGATAAAAAACGGAGTCGAAAGTGTCGTTGATTGACAGGTAGTGGCTAATCGTATTTATAAACCATTGTTGTTCCTCTTTCGTATACGTGAAGAATTCAGGCTTTGTCAGAGTGTCGAATAGTTCAGAGAGTTCTTTTCGGTCATTGACATTTTTTGATACTATGATTTCCTCTCTTTCCAGATTTTTTGTGTTTTCTATATTGTATGTGAAAAGCAAGCCGCGAATTATTGATAGTTTTGGCTGTCGTTTTATTTTAAAAGTCCGTCTAAGGCGATAAAGAAGGCGGATCTATTTAACACAGTGCACAGATGACGACTATAAGCGTTTGCCGAGTATCACGCCTTAGTGGTTGGCTTCATCCAGGCGCACAAGTTAAGAGGGGCATTAATGGCGGACTTTTTTAATTGGCTCGGGATTAAATATGTCCGTCACTTTTTATCAACGCTCATCACACCGTAGTGGATGGTTTCATCCAAGCATACAAACTCAGGAATGATAGGCGATCAATGGCGGATCTATTACTGCATCGACTCGCGATCAAATAGATCTGTCCCGTACTTCGCTTTGATGTTTAAGCCCAGAGCACGCAATCATGGTCATCCAGATGAACCAAAAACGATAGATTATGATCAGTGACCCAGAACGGATAACCAGTTGTTTCGCCTATTAGCAGCGCAAGATCTTTTGCGTTTTCGAGTTTCCATGCTCTATAACTAGTCTCAAAAACCAAAAGAATGAGGTCGTTCTTTTTTATTCGGCCTGGTATTTCCTTCCAAAAATCAGGGTTGTGTTCGGTGTGTTTTTCGTTGAAATCTACTGGATCTAGTACATTTTTTTCGGTTTTAAAATATTTTTTGGTTAAAGTGGATATTAATGTTTCAAGCTCTTCAGAGTTGAGCTTTCTTGAGGCGATGTTCAACGTGTTTAGAGTTTCATCTAATTCTTTTTCTAGATGATTCATCACGGTGCTCCGATTCGTGAGCCGATAAATGGGCCGGATCTATTTAACAAAGTGCACAGATAACGACTGTAAGCGTTTGCCGAGCATCATGCCTTAGTGGTTGGCTTCATCCAGATGCACAAGTTAAAGGGGAGTGGGGCGTTAAGGTATTGATTTTCAAGTAAATAGCTCCCGTCTAGACGTTTGTTGGGTAAGGGGGGAAGGGACGGACCTATTATTGCATTGACTTGCGATCAAATAGAATCGTCCCGTTTGTTACGTTTGGTAGTGTATATGTTTTGTGTGCAGTCAAGTTTTTCAGCTGTATAGCTACCTGCAATTACTATAAAAATCACATCGCCTCCATCACTGGATGTGAAGCAATAACTAGTCCCTGTCTCATTTGGATCTACTCTTGTTGCCTCCACTGAGAGAGGCGTGTCAGTGGTTTCGTACATTTCGGATATTTCAGATCCGATCGTACCTATCCCTTGGAAGGCGATTAGTTCGTGGAAGGTTATTAGCCATAGCTGCTCCTGCCAGTCTGAAAACTCTATTGATAGCGTGCTTCTATCGCACATTAGTTTTTCTATTGTTCCGTCTGAAACGGGAAGTTTCTTCATCTTAAGGTCCTGGATGTTTTTCGATAAAGGGGACCGATAAAGGGGACGGATCTATCGCAGTATTGACTCGCGATTAAATAGATTTGTCCCGTTTATCCGCACGCACCTATTGAAATTAACCATTGCTTATAAAAAGTCGCTTGGTCTTGCGGGTCATTTGTCAGATTGTGTTCTTCGTAGTCGAATATATGAACGATATCTTCGTGGGTGGCGTGTTTGCCTAAGGTCAGCTCATATGCAACCAAACCGGCCGCCATCTGCGAGGCCATGCTGGAAGGTCTGACATTTATTTTTGCGCCTTTACAGAGAAATACTATATGGGGTAGGTCGGTTCTCATTTTTGCGAAACAGTTATATATGTTTGCTTCTCGATAGATTTTTTTGAAATCGTCGGCTTCTGAAAAGCCTAACATCATGCGTGTAGAGTCGTATTTTACCTCCGCGTCTACTTTTTGGCCGTCTATGATCGCCTTTATGGTTTTTGTGCGGATATTTCCAAGGGGCTTAAAGTGGCTGGGCATCGGGTGGTCAGGTTGAAAAGAATTTTTCCACTTGGTATGGAATTCAGCTTGTTCTTGAATGTCGTTGGTCAGGTTGTTTTCTTCATGATCGAATATTCGCACCAATTTTTGGTTCGGGTCGCCTAATGTTGACTCATGGAGCGCGACTCCGCTTAGTCTTGTGTATGAAGAGTAAAATACGTTGACTTTTGAGCCTTTGCATAAAAATTTTATGTCGCTGAAGTCTTTGCGTAATAACCCAAAGCTGTGAAAGATACTAGGGGTGGAGTATTTCTTATGGGTTTGATTGGCGAATGTTATATGTAAGGTGCATGTGTGTTTGTCGTATTCGATAGTCGCGGTTTCGATTTTGTTTTTCTTGATTATTTTTATTTCCATGTTTTTCATATTTGGCTTTTTTATGTGCTCTAATGTGTTTTTTTTGTGTAAAGGTCGGTTGTAGGGGTTAAGGGCTTTAGGAAAAATAATTTACCAAGTATGCTGGTCTTCAAGGCTAGCCTTTTGAAGTTCATCTTTCCATTCTTCATTTGCAATGCGATAAATTTCCATGAAGAATCCTCGCGGGTTCTCTATTTCTGTCTCATCCCAAGCCATCGTTATGTGTGCGTCATGGTCACTTTCAAATTCTTTGGAAAAATTGAAGCCGGGTGTTAACAGTGCGTCTTTGAGTATCGCTATTAATACGTAGCGATGACGGTAGGGCAGGTACATGAGGTCTTTTAAAATAAAAGATCTAATGATCGTTTCTCTATCTTTTATATTGTTAGGGTTGTAATTCCAAAGTGCCTCGCCTTTGGTCTCTTCTCGGTCGTATATTGATAATGCAGCCAATATATATGATAGGGCCGGCTCAAAAGGTTTGTCTGTGAAAGGGGGGGTCAGCATAGGGTGCTCAATATGGACATGCGGTGAATGGGCGGGTAGGATTGTTTTTGTCGAGTCTCACTTTTGCTTCGTTTGTTTTATTATGGTTTTTGCTCTGCGATTATATGTTCGTTTAATTTGCTGGCTATATGGTTTAGCCACAATGGCCCTGACTTTCACTGTTGTGGGGTAGTAACGGTAGTACTGTTCCTGCAATAGGTTTTTTTGGGGAGCTAAGGGACGGATCTATTTATCGTTACCAGCTAGACGGATCTTCCTGGCTGGCTTTGTCCAGATCATCTTTCCATTTATCACTGGCTAATCTATAAATTTCCTCAAAAAAATCTCGAGGATCCTCTATTTCATCTTCATTCCAGGCCATGCTTGTATATTCATCATGATTGTCCTCAAAGAAAGCGTGAAAATTAAAATCTTTGCTGTCTAGAGAGTGCTTCAAGGTTTTCATAAGAGTGTATCTGTGTCTGTATGAAAGCTGCTCGTCTGGATCAAGACAGTATTTGATGATCAGTTTTTCTCTATCTTCTGAGTTGTTTGGGTTGTACTTTGATAGTTCAAATTCTTTGCTCTCTTCTTGGTCATAAATATCAAAAGTGCCCACAAAATAATTCAAGCTTGCATCGAAAGGTATATGGCTGGAAAGTGGATGGGATAGCATTTTTATCTTCCTCCTCTGGGGGGTAGTGTGAATACTGTTCCATCTTTACGGAACTTCATTTCGGATTAAATATGCTCGTCACTTTTATCGCTGATATGCCGGTTCTGGACAAGGCTGTCGATACTGGGCGCATTAAAGTATTGACTTTCAAGTGAATGGATCTCGTCTAGACGTCTGTTGGGTAAAGTGAAATGCTTGTTGTTTTTAAGTTTACATATTTTGGAGCATGGTCGGGTTTTTCTTTCAGGTCTATAAGGATTATTGAAGATCCAATGCGTAGGGCTGCGTAATTATCATCATTCCCTAAGATCAGTTCTGCAGTTATGTAGGTAATGCTGTCTATGATCTCTATTTTTTCCTCATGTTGGGGTGATTGGGTAATATTATTTTTCCAACAAAAAATATCATTCAGGTCGAATTCAACATCAATATGCTCTCCGATTTTCGGTATCGGGCCTATCCACGTTGCTACACCACATCCGGCAGATGTCTCATAATTAACATAAGGTTTGTCGTCGTGAGAAAATATTTTTAGTATTTTTACAATCATTTTATTTCTTCTGTAGTGGTACTCTGATGACTGAGTTGTCGACGTTCATGGTTTTGTTTTTTAGTTCTAAAGTCCATGTTTCTTCATGGTAGTGATGCTTGGTCGGTTTGCTATTCATTTCGTGAGGCCCATAACGAATACTTCTTGTACCATCTGCAGAAACTAACCTGTCGGGGTCTGGTTTTCCAGTTCTTGGATGAATGTTTGTATAGGGGCCATCACCTAAAAACTCACCCCATTTTAGAGTGACTTCTTCTGGTTTTACCGGTTTACTCGCATAGATTTCCTTGTGGTAGCCCATTTCAGGGGTAGTGTTTGATACGACTGAAACCGAAGGTGTTCCTGCGTTGGCCTTCTTTTTTGCTGGATCTCCAATATCAGTGCTTGGCTTACACCCATCCCCACCCGGACACGTATTCAACCCCAACGGATCCACCCACCCCGTAGGGTTGGGCACATACAAATACCCGTTCACCCCACCCGCCAACTTCACCGGGTCGGGGGTCAAATAGCGGCCATTATCTGGATTGTAGTAGCGATGCCGGTTGTAATGCAGCCCGCTTTCCTGGTCGAAATACTGCCCCTGAAAACGCAGTGGATTATCGACGGTGCTCACGTCTAGCCGGGTGATTTTCCCGTAGGCAAGGTAGTGGGCGGACCAGACGATTTTGCCTTGCGCGTTGGTCAGTTCCTGCGGCGTACCCAGATGGTCCAGTTGGTAGTGGAAGGCCTGGGTATTGGCCGGACCAAACCCTTCCAACAAAGCCAACGGCCTGAAGCTGTCAGGCTCGTAGAGATAACTGCGATGCTGCCCCGCCGTGTGTTCGGCGATGATCTTGTCGCCTTGCCAGAAAAACTCAGTCGTTTTGCCCGCCACGGTTTTGCAGATACGCCGCCCAAACGGGTCATAGCGATAGCTGGCCTGGCTGCCGTCCGGTTGCGTGACGCCGATCAGGCGGTGCTGGCAGTCGTAGCGGTATTCGGTGACCCACTGCTGCGCGCGGCCACGGCGTTCGCGTATGAGGTTTCCGAAGGCGTCGTAGTCGTAATGCCGGTCGCCTTGCAGTAATAGGCGGTTGCCGACGACGATGCCGGGCCCTGGGCGGTCTTGCATCAGCAGGTTGCCCGCCGGGTCGTGGGTGAAACGTTCGGTGGGGGCCTGGGAGTGGTCGGCGCGGGTCAGGCGGTCGAGAGGGTCGTAGTGGTAGTCGTGCTGGCCCTGGCGGGTGTCGAGCCGGCGGGTGAGGTTGCCGCTTTTGTCGTAGGTGTAGCGGCGCAGGCCGTGGGCGTGTTCGTGTTGGGCCAGGCGGCCCTGGTCGTCGTAGTGGTAGTGGCTGAGCAGTTGGCCCTGCTGGCGCTGGTGCTCGCGGCCGGCCTGGAACAGGTGTGAGGTGAGGGTCCGGCCATTCAGGTCGACAGTGGCAAGGTGCCCGCCCTTGTCGT
>NZ_MNPU01000051.1 GCF_001983165.1 Pseudomonas gessardii | reverse complement strand
TCTGGCTAACACTTCCCCTTGCCGGGTGTGTAGAGGACTTTCACCTCCCAGTCACCAGCGTGGCCACCACAGCCAAGCTGGTTGCGCTTGCGCGCAACGCGCCATGCCTGGCGCACCAAAAAAAAGCGCCAACCCACAGGTTGGCGCTTTTTCTTACCGCTTGAAGCTTGCAGCTTAAAGCTTGCCGCTGCCCTTAAGGCTTCTTACGCCCAAACCCCGGACGCTGGCCGGAACCCGCCGGTGCGCCACGGCGCTTGCCCGATGGCTCGTCCGCGACCAGTTTCAGCCCTGGGCGCTTTTTCGGCGCGGGCTTGGCTGGGCGCTTGGCACCTTCGGCTGGACGATCGGTCTGCGGAGCCCCACGGCCCGTCTCGCCACGGTTGCTGCGACCACCGGTGGGTGCCTCGCCACGACCGGCCGGACGCGGGGTGCGCGGTGCACGTTCGCCATCCTGACGGGCCGGCGCCGACGGACGACGATCGCCCTCGATCTGCGGCTGGCGGGAAATGCGACCGCCCGTGGCCGGTGCATCCAGCGCCGGGCGCAAGGTGCGGGCAACGCGTTCGGTGCGTGCCACCGGGCGCGACGATTTACGCTGCATGCGCTCCAGCTTGTCCTTGCTCTTGGCGTTCATCTGCGGCATGGCCACAGGGGTCAAGCCTACTTCAGCACTGAGGATGTCGACTTCGTACTGGCTCATTTCGCGCCAGCGGCCCATCGGCAGGTCGGAGTTGAGGAACACCGGGCCGAAACGCACGCGCTTCAGGCGGCTGACCACCAGGCCCTGGGATTCCCACAGGCGACGCACTTCACGGTTACGCCCTTCCATCACCACACAGTGGTACCAGTGGTTGAACCCTTCGCCACCGGGCGCCTGCTTGATGTCGGTGAACTTGGCCGGGCCGTCTTCCAGCACCACGCCGGCCTTGAGGCGTTCGATCATCTCGTCATCGACTTCGCCCCGTACACGCACGGCGTATTCGCGGTCCATCTCGTAGGACGGGTGCATCAGGCGGTTGGCCAGTTCACCGTCGGTGGTGAACATCAGCAAGCCAGTGGTGTTGATGTCCAGGCGGCCGATATTGATCCAACGGCCTTCTTTAGGCTTGGGCATCTTGTCGAACACGGTTGGACGGCCTTCCGGGTCGTCACGGGTGCAGATCTCGCCGTCGGGCTTGTTGTACATGATCACGCGGCGCACCGACTCGGCGGCCTCTTCACGCTTGATGACCTTGCCATCAATGGTGATCGCGTCATGCAGGTCGACGCGCTGGCCAAGGGTGGCTTCGACGCCATTGACCTTGATGCGCTTCTGGGTGATCCAGGCTTCTACGTCGCGGCGCGAGCCGACGCCGATACGGGCGAGGACTTTTTGCAGTTTCTCGCCGGCTGGGCCGATTTCCTGGCTGTCGTTCTGGTCTTGGTCTTTCATCTTAAGCACCTCCCGGTGTGTCGCTTCAGGCGTGGCCTGAAGAGTATGCAAATCTGGAGCTTGGGCGAACGCATCGCCAAAGGGTCGCGAATCATACGCGCATGGCGCGCATTGCGCATCAGAGACTAGTCGATATGTGCCGGCTCATTTGCTTTTCCGCCGACCGGTGGCCCCCAGGGCGATCAACCGTAGCTCGGCTTCGGCCAGCACTGCGCGCTTGTCGACCTTGTCGAGCTTCTTCCAGGCCCGGATCTCGCGCTTGCTGCGCCCGCAGCCTAGGCAGATATCGTCGCTGAACTTGCAGAGGCTGATGCAGGGGTCTTTGGTGGAACTCATTACTACCTCATTGCACAGGGCTTTTCTGTGGGGCTTGCCTGCGATGGCGCTGGGTCAGCACCGGATAGGCTGGCTGATACACCGCCATCGCGGGCAAGCCCGCTCCCACAGGGGATCTCGTTTGCAGCACGAGTTTGGCTACACAACACATCAATGTGGGAGCTGGCTTGCCTGCGATGGCATCAACACGGTCTCCCTGATGTACCGAGTTGCCTGTATCGCAGGCAAACCAGCTCCCATATGGGCAGGCCGGGTCAGTCTTTGAATTCGCGGCGTTCGTTTTCGATGGCTTCGGCCAGTGCCCGGGCTTCGGCTTCTTCTTCGCTCAACTCGGGTTGTTCCAGGGCGGCGACGGCGGCCAGCAGTTTTTCGCGGGCCGCGGCCACGCCGAGGATATCCTCCTCGGGGGCCGCTTCCACGTTTACCTCAAGCTCAGGCTCAGACTCAGGCGCCACCGCCCCATCACGCAGCAAATCATCAAAGTCGGTCTTGATCCCCTGCTCCATATCGTCCAGCTCCAGCAGCAAGGTATGGAAACTGGTCTCGTCCTTCGGCTCTTCCGGTTCAGCGCTGGCATCGGCCAGTTCCTGCAAGCCGGCGGGCACCGGGGCATCGTCGAAGTCGAGCACCGGTTCGGCCTCGATCTCGCGCAGTTCGGCCAGTGGCGGCAAGTCGTCGAGGTTTTTCAGGTTGAAGTGATCGAGAAACACCTTGGTGGTGGCAAACATCGCCGGTTTGCCGGGCACGTCGCGGTAGCCGACGATGCGGATCCACTCGCGCTCCAACAGCGTCTTGACGATATGACTGTTGACCGCCACGCCGCGCACATCCTCGATTTCGCCACGGGTGATGGGCTGGCGATAGGCAATCAGCGCCATGGTCTCCAGCATCGCCCGGGAATAGCGTTGCGGGCGCTCTTCCCACAAGCGCCCGACCCACGGCGAAAATTTCTCGCGGATTTGCAGGCGGTAGCCCGAGGCCACTTCCCGCAGTTCAAAGGCCCGGCCGTCACAGGATTTGCGCAGGATTTCCAGGGCCTTCTTGAAGACCGGCGGTTCCGGGCGTTCGGCCTCTTCAAACAGTTCAAACAGGCGTTCCAGCGATTGCGGCTTGCCCGAGGCCAAGAGGAAGGCTTCCAACAAGGGCGCCAGTTCGCGGGGTTCAGTCAGATTCATCGATTCAGCTCGTTATTCGGCTCGCGCCCGCACGTGGATAGCCGCAAAAGGCTCATTCTGCACCAGCTCGACCAAGGATTCCTTGACCAGTTCGAGGACCGCCATAAAGGTCACCACCACGCCCAGCCGCCCCTCCTCGGCGGTAAACAGCTCGACAAACGGCACAAACCCACCACCCTTGAGGCGCTCCAGCACATCGCTCATGCGTTCGCGGGTGGACAAGGCTTCGCGGCTGACCTGGTGGCTTTCAAACATATCGCCACGGCGCAGCACCTCGGCCATGGACATCAGCAATTCTTCCAGACTTACATCTGGCAACAATTTTCGCGCCCGGGCCTCTGGCGCATCCAGCCTGGGCACCACCACGTCGCGCCCCACGCGGCTCAGGCCGTCGATACCTTCGGCGGCGGCCTTGAAACGCTCGTACTCCTGCAGGCGGCGGATCAGTTCGGCGCGGGGGTCATCCTCTTCCGCCTCGATCGTCTCCGAGCGTGGCAGCAGCATCCGTGACTTGATCTCTGCCAGCATCGCGGCCATCACCAGGTATTCGGCGGCCAGCTCCAGGCGCACCGACTGCATCAACTCGACATAGCCCATGTACTGGCGGGTGATTTCCGCCACCGGGATGTCGAGGATATTGATGTTCTGCTTGCGGATCAGGTACAGCAGCAAGTCCAGCGGGCCTTCAAAGGCCTCAAGGAACACTTCCAGGGCATCCGGCGGGATATACAGGTCCAGGGGCATTTCCATGACCGCCTGGCCATAGACCATGGCAAACGGCAGCTCCTGCTGCGCGCCGGCCTGGCTGTCGACGGTTTCCACGGCCGACATTCAGGCCTCGACCATGAACGGCGCCGGGTCGCCACAGCCCACGCGGATCACTTCAGGCTCGCCGTCGGCCAGGTTGATCACGGTGGACGCCTTGTTGCCGCCGTAACCGCCGTCGATGATCAGGTCTACGTGCTTTTCCAGGAGTTGGCGCATTTCATAGGGATCTTCCAGCGGCTCAGTGTCGCCGGGCATGATCAGCGATACGCTCATCAGCGGCTCACCCAGCTCGGCCAGCAGTGCCAGGGCGATGGGGTGCTCCGGCACCCGCAGGCCGATCGTGCGCTTCTTGGGGTGCAGCAGCAGGCGCGGCACCTCGCGGGTGGCATTCAGAATAAAGGTGTAGGGCCCCGGCGTATGGGCCTTGAGCAGGCGGAAGGTGCCGGTATCGACCTTGGCGAACAGCCCCAGTTGCGACAAGTCGCTGCAGATCAGCGCGAAGTTGTGGTTCTTGTCCAGTTCGCGCAGGCGTCTTACGCGCTCCACGGCGTTCTTGTCGCCGATCTGGCAACCGATGGCATAGGAAGAATCCGTGGGGTAGATCACCACCCCGCCACCGCGAATGATCTCCACCGCCTGCTTGATCAGCCGCGCTTGCGGGTTTTCCGGATGAATCTGGAAAAATTGACTCACGTTTTCTACCTGTTCAGACGGTGGCGGTAATGGGGTCATGCTTGAATCGCCCCCACAAAAGCGGCAGGTCTTCCGGGACCGGGCGGTATTCGCCGATCTCCGACCAGCCGCCTGGGCCATGGAAGTCACTGCCGGCACTGACCAGCAGACCAAATTCACGGGCAAGAATCGCCAGGCTGCCAACCTGTTCGGCGGGTTGATGCCCATTGACCACTTCGATGGCGTGGCCACCCGCTTGAATATAGTCGCCGATCAGCTTGCGACGCTTGCTGCGGGTAAAGTCGTAATGCCAGGGATGCGCCAGGCTGACCCAGGCCCCGGAGGCGCGCAGGGTCGCCACGGTGTCTTCCAGGGTCGGCCAGTGCAGCTTGACGTCCCCCAGCTTGCCGGCGCCCAGCCATTTGCGAAAGGCTTCGGCGCGATCCTTGACGAACCCTTCGCGCACCATCCAGTCGGCAAAATGCGGACGGGCCGGCGCATTGCCGCTGTCGCCCAGCGCCTGCTGGATGGCACGGGCGCCCTCCAGGGCACCGGGCATGCCCTTGAGCGCCAGTTTGCGGCTTATTTCTTCGGACCGCAGCCAGCGGCCATCGTGCAAACTGGCAATGGCCGCCACCAACGGCGGGGCAGTGACATCAAAACCGTAGCCCAGTACATGAATGGTTGCGCCGCCCCAGGTGCAGGACAATTCGACGCCATTGACCAGGTGCATGCCCAGCGCCGTGGCGGCAAGCCGCGCCTCGTCCAGGCCTTCAAGGGTGTCGTGGTCGGTCAACGACAGGACTCGCACGCCTTTTTCAAACGCACGCGCAACCAGTACCGCGGGCGCCAGGGCGCCGTCGGAGGCCGTGCTGTGGCAGTGCAAATCAACATTCACGGGAGTGTGTAACCTCAAGTCAGCTGGCGCTTACGCTACCAAGGATGTTTGTTATTATGCCGCCACATCCAGCTTCTGGCTCTTACTGTGAAACAATTCATCGACTTCATCCCGCTGTTGCTGTTCTTCATCGTGTTCAAAACCGACCCACGGGTCCTCGAGATTGCTGGCCATGAGCTGTCGTTCGGCGGCATCTACAGTGCCACGGCGGTGCTGATCATCAGCTCCCTGGTGGTCTACGGGGCGATCTTCATCTCCCAGCGCAAGCTGGAAAAAAGCCAATGGCTGACCCTGGTCGCCTGCCTGGTCTTTGGCGGCCTGACCCTGGCCTTCCACAGCGAAACCTTCCTTAAATGGAAAGCCCCGGTGGTCAACTGGCTGTTCGCCCTGGCCTTTCTCGGCAGCCACTTCATCGGTGACCGCCTGTTGATCAAGCGCATCATGGGCCACGCCTTGAGCCTGCCGGAGCCGATCTGGACCCGCCTGAACATCGCCTGGATCGGGTTTTTCCTGTTCTGCGGCGCGGCCAACCTGTTCGTGGCCTTTACCTTCCAGAACTACTGGGTCGACTTCAAGGTGTTCGGCAGCCTGGGCCTGACCGTGGTGTTCCTGGTTGCCCAGGGCATCTACCTGTCGCGCCACCTGCATGACACCGACCCCACCACGCCAAAAACCGAGGACTGACATGCTCTACGCCATCATTGCCACCGACGTCGCCAACTCCCTGGAAAAGCGCCTGGCCGCGCGTCCGGCCCACGTGGAGCGCCTCAAGGGGCTGCAGGCCGAAGGCCGCATCGTGCTCGCCGGCCCGCACCCGGCGGTCGACAGCAATGATCCGGGAGAGGCCGGCTTCACCGGCAGCCTGATCGTGGCCGAGTTTGCCTCCCTGGCCGACGCCCAGGCCTGGGCCAAGGCCGACCCGTATGTGGCGGCCGGGGTGTATGCCGATGTCGTGATCAAACCCTTCAAGCAAGTCCTGCCTTGATCCGGGTGGCGCTGAACCTATTGGGTTCGGCGTACTCCTAATCGCTCATTATTCTCGGTAACCTGCCGACAACGTTCTGAATATTCGTGTGGAATCAGGAGTTCCGATGCGCTTACGTCAGTTGTGTCTGTTGGCAGTGTTAATGATCGGGGCTACGGCCCAGGCTGAAGAAACCTCGAACACCGGCAGTTCAACGCCCCTGTCCTTGAGTGCCGGCAGCCAGATCACCGAGTTGCAGCAACGCTTGAAAGAAAGCGAACGCCTGCGCGAAGAACTGGGCAAACAATTGCAAACTGCCGATGCCGCCCGCGAGAGTGCGCAACTGAGCCGGCTGCGCCAGGACAATCAGCGCCTGGCCCAGCAACTCAAGGACGCGCAAGGTGGCGCCCTGCCACGCTGGCTGACCGACCAGCAGCAATGGTTCGTGATTGGCGCGGGAGTTGCGTTGGTTTCCCTGCTGTGCGGTATCTTCGCCAGTGGTGGGCATCGACGCCGTCGACAATGGCTAAATTGAGTGAGTCATGAGCGAGCTGTTACTGATAGATGATGACCAGGAGCTCTGTGAGCTGCTGACCAGTTGGTTGAACCAGGAAGGTTTCCAGGTGCGCGCTTGCCATGACGGCGTGAGCGCGCGCAAGGTCCTGGCCGAAGCCGCTCCGGCGGCCGTGGTGCTGGACGTGATGCTGCCCGATGGCAGCGGCCTGGAGTTGCTCAAGCAATTGCGCGCCGACCACCCGGAACTGCCGGTACTGATGCTCTCGGCCCGGGGCGAGCCCCTGGACCGGATCCTTGGCCTGGAACTGGGCGCCGATGACTACCTGGCCAAGCCCTGCGACCCCCGCGAACTGACTGCCCGCCTGCGGGCGGTGTTGCGCCGCAGCCACCCGACGGCCGTGTCGACCCAGCTGGAACTGGGCGACCTGTGCTTCAGCCCGGTGCGTGGCGTCGTGATCATCGACCATCAGGAACTGACCCTCACCCTGTCCGAAAGCCGCCTGCTGGAAGCCTTGCTGCGCCAGCCGGGCGAGCCCCTGGACAAGCAGGAGCTGGCGCAGATCGCCCTGGGCCGCAAGCTGACCCTGTATGACCGCAGCCTGGACATGCACGTCAGCAACCTGCGCAAGAAAATCGGCCCCCATGCCGATGGCCGCCCGCGGATCGTGGCCCTGCGCAGCCGCGGCTACTATTACTGTCTTTAAGGCAGCGACACGTGATGAGCGGCAAGTGAAAAGCCGGCTTGCCGCTGCCCCTCTCCCTTACCGAAACTTTACTCTGCGCTGACGGCGGCTGACCTTGATCTTTGTAATCTACTCACATCCGGACTCACCGGAACCGAGACAAGGAGAAACACCATGCGCAAGACCCTTATCGCTCTGATGTTCGCCGCAGCCCTGCCTACCGTCGCCATGGCCATGCCAGAAGGCCAAGGCCCGATGGGCGGTCCGCAAGGCCACATGATGGATGGCCCGGGCCACGGCGGTGAACACGGCATGCGCGGCAAAGGCGGCCCCTTCAGCCAACTGGACCTGACCCGCGAACAGCGCCAGCAGATCGGCAAGCTGATGGGCGAACAACGGGAAGGCCGCCAGCAACTGGTCAAGAAGTACCTGGATAAACTCCCGGCCGCTGAGCAAAAAGCCATGAACGACGAAATGGCCGCCGCCAAGCAGAAAACCCAAGCCGATATCCGCGCCCTGCTCAAGCCCGAGCAGCAGAAGAAGTTCGACGACATGGCGAAGAAACGCGCCGAGCGCCAGGCCGAGTGGCAGCAGTTCCAGGCCTGGAAAGCGCAACAACCGCAAAAAGCGCAATAATGCGCTAGCGACCTCCCAGCCCAGCGGCCCGTGCCGCTGGGCTTTTCCTGTTTGAGGGTTTCCTGTGCGTTCACTCTTCTGGCGCATCCTTGCCAGTTTCTGGCTGGCCATCGCCCTGGTTGCCGGGCTGTCGATCCTGCTTGGGCATATGCTCAACCAGGACGCCTGGATTCTCAGCCGCCATCCCGGCCTCAAGAACCTGGCCGAAGAATGGACCCAGCGCTATGAAACCCAGGGCGAGGACGCCGCCCAGGATTTGTTGCAACAGCGCAAACGCCAGTACCACGTCGATGTGCAGGTGCTCAATGAGAGTGGCGACCCGATGGTACGTGGCACCTTCCCGCGCCGCGCCGCCGCCTTTGAAGCCCGCCAGCATGAGAGCCATGAGGGCCGGCTGCCGTGGCGCCGCCTGACGGCCGAGTACACCAGCGAAAAAACCGGCGATACCTACCTGCTGATCTACCGCATCGCCCTGCCGGAGTTGGACGCCTGGCATCGCAGCAGCCTGCTCTGGCCGCTGAGCGCCCTGGCGATTGCCCTGGTGGTGCTGACCCTGTTCAGCCTGCTGGTGACCCTGTCCATCACCCGTCCCCTCAGCCGTCTGCGCGGTGCGGTCCACGACCTGGGCCAGGCCACATACCAGCAAAACAGCCTGGCGCGCCTGGCCAACCGGCGTGATGAGTTCGGCGTGCTGGCCACCGACTTCAATCGCATGGGCGCACGCCTGCAAAGCCTGATCGGCAGCCAGCGGCAACTGCTCAGGGATGTGTCCCACGAACTGCGCTCGCCCCTGGCGCGCCTGCGGATCGCCCTGGCCCTGGCGGAACGGGCCACGCCCCAGGCACGAGAAAAACTCTGGCCGCGCCTGACCCTCGAATGTGATCGCCTCGAAGCCCTGATCAGCGAGATCCTGGTACTGGCGCGGGTCGACGCCGACAACGCCAGCGCCGAAGACATCGACCTCAACCCCCTGCTCAAGACCCTGCAAAAAGACGCCCAACTCAGCGCCCCGGACCAGCACGTGCAGTTGCACACCGACCCTGTGCTCAAGCTCAAGGGCTGGCCACATATGGTCGAACGGGCGGTGGACAACCTGCTGCGCAATGCGCTGCGCTTCAACCCACCCGCCCAGCCCATTGAAATGCACGCCCAGCGCGACGGCGAGCGCATCGTCATCAGCGTGCGCGACCATGGCCCGGGCGTCGACGCCGAGCACCTGCAGTCATTGGGCGAGCCGTTTTACCGCGCCCCCGGGCAAACCGCACAGGGTCACGGCCTGGGCCTGGCCATCGCCCGCCGGGCCGCCGAACGGCACGGCGGCAGCCTGACCCTGGCCAATCATCCCGAAGGCGGATTTATCGCCACCCTGGACTTGCCCTTGCAGCCGGGGATTGCAGCACACCCCTGAAGATCTTCTATGATGGCCCTTCTCTTATGGAGGGCCTTTGATGACTGATCTGCTCACCTCGATCCAGCGTGCACTCGATCTGCCGCCCACGCCGCTGGCGTGCACTGAAGCCGGCGCCCTGCCGTCAACCTTCGCCGTCACTGAGCTGGCCTGCGCCAGCCTGGGGGCTGCAGCTCAGGCCCTGGCCCGCCTGCTGGCACAACAGACCGGGCGCCTGCCCCTGGTCAGCGTTGACCGGCGCCTGGCCTCATTCTGGTTCTCCAGCTCCCTGCGCCCACAGGGCTGGAGCGTGCCGCCGTTGTGGGACCCGATTGCCGGCGACTATGCCTGCGCCGACGGCTGGATCCGCCTGCACACCAATGCCCCCCACCATCGCGCTGCCGCCGAACGGGTGCTGGGGCCGGTCGCGGACCGGGCGGCGATGACGCTCAAGGTCGCCCCGTGGAGCGCTGCCGAACTGGAGCAGGCGATTATCGATGAGGCTGGCTGCGCCGCGCAGATGCGCACCTGGCAGGAGTGGCAGGCCCATCCGCAAGGGTTGGCGGTCAATCAGGAACCGTTGGTTGCGCGCGAGCGCTTCGACACAGCCGGCAACACCCGCTGGCTCGGCAACGTGGCGCGCCCGCTGGCGGGGGTCAAGGTCCTGGACCTGACCCGCGTCCTGGCCGGCCCCGTGGCCAGTCGTTTTCTCGCGGGGCTTGGCGCCGACGTCTTGCGCATCGATGCCCCCGCCTGGAACGAACCTGGGGTCGTACCGGAAATGACCCTGGGCAAGCGCTGCGCACGCCTTGACCTTAAAACCGCCAACGGCCGGCAATTATTCGAAAATTTACTCAAGGATGCCGACATTCTGTTTCACGGTTATCGGGCAGATGCCTTGGAGCAACTGGGTTACAACGCCACTGCACGCCAGCAACTGGCCCCCGGCCTGATCGACGTCAGCCTCAACGCCTACGGCTGGAGCGGCCCGTGGCGCAATCGCCGGGGCTTCGACAGCCTGGTGCAGATGAGCAGCGGCATCGCCCACGCCGGCATGCAGTGCAAGCAGGCAGATAAACCCGTGCCGCTGCCGGTGCAGGCCCTGGACCACGCCACCGGCTACCTGATGGCGGCCAGTGCGATACAGGCCTTGGCCGAGCGCTTAAGCAGCGGGCACGGCGGTTCGGCACGCCTGTCACTGGCGCGTACGGCGAAGCTGTTGGTCGAGGCGGGACAAGGCGTGAAGCAGCCCGCCTTGCGTGAGGAAGAGCCCGGTGATCAGGGGCTGCTGGTGGAGCAGACGGCCTGGGGGCCGGCGCATCGGCTGCTGGCGCCGGTCACTGTTACCGGGACCCCGTTGCAGTGGGATTTGCCGGCGGGGGAATTGGGGGCGCATCGAGCACAGTGGTGACCTTGAAAGGGTCATCGCGCCGATGCGGCGACCCGACAAGCCCGCTCCCACAGTTGACCGTGTACAACTTATGTGGGAGCGGGCTTGCCCGCGATAAGGCCCGCCCAGGCACAACAATTTCACAAGGTCAGCACACCACTGTACAACCCATACGCCGCCAGGCTGGCGCCAGCGATCACGCAGCTGAAAATGCCCTTTTCCAACAAGGTAAACAGCGGCTGGCCCTGTTCGCGCTTGGCCTGGGCAAACAGGATCACCCCCGGGGCATACAGCAGCGCCGACAGCAGCAGGTATTTCAAGCCTCCGGCATACAACAGCCACACCGCATAGCCAAGGGCAATCACCCCCACCAGCAGGTCCTTGAGCCGCTGGCCATGGGCCCCCTCGTAGGTTTCCCCCCTCCCGCACAGCAGCACGGCATAGGCCGCCGACCATAAATACGGCACCAGGATCATCGACGACGCCAGGTAGATCAGCGTGGTGTAGGTGCTGGCCGAAAACAGGGTGATCACCAGGAACAGCTGGATCATCACATTGGTCAGCCACAGCGCATTGACCGGCACACGGTTGGCGTTTTCCTTTTTCAGGAAGGCCGGCATGGTCTTGTCATGGGCGGTGGCGTAGAGAATCTCGGCGCACAGCAAGGCCCATGACAGCAACGCGCCCAGCAGCGACACCGCCAGGCCGATGCTGATCAACATCGCGCCCCAGGGGCCGACAATATGTTCCAGCACGCCCGCCAGGGACGGGTTCTGCAAGTTGGCCAAGTCAGGCTGGCTCATGATCCCCAGAGACAGCACGTTGACCAGCACCAGCAGGGCCAACACCCCGACAAACCCGATCACTGTGGCACGGCCCACGTCTGAGCGTTTTTCGGCGCGGGCCGAGTACACGCTGGCGCCTTCGATGCCGATAAACACAAACACGGTGACCAGCATCATGTTGCGCACCTGGTCCATCACCCCACCGAATTGCGGGTTACCCAGGCCCCAGATATCCCGGGTGAAAATGTCCGCCTTGAACGCCACGGCGGCGATCACGATAAACATCAGCAGCGGCACGATCTTGGCCACGGTGGTGACCTGGTTGATAAACGCCGCTTCCTTGATCCCGCGCATCACCAGAAAATGCACGGCCCACAGCAGCAGCGACGCGCAGCCGATCGCCCCCGGTGTATTGCCTTGGCCGAATACCGGAAAAAAATAACCCAGGGTGCTGAACAGCAATACGAAATAGCCGACGTTGCCCATCCAGGCACTGATCCAGTAGCCCCAGGCCGACGAGAAACCCATGTAGTCGCCAAACCCGGCCTTGGCGTAGGCATACACCCCCGAATCCAGGTTGGGCTTGCGGTTGGCCAGGGTCTGGAACACAAACGCCAGGGTCAACATGCCTATGGCGGTGATGCCCCAACCGATCAGGATCGCCCCCACCTCGGCCCGCGCCGCCATGTTCTGCGGCAACGAGAAGATCCCGCCGCCAATCATCGAGCCCACTACCAATGCCACGAGGGCGCTGAGGCGCAGCTTTTGTGCCGGTTGCGACATAGGAACTCCTGTTGATCAAACAGTCGTCAAGCTAACAACTGCACACACGGCTAATTTATCGAAAACAGGCAACGTTTATTAGCTATAGCGAATAAAACTGCTCGTCTCATAACTTAATGACATTTCTGTTAGGCGAGTTTAGGCAAATTTAGAATTTAAATACCACTTGTGTTTATCCATGAGAGGTATTCGGCAAAGCCTTTTGAAAAAGTTTGCACATCCGCGAAAACGGGCTAGCTTCAAACATCCACGCCTTGCGTCTATAGGCTGAACCCAAACGGGCCAAAGCTCTGGGACATGCTTATCCGGGCGATTATACGCCTGTGGCATTTATTCATAAGTCTTTAATTCACAATGGAATGTGCCAATGAAGTGATCTGAGTCAGTTGTTTGAATAGCGCACAGTTTTATTCTGTGATCTCTCTTCTCCTGCATTGGAGTCACGCAATGTCTGAATCTCCCGGAAAACTTCGATTAGGCGCCCTTGTTGCTCTTGTTGTGGGCTCAATGATTGGCGGCGGGATCTTCTCGTTGCCGCAAAACATGGCCGCCAGCGCCGATGTCGGTGCGGTACTGATTGGTTGGGTCATCACGGCCGTCGGTATGTTGACCCTGGCGTTTGTGTTCCAGACCCTGGCCAATCGCAAACCTGACCTGGACGGCGGTGTCTATGCCTACGCCAAGGCCGGTTTTGGCGACTACATGGGCTTCTCGTCCGCCTGGGGCTACTGGATCAGTGCCTGGCTGGGCAACGTCGGCTACTTCGTGCTGCTGTTCAGCACCCTCGGTTACTTCTTCCCCATCTTCGGCGAAGGCAATACCCCGGCGGCGGTGATTGGTGCCTCGGTGCTGTTGTGGGCCGTGCATTTTTTGGTGCTGCGCGGGATCAAGGAAGCGGCGTTCATCAACCTGGTGACCACCGTCGCCAAGGTCGTGCCGCTGGTGCTGTTTGTGCTGATTGCGCTGTTCGCCTTCAAACTGGACATCTTCACCGCTGATATCTGGGGCGTGAAAAACCCCGACTTGGGCAGTGTGATGAACCAGGTGCGCAACATGATGCTGGTCACCGTCTGGGTGTTTATCGGCATCGAAGGCGCGAGCATCTTCTCGTCCCGTGCCGAAAAACGCTCGGACGTGGGCAAGGCTACCGTCATCGGCTTTATCACCGTGCTGTTGTTCCTGATGCTGGTGAACGTGCTGTCCCTGGGGATCATGACCCAACCGGAACTGGCCAAGCTGCAGAACCCGTCGATGGCGGCCGTACTGGAGCATGTGGTCGGCCACTGGGGCGCGGTGCTGATCAGCGTCGGCCTGATCATCTCCCTGCTGGGCGCGCTGCTGTCGTGGGTGCTGCTGTGTGCAGAGATCATGTTCGCCGCCGCCAAAGACCACACCATGCCGGAGTTCCTGCGTAAGGAAAACGCCAACCATGTGCCGGTCAACGCCCTGTGGCTGACCAATGCCATGGTGCAGATCTTCCTGGTGATCACGCTGTTTTCCGCCAGTACCTACCTGTCGCTGATCTACCTCGCCACCTCGATGATCCTCGTGCCCTACCTATGGTCGGCGGCCTACGCGCTGCTGCTGGCGGTACGCGGCGAGACCTACGAGGCGGCCCTGGCCGAACGCAAGAAAGACCTGTTTATCGGCGCCATCGCCCTGATCTACGCGGTCTGGCTGCTGTATGCCGGCGGCACCAAGTACCTGCTGCTCTCCGCCCTGCTCTACGCCCCTGGCGCGATCCTGTTCGCCAAGGCCAAGCGTGAACTGGGCAAACCGATTTTCACCAACGTCGAGAAGCTGATTTTCGCCGCAGTGGTCATTGGCGCCCTGGTGGCGGCCTATGGGCTCTACGACGGCTTCCTGACCCTGTAACACCCTTATTGTTTATGTTCACTGGAGGATCTGTAATGACCACGGAAAAAGTTAAGTACGGCGTACATTCCGAAGCCGGCAAACTGCGCAAAGTCATGGTGTGTTCCCCAGGTCTGGCCCATCAGCGGCTGACCCCCAATAATTGCGACGAGCTGTTGTTCGATGACGTGCTCTGGGTTGCCCAGGCCAAGCGGGACCATTTCGACTTCGTCACCAAGATGCGCGAGCGCGATATCGATGTGCTGGAAATGCACAACCTGCTGACCGACATTGTCGCCATCCCTGAAGCCCTGGACTGGATCCTGGAGCGCAAGATCACCGCTGATACGGTTGGCCTGGGCCTGGCCGATGAAGTCGGCTCCTGGCTGCGCAGCCTGGAGCCGCGCAAGGTCGCCGAGTTCCTGATCGGCGGCGTGTCGGCCGATGACCTGCCGAGCAGCTTCGGTGGCAAGACCATCGAGATGTTCCGCGACTTCCTCGGCCACTCAAGCTTTATCCTGCCGCCGCTGCCCAACACCCAGTTCACCCGCGACACCACCTGCTGGATCTACGGTGGCGTGACGCTCAACCCGATGTACTGGCCGGCGCGACGTCAAGAAACCCTGCTGACCACCGCCATCTACAAGTTCCACCCCGAGTTCACCAACGCCGACTTCCAGATCTGGTACGGCGACCCTGACCTGCAACACGGTGCCGCCACCCTGGAAGGCGGCGACGTGATGCCGATTGGCAACGGCGTGGTGTTGATCGGGATGGGCGAGCGCTCGTCTCACCAGGCCATCGGCCAACTGGCGCGCAACCTGTTCAAGAACAAGGCGGTGGAAAAGGTGATCGTGGCCGGCCTGCCGAAGTCCCGTGCGGCGATGCACCTGGACACCGTGTTCAGCTTCTGCGACCGCGACCTGGTGACCATCTTCCCCGAAGTGGTCAACCAGATCGTCCCATTCACCCTGCGCCCTGACGAGAGCAAGCCCCACGGTATCGATATCCAACGGGAGAAAACCAACTTCCTCGACACCGTGGCCGCCGCCCTTGGCCTCAAGGCCCTGCGCGTGGTGGAAACCGGCGGCAACAGCTTCGCCGCCGAACGCGAACAGTGGGACGACGGCAACAACGTGGTCGCGGTAGAGCCTGGCGTGGTGATCGGTTACGACCGCAACACCTACACCAACACCCTGCTGCGCAAGGCCGGTGTGGAAGTCATCACCATCAGCGCCGGCGAACTGGGCCGGGGCCGTGGCGGCGGCCACTGCATGACCTGCCCGATCATCCGCGACCCTATCGACTACTAAACGACCATCTCCCCGGCGGCATCCACCCGATGCCGCACGGGCCGATTACCGAATCCAAGGAGAATCATCATGGCGTTCAACATCCACAACCGTAACCTGCTGAGCCTGGAACACCACACCCCGCGCGAACTGCGCTACCTGCTGGACCTGTCCCGCGACCTCAAGCGCGCCAAGTACACCGGCACCGAGCAGCAGCACCTCAAGGGCAACAACATCGCGCTGATCTTCGAGAAAACCTCGACCCGCACCCGATGTGCCTTTGAAGTCGCGGCCTATGACCAGGGCGCCAACGTTACCTATATCGACCCGAACTCATCGCAGATCGGCCACAAAGAAAGCATGAAAGACACCGCCCGCGTACTCGGGCGCATGTACGACGCCATTGAATACCGTGGCTTCAAGCAGGAAATCGTCGAAGAACTGGCGAAATTCGCCGGGGTCCCGGTGTTCAACGGCCTGACCGACGAGTACCACCCGACCCAGATGATCGCCGACGTGCTGACCATGCGTGAACACGCAGACAAGCCGATCCACGACATCAGCTACGCCTACCTGGGCGACGCCCGCAACAACATGGGCAACTCGCTGCTGCTGGTCGGCGCCAAGCTGGGCATGGACGTGCGCATCTGCGCGCCCAAGGCCCTGTGGCCCCACGATGACCTGGTGGGCCGCTGCAAAAAATACGCCGAAGAAAGCGGCGCCCGCATCACCCTCACCGAAGACCCGAAAGCGGCAGTCAAGGGCGTGGACTTTATCCACACCGACGTCTGGGTCTCCATGGGCGAGCCAGTGGAAGCCTGGGCCGAGCGTATCGAGCAACTGCTGCCCTACCAGGTCAACAGCCAGCTGATGAAAGCCACCGGCAACCCACGCACCAAGTTCATGCACTGCCTGCCGGCGTTCCATAACAGCGATACCAAGATCGGCAAACAGATTGCCGAGCAGTATCCGCACCTGGCCAATGGCATCGAAGTGACCGACGACGTGTTCGAGTCCCCGGCCTGCATCGCCTTCGAGCAAGCGGAAAACCGCATGCACACCATCAAGGCGATCCTGGTTTCGACGCTGGCTGACCTGTAACCCAACACCGCTCCCACTGATGTAACACGGTCAATGTGGGAGTCGGGCTTACCCGCGATGCAGTCACCTCGGTCTGCCAGACATAGTGAGGTGATGCCATCGCAGGCAAGCCAGCTCCCACATAAAGCCCGTTCCCACATTTGGTCCGGTGTTCACAAGCAGAATTCTAGAAGGATTGTATTATGCGTATCGTCGTTGCACTGGGCGGTAACGCCCTGCTCCGCCGTGGTGAACCCATGACTGCGGACAACCAACGCGCCAATATCCGAGTCGCCACCGAACAGATTGCCAAGATCCATCCCGGCAATGAGCTGGTGATCGCCCACGGCAATGGGCCGCAAGTCGGCCTGCTGTCATTGCAGGCCGCCGCCTACACCCAGGTTTCGCCGTACCCGCTGGACGTGCTGGGCGCGGAAACCGAAGGCATGATCGGCTATATCATCGAACAGGAACTGGGCAACCTGCTGGACTTCGAGGTGCCGTTCGCCACCCTGCTGACCCAGGTCGAAGTGGACGCCAAGGACCCGGCCTTCCAGAACCCGACCAAGCCGATCGGCCCGGTCTATTCCAAGGCCGAAGCGGAAAAACTGGCCGCCGAAAAAGGCTGGGCGATTGCCCCCGATGGCGACAAATATCGCCGGGTGGTGGCCAGCCCTCGGCCCAAGCGCATCTTTGAGATCCGCCCGATCAAGTGGCTGCTGGAAAAGAGCAGCATCGTGATCTGCGCCGGCGGCGGTGGCATCCCGACCATGTACGACGAGAACGGCAAGCTCAAGGGCATCGAGGCCGTGATCGACAAAGACCTGTGTTCCTCGCTGCTGGCCCAGCAACTGGAGGCCGACCTGCTGGTGATCGCCACCGACGTCAACGCAGCCTTTATCGACTTCGGCAAGCCAACGCAAAAGGCCATCGGCCAGGCGCACCCCGACGACATGGAAAAACTCGGCTTCGCCGCCGGCTCCATGGGGCCCAAGGTCCAGGCCGCCTGCGAGTTCGCCCGCAACACTGGCAAAACCGCAGTGATCGGTTCACTCTCGGACATCGAAGCCATTGTCCAGGGCACCGCCGGCACCCGTATCAGCACGGCAAAACCTGGCATCACCTACTTATAAATACACCCCGGGCGGCTGTTTGCAGCCGCCCTTCTCCAATGCCTTGTTAAGGAGAAACGCCTATGGCCATTTTTGAACCCGGTCACTTGCATGTTGAACGCCACGCGTTGAATGCCCAGGATCACAGCTACGACCTGTGCATCGACTATGAAATCAGCCAGGACCCAAAGGAAGGCAAGGGAATGCTCTTCAAGATGCACGGTTCGGTGCAGGGCAAAGAGCTCAAGGAAGAATTCTTCCTGCCCAAGGACCAGGCCTTCGACTTTGCCCGCCATGCCATGAACATCGCGCAGAAATACGGCATGCCGAAAACCGCGGTGCTCAACGGGAGCATGCATAAACAGTACGACCTGATGTTCGAGGATGTGCGCCACCAGCTGGATGTAAAGCCGGGCGACCCGATCAAGCCTGAACACCTGGAATAACCAAAACAGCTCAAATGTGGGAGCTGGCTTGTGTGGGAGCTGGCTTGCCTGCGATGCAGGCACCTCGGTGTGTCAGTCACCCCTCGATGATGCTATCGCAGGCAAGCCAGCTCCCACATTTTTGATCTCCACCCCCGCTCAGGCATACTGGCCACCCTCCGCATTGCAGAATCAACCGCCACCCCATGCGTATCCACGTCAGCTTCATCGACCGCGTCGGCATCACCCAGGAAGTCCTGGCCCTGCTCGGTGGGCGCAATCTCAACCTGGATGCGGTGGAGATGATCCCGCCCAACGTGTATATCGACGCGCCAACCCTGAGCGTGCAAGTGCTGGAAGAGTTGCGCGACGCGCTGTTCAGCGTGCAGGGCGTACAGGCGGTGACGGTGGTGGATATCCTTCCCGGCCAGCGCCGCCACTTGCAACTCGACGCCCTGCTGGCGGCCATGACCGACCCGGTCCTGGCCCTGGACAGTGCCGGCAAGGTGCTGCTGGCCAACCCGGCGCTGATTGCCCTGTATGGTCGCGAACCGGCGGGCGAAAGCATCGCCGAGCTGTTTGACGACCCGGCGCTGCTGGTGGCCTTGCTCGAACATGGCTTTCGCCTGCCCCTGCGCGAGATCAGTGTCAACGGCCAGACCTTGCTGCTGGACGCCACGCCGATTACCGATGCCGGTGCGCTGCTGACTTTGTACCAACCCAACCGCATCGGCGAACGGCTGTCGGCCCTGCACCATGACCATGCCGAAGGTTTCGACGCACTTTTGGGCGAGTCCCCGGCGATCCGCACCCTCAAGACCCGTGCGCAACGGGTGGCGGCCCTCGATGCCCCGCTGTTGATCCAGGGCGAGACCGGCACCGGCAAAGAGTTGGTGGCCCGCGCCTGCCATGCCATCAGCGCGCGCCACAGCTCACCGTTCCTGGCGCTGAACTGCGCAGCCCTCCCGGAAAACCTCGCCGAGAGCGAGCTGTTCGGCTACGCCCCCGGTGCCTTCACCGGTGCCCAGCGCGGCGGCAAGCCGGGGCTGATGGAGCTGGCCAACCAGGGCACGGTGTTTCTCGACGAGATTGGCGAGATGTCGCCGTACTTGCAGGCCAAGCTGTTGCGTTTCCTCAATGACGGCAGCTTTCGCCGGGTCGGCGGCGACCGCGAGGTCAAGGTCAATGTGCGCATCCTCAGCGCCACCCACCGCGACCTGGAGAAAATGGTCAGCGAAGGCACCTTCCGCGAAGACCTGTTCTACCGCCTCAATGTGCTGAATGTGGAAGTGCCGCCCCTGCGCGAGCGCGGCCAGGACATCCTGCTGCTGGCCCGCTACTTCATGCAGCAGGCCTGCGCGCAGATCCAGCGCCCGGTCTGCCGCCTGGCACCGGGCACCTACCCGGCGCTGCTGGGCAACCGCTGGCCGGGCAATGTGCGCCAGTTGCAGAACGTGATTTTCCGCGCCGCCGCCATTTGCGAAAGCAACCTGGTGGACATTGGCGACCTGGATATCGCCGGCACCTCGGTCGCGCGCCAGAGCGACGGCGAAGTGGCCAGCCTGGAGCAGGCGGTGGAGGACTTTGAACGCAGCCTGCTGGAAAAGCTCTACACCACCTACCCCTCGACACGTCAGTTGGCCAACCGCTTGCAGACGTCTCACACTGCTATCGCCCATCGGTTGCGCAAGTACGGCATCCCCGGCAAACCCTGATCACCAGAAAACCCGGCGCCCACGCTGCATCACCGCCCCTGTCGCGCTGAAAAACAGCTGCTGGGCCATGCCGGCGCTGATCCGTGAGTAGTAGATCGCGATCACATCGCTGTCGGTCTTGTCGGCCAGGCTGCGAAAGCTCATGAAGCGTTGTTCCGGTCTTTTCAAATGGCCGGCGCTGTATTCGGCGTTGGGAGCCCCTGGCGTGCGGTAATGGAAATGGGCGTAGGCCAAGACCTTGCCCTGCGTGTCCTTGACCACATACTCCTGGAGGAAGTCATTCTCCCGCTTGAGCGCAATGCGCCCCTCTATGGGGAGGATCTCAACCTCTTGCTGGCTCTTGAGATAGGCAATCCCTTCTTCATCAGGCGCCAGGCGCTTGACCATCTCGATGCGGATCAGACGGCCATGCTCCACCAGGCGGCTGGAGGCCTGCGCCAGTTCCTTGAGCAGGGGCAGCGTGGCGTCGGACGCTTTATCTTGCCCCAGAGCCTTGCGGATCTTGTCAGCCACCGCGTCGATTTTCCCGGCGTGGCGCAACACTCGGGCCTCGACACTGGCGGGTAGGTGGGAGAGGCGTGCTTCGTTGCGGGCTTGCCCAAGGACCGTTGACTGTCGATCCAGCAGCTTGCGCCCATCCTCCTTGAGCTTTTCCAGGGGGCGCACCGGGCGCACGGGCGGCGGACTGGCCTCGGTGATCGCCTCGAACTCATCACTGCCAGGCGCCTGCCGAAAGCTCGCCACCACGCTCTGATCGACCGGGTTGATGACATCGACGATGTCCTCGTTCAATTCCGGCGTACGCGCCCGGACCTGGCCCACCAGATAGCGGTTCTTGCGGTCACGGATCAAGCGTTTGCCAGAGGCCAGCGAGGGTCCGGGTGTACGCACAACCGTGCGCTCACGCTCGCGCAGCAACGCCGCCAGGGAGCCTTGCGCCTCATGCTCCAAGGCGTTGAGCATCCGACTCAAGCGTTCGACGCTGCCCTCATAAAGCAAGTCAGAAGCCATGTCGCCATACTCGCGCAGGGACGCTTGGGTAGTGTCGTAGTCGAGCAGGATGGCGCTATACCCGTCGATGCGCTGTTGCACTGTCAGCGGGCCTGGGTCCTGCAAGTCTTTTTGTGACTGGAGCGACTGAATGGCTTCGTCGATCAGCGACCCGATACGGATGAAATCGTCATACTCCTCAGGCAACGGCGGCCTGCGTACGATCACCCCACCCAATGCCTTCACCTGCAGGGATTTCCAGTCCAGCGGCGTGCCAAGCGTAGAAGGGAGCAGTGCTTGCGCCCGTGACTCATACCCTGGCACTTGGGCCAGCCTGGCATAGTTGTTTCGCTCCAGGATGCTCAATTCGATCAGTTTTTCGTTGTAGCCAATGATCGTCTGCATGGACTGGACCAGCGTGTTGTGGGCCGCCTGGACAACGGCCACGTCTTCATGCCCCAACTGCTCATGCAACTGGTTGCGACGCTCACTGGGAAACACCTCGGTCGAGCGTTTGGTAATCAGCATCGCCATTTGCACCCGCAGGTTTTCGACAAGATCCTCCAATTGCTGGATCTTCTCCTGCTCGAACCGCTCCACGGGTTTGTTGGCATGCTTTGCAATCAACGCATCGAGCTTGTCGAACTGCGCCCGGTTTTGTTGCTCCAGCGCAGTTAAATAACGGTCCCGCAGGCCTTGCAGGGAGGGGTCAAAGAGCTTTTCCGGGTCTGCCCCATGGGCCTCTTCAAAACGCTCTTCACTGGCCGCCACCTCACGCTCAGCCACCATCAGCCGCTGCGTTGCCTCCTGATAATGACGTTCAAACATCTGGTTCTGGCGCTGGATATTTGCGCGGCGGCTGGCCGCCGACAGCTTGGGGTGCCCACCGCGCAATTGCAGGCCCAGGTCGACTTTCCAGACCCCCTGTGCGTCCTTCCCGAGCCAGGGGCCCATGTGCTGGGGGTTTCTCAGGTCCACTACCCGCCAACGCCCCTCAACCTGCTTGACCCCGTACAAGTGGCTGTCAATCAACAGGTAATCTTCCTGGCTGACGGCCCCACTGGCGTGCCGCACCATGACCCGGCCGCGTACGGGGCTGTCTGGCGAACTGATCGCCGGGGTTGCCGGCCATTGCTCGCCAGGCCCCGGCGACCAGCGCAAGCTCTCAAGCTGTGCCCGCTGCGCGGGGTCGAGGCGTAACCGTGAGTTGGCCCAGGAAAAGTCCATGCCCGTCACATCCGCCAGTGAGCGCTGCCAGGCAAACGTCGACGGCGTCTGCTGCACATGCCTGAGCACAGGGGTTGCCAGCGAGCCGGTAAGGCGTGGTTGGGTCTCGCTCAGGCGCAAGCGCTGATCAAGGCTGACGACCGGGCTCAACAACAGGCCCGCCAGACTGCCGAGCAACTCGGCCAGGGCATTGGCCGACGCTTCCTGGCTGGCTCCGGCCGGCAGCGCCAGCACCGCGCGAAAACCGCCATACACCTGGGACAACCACCCGGCCACGGCCACCGGCCCCCGCAGCATGGGCAGCAAGGCGTTGAAAATCTGCCAGAGATTATTTTTGAACAGCGTCCAGCGCAGTGCCTCGACGGAGGTGGAGCACTGTTCGGCGGCCTGCCACAGCCCCCTGGCGTTTTCATCGAATACGGCCTCCAGAAATACCCCCGGCACGGGCTCGTCACTGAGCAATGCCGGGCTGGAAACCGCCTGCTCGCTGTATTCATCCCCCTGTAGAAAACGCTGGACATGGGGGTTTAGAAACCCGCCATTGCCAAACAAGGCCCGACTGCTTTCACTCAGGCGCTCAAGCACCAGCGCCTGTAGCTCGCTGCCCATCCGGGCGATCTCGTCAAGCAGCGCCTGGCGGCTGGAAAACTGTTGGAGCGCCGCCTCGTCCTGATCGGGCCGGTACAGGATAGAGGGCAGCTCACTGTGGTCCCTCGGGCCGATGACAAACAGGTTATCGGCCTTATGCACAACCCCACCGGCATGGGCGAGAAACGCCAGGGGCCGGGCCACGATCACATGGTTGCCGACGGTACGCTTGAGGGGGTCGCGCTGCAGCACCGCTTGCACCACCGCGACGCCTGACGGGGTCCACCCATGGCGCTGGCGCAGGCTGTTCTCCAGGGCACGCAAAGGCAGCTGGAGTGCCATTTGCTCGACAAACAATTGCCGTCGGCGCGCCGACTCGGCGGGGTCCGACAGCAACGCCTGCTTGAGCAGCGCCGGGTAATGCCGGCCCACATCGACCGTGTCGATAAGCCGCTTGAGGTATCCCGGCTGAAGCCACCTGGCCGGCAAGTGCCCCGGCGCGGCCTGATGGCTGATCTGCACATTGGCGTAGGGCGTGGCGAAGGGGTTTTCCAGCGCCCAGAGGGTCAGGGTCTTGGTGGTACGCTCCGTCCAGCCCACCGTGGCGCCTTGGGTGCGTTCAAATGTCAGCAGGCAATCATCCGGGTCGATCGGGACGGCTTGCGGGTAATCCAGGCGCATCTGACGTTGCAGCGCCTTGCGGGCATACACGTCAATCGGCTCCAGGCCGTCGAGGAACGACGCACCGCCCGTGCGTTTGTGCAAGTGCGCCAGGCGCTCAAGCCATTGGCCGTAGGTTTGCCGGTCGGCATCGCTGGCGGCCTGCAACCATACCGGCAGCTGTTCTTCGTGGGGTTGCTGGACATAGTCGGCCTCGAACCAGACCTGGGGCGCAGTGAGTTTGCGCAGCAGGCGCTTGTAGCTGTCGACCTCGGGCAGTGCCGACCAGTCGATTTGCCTGAGTGCCCTTAACTGGCGCTCCAGCAAGGCCTGGGCCTGGGCATCGAAGACATCGCCCTGGGGCTCCCTGAGCAGCCATTTGACGAGCAGGCCAGGGATGTAATTGCTCATGTAGCGTGGCAGCAGGTTGCCCAACTCATCCAACGCGGTGAGCTTGAGCACGCTCATCGCAGGAACATAGACCAGGTTGACCTGTTGCTGCGCCACCTGGCGCTGCAGGACCAGCAGCGGCAGCCATTCGCCCGGCTGCCCCTCGTGGCCGGCATAGACCTGGTAAATCCGCAGCACATGCTCCCCACCCAGCACTTGGCGATCCACCTGGTAGGCCCAGAGTTCCTGTGGCCCGTCCCCCAGGCCCAGCAGCTTTTTGCCTTCTAGCGGCGTCAGCGCCGGGTTCTGCCGGGCGGTGAGCAGGCACTCGCGCAGTTGCCTGCCAACGGCGCCCCAGCGACTCAACGTCGTGTCGTCGGGAACAGGCGCGTTCCAATAAGCCACCAGCCTTGCGGTAAAGCCATCGAGCAGCTCGGGCGCCAGGGTGTTGAGCATGAACGCAATATCATGGACCGCAACCGCACCGGTGAACGGTACGAGGCCCAGGGTGAGCGAGTTGACCAACACGCAATGATGGCCGGCCACGTAATTGAGCACGTCGCGGCTCATGCAGCGCTTGATCAGGGCGTCACTCAAGGTCGTGAGTTGGGTATAGCCGCGGTCATCCGCCCGGGCGGGCGGGTGCACGCCGATCCAGGTGATGTCGGCCCGCAAACCGGAAGCCGGGAACCACGCAGTGATCCACTCCTGGATCATGGACTCGGCCACCTGCGTCAACGTCGGCCGCTGGGCAAACAGGCGCCTCAGGTAGTCGCGGGATGCATCGACCTGTGAACGGCCCTGAAGTGCCCCGATTGGATTGCTCATGCCACGTGTCCTTAACATTCGATCACGGCAAAATAAGCCGTCACCTGCCACAGCGTGCGCTACATAAATCCACCTTTGCCCGTATCGAAAACGCTACAGCGGAACGTTTTCAATACACACCTGATCCCCCTTCGCTACGCAAGGCTTTGATCCAAATAGGCTTTTTTTGCACCACCGATCCGTAGCGATTTCGCTACAGCCCCTTGCATTGCACTACCGCCTATTCTTCACAACCTATTGATTTGTAATAATAAATTTATATTGGCCGCATTTTTGCTATGGACTTCCCCATTCCAATCCCGTCCACCAGACGATTCTGGCCCTGAGGAGTTTCCATGAGCGAATTGCGTTTTACTGAAGATCACGAATGGCTGCGTGTCGAAGCCGACGGCAGCGTCACCGTGGGTATTACCGCGTTCGCACAGAATGCGCTGGGTGATGTGGTGTTTGTGCAACTGCCAGAGTTGCAAGCCTACGACCAGGGCGCAGAAGCCTCCACCGTGGAGTCGGTCAAGGCCGCCAGCGGCGTGTACATGCCCCTGACCGGCAAAGTGCTGGAAGTCAACGACCAGCTCAGCGACAGCCCGGAGCTGGTCAACGAGGATCCGATGGGCGAAGGCTGGTTCTTCCGCTTTGAACCGGCGGATGCCGAGGCGGTAGCTAAGCTGTTGGATCAGGATGCCTACGACCGTCTGATCAAAGCCAACGCCCAAGCCTGAGGAGCGCGCCATGACTGTTAATTTGAGCACCGCCAACGAATTTGTCGCCCGCCACATCGGCCCGCGCTCGGACGACGAGCAACAGATGCTCGCGACCCTGGGCTTTGATTCCCTCGAAGCCCTGAGCGCCAGCGTGATCCCGGAAAGCATCAAGGGCTCCGCCGTGATGGGCCTGAGCGACGGCCTGAGCGAGGCTGATGCCCTGGCCTCGATCAAGGCCATCGCCGCCAAGAACCAACTGTTCAAGACCTATATCGGCCAGGGCTACTACAACTGCCATACGCCATCGCCGATCCTGCGCAACCTCCTGGAAAACCCGGCCTGGTACACCGCCTACACCCCGTACCAGCCCGAGATCTCCCAAGGCCGCCTGGAAGCGCTGCTGAACTTCCAGACCCTGATCAGCGACCTCACCGGCCTGCCGATCGCCAACGCCTCCCTGCTCGACGAGGCCACCGCCGCCGCCGAGGCCATGACGTTCTGCAAACGCCTGGGCAAGAACAAGGCCAGCAACCAGTTCTTTGCCTCCGTGCACAGCCACCCGCAGACCCTCGATGTGTTGCGCACCCGTGCCGAGCCGCTGGGCATCGAGGTGGTGGTGGGCGATGAGCACACACTGACCGACGTCAGCGCCTTCTTCGGCGCCCTGCTGCAATACCCGGCCAGCAACGGTGACGTGTTCGACTACCGCGAACTGACCGAGCGCTTCCATGCCGCCAACGTCCTGGTGGCCGTGTCCGCCGACCTGCTGGCCCTGACCCTGCTGACCCCACCGGGTGAGTTCGGTGCCGACGTGGCCATCGGCAGTGCGCAACGCTTCGGCGTGCCGCTGGGTTTCGGTGGCCCGCACGCCGCTTACTTCTCCACCAGGGACGCGTTCAAGCGCGATATGCCGGGGCGTCTGGTTGGCGTGTCCGTAGACCGTTTCGGCAAGCCGGCCCTGCGCCTGGCCATGCAGACCCGCGAGCAACATATCCGCCGCGAGAAGGCCACCAGTAACATCTGCACCGCCCAGGTACTGCTGGCCAATATCGCCAGCATGTACGCCGTGTACCACGGCCCCAAAGGCCTGGTACAGATCGCCACGCGCATTCATCACCTGGCCGCGA
The DNA here is from genome assembly GCF_001983165.1 of Pseudomonas gessardii. Taxonomy (GTDB): domain Bacteria; phylum Pseudomonadota; class Gammaproteobacteria; order Pseudomonadales; family Pseudomonadaceae; genus Aquipseudomonas; species Aquipseudomonas gessardii. The sequence continues at coordinate 16,049 of NZ_MNPU01000051.1, read as the reverse complement.
TCCTCGCCAAAGGCCTGGGCGCCCTGGGCTTCAAGGTTGAACAAGCCACGTTCTTCGACACCCTGACCCTGGCCACTGGCGCCCACACCGCCGCCCTGCACGACCAGGCCCGCGCCCAGCGCATCAACCTGCGCGTCGTGGACGCGGCACGCCTGGGCCTGTCGGTGGACGAAACCACCACCCAGGCCGATATCGAAACCCTGTGGCGCGTATTGGCAGGCGATAAGGCCCTGCCGGACTTCGCCGCCCTGGCCGCCAGCGTCGACAGCACCCTGCCCGCCGCGCTGCTGCGCCAGTCGCCGATCCTCAGCCACCCGGTATTCAACCGTTATCACTCGGAAACCGAGTTGATGCGCTACCTGCGCAAGCTGGCCGACAAGGACCTGGCGCTGGACCGCACCATGATCCCGCTGGGCTCGTGCACCATGAAGCTCAACGCCGCCAGTGAAATGATCCCGGTGACCTGGGCCGAGTTCGGTGCCCTGCACCCGTTCGCCCCGGCCGCACAAAGCGCCGGCTACCTGCAACTGACCCGCGAACTGGAAGCCATGCTCTGCGCGGCCACCGGCTACGACGCCATCTCCCTGCAACCGAACTCCGGCGCCCAGGGCGAGTACGCAGGCCTGCTGGCCATCCGTGCCTATCACCAGAGCCGTGGCGAAGAGCGCCGCGATATCTGCCTGATTCCATCGTCGGCCCACGGCACCAACCCGGCCACCGCCAACATGGCCGGCATGCGCGTGGTCGTCACCGCGTGCGATGCCCGGGGCAACGTGGACATCGAAGACCTGCGCGCCAAGGCCATCGAGCACCGCGAGCACCTCGCCGCGCTGATGATCACCTACCCGTCGACCCACGGCGTGTTCGAGGAAGGCATCCGCGAAATCTGCGGGATCATCCATGACAACGGCGGCCAGGTGTATATCGACGGCGCCAACATGAACGCCATGGTCGGCCTGTGCGCCCCGGGCAAGTTCGGCGGCGATGTGTCGCACCTGAACCTGCACAAGACCTTCTGCATCCCCCACGGCGGTGGCGGCCCGGGTGTTGGCCCGATTGGCGTCAAGTCGCACCTCACGCCCTTCCTGCCCGGCCACGCAGCCATGGCACGCAAGGAAGGTGCGGTGTGTGCCGCGCCGTTTGGTAGCGCGAGCATCCTGCCGATCACCTGGATGTACATCAGCATGATGGGCGGCGCGGGCCTCAAGCGCGCCTCGCAGCTGGCGATCCTCAATGCCAACTACATTTCCCGGCGCCTGGAAGAGCACTACCCGGTGCTGTACACCGGTAGCAATGGCCTGGTGGCCCATGAGTGCATCCTGGACTTGCGCCCGCTCAAGGACAGCAGCGGCATCAGCGTGGATGACGTGGCCAAGCGCCTGATCGACTTTGGCTTCCACGCACCGACCATGTCATTCCCGGTGGCGGGCACGCTGATGATCGAGCCGACCGAAAGCGAATCCAAGGTAGAACTGGACCGCTTCTGCGACGCCATGATCGCCATCCGCGAAGAGATCCGCGCGGTGGAAAACGGCACCCTGGACAAGGACGACAACCCACTGAAGAACGCCCCGCATACGGCGGCTGAAATCGTCGGTGAATGGAGCCACCCGTACAGCCGCGAGCAGGCGGTGTACCCGGTAGCCTCGTTGATCGACGGCAAGTACTGGCCGCCGGTGGGCCGGGTCGACAACGTGTTTGGCGATCGCAACCTGGTGTGTGCGTGCCCGTCGATCGAGAGCTACGCATGATCTGACTGAAGAGATGCAGTCAGTGTGGGAGCTGGCTTTGTGTGGGAGCTGGCTTGCCTGCGATAGCCTCACCTCGGAGCTACTGATAGACCGAGGTGTCTGCATCGCAGGCAAGCCAGCTCCCACACAAGCCCGGCTCCCACAGGGATCGGGTACAACCGAAAATCTGCGCTCAATAATAAGAAACCGGAGAACCACTCATGTCTTTAAGCGTGTTCGACCTGTTCAAGATTGGCATCGGCCCCTCCAGTTCCCATACCGTTGGCCCGATGCGTGCCGCTGCCCGCTTCGCCGAGGGCCTCAAGCGTGACGGCCTGCTGCACGCCACCACCTGCATCAAGGTGGAGCTCTATGGCTCACTGGGCGCCACTGGCAAAGGCCACGGCAGCGACAAGGCCGTGTTGCTGGGCCTGGAAGGCGAACACCCGGACACCGTCGACACCGAAACCGTGGCCGCGCGCCTGGCGCAGATGCGCAGCGACGCGCGCTTGAACCTGCTCGGTGAACACAGCATTGCGTTCAACGAGAAAGAACACCTGGCGATGATTCGCAAACCCCTGGCCTATCACCCCAACGGCATGATCTTTCGTGCGTTTGACGCTGCCGGCCTGCAGATTCGCAGCCGCGAGTACTACTCGGTGGGCGGTGGTTTTGTGGTGGATGAAGACGCTGCCGGCGCCGACCGGATCGTCGAAGACACCACGCCCCTGACCTTCCCGTTCAAGCACGCCAAGGATTTGCTTGGCCATTGCACCACCTATGGGCTGTCCATCAGCCAGGTGATGCTGACCAACGAAAGCGCCTGGCGCCCGGAAGCCGAGACCCGCAGCGGCCTGCTGAAAATCTGGCAGGTCATGCAGGACTGCGTGGCCGCCGGCTGTCGCAACGAAGGCATCCTGCCTGGCGGCCTGAAGGTCAAGCGGCGGGCAGCGGCGTTGCATCGCCAGCTGTGCAAGAACCCGGAATCGGCGCTGCGCGACCCGCTGTCAGTGCTGGACTGGGTCAACCTGTATGCCCTGGCGGTCAATGAAGAAAACGCCAACGGCGGGCGCGTGGTCACCGCTCCCACCAACGGTGCCGCCGGGATCGTGCCGGCGGTATTGCATTACTACATGCGCTTTATCCCCGGGGCCAATGAAGACGGCGTGGTGCGTTTCCTGCTCACCGCCGCCGCCATCGGCATCCTCTACAAGGAAAATGCCTCGATCTCCGGGGCCGAGGTCGGCTGCCAGGGCGAAGTGGGCGTGGCCTGCTCCATGGCCGCCGGAGCCTTGTGCGAAGTGCTGGGCGGCACGGTCTCCCAGGTGGAGAACGCCGCCGAAATCGGCATGGAACACAACCTCGGCCTGACCTGCGACCCGATTGGCGGCCTGGTGCAGGTGCCCTGCATCGAGCGCAACGCCATGGGCTCGGTGAAGGCGATCAATGCGGTGCGCATGGCCTTGCGTGGCGATGGGCAGCACTTCGTGTCCCTCGACAAGGTGATCCGTACCATGCGCCAGACCGGCGCCGACATGAAAAGCAAATACAAGGAAACCGCCCGTGGCGGTTTGGCCGTCAACATTATCGAGTGCTGATGCTTATAAACGCGCCAGCACGTTTTTCAGGAGCTGAATATGTCCACCGAAACCCTGTTGAAAACCCCGCTGCACGCCCTGCACCTTGAACTGGGCGCACGCATGGTGCCGTTCGCCGGTTATGACATGCCGGTGCAATACCCCCTGGGCGTGATGAAAGAACACCAGCACACCCGTGAACAGGCCGGGTTGTTCGATGTGTCGCACATGGGCCAGATCCGCCTGACCGGTGCCAACGCCGCCAAGGCCCTGGAGAGCCTGGTGCCGGTGGACATCATCGACCTGCCCGTGGGCATGCAGCGCTACGCCATGTTCACCAATGACCAGGGCGGCATCCTCGATGACCTGATGGTCGCCAACCTGGGTAACGACGAGCTGTTTCTGGTGGTCAACGCCGCCTGCAAGGAGCAGGACCTGGCACACCTGCGCCAGCATCTGGGCGGGCAATGCCAGATCGAGCCACTGTTTGAAGAACGCGCCCTGCTGGCCCTGCAAGGCCCGGCGGCGGTGAAGGTGCTGGCGCGCCTGGCGCCGGAAGTGACCAAGATGACCTTTATGCAGTTCGCGCCCCTGCGCCTGCTGGGGGTGGAGTGCTATGTCAGCCGTTCCGGCTATACCGGCGAAGACGGTTTTGAAATCTCGGTGCCCGCGGCCAGTGCCGAAAGCCTGGCCCGCAGCCTGCTGGCCGAAACCGAAGTGGCAGCCATTGGCCTGGGCGCCCGCGACTCCCTGCGCCTGGAAGCCGGCCTGTGCCTCTATGGCCACGATATGAACAGCGAGACCACGCCGATTGAAGCCAGCCTGTTGTGGGCGATTTCCAAGGTCCGTCGCGCTGACGGTGCGCGTGCCGGTGGTTTCCCGGGCGCAGACCGGATCTTCACCCAACAGCAAACCGGTGTCAGCCGCAAACGTGTCGGCCTGCTGCCCCAGGAACGTACCCCGGTGCGTGAAGGAGCAGAGATTGTCGACGAACACGGCAGCGTGATCGGCCGCGTGTGCAGCGGTGGCTTTGGCCCTAGCCTCGGCGGCCCGCTCGCCATGGGCTACCTCGACACGGCATTTACTGTGTTGGATAGCGAAGTCAGCGCCTTGGTACGTGGGAAAAAGGTGCCTCTTCGCGTAAGTAAAATGCCATTCGTGCCACAACGTTACTACCGTGGCTGATTGACTGTTCCTATAAGTAACGCGGTTGTGTTCATTTGCACTAATCTGTAACACGACCGCCATTAAAAAGTGCACTGACGATAGTCAATTTTATATCGATCAACCTATAACAAGTGACCCACACTATCGAATATGACAGCGTGACAATTCTGACCGAAGTGTCATAAAGGCGAGTAAATACGTGGCTTGCAGAGGGCTTGTTTTTTCCTTGTTAGTTGTCGTAGAGTTTGCCCACTGTGTTTGCATGGGTCGCTTGAAACCTGGACCTGGGCAGTAGCCAAAGTCTGCTACAACCCGTTCGACGTCTCTTACTTTCCTGCAATCCAGCCCAGTACTCTTTCAGGTGAAAGGGGCTGTCATTAATTTTTAGCGTCAAGGAAATAAGAAAATGGCTGATCGTCAGAGCGGTACCGTCAAGTGGTTTAACGACGAAAAAGGGTTTGGTTTTATCACTCCAGAAAGCGGTCCGGATCTGTTCGTCCACTTCCGCGCTATCCAGGGCAATGGTTTCAAGAGCCTGAAAGAAGGCCAGAAAGTGACTTTCGTTGCAGTGCAGGGCCAAAAAGGCATGCAGGCGGACGAAGTACTCGCGGAAGGCTGACCCTTACTGCGACAAAAAGCCTCTGGTGATGACATCAGGGGCTTTTTTATGTGCGTTTGTCCGTAAAATGGCTTTTTTCCTCCAGAGAGCCGAGCCATGTCGAAACACCTGCTAAGCCCCCAAGGCGAATTCCCCGCCGTTGGCCTGGGCCGTCGTCTGGCAGCGATGTTCTATGACTTCCTATTGTGTACCGCCCTGCTGATCGTCACCGCCCTCCTCTATAAGCTGGTGTGGATCGCCTTTGTGGGTGAAGCAAAGATGCGCACACTCTCGGAGTCCGGCGCCCTGGACGGTGATCCGTTGCTGTCGACAATTCTGTTTTTTGTGCTGTTTGGCTTCTTTGCCAAGTTCTGGACCCATTCCGGGCAGACCCTGGGCATGCAGGTATGGGGCGTGCGCGTGCAGAACGCCGACGGCTCGCGCATCAGCCTGTGGCAGGCGCTGTTGCGTTTTGTGGTGTCGATTGCATCGTGGTTATGCGCGGGGCTGGGGTTTATCTGGTCGCTGGTGGACAAGAAAAAACGCGCCTGGCATGACATCTATTCCGACACGCAGCTGGTGCGAATCCCGAAGAAAAAGAAATAGCCCCAGGCCAATGAGATCTAAATGTGGGCTTGCCCGCGATTGCGGTCTGTCAGTTAATGCATCTCTGGCTGTTCCACCGCTATCGCGGGCAAGCCCGCTCCCACACTTTTACTGCGTCAGGCATGGATCAGGCGTTGCCCGCCAGCTTCAGGCGTGCCGCCTGGGTAAAGTCCAGCATGCGCTTGAGCGGGCGCACTGCATGGGGGATCAATGAGGGTTCGACGAAGATCTCGTTGCTCCCTTCCCGCAGGCATTGCAACGTGCGCTCCAGGGTATTCATCGCCATCCACGGGCAGTGCGCGCAACTGCGGCACGCTGCGCCGTTGCCGGCGGTGGGTGCCTCGACAAACACCTTGTCCGGGCACAACTGCTGCATTTTGTAGAAAATGCCGCGGTCAGTGGCAACGATGAATGTCTTGTTCGGCAAGCGCTGCGCCGCCGCAATCAACTGGCTGGTGGAACCCACGGCGTCGGCCAACTCGATGACCGAGGTCGGCGACTCCGGGTGCACCAGGATCGCCGCGTCCGGGTACAGCGCCTTCATGTCTTCCAACTGCTTGGACTTGAACTCTTCATGGACGATGCAGGCACCGTCCCACAGCAGCATGTCGGCACCGGTCTGGCGCTGGATATAGGTGCCCAGGTGTTTGTCCGGGCCCCAGATAATGGTTTCGCCGTTATCCATCAGGCTTTCGACGATTTCCAGGGCGCAGCTGGAAGTCACCACCCAGTCCGCACGAGCCTTGACCGCCGCCGAAGTGTTGGCATACACCACCACGGTGCGCTCCGGGTGCTGGTCGCAGAACGCCGAAAACTCGTCCACCGGGCAACCCAGGTCCAGGGAGCAGGTGGCTTCCAGGGTCGGCATCAGGATGCGTTTTTCGGGGGTAAGGATTTTCGCCGTCTCGCCCATGAAGCGCACGCCGGCGACCAGTACGGTCTTGGCCGGGTGGGCGGCGCCGAAGCGGGCCATTTCCAGGGAGTCGGAAACACAACCGCCGGTTTCTTCGGCCAGGGCCTGAATCACCGGGTCGCAGTAAAAGTGCGCCACCAGCACCGCGTCTTGAGCCTTGAGCTCGGCAGCAATGGCAGAACGTAAGCTTGCCTCTTCCTCGGCACTGAGCACCTTGGGTTGCTTGGCATCGAGGTGGGCTTGGACCAGAAGGCGTTCGGAAATTTGCGTCATGTTCGCAAGACCTGCAGGCGCAGTTGCGCGAAAGTCGAGTGTACCACCGGCTCTGGAGCCCTTCGGGCGCCGCCGGACGAAGTGATTGTGTTCATCAAGCACGGGTTAAGGTGAAGCTGCGCAAGGCTACAGAATATCGATTGGATTCAAAAGCCTAATATGGCACAGGAACATTGCCCATTTCCCTGGCCAGGTCCAGCCAGGCCCGTGCAGCCGGCGGCAGGTGAGCGTTACGCCGCCAGGTCAGGGCGATATGCCAGTCGGTCTGGGGCTCATCCAGGGCGATCAGGGCAATGCCGGCATGCAGGTGCTTGTAGGCCAGCATCCGCGGCAGGAAGGCGACGCCCAGGCCCGCACCCACCAGGTCGACGATAAAGTCGATCTGGGCGCTGCGCACCGAAACCTTCGGCGAGACGCCCCGCCGCTCACAGGCGGAAAGAATGATGCGATTCAGGGCAAACCCGGCCTCGAATAGTATGAAAGGCGAGTCGGACAGGTCCGAAAAATCCACACTGTTGCGCCCCGCCAAGGGGTGGCTGCTGGGCAGCACGACCATCAACGGCTCGACCCGTACGTCCTGATACTCAAACTCGCCCTCCACCGGCACCAGCAGGGCGGCCACATCCACCTCCCCCGCTTGCAGGCACTCGCCCAGTTTCTTGCTGCCGTGCTCGATCAGCTCGATCTCGATCTGCGGGTAACGCTGGCGGTACACGGCAAACATTGCCGCAAACAATTCACCACTGCCCACCGGCGGCAAGCCAATGCGCAACACGCCGCGCTTGAGCCCCAGCAGGTCATTGATCTCGGCCACCAGGTCGCTGCGCTCGGCCAGCAACACCAGGGCGCGGCGGTAGGCAATCTCACCGGCGGCTGTCAGTTCGCTCTTATGACCGATACGGCTGAACAACGGCGTGCCCAACTCCTCCTCCAGCGTCTTGACCGCTTTGCTGACACTCGATTGCGTCAGCGAAACCATCTCGGCCGCTTGTGAGAAACTGCCTTGGCGCACCACTTCGACAAAGGCTCGCAGGGTTCGCAGGTTCATGAATATTCCATTTGCGACTTGAATGAAGTTGTAAAAGTTGTTTTTACCATGGAATGCCTTTGACTATCCTCCACCCACCGTTTTCTTTATTCCGGGGCCTCACTGTTCATGATCATTTCGTCCGCATCGGATTACCGCGAAGCCGCACGCCGCAAACTGCCGCGCTTCCTGTTCGACTACATTGACGGGGGCGCGTACGCCGAGCACACCCTCAAGGCCAACAGTGCGGACCTGGCAGATATCAGCCTGCGCCAGCGCGTGCTGCGCAATGTCGAGAGCCTGAGCCTGGAGACCACCCTGTTCGACCAACCGCTGGCGATGCCGGTGGTCATGAGCCCGGTGGGCCTGACCGGCATGTTTGCCCGGCGCGGGGAAGTGCAGGTGGCCAACGCGGCAACCAATAAAGGCGTGCCTTTTTGCCTGTCGACCGTGTCCGTGTGCCCGATCGAGGAAGTGGCGTCCCAGACCGCACAGTCGATCTGGTTCCAACTGTATGTGTTGAAAGACCGCGGCTTCATGAAAAACGCCCTGGAGCGTGCGCAAGCCGCCGGGGTGAAAACCCTGGTGTTCACCGTTGACATGCCCACCCCCGGCGCCCGCTACCGCGATGCCCACTCCGGCATGTCCGGCCCGTACGCCGCCCAGCGGCGCATGTTGCAGGCCGTGAGCAAACCGGCCTGGGCGTTTGATGTGGGGCTGATGGGGCGCCCGCATGACCTGGGCAATATCTCCAGATACCTGGGCAAACCGACCCACCTTGAAGACTACATCGGCTGGCTGGCCACCAATTTCGACCCCTCCATCAGTTGGAAGGACCTGGAGTGGATCCGTGAATTCTGGAAGGGCCCGATGATCATCAAGGGCATCCTCGACCCACAGGACGCCAAGGATGCGGTGAGCTTTGGTGCCGACGGCATCGTGGTGTCCAACCACGGCGGCCGCCAACTCGATGGCGTGCTGTCCACCGCCAAGGCCTTGCCCGAGATCGCCCAGGCGGTTGGCAGCGACCTCACGGTACTGGTGGACTCCGGGGTGCGTTCGGGGCTGGATGTGGTACGCATGCTCGCCCTCGGCGCCCGGGGCGTATTGCTGGGACGAGCACCCGCCTACGCGCTGGCCGCCGATGGCCAACGTGGCGTGGAAAACCTGTTGGATATCTTTGCCAAGGAAATGCGCGTGGCCATGACCCTGACCGGGGTCACGTCCATTGCACAGATCGATGAGTCGATCCTGGTTCGCGGAAAGATCTGACCCCGCAGCCTCAGGTTTCGCTGATCTTGCTGACACTGGTGATGTGCCCATTCCAGACCATCTCGTAATGGGCGGCCTGGACCATCGACAACACCGGCCTGGGGCTCAGCAACGCCCAGCAGTGGTCGCCCTCCGAGCGTACTGACCGGTAACGAAGGCCGGGACAACCGGCCTTCTTCAGCGCGCCGCCCAGGCGCTGGGCGTGGCTGTAGTCGTCTGGGTCGTAGATCGGGTCGCTCATCGGCATCGACGTCGCGTCCTTCATGGCGTCGCCGGCAAAGGTGCAGGACAGCCCGCGAAAGACAAAGCGTTCATAGTTAAGGCCGTGGACCCCGGACCAGTACTGGTTCTGGTGATGACGCACCTCGGCCAGCGCGGTCTCGACCGTGGCCGCCAGGTACAACACGCCAAAGCGCCCATCACTGAAACGCGATCCTGCCGGATTGACGTGGGTGAACGGTGCAATCGCGTAGGAACATCCCACAATCCCAAAGGGGATTTCCCTACGAGGTATCAGCTCGATTCGACCGACCTCATTGCCCAGCCGCGGGTTGGTCAGGGCCTGGATCTGATAAAGCGCCTCAAATTCATCGGCATCCGCCACATCGTCAAACAACGCAATCGGCGGGAATTTGGAATTGACCAGGCGATAGGCCTGCAACTGCCCCGCGGGCAAATCGCCCAACTGGCTCACCCTCACCATTGCGCGCCACGTAACACATCGATGTGGCGGAAGGTCTCGTACAGGGAAATCATATCGCCCTGGGCCATGATCTCCAGGGGCGAACGCCCGTTGAAAAACGCGTTGTCGTTGGCCATCGCGGCAAAGCCATACACGTTCTCGGGGTTATCGAACACCATGCGCAGCGTGGCGTGGATGTTCAGCACGAAGCTGATGCGCTGCATCTGGTCGGAATCCAGGCTCACGGACCACGCGACATCGCGCTGCCGGGCACGGGTGTAGGTGCTGCGCGAGATCCGCAGGATGCGGCAGGCCTGCTCGCTGCTGGCCTGCCATTTCTCCAGGATGCTCACCGCCGCCCGGAGTCCGGCGACGCATTGCTCCCGGGTGAAGGGTTGTGCTTGGAGGGCCAGGCTCATGGTTGCCACCTCAAAATAAATCCACAGATTCAAATATAGATAAAGTGAGTCCACAGAGCAAATCAGCGTACATCAGCCCTTACAACCAAAAGCCCCAGTGAAATGCTTTTTTTGATTTCAAATCGCACTTTACCGCCTGATGGGTGAGAATGGTTCCCGTCTAACTTTCCCATCTATTTGTGTATGAGCCCCCAAGAAATGGAATTCAACCCGTCTTCTTCGTCCCGCTGGCTGCTGGCCTTGTTCGGTGCAAGCCTGCTGTCACTGTCCGGCTGCCAGAGCCAAACGCCAGAGCAGGCAGCAGCCTCGGCGGTAGAACAGGCACTGGAACAACAGAAGTACGAAAAATTCACCACCACATTCCAAACGATACTGCGCAGCTATGCCCTGGCCGCCAATGAACAGGGGCTGACAGGCGTGATGAACCTGATCATGACCGTTGACGCGCAGAACCACGTGGTGGACTGCTCAGTCAAACGCGGGACCCTACTGCCCAACATGAGCCAGAACAATCTGCGCCAGGCCAAGCTGGCCCAACTGGTCACCGAACTGTGCTGGACCACCCTGTTTCCCGAGGTCTCGCCCAAGGCTTTCACCGATGCCAAGGACACCCAGGTGATTGTCGCGCCCATGGTGTTCAGCCCTATGATCGGGCTTTCGGAAGAACAGCAACGGTTGCAGAACCAGCGGGTCGACCTCTACCGGCAGATCCGTTTCTTCCGTGAACAACTGTTTATCGGGCATGACGTCCAGAGCATTGGCGTCGCCAGCTTCCACCTCATCGCCGATGCACAGGGCAAAGTGAGTGAGTGCATGGTCAACCTGAATCAGAGCCCGTACCGCTCACAGGGCTTCAAGGTCGATAGCGCATTGCAACAACGCCTCGTCACGCAGTGCAAACGGCTGGACCTGCGGCAGATGCCGGGGTTTGCCAACTACCCTCAAGGCCTGCCCCTGGGTTATGTGCAGGTGGACTACAGCCCGTGGATGAATGGACGCAGCGCTACGAAATAAACAACCAAGCCCCACCTCCCCCAAGGGACGGATAGCCAATTGTCATAAATAGCCCCAAAGGTAATAATGCGAGACATTATCATTTGTGGCGATCAAGCTGATGGACGTCGGGATCAAACCTTCAACGCCAATGGATATCGAGCATCTCTACGGAAAGCACCACGGCTGGCTAAAAGGGTGGCTCTGCAACCGCGTTGGCAACAGCGCCGATGCCGCTGACCTGGCCCAGGACACCTTTATGCGCATGCTCACCCTGCGCCAGTTGCCCGTCCTGCGCGAGCCACGGCACTACCTGGTAACCATTGCCCGCGGCCTGATGATCGATAAGGCCCGCCGGCAAACTCTGGAACGGGCCTACCTGGAAGTGCTTGCCGCCCGGCCCGAGCCGCTTGAGGTTTCCCCGGAAACCTATCACTTGATCATCGAATCCCTGCTGGCCATTGATGCACTGCTCGATGGCCTCGGCGCGCGAACCCGGCAGATTTTCCTCCTGGTCCAGCTCGAAGGCCTGAGTTATGTGCAAGTCGGCAGGCAACTGGGCCTGTCAGTGACCACGATAAAAAATCACCTGGGCAAGGCGATGATGCAATGCATTCGGTTGATGGACGATTGAGCAGCCCACAGGTTGGCCCACCGTCCACGGCCCAGTTGCAGGCAGCGGTGCAGTGGTATCTGACGCTCAACGACGCCGATGTCAGCCCCGAACAACACCTGGCGTGGCAAGACTGGCTTGGCGCTGACCCCGAGCACGTCAAGGCCTGGGCCCGGATCGAAAAGCTCCAGCAACAACTCTGCGGGGTGCCCCGGGACGTCGCGTTGCCGATCTTGTCGCAGATGGGCGTCCAGCGCCGCCAGGGCCTCAAGATGCTGCTGGTGCTGGCCGCTGGCGCGACGGTGTTGGCCGGGTATCGACTCTCGCCCTACCACACCGACTTCGCCACCCGCACCGGAGAGCGGCGCCAGGTAACGCTGCCGGACGGCAGCCGCCTGGAGTTGAACACCGACACCCGAGTCGATATCGCCTATAACGCCCAGGAGCGGTTGATCCTGCTGCGCCGCGGCGAAATCCTGGTCACCACCGCAACAGACCGGTTGCCCGCTCGCCCCTTATCGGTGGAAACACCCCACGGTCGCATACGGGCCCTGGGCACCCGTTTCGATGTGCGCCTGCTGCCAGGCTTGAGCAGCGTGCACGTACAACAACACGCCGTCGAAGTACGCCCCCGTGACACACCACAGCACATACAACGCGTGGACGAAGGCCAGGCACTGACCTTCGGCTCATCCCAACTCGGCAACCTGCGCCCGGCCACTGCCGATAGCAGCGCCTGGACCCAAGGTCTATTGGTGGCTATCGACTGGCGACTGGGCGACTTTGTCGGCGAACTGGCCCGCTATCGGGTCGGCTACCTGGGGTGCGCCGATGAGGTCAGGGACTTGAGAATTTCCGGCGCGTTCCGCCTCGACGATATCGACGGCATCCTGGCCAACCTGCAGGTCTCGTTGCCCGTGAAGGTTCGCCACTTCTCACGGTATTGGGCGCGCATAGAAGCGTAATCGCGCCTGACGGCGAATAAACCAGGCAGATCTCCTTGCCGATTGTTTTTTTCGTTCGGCTCATCAAGTAGAGCGGTTAATCAGCCGCCTTTACTGCAACGGCATAGGAAGTCATATGAGCCACCCACGCCCCCTTCACAGTGCCGCGTTGCGGCTGCACCTCAATTCGAGGTTATTGCGCATGAGCTTCGCCGGGACACTGTGCGCATGCGCAATCATCCCGCCAACCTGGGCACAGCAAGCCCCTGAACGGGCCCAATACACTATCGCAGCCGGGCCGCTCGATATCGCGCTCAGTCAGTTCGCCGCCGCCAGCGGCGTGACCTTGTCGTTCGGTTCGACGCAAACCCAGGGCCTGACCACGCCGGGCATCCAGGGCCGCTACTCGTTTGACGAAGGCATCGCACGACTGCTGGCCCACAGTGGGCTGCAGGCGCGCCAGGAGGGCGTGGGACGCTACAGCCTGGTCAAGACACCCAGCGACTCGACGCTGGAACTCGGCGCGACCACCATCAGTGGCTCGGCCCTGGGCGATACGACCGAGGACACCGGTTCCTACACCACAGGCCCGATGGCAACAGCGACCAAGCTCGCGTTATCCAGCCGTGAAACCCCGCAATCGATCACGGTCATCACCCGCCAGCGCATGGATGACCAGAACATGCGCAGCCTGGAGGATGTCCTCAAGAACACCCCCGGCATTGCCGTGACCAAGGCTGGTCCACACCGTGCAACGTTCTACTCCCGCGGGTTTACCGTCGAAAACCTGATGACCGATGGCCTGTCCAACGACCTGTCCCATTACCTCAGCCGTGACATGAACTCCAGCCCCGACATGGCGATCTTTGACCGGGTGGAAGTGGTACGCGGCGCCACCGGGCTGATGCAAGGCTCAGGCAACCCGGCGGCGGCGGTCAACATGATCCGCAAGCGTCCAACTGCCACGCCGCGTGTCACCGTCACCGGCAGTGCCGGCAGTTGGGATAACTACCGCACCGAGTTCGATGCGTCCAGCGCGCTCAACGAGAGCGGCACCTTACGCGGCCGGGTGGTGACGGCCTACCAGTCCAAGGACAGCTTCCAGGACTTCGTCAGCGCCGAGCGCTCGGTGTTCTACGCCATTACCGAGGCTGACCTGAATGAAGACACAACCTTTACCTTCGGCGCCTCCAACCAGGATGCCAACAATAACGACTCCTGGGGTGGCTTGCCGGTTGCCCGCGATGGCAGCGACCTGCACCTCAAGCGCTCGACCTACCTGGGCAGCACTTGGGAATACTGGGACCAGGACAACACCACCGCCTTCAGCCGCCTGGAGTACCGTTTTGCCAATAACTGGAAAATGCTCCTGTCTGCCAGCAAAAGCTGGTCGCAATTAAATATGCTCGGTTCCATCCCGATGCGAACCTGGCAAAGCGACTTCGTTGAGTGGGGGCAGAACATCGGCAGGTATGAGTACAAAGACCAACAGAACAGCTACGACGGTTATGTCAGCGGCCCGTTCTCGCTGTTCGGCCGCACCCATGAACTGGTGGTGGGCGCCAGTAGGCGCGAGCTGACATTCAATGGCAAAGGCTTGCCCATCGATGTCGAGACCAACACCAACCTGTACCGCCCCACTGGCATCCCCAAGCCGGACGTCAGCGCCACGCCCTGGACCCAACACCGCACCAGCCAGCAGGAAGGCACCTACATCACCACGCGCCTGAACCTCTCCGACGACCTGAAACTTATCCTCGGCGGGCGCCTGGACTGGTACGAATACGACGTGGACACGCGCTGGGAAGGCAAATCTTCCGCCAGCAGCCTGCCGAACAAAGTCACCCGCCACCTCACACGCTATGCCGGCGCCATTTATGACCTGGACGCCCATCACTCGGTGTATGTCAGCTACACCGACATCTTCCGCCCACAGACCGAACTCGACGCGCAGAACAACGCACTCAAGCCCATCGAAGGCAAAAACTACGAGATCGGCCTCAAGGGTGAGTACTTTGACGCCAGCCTGAATGCCAGTGCGGCGATCTTCCGCATTGATCAGGAAAATCGCGCCAAGGAACTCAATCGCAACCTCTGCACGCCCAGGGGAACCACCTGTTATGAGGCGGCGGGCGCAGTGCGCAGCGAAGGTCTTGAGCTGGAAATCAACGGTTCTCCTGCACCCGGCTGGGAATTGGGTGCCGGTTATACCTATTCCTCGGCCAAGTACACCAAGGACAGCAACCCGGACAACGTCGGACGACTGTTCAGCACCGACACTCCTCGCCATATCTTCAAGGCATTCACCCGCTACCAACTGCCCGGAGACCTCAATCGCTGGACCATCGGTGGCGGTCTTTACCGGCAGAACACGATCTACAAAAAAGGCACCAACAGTGCTGACGCACCACCGCCGCACGCTTACCGCATAGAGCAGAAGGCTTACACCGTAACTGACCTGATGGCCAGCTACAAAGCGTCAGAGAACGTCGATGTGCGCCTGAACCTGAACAACGTCTTCGACACTCATTACTATCAGGCCATCAGCGCTAACACTGATTACGGCAACAACCTGTATGGCGCACCGCGTAATGCAATGGTGACGGTACGCTGGGAACTTTGAAGGGGCAGTAGAGCGTTTGTCCGAGGGTTAGCCATCATCTAATTCTTGGCTACGGGGGCCTCACTGCCCCCGACGGACACGCCACGGACGGAGTCGAGGTTCTGACTCGCAAGTTCTATGCTCGAGCAAAATCCCGAGCTAAACACGCCGACTCGATAAGGAAGAAGGTTGACTCACTGGCCAGTGGGGTGGAGACCTTTTACTTCAACATGGTAGATGCAGCTCGAAGCTTTTCGGAGAACTGTTCGATCTCTTTAGCTGATGCTTCTCGCTTGCTAGCGTGCCGTTTAAACGCTAAAACGGCCCTCGAGTTAGAGGCTCTCTATGAGGAATGCAATCAATACGACGCTGCTGCCAGCTAAGGTTAAAGATTTGACGCGGGGTTCTGTCGACTATGACTGTTAGCTTTTGGGCGATTGTTGTCAGTCAGGGAAAAAATCCACGGCTTTATCGGTGATGGATTGGAACCACTAAACTAAAGAGCTGGCGGTTGCAGGAGCTGAGTGCAACACGGTTATTGAATTGACGCAGGAGCATCATATTGCATAGCCAAGGCTTTCTGCATCACTTCGCTCATGACTTCGATAGGACATTTGAAATCGAAGCGCTTAC
>NZ_MNPU01000050.1 GCF_001983165.1 Pseudomonas gessardii | reverse complement strand
CTTGGTAACTTCTTGAAGATCGTTTTGGAGGGGCATGAAACGAACTCATAAAAACAGAGCCCGTTTCTATTATTGCTTGGCGGAGAAGTCAATTTCTTAACTGACTGGCATTAGGGCTTGCCCGCGAAGGCGTAGTGTCAGTTGATGCATAGGTGACTGACCCACCGCCATCGCGGGCAAGCCCGCTCCCACAATGAGTCCTCCTATACCTTGAGGTGTCAGTGGGTCCAGGACGCCGCACGCTCGGTGTGCAGGCCGTACCGTTCAATCGCCTGCTGACACACCTGCGCCTCCAGGCTGCCCTGCTCCACCAGGGCGGCCAACGCGGCCAGCACGATATGGTGGCGGTCCACCTCGAAGAAATCACGCAGCGCCGCCCGGGTGTCGCTGCGCCCGAAGCCATCGGTGCCGAGCACGGTGTAGTTCGACCCCAGGTATGAACCGATCATCTGCGGCACAGCCCGCACATAGTCCGACACGGCCACCACCGGCGCGCCCTCGGGCAGGCAGCTCGCCAGGTGGCTGCGCCGTGGGCTTTGCAGGGGATGCAGGCGGTTCCAGCGCTCCACCTCCCGCGCCTCACGGGCCAGTTCGCTGAAGCTGGTCACGCTGAACACCTCGCTGTCGATCTGCCAGTCGTCTGCCAGCAACTGCGCGGCGACCTGGGCCTCGCGCACCAGGGTGCCGGAACCGAGCAGGCGCACCTTGGCGCCGGCACTGCCATCAAGGCGGTACAGGCCCTTGATGATCGCCGCCTCGACGCCCTCGGGCAGGCTCGGTTGCGGGTAGTTTTCGTTCATCAGGGTCACGTAGTAGAACTCGTCCACATCGTGCTCAAGCATCTGGCGCATGCCGTGGTCGAGAATCACTGCAAATTCGCCGGCAAACGCCGGGTCGTAGGCGCGGCAGTTGGGCACGGTCGCGGCCATCAGGTGGCTGCTGCCGTCCTGGTGCTGCAGGCCCTCGCCACCCAGGGTGGTACGCCCTGCCGTGGCGCCGAGCAAGAAGCCCCGAGCGCGCTGGTCGGCAGCGGCCCAGATCAGGTCGCCCACCCGCTGGAAGCCGAACATCGAGTAGTAGATGTAGAACGGCAACATGCGCAAGCCATGCACCGAGTAACTGGTGGCCGCCGCGACCCAGGAGCTGATGGCGCTGGCTTCGCTGATGCCTTCTTCGAGGATCTGCCCGTCGGTGGCTTCGCGGTAGCTGAGAATCGAGCCAATGTCCTCCGGCTCGTAGCGCTGGCCGACGCTGGAATAAATGCCGATCTGCTTGAACAGGTTGGCCATGCCGAAAGTGCGTGCCTCGTCGGCGACAATCGGCACGATACGCGGGCCCAGGGCCTTGTCCTTGAGCAAATTGCTGAGCATGCGCACAAAGGCCATGGTGGTGGACATTTCCTTGCCTTGGGCCTGGGTCGCGAAACCGCCGTAGCCACTCACCGGCGGCACAGGCACCGGTTCGGCGCTCTGGCTGCGGCTGGGTACATAACCGCCCAAGGCGGCGCGGCGCTGGTGCAGGTAGCGCATTTCGGCACTGTCGGCGGCGGGTTTGTAGAAGCTCAGGGATTCGGTCTGCTCATCGCTCAGGGGCAATTGGAAGCGGTTGCGAAAGGCGATCAGCGCCTCGCGGTCGAGTTTTTTCTGCTGGTGGGTGGTCATCTTGCCCTGCCCGGCCTCGCCCATGCCAAAGCCCTTCTTGGTCTGGGCCAGGATCACCGTAGGGCGCCCCTTGACCCGCCGCGCCGCATGATAGGCCGCATGGATTTTCAGCATGTCGTGGCCGCCGCGCTTGAGACGGTCGATCTGCTCGTCGCTCAAGCCAGCCACCAGCTTGGCCAGGGACTCGCTCTGGCCGAAGAAGTGTTCGCGGTTATAGGCACCGTCCTTGGCGGCAAAGGTCTGGAACTGCCCGTCCACGGTCTGGGACAAGGTGCGCACCAACGCACCGTCCTCATCCTTGGCCAGCAAGGCATCCCAGTCCGACCCCCAGACCAGCTTGATCACGTTCCAGCCGGCACCGGCAAACAGCGCCTCCAGCTCGTCGATGATCCGCCCATTGCCACGCACCGGGCCATCGAGGCGTTGCAGGTTGCAGTTGACCACCCAGGTCAGGTTGTCCAAGCCTTCGCGGGCGGCCAGGGTCAGGGCCGACATGCTTTCCGGCTCGTCCATTTCGCCGTCGCCGAACACGCCCCAGACGTGGCGGTCGGTGGTGTCCTGCAAGCCGCGATGGTGCAGGTAGCGCATAAACCGCGCCTGGAAAATCGAGCTGATCGGGCCAATGCCCATGGAGCCGGTGGGGAACTGCCAGAAGTCCGGCATCAACCACGGGTGCGGATAGCTCGACAGGCCACGGGCGCCGGCCTTGACGGCACCCAGTTCCTGGCGATAGTGGGCCAGGTCCTGCTCGCTCAAGCGCCCTTCAAGAAAGGCCCGCGCATAGATACCAGGCGCGGAATGCGGCTGGTAGAACACCAGGTCGCCGCCCATGTTGTTGTGGCGTGCCCGGAAAAAATGGTTGAAACCCACCTCGAACAGGTCCGCCGCGCTGGCGTAGCTGGCGATATGACCGCCCAACTCGCCATAGGCCTGGTTGGCGCGCACCACCATGGCCAGGGCATTCCAGCGCACCAGCGAGGCCAGGCGCTCTTCGGTGGCCAGGTCACCGGGAAAGTGCGGCTGCTGGGCCACGCTGATGCTGTTGATATACGGCGTGCCATGGCGTGGCTTCCAGCCGATGGCCGGGGTATTGCCGGCGTCGGCCAGCATATCGAGGATCTGCCGCGCGCGCTCAGGGCCGGCATGGCGCACCAGGGAATCCAGGGCGTCGCGCCACTCGGTGAGTTCCTGCGGGTCAATGGCTGTTTGCTGGACTGTCTTGACAAAACCGTTCATGGGGGCACCTGCGAGCTGTTTTTTTCCAGTTTATGTCTGCCCATAAGGATTTTTTGACTGTTCTGGGTAGGTAAAAGGGCGATTTGCAGCACAAAACACTTAAACACCCCTGATTAAAAGCACGTTGTGCTTGCGTCACCTGAGTCAACGCAATTGTGTTTAAAATGCCGCCCGTTTAATGATCGACGCCGCCCGATGACCCCAGACACCCTCGCCCTGCTCCACACCCACTTGCTGACCGCCCTGCGTGATGTGCCCGTGGAAACCCGTCGCCTGTTCCACGGCCGGGGTCGTTGTTGGCCGGGGCTGGAGCAGTTGACCGTGGATTGGCTGCAAGGCGTGGTGCTGGTGTCGTTGTTCAAGGAGCCCGAGGCAGCGCAGCTGCAAGCCTTGCAACACCAACTGCGCGAACTCTGCGAAAGCTGCGAATGGCAACAGGCCGGCGCCCACACCCTGGCCCTGCAACATCGCTACTTGCCGCAAAGCACCACCGAATGGCTGTGGGGGGAAATGGTCGAGGAACTGACCATCACCGAAGGCGGCCTGCGTTATCGCATCGACCTGGGCAAAAAGCAGAACAGCGGGCTGTTCCTGGATATGCGCTACGGGCGCAATTGGGTGCGCGAGCACGCCGGTGGCCTGCGGGTGCTGAACCTGTTTGCCTATACCTGTGGGTTTTCCGTGGCCGCCATCGAGGGCGGGGCCGAGCATGTGGTCAACCTGGATATGGCCCGTGGCGCCCTGAGCCGGGGCCGCGACAATCACCGGCTCAATGGCCATGACCTGGGCAAGGTGAGTTTTCTGGGGCATGACTTGTTCAAGTCCTGGGCCAAGGTCACCGGCAACGGGCCTTATGACCTGGTGATCATCGATCCGCCGTCCTTCCAGAAAGGCAGCTTCCTGCTGACCAAGGACTACCAGCGCGTGCTGCGGCGCCTGCCGGACCTGCTGACACCCCAAGGCACGGTGCTGGCCTGCATGAACGACCCGGCGTTGGGCGAAGACTTCCTGATCGAAGGCGTCACCCGCGAAGCCCCGGGGCTGCGGTTTGAGCAGCGCCTGGCAAACCCGCCGGAATTTCCCGATATCGATGCACAAAGCGGCTTGAAGGCCCTGGTGTTCCGTCAGGGCTGATGCCGAATCCGCCAGTGCTTGCTACGCTGAATCCAAGGCCTTGGTGGTGAACCTTATCCCCCCCTTCCCGGTCGATACCTGCATCCCTTGGCCAGATTCGACGCCCAACCGCCGTCGGCTGCCCCGTTTCACCTTTTGGAGAACGCCCCTGTGATATCGACCCTGCATGTAGCCAGACTCAAAGCCTGGGGCGCCCACGGCTTTACCGCCACCGGCGTGGTGCTGGCCTTCCTGGCGACGCTGGCGCTGCTGGAGAACCAACCCAAGGCGTGCCTGCTGTGGCTGGGCCTGGCGTTGATCGTGGATGGCGTGGACGGGTCGCTGGCGCGGCGGGTCAATGTGCAGACGGTGCTGCCGAGCTTCGATGGCTCGGTGCTGGACCTGGTGATCGATTACCTGACGTATGTGTTTATCCCGGCGCTGTTTATCTACCGCTATATTGACCTGCCGGACTTCACCCACCTGTTCACCGTGTCGGTGATCCTGGTGTCGTCGCTGTTCTGCTTCTGCAACGTCAATATGAAGAGCAAGGACAACTACTTCCAGGGCTTCCCGGCGGCCTGGAACGTGGTGGCGCTGTGTGTCTACATTATCGACCCGAACGCCTGGGTAACCCTGGCCACGGTGATCGGCCTGGCGCTGCTGACCGTCACGCCGATGAAGTTCCTGCACCCGTTCCGGGTCAAGCGCTTTATGCCGATCAATATTGCAGTGACCACGGTGTGGCTGCTGTGCAGTCTGTTGCTGGTGATCGACCAGCCGTACACCAACAAACTGACCATGGGCTTGTGGTTGTTGATGTCGGCGTATTTCCTGGGGATCTGTATCTGGCGTACGGCGGTGGAGTGGTTGGATAAACGCAGGGCGTGATGCCTACCAGGCTGGCTCAGAACGCCAGCTTGAAACCAATCAACCCCAGCATCACCGCCAGGCACGGGCGCAGCAGTTCATCCGGCACCCGGCCGGACATATGGCTGCCGACATAGATGCCCGGCAGCGAGCCCATCAGCAAGAACCCCAGCAAATGCCAGTCCATATTGCCCATGCTCGCGTGCCCCAGGCCCGCGACCAGGGTCAGGGGGACCGCGTGGGCGATTTCGGTGCCCACCAGGCGCTTGGTGGCCAGGAACGGGTACAGGATAAACAGCGCCACGGTGCCCAGGGCCCCGGCACCGATGGAGGTCAGGGCAACCATGGTGCCCAGGATCGCACCGGTGAACACCGTCAACCCGTTGAGGCTGCGCGGGCTCACATGGTAGTTGTCGCCGGCATGGCGCTGGGCAAAGGCCAGCAATCGCTTCTTGAACAGAATCGCCAGGGCCGTCAGCAACAACACCACGCCCAGGGCTTGCTTGATCACCTCGTTCATCGCGCTGGGATCGGTGTGCAGATTCTTGAGGAACCACAGCGTCAGCAGCACCGCCGGCACGCTGCCCAGGGTCAGCCAGCCGGTGATGGTCCAGTCGATGTTCTTGTTCTTGCCATGCACCAGCACCCCACCGGATTTGGTGATGGCCGCGTACAGCAGGTCGGTGCCCACGGCCGTGGCCGGGTTGATGCCGAACCACAACAGAATCGGGGTCATCAGCGAGCCCCCGCCCACGCCGGTCATGCCGACGATAAAACCAACGATCAGGCCCGCCACCACAAAACCAAAATTACCCACATCCATTACAACTACCTGCGGCCTTATAAAATTCTGGCGGCAGCATAGCGATTTTTCTTATAACGACTTATACCAATAAGATCTGACTTTATTCCTTTTTCGGCATCCAGCCCTTCTGGCACTGGATTAAAACGCCGACACGCGCCATCCTCCGCGCTTTACGCCCAAAGGATCTGTTCATGCACGACCAAGCCCTCGCCCCCGCCGATTTCGAGTTTATCGAAGACATTCTGCTCAAGTACGGCGATGACAACTCGGTGTTGAACCTGGCCGAACTCGATGGCTACTTCACTGCCCTGGTGTCCGGCCCGGCACCGGTGGATGTGGCTATCTGGTTCCCCGCGATCTGGGGTGGGCAGATGCCGGCATGGGAAAGCAAGGAAGAACTCGGGCAGTTTATCGACCTGTGCACGCGCCATCTCAATAGCCTTGCCCAGCAGTTGGCCAGCGATGCCCAGGGTTTTGAGGCGCGCTTTGAACACACCGAACATCAGGACCTGCCACTGACCCTCGCCGAGGAATGGTGCTTTGGCTATATCCGTGGCGCCGCGATCAGCGAATGGCCCACCCTGCCGGCCGAGCAGGCGGCGCAGTTGGAAGCCATCTCCTGGTGCGCCGAGCAGGACAATTTCGAATTGCCGGCAGACCTGGATGTGGCGGCCCATCAACAGCAGGTGGCGCGCATCGAGCCAGCAGCCAGGGCCTTGCATGCCTATTGGTTGAGCCAACGCGGTTAAACCCGCGGCATGATTTGACCCTGCCCTGCCGGATGGTCGATTATTCGTCTCCGCCAGCCGGCCACTCCCAGCCACCGCGCCTTGAATCAGGAGCCTTGTACCTTGAGTTCGCAGAAAACCGTGACCGTGACACCGCCCAACTTTCCATTGCACGGCAAGGTAGCGCCTCCCGGCTCCAAATCCATTACCAACCGCGCCCTGCTGCTGGCGGCCCTGGCCAAGGGCACCAGCCGCCTGAGCGGCGCGCTGAAAAGCGACGATACCCGGCATATGTCCGTGGCCTTGCGCCAGATGGGCGTGACCATTGACGAGCCGGATGACGTGACCTTTGTCGTCACCGGCCATGGCAAGCTGCAGTTGCCGGCGCAACCGTTGTTCCTCGGCAATGCCGGCACCGCGATGCGCTTTCTCACCGCCGCCGTGGCGACCGTGGAGGGCACCGTGGTGCTCGATGGCGACGAGTACATGCAAAAGCGCCCCATCGGCCCGCTGTTGGCGACGCTGAACCACAATGGCATCAAGGTTGAAAGCCCCACCGGCTGCCCGCCTGTGACCGTGCAGGGCACTGGCCGTGTGCAGGCCAAGCGCTTTGAGATCGATGGCGGCCTGTCCAGCCAATACGTCTCGGCGCTGCTGATGCTCGCCGCCTGCGGCGAGGCCCCGATCGAGGTGGCCCTGACCGGCAAGGACATCGGCGCCCGTGGCTATGTCGATCTGACCCTGGACTGCATGCGTGCGTTTGGCGCCCAGGTGGAGGTGGTCAACGACAGCACCTGGCGTGTGGCGCCCACCGGCTACACCGCCCACGACTACCTGATCGAACCCGACGCCTCGGCGGCCACCTACTTGTGGGCGGCCGAAGTACTCACGGGCGGCAGCATCGACCTGGGTGTCGCCCCACAGGACTTCACCCAACCCGACGCCAAGGCCCAGGCCGTGATCGCCCAGTTCCCGCAGATGCCGGCCACGGTAATTGGCTCGCAGATGCAGGACGCCATCCCGACCCTGGCCGTGCTGGCGGCGTTCAACAACACCCCGGTGCGTTTCACTGAACTGGCCAATCTGCGGGTCAAGGAATGCGACCGCGTCCAAGCCCTGCATGACGGCCTCAACGAGATCCGCCCGGGCCTGGCGACCATCATCGGTGACGACTTGCTGGTCGCCAGCGATCCGGCGTTGGCCGGCACGGCGTGCACCGCACGGATCGACACCCACGCCGACCACCGCATCGCCATGTGCTTTGCCCTGGCGGGCCTGAAAGTCTCGGGCATCCAGATTCAAGACCCGGACTGCGTGGGCAAGACCTATCCTGAGTACTGGAACGCCCTGGGCAGCCTGGGCGTGCAACTGACCTACTAAGCCGTCAGCATCAGCGTGGGGAGGGAGTGATCATGACAATTCGCCAACCCTGCCCACCGGCTGTGTGTGACTGCGAGCGCGAACAATTGCTCGCGGCGCCCGGCGCCGACCAGCGCATCCTGCAACTGACCCGCCAAGAAGAAAAAAAGCTGCTCGAGCGCCTGGAAAACCTGCAAAGCCTGGCCGACCTGGAACGCATGCAACAGCTGATGCTGCAACAACTGGGCATCCGCGTGCACATCGCCCCGGGCCATACCGAAGTCAAAAGCATGCGTGGGATCCAGATTGTGATCGACGAGCTGCCGGGGCTGTGTCGCAAGACGCGGCAGTCGATTCCGGCGGCGATTCGCAGAGGGATGGAGAAGCGACCGGAGATTGCTTATCGGTTGCTGGATGCCCATGACCTGTTTCGAGGCGGTTGAACCCGCCACCCGATAAAAGGTGGCGAGTTTCAGGTACGCGCCTTACCAGGTGTAGGTACCACCACCCGGAGTTCGGAATGTAAATGTTTTTTCTTTGGCGGAATGTTTAATGTCGCTATTGCTCGCCGATTGCTCGTTTTCTAATACGTGTTTTTGAATATTATCCAACACCTCTAACCTAGCCTCGAACGCATCAGGCTTTTTGCCCGAGGTGTCGATGGTAGGGGCCAGTATTCCTGGGGTATTAGCTGAAATCGAGGACATATTCTTCTCCATTAGTCATAGGATCGCCAACCTGAGCTGCTCCGTTGCTGCAGCTTATGCGGGCACCGCTCACTAGTGGCAAACAGACAAAAACCGTTCCAAAGCATTCGTGCGCAATCTATTTCCAGCCATTTAAACCAGCAACCACCGCACACCTGAACGCTACGCCTGCCGCCCCTGAACAAACCTGCGGGCCTTGCGCGTCAGCTGGTCAAAATGCCGGTCGCGCTGTTTCTCGGCATCGATCATCGCGCGCTTGCCGTGTTTGTGTAGCAAATAGGTGTGGATCTGCCGCACTTCCAGGGAGCTGTAGATCGACGCCACCTCCAACACGCCCATCAGGCCATCGGTGCTGTAGTCGCGGGTGTTCATCAACACCTGGGTGCCCCGCACGCCGCGCACCTGAAAACCCATGGCCTCGAACGCCGGGACTTTTTCCACCGCGCAGGCCAGTTCGCCATGGGGGTAACGGCTAAGCATCTCATCGATCATCGCCCGCGCCACGCCCTGGCGACGGTGGCTGGCCTGCACGGCCATATAGGCCACACCGCAGGCTTCGGGATCATCCTTGACCGGCAGGTACAGCAGGAAGCCGATAACCTTGGCTGGATCCTGCTTATCCATCGCCACGATCAGCTCAACCGCAATGCCCTTGGCCCCGCCCACCGCCTCCAGATACAGGTGCACTTCGTAGCCGATTGCATACTGGTAGACGTTGTACAGTAGGTTGCTCGGCGGGATGGCGACACTACTGATATCGGTCAGGTAGTCGACCACCATCTGCAGGATCTGGCTGTTGACGGGCTCGGGGCATGGGCTGGCGTAATGGGTAAGGGTGAACATCGAATTCCTGTTTCCTGGTCTTTCACATCAAGGCTGGCGGGATTGTACCTGTTATGCGCCACACACCTCGCGTAAACAGCCACGCAACCAGCGATGCGCCAGGTCGGCATCCAGGCGTGGATGCCAGAGCATGGCCACGCTGAACGGCGGCACATCCACCGGCAGGGCAAAGCTGTGCATGTCATCGCGCAGGCCGTGGGTGTAACGCTCCGGGACGCTGGCGATCAGATCGGTCCTGTGCGCCAGGGCCACGGCCGTGGAGAACCCGGTGACGATGGTTGCCACGTCTCGCGTCAGGCCCTGGGCCGCAAGCGCATCGTCAATCTGCCCACGCTCGCGCCCGCGCCGCGACACGTAGATATGCCGGCCGGCGGCGTAACGCGCCAGGGTGATGGGGCCTTGGCTCAATGGATGGCCGGCGCGCACCACGCCGATAAAGCGGTCGCGAAACAACAACTGAGTCAGCACTTCGGGGTTGGCCGTGCTATCGACCACGCCGGTTTCCAGGTCCACGCCGCTGTCACGCAGCGGTGTACCGGGCTTGTGCATAAAGTGCAGGCGCACGCCGGGCGCCTGTTCGGCGACACGGGCAATCAGCGCAGGGCCAAAGCTCTCGACGAACCCTTCGCTGGTGCGCAGCACAAAGGTGCGCACCAAGCCCTTGAGGTCCAGGACCTGCAGCGGGCGCAGCAGCGCCTGGGCATCCTGCACCAGTTGGCTGACCTGCTCGCGCAGTTCCAGGGCGCGTGGCGTCGGCACCAGGCCACGGCCGGCGCGCACCAGCAATGGATCACCGGTGGTTTCACGCAGCCGCGCCAACGCCCGGCTCATGGCCGAGGGGCTCAGGCCCAGGCGTTGGGCGGCACGGGCGACGCTGCCTTCGGCGAGCAACACGTCCAGGGTGACCAGCAAGTTGAAGTCAGGCAGCGACACGGCGGCAATCCTTATCAGGCGTTTGACGCAGGTATAGAGTGCAACTACTGCGTCTTCCGCCATAGTAGGCGACGCCGTAGAGTGCGGGCAACGACCACTGCACGCCAAGGAAACCCCATGACATCCCCTACCCCACGCGGCGCGCTCGCCGGTTTGTCG
Organism: Pseudomonas gessardii; assembly: GCF_001983165.1. Classification (GTDB taxonomy): domain Bacteria; phylum Pseudomonadota; class Gammaproteobacteria; order Pseudomonadales; family Pseudomonadaceae; genus Aquipseudomonas; species Aquipseudomonas gessardii. The sequence continues at coordinate 32,937 of NZ_MNPU01000050.1, read as the reverse complement.
TTGTGCATGTTGCTGGCCTCGCTGGGCACCAGCATTGCCAATGTCGGCCTGCCCCAGATGGCCGAGGCCTTCACTGCGCCCTTTGCGGCGGTGCAGTGGGTGGTGCTGAGTTACTTGCTGGCAACCACTGCGGTGCTGGTGAGCGCCGGTCAGTTGGGGGACCGATTCGGGCACCGCCGTCTGCTGCTCGCGGGGCTGTTGATCTTCGCCGTGGCGTGCGCTCTGTGCAGTGTCGCGCCGTCTCTCGGCCTGCTGGTGGCGGCGCGGGCACTGCAAGGTGTCGGGGCCGCCATCATGTTGGCAATGACTATGGCGCTGGTCACGGCCACCGGACGCGTGATGGGCTGGCTGGGAAGCCTGTCGGCCATCGGCACCGCCCTGGGGCCGGCCATCGGGGGAGTGTTGAGCGCCGCATTTGGCTGGCGTGCGCTGTTCTGGATCATGCTGCCACTGGTTGTCCTGGCCTATGGGCTGGTCCACTGCGCACTGGCCGCGGGTGATCGGCAACCGTCAGCCCCTGGCCATCGCCCCAGTGTGTGGCGGGTGCTGCGCGACCGGGTCCTGGGCGCCGGGCTGGGCATGAGCGCGCTGGTGGCAGCCGTGATGATGGCCACCCTGGTCGCCGGGCCGTTTTATCTGCGTCATGGCGCCGGGCTCAATCCTGCGCAGATGGGCCTGGCGATGGCCGTCGGCCCCGGTCTCGCGGCACTGGCAGGCTTGCCCGCCGGACGCCTGACGGAGCGTTTCGGCAGCGCTTGCACAACGCTGGGCGGCCTGTTGTGCATGCTGGCCGGCTGCCTGGTGCTGGCGCTGATGCCCATTGGCGCAGCGGGCTATATCGGTGCACTGGCTCTCCTGACCCTGGGCTATGCGCAATTCCAGGCGGCCAACAACACGGCGGTGATGAGCAAGCTGTCGGCGGATCGCCGCGGGGTGGTGGCCGGGCTGTTGAACCTGTCGCGCAACCTGGGCTTGATCATCGGCGCATGGGCCCTGGGCGCGGTGTTCGCCTGGGGCACCGGCGATATTCACTCGGCCCTGCCCGCCGCAGTCGGCCAGGGGCTGAGCATGACCTTTGGCGCGGCGCTGGGCCTTATCGTCCTGGCCTTGCTGCTGGCCGTCACGCGCCGAGTAAAAGCACAGCAAGCCATCACGGCACCTTGACAAGGGAAAATCGTAACAGCTATTGTCTGACAACCTGATCACCTAGGTTTTGCCATGCTTGAGCTCCAGCGTCCAGATTCCCTCGTGGTGCGTGTTGTCAGCGCCATACGGGCCGAGATTGACTCCGGACAACTGGCGCCCGAGTCGCGCCTGCCGACCGAGCAGCAACTGGCGGAACAGTTGAACGTCAGCCGTTCGGTGGTGCGCGAGGCGATCGCCCAGCTCAAGGCTGATGGCGTGCTGACCGCCCGGCGTGGCCTGGGCTCGTTTATTTCGCAGACCCCCGCCGGTACGGTGTTCCGCTTCCCCGAAAAGAACGGCCGGCGCCCTGACCTGGCACAAATGTTTGAAGTGCGCCTGTGGATCGAAACCCAGGCGGCCTCTATTGCCGCCCAACGCCGCGACGCTGACGACCTGCAACGCATGAAACGCGCCTTGCAGGAAATGCACGACAAGCGCGCCGACTTTGAAGCTGCAGCGCTGGCCGACGTGGCGTTTCACCGGGCCATCGCCGACGCCAGCAAAAACGAATACTTCGTTGCCTTCCACGACTTTTTGCGTAGCCAATTGGCCAGCGCCCGCAAGACGGCCTGGGAAAACTCGGCCTCGCGCTTTGCCAGCGGTTCGGCCGACGCCACCCAGGAACACCAGGCGCTGTACCAGGCCATCGTCGACGCCGATCCCCAAGGCGCCGCCGCTGCCGCCGAAGCGCATTTGCGCGCTGCCGCCAAACGCTTGCAACTGGAGCTGCCGGCAACCCATTGATCCATCGAACACCTATAAAGCGTGCCTGCGGGTGCGCCGTTTTTTTAACAAAAACATTAGTCTGACAACCTGATAAGCAGACTGAAATGTACTGATTTAGGTAGCCCATATGATTTATGACTTTTGCATCATCGGCGGCGGCATTGTCGGCCTGGCCACCGCGATGGAGCTGCTCAAGCGCCAGCCCAACGCGTCCCTGGTGATCCTGGAAAAGGAACCGGTCCTGGCCAAGCACCAGACCGGCCATAACAGCGGCGTGATCCATGCCGGCATCTACTACGCGCCGGGCAGCCTCAAGGCCGACCTGTGCAAGCGCGGCGCCGAGGCCACCAAGCAGTTTTGCCGCGAGCATGGGATCAAGTTCGAGGTGTGCGGCAAATTGCTGGTGGCCTCCACCGCCCTGGAAGTGCAGCGCATGGAGGCGCTGTATGCGCGCTCGCAACTCAACGGGATGAAGGTCGAACGCCTGGACGCCGAGCAATTGCAGGCCCGCGAGCCAAATATCGTCGGCCTTGGCGGGTTGTTCCTCGATGCCACCGGGATCGTCGACTACCGCCAGGTCTGCGAAACCATGGCCGGGGTGATTCGCCGCAATGGCGGTGAGATCTGCCTGGAAAAAACCGTCACGGCCATTACCGAAGACACCGACAAGGTCACCGTCAGCACCCACGACGGCGCCTGGCAGGCGCGGCACCTGGTGGTGTGCGCCGGCCTGCAATCGGACCGCCTGGCAACCCTGGCCGGGATCGATATCGACCACCAGATCATCCCGTTCCGGGGGGAGTATTTCCGCTTGCCCGCGTCGAAGAACAACATCGTCAACCACTTGATCTACCCGATCCCCGATCCGGAACTGCCGTTTCTGGGGGTGCACCTGACCCGCATGATCGATGGCAGCGTCACCGTCGGCCCCAATGCCGTGCTGGGCCTGGGTCGGGAGAACTACAAGAAGTTTTCCGTCAACTGGAAGGATGTGGCCGAGTACGCGCGCTTCCCCGGGTTCTGGAAAACCCTCTGGCAGAACCTCGGCTCCGGCAGCGTGGAAATGAAGAATTCATTGTTCAAGTCCGGCTACCTGGAGCAATGCCGCAAGTATTGCCCGTCCCTGGAACTCGACGACCTGCTGCCCTACGAAGCCGGGATCCGCGCCCAGGCGGTGATGCGCGACGGCAGCCTGGTGCACGACTTCCTGTTCGCCCAGACGCCACGCATGCTGCATGTGTGCAACGCGCCGTCACCGGCGGCCACCTCGGCGATTCCGATTGGCGAAATGATCGCCGACCGCATGTTCACCCCCCACTAAATCCCCCTGTAGGAGCTGTCTCGCCCCGCGAGGCTGCGATGACGGCGGCACAGGCAACACATGTATTGCCTGGCCCACCGCTATCGCAGCCTCGCCAAGGCTCGACAGCTCCCACAGTTGACCGCGTTTGCAACCCCCTAATAAATATAATGACTGAGAAGGAAGTACAGCATGACGGCAAAAGCCCACAACCCCGCCACGGTGGAAACCCCGGCCCAAACCAAGAAACGCCTGCGCAAGGTGGCTGCCGCCACCATCTTCGGTTCGATGCTGGAGTGGTACGACTTCTACCTCTACGCGACCATGGCGGCGATTGTCTTTTCCAAGATCTTCTTTGATAACAGTGACCCGAAAACCGCAACCCTGATGGCCTTCTCCACCTTCGCCATCGGCTTTATCGCCCGCCCTTTCGGCGGCATCCTGTTCGGCTACCTGGGCGACAAGTTCGGCCGTAAACATGTGCTGGTGCTGACGTTCTGCATGATGGGCGTGTGCACCACGCTGATCGGCCTGATCCCCAGCTATGCCTCGATTGGCATCTGGGCGCCGATCATTCTGGTGTTTATCCGTATCATCCAGGGGCTGGGTGCCGGAGCCGAGTTGTCGGGCGCGGCGGTCACGTCCTACGAACACGCCTCGGAAGGCAAGCGCGGCAGCCAGGGCGCCTGGCCGGCGCTGGGGTTGAACCTGGGCCTGTTGCTGTCGTCGCTGACCGTGTACCTGCTGACCATCAATGGCAATGAGTTCCTGCTGGCCGGCGGCTGGCGCATCCCGTTTATCTGCAGCATCGCCCTGGTGGGTGTGGGCCTGTGGGTGCGCAACAGCATCCCGGAAACCCCGGAGTTCAAGGAACTGAGCCAGGCGCCGGCCAAGGCCAAGGTCTCGCCGCTCAAGGCACTGTTCAAAAACGACCTCAAGGGCCTGGCGGTGGTGTTCTTCGTGGCGATTGGCTACAACGCCCTGAGCTATATCTTCAAGACCTTTTCCCTGGCCTACCTGACCCAGTTCAAGGGGGTCGACGTGCACGTCACCTCGCTGTCGGTGACCATCGCCAGCCTGGTGGCGATTGTCGCCGTGCCGTGCTTCGGCTGGCTGTGTGACAAGTGGAGCAGCAAGTCGGTGCTGGTGCTCGGCGGTGTGTTGTCGCTGCTGTTCGCCTACCCGTTCCTGGCGCTGCTGAACACCGGCGAAAGCCTGATGATCTACCTGGCCATCGGGATCGGCACCGGGATCCTCGCGCCGATGATGTTCGCGCCCCAGGGCTCGTTCCTCAGCCGGCAGTTCCCGACCCAGACCCGCTCTTCGGGCTTCGGCACCGGGCGGGAAATCGGTACCGCCATCGCCGGCGGTTTGGCGCCGCTGGGGGCCTTGTCGATGGTGGCCGCTTCGACCACTCACTCGACGGACGGCGTGGTGATCATCCTCGCCATCGCGTCGGTGCTGGTGGTGGTGTTTGCCCTGTGTGACCAGGGCCGCAAGCACTCGGCATTCAAGAACTGAGGGCAAAATATTGCCCAAGGGGTGCATCCGCGCCCCTTCATCGCGCATCATGGGCACTTTCATGCTCAAGGGAAACGTCCATGCGCGCTCTGTCATTGATGATAGGTGTCACGACGCTGGCCGCCAGCCTGGTGTTTTGCGCCACGGCGTCGGCGAGCGAAGAGAGTCAATTGATCGACTCGATCAACCAGTACCGCAGCCAGGTGCAGCGCTGTGGCGACCAGGGCTCCCAGGAATTGCCGCCGCTGGCGGTCGATCCGCGCCTGGTGTTGCCGGTCAATAATGTCGGCGATTTGCAGCAGGCCCTGGCCCAGGTGGCCTACCCGATGGTCAATGTACAGGCGATCAGCCTGTCCGGGCCGCGCGACGCGCAATCGGCAATGAAGGCGGTGCGCGAGAGCTTCTGCCGGGTGGTGCTGGACCCGCAATTTGTCGATATCGGCGTCAGCAACACTGGCCAGGACTGGCGCATTGTCCTCGCCCGCCCGCTGTTGAGCCGTGGCCTGGCCAGTTCCCAGGAGGCCGGCCCGCAGTTGCTGGAGATGGTCAACGCCGCCCGCAAACAACCGCGCCAGTGTGGCGAGCAAGCCTTCGCGGCCACCACCCCGCTGGCCTGGAACGCCCAGTTGGCGAGCGCCGCCGACAGCCATGCACGCAACATGGCCAACCATAATTTCTTCGACCACCTGGACCGCGACGGCCGCACCCCGGGCGACCGCGCGGAACTGGCGGGTTATGTGGCCCAACAGGTCGGCGAAAATATTGCCGCCGGCCTGGATACACCGCGCAAAGTGGTCGATGGCTGGCTCGCCAGCCCCGGGCATTGCGCCAACCTGATGAACCCGCAGTTCCGCGAATTGGGTGCCGCCTATGGGCTGGACCCAAAAAGCGACGCGGGAATCTACTGGACGGCGCTGTTAGGCACGCAATAGCGCTGCACTGGCCGGCGCTGCTTGGTATTGCCCTGTGTTGAGGGCAGACGTTATACCAGGGTTTGGTTACCCCTTGAGCGCCGCCTCAATCGCCGCAATGTCGATTTTCACCATGCCCATCATCGCCTCGAACGCGCGCTTGGCTGCCGCAGGATCGGGGTCGGTGATCGCCGCCGTGAGCAGGCGCGGGGTGATTTGCCAGGAGAGGCCCCACTTGTCCCGGCACCAGCCACAGGCAACCTCCTCGCCGTCATTGCCGACAATGGCCTGCCACAAGCGATCCGTCTCGGCCTGGTCATCCGTGGCGACCTGAAATGAAAATGCCTGGTTGTGCTGGATACCCGGCCCGCCATTGAGGCCCAGGCACGGGATGCCCATGACGGTGAACTCCACGGTCAGGACATCGCCCTGCTTGCCCGCCGGATAGTCACCCGGTGCTGTGTGTATGGCCTCTACCGAGCTGTGTGGGAAGGTCGCGGCGTAGAACCTGGCAGCCTCCAACGCAGCGCCGTCGAACCAGAGGCAGATGGTGTTTTTGTGGGTCATCTGGATGCTCCAAAAAGGCGATTGACCGTTTCAGTCTAGCCAACCCCAGAACCGGCGGCGCTGGCGCGTCTCCCCATCAGCCATCAGCGCGTGCTGCGCGACGCCGACTTCATTTCCAGCCACGCGAGCGCACGTACGGCCCCCATGGGGCGCGCGCGCAGATAGCCCTGGCCCAGCTTGCAACCCAGCTTGAGCAAGCGCTGGCGCTGGCTCTCGTACTCGACGCCCTCGACCACGACCGCCATCCCCAACGCCTCCCCCAATGCCAGGGTGCTGCTGATCGCCGCACGGTTGCGGGTGCTGGTTTTCAGGTCGCGGGCAAAACGGGCATCGAGCTTGATTTCGGTAAAGGGCAGTTGGCACAGGCGCTCCAACGACGAGTAGCCGATGCCAAAGTCATCGATGGCCAGGCCGACGCCCATCATCCGCAGGCGAATCAAGGTGTCGAGCACGCCGGGCGAGATCTCCAGCAATCCACTTTCAGTGATTTCAAAGCTCAGGCGCGACGCTGGGATAGCGTAGCGCTCCAGGGCCTCGCACAAACGCGGGAGCAGAGACTCATGGGCCAATTGCCCGGCCTCCAGGTTGAGCGCCAGCGACAACTCATGCCCCTGCTCCCGCGCCGCCTTGAGGAACGCAAGTGCCTGTTCGAGCTGGGCAAACAGCAGTTTATCCATCAGACCGAAGCGGCGGGCCTGCGCCAGGAAATCCGCCGGGCACAACACCCCATACTGCGGGTGTTCCCAGCGCGCCAGTACTTCAAGACTGCTCGCTTCACCGGTCATTAAGTTGAACTTGGGTTGGAAGAATGCCTTGAGTTCATGCTGTGTAATGGCCCGCTCCAGGCAAGCCTTGCTCGCGTGACCATAGCGAACCTGCCGAGACACGGGGTGCCCCGCCGCGACCGTTGTTTCCAGGTAGCGGGTCAACAGCGCTGCAATCGCCCCGGCCCGCACCGGGGTATCGACATAGCCCAGGAGGCTGCTCCCCAGCAGGCCGATCAGACGTTCGATGGCCTCATGCAGGTCTTGGGACCGAGCGCTGCACAGGATGATGGACTTGACCCGCCGGGTGCGGCTGAGCACTTCAAGGTTCGTCAGCCCTTGCACCCCATGCTCCTTGAGGGGGCAGAGCACGATATCCACCGGCCCTGTGCGCTCAAGCACTGCCAGGGCAGCGGCCACGTCGGCCACGCCCATCACCCATTCACACCCCGAGTCCTTGAAGACCTGGGTGGCAACGAGTTGCTTGAAAGGATGCTCTTCGACGACCAGAACACGAATCGGCAGAAAGGACATGAAAAATCACAGATGAAATGAAAGTGCCCCCATTCTCACGACTTTTCCTACCGGCGCATTTAGGAAAGCTCCTAAATGGAAATCGAAAATTCCGTGTTGGGTGGCTCTTACACGAGCTGAAAACGCCGTAGTGCACGTGTGGGAGCTGGCTCCCACATTCAATCTGCATTGTTTGCCGTTGCCCTACATGTCGTAGCGCAACACCAAACCCACCGTGCGCGGCGCGCCCACATCGACAATATCGCCGCTGCGGTTGTTGGTGATGTATGCCTTGTCAAAGGCGTTTTTCACAAAGCCGGAAACCGCGACGCTCCGGGTGACCTTGTACTCGGTGTTGAAGTTGACCAACCAGTAGTTGTCGCTCCGGCGCTCACCCGTGACCTTGCCTGCCGTATCGAACTCATACTCCGACGGCGCGGTGCTCTGATACACCAGGTCGGTGTTCAGGGTCAGGCGATCATTCCAGCGGTAGAGGCCGCCCAGGGACAGTTTGTACTTGGGCGAATAAAGAAATGCCTCGCCGCTCATATCGCGGCCGTCACCGGTCACGAAGTCCTTGTACTTGCCTGCGGTGATCGAGCCCCCAGCCGTCAGGGTCAACTGTTCGCCCAGGTCTTTCTCGACAAACACTTCCAGGCCCTTGATATCGCTGCTGCCGGCGTTGAATACCTGGACAAAGTCGGTGTTGCGCTCCAGCACGCTGACCTGCTGGTCCTTCCAGTCGGTGTAGTACAGGTTGGCGCGGGTGCGCAGGGTCTTGTCGAAGAACGAGCCACGGTAGGACAGCTCGTAGTTGGTGGTGTATTCCGGGTCGTAGCCCTCATGGCCGCCACCGGCACGCACGTTGACGCCGCCACCGCGATAGCCCTTCTGCACCATCACCCCCAGGTATTGGTTGGCGGCCAACTCGAAGTCCAGGCCCAGTTTCGGCAGGAGTGCATCAAACGACTTGCTGACCTTGCCGGGGCTGGAGAAATCGTCCTGCTTGATGTCGGTATCGTTGGTTTCGTGGTCATAGCGCAGGCCGGTGATCAGGGTCCAGCGCGGGGCGAATGTCCAGTTGATTTCACCGAATACGGCCTTGCTTTCAAGGGTCGTCTCGCCCTTGGCAGTGCCGAACAGGACGTTGTCGAACAACAGGCGGTCATGGAAGTTGTTGGTGTTGTGGCCGTAGTAGGCGCCGACAAAACTCTTCACCGTGTCGCCGCTGTAGTTCAGGCGCAGTTCCTGGCTGAACAGGTCGCCGTCCTGGGTGCGCAGCACCACCTGGTTGGCGTCGGCGGACTGGTCGAAATCCAGGCGCGCGTCGTAGTCCGAGCGGGTATTGGCGGTCAGGCTGGTCAGCGACCAGTTGTCGTCCAGGCGATAGTCCACCTTGGCGCTGAGGGTGTCCTGCTCAAGCTTGTCATAAGCCTTGGTGTTGGATGTCATCTTGTAATAACGGATCTTGTCGTTCTGGCGCATGGCCGAGTTGTCACCCTTGCGGCTTTCGCCATGGGCGTAGGTCAGCAGCACATCCAGATCGTCGTTGGGCAGGATCAGCAGCTTGCCCCGGGCATTGCCGGTGCGGGTCGGGTTGGCGTCGTCATGCAGGGCGACGTTGTCGATATAGCCGTCGCCTTCCTGGTAATCCACGGCAATACGCCCGGCGATCTTGTCAGCAACCAGCGCGCCGCCACCGGCCACCGCCGCACCGCGCTCGCCGTAGTTGCCCATGTTGGTGCGCGCTGCAAAACTCGGCTCGAAGGTGGGGTTGCGGGTCTGGATCACCACCGCGCCGGCCAGAGAGTTACGGCCCTGGGTGGTGGATTGCGGGCCGAGGAACACTTCGACCTGGTCGACGTCCCACAGCGGCATCGGGCTGAGGGTCAGGGCGCGGTTCGGTTGCACGGCGCCATCGACGAATACCGACACCGCCCCGTTGAGCGTGGCCGGGCCCTGGTCGTCGAAACCGGACACCGGCACGCCGCGAATCCCCCAGTTTTCATTGCCGGACTGGTTGTACACCCCTGGCGTGCGGGCCAATACATCCACCAGGTCACGGTCCTGCTTGTCACGCAGTTGTTGCTCAGTCACCACCACCACGCTTGACTGGGTCTGCTCCAGGGTACGGTTGATTTTTTCACCGGTGACGGTGATCGGCGCGATCTCCAGAGCGCTCGCAGGTTCTGCGGCCCACGCACCGTTGCACAAGCAGATAGCCGAACCCACCGCCGCCATTGTCGTTTTTTTGAAATTCACGCCCTGCTCCCCTACGCCTGTTTTTTTGTTTTTTCTGATGCCCAGAACGCTGTGTGTGCCCAGCCGGCGGCAGTCTAATCGAATCCTGATGTTAAAGAAATACAATTGATAACAACTCTCATTCACAATTTCCAGTTGCAGTGTGACGAAGCTGATACCCCCGGGCACCATGGCGTTTACTCCACGTTGACCATTCAAAGGGTAGTCGTTATTATCGCCAAAACCTACCGTCCGGTAGGCAGTTTTTTAAGTTGGAGGCTGTATGAATTCGCTCCCCACCCACAGGGCCTCCCTGCGGCTGGCTATTGGCCTGGGACTGATCGGCGCCCTCGGCCCGTCGGCTGTCGATATGTACTTATCGAGCCTTCCCGAGATTGCCCGCGAGTACCAGAGCAGCTTCACCAGCGTGCAGTTGACCCTGACGTTCTTCCTCCTGGCCATGGGCGCCGGCCAGTTGATCTTCGGGCCCATCGTCGACGCCTATGGCCGCCGCCGGCCCCTGCTGGCCGGCCTTGTGGTGTTTACCCTGTGTTCACTCGGCGCGGCGTGGGCACCGAGCCTTGAGGCCTTGATCGCCCTGCGCTTCATACAGGGCCTGGGCAGCGCCCTGACCCTGGTGGTGATCATGAGCATGGTGCGGGACGTCAGCGAAGGCGTGGCCGCAACCAAGCTCTTCGCATTGTTGATGACCATCGAAGGGGTTGCGCCAATCTTCGCCCCGGCACTGGGCGGGGTTATCGATACCCACTACGGTTGGCGTGCGGTGATGCTGGTCCTCGCCGCTTTTGGCCTGGCGGTACTCGGCAACAGTTGGCTGTCGCTGCCGGAAACCCTGGCCCCCAGCCAAAGGGAACCGCTGCGCCTGGGCGCGGTGTGCCGGACTTACCTGGCGATCGCCAGGGACCGGCACTTCCTGCGCCCGACCCTCGCCGTGACGGCGGTGTTCTTCTTTCTGTTTGCCTACATCGGTGGCGCAACCCTGGTGTACCAACAAACCTACGGCCTCAGTCCACAAGCGTTTGGCATGCTGTTCGGCGTCACCGGCGTGGCCATCCTGATGGGGGCGATGAGCGCCGGTAAGCTGGTCAGCCGGCTTGGTTTGCGCCGCCTCTCGTTGATCGGCGTGTCGTGCCTCGCCGCCGGCTCAGCCATCGCCCTGGTTTCCAGCGTTACCCACCTGGGCCTCCCCGGTATAGTGGCGGGTATGGCCGTGGCCCTGTTTGGCCTGGGCATCGCCGAGTCCACGCTGATGTCGCTGGTGATGTCCTCGCAACAACGTGCCCTGGGCTCCACCGCCGCACTGCTGGGCGCCTTCCAGCTGTCGATCTGTGCCAGCGCGACACCGCTCTCGGCCTTGGCGCTGACCTACGGACCGGTGGCTTGGGCAACGTTGCTGTTGGCCAGTGCATTGTTGACTTGCCTGCTGACCACCATCAGCCTCCCCCGGGGTACAGGCGAAACCTTTGACCTGGCCGGGCACTGATCAAGGAGCACTACCATGACATCCACCGTCCTGACCTCGGCTGCCGAACGCATCGCGCACCTGGCCCTGGAGCAATTTGCCGAGCATGGCTACGACGCCGCCTCACTCAATGACATCGCCGTGCGCGCCGGCATCAAAAAGGCCTCGCTGTACGCACACTTTGCGAGCAAGGATGCGCTCTACGTGGCCGTACTCGAGCTCGCACTGCGGGCCGAACGTGACTACGTGCAAAGCCAATTCGCGAAAAACGCCCGATCGATCAAGGCTCCCGGCGAGGTCTATCTCAACAACCTGCAACGCCGCCATAGCGCCAATGAATCCCTGCGGTTTCTGCTACGGGCCGCGTTTTACCCGCCGACGCCACTACGAGACGTGGTCATGTCCGGGTTCAATGACTACATGGCCACGATCCGCAGCCATTTCCAGCAGGCGCTGCTTAAAAGCTATCCAGACATCGATGAACAAACCCTGGAGGTACTGGCAGAGGCCTACCTGGTGATGATCGACAGCCTGCATGTAGAACTGACCTACGGCGACGCACAGGCCTACTCACGCCGCCTGGAGGCACTGCAACGGTTAGCGCGGGCGGTGGGTTACGCTGAGATTATTCGTCGGCTGCGTGGATAAGCACGCTGGCGGGGCTTGGCGTAATGCTGTCCAGTTAATCGGCAAACATAAGTGTGTCTGTGGTCGGCATTCCGACCACAATGCAGGCTTGCTGGGTAAACGCGGCGCCCTCTGATTCTGCGCAAGCAAGCTCGCTTGTACAGTGGGCCTGTTGTCACACGCCCCTCCCCGGCCAATGTAGATCACTGATATGGTGGGCTTTTTTCCCAAGCAGGCACACCCGACCAGGCAGAAAAAGAGCACATGCAAACTTGCGCCAAGGTGCCTTGATCTATATATTCCCTAGCCTGCTGCACTGCTCAGGCGCTTTGCTGAACAAAGCCTGCTTGAGTCGCTTCATCGCGCTGCCGCCCGAATGGCGAAACTGGTAGACGCATGGGACTTAAAATCCCCCGCTCGTAAGGGCGTCCCGGTTCGATTCCGGGTTCGGGCACCATCTCTAGTTCCACTGACAGCCAGTAAAGTCCATGGAACCCTTTAAAACCCGCCACTTGGCGGGTTTTTTCGTTTATGGCGTTCCGTCGGTTTCCAAGTGATTCCGACATTTTTAAGGGTAAGATTTGGGGTACAGGTCAGTTCGATAATAGGTAGTACCCTTATGTCCCGCACTACAACTCCTCTATCTGACGCAGCTTGTCGCACAGCCAAACCGCGAGACCGCGCCTATAAACTTTTCGATGGAGAAGGTCTCTATCTCTTAGTGCAAGCCAACGGTCGGAAAGGTTGGCGCATGCGATACGTCAAACCTGATGGCAAGGAAGGCCTTACCTCTTTCGGCAATTATCCTGTTTTCAGCCTGACAGATGCACGAGCCAAACGTTTGGAGCTCAAACGCCTGCTGACGCAAGGTATCGACCCCATTGAAAATAAGCGCAGCGTCAAAAAAGAAGCTGAGGTGAAAAGCCGAACCTTTGAAGATGTCGCACTGAATTGGCATCGAGATATGTCGCCCAGGTGGACCCCAGGCCATTCAAAAAACGTTTTACGCCGCCTTCAGACCTACGTCTTTCCACATATCGGGGCGCAGCCGATCGTTGAGCTGGACACCCACGATCTCCTCCAACCTTTGGAAACAATCAAGCAAAAGGGATCAATTGACGTTGCATTGAGGGTAAAAAACTACCTGCTGAATATTATGCGAGAAGCCAAGCGCAGCCGCCTGATTAGCGTTAACCCCGCGTACGATCTCGAAGGCTCGATCAAACCGCGACGCGTGACTCATCGCCCTGCACTGCCTTTGTCACGTTTACCCGAACTGTTGGAGCGCATCGACAGCTATAAAGGCCGCACACTCACTCGCCTGGCCGTTATGCTCTCACTGCATCTCTTCGTTCGCTCCAGCGAACTGCGCTTTGCCCGTTGGAGCGAGTTCGATCTCAAGGGGGCTGTCTGGGAAATCCCCGATACGAGACCTGCCCTTGAAGGCGTCAGCTTTTCAACTCGGGGTACAAAAATGGAGGGCGACATCCATTTAGTACCGTTATCCTCCCAAGCAATTGCACTACTCAAACGAATCCAGGTTATTACGGGTGGGTACGACCTGGTGTTCGCTGGCAACGCCAATCCCCGTAAGCCCTTATCAGAAAATACCGTCAACAAAGCGCTTCGAACAATGGGTTACGACACGCAATCCGAAATTTGCGGGCATGGATTCCGCACAATGGCTTGCAGTGCGTTGGTCGAGTCTGGGATGTGGTCAGTCACTGCGATTGAGCGGCAAATGAGCCATAAAGAGCGAAACAGTGTGCGGGCGGCTTACATTCATAAGGCTGAATTTATTGAAGAGCGTAGGCTGATCATGAATTGGTGGAGTGAGTATTTAGAGGCAAACCGGGATGAAGGGGTTACCCCTCATGATTTCGCCAATCGGTCCCGGGAATCGACCGTTGGTTTTTGGCTCCATTGCTCCCCAAACCCCAATATCGCCGGCAGCCTGGCGACACATCCTGCTCAACGGGCACTACACCTTTAACAGCGAAGGGAAGCTTATTGACCTCGATATAATGATTGAAGGAATGGATCTGGAATGACGAAGCTTTCTGGAGGACCTGCATCTAACCTCCGACAAAAAAATCTGGGGTTTGGGCGTACAGCCCCTAGCTCGGACTTACAAAATCATCTCTGACGCAGCACAGTGAAGGTTCTGGCACACCCCGGCCGGCCATTGTTGCGGCTGCTGAAGTTGGCTTAACGTGCTTTATTTTCCGAATTCTGAAGCGCCCCCTTTTTGTACCTGAAATTTGCCACCAATCACTCTCGCGCCGGATCTCTGCGCAACACCAACATCCCCACAAAAACCACCCCCGCCGCCCCCACCGATATCATCAGCCCATGCCCACTCACATAAGAAACCGTCGCCCCCGTAGCAATCGGTCCCAAAACACTCCCCAACGTATAAAACATCGCAATCGCCGTCATGGCCGTAGATACCTGATGCTCCCCCACCCGGTCTCCCGCTTCGATCACGGCCAGGGTGTTCATGCCGCCAATGGCACCGCCCCACAGGAATACGATGAGCGTCGCCAACCAGGGAAGCGACTGGCTGAATGGGATGGCGAGGGTGCCTAGCAGCAGGATCAATCCGCAGACCAATTGGCCGATTTTGTAGGAGCTGCGGTCTGCCATCCAGCCGATGGGCAGTTGCAGCAGGGTGCCGCCAATGCCGAAGACTGAGATCAGCAGGGTCGCAGCTGTGAGCAGGTAGCCGGCCGAGAGGCTGTAGCCGGCCAGGAATGATACGGATGAGGTTTCTGCAAAGCCGGCGATAAAAGCGCCACAGAGCGCGGTGGGGATGACGCTGAATAATTTGCCGTGGCGTTTTTCTGCCGGGGTTTGTGGTTGGGTGTCGTAGGGTTTGAGGGTGAGTGCCAGTACGCCGGAGAGCAGGACGATAACGGCACAGGCGTAGTAAGGCGCGGCGCTGCCGACGCCGAAGACCACCAGCAGCAACGGGCCGACGGCGATACCCAGGCCCATGAGGGTTTCGTGAACGCCAATCGCGCGGCCGCGTTCGTCTTTGGAGGCGACGGCGACGATCCAGGTATCGCAGGCGATCCAGCGCAGGATCAGGCCGATACCGAGGACAAAATTCAGCGCAAAAATCAGCCCCAGGTGGTGGGTCAAGGTCATGCCGATCAGCGCACCAATGGTCAGCACCGCACTGAGGATGTTGGTCTTGACCAGCCCCAGATGGGCGAGCAAATGCGGCACCCATTTGTACAGCAGCAGGATCGCCAGCCACGAGGCGCTGACGATCACGCCGACCTTGGCCGGCTCCACGCCTTGTTGTTCCAGCGACAGCGAAAGCAGCGGCGTGACGGTGCCGATCTGCACGATCTGCGACAGTGCCGAGAGGGTGTTGATCTTGGTGAGGGCAAACCAGCGCTGCTTGTCGGTGTATTCGATGCTCGGACTTTCCATGGGGGATCGACCTGGGTTAAACCGCCGTAAAGTGTTCAAACTGCCACGGGCACAACTCACCTTCGGGCTTGTGGAACAGGGCATTGATGGTGTCCAGCGGCGTCCAGTTGGTCTGGATGCCTTGGAGGCTGCCAAGGAAAGGTAGAGCAATTTCCAGCACGCGTTGGTGGTCCATCTGTTCCGGCTCGACAATTCCACGGTCGGGGTTTTCGATGGCCCAGATAATACCCGAGTACACGCCGGTGGCCACTTGCAGGCTGGTGGCGGTGTTGAACGGGGCAATCTGGCGCGCCTCGTCGATGCTCAGGATTGAGCCGTACCAGTAGGCATTCAGAGCGTGGCCCATGAGCAAAACGCCCAGTGCGTCGACACCACCGGGGGCAATTTCGTCGTTCATGATCCGCTTGGTGTTCTGGAGCCTCCAGCCTCTGCCGACATATTCATGCACCGACAACAGCGCATCGTCGCAAGGGTGATAGGCGTAATACACGGTGGGCCGGTACAGCAGCGTCTCGCCCACTTTGACAGTCAGAAAGTCAGGTAGCGAGATGGCTTCATTGTGGGTAATCAGCAGGCCGGTGCAGGGGCCACCATTGGGCGTCCAGGTTTTCACTGACACCGAGGCGCCGGGGCGTTCCAGGTAAATGGCGCTATTGGAACCGAACAGATGATGATGGGCGAACGGCGGCCAGGTTTTTTCGTGGGAGCCCCAGCCCAATTCGGCAGGCTGCCCGGCTTCGCTGACGAAGCCGTCGACGGACCAGGTGTTGACGAACTCGTCGTCGGTCTTGATGCGTGATGAGCGCTGGGTATCGCGCTCGGCAATGTGGATCACCTTGACGTTCAGTGCCATTGCCAGCTCGCCCCAGGCCACGCCTTCTTGGCCGTCGGGGACGCTCACGTCGAGTTTCGCCGCGAGCTGCAACAATGCAGATTTGACGAAGTGCGACACCAGGCCCGGGTTCGCGCCATGGGTCACCACCGCTGTCGGACCTGGGCCGAGCTCGCTTTTTAGCGACAACAACTGGTCGCGCAACGCATAGTTGGAACGCTGCGAGGTGCTCAGGCTCGGTTCGTTGTAGGTACCGACCCAGGGTTCAATGCAGGTATCGAGGTACAGCGCGCCGTGCGCATGGGCAAATCGGATCAGGTCGGCGCTGCTCACATTCACCGACAGGTTGACGATGAAATCACCCTGGCGGACCACATCGCATAACACACAGCCAAGGTTTTCGGGCGTGAGCGCCACATCGATAAAACTCACCCCGAGGTCAACAAAGGGCTGGTGCTGCTCGATCTGCGGCGCGATCACCACCGCCGATGAAAGCTCGATTGTACGCGCGCTCACCAGCAGCCCGAGGGTCGCCTTGGTGATCGAGCCGAAACCGATGAATACCCACTTTTTGCCGGAAGTATTTGCGTCCTTGCTCATTTCAAATGGCCTCAAGAGTCGTTTCAGATGTATCCAGGTGCTGGCTGCCAGGCGTGGACGTTTCACTGAAGTCCGGGATACGCCCGCTGGCGAAATATTGCTCCCATTCACAAAAGATCTTCGGCACATAAATCAACGGCATGTCGTGCCGATACAAGTCCTTTACCGATTCGGCAAACGCCGGGTCCTGATGGTTGGCGAACCAGTACCGATTGTTGTCATGCAAGTACACCGGGCACTTTTCAACATCGGTCATGGCGATGTAGTTACCCAAGGTTTTTTCGGCAAGACGCTGCCAACCATGTAACACCACTTCGTAGAGTTGTCCGCGTTCTGTAGGGGTCAACTCATATACTTCGCGTTTGAACTTCTGCACGCTCATGTCGCGACAGAACATTGAAAAGGCATAAACATCTGAGTTGAAGTTAACTGCCGGAATCGGTGCTGACATCAAAGGGTCATAAAGTTCGTCGTCTAAGTCATCGGATTGTGGACAAAACACCACCGCATCAAAGTCTTCGAATAACACCTTGGCCTTGGTCACCGGGCACATCAGGTAGAGCTTTTTATTCAGCGCATGGCCGGTCGCCAATGCTTCGGCAGAGAACTCACTGAGCGGGCTGAACAGCGCCGACAAGCGCCGTACTTCCTGAGCCACGCTGTATTGGCTCTGCTCAGGGTGAGTGGTCGGACAAATGATCAAACAGGCCACTACTTCTCGAGCCTCAAGGGCTCGTACATACGCCTCAAAACTCTCCCTGGCCTCATCGTGGTCCGTGCAATCGCCAACATATAACGTTTTTTACTGAACTCCCGTCGCCCGGCTGCACACCCCAGGCAACTGGTAAACCACTCTCTTATCTCTTCTATTATCTGTTGATCATTCATGAGCCACCGTCCCGATTACGTTCCAAGTGGTGTGACAGCCTGGCATGAGAACAGCTTGATGTATCGGAATTCTGGGAGCAACGAAACCCAAAACCAACGTAATCTATTAGAGTGAACGCCGGTTTTCGGTAAGCGGTCAGGCATCCCATCTTGCATAGATAAGCCGGTTGCCAACGATGCGGCAACAACTCAATTTCACTCGCCCGCTGCGTCGGCAGGCGAGTCAGAACGTCCTTCAGATAGGCATACGCATCGTGCCCGTTAAGCTTGGCCGATTGGATCAAACTCATCAGCGCCGCCGCACGTTGACCGCTGCGTAGGGAACCGGCGAACAGCCAATTTTTGCGTCCAAGCGCCCATGGCCTTATCTGATTTTCGATGTGATTGTTGTCTATCGGCACCGTGTCGTCATCCAGATAGCGACTCAACGCCACCCAGCGTTTGAGGCTGTAGTCCAAGGCTTTGGTAATCCCCAAACCTTCATGCACAAGCTCGCGCAGGGCGATCATCCAGGCATGAAATGCGCCCATCAGAGGCGCTGCTTTTTCCTGACGTATTTGTCGTCGGACATCCGGTTCTAAATCGCGGACTTCGCGTTCAACTTCATGTAAGGCCGCGATGTAACGCAGTGCTTGCTCGGCAAGCACGCTTTTGCCTGTGATGTGCAAGTTGTATAACTTGCGGCGGGCGTGGGTCATACAGCCGATTTCCGTGACGCCGAGTGCAAAACTGGCTTTGTAGCCACCGTAGTCATCACAGACCAACTTACCTTTCCAATCTCCCAGAAAGTTGCGGGCATACTCGCCCGAGCGGCCGGGGCTGAAGTCATACACCACCGCGCTGATCGGTGCGGTTGTCGTTGTCGCATAACCCCAGACGTAAGCCCGATGGGTTTTCTTCTCGCCCGGTGCGAGCATCTGCACCGGCGTTTCATCGACATGCACCACGTTGTGTTCAAGCACGACTTCGCGCAGGGCATCGACCAGCGGCTGCAACTGCACGCCGCAAACACCGACCCAACTGGCCAAGGTTGAACGAGGAGTTGCAAGATCGGCCCGCCCGAAGATTTGCTCCTGGCGGTACAGCGGTAAATGATTGGCGTATTTCGCGATCATCAACTGGGCCAGCAGCCCGGAAGTCGGGATGCCTTTGTCGATGACTTGCGCGGGAACCGGAGCCTGGATCAAGGTTTCGCAGTTGTTGCAGACCCATTTGCCGCGAACGTGCCGTTCAACGCTGAACACGCCCGGCGTGTAGTCGAGCTTTTCGCTGACGTCTTCGACGATATGCTTGAGGGCGCAGCCGCATGGGCATTGGGTGTTGTCAGGTTCGTGATGAATTAGTGTGCGAGGAAACTCGTCAGGCAGAGCAGTACGTTTGGGGTGCTGACGGGCTGGTGATTGCGCGGGTTTGGGGGCCAGGATTTCAAGCTCGGCTTCGATGGCGGCCAGGTCGGCTTCAATCAGGTCGTCGAGCAAGCTGGCCTGACCAGGGCTTAAGGACTCGGAACGTTTGGCGAAGCGGTGACGCTTGAGCTGGGCTATCTCGTGAATGAGCTGCTGGTTGCGGGTCTTTTGGTGCAGCACTTCTTTATCAAGGCGTTCGACATGCTCAAGCAGTTGCGCAGCGAAGCTGCGCAGTTGTTCGGTGTCGAGCTGATCGAGAGGGGGCATAGGAATCATGGCGATGACTCTGCCCGATCTGCTGATCGATGTCTGTCATCCATGTCTCTTAATGGTTACGGATGGCTCCGTCAGACCCAAGCCGCTGCCAGGGAAGACCGACCACCAGAGCCTGTAACTGCTCGGGACTTAACGCCATCTGATTGCCATACCGATTGCCTGGCCAGGAGGATTTTCCCTGATGCAAACGGCGTGCCGCCAGCCAAACGCCCTGGCAAACTCAGTGGGTGAAGCACCGCTTGAGCGTTACAACGTGGCACCAACCACCCAAGTCGCCCTGCTCCACCAGCAGGATGAAACGCTACACGCAGACCTGGTGCGGTGGGGTTGGCTTCTTGCCAGTGGCCCATGCGCTACCCTGCTGGTGCCATCTCGACCGCTACACAACGCCCTTTCGTCCGCACCTTCTGCACCAGCCGCGCTCTGTTGACGAACACATTGATCTCGCAACTGCCTGAGTGCTGTACGTCTTCCCAGTATTCTGCGTGCACAAGTTGCCCGTTCTGCGGCCCCGTGTAAGTACCCGCTGCTTCACGTGAGACATAGCTACTGTCACGTACATACCTAAGCACTACCATATCTTCCGCCGGCGCCACCATGATCTGCCTTGGCACACCGAAGAAGTCGATCAGTTCGCCCACCGGGCGATCTTTCCAGGCACTGCTGGCCGACAATGATGCACAGCCACTGAGCAAGGTGGCGAGCAGGGCCAACATAAACAATCGGTTCATAAGGTCTTCCCCCTGAAGGTCGCGTTACTTGGCAGGCATCTGCGCGAACCCTTCATCTATCTTCTGCATGATGGCCGTCTTGGCGGCCTCGCGGTTCAATATCTCGAAGAACTGCGGCCCTGCCTTGCTCATTTGCGACGCGGACATCACACCCAAGTGCTCCATCTTCTTGGCCTGGCGTTCAGTCGGCTTACAGACAAAGTCACGGCTTTGCACCAACCAGGCGTCAGGTTTGCTCTGCCATTGGCTGGAATACTTCGTATTGCGAAGCTCATTGAACACGCTGCGAAAATCCGCTGCCCCCATTATTCGCACGCGGTTCTTCGCACAATCGATTTCGACATCGTAAGCGGTGAAGTTGGGTTTACCGGGCTCTTCGTAAAGTTGATAGACACCCAATGATTTCGCGCCACCTGGGCGATTGACGATGTGAGTGGGGTCGCCGTCTGCGATGAACACCTGATTCTTGCCCAAGGCACCTTGGTGGTGAACGACCCAGAAGTCGCCCTTCAGCACTTCGCTCGCCTGGGCAGAGAGGGCACTACACAGTAATGCGACAGGTAGGAGATGCCTTGTAAAAGCGATCATAGGGGCGGTCCTTTGCCGTTATTTTTGAAGACAATAGCTTCACACCCTGGACATGAGGCAAAGGGCCACCTAGCACATTCGTACTATTCATAAGAGACTTCTACGCCAATACCATCGTGACACAGGCGGCCATGCGCTTCGGCGCTAAAGCACTAGAAAAAGGATTTTGGAAAATGTTAAAGAAAATAACCATAGCTGGTTTCACTCTTGCACTTACAGGTTGCGGACTTCTCCCTCCCCCAGCGCCACCCGCTCCCCCCACAGTCGAGCACTCTATTGCAAGCAAGACCGAAATCGCCGATGCAAAAAGAAAGCTGCTCAGACGTATATCAGACCCTGACTCCGCGAAATTTGAAACTATTTACAAATTCAAGGGGCGCTTCGCTAGCGGTAAAAGCTATGAAGGAGTCTGTGGGTATGTGAATTATAAAGGCGCAGAAGGTGGCTATGAAGGATTTACACCGTTTATGGTCGTTGGAGATGTGGTCTCTTATTACGGTGACCATTTACCTCATAACTACCATATCCTCAAAAGTTTTTGCACAAAGTCACGATCAAGCTAATAGGCAGAGGCCGGCAAGTAAAGGTCAAGTTAGCCTTTGAGATCAACAGTAAGTACTACCGAACCTATATTAATACTTTCCTAGGCTAGTGCCCCGAATGGCTAGCCGGTCTGGATGTTAACGCATCCGCCCGGCTCACTTCTTTTCAGACTGTTGTTTCGCGCCTATAGGCCTGACAGGCCTTGAGTAGGATTAGGTCTCGGTCGTCGGCTTGCATGATGAACTTCATACAGGCCCTTATCTTTTCCGCAGCGCAATTTTAAACCCCGCTCCGCAACTCCCATCATCCGGCGTCCTGCCGACTGTTTTTCACGTGTACGGCGTAGCAACACGCGAGCTTTTGTCATAAAACAGCCGAGTGTCAGTGATAGGTTCACATCAGGTATCACTTCATCAAAGGAATGGATTATGAACGCCTCATGCCTGCTGATGCTGGCAGGTCATGGTGAGTTTCACCTGCCTTGCGAGGCAATATGGAGTCATCGGCACGGACCTTGAGTTCAGCTATGCCGATCCCGTTTACTCACGGATTCGCTACGGGTCTACCCGAGCCACCGCAAGCATGACGATAACGCAGTGAGGCTGGCCATGAGGAATATGCCTGGTTTTTTCAGAACCGTTGCCAGAATGGGCGTATTGCTGACAACGATACCGTTGTCTCTTTCTGGCTGCGCTCAAGAACCGCCCAAGACGGTAAGCCAAGACGCCACGCGACAGGTGTCGGTGATCTGCTCCAGCAGCATCCCTACGGACGCCACCCCGTGTCAGCAAAAAGCCGAGTCGGTATGTCAAGGTGCCGTGAAACTACACTCCGTCAAACCACCCACCAAGGTCATCGTCGCAGAAGGCATCTCCCAACACCCATTAACGGTTGCCTACACCTATGACACGGTTTACCTCTGTGAGAACTTACCCTCAAGCACGCTGTGACACGACCGCATCGGCGCCGCCCATCTATTGATGGCCTGGTTCCCAGCGTTACGCACCTGTGCGCCCCACAACTTTACTACCTGCTCCGCCCCGCAAACTCGCGAACTCAAGAATCACCGTAAAACGCTGCTGCTCAAGGATCACCTCAATCTGCCAACCCAATTTTGCGCATAACTGACGCATCAATTGCAGCCCCAGGCCGTAACCGAAATCATTAGACTCCTCCCGCGGCTTGGCCTCCCGGACGTGATTGGCAATCACCAACCGGGGATAGTCGAAGCTGATTTCTACCTGGCCTTCTTCCGCGTATTGCAGCGCATTGCGCAGGAAGTTGCCGATCACGATGCGACACGCGGTGGGGGGGAGTCGGCAGGGTTCGTTGTGGATGTCGACAAGCAGCTCGATATCCCGGTTGCCGATCAGGTAGCGATGTTTGTCAATCAACTCGCCCACCAACGCGCTCAGGTCAATGTCTTCCTGCGGCAACGGTTCGGGGCGCTCGCGGCTCATCCACAGCAAGGTCTCGGCGATAAGCTGCATATTCAGCACCGAGCGCTCAATACGTTGCAGGGCGGGTGGCAGGACACCGCCGGCCTGCAGGGTCAGCAGTTCTATATTGGCCTTGAGCACCGCCAGCGGGGTTCGCAGTTCATGGCTGGTGTAGCGCAACAGGCGCCCTTCGCGCTGGCTGGCGGCCTGCACTTGCTCAACACTCTGGGCCAGGGCGTCGGCCAGGGTATTGAACTCCTTGAAGCTGAAATCCGGGCGTTTGCAGGCCATGGCATCAGGGTTTTTCAGGGTGCCGGACCATTGGGCCAGGCGCCCCAGCGGCCGCACCAGCCACCAGACCAACAGGGCGATGATGATCAGCGCCGGCACGAACACCGCCAGGCTGATAAACACGACGCCTTGCAGGACCTGGTCAAAGTAGGCGTCGGACAGCGGCGTCTCGACCTCGCCACCCTCTTCGTGATCATGGTCGATGTCATACATATACAGGGTCTTGCCGTCGCCCAGGGGCTGGGAAAGGACCGCCCGGACCTCTGTGTCGTCGTCATCGGAGTCGGTATCACCAAAGACCTGGACCGCGCCGAAGGACATGCTCGGCGGTGCCTTGAGCAACTCACGCACACTGGCCGGCAAGGCTTCCTTGCCGATGACGGACTCGAAGAAGTAATTGTGCGGGGGTGGCGTGGTCGGGTCCTTCTCGTAGTGCCTGACGAAATACCGGGCCTCCTCTTCCATCATCGCGCTGGCGGTGTAGAGCAGGCCGCGCACGGTGTATACCGGCAGCAGCTGGCTGTAGATCAGTAACACCACGGCAATCAGGAACAGGAAGCTGCCGCTGATCACCCACTTCAGGCTCAGGCCGTTACGCATGGGGTTTGACCTGAATACCGACCCCGGGAAGGGTGTGGATCAACGGCCGGTTGAAGGGTTTGTCGACCGCCTTGCGCAGCCGATGCATGTGGACCTTGAGGGTATTGCTGTCCGGCGGTTCGTCGCCCCAGATTGTGGTTTCCAGGCGTTCCCGGGGCACGGGTTCAGGGCTGGCGCGCATCAGGTACTCCAGCAAGGTCCAGCAGATGGGCGACAAATGCAGTACCTGCCCGGCGCGGCTGACGGTGCGGGTCGTCAGCTCCATCACCAGGTCGTCCACTTGCAGGCGGCTGGTCTGGCTGCTGCGGCGCATGCTCAGGGCACGAATCCTGGCGACCAGTTCGGCCAGCTCGAAGGGCTTGACCAGATAGTCGTCGGCGCCTGCTGCAAAGCTGGCGAGCTTGTCCGGGAGGGCGTCCAGTGAAGTGAGCATCAGGATCGGCGTCTGGCTGCCTTGCGCGCGTAACCGTTCGCACACTTGCTGGCCGTCCAGGCGCGGCAACATGATGTCCAGGAGGATCACGTCGTAATGCTGGTCGAGTGCCAGGTTAAGACCGGCCTGGCCATTGCTGACGTGGTCGCAGACCATGCCGCTGATCTCCAGGTATTCGATGATGGTCGTGGCCAGGTCAAGGTTGTCCTCGACCAGCAACAGATGAATATGCACGGGAACGTCCCCTCGGACAGGTGTTGCGCAGAGGGTTGAAGGATAACGGAAGTCGCGCGATTTCCCGTGGATGTTTACCTCGCGTTAACCCGCCACTCTCTAAGCTGGCCTCTTCCTATCCAGAGGTCATCACCGCCATGAACCGTTACTCGATGGTCAAAAGAGTCCTGCTGGCCTTGATTCTCTTCGCCCTGATGGCCAGCGTCCTGCCCGCTCGCGGGCATCGGGGGGAAGGCAGCCGGTTTCTGCTGGGCACGGGCATCGAGCAGGCAGCTCCGTGCTGTGGCGCCAATGCCTTCCGATAGCGGCACCCGTTACACCTGGCAGGTGGTGATATGCCTGGGGGTGATTATGGGGGTATCGATTGCGATGGGCGCCTATATCATGCATTTGAATGCGCGCATTGATAAGCAGCGAGAACTGTCGCCGGTGTATCTGCACGACTGTGACAGCGGGCGCGGGGGGTTTATTGTCTACCCCGATGGCCGGCGCAGCAGTGACAATTGCTACCCCATCGATGAGGCTGAAGCGACGGGCGCCGACCTGACGCCAGACCTGCCAGGCCCGCCCCGCACGGAATGGCTCAAATACATCCTGCCTGCCGCTGAGCCCGCCCCAAGAACGCCCAAGGGGGCCCGGACGGTCTGATCAGCACCTCCAGGCCCCAGCCCAAACCCCGGCACACCAGCCTGCAAGCTGCATCTGATACGCTTTTTTCTTTATCAGCTGCATCTGTACCGAACAGCCCACAACCCCGACAATGGCTCATCGGCAGGAACCCTCCTGCCACCCTTCTGCCTTTTGGAGGCCCCATGGCTAAGATGGCACTTTTTCTGTTTGGGTTTCTGGCACTGACCATCGGGATCGGCCTGCTTGCCACCATCTCACCGGTCTGAGCCCTGGCCCGCAAAGGCCTCGGCTCTTTAGCCGGCAAAAAACATCGGGTACAACGACAGCACCAACAGCCCCGCCATCGACCCGTTGAAGATTTTCAACCAGCGAGGCTCACGCAGGATATTGCGCAAACCGGTGCCACACCCGGCCCACACGCACACACTGGGCAGGTTGACCACGGCAAACACCACGGCGATGACCAGCACGTTGGTGAAGTAACCTTCAGCCGGTGTATAGGTGGTGATCGCCCCCAACGCCATGACCCAGGCCTTGGGGTTGACCCACTGGAACACCGCGGCGGCGAGAAAGGTCATGGGCTTGCGCTTGCCGTCCGTGTCGTCCGACATCGCGCTGGAGGTCGCAATCTTCCACGCCAGGTACAACAAGTACGCCGCCCCGATATAACGCAACGCGGTGTACGCCCAAGGCAATGCCTTGAACACCTCCCCCAGGCCCAGGCCGACCGAAATCACCAACACCATAAAGCCCACGCTGATCCCCAGGGCATGGGGAATCGAACGACGAAAACCGAAGTTCACCCCCGACGCCAACAGCATGGTGTTATTGGGGCCAGGGGTAATCGAAGAGACGAAGGCAAACAGCGCAAAGGCCGACAGCAGGCTGGTGGACATCAACATGGGGCGTTATCCGGGCAAATTATTGTTGCCCTGACAGTAGAGCGTTCTGTGACGCCTCGCCCCGTACAGCTAGGGGTAGATCGAGAGATACAATTTGGAGGGTGTTCCGCCAAGTTCCCACCCAAGGCCGCTGACAACCGGCAATGAAGATCCCACTCTGGATAGCAAATGGTCGGTTCAACCCCGCTCTGCTATGGTGCTGTCATCTGAAAACCCTGGCTGTCGCGCACCTACAGCCCTCAAGGAGTCGGCATGTTCAGCCACATTACCGTAGGCACCAACGACCTGGATAAAGCCGCCGCATTCTACGATGCCGTACTGATCCCACTGGGCCTGTGCCGCCGCCCTGTGACTCCGGATGGCGGGCCGTCTTCTGCTTGCTGGATCACCCCAGGCAGCCCATTGCCACGTTTCTATGTCTACTCCCCTTACAACCGTCAGGACGCCACAGCGGGCAATGGCAGCATGGTGGCTTTCTCTGCCCCCTCACCCGATGCCGTCAATGTGGCCTATGCCGCCGGAGTGCTGGCGGGTGGACGCAATGACGGTGAGCCCGGTCCACGCCCGCATTATGGCGACGGTTACTATGGCGCCTATCTGCGGGACCCGGACGGCAACAAAGTGCATATCGTGCATCGCGGCGATCTCCAGGCCACGGCATAACGGCCAGACCGCTGCGAATAATGGCCGCGTATCTCAAGCGCCCAGCTCCATTCAACTCAACCGGAACGCTGGGTCACTGTCAGTAAGATCCCGAAGCCCACAAGCAGGCCGCCAAAGATGCGATCAATCCAATGTCGCGCGGCCATTAACCGTTCGCGCACCATCCCGGCCGAGAAACACAGCGCGACAAGGCTGAACCACAGTACATGCGCGCCAGCGATAAATAACCCATAGGCCATTTGCACGGTCAACGGGGTGTCTGCTCGTACTACCCCCATGAACAGGCTGACGATGAAGATCGATGTTTTCGGATTCAACGCATTCGTCAGAAACCCCGTACGCAGCGCTGCCAGATCCGACATAGCGGGTGGCGCTGCGTCCAACGGTTCAAGAGCCGGCTTGGAGCGAAGCATCTTGATGCCCAAGTAGACGAGATAGGCCGCTCCAGCCAGCTTCAATGCATTGAACAACCAAGGTGTCTGTTGCAGCACCACCCCGAGTCCAAGCAACGTGTAGCCCACGTGGACAAGCACCCCCAGGCCAATTCCCACAGCGGTGAACACCCCTGCCCGTCGAGACAGGAGCAGTCCGTTGCGCGATACCATGGCGAAATCTGGCCCCGGACTGATGCATGCAAGGAGTGTGATGGTGATTACTGCTATCCATTCGCCCATGTTGTACCCTTTGATCTATTGGTCGTATGACGCAATATTTACAGATCTTATGCCTGGGTAATAACGATGATTCCTGAAGGAAATAGTGACTGCAACTCACTGATTTCTGAGAGCCGCATGCCGTCTCTGCTTGCATTGCGCTGCTTTGAATCAGCCGCACGCCTCGAAAATTTCGCCCGTGCGGCTGACGAACTGCACCTGACCCCTGGTGCCATTAGCCGCGCAGTGCGCCTGCTGGAAGAGGATTTGGGCGTTGATCTGTTCGAGCGGCGCAGCCGAAGGGTGTTCTTGACCGAGGCCGGAAGACGCCTGGCAAAAGCAGTCAGTGAAGGGCTTGGCTTGATAAACCAGACCGTGCGCGGGATACGCACCGATGCCCGGCGAACCCGCCAGTTGGTCTTGTCCTGCGAGCCAACGCTGCTGATGCGCTGGTTGATCCCTCGTTGGAGCGACTTCCAGGCCCATCATCAAGGGCTGGACATTCACCTGGTTGCCGGCGGTGGCCCCTTCTCATTCAACCAGGGGATCGACCTGGCCATTCGCCGGGACGACTTCCCCCGACCTGCCGACTACCATGCCGAGCCCCTATTCCCAGAGAAGGTCGGCCCAGTGTGCCGGCCGGAAAAGGCCGAGCAGTGGTTTGGCAAACGCAGGCAAGCCCTGCTCTCCTCAGCCCCGCTGCTGCAGACGACGAGCCGGCCTACGGCTTGGCAAGAGTGGGCCAGTGCAAAAGGACTGCCCACTCCGGCCATGGACATGCAACCATTTGAGCACTTTTACTTCAGCATCCAGGCGGCTGTTGCAGGCCTTGGAGTGGCCATTGGCCCGTGGCACTTGGTGCGCGACGATATCCAAAGCGGTGTGTTAGCCGCGCCATTGGGATTTGTTGAAGATGGCTCGCAGTACTGCCTACTCTCGCCTACCGCACCTAAGCTGGGTAGCGTGGAAATGGAACTGCTTGAATGGTTGCAGGCTGTGGGCTGACGTTTATGGGTTTTCGTGACATCCGTTGCGACCCGCTTGCTGATCGACACGTTTTCATCAGCATGGGGGCAGTCTTCACTCTTTAAAAAATCAACACGTTTTCACGTGATCAGTTTCACCACAGCGCCAACGTATAGTTAAAGATCAAACGGTTCTCATCTATATCGCTACCAAAATTGCGGGAACGCACGGTTGCGTTGCGCAATTTGATACCCACATTTTTCATTGGACCGCTTTGAATCACGTAACCCAGGTCGGTATTGCGCTCCCACTCCGAACCCTCGGGAAGACCGCCCCCCAACTCAATGCTATCCCCTTTCACATAACGAGTCATAAAGGTCAGGCCAGGAACCCCCAGGGCGGTAAAGTCATACTCGTAGCGGGCTTGCATCGAACGTTCATTACGGTTGGCGAACTCAGATATTTGCACGAGGTTAACCAAGAATGGATCGCCATTACCCAGATAGGGATACCCCGTTTTCCCATTCATTTTCTGGAAGGTAACCGTAAATGCATGACTATCCAAAGTATAAGTAAACATCCCACCCAGAGCCCGGTTATCAACGTTGCTGTTGGTCCCATTCTTGGCCCAAGCATAGCGTAAGTCGGTTTTCAGGACCTGGCCCTGGGCAATGGGCAACGTATGCACCAGGTTGATAATCTTCTGCTCATAGAGCCCCTCCAACCGGCCATAGTGCAGCCCCGTTGCGAGCCTTGGCTGCCACTGGTAGGTCAACCCTGCAAAGTCGAAACGATCACTGCTCTTGCCTACCACAATCCCCTTGGCTCCTCCCGTGGTGATGGTCATCTTTTCTGCATTCGATGAGTCGCGCTGACTGACCCTGTCCAGGCGGCCAAAATCCAACGTCAGTCCATCAATCTCAGAACTGTTCAGATGAGCCCCCCGATAGGTCTGCTGTATCAGGCGGGTGTCGTTGGCCAGCACAGTGGGAAGCCTGGGAATCAGCGTACCGACCTTCAATTGACTGTTTGAAGCACGCAACTTGATGGTGGGCCCTAAGCGTCCGAAATCGTCAGGCGCTCGACGCGGTGCTGAGCGCCCCCGAGGAAGTAGTCCACTGCCGGCTCTATCTGGGCTCGAATCCAGCTTGATGCCCAACTGGCCAATCATATCGAGCCCCACACCCACCGGGCCCGAGGTGTAACCGGAGGCATAGCGCAATGTAAATGCCTGTGCCCACTCCTCCTGCTTGGATTGTGTGGCAGTCGGCTGGCGAAAGTCGCGGTTAAAGTAGAAATTACGCATATCGATGCTGGCTTTACTGTCACTGATAAAATCCGCAAAGGCCTGAGGCACCGTCAGGGTAAAAAACAACGGGGTTATCAGCAAAGTAAGCGGACGCGCAGATACACAACGAAAGAAGGTCATTGTTTTTATTCTCGACGATCAAGCGATAAAAATGGCCGCATCCCCGAACAACATGCGAATACACGGAATACTCATCCAAATAACATCAAGTTGTACGGTATGAGTCGGGGCAGGGTTTTGTCGATTCCAGCGATAAGGGCGCGAGCACGCCTTCCTCAGTAGGTTTCTCTCCAGAGGATCGGACTTTCAAAATGAATAACGCGACCGGAATAAAGCAGAAGAAGGAGCAAAACAAGCTGGTAACGGGACATCGGACTAGCGCCAAGCGCAGTACGAAAACTGACAATCTGATTCTGCATCGCAAGGTACCTTTTATTTTTTTAGGGTTACCGCATGGCATGGGACGGGTGAAATCGCTTACAGATTTTTAATCTAAACAGTCTTTTTCATTTGCGTAATCGAATTACGCCAAACGTAATTCCTCCAGGAAAGCTCGTCAACCCCAAAATATCAACCTTCCGTCTTATAGCGTAAAGGAATATGAAAATTCCTTTTTGATATAAACCCACAAAGACGAAATCAAAATTTTCGCCATCGTCGGCGACAAAAAAATCGACGCTGCCATTCAATTCCTAGCGGCAATTCAATTAATAAAAATTAAAGATTTTAAACTTGGCAAAACTCTATCGTCATTTAAAAGGTTACTACAAGACCCCGTAAGATGGTATATCCATAATCTCCGCAAGGAAACTAGCTCCCTCCTGATCGGCGAATTTGAGACACGCATCCGGGGCAGTCGCTTATCAATTAATAAGAAATCTTTAGAACATAATTAA
Organism: Pseudomonas gessardii; assembly: GCF_001983165.1. Classification (GTDB taxonomy): domain Bacteria; phylum Pseudomonadota; class Gammaproteobacteria; order Pseudomonadales; family Pseudomonadaceae; genus Aquipseudomonas; species Aquipseudomonas gessardii. The sequence goes on along the minus strand of NZ_MNPU01000050.1, from coordinate 2,778 downwards.
GTTTATTGTTATTTTTTTCCTGAGTATTTTTGTCTACCTTGGCGACTCACCTAGAGGAGATCGTCATGAGCAGCGTAAAGAGGAAGTTTGGCATCTCAGTTTGGGGGCTGGGGCTGTCTATTCTTCCAATAATATCGACACCCGCTCTGGCCGAGAACCTAAAAGATCAGATCGGCATGGCCCGTCATCTCGGTACTGCTACTTGGGCGCGTTGCGCGCTTGAGTTAGAAAAACCAGGCGCCAAAGCTTTTGAACTCTCTCACGAGCGGGCCAATGAGATGCCACAAGCGAAGTTCGCCGAGAACGAACAGTATCGCTTTGATGCCCCGCATGGCCTACCTAATACTCGCCACGGCTTCAACACCGAATCGGTCCAAGGAAATATCGGGGGGCAAGGCACTCAGATCGATGCCCTTGGCCACTTCGGGTATCTTCCATTCATATGGGATGGCAAGGGTGAGTTTCCAAAAGACAAACTCAAATACTACGGAGGCTGGACGCATCAGCAGATCAAACCTACCGATGATTCAAGGCTCCAAGCCTTGGGAATCGAAAAAGTCCCGCCCATTGTAACCTCCGCCATCTTGCTGGATGCCGCTCGCTACCTGAATAATGGTAAGCGTCTCAACGACAATCAGATTATCAGCCAGGCTGATATCGAAGGCATGCTAAAAGCACAAGGGCTGGCCAAACGAGGTCTCCTGCCCGGAGATATGCTGCTGATTTACACAGGCTGGGGTAAGAACTGGGATGAAGCTCCAGCAAAGTATTACACCCAGGGCCCGGGGCTCGGTTATGACGCAGCGCTTTATTTGCAGCAGCATGAAATCGTGGCAGTCGCTTTGGATAACCCGTTCACTGACCCAGCTCCAAAAGGCATGCTCGACGGCACGAAACAACCGGAGGGAACACCTAAGGGGCTCCCCTTCGCTATCCACCATAACAATCTGACTCAGGCGGGCATCTATCAGATCCAGAACGCCAAGCTGGACGAACTGGCAGAAAACCAGGTCTGGTCATCTTGCGCAATAGTCCTGCCCTTGAAGATCAAAGGGGGTGCTCAATCTCCCGTGAGGCCCATCGCTATTGGAGCGGCTTCGAGCTAATTCCCTCCAGGCCGTCCCGCCAGAGTGGCGGTGAAGGGTCTAAGCCAGATGAAATACTCTGGAGGTTGCATAAAAACGGGACAGATTTATTTTCTATAAAAACGGGACAGATTTATTTTCGGAGAACAGGCCACTTTTTTCGATAAATAAATCCGCTCCCCTTTATGCAAAGCGGTGTGTTAGCCGCGCCATTGGGGTTTGTTGAAGATGGCTCGCAGTACTGCCTGCTATCGCCTACCGCGCCTAAGCTGGGTAGCGTGGAAATGGAGCTACTTGAATGGTTGCAGGCTGTGGGCTGACGCCTGTGAACCATCAGCCACTTCCACGCCCCCCTTCAGGTTGTGTTACACAAACGATCCTAACTGCCAGGCAACACCCACTCAGCGAAGGACATAGCGTGCTTATCGTATTCAGCGGCCTTCCCGGCACCGGAAAAACCACTATCGCCAAGGACCTCGCGGCTACGACAAGCGCCGTCTACCTACGGATCGATACGATTGAGCAAGCGCTCCGCAACTCCGGTGCATTTGCACAAGACGTGGGACGCAGTGGCTACAGGGTTGCTAACGAGCTTGCATTGAGTAATCTTCGCCTCGGCCACACAGTCGTCGTTGATTGTGTAAACCCTGTGAACGAAAGCCGAATAGCCTGGAGCGAAGTCGCCTCAAAGGCCGGTGCCCGGTTAGTCAATATTCAAGTGATTTGCTCTGATAAAAATGAATATCAGCGGCGGGTAGAAACAAGGAAGATTGATGTTCCAGGGCTGACTGCGGATTCCACGGCCATCCGGCCACCTATTCCATGAACATCCGGCCACTGATTCCACGGTGATCCGGCCACCCGTTCCACGCTCATCCGGCCACCCTTAAAGCAGGCAGCAACGCAGGATTAATTCACTACCATCGACCTCTTTTATCGAAGCAGAGAGGTCGTCGTGGAGCGGTTATCCATGCGTAAAATTAGGGAAGTGCTACGTCTCAAATTCGAGGTCGGCCTATCTGCCCGCCAGGTCGCTGTCAGCTTGCAAGTGGGTCGAGCCAGCGTCGGTGAGTACCTCAATCGCTTTGCTGCCAGCGGCCTGACTTGGCCCACGCAGTTGTCGGACGCCGAACTGGAGCGATGTCTATTCCCGCCAGCGCCGACGGTTCCCAGCGATCAACTGGGAAATTGCACTCCACTTGACCACCCGTTTGCATTCGACTTGACCAGTCGTTTGCATCGGACGTGACCAGGCATTTGCATTGGACTTGACCACCCGCATAGCGGGTCATGGGAAGGCTACAGCAGTGCTACGGGTGGCACTACCTGGGGCGTGCCATCAATGATGCACATCCATCCCCAAGTCCTGAGCGCCGACGTCTTCTTAAACTCCTCGACCAAATCGCCCGCGATTTCCCCGATGTCTTCCCGCAACTCGAACTGCGGGCGCATTGCGTGCAGAACGTCAATTCCCATATCCCCAGCAAGCAGCTTGCACATCAGCCTGGTCCGAAGCTTCCAAGGCAAGGTTTTTCCGCGTCTTTCCGGATGCTGGTAAACCATAGTTGTCAAACAGCGTTGAAAAGTTTCCAGGTAACAGCGTCCAAAAGTTTCCAGTTGCTCAAGCTTTTTTCACGGCCTTTTTCCGTTGTTTGAAGCGGAAAGAGTCATTACCCGTCTCAAGGATTTCGCA
>NZ_MNPU01000004.1 GCF_001983165.1 Pseudomonas gessardii | reverse complement strand
GGATAAAGATAAACGGCTTTAACCTTGGGATCGGGGCGCATCATGGGCTGGCTCCAGAAAGAAAATCGGGAGCACAGCATCAGGTCGTACTTGGGTCATTTGAAGGTGGGGTTTATGGAGCGCTTACGGAGCAACGACGTTCATGAGCCAACCAACGCTCATAAGGTGCAGCGCAAGCGCGGAAAAAAAGGGCGCGAGTTTAATGATTCTGCGAGGCCTTTACGAAGAATCTTCCTGCAAAATGCCGGCATATTCGTCTTACGCAGTCTTGCGTTAGGCTGTTGGCCCCATGCCAAAGAGGGTTGCCCGTGAATCCTACAAACATTTTGCTGCTTGCCGCTATTGTCCTTTCGACCACGGCCTGCGGTACCCTCGACACCGTGTTTCGCGAGGACGCGGTGGCCAGCCAGAAACTCAAGGACCTGCGCAGCCACTGCGAGAGCGTGCCCCGTATCTACAGTGGTGTGGTGTATGACTTCTGCTCCCTCAATGGCGAACCCAACGGCAAGAAAAGCCTGGATGACCAGCAAATCGCCTCGGTGCCCTGGATCGCCATTGATTTTGCCCTGTCGGGCGTTCTCGACACTTTGGTACTGCCCTATACCGTCTACCGGCAGAACCGCGACGGCAGTATCGAGATTTTCCGATGATGCCTCTTGTTTCTCCGGGCCATTTTCGGCTAGAGGCGTTTTGCCGCTTTTAAGCTATAATCCCGCCCTTTAGCTTTTCTCGCCGAGGCGAGGGGCACACATTTTTTCAGGCGCCAGCGCCTGCATGCAGACTAAAAGAGGCTAGACCCCAGTGGCATTGACGATTCTTGGCCTGTCCGGCGCCCTTAGCCATGATCCTTCCGCAGCCCTGTATATCGACGGCAAGCTGATCGCGGCCGCCGAAGAAGAGCGCTTCGTACGCGATAAACATGCAAAGAACCGCATGCCCTACGAATCGGCAAAATTCTGCCTGGAGCAGGCTGGCATCAAGCCTTCTGATGTTGATGTGGTGGCGATCCCGTTTGCCCCGATCAGCTTGTTCGGCGAGGCCCGCTGGCACTATGCCAAGCGTTACTGGTACGCCCCGGACCGCGCCCTGGACGCGATCCTGATGGGCAACCGGCGCTACAAGCGCTACCGCAACAAGATTGTCTGGTGCCTGGAGCAACTGGGTTTCGATCCGAAGAAGATCAAGATCGAGCCGGTTGAACACCACCTGGCCCACGCTTCCAGCGCCTATCACTGCTCGGGCTTCCAGGAAAAGACCGCGATCCTCGGGATCGACGGTAAAGGCGAGTACGCCACGACCTTCTTCGGCTACGGCGAGAACGGCAAGATCCACAAGATCAAGGAGTTCTACGATCCAGACTCCCTGGGCGGCCTGTATGGCGCGATCACCGAGTTCCTCGGCTTCGAGATGCTCGACGGCGAGTTCAAGGTCATGGGCATGGCGCCGTATGGCGATGCCAGCAAGTACGACTTCTCGCGCCTGGCTTCCTTTGAGAACGGTGAGCTGGTGATCAACACCGACTACGCCAACGTCATTGGCCTGCGCCGTTATAAAGAGAAGGGCAAGGGCTTCTACTTCTCGCCAAAACTGATTGAGTGGCTGGGTCCCAAGCGCGAAGGCGATATCGCCGACGAGCCGTACATCCACTATGCCGCCAGCATGCAGGCGCTGTTCGAGAAGCTGGCCTTGCAGATGATCGACCATTACCTGGGCGATATCCTCAAGGAAACCGGCAAGCTGGCCTTTGCCGGCGGCTGCGCGCTGAACGTCAAGTTGAACCAGAAGATCATTGCCCGCGACGACGTCAAGGAGCTGTTCGTACAGCCGGCGTCCGGCGATGCCGGCACTGCCGTGGGTGCGGCGGCCTATGTGTCCCATGCCCGTGGTGTACCGGTCGAGAAGATGGAGCACGTCTATCTCGGCCCGTCCTACAGCAACGAAGAAGTGATTGCCGCGTGCGCCAAGCACCCGAGCAAGCCAAAGTGGCGCCAGATCGACGACATGCCCAAGCGCATCGCCCAGATCATGGTCGACGGCAACCCGGTGGCCTGGTTCCAGGGCCGCATGGAGTTCGGTCCGCGTGCCTTGGGCGGTCGTTCGATCATCGGTTGCCCGAGCGCCGTGGGCGTGGCTGACCGGATCAACCACCAGATCAAGTTCCGCGAGCGCTGGAGGCCTTTCTGCCCGTCGATGCTCGACACCGTGGCCCCGCAGATGATCAAGGTCGATCACCCGGCTCCGTTCATGACCTTCACCTTTGAAGTGGCCGAAGAATGGAAAACCCGCGTGCCGGAAGTGGTCCATGAAGATGGCACCTCCCGCGCCCAGGTGCTCAAGCGCGAGTACAACCCGCGCTACTACGACATGATGAAAGAGTTGGAAGTGCTGACCGGCAACGGCGTGTCCTTGAACACCTCGCTCAACCGCCGTGGTGAAGCGATGATCTGCTCGCCGACCGATGCCCTGAACATGTTCTTCGGCTCCGACCTGCAGTACCTGATCATGGAAGATATTCTGGTAGTCAAGGACGGCGTGGAAGGGCAAGTCATTGACTGAGGTACTGATTGGCGTCGTCATCCCCGCCTATAACTATGCGCGCACCCTGGGGCGCGCGGTTGAATCGGTGTTGGCGCAACTCGACGAAGCCGATGCGCAGTTGATGGTGATCGATGACGGTTCTACCGACGAGACGCCGCAGGTGCTCGAGGCGTTGATGGCCAAGCACCCGGGGCGTTTGCGGGTTTTACGCAAGCCCAATGGCGGCCTGGCCTCGGTGCGCAACCGTGGGATTGAAGAGTCTACTGGCCAGTACCTGATGTTCCTGGATGCCGATGATGAAATGGCTCCCGGTGCACTGGCCCTGGTCGCGCAGCATATTGCCGCTCACCCGGACAGTCGCTTGATCATCGGTGGCCACTGGTCGGTGTTCGAGGATGGCAAGCGCCGCCTGCATGCCGTCAAGCCGCTGCCTGCCACCCCATACCAGCGAGTGCGCGGATACTTGCTGGACAAGACCATCGCGATCTCCAATGGCGCCTGCGCCATGCACCGTGACATCTTCGCGGTGGGCAACTACCCGGAGCGCATGCGTAACGCCGAGGATATCCCGGTGTTTGCCCAGGCCCTGGCGCGCGTACCTTGCACGGTCATCGACCAGCCACTGGCGCTGATCTACAAGCATGCGGACAGCTTGCGACATGACATCAACCACAGTGTCGCGGCTGGCGTGAGCCTGGTAGACGAGGTGTTTTCGCCGGTGCGTATGCCTGCAGAGTTGCAGGGCCTGCGCAGTGCGTTTCTCGCGCAGCGCTGCCTGTCGTTGTTTCGCAATTGCTTCAGCGCTGGGGAATACACGCTTGCCAAGCAGTTTTACTGCCAGGCGATACGTACAGACTGGCGCGCCCTGACGCGCTGGTCGTACACACGCAAAGCGCTTCAGCTGATGTTCAAGTAAGCGTTTTATAGCCTGCTACGCTACGCCGGGAATGACCTATGCAGCGCCTGAGTTGATTGCAATGACTTGGCGCCGGGTTTTCGTGGTGCAGTGGTTTTTCTGGAATATATGTTTTCAAATCTTGTGCACATGATGTGACGCCAGGTTTTAAGGGGGGGGTGTGGTTGGTATAGGCAGCAAGTGGTGGGCCCGGATGTTGAGTATTGTCGTCGAGCGTCCTGTTCGAGTGGCATTTTTTGGGAGCCTGCTGCTGTCCCTGATCGCGGTGTTGGGCGCAGCGACTGTCGGGCGTGATGCTGCTTTCTACCTGACCATTGCCCAGGACGTTCAAGTCGATGGCCCGCAAGCCGCCTTTGCCGTATTCAACTGGCCCTGGTTCTCCCTGCTCCTGGCGGGCACCCATTGGGTTTCCGCCCTGCCCATAGAACTGAGTGCTTATTTGTGGTGTGCGCTGTTCGCTGCCGGGACCTGCGCGCTGCTGGTTGACTGCGTGCGCCAGCGCTCGGTGCAGCTTGCGCCCTGGGCCTGCCTGGTGGTGTTGGCGATGCCGGCGTTCAACCAGTTTCGTGGCGAAATCCTGCGTGAGTTTGGCTTCTGGTTCTTCTGCATCCTGACCCTTTGGCTGGCCATGCGTTGGCAGGCACGCGGGGGCTGGCTGCGGGCGGCAACCCTCCACCTGGCACTTGTCGCGGCGGCAGCCTTCCGGTTGGAAGCCTTGTTACTGTTGCCTGCATTGGGGCTGTGGCAGATGCCTGGCCTGTGGGTGCGCGAGCGGCGTCTGGCGCTGCTGCAGTTTGTCGCACTGCCGCTGCTGGGTGTTGTCGTGGGGATGGTGCTGGTCTCGGCCACGGGTGGTTTTTCATCGGCACGCGTTGCCTACTATCTGGACCTGATCAACCCGAGCAGTGTGCTGGCGTCATTTGATTTGCTGCGCGAGCAGTTCGCCAACTCGCTGATCAACAAGTACTCCCAGGATGAAGCCGGACGCATCATCTTTTTTGGCATCCTGGCGGCCATGGCCATCGGCTTTGTGAATATTTGCGGTCCTTTTGCCGTGCCGTTTCTGCGCGGACGCAATTGGCAGGCAATCAAGCGCTACTGGCATGAATACCGGCCTTTTGCCTGGGCCGCGCTGTTGTACCTGTTGATATTGCTGCTGTTCTTTATCCAGCAGCAGTTCATGAACTTGCGCTACATGAGCTTCCTGAACCTACTGTTTGTGCCGGCGCTGGCCTTGGCGCTGCAGATGTTTGCCCAACAGTTCCCGCGCCTGGGCAAGGCCCTGGTGGCGGTATGCCTGTTGGTGATGCTGTCCAATGTGGTGTCCAGCGGACCGGGTAAGGTCCAGTACGTCGAAGCGGGGCGCTGGATGGCGGCGAACGTCGAGCCGGACGCCCCTGCGTATTTCGACGACGGGAGGATCGGCTATTACGCCGGGCGTGGTTATCGGCTCAAGCAATTGACCCGTGAGGCTGCCATGTCACCGGCCCACGCCGATAAATTCCGCTACTTCCTGATCGAAGCCCGCGGTAACGAGCCCTGGCTCACCAGCTGGCTGGCCGAGCGCAACCTGCGCATCGTCGAGCGCTTCGCCAATCGTCGAGGCGCCACGGTGTTGGTCATCACCCAGTGAAGTCAGTCCAGTAGTTGTCGCAGGCGCTCAATCAACGGCGCCTGTTGACTGCCTGCCGGCAAGCCCTGGCGATAGCCATTGAAGAAGGCTTGCCCGGCATCATCGCCCAGCAGCCATTGCCTATCCTCGGGATAGCGCCGCAGATGGCTGAAGTTACGCAGGCGCTTGTTCTGGCTCAGCGGGGCGCTCTGGCAGCTCAGGTCGGCAATATCGATCAGCCCCAGGGTGTTTTCCGGCGTCAGCACCACGTTGCCAAAGTGCAGCGAGCGAAAGTACACGCCCTTCTCATGCAGTTGCGCAATAAAACAGCCCAGGCGCACACGCAAGGCGTCGGCCTCGGCCTTGGCGAGTTTCAGCTGGCGGATGGTTTCCCCGGCCAGCGGGCTGTAATACACCGCATCCCGCGCAATGCTGGGGATGCGATACACCGCAATGATGCGAGGGCAGGGGATATCCCGTTGCTGCAGGGCGCGGGTGTTGTTGGCGAAACGCTGGGCATACGGGTAGAACAACGCCGAGCTGAGCAGGCGTTTGCGCCGGAACAGTTTGAGCATGCAACCATCGGTCAACCGGAGCACCTTGTCGCCAGAACCATCGGCTTCCAGCACCTGCGCGCCAGCACGCAATGCCTCATAGGTGTTGTGATCGATTACTTGCATGCCTGACTCCCATCAATAGCCGGTTATCTTAACCGACTTGATGCAAGGCTGGCCCCTGCTCATGTTTTTTGGGGGGAAGAGGCCTGTGATATGATCCGCGCCTTACTGATTTGCGCGGATTCCCATGAGCAGTCCTGAACCGAAAACCCAGTCGACGCTGGCGATTTACTTTCGCCTGCTGACTTACGTACGGCCTTATGTGGGTCTGTTCATCCTGAGTATCGTCGGGTTCCTGATCTTCGCATCGACCCAGCCGATGCTCGCTTACATTCTCAAATATTTCGTCGATGGCTTGGCGAACCCCGAGGCCAGCCTGTTCCCCGGCAACCCCTATCTGGGCAAGTTGCAGTTGCTGGAAACCGTGCCACTGATGATCGTGCTGATCGCGGCCTGGCAGGGCGTGGGTTCGTTCCTCGGTAACTTCTTCCTGGCCCGGGTTTCCCTGGGGCTGGTCCATGACCTGCGCGTGGTGCTGTTCAACAAGTTGTTGGAGCTGCCCAACCGCTTCTTTGACAAGAACAACTCCGGCCACCTGATTTCACGCATTACCTTCAACGTCACCATGGTCACCGGCGCGGCCACCGATGCGATCAAGGTGGTTATCCGCGAAGGCATGACCGTGATTTTCCTGTTCTGCACCCTGGTGTGGATGAACTGGAAACTGACCCTGGTGATGCTGGCGATCCTGCCGGTGATCGGCATGATGGTGAACAGCACCAGCCGTAAATTCCGCAAGCAAAGCAAGAAAATCCAGGTGTCCATGGGCGATGTGACCCATGTGGCCTCCGAGACGATCCACGGCTACCGTGTAGTCCGCAGCTTTGGCGGCGAGCACTATGAAAAGGTGCGTTTCGAGCAGGCGAGCCTGAGCAATACCGAGAAACAACTGGCAATGACCAAGACCGGCGCGGTGTACACGCCGATGCTGCAACTGGTGACCTACAGTGCGATGGCCGTGGTCATGTTCCTGGTCCTGTATTTGCGTGGCGATGCCTCGCCCGGCGACCTGGTGGCCTACATCACCATGGCCGGCCTGCTGCCCAAGCCGATCCGCCAGCTGTCCGAAGTCAGCTCCACCATCCAGAAGGGTGTGGCGGGTGCCGAGAGTATTTTCGAGCAGTTGGATGAGCCGGTAGAAGTTGACCAGGGTGTGATTGAGCATGAGCGCCTGGCCGGGCGCATCGAAGTGCGCAACCTCAGCTTCCAATACCCCGATAGCGACAAGAAGGTGCTCAACGACATCAGCTTTATCGTCGAACCTGGGCAAATGGTTGCGCTGGTGGGGCGTTCGGGCAGCGGCAAATCCACCCTGGCGGGCTTGATCCCACGCTTCTATCAGCACGAACAAGGGCAGATTCTGCTCGATGGCGTACGCGTGCAGGATTTCACCCTGCGCAACCTGCGCCGGCAAATTGCCCTGGTGACCCAGCAGGTCACCTTGTTCAACGACACCGTGACCAACAACATCGCCTATGGCGACTTGGCCGGCGCGCCCACCGATGCGGTGCTCCATGCTGCTCGCGAAGCCTATGCCGATGAGTTCATCGTGAAGATGCCCCAGGGCTATGAAACCCTGGTGGGCGAGAACGGCGTGCTGCTGTCCGGCGGCCAGCGCCAGCGCATCGCGATTGCCCGGGCCCTGCTCAAGGATGCGCCGCTGCTGATTCTCGACGAGGCCACCTCGGCCCTGGATACCGAGTCCGAGCGCCATATCCAGGCGGCCCTGGACCATGTGGTGAAAAACCGCACGACCCTGGTGATTGCCCACCGCCTGAGCACCATCGAGAAAGCCGACCTGATCCTGGTGATGGACGACGGCCAGATTGTCGAGCGCGGTACCCATGTCGAGCTGCTGGCGAAGAATGGCTACTACGCGCGGCTGCACGCCAAGGAGTTTGAAGAGGGCGACCCGGTGGCGCCCACCCACGTGACGGATGCCTATTGAGGCGCCATGGCCGCTGGGCCGGGATCGACCGCCAGGATTGAAGCGGTCGATGCTTTTCCCTGTGCTAATATCGCGCCCCTGTTCATTTTGTATGTGGGTTGCTCCATGAAGTTGTCCATGCCGCGATTCGATCAAGCCCCTGTCTTGGTGGTCGGCGATGTCATGCTCGACCGTTACTGGCATGGCGGTACCTCACGGATTTCCCCTGAGGCACCGGTACCGGTAGTCAAGGTCGAGCAAATCGAAGACCGCCCAGGCGGCGCTGCCAACGTCGCCCTTAACATCGCCGCACTCGGCGCCCCGGCCTCCCTGGTCGGCGTGACCGGTGACGACGAAGCCGCCGACAGCCTGACCAACAGCCTGCGCGGCGCTGGCGTGCGTGCCCTGTTCCAGCGTATTGCCCACCAGCCGACCATCGTCAAGCTGCGGGTCATGAGCCGTCACCAGCAATTGCTGCGTATCGATTTTGAAGAACCCTTTGCCACCGACGCCCTGGCCCTCAGTGACCAGGTCGATGCGTTGCTCGAAGGCATCAAGGTATTGGTGCTGTCGGACTACGGCAAAGGTGCATTGAAAAACCACCAGGTGCTGATCCAGGCCGCCAAGGCCCGGGGTATCCCGGTGCTGGCCGATCCCAAGGGCAAGGACTTCTCGGTGTACCGAGGCGCCAGCCTGATCACGCCGAACCTCAGCGAATTTGAAACCATCGTCGGCGGTTGTGTCGATGAGCACGATTTGGTGAGCAAAGGCGCCAGCCTGATGGCCGACCTCGACCTCGGCGCCTTGCTGGTGACCCGTGGCGAACACGGCATGACCCTGCTGCGCCCCGGCCACCCGGCCATGCACTTGCCGGCGCGGGCGCGGGAAGTATTCGATGTCACCGGCGCCGGCGACACGGTGATCTCCACCCTGGCGGCGGCGATCGCGGCCGGCGAGGAATTGCCCCACGCGGTGGCCCTGGCCAACCTGGCGGCGAGCATCGTGGTGGGCAAGCTGGGTACTGCGTCCATCAGCGCCCCGGAACTGCGTCGCGCGATCCAGCGTGAGGAAGGCTCGGAGCGTGGCGTGTTGAGCCTTGAGCAATTGCTGCTGGCGATTGACGATGCCCGGGCGCATAACGAAAGCATCGTCTTCACCAACGGTTGTTTCGACATCCTGCATGCTGGCCATGTGACCTACCTGGAGCAGGCTCGCGCCCAGGGTGATCGCCTGATCGTGGCGATCAACGACGATGCGTCGGTCAGCCGCCTGAAAGGGCCGGGTCGGCCGATCAACAGTGTGGACCGGCGCATGGCGGTGCTGGCTGGGTTGGGCGCGGTGGACTGGGTGATCAGCTTCTCCGAGGGCACCCCGGAAAACCTGCTGGCCCAGGTCAAGCCGGACGTGTTGGTCAAGGGGGGGGATTACTCGGTCGACCAGGTGGTCGGTGCCGATATCGTCAACGCCTATGGTGGCAAGGTCAAAGTCTTGGGGCTGGTGGAAAACAGCTCGACCACCGCGATTGTCGAAAAAATTCGCCAAACCAACGATGCCGCTCAATAGGTTTTACCGCTATGTCTGATGCTCTTGTACTGATTACCGGCGGTGCCGGCTTTATCGGTTCCAATCTGGTCGATGCACTGCTGGCCAAGGGCTACGCGGTGCGCGTGCTGGATAACCTGTCCACCGGCAAGCGCAGCAACCTGCCGCTGGATAACCCGCGCCTGCAACTGCTCGAAGGCGATGTGGCCGATGCGGCGCTGGTCGCGCGCGCGGCGGTAGGGGCGACGGCGGTGGTGCACCTGGCGGCCGTCGCTTCGGTGCAGGCGTCGGTGGATGACCCGGTCAGTACGCACCAGAGCAACTTCGTGGGTAGCCTGAACGTTTGCGAAGCCATGCGCCAGGCTGGGGTCAAGCGCGTGGTGTTTGCTTCCAGCGCAGCGGTGTATGGCAACAATGGCGAGGGCGACTCCATCGACGAGCAAACCGCCAAGGCCCCGTTGACGCCGTATGCCTCGGACAAGCTGGCCAGCGAGCACTACTTTGACTTCTATCGGCGCCAGCATGGCCTGGAGCCGGTGATTTTCCGCTTCTTCAATATCTTTGGCCCGCGCCAGGACCCTTCATCGCCGTATTCCGGGGTGATCAGCATCTTCAGCGAGCGCGTGCAAAAAGGCCTGCCGATTGCCGTGTTTGGCGACGGTGAGCAAACCCGTGACTTCATGTACGTCGGGGACCTGGTGGCTGTGCTGGTGCAAGCCGTGGAAATGGCCGATGCGCCTCTGGGCGCGATCAATGTCGGCTGGAACCGCACCACCACCCTCAAGCAGCTGCTGCAGGCACTGTCGGAAATTGTCGGCGCGTTGCCGGCTGTCAGCTACACGGCGCCGCGCTCGGGGGATATCCGGCATTCCAGGGCTAATAACCAGCGCTTGGCGGCGAGTTTCACATTGCCTGAGCCGACACCGTTGAAGGTTGGCCTGGAAAAGCTGCTCAACCCGTAGGCATCGCTCGCCACAGGCGGGGCTGCTTCAGCGACCCGCCTTCTTCGGCACCATCTTGCGCAGGATCTGCCTGGCCCGCCCGGTCAGCTGTTTCAACTTCGATTCCTTCTCTGGCGCGCTCAGGCCCTGTTGCTGGAGCCAATCCTTCCACTTGATCCGCTCGTCACGTACCAACCAGCCTTCCTGCTGGGCAAAACTCTCGGCCAGGTACACCCCACGGGTGCTCGCCGGGATCAGTTGATCCTTCTTCAGGGTATACAGCTCGGCGCATGGCTGGCCGTCCTTGAGGGGCATCAGGTACAAGTCCGGGCGCTGGCGGTCCAGGCGCGCCACCAGTTGGTCGCCCTCCAGGCGTTCGTCCACATGGAACAGGCTCAGGGACTTGGCTTCCTTGGGCACTTCCAGGCGCAGGTCATAGATCAATTGCAGGGAGGCCGTGGGCAGGTGCACATAGGCCCGGGGGCGCTCGATCAACTGCATATTGGCGCAGCGCACCGGGCGGGCGGCGCCGGACAACGGCGACAGGCGAAACGGCAAGGCCTCGCGGTAATGCAGGGCGGCGGAGTAGGGCGCCGGCAGCCAGGTGTCGTTGAAGCGCCCGCCTAGCCAGCCTTCCGGGGTTTCCAGCAGGCATTCCTCGGCGATTTCCTGGATGGCGGTGTGCAGCGGCAGGTTCAGTTCGTGGGCCGGCACGTAGCCGGAAATCAGCTTGAGCACCACATCGCCCCGGTCCTGCCGGCGCTGGCGCACCAAGACCCAGTAATCGCGGTTTTGCCAATGCAGGGTCAGGCGCACCGATACCCCGAGGTTGGCCAACTCCAGGGCAAAGCGCTCGGCATCCGCCACCTCCACCGGCTTGCGTCGTTGCAGGGTCTGGGCAAAGTTGAGCGGCATGCCCACGCTCTGGTAGCTCAGGCCTTCGGGGGTGGCTTCGACGTACAGCGGCAGAGTCTTGAAGTTGCTGGGGTTTTTTCTTATGAGCGTTCGCGGCATGTCGGCTCCTTCTTGCGTCGGGGTCGGCCGCGTCGGCGGCATCAGGATTGGCGAATGATCTGGGCAGCGGTTGCTACGTTATGGGCAAGGTGCAGCGGGTTGATGGTGCCGACAATAGCACTGGCCACGCCCGTTTGCGCAAACAACAAGACGAAACTGGCATGAATTGGATCCATTCCTGGTTCAAGGCATGCATGGCCACTGGCCAGGGCCTTTTTCACCAGGATGCCTTTGCCATGGGCGGCGGCGTAATCGATCACGGCTTTTTCGTTTTGCTCGTTCAGATTGTAGGTGACCATCGCGCAATCGCCTTGTTCCAGAGCCTTCACCCCGCCTTCGACGGTTTTGCCCGAGAAACCGAAACCGCGAATCTTGCCCTCGGCCTTGAGTTGCGCCAGGGTCTGGTAGACCTCGCAATCGTTGAGGATATGCAAGTCGTTGCCGTCGGAATGCACCAGCACCAGGTCGATAAAATCCGTTTCCAGGCGTTTCAGGCTGCGCTCCACGGACCGCCGGGTGTGGGCTGCGCTGAAATCATGGTGGGATACGCCGTCGGCAAACTCTTCGCCGACCTTGCTGACAATCACCCAGTCCTGGCGCTGGCCCCGCAGCAGCGGCCCCAGGCGTTCTTCACTGTGACCGTAGGCCGGGGCGGTGTCGATCAGGTTGATCCCCAGCTCGCGGGCCTGGCGCAGCAACATCCGCGCTTCTTCATCGTTGGGGATCTGGAAACCATTGGGGTACTTCACCCCCTGGTCGCGCCCCAGCTTTACGGTGCCCAGGCCCAGTGGCGACACCAGCAGGCCGGTGCTGCCCAGGGGGCGATGAAGGTCATGCAGGGTCGGCAGGCTCATGGCAACAATTGCTCCCAGGCAGGTTGGGCGATGGTCGGGCGTGGCAGCTCGGGCAGCGGTGCGCTTGGCGTTGGCTGGATGCCGTCACGTTCCAGGGCGCTCAGCACGCGGTCGGCGAAGTCCGGCGCCAGGGCCAGCTTGGTTGGCCAGCCCACCAACAGGCGGCCCTGTTCGGCGAGGAACGCATTGTCTGGCCGGGTCAGGCCCGTTTGCAGGGGTTCGGCGCGATCCACCCGCAGGGTCGCCCACTGGACCTGGCTCATATCGATCCACGGCAGCAGCTGTGCCAGCTCCTTTTGCGCCGTGGCGATCTGTTCGGCGGGCGTGCGGTGCACGCCTTCGGTCTCGGCAATATCGCCGCCCATGTACCACACCCAGTTGCCATCGGCGGCCGGGTGCGTGGTGATGGTGATCCGTGGCTTGGTGCCGCCGCCCAGGCAGTGCGCATACAGGGGTTTGAGGCCGGGGCCCTTGGCGATGATCATATGCAGCGGGCGCTTTTGCATGGCCGGCTGGCTCAGGCCCAGGGCCGTCAGCAGCTCGGCGGTGCCGCCGCCGGCACTCAGCACGATGCGCTGGGCGCGGATCGCCCGGCCATCGACTTTCAGGCCGACCAGCAGGCCACCTTCCAGCAGCGGCTCGATCTGTTGCCCGGCGAGCAGGCCGTCGCCAGCCAGTTGTGCCAGGCGTTCGATCAGGCTCGGTACATCCACCACCAGTTCGGCCAGGCGATAGACCTTGCCCTTGAAGCGGCGGTCTTGCAGGGCCGGCGGCAAATCGTCGCCCTTGACCTGGTCGACGCGGCCCCGCACCGCCTTGCTGGCGAAGAAACTGGTGAGGTTGCCGGCCAGGGTGCCCGGCGACCACAGGTAATGGGCCTGGGACAGCAGGCGCACGCCCGTCAGGTCCAGCTCGCCGGTGCCCGCCAGGGCTTCGCGCCAGCGTCGTGGCATATCGGCAATGGCTTCGGAGGCACCGGTCAGGGCGCCATGTAGGGCGTATTTTGCACCACCGTGAATGATCCCCTGAGACTTCACGCTCTGCCCACCACCCAGGGTCGCGTTCTCCACCACAAGCGTGGAAAACCCCTGGCTGCGCAGGCGCGCATTGAGCCAGAGGCCGGCAACCCCGGCGCCGACAATCAGGACGTCGGTGGAAATAACGGATGGCATGGGGCGACCTCAGTGTTCAGAACAAGAGGCCAAGTATACAGACTCGACAGCGGGATCTTTGCCCAGGATCAACAACTGTAGAAGGTCAGTGGCCCGCTGCTTTTGAAAACAACTGAATCACCACCACCCCCAGCACAATCAGGCCCATTCCCAGCATCGCCGGTAGATCGAGCTTCTGCCCATAGATAAACAGCGCCGCGATGCTGACCATGACGATCCCCAGCCCCGCCCACACCGCGTAGGCCACGCCCACCGGCACGGTGCGCACCACCAGGGTCAGCATCCAGAACGCCACGCCATAGCCGACGATAACCAGCAGCAGCGGGATCGGCGTGCTCCAGCCCTTGATCGCTTTCATGGAAACGGTAGCGATCACTTCCGAGCAGATGGCAATGGCCAGGTAGTAGTAGGCGGCGTTCATGGGGGTGTTCCTCGGAAATAGGGGCGCGTAACAAGGCCGGCATTCTAGAGACTTCATAGATGGGGTAAAGTCATTACCTATCCGAATTTAAGATGGGTTGAGCCAATGAGCGTGCAGTGGAACCTGGAGCAGATGCGCCTGTTTGTCAGCGTCGCCGAGCAGCGCTCGTTTTCGGCGGTGGCGCGGGACCAGCGCAAGGCGCAGTCGGCGGTGAGTAATGGCATTGCCTTGCTGGAGGCCGACCTGGGCGTGAGCCTGTTTGATCGCAGCAGCGGTCGCCAGCCCCGTTTGACGGCGGCCGGCGCGGTCCTGCTGGAAGAAGCCCGGGAAGTGCTGCGCCAGTGTGAGCGCCTCAATGGCCGCGCCCTGTCCCTGATGCGCGGCGAAGAAGCACGACTGCGCCTGGCCCAGGACGAAGCCATGCTGTATCAGCCGGTGCTCGACAGCCTTGAGGCGCTGGCCGGGAAATTTCCCAGCCTGGAAGTGCAATTGTCCAGCACAGCCCAAGGTGATGTCGCACGCAAGCTGGTGGAGCGCAAGGCCGACCTGGGGTTGCTGTTCTATCACGACCAGATCCCCGAAGCCCTGGAGCGGCGGGTGGTCGGCAGTGTGGAGATGGTCACGGTGTGCGGCGTCGGCCATCCGCTGGCCCGGGGTGGGTTTGTCGATTGCCAGCGCCTGGCGCAGTTTCGCCAGTTGCTGATGTCGACCCAGACCAGCGTCTACCCCGGCAGCGAGGCGGCCAGCCCGCAGGTGTGGCGCGCCGACAGTTTCTACGTGCTGGCCGAGTGGCTGGCCCGGGGCCTGGGCTGGGCCTGGTTGCCCCGGCATGTGGTGCAATACCCCACGTATCAGGGGCAGATGGTCGAGCTGGACAGCGAATGGACCCCGCCGGCCCTGGTGGTGGAACTGGTGTGGCGGCGCGATGAGCCCCTGGGCCCGGCGGCGCGTTTTCTGGCCGAACGTTTTACCGCGTGTTTGCAGGCGATCGGCTGAAAAAGCCGATAAACTCCGCCGCCATGAATAGAACTCTCTACAGCTGTGTGTTTTACCTGGCGCTGCCGTTGGTGGCCTTACGACTTTGGCTACGGGCCCGCAAGGCGCCGGCCTACGCCAAGCGCGTCAGCGAGCGCTTTTCCTACGGCTTGCCGGTGCTCAAGCCCGGCGGGATCTGGGTGCATGCGGTGTCGGTGGGCGAGAGCATCGCGGCCGCGCCGATGATCCGTGGCTTGCTGGAGCGTCATCCTGAGTTGCCGATCACCGTCACCTGCATGACGCCCACCGGTTCCGAGCGGATCCAGGCACTGTTCGCCCATGAGCCGCGCATCCAGCATTGCTACCTGCCCTACGATTTACCGTGTGCCGCCAAGCGTTTTCTGGACCGGGTGCAGCCTAAGCTTGCGGTCATCATGGAAACCGAGTTGTGGCCCAACCATATCCACCAATGTGCCAAGCGCGGGATTCCCGTGGCCCTGGCCAATGCGCGGCTGTCAGCACGCTCGGCCAAGGGCTATGCACGTTTCGCCAAGCTGACGGCGCCGATGCTGGCAGAAATGAGCCTGTTTGCCGTGCAGACCGCCACCGAGGCCGAGCGCTTTCGCAGCCTGGGTGCGCGCGCCGAAACGGTTGAAGTCACCGGCTCGATCAAGTTTGACCTGAGCATCGACCCGCAACTGCTGGCGCGTGCCGCGGCCTTGCGCGAACAGTGGCAGGCCAGCGAGCGCCCGGTGTGGATCGCCGCCAGTACCCATGAGGGTGAAGATGCCGTGGTGCTGGCTGCGCATCGGCAACTGTTGGCCAGCTACCCCAATGCGCTGCTGATCCTGGTGCCCCGTCATCCAGAGCGGTTCAACGCAGTGCTGGAGCTGTGCCAACAGCAGGGTTTTGCCACGGTGCAGCGCTCCAGCGACGCGCCGGTCGATGCCGAGACCTCGGTGTTGCTGGGCGACACCATGGGCGAGTTGCTGTTTCTCTACGCCTTGGCCGATAGCGCTTTCGTCGGCGGCAGCCTGGTGCCCAATGGCGGGCATAACCTGCTGGAGCCGGCGGCGCTGGCCAAGCCGGTGATCAGCGGTCCGCACCTGTTCAACTTCCTCGAAATCGCCGCGCTGATGCGCGAGGCCGGGGCGTTGCAGGCAGTGGATGATGCTGAAGGGTTGGCCGAGGCGGTGCGGCAGTTGTTTGAACTGCCGCAGGATGCCCAGAAGATGGCGCAGGCGGGGCTCAAGGTGATGCAGGCCAACCAGGGTGCGTTGAAGCGCTTGCTCGATGGCTTGGACAGACTGCTCAAAGCCTGACCTGTGGGAGCTGGCTTATGTGGTGGGTTTAGTTACCAGGGCGGGCCTTCAGTTGTTCGGCCGCAGCCTTGGCCAGATCCGGCGGCAGGAAGTCCTTGTCCGGGTTGTAGTCGGCCTTCAGGTACCGCGCCAGGTCCTGCAAGTCCCCCGGGTTCAATGTCCCCGCCGCCTGCTTCAAGCGCAGGTTGTCGAGGATGTAGTCATAGCGGCTGTTGTTGTAGTTGCGCACCGACGCGTAGAGCTGGCGCTGCGAATCCAGCACATCGACGATATTGCGCGTGCCCACCTGGTAACCGATTTCCGTGGCTTCCACTGCGCTCTGGTTGGAGATGATCGACTGGCGGCGCGCCTGCACCTGTTCGACGTCGGTGTTGACCGCGCGGTGCAGGTTGCGGGTGTTTTCCACCACCTGGCGGCGCAGGCCTTCGCGTTGCTGTTCGGTCTGGCCCAGGCGCGAATAGGATTCGCGCACCTGGGAGCTGGTGAGGCCGCCGCTGTACAACGGGATGTTCAGGCGCAGGCCGATGGTGCGCTGCTCGACATCACCGCCATAAGGCTGACCGAAGGCATTGGGGTTGCGTAAACCGAGGGCGTCATTGTCGCCTTTCTCGTATTGCGCCACCGCGTCCAGGGTCGGCGCGTGGCCGGCCTTGCGTTGCTTGAGGGTTTCTTCGGCGGCGGTGACCGCATAGTTGCTGGCCAGCAGGTTCAGGTTCTGCCGCCCGGCGGTGTCGACCCAGGCCTTGGCATCGTTCGGTGCCGGTGGTAACACCGGCAAGGTATGGACGATGCCCTGGATCGAATTGTATTGGCGGTTGGTCAGGGTGATCAGCGCTTCAAACGCATCATCCACCTGGCGCTGGGCGAGGATCCGGTTGGCTCGCGCGGTGTCATAGCTGGCCTGGGATTGCAGCACGTCGGTCTTGTCCGACAGGCCCACGTCGAAACGCTCGTTGGACTGGTCCAGTTGGCGCTTGAAGGCGGCTTCTTCGGCCTTGGTCGAGGCCAGGTTGTCCTGGGCACGCAACACGGCGAAATAGTTTTCGGCACTTTGCAGGATCAATTCCTGCTCGGTGGCCGACAGTTGCAGGGCGGCTTGTTCATTGACGGCTTCGGCGGCTTGCAACTGGAACCAGCGGTCGGCACGGAACAGTGGCTGGCTCAGGGTCGCGCGCCAGGTATGGGCGTCGCGATTGGCGGTGGCCGACGGGGTATCGATCTGGGTGCGCACGTTGTTCACGTCGGCCCCGGCCGAAAGGTTGGGCAGCAAGCCGGCGCGGGCCTGGGGCACCACTTCTTTCTGCGCGCCATATTGGGCGCGGGCGGCAGCCAGGTCGGCGTTGTTGTCCACCGCTTCCTGGTAGACGCTGACCAGGTCGGTTTTGGTCGACAAGGGCGCTTCTGCTGCCCAGACCAGTCCATTGGTCGCACAAGACACGGCAAGAGCCAGTGAAAGTTTGCGCAGCATGAGGCGATCCCTAGATAAATATTACGACAATAATTTAGCGCCCAAGGCTACGACGAGCAATCCATAGCGTCAAGCCGCTGAGGCAGGAGCCGAGTGTAGTGGTCGCACCCCGGCACAACAATCCTGTAATTGCGCCATTCATCATGCTGAATGCACCGCTATTGGCAATTTGCCTGCTCCATGGTCTAGACTGGCCGCGTTCTTGTCGGGGTGCCTTGCTATGAGGCTGAGATCGGTCAATACCGGATCCCGTTGAACCTGATCAGGTTAGCGCCTGCGTAGGGAACAAGATTTCTCGTCACCCGGCGAGTCCTCTTGTGCTTCGTCCGGGATGTTGTTCGACAATCGAACAGCCCTCGTGCACCAAGCACAGCACTGCCTCCAGTGCGTCCATCCGTCACAGGTTCGCTCCGACAAAAATCCACTGCCTGGATGTGTCTGGAGAGCCCGTGATGAGTACAAAACTAAAAAACACCGTGCATTTGAGTGAGTCGGCCAAGGTTGACTCGGGATCTGTGCAGCCCTTTACCCGCTCGCAAAAAGTCTATGTGCAGGGCACTCGCCCGGATATCCGCGTGCCGATGCGCGAAGTCAGCCTGGACGTGACCCCCACCGACTTCGGCGGTGAGATCAATGCACCGGTGGTGGTCTACGACACCTCCGGCCCGTACACCGACCCGAATGTCATCATCGACGTGCGCAAAGGCCTGGGCGATGTGCGCTCGCCATGGATCGAGTCCCGTGGCGACACCGAGCGCCTGCCGGGCCTCAGTTCGCACTTTGGCCAACAGCGCCTGAGCGATGCCGAACTGACCGCCCTGCGTTTTGCCCACGTAAAAAACCCACGCCGCGCCAAGGCCGGGGCCAACGTCACGCAGATGCACTACGCGCGCCAGGGCATCATCACCGCCGAGATGGAATACGTCGCCATCCGCGAAAACATGAAGCTCGAAGAAGCCCGCGCCAGTGGCCTGCTCGAGCAGCAGCACGCCGGGCACAGCTTTGGTGCCAGCGTGCCGAAAATCATCACCCCGGAGTTCGTGCGCGAAGAAATCGCCCGTGGCCGCGCCATCATTCCGGCCAACATCAACCACACCGAACTGGAACCGATGATCATCGGCCGTAACTTCCTGGTGAAGATCAACGGCAATATCGGCAACAGCGCCCTGGGTTCGTCCATCGAAGAAGAAGTGGCGAAACTCACCTGGGGCATTCGCTGGGGGTCGGACACGGTGATGGACCTGTCCACCGGCAAGCACATCCACGAAACCCGCGAGTGGATCATCCGCAACTCGCCGGTGCCGATCGGCACCGTGCCGATCTACCAGGCCCTGGAAAAAGTCGGCGGCGCCGCCGAAGACCTGACCTGGGAGCTGTTCCGCGACACCTTGATCGAACAGGCCGAGCAGGGCGTCGATTACTTCACCATCCACGCCGGCGTGTTGCTGCGCTATGTACCGCTGACCGCCAAGCGCGTCACCGGCATTGTGTCCCGGGGCGGCTCGATCATGGCCAAGTGGTGCCTGGCGCACCATAAAGAGAACTTTACCTACACGCATTTCGACGAAATCTGCGAAATCATGAAGGCCTATGACGTCAGCTTCTCCCTCGGCGATGGCCTGCGTCCGGGCTCGATTGCCGACGCCAACGATGCGGCGCAGTTCGGTGAGCTGGAAACCCTTGGCGAGTTGACCAAGATTGCCTGGAAGCACGACGTGCAAACCATGATCGAAGGCCCTGGCCATGTGCCGATGCAGTTGATCAAGGAGAACATGGACAAACAGCTGGAGTGCTGCGACGAAGCGCCGTTCTACACCCTGGGCCCGCTGACCACCGATATCGCGCCCGGCTACGACCACATTACCTCGGGGATCGGCGCGGCGATGATCGGCTGGTTCGGTTGCGCCATGCTGTGCTACGTCACGCCCAAGGAACACCTGGGCCTGCCGAACAAGGATGACGTGAAGACCGGGATCATCACCTACAAAATCGCGGCCCACGCGGCGGATTTGGCCAAGGGCCATCCCGGCGCGCAGATCCGCGACAACGCCTTGAGCAAGGCACGGTTCGAGTTCCGCTGGGAAGACCAGTTCAATCTCGGCCTGGACCCGGACACCGCACGCTCCTATCACGATGAAACCCTGCCCAAGGACTCGGCCAAGGTCGCGCATTTCTGCTCGATGTGCGGGCCGAAATTCTGCTCGATGAAAATCACCCAGGAAGTGCGCGAATACGCGGCCAACCAGCGCATCGAAGCGGTGGACGTGGATGTGGCCAAGGGCTTGGCCGAACAGGCGCAGCGGTTCAAGCAGGAGGGCAGTCAGCTCTACAAAAAGGTCTGACCCCAATGATCGTTCCCACGCTCTGCGTGGGAATGCATCCCGTGACGCTTCGCGTCACAACGCGGACGCAGAGCGTCCAACGCGGCATTCCCACGCGGAACGTGGGAACGATCAATCTTCAGCGGCGTGCAGGCACTAGCTCAGGCTTGATGATGCCGTCGAGGCGCGCGTAAGGAATCTGCAACTCGACGTGGCCCATGGCGTAGGGCGCAATGGTGGTGGTGGGGTACTTGAGCACCACCGCGCCGTAGGTCAGCGCCACGTTCGGGGTTTTCTGGAAGGGCCAGCTTTTCACGTACTCCGGCTCCAGGCTCAGGCGGGTGCTGATCAGCCAGCTGTTGTGGGCCACCTGGGCGGCTTTCCAGAACGCATCTTCCTTGCCGGGGCGCAACATGTCCGTCAGGGTCAGGTTTTTCTGCTGCTGGCGCGAGTAGTTGATAAAGCCACGACCGGGTTCGCCATGGGCGCCGCCGGTGTCCAGGTAGCTGGACAGTTCGATGATCACCAAGCCGTCATGCTGCTCCCGTACCTTGGCCTGCAAATACATACTGTTGCGCGGGCCGGACTCGCGTAGGAATTTTTCCCGATAGGCATTCAGCGAGGCTGGCAGTGGCACGCCGGGGGCGGTGCGGGTCATTTCCAGCAAGCGTTGCTCGATCAGGGCATCGAGCTTGGGCTCGTTGGCGAAATGCACCGTATCGATGTTCACCAGTGGGCAATCGGCGGCGGTGCAGCCGGGTTGCACCACCTCGGAGGCATCGCGGGTGGCTTCCAGCGGTGCACGGTAGCTGGGTTGGAACAGGCTCTGGCAAGCGCCGAGGGTCAGGGCAATACAGGCCACGGAGGCGACTTTTAACAGCGACATGGGCGTCCTTCATAAAGCGGAGAAGAGCGAAAGATATGGGGCTTCGACTGTCGGCATCCCAGTCAGTTCGCCACTAAGCTGATTACAGTGAGTTTGACCGCCGCCGCCTGTCCCGGCAACAGGAAAGGGGCTGCACCGACGGGCGCGTGCGCTGTAGGATGGCGCGATGCCAAGACACACACCGCAATAAACGAGGGTTGATATGACCGACAGTGCGAAATCGACGCCGACCAGGTTTGAAGAGGTTCAGCGCGACAATGCCTACCAGGGCTTCTACAAGCTTGATCGTGTACAGCTGCGCCACGAGCTGTTCGACGGCGGCATGAGCCCGGTGATCAACCGCGAGATTTTTGTGCGCCACGATGCCGTCTGTGTCCTGCCCTACGATGCGCAACGCGATGAAGTGGTGTTGATCGAACAGTTCCGCGTGGGCGCCATGGGTCGCACCGACAACCCCTGGCTGGTGGAGATGGTGGCCGGCCTGATCGACAAGGACGAGCAACCAGAGGAGGTTGCGCACCGCGAAGCCGAGGAGGAAGCTGGGCTGACCTTCTCTGCGCTGTGGCCAATCACCCAATATTTTCCCTCGCCGGGTGGCAGCACCGAATTCGTCCACCTGTTCCTGGGGCGTTGTGACAGTACCGGTGCCGGCGGGATCCATGGCCTGGCCGAAGAAGCAGAAGATATCCGCGTCACCGTCTGGGCCTTTGAAGACGCCCTGCAAGCGGTACGCGACGGTAAGATTTCCAACGCAGCCAGCATTATCGCCCTGCAATGGCTTGCGCTTAATCGCGCGGAAGTGAGGGGGTTATGGCAGTAAAGGCACGGGAACGCTACCGGGTCGACCTGATCGGCTTGCAAGCTGCTTGCGAGGCCAACTATGCACGGCTGATGCGCCTGTTGCCGGACATGCGCCACACGCCCGAAGCGCGACGGATCGCCGTGACCCACGGCGACCAGATGCTCGGCGTGCTGAACCTGGAAGTCATCCTCACCTGCCCGTACACCAGCACCCTGCGCGTGCGCCAGGAACACAGCCTGCCGTGGCTGCCGGTGCCGCAGCTGGAAGTGCAGGTGTACCACGATGCGCGGATGGCCGAAGTGGTCAGCGCCGAACATGCGCGGCGCTTTCGCAGCATCTATCCTTACCCCAATGTGTTCATGCACCAGCCCGATGAGAAAGCCCAGCTCAATGTGTTTCTCGGCGAATGGTTGAGCCATTGCCTGGCCCTGGGCCATGAGTTTGAAGTCGTGCGCTAGAGGTGAACGGCGTGCGCTTCACGGGTTTCCTCTTTGTGTCCTGCCCCAGCATAATTGCGCCTATTGTCCCTTTTTCGTGATTGCCCTGGGAGAACGCCTTGCCGAGCGTATCCACCGTGAACCCTGATGTGCCGGTGTTGCTGGTGCAACTGTCCGACAGCCACCTGTTTGCCGAGGCCGGCGGCACGCTGCTGGGCATGAATACCCGCGACAGCCTGCAACGGGTGATTGACCTGGTCCTGGCCCAGCAGCCGCAGATTGATTTGCTGCTGGCCACCGGCGACCTGTCCCAGGACGGCACACTTGAGTCCTACCAACAGTTTCGCGACCTGAGCCAGCAGATCGGCGCCCCGGCGCGCTGGATTCCGGGCAACCACGATGAACCGCAGGTCATGGCCCAGGCGACCATGGGCAGCGCGCTGCTGGAGCCGGTGGTGGATGTGGGCAACTGGCGGGTCATTTTGCTGGACTCCGCCGTGCCGGGCTCGGTGCCGGGTTATCTGGCGGATGTGCAATTGCAACGCTTGGCCCAGGCCTTGAGCGAAGCACCGGGCCGCCATCACCTGGTGTGCTTCCACCATCACCCGGTGTCCATTGGTTGCGCCTGGATGGAGCCGATCGGCCTGCGCAATCCCGAGGCGCTGTTTGCCGTGCTCGACCGCTTTCCCCAGGTGCGGGCGGTGCTGTGGGGGCATGTGCACCAGGAAATCGACCGGGAGCGCCAGGGCGTGCGCCTGTTGGCGTCGCCGTCGACCTGCATCCAGTTCGCCCCGGGCAGTGAGGATTTCCAGGTCAGCGAACAGGCCCCCGGCTATCGCTGGCTGCGTTTGCATGCCGATGGCCGGTTGGAAACCGGCGTGGAGCGGGTCCAGGGGTTTGTATTCACCGTCGATTACGGTAGCAATGGCTACTGATCTATTGAGGGTAGTCCCGCGCTAACCTCACCACCGTAACGCCTGGCCCCAGATGCCGCAGCGAAGGCTGGATCAGCACGCAGTTGTCGTACGGCGTGACAATTTCGCGCTGAGCGTCCCGGGCGATCACCGTTCCTGCGTGAGTGATCCGTTCCAGGCCACGGAAGTCATCGGTGAAACGGAAGTCCATACCGAGGGCGACGACGGGCTCGGTGACTTGCAGGCATTGCTGGGGCGCGGGGTTTTCCTGGCGCAGAAACCTCGACACGTCGGTTTCGGCGACTGTTTCAGTCGCGATCAGGAAACGTGCCGCCACATCGTGGGCGACGTATTCGCTTTTTTTCGAAAAATGCTGGCCGGTCTCGATCAGCAGCGCATTTTTGTGGCTGGCGGCATCGCCAAACCCGCCGTAGTCCCGCATGCGCTGGCCGTTGGCATGGCCGGCGTCCGCGACGATGGTTGCCGGTACACCTAATGATTGGGCGAACGCCAGGCCTTTGGCGCAGGCGCCGCACATCATCAGCGGCGGGGATTCTTCGTGCATTGAGTGGATATCGAGCAGCAAATCCACACTGTCGATCAGCGGTCGCAACTCCCGTGCGCGGCGCAATTCGGCGGAGTCGCGCGGGCCGTCGAGGGTTGCGGGCAGCCAGACGCGGTTCATGTCCTCGTCAATAAAGCGGGCCGCATCGATGTCCTGTGGGTCGAAGCGTTGATAGGCCTCTATATTGGCGAACCCCAGCGACAATCGCCCCTGGCGCGGGCGCACCCCGCTGCGCAACAGGGTGTCCACCGCGATTGCTCCGCTGACTTCATTGCCATGGGTCAGCGCCATGATCAGCACATGGGGCCCTGGCTTGCCGCTGTCGAAGCTGTGGATATAGTCGATTCCAGCGTTGCCGGTTTTCCATTGGCTCAGGTCAGGGAACCGGACTTCCACGGGGTAGGGTTTGAGTGCTGCACGAACCTGCTCAAGGGTTTTCATTTCAGTCTCCAACTGACCGGTGGGGGCACTTGTCGCGCGGGATTAGGGCGCGACAAGCAGCAAGCATTGGCTTAATTGGCGCTTGGCTGGGTGCCGCGCATGCGTCGGCCCAGGCAGACAATCGCCAGTACGCTGATCAAAATGGTCGTCATCACATAAAAACTGGGGGCCAGCTTGCTGCCGCTGGCGTCGATCATCCAGGTCACGATCAACGGTGCGAAACCACCAAACAGGGTGACGGAAAAGTTGTAGCTCAGCGCCAGGCCGGTCCCGCGAATGCTGGTGGGGAAGATATCGGCCAGCATCGCCGGGATCGGTCCCAGGCAGGCGGCGATCAACAACCCGACAAGCGCTTGCACGACCAGCAATGTAGAAAAACTGGGGAAGGCATTGAGCAGTGCGAACATCGGATAAGACGACAGCCCGGTAATCAGCAAGGCGATGGTCAGTACCCGAAACCGTCCATGGCGATCGGATAAACCGCCAAATACCGGGGCCATGAGCATCAGCGTGATGCCGGTCATCAGGGCGCCGAGATACGACGAAGTGGCCGTGATATTCAGTTGTTTAAAGGCATAGATCGGCATGTACAGCTTGTGTACATAGTTGAATGCGGTCGCTCCGGCCACCACGCCGATAGCCAGCAACAGGCTGACGTGCCCTTTGACCAGCACGTCTCGCAGCGGTGTCTTGAGCGCTGTGCTGGCGGCGCTTTTCTTGAAGTCCGGGGTTTCATCGATTTGCGTACGAATATAGAAACCCACGGGCCCGATCAGCAGGCCGAAGCCGAATGCCACACGCCACCCCCAGTCGTTCAACTGCACGTCCGACAGCACATAACTGAGGAGTGCACTGACACCCGCGGCCAAAACCGTCGCCAGTCCCTGGGTCGACAACTGCCAGCTGGCAAAGAACCCCCGGCGCTTGGTATCGGCGTGCTCGACCATAAACGCAGTCGCCGCCCCAAACTCACCGCCCGTAGAAAACCCCTGGAGCATGCGCGCAACGATGATCAACAGCGGCGCGGCCAGGCCGATCTGCTCGTAGGTCGGGGCGAAGGTAATTATTGCGGTGCCGATCAGCATGATCATGATCGACATCGTTAACGAGGCCTTTCGCCCGGCCCGGTCGGTGTAGGCGCCGAGCACAATGGCGCCCAGCGGGCGCATCAGGAAGGAAATGCCGAACGAACCTACGGCCAGCAACAATGAAGTGGTTTCGTTATCCGACGGGAAAAACAGTTTGCCGATGACCACCGCGAAGTAGCCGTAGATCAATAAATCATAAAACTCCAACGCGTTGCCGACACTGGCAGCGATGATCTCTTTCCATGGGCCTCGCTGGGTTGGAGCCTGTGCCGATGATAGGGCGGATGATGGGACTGTCATGAGTGTGCACCAGGTCTGTTTCACTGTTGGCATTCGGATTCGCCGAACCGCAGCGCGGCCTGGCGAGATCGAAGGCATTAATTGTTATGGGTGAAAGCCCGGATGAAAGTGAATCAAGTGCGCACGAACGGCAATTGCCGTTTCGGCACAGGTTTGAGCTGTTTTGGCACGGGGCCGGTAGGCGTTGGGTTTTACGCATCTTGACGTTGAGGCCACGACCGCGTCACAGGCCTTCCCAGATCCTCATGACCATTTCGCTCTGGTTGGTGCGCAGGCGATGCAGCGAGACGTCGAAGCCGACGTGAAACTCGGGGCCGCCTGCAATCACCAGCTCGCCGCAGGCCAGCGCAGCCTTGACCACCATGCGCGGCAGCCACGCCAGGCCTCTGCCGCGCTTGGCCATTTCCAGAATGGCGTCATAGGAATCAGCCTGGTAGACCATGCGCAATGCCAGGTGCTGGGGCAGCCGCTCAAGGTGTTGGGCCAGCACGCCGCGCAGGGCCAGGGAGGGCGAGAAGGCCAGCCAGGGGATGCTCAGGGCGCTGTGGCTGGCGGATATGTGCTGCCGCGCTTGACCTTTGGCGTCCGGCGCGCTGACCGGCAGCAGTTCCTCACGGGCCAGTACCCGGGAGTCGAAACGCTCCGGGTCCAACAGCGTCTGGGTCAATGGGCTGGAAAAGCTCAACAGCAGGTCGACGTCGCCGGCGGCCAACTTGCTGATCGCTTCTTGCGCCCCGCTGGTGACCAATGACACCGCAAAGTTGCCCAGGCGCTGGTGCAGTGACTCGTACCAGTCCGGGAAAAAATCACTGGCCAGGGTCCGGCCGGTGGCGATCCGTACAGGCTCGTCGCGGCTCAGGGGGCTGCCTTTGAATTGCGCCCTGACGGTGTTCAGCAATTGCAGGGATTGCGTGGCGGCATCCAGGAACAGCACGCCGCAAGGCGTCAGTGACAGGGGCTGTTTGCGCTCGATCAATGGCGTGCCGACCCATTCCTCCAGCGCCCGGATCCGTCGGCCGAACGCCGGGTGCGTGACACAGCGATTTTCGGCGGCCCGCGACAGGCTGCGGGTGCGGGCCAGTTCGATAAAATCCTCAAGCCATTCAAGTTGCATGCGGTTTTCCTGCCTGGCGGCTCATCAACGCGGCGCAACCGATAGTACCGCCAGCGGCGATGGGCTGCACCCACAACCCCCCCGTTCCCTGTAAACTGCGCCCCTTTGGCTGATAACGCACGGAGAGCCCGGCATGTCCGCTTCGATCTTGTATATCCACGGTTTCAACAGTGCGCCGGCCTCGACCAAGGCCAGCCAACTGATGGGCGTGATGGACAGCCTCGGTCTGGCTGGCCAACTGCGGGTGCCGGCCTTGCATCACCACCCACGCCAGGCGATTGCCCAGCTGGAGCAGGCGATCAGCGAGCTGGGGCGGCCGCTGCTGGTCGGCAGCTCACTCGGCGGCTACTATGCAACCCATCTTGCCGAACGCCATGGCCTCAAGGCCCTGCTGGTCAACCCGGCGGTCAGCCCCCATCGCATGTTCGACGGTTACCTGGGCCCCCAGCAGAACCTCTACACCGGTGAAACCTGGGAACTGACCCTCGATCACGTCGCGGCCCTGGCTGCGCTTGAGGTTGCAGCGCCCCAGGATGCCCAGCGTTATCAGGTGTGGTTGCAGACCGGGGACGAAACACTGGATTATCGCCTCGCCGAGCAGTATTACCGGGCCTGCGCCTTGCGTATCCAGGCCGGCGGCGACCACAGTTACCAGGGCTTTGGCCGACAGTTGCCGGCGCTGTTGAGTTTTGCCGGCATTGGCGCAGATCAGTACCAATCCTTCGATTTCACCGCATTGTGAAACCGCAGGTTACTTTTTAATCGAACGACTCACGACGAGACCCCATGGCCACTCCCAGCGCTAGCTCTTATAACGCCGACGCCATCGAAGTCCTCTCGGGCCTCGACCCGGTGCGCAAACGCCCCGGCATGTACACCGACACCAGTCGGCCGAATCACCTTGCCCAGGAAGTCATCGACAACAGCGTCGACGAAGCCTTGGCCGGGCACGCCAAGTCGGTCCAGGTCATCCTGCATGCCGACCACTCCCTGGAAGTGTCCGACGACGGGCGCGGCATGCCGGTGGACATCCACCCCGAAGAGGGCGTGTCGGGTGTCGAGCTGATCCTCACCAAGCTCCACGCCGGCGGCAAGTTCTCCAACAAGAACTACCAGTTTTCCGGCGGCTTGCACGGTGTGGGTATTTCCGTGGTCAACGCCCTGTCCACGCAGGTGCGGGTCAAGGTCAAGCGCGACGGCAACGAATACCAGATGACCTTCGCCGATGGCTACAAGGCCACCGAGCTGGAAGTGGTCGGCACGGTCGGCAAGCGCAACACCGGCACCAGTGTGTACTTTGCGCCGGACCCGAAATATTTCGACTCCCCCAAGTTCTCCATCAGCCGCCTCAAGCACGTACTCAAGGCCAAGGCCGTGTTGTGCCCGGGTTTGCTGGTCAGCTTTGAAGACAAAGGCACCGGCGAAAAGGTCGAGTGGCACTACGAAGACGGCCTGCGCTCCTACCTCGAAGACTCGGTCAGCGAGTTCGAGCGCCTGCCCAACGAGCCGTTCTGCGGCAGCCTGGCCGGTAACAAGGAGGCCGTGGACTGGGCCTTGCTGTGGTTGCCCGAGGGCGGCGACAGTGTGCAGGAAAGCTACGTCAACCTGATCCCCACCGCCCAGGGCGGGACCCACGTCAATGGTCTGCGCCAGGGCTTGCTGGATGCCATGCGCGAATTCTGCGAATACCGCAGCCTGTTGCCGCGTGGGGTGAAGCTGGCGCCGGAAGACGTCTGGGAACGCATCGCCTTTGTGCTGTCGATGAAGATGCAGGAGCCGCAATTCTCCGGCCAGACCAAGGAGCGCCTGTCGTCCCGCGAGGCGGCGGCGTTTGTCTCGGGCGTGGTCAAGGACGCGTTCAGCCTGTGGCTCAACGAGCACCCGGAACTGGGCCTGGCCCTGGCGGAACTGGCGATCAACAACGCCGGGCGGCGCCTCAAGGCCAGTAAAAAGGTCGAGCGCAAGCGCATCACTCAGGGCCCGGCACTGCCGGGCAAGCTGGCGGACTGCGCCGGCCAGGACCCGATGCGCTCCGAACTGTTCCTGGTCGAAGGTGATTCCGCCGGCGGTTCGGCCAAGCAGGCGCGGGACAAGGAATTCCAGGCGATCCTGCCGCTGCGCGGCAAGATCCTCAATACCTGGGAAGTCGATGGCAGCGAAGTGCTGGCCAGCCAGGAAGTGCACAACATCGCCGTGGCCATTGGCGTCGATCCGGGCGCCGAGGACATGAGCCAGTTGCGCTACGGCAAGATCTGCATCCTCGCCGACGCCGACTCCGACGGCCTGCACATCGCCACGTTGCTTTGCGCCCTGTTCGTCCAGCATTTCCGCCCGCTGGTGGATGCCGGTCACGTCTACGTGGCCATGCCGCCGCTGTACCGTATCGACCTGGGCAAAGAAATCTACTACGCCCTGGACGAAGCCGAGCGCGACGGCATCCTCGACCGCCTGGTGGCCGAGAAAAAGCGCGGCAAACCACAAGTCACCCGATTCAAGGGCCTGGGTGAAATGAACCCGCCGCAACTGCGCGAAACCACCATGGACCCGAACACCCGGCGCCTGGTGCAGTTGACCCTGGAAGACTACGCCGCCACCTCGGAAATGATGGACATGTTGCTGGCCAAGAAGCGCGCCGGCGACCGCAAGGCCTGGCTGGAATCCAAAGGCAACCTGGCCGAGGTCTTGGGCTGATGCGCAGCGGTTTCGCCCTGGCGATTCTGTTGTTGAGCGGGTTGGCAGCGACCCCGGTGGTTGCCCAGCCCGCGGTCGAGCTCAAATTGCTGTCCGAACATCCGGTAGACGGCATGCGCGGCGGCAATCTGTCGGGCCTGGCCTTGTGCGGCAAAGAGTTGTGGACGGTCTCTGACCGCGACGACGACCAGATCTACCGCCTCGATACCCGCGCCGATACCTGGCAGGCCGAGGCGGTAAAGCTCGACGTGCCGCCGGTGCCCGAATCGGGCCTGCCCTGGGGCTTGCGTGCGCGCACCACGGCGGCGTCGGTGATTCGTGGCGGCGACCTGGACTTTGAAGGCATCAGCTGTGACGCTGCGGGTAATCGCTATATCGTCAGCGAAGCCCATGCGGCGGTGCTGCAAGTGCCGGCCACGGGTGCACCGCAGTGGTTGAAGATCGCCCCCGGCATGGTCCGCGAGGCCCGGGCCAGTGGCCTGTTGCTGCACTTCAATGCGTTATTTGAGGGCTTGGCGATCAACCCCGAGGGCAATCAGATCTGGCTGGCGGCCGAGCGTGAGCGGCGTGGGCTGATCTCGATCAAGCGCGGGCAAAGCGTGTGGGACTGTGATGGCCCGTGCGTGCTGCTGAGCGAGGCCGGCCAGGAAATGCAGCCGGCGCAGTTTCCGGGGGCCAAGGCGGTGTCCAAGGACTTTTCCGACCTGGCGTTGTTCAATGGCAAGCTGTTTACCCTGGAGCGCAACGTGTTCCAGATTTGCCGGCGCGACAGCGTGACGGCCAAGATCGAGCAGTGCTGGTCCTACGCCGATGACGCCCTGGTGCCGCATCGACGTTACCCCCAGAGCTACGGCCTGGCGGAAGCTTTGCTGATTGACGCCGAGGGGGCCTGGATTGGCATCGACAATAATTTCGGCGCCCGGGCCGATGGTGAAAAACGCCCGATGGTCTATCGTTTCGCCGCCCCGGCCGGTGGCTGGGGTGCCCAGCCATGAGTGCACAACCACCGGGCAAGCGTGCCGGGCGGGTGTTGATGTTCGTGGCCTGGGGCGCGGGGCTGTTTCTGGCCACGCGGTTTTTCGGGCAATGGGAGGCGCGGCAGGAAAACCCCAATGCCGTGGTCGTCTCACAGCAACACGAGGGTTATATCGAAGTGAAACTGGTCGGCAACGGCCAGGGGCATTTTGTCGCCACTGGCCAGATCAACGGCCAACCGGTGGAGTTCATGCTCGACACCGGCGCCACCGACGTGGCGGTGCCGGCCGAGTTGGCCGAACGCCTGGGGCTCAAGCGCGGTTTGCCGGTGACCTTGAGCACCGCCAACGGCCGTAGCCAGGGCTACCGCACCCACCTCGACCGCCTGCAGTTGGGGGATATCGTCCTGCAGGATGTGCGCGCCCTGGTGGCGCCGGGCCTGGGTGGCGAGCAAGTGCTGTTGGGCATGAGTGCATTGAAACAACTTGAATTTACCCAGCGTGGCGGCACCTTGCTGCTGCGCCAGACCAGACAATGATGAGGCCCGCATGAGTGACATCCTTGCAGACAGCTTAGACGGCGTAGAGCGCCGGTCGCTGGCTGACTTCACCGAAAATGCCTACCTCAACTACTCCATGTACGTGATCATGGACCGTGCCTTGCCGCATATCGGCGACGGCCTGAAACCGGTACAGCGGCGCATTATCTACGCCATGAGTGAGTTGGGCCTGGACGCGGACTCCAAGCACAAGAAGTCGGCGCGTACCGTCGGTGACGTGCTCGGCAAGTTCCACCCCCACGGCGACTCGGCGTGCTACGAAGCCATGGTGCTGATGGCCCAGCCGTTCAGCTACCGCTATACCCTGGTCGATGGCCAGGGCAACTGGGGTGCGCCGGATGATCCCAAGTCCTTCGCCGCCATGCGTTACACCGAGGCGCGGCTGTCGCGCTACTCCGAAGTGCTGCTCAGCGAGCTGGGCCAGGGCACGGCAGACTGGGGCCCGAACTTCGACGGCACCCTCGACGAGCCACTGGTATTGCCGGCGCGCCTGCCCAATATCCTGCTCAACGGCACCACCGGCATCGCCGTGGGCATGGCCACCGACGTGCCGCCGCACAATCTGCGTGAAGTGGCCACCGCCTGCGTGCGCCTGCTCGATGAGCCCAAGGCCACCGTTGAGCAACTGTGCGAGCATATCCAGGGCCCGGACTACCCGACCGAAGCAGAAATCATCACCCCGCGTGCCGACCTGCTGAAGATGTACGAGACCGGCAAGGGCTCGGTGCGCATGCGCGCGGTGTACCACATCGAAGATGGCGACATCATCGTCACCGCCTTGCCGCACCAGGTCTCCGGCGCCAAGGTGCTGGAACAGATTGCCGCGCTGATGCAGGCCAAGCCCTCGAAGCTGCCGCAAGTGGCGGACCTGCGTGATGAGTCCGACCATGAGAACCCTTGCCGCATTGTGATTATCCCGACCAATAGCCGGGTCGATCACGAAGTGCTGATGCAGCATCTGTTTGCCAGCACCGAGCTGGAGTCCAGCTACCGGGTCAACGTCAACATCATCGGCCTGGATGGTAAGCCGCAGCTGAAAAACCTGCGCAACCTGCTGGTGGAGTGGTTGGAGTTCCGGGTCAATACCGTGCGCCGCCGCCTGCAGTTCCGCCTGGACAAGGTCGAGCGCCGCCTGCACCTGTTGGACGGCTTGCTGATCGCCTACCTCAACCTGGATGAAGTGATCCACATCATCCGTACCGCCGAGCACCCGAAAGCCGAGTTGATCGCGCGTTTCGAACTGAGCGAGATCCAGGCCGACTACATCCTCGATACCCGCCTGCGCCAGTTGGCCCGCCTGGAAGAGATGAAGCTGCGCGACGAACAGGACGCGTTGCTCAAGGAGCAAGCCAAGCTGCAAGCCCTGCTGGGCAGCGAAGCCAAGCTCAAGAAGCTGGTGCGCAGCGAACTGATCAAAGATGCCGAGACCTATGGCGACGACCGCCGTTCGCCGATTGTCGAGCGCGCGGAAGCCAAGGCCCTGACAGAAACCGAGCTGTTGCCCAACGAGAAAATTACCGTCGTTCTGTCGGAAAAGGGTTGGGTTCGCTCCGCCAAGGGGCATGATATCGATGCCACTGGCTTGTCGTACAAAGCCGGCGATGGGTTCAAGACCGCCGCAGCCGGGCGTTCCAACCAGTTTGCGGTGTTTATCGACTCCACCGGGCGTAGTTATTCGGTGCCGGCCCATACCTTGCCGTCTGCGCGGGGCCAGGGCGAACCGCTGACCGGCCGCCTGACACCGCCGCCAGGGGCGAGTTTTGAATGTGTCTTGCTGCCCGATGATGACTCGCTGTACGTCATCGCCTCCGACGCCGGCTACGGGTTTGTGGTCAAGGGCGAGGACTTGCAGGCCAAGAACAAGGCGGGCAAGGCGTTGCTGAGCCTGCCGAACAACGCCAAGGTGATCCTGCCGCGTCCGGTCGAGGACCGCGAGGGCAATTGGCTGGCCTCGGTGACCACCGAAGGGCGCTTGCTGGTGTTCAAGATCAGCGACCTGCCGCAACTGGGCAAGGGCAAGGGCAACAAGATCATTGGGATTCCCGGGGAACGGGTGGCCAGTCGCGAAGAGTATGTGACCGACATCGCCGTGATCCCGGAGGGCTCGACCCTGGTGCTGCAGGCCGGCAAACGCACGCTGTCGCTGCGTCCTGACGACCTTGAGCATTACAAGGGCGAGCGTGGACGACGCGGGAACAAATTGCCCCGTGGCTTCCAGCGGGTGGATGCATTGTTGGTAGAGACACCCGCTTAAGGCGATATAGAGCGCCCGATCTACGATTTAACGTGTAGATCGGCGCTTTCGCGCTGGAGTCATGGCGCATATTCACGGATGATATGGCCTTTCCAGCGCCGGCGTGGCTGAGCGCGTATAGGTTATTTTTAGTATTACATTGTGGTTTGCCTTGTGGCAGCCACCTGGATGGGATGATGACTGCTCCACGCCTTCCTTTATTTCTGATGCTCGCTGGCCTTTTGGGGTTGGCGGGTTGCACGACGCACCAACCGGTGTCGCTGTACCAGCTAGATAGCGGGAATCCGGCGCAGCCAGCGCAAAGTGCTGGCATGGCCGTCTTGCTCGGGCCAGTCGTGGTTGCCGATTACCTGCAACGCGAAACCCTGCTGCAACGCCAGGACGATGGCAGCCTGCAAGGCTCCATCGACGGCCGTTGGGCCGGTAGCCTGTCGTCGGATATCAACCAGTTGATGCTGCGCCAGGTGGCCGGCCATCTGGACAGCCAGCGTGTGGTGCTGTCGCCAGCGCCTACCAGCTTCTCCCCCGATGTGCAGGTGTTGCTGACCATCACGCGCCTGGATTCCGGGGCTTCGCAGCCGGCGATCCTGGACGCGCAATGGCGCTTGATCGACCGCCGCGGCCAGGTGCGGGACAACCGCATCGTGCATCTGCAGGAGCAACATGCCGGCAGCACTGCGTCCCAGGTCCAGGCCCAGGGTGTGTTGTTGCAGCGTTTGGCAGAACAGTTGTCGGTAGCCCTCAAGCCGTTGGCCAACCAGCCACCGATTGCCGAGGCCCCCCGTAAGCAGGCCCCGGCGCCGGCCAAGCCGGCGGCCCCGGAAAAGCCGAAGATCCCGATGGCTTCGCCGATTCGCACGGACATGGAAGTGTTCAGGTTCTGACCTGGATCGTAGCCAAATAAAAGGCCCGCTGAGTAAGCGGGCCTTTTTGTTTGGCGCAGATCAAATGTGGGAGCGGGCTTGCCCGCGATAGGGGTGTGTCAGTCGACATCTTGGTTGACTGATTCGCCGCCATCGCGGCGATGCGGCGACCCGACAAGCCCGCTCCCACACAAGCCCGCCGTGTTGTTTAGGGCTTGTTCCGGGTCTCATGCATCCGCGCCAACTGGCGCTCCAGCATCGACGGGTAAGGCTCCATCAACCGCTCTACACAGCACGCGCCTTCCGGGCTGGCAATCGGGCGGATGCGTGCTCGTTGGCGGATCAAGGCGTCGTCGCTGATCTTGCGCTCCACCAGCAACAGGTTGCGGCTGTGTTGCGACAAGGCCAGGGCGTCCTGGGCGTTTTCGGTGAGCAGCAGGTCGATCTGGCTCATGCCATACAGATCGTCGCCCAAGGTCAGGCCCAGTTGCAGTTGCAGGGTGATGCCGCTGTCGGCGACTTCGATCTGCAAGGCATGGCCCAGGGCGCGCAGCAGCTCACCGCAGCAAATGGCATTGGTCAGGTAGTCTTCGCCGCTGTCTTCGCTGTGGAACAGCATCAGCGTGCTGCCATCGTTGAGGGTGTGCAGCTCGCTCTGGTACAGCGAGGCTGCCTGGTCGAGGCAGTCGCGATAGCGTTCCAGCAGCTCGGTCAGGCGGGCCCGTGGCAGGCGGCGCAATTGCTCCTGGGCGCCCAGTTGCACGGCCAGTACCGCGCTGTGCTGGGGCTGGCTGTTGTGGACTGCGGCAGGCTTGGGCGCGACCACCGGGCTTGGCGCCGACTCGTCACGCAGGTCGGCAAACGGGTCGTCATCGTCCAGGCTGTCTTCGTCGGCCTTGATGGCTGTGCGCGCTACGGGCTTGAGGCCCGCCACCGGTGCCGGCTCGTCGAAACCCGGGTCGCGCAGGTTGCGCACCTCGAACTCGGGTTCGTCATCGTAGTCGGTGTCGTCGAACTCCGGCTCAGGCTTGGCTTCGGGCACGACCGGCTCCGGGGCAAAGCTGGTGTGCAGCTGGCGGGCAAGGTCGCCGATCTCATCCTGGCGGTCGGTGGCCGGGGTGTGTTCGTCGATGTCGCGCAGCCAGATACGCAGTTGCATCAGGGGCGTGGAGATATGCCGGCCCAGGCGCAGGCTCAAGGCCAGGGCCAAGGCCAGCAGGATCGCGCTGAGGATGCCCATGCTTTGCAGGCTGATGGTCATCGGCTGCTGGAACTGTTGCATGTCCAGGCTGATGCGCAATTGGCCGGCCTTCACATCCTGAAACGTGATATTGCTCTGGTACAGGCCTTCGGCCTCACCCAGCAGGCCGTTTTTCGGGCGTTGCCCGGCTTCGGCCATGATCCGGTTGTCCACGCTGTAGATGGCGGCGTGGGCCACCAGCGGGTTCTTGGTCAGGTTATTGAGCAGCACGTTGAGGCTGAGAATGTCATTGGACACCAACAGCTCGGTCGCCGAGGTGGCGGTCTGGGTCGTCAAACTCTCGCCCAGGGCGTCGGCTTGCTCGTGCATGGCCTGTTTGAACTGCAAACCCATCACGCAGGCGTAGATCACCAGGGCCAGGGCGACCAGGATCACGTTATGGCTGGCAATGCGTAATGCGATCGGTACACGGCGATGGCGCAGTGCCCGGAAGATCAGCAGGAAGAAGTTATCGGTTTTTACTGGCGTGGGCCGGTTCACTTGCGCTCGGCTCTTGGTCCGTGAAGTTGACGCGCAGTATAGCGACAGGCCCAAGACCGGCAAAGCGCTGGCTGTGCCCGATGGTCACTGAAAGTGGGTAGAATGCGGTTTTTTTCCAGCTCGGGGGTGCGCTTTGCGCGAAATTGTCCTGATTAACATCACCGGCGAAGATCGTCCGGGTCTTACCGCAGCCATTACCGGTGTCCTGGCCCAGGGTGGCGTGACCATCCTCGATATTGGCCAGGCCGTGATCCACGACACCTTGTCGTTTGGCATCCTGGTCGAGATCCCGAGTACCGAACAGGCCTCGTCCGTGCTCAAGGACATCCTGTTTACGGCCTATAAGCTGGATCAGCAGGTACGTTTCACCCCGGTTTCCGAGGAGGATTACCAGCATTGGGTCGCTGGCCAAGGTAAAAAGCGCCATATCGTCACGCTATTGACGCGCCGGGTGACTGCTGAACAATTGCAGCGGGTCAGCTCGATCACTGCGCAATATGGCCTGAATATCGATCATATCGACCGTTTGTCGGGCCGTATGCCGCTGGACATGCCGGCGGACCAGGGCAAGGGCTGCATCGAGTTCTCTGTGCGCGGTGAACCGGCCGATCCCCAGGCCTTGCGCGCCGAGTTCCTCAGCGTGGCCCAGGAACTGAACGTGGATATCGCCTTCCAGGAAGACTCGTTGTTCCGCCGTAACCGGCGCCTGGCGGTATTCGACATGGACTCGACCCTGATCGAAGCCGAAGTCATCGATGAGTTGGCCAAGGCTGCGGGCGTTGGCGAGCAAGTTTCTGCGATCACCGAGCGCGCGATGTCGGGTGAGTTGGACTTTCGCGCCAGCTTCAAGGAGCGCCTGGCGCTGCTCAAGGGCCTGGACGTCAGCGTCCTCGACGCCATCGGCGCCTCCCTGCGCTTGACCGAAGGTGCCGAGACCCTGTTCGCCGAGCTCAAGCGCCTGGGCTACAAGACCGCGATCCTCTCGGGCGGCTTTACCTAC
Source organism: Pseudomonas gessardii (assembly GCF_001983165.1). Lineage (GTDB taxonomy): Bacteria > Pseudomonadota > Gammaproteobacteria > Pseudomonadales > Pseudomonadaceae > Aquipseudomonas > Aquipseudomonas gessardii. The sequence goes on along the minus strand of NZ_MNPU01000004.1, from coordinate 195,257 downwards.
TTTGCCAAGCAATTGCAGGCCAAGCTGGGCATCGACTATGTATTCGCCAACGAGCTGGAAGTGGTGGATGGCAAGGTGACGGGCGTGGCGGTCGAGCCGATTGTCGATGCGCAGCGCAAAGCTGATCTGCTACGGGAGTTGGCGCACAAGGAAGGCTTGCGTCTGGAGCAAACCATTGCGGTCGGCGACGGCGCCAATGACTTGCCGATGCTGGCTATCGCCGGGCTGGGCGTGGCGTTCCGTGCCAAGCCGCTGGTCAAGCAGTCGGCCAAGCAGGCGATTTCGACCTTGGGGCTGGACGGTGTGTTGTATCTGTTGGGCTTTCGCGACCGCGACGGCCAGCTGTAACAATCCGACCCTAGTGTTGAAATGCGTTTAAAAATGTGGGAGCTGGCTTGCCTGCGATAGCGGTGTTGGATTCACCATCGCTATCGCAGGCAAGCCAGCTCCCACATTGATTGGGTTCCAGCTTCAGGTTTTTGGGGGATCAGGCTTTTGGCAGCGCGATACCCTGGCCCATCTGCACTGGCGTTCCCGCCACCAGTTCTTCATCCCACTTCACCTGATCCGGCCCAAACAGCACGATAGCCGTCGAACCCAGCTTGAAGCGCCCCAGTTCCGCACCTTTTTCCAGAAAGATCGGTGCACGGGCGGCTTCGTCGTAGCGTACGGTTTTCAGCTCGCGCTTGGGCGGCGTCACCAGCCCGGCCCATACGGTTTCAATCGACGCCACAATCATCGCGCCCACCAATACCACGGCCATCGGGCCGCGTTCGGTATCGAACAGGCAGACAACACGCTCGTTACGCGCAAACAGCTCCGGCACGTTTTCGGCGGTGGTCTGGTTGACCGAGAAAATCCGCCCAGGCACATAGACCATTTCCCGCAGGGTGCCGGCCAGTGGCATGTGCACGCGGTGGTAGTCCTTCGGCGACAGGTAGATGGTGGCAAAGTCGCCGCCCATGAACGGTGCGGCAACGGCGGCGTCGCCACCGAGCAATTCCAGCACACTGAAACTGTGGCCCTTGGCCTGGAACACACGACCGTGCTCGATCGGGCCGAGCTGGCTGACGGCGCCGTCTGCCGGGCTCAACACCGCGCCCGGGGTTGGGTCCAGTGGGCGCGCGCCGTCTTTCAGGGCACGGGTGAAGAAGGCGTTGAAGTGCTCGTAAGCTGTCACATCCTCGACCAGGGCCTGGGACATATCCACCTGGTAGCGCTTGGCGAACCAGGTGGTGAAGGCATTCTTGAACCAGCGCACGCGGCATTCGGCAATGCAGCCGGCCAGGCGCGACAGCAGGTGATGGGGCAGCAGGTGCTGGCTGAGGATAAACAAACGCTTTTTCATGAACTGTCCTTAAACCTTAAATCTCGACGGGGGTGTCGGGGTGGTTGCCCCATTCGCCCCAGGAACCGGCATAACCTTTGACTCGCGGATAACCGAGCGCCTTGGCCACCAGGTAGGTGAAGCCAGAACGGTGGTGAGTCTGGCAGTGGGTAATGATTTCTTTGTCTTTGGTCAGGCCCAGGTCTTCGAGGATCTGCGGCATGTCGCGGCGGATCCGCAGGTTGCGTGCCTTGTCCATGCCGGCGGTCCATTCAAAGTTGACTGCGCCGGGAATGTGCCCGCCCTTGGCGGCGAGGACTTTTTCGCCGCTGTACTCCAGCGGGCCACGGGCATCCCAGATGCCCAGGTCGGCAGCGCCGAGGCGGCTTTGCAGGTACTCGCGGGTGGCGGTGGGCTCGTCGTGCAGGGTCAGGCTGACTGGGCCGCCGACGGTTGCGGTGGCCTCGCTGGACACGGGGTGCTGTTCATCCAGCCATGCCAGCAGGCCGCCATCAAGGTAGTGATATTTTTTGTGGCCGATCACGTCGAGCAACCAGATAAACCGCCCGGCCCAGCCGCCGCCTTCGTCGTCGTACACCACGTAGGTGGCGTCCGGGGTGTGACCCAGTTCGCCGAACAGCTTCTCCAGGTCGGCCTTGGCCGGCAGCAGCCCCGGTGCCGGAGGTTGGCCCAGTTGGGTGCGCTTGGGGTCAACGAAGTGCGCGCCGGGGATATGCCCCTGGGCATAACGGGCGGCGCTGGTGAGGTCTACCAGAATCAACGGCTCGGCGGCGAGGCGGCCAAGCAGGTCGCTGGGTTCGATTACCAGCGGCAAGCCAGAAAAGTCAGGCATATGAGGTCTCCCGGGCACGCGGTTGGGCGATATAAAGAAGGCGATTGTAACGCAAGCATCAGGTGGTGCGGTTGGTAAAGCAGTGCAGGGCTTTCTCGATGCATTGGGCGGTTTTGCCGAAGGCCTGCACAGTGGTTTCGGAGAACGGCCCGCCACCCTGGTCGGCAATCATCAGCATCACCACCCGGCCGTTACAGCTCAGGGAGCGCAACAGCAGGTGCTCGCCGACGAACAGGCGCTGCAATGAAGCGGGCAGCAGCGCCGCAAATTGCGCGTGGTTGTCCGGGGTCAGGCGCACTTGCGCAGATTTTTCCAGCAAGCGTTGCAGCAGCGTACTGTGTGCGGCCTCAAGGCTCAGGTTGGCGGCGTCCCTGGGCAGGCCATCGACCTGATGTACGCGTAAAGTGGCCAGCGCTTTGTCCGCCATCAGCAGCATCACACGCTGCATGCCACTGGCCACCAGGGCCTCCTTGGCGCAAGTGGTCAGGTGCATGGCATTGGCGAAGCGGCTGGGTTCCAGCAACAGCTCGCTGCAACGCTTGCGCCACACCGCCAGGGCTTCGGCCGTCGGTGGCGGTGCTGGCAGCAGGCCGCGGTGCACCCGTTGCACATGCCACGGCCAGATCAGCGCCAACGCCGGGTGCCAGAGACCGGCAGTCAAGGTATGGCGGGCGCTGATGACGGCCTGTTGGTGCACCTGTTGCTGCACGTCGGCCAGCGGTTGTTGCAGATACAGCGCGGTGAGGTATTGCCAGCGCTGGGTGTGCGGGCAGGTCCAGGACTCCTGGGCCGCCAGTGCCATGCCGTTGGCCAGCAACACGGTGTTGGCCGGCTGGTTCAGCCAGCGGCGCAGTGTCGGGTCGTCATCGAGCTTTTGCTGCTGGCTCAAGGGCGCTTCATCGCGGGCGATGTGCAGGGCCTTGACCAGCAAGCGTTGTTCCTTGAGCAGCAGTTGGTAGCCCTGGGACACCCAGATCGGCAGGCGCCAGGTCTCGGTCAGCCCCAGGCACAGCTCCAGCAGGCGCACGCCGAACAGTTCCTGTTCGACCTTGCGTGCTGATTGGCCCTTGTGGATCACCCGCAGTTCCCATTCCTCCAAAAGCTTTGGGTAGGCCACGGCCATCGGCCACAGCGGCGAGAGAAACAGCAGGCTGCCCCAATGAATATCCTGCCACAGCCGCGCCAGGCGGCTGGCGAACAGGCCATTGGCCTGTTGCGAGGCATGCTGGCTGATCAATTGCAGTTGGCGCAGGGCCACGGGGATTTCATTGAGCGGCACTGACGGCAGGCGCGCGAGCAGTTCTTCGGTGCGCTTCAAGCCGAGGCGGTTGATCGCCACTTCAAGGTTTTCTGCAGGTTCTGCCAGGCTGCCGTGGGCCTGGTTGTTGGCTTCGCGCATAACGCTCAAAACCAGCGCCGGGCTGTCTTGCATCAGCTCTGCAATATCTCGCAACGAACGGCGGCTGTCGCCGATCGCTCTGCACACGGCAACATGGCTCGCTTGCGGGACGGGCAGGTGAACCCCGTCCAGGCGCTTGATCCAGCCGGCCAGGGAGTTGGGTGTGGAGGTTGGAACGGTCGTTTCGTTTGCCATGATTGGGGCGCGATCATCACTTGCGGTCAACACGCCCGGAGTGGGCCGAACTGGCTTTTCGCCTTAACGGGCTATAGTCTGGCGCAGTTTTGCCGATAAGTAGAAGAAGAGTTTTTAGATCTTCCGAATATGTCCATGAACCCGACGGCGCAAGTACTCATCCCCTATGGCTAAAATTATCGGCATCATCGTCGTCATCGCAAGTGTGCTCGGCGGATATGTTCTGTCCCACGGTAAAATTGCTGCGCTGATCCAGCCCTTTGAAGTGCTGATCATCGGTGGTGCGGCGTTTGGCGCTTTCCTGCAGGCTAACCCAGGCTACATGACCATGCACGTGGTCAAAAAGTCGCTGGGCATGTTCAGCTCGCGCTTTTCCCACACCTTCTACCTGGAAGTGCTGGGCCTGGTCTACGAGATCCTCAACAAGAGCCGCCGCGAAGGCATGATGGCCATCGAGGCCGATATCGAGGACGCTGCGGCGAGCCCGATCTTCGCCAAGTACCCGACCGTGCTCAAGGACGACCGCATGACCGCATACGTCTGTGACTACCTGCGCATCATGTCCTCCGGCAACATGGCCCCGCATGAACTCGAAGGCCTGTTCGACATGGAGCTGTTCAGCCTCAAGGAAGAACTCGAACACCCCGCCCATGCTGTGACCGGTATCGCCGACGGCATGCCCGGTTTCGGTATTGTCGCGGCGGTGCTGGGTATCGTGGTGACGATGGCCTCCCTGGGCGAAGGCGACCAGGCGGCGATCGGCATGCACGTCGGTGCCGCCTTGGTGGGGACCTTCTTCGGTATTCTCGCGGCTTATGGCTTCTTTGGACCGCTCGCCACCTCCCTGGCCCACGATGCCAAGGAAGAGCTGAACGTCTACGAGGCGATCAAGGCTTCCCTGGTGGCATCGGCCTCCGGCATGCCACCGTCCCTGGCGGTTGAGTTCGGGCGCAAGGTCCTGTACCCGAAGCACCGTCCAAGCTTTGCCGAGCTGGAACAAGCAGTTCGCGGTCGCTAAGCCATGGAAAACAACCAGCCAATCATCATCAAGCGCGTCAAGCGCTTCGCTGCCGGGCACCACGGCGGCGCCTGGAAAATTGCCTTCGCCGACTTTGCGACGGCGATGATGGCGTTCTTTTTGGTGCTGTGGCTGATGTCCACCGCGACGCCGGAACAAAAGATCGCCATTGCCGGCTATTTCAAGGATCCCATCGGCTTTTCCGAGAGCGGCACGCCGTTTGTGATTGACCTGGGCGGCTCGCCAGAGTTGGCCCCCGAGCGCACCATCAACCCGGAGGTGCAGACCGAAGCGCCTCAGGAAAATATCCCGATCGAGCGCCAGACCGTCGAGAGCATGGCCGAGCAGGTCGAGCAGGAGCGCCTGGAGTTGTTGCTGCAAGAATTGCAGAACAAGGTCGATGAGAACCCGCAACTGCAAAAATTCAAGGATCAGATCCACTTCGAGATCAGCGCAGACGGCTTGCGTATCCAGATCATGGATGCTGCCAATCGACCGATGTTCGACTCTGGCAGTGCGCGCCTGAAGCCTTACTTTGAAGACATCCTGCTGGCCATGGCCGACACCATCAAGGCGGTGCCGAACAAGATCAGCGTCAGCGGCCACACCGATGCCAAGCCATATTCGGGCCTGGGTGATTTCGGTAACTGGGAGCTGTCTGCCAACCGCGCCAACGCCGCCCGCCGTGCCCTGGTGGCCGGCAGCTATCCGGATACCCAGGTGGCGCGCGTGGTGGGGTTTGCTTCATCGCAGCTGTTTGATGCCCAGGACCCGTTCAACCCGATCAACCGACGCATCGATATTGTGGTGCTGACCAAAAAGGCCCAGCGCGCCATTGAGGGTGAGCAGGGCGCCACGCCGCCGGTGCCGACCCAGGGCGATGGCGCACCGGGTGAAGTACCGGTGGACCCGAACGCGTTGCCGCCAGAGCAGCAGCCGTTGCCGGCCCATGAGTTGCGGCAGAAGCTGAATCTGTTTGATGAGGGTGGGGTGAAGGATCCTACGGTGCCTGCGACAGGGTCGTAAGTGTACCGTCTCAATGAAAGCGCCCCGATCTGTCGGGGCGTTTCCTATTTAGGCTCAGAGTGGGAGGTAGGCTTTGACGCCACTGATCACACCTTTCATATCATCGGTCTGCAGGCGGGGTACGAAGTACTCCCGACCTTTGGAGCGGGTCTTTCTATGGAGTTTGTCGAGGCGCTCGAAACTCACGGTATAAATCATGTCGCACTTTACCCACAGCTCTTTGTAGCCATCGGATTGAAGTGGGTTGAGGTGCAGTAGGTGGTGCCCGTCATGCTGGACTGTGGGGGCGGTAGAGGAAATAGGTACCACAGTGCAGAGCTTGCGATTGTGGGTGGCGGTAGGGGATATCACCACGACTTTGCGGATCTTCAGCATTTCAGGGGCGACAAAGCCTCGTGTGAAATCGCAGAGAAGAATATCGCCTTGTTTGGGGTGATAGTAGAGAGTCAATCGAATGTCCCGTAAAAAGCAAAGCCGCCCGAAGGCGGCTTCATTCGACACGCAGTGGAGCTTGCTTCGCCCCTTCTGCGCCGCTGGATCAACTCCGGGAAGGATCCAGACTCCTGCCGACTTTCGCCGGTAACGGAGTGATTATGGGCATCAGGAATTCCGAATTCAAGCTGGCTTGTGTCGACGAGCCACCCAGTTGTCCTGAATTCTTGATGCCGGCCCCTATTAAATCAATGGAGTAGGGGGTTGCAGGCTGCACTTTATGTGTATCAAGGCGTGGCCACTCAGTAACTGCTCTCCGGCAAGCTGGCGATGATCGAGCGATAGCTGTTCATCCGCTGCTGCTGCACGCGCCCGTCTTCCAGGGCCTTGAGCAAGGCGCAGCCTGGCTCGCGGTCATGCTTGCAGTCGCGGAAGCGGCAGGTGCCGATCAGGTCGTTGAACTCGATGAACCCCGCTTCTACATCGGCACGGCTGACGTGGCCCAGGCCGAATTCACGGATGCCGGGGGAGTCGATCAGTTCGCCACCGCCTGGGAAGTGGAACAGGCGGGCAGTGGTGGTGGTGTGCGTACCCTGGCCGGACAGTTCCGACAACGGGCCGACGCGGGTCTCGACTTCCGGCAACAGGCTGTTGACCAGCGACGACTTGCCCACGCCCGACTGGCCGACGAACACGCTGATGCGCCCGTCCAACTGCTGTTGCAGCTGTTCCATGCCATTGCCATGGTGCGCCGAGACTTCCAGCACCGGGTAGCCCAACTGCCGATACACCGAGAGCAAGGCATTGAGCGCCGGGGCGTTCTGTTCGTCGATCAGGTCGAATTTGTTCAGCAGCAACAGCGGGCGGATGCCGGCGTGTTCGGCGGCCACCAGGTAGCGGTCGATCAGGTTGGCGTGGGGCTCGGGCAATGGCGCGAAGACGATGACAATCATGTCGACGTTGGCCGCCACCGGCTTGAGTTGGCCACGGCTGTCCGGGCGACGCAGTTCGGTGGTGCGCGGCAGTTGCGCGACAATCACCCCGATGCCCTGGTTGCCGGCGCGCCACACCACCTTGTCGCCGGTGACCAGCGCCGGCAGGTTGGCGCGCAGGTGGCAGCGGAACACTGCACCGGCCAGCTCGCCTTCCAGGGCTTCGACTTCGACCTGCACCCCAAAGTGCGCGATCACCAGGCCCGTTTGCTCGGGGCCCAGGTCGCCACCCTCCAGCGCTTCCACGGCAGAGGATTCACGTTTGGCGGCGCGGGCAGCGCGTTCACCCTGGATCTTTTCGATGCGCCAGTTTTGGCGGCGGTTGAGCTGGCGTTTGGCCATTGGTGTTCCGTGTCGATAATGCATAAGGTTGGATAAAACGGTCGCGAGTCTAGCACGCCCGGCCTGCTAAACTGCGCAGCTACGCCAAGGTGCCAAGGAACCACGACATGCAAAACCCACAGAACCTGATTTGGATCGATCTGGAAATGACCGGTCTGAACCCTGACACCGACGTCATCATCGAGATGGCGACCATTGTCACCGACAGCAACCTCAACACCTTGGCCGAAGGTCCGGTGATCGCCATCCACCACAGCGACGCGGTGCTGGCCACCATGGACGAGTGGAACACCCGCACCCACGGCAACTCGGGCCTGACCCAGCGCGTGCGCGACAGCCGCATCAGCATGGCCGAGGCGCAGGCCCAGACGATTGCCTTCCTGGAGCAGTGGGTGCCCAAGGGCAAGTCGCCGATCTGTGGCAACAGTATCTGCCAGGACCGCCGCTTCCTTTATACCCATATGAAGGAGCTGGAAAGCTACTTCCACTACCGCAACCTGGATGTGTCGACCTTGAAAGAACTGGCCGCGCGCTGGGCACCGGAGGTTAAAGACAGCTTCCACAAGGGCAGTACCCACCTGGCACTGGATGATATCCGCGAGTCGATTGCCGAGTTGCAGCATTACCGCAAGCATTTCATCAAGGCTTGAGTTCGTGGCGCCAGGGCCGGTGCCATTGCGGGCAAGCCCGCTCCCACAGTTGCTGTGTGGCCCTGCCCAGATCCCCTGTGGGAGCGGGCTTGCCCGCGATGGCGGTGGATCAAGCAAGGATGTCTCGACTGACCTACCGCTATCGTAGGCAAGCCACACATTTGATCGCATTCCAAGTGTGGGCATGCTCGGTCTTTCGCCGAGCGCCCCCTTTTGGTGCCCCCGCCAAATGATTAGACTGCGCGCCTCTTTGCAAGGATCGCCATCATGCTGTTGATGCTCTACCTCATCGCCATCACCGCCGAAGCCATGACCGGCGCCCTGTCCGCCGGTCGGCGCGGCATGGATTGGTTTGGCGTGGTGTTGATCGCCTGCGTGACGGCGCTGGGTGGCGGTTCGGTGCGCGATGTGTTGCTTGGCCACTACCCGCTGACCTGGGTCAAGCACCCGGAATACCTGGTGCTGACCTCTGTCGCGGCATTGGTCACGATCTTTATCGCGCCCTTGATGCGCCATCTGCGCTCGCTGTTCCTGGCGCTGGATGCCGTAGGCCTGGTGGCCTTCACCCTGATCGGCTGCATGACGGCCCTGGAAATGGGCCACGGCATGCTGGTGGCCTCGGTCAGCGGGGTGATCACCGGGGTGTTTGGCGGGATCCTGCGGGATATCTTCTGTAACGATATCCCGCTGATCTTCCGTCGCGAACTGTATGCCAGTGTGTCGTTCCTCGCCGCCTGGTGCTACATGCTGTGTCTCTATCTGGAACTGCCCAGCGAGCAGGCGATCCTGCTCACCCTGTTCAGCGGCTTTCTATTGCGCCTGCTGGCGATCCGCTTTCATTGGGAAATGCCCAAGTTCGTCTACAACGACGAACACTAGCGTGTTGCGTGCTGGTTCAGCGCCCATTCCACATGTTCGCGGACCAGTTCGGAGGGGTAGTCCCGCCGCGCCTTCAAGGCTTCCAGCACTGGAATGCTGGAGGGCGCGTTGCCCAGGCCCACGGCCAGGTTGCGCAGCCAGCGCTCATAGCCGGCGCGGCGCAGGGGCGAGCCTTCGGTGCTGCTGAGGAATTTATCCTCATCCCACATAAATAACTCGGCCAGTTCGGCGTTATCCAGATTATGGCGCGGTTTGAAATCGCTTTCGGCTGAAGGCCTGGCGAAACGATTCCACGGGCAAACGATCTGACAGTCATCGCAGCCGAACACCCGGTTGCCAATCAGCGGTCGCAGATCCTCGGGGATCGCGCTCTTGAGTTCGATGGTCAGGTAGGAAATGCAGCGCCGGGCATCCAGTACATAAGGCCCGACGAAGGCATTGGTCGGGCAGATGTCCAGGCAGGCGGTGCAGCGCCCGCAATGTTCTGTGCTGTGGGGCGGGTCGACGGGCAGCGGCAGGTCGACAAACAACTCGCTGAGGAAGAAGTAGCTGCCGGCCTTGCGGTTGAGGACCAGGGTGTTTTTGCCGATCCAGCCTAGACCGGCCTGTTCGGCGATGGCTTTTTCCAGCACCGGGGCGCTGTCGACAAAGGCGCGGAAACCAAACGGGCCGATCTGCGCCTGGATGCGGTCGGCCAGTTGCTGCACGCGCTTGCGGATCAGCTTGTGGTAGTCGCGGCCCAGGGCATAACGGGAGATGTAGGCTTTTTCGGGTTGGGCCAGCCGTTGCGCCATGTGCGTGTCGCCGGGTAGGTAATCCATGCGCAGGGACACCACGCGCAAGGTGCCGGGCACCAGTTCGTCCGGGTGCGAGCGTTTGCTGCCATGGGCGCCCATGTAGTCCATCTCGCCGTGATAGCCCGCGTCGAGCCAGCGCTGCAGGTGCTGTTCATGCTCGGCCAGGTCCAGGCCGCTGATGCCGACTTGCTGAAAGCCCAGCTCGCGGCCCCAGTCTTTGATCGATTGGGCGAGGGCGGGCAGATCGGTGGTAATAGCAGGCATGAGACGAGAGAAACCGCAGGTTAGATGCGTATAATTCTGCCAGACATCGGAGCTTGAAGACGCATGCCGCAGACAAAACACGAAATAACCGACGTTCAGCCCCTGTTGCCCGGCTATTTGCCGCAACTGGCTGCGCGTTCTCCAGGGGCCCATAAGGGCCGGTTTGGTCATGTACTGGTGATCGGCGGCGACCATGGCTTTGGCGGCGCGGCGCTGCTGAGTGCCGAAAGTGCGCTGCGCAGTGGTGCTGGCCTGGTGTCCCTGGCGACCCGCAGCGAACATGTGCCGGCCGCCTTGACCCGTTTGCCGGAAGTCATGGCGCGGGGCGTGCATTCGGCCAATCAGTTGATGGGCTTGTTGGAAAAAGTCTCGGTGATCGTGATCGGCCCGGGCCTGGGCGACATGGCCTGGGGCAAAAGCCTGCTGTCGGTGGCCGCCAATGCCCGGCAACCCCAGGTCTGGGATGCTGACGCCCTGAACCTGCTGGCCGCCGGCCATGTCACGTTGCCGGCCGATTGCGTGATCACGCCGCACCCGGGGGAGGCGGCGCGGCTGATGGGCATCTCGACAGCCGCGGTTCAGGCCGACCGGCTTAAGGTAGCGCGCGCGCTGAGCCAGAAATTCAACGCCGTCACGGTACTCAAGGGCGCGGGGAGCTTGATTGCCAGCCCGGATGGGCGGGTAGCGCGTTGTGACCAGGGGCATCCGGCCATGGCCTCGGCGGGCCTGGGCGATGTGCTCGCAGGTTTGCTCGGCGCGCTGCTGGCCCAGGGTATGCCGGCGTTCGAGGCCGCCAGCCTGGCGGTGTGGTTGCACGCCATGGCGGGCGAGCGCCAGGGCGCCTTGGGTCGCGGCTTGGCGGCCAGCGATCTGATTCCGGCCATTCGTCAGTTGTTGGAGGAGCAGTCACCGTGTCTGAAGTAACGCTGTTTATCGCGGATGAAGAGGCCATGGTGGTTTTTGGCAAACGCATTGCGGAGATTACCCAGGGCGTGGGCCTGATTTTCCTGCAGGGTGACCTGGGCGCCGGCAAAACCACGCTGTCACGCGGCATCATTCGCGGGCTTGGGCACGTCGGCGCGGTGAAAAGTCCGACGTTCACCCTGGTAGAGCCTTACGAGATCGGTGACGTGCGGGCGTTCCATTTCGACCTGTATCGCCTGGTGGATCCCGAGGAATTGGAGTACATGGGCATCCGCGATTACTTCGATGGCGACGCCTTATGCCTGATCGAGTGGCCGGACAAGGGCACAGGCTTTTTGCCAAAGCCCGACCTGACCATTACCATTACCCCGCATAACCATGGACGTCAGTTGAAATTGTTGTCCCAGAGCGCACGCAGTGAGTCCTGGTGTGCCGCTTTGGCTTTGGAATTCTAATAATGGGTGGGTTAGGTATGCGCTTTCGCGCGTTGGTTGCTGTCGTGGGGGTGTTGCTTGCGGCAATGACTGTCAATGCTCTGGCCGCTTCACAGGTAAAAAGTGTGCGCCTGTGGCGAGCGCCGGATAACACGCGACTGGTGTTCGACCTGTCTGGCCCGGTCCAGCACAGTGTCTTTACCCTGACGGCGCCTGATCGCCTGGTGATCGACATCAACGGTGCGACCCTGGCCGCGCCCCTGAAGGTCTCCACCGCCAACACGCCGATTACCGCCATGCGCTCGGCCCAGCGCACGCCGACCGACCTGCGGGTGGTCATCGACCTGAAGAAGGTCGTCACGCCCAAGAGCTTTTCCCTCGCGCCGAACGCCCAGTATGGCAACCGCCTGGTGGTCGACCTCTTTGACAACCCGGCCGACGCTGCGCCAGCCCCGGCGCCGACCCCTGCCGTTGCTACCACACCGGCGGTGCCGGTCAACCCTGCGCAGCCCCAGGTCAAGTTGCCACCACTGCCGCCAGCGCCGGCCGGCAAGCGTGACGTCATCGTCGTGATCGACGCCGGCCACGGCGGTGAAGACCCGGGCGCTTCGGGCTCCCGTGGCCAGCACGAAAAAGACGTGGTCCTGGCCATCGCCCGGGAGCTGCAGCGCCAGATCAACGGGATGAAGGGCTATCGTGCCGAACTGACCCGTACCGGCGACTACTTCATCCCATTGCGTGGGCGTACTGAAATCGCGCGCAAGAAGGGCGCCGACCTGTTCGTGTCGATCCACGCCGACGCCGCGCCATCGAAGGCGGCCTTCGGTGCCTCGGTGTTTGCCCTGTCGGATCGCGGCGCCACGTCCGAGACCGCGCGCTGGCTGGCCGACAGCGAAAACCGTTCCGACTTGATCGGCGGCGCCGGCAACGTGTCTTTGGACGACAAAGACCGCATGCTCGCCGGTGTATTGCTGGACTTGTCGATGACCGCCTCGCTGACCTCCAGCCTTAACGTCGGGCAGAAGGTGTTGAGCAACATGGGCCGGGTCACGCCGCTGCACAAGCAGCGGGTGGAGCAGGCTGGGTTTATGGTGCTCAAGTCGCCGGATATCCCGTCGATCCTGGTGGAAACCGGCTTTATCTCCAACGCCAACGAAGCCAACAAACTGGCCAGCGCCAGCCACCAGCAGGCGCTGGCGCGCTCCATCAGTTCCGGCGTGCGCCAGTTCTTCCAGCAGAACCCGCCACCGGGCACCTATATCGCCTGGCTGCGCGATTCCGGGAAGATCGCCCAGGGCCCGCGTGATCACCGGGTGCAGCCTGGCGACACCCTGGCCATGCTGGCCGTACGCTTTCAGGTGTCGGCCGCTGCATTGCGCAGCGCCAACAGCCTGAAGACCGATGAACTGAAAGTCGGCCAGGTGTTGACCATCCCCGGCACTGAATTGGCAGCACAGCAATGAGCGAATCGGTATTGAACAGCGCCTCGCGCATCGAACTGCTCAGCCCGCGGCTGGCCAACCAGATCGCGGCGGGCGAGGTGGTCGAGCGCCCGGCCTCGGTGATCAAGGAACTGCTGGAAAACAGCCTCGACTCCGGCGCCAGGCGCATTGACGTGGATGTGGAGCAGGGTGGGGTCAAGCTGCTACGGGTGCGCGACGACGGCAGCGGGATTTCCTCCGATGACCTGCCGCTGGCGCTGGCGCGCCATGCCACCAGCAAGATCCGTGACCTGGAAGACCTTGAGCGGGTGATGAGCCTGGGCTTTCGCGGTGAGGCGCTGGCGTCGATCAGCTCCGTGGCGCGCCTGACCCTGACTTCCCGCACCCGTGGCGCCGAACAGGCCTGGCAGGTCGAGACCGAGGGCCGCGACATGGCGCCTCGGGTCCAGCCGGCGGCCCATCCGGTGGGCACCTCGGTGGAAGTGCGCGACCTGTTCTTCAATACCCCGGCACGGCGCAAATTCCTCAAGGCCGAAAAAACCGAATTCGATCACCTGCAAGAAGTCATCAAGCGCCTGGCCCTGGCCCGTTTCGACGTGGCTTTCCATCTGCGCCACAACGGCAAGACCATCCTCAGCCTGCACGAGGCCAACGACGATACCGCCCGCGCCCGACGTGTGTCGGCGATCTGTGGCGCGGGGTTCCTGGAGCAGGCGCTGCCGATTGAAATCGAGCGTAACGGCCTGCATTTGTGGGGCTGGGTCGGTTTGCCGACATTCTCCCGCAGCCAGGCCGACTTGCAGTATTTCTTTGTGAATGGCCGGGCAGTGCGCGACAAACTGGTGGCCCATGCGGTGCGCCAGGCCTATCGCGACGTGCTGTTCAATGGCCGGCATCCGACCTTTGTACTGTTCTTTGAAGTGGACCCGGCGGTGGTCGATGTCAACGTGCACCCGACCAAGCACGAGGTGCGCTTCCGTGATGGGCGCATGGTCCACGATTTCCTCTATGGCACTTTGCACCGTGCCCTGGGTGATGTGCGCCCGGATGATCAACTGGCGGCGCCGATTGTCACCGCCATCGTCCGCCCTACAGGGCCGGAGGCCGGCGAGTTCGGGCCCCAGGGCGAAATGAGCCTGGCGGCCAACCTGCTGCAATCGCCGCAAGCCCAGCCAAGTTACCCGGCGCCGGGTTCCGGCGCGGGGGCGGGCTATCAGTATCAATACACCCCGCGACCGCAATCGGCGGTGCCGGTGGCCGAGGCCCAGGCGGCCTATCGTGAATTCTTTGCGCCGCTGCCCGGTGCCGAGCCGGGTGCAGTGGCGCTGCCGGAAGGTGGCGGCGATATCCCGCCCCTGGGGTATGCCCTGGCCCAGCTCAAGGGCATCTATATCCTCGCAGAAAACGCCCATGGCCTGGTGCTGGTGGACATGCACGCGGCCCATGAGCGGATCATGTACGAGCGCCTGAAGATCGCCATGGCCAGCGAAGGCCTGAGCGGCCAGCCATTGCTGGTGCCGGAGTCCCTGGCGGTGAGCCAGCGCGAAGCCGATTGCGCCGAGGAGCACCTGGCGGTGTTCCAGAAACTGGGTTTTGAATTGCAGCGCCTGGGCCCGGAAACCCTGGCCATCCGGCAGATTCCCGCCTTGCTCAAGCAGGCCGAGGCCAACCGGCTGGTGGCTGACGTGCTGGCGGACCTGATGGAGTACGGTACCAGTGACCGGATCCAGGCGCATATCAACGAACTGCTCGGCACCATGGCCTGCCACGGCGCGATCCGCGCCAACCGGCGCCTGGCCCTGCCGGAAATGAACGGCCTGCTGCGGGACATGGAAAACACCGAGCGCAGTGGCCAGTGCAACCATGGCCGACCGACCTGGACCCAGATGGGCCTGGATGATCTGGACAAACTATTCCTGCGCGGCCGCTGATGAGCGCCCTACCTCCCGCCATCTTCCTGATGGGCCCGACGGCCGCCGGCAAGACCGACCTGGCAATCGAGCTGACCAAGGTCTTGCCCTGTGAGCTGATCAGCGTCGATTCGGCCCTGGTTTATCGGGGCATGGACATTGGCACGGCCAAGCCGTCCAAAGAACTGTTGGCCGCCCACCCCCATCGTCTGATCGACATTATCGATCCGTCGCAAAGCTACTCGGCGGCGGATTTCCGTACCGATGCCCTCGCCGCCATGGCGCAGATCACCGCACGGGGCAAGATCCCGCTGCTGGTGGGCGGCACGATGCTCTATTACAAGGCGTTGCAGGACGGCCTGGCAGATATGCCGCCGGCCGATCCACAGGTGCGCGCCGAGATCGAAGAAGAGGCTGCGCGCCTTGGCTGGCAGGCTCTGCACGAGCAGTTGGCGGCAATTGACCCGGTGTCTGCCGCACGTATTCACCCCAACGACCCCCAGCGCCTGAGCCGGGCCCTGGAAGTCTGGCGGGTGAGTGGCCAGACGATGACGGCCCATCGCCTCAGACAATCTGCGCAAAGTACTGATGCAGGCACCTCTGGATCGGGACAATTGCCCTATACTGTCGCCAATCTGGCCATCGCTCCGGCGAATCGCCAGGTGTTGCATGAACGAATTGCACAAAGATTCACAATTATGTTGGAACAGGGGTTCGTAGAGGAGGTCGTAGCACTGCGTTCAAGAGGTGATCTGCATCCGGGATTGCCTTCGATACGTGCTGTAGGCTATCGCCAAGTCTGGGATCATCTGGATGGCAAGCTGACGTCAGCCGAAATGCAGGAGCGCGGCATTATTGCCACGCGCCAATTGGCGAAGCGCCAGTTCACTTGGCTGCGCAGCTGGACTGACTTGCATTGGCTGGACAGTCTGGATTGCGACAATCTGTCACGCGCCTTGAAATACTTGGGAACGGTCTCCATATTGAGCTGAGTCCTTGCAATTGCCGTCTATCCTTGGGGGTGTGACGGTTACAAACTATTTATTTTTCCGATTTTTTATTATTGATCCTTAAAGGAGTGCGGCACATGTCAAAAGGGCATTCGCTACAAGACCCTTACTTGAATACTTTACGTAAAGAGAAAGTTGGGGTTTCCATCTATCTGGTCAACGGCATCAAGCTGCAAGGTACGATCGAGTCTTTCGACCAGTTCGTCATCCTGCTGAAAAACACCGTCAGCCAGATGGTCTACAAGCACGCTATCTCGACAGTAGTGCCGGTTCGTCCAATTCGTCTGCCTAGCGCAACCGAATCCGAACAGGGTGACGCTGAGCCAGGTAACGCCTGATAGGAGTCTCCTTTGTTCTTTGAGCGCCACGGTGGTGGTGAGCGAGTGATCCTCGTTCACTTGGATGGACAGGACCCTGAGGCGCGCGAAGATCCGCAGGAGTTTCAGGAGCTGGCAAATTCGGCCGGCGCCGAGACCGTCGCGTTTTTTAACGTGCCGCGTCATCGGCCAACCGCCAAATTTCTGATTGGCAGCGGCAAGGTCGAGGAGCTACGCGACCTGGTCCATGCCGAAGAAGCCGATCTGGTGATCTTCAATCACATCCTCACGCCCAGTCAGGAACGTAACCTCGAACGAGTCTTCGAGTGTCGCGTGATTGACCGCACCGGTCTGATTCTCGATATTTTCGCCCAGCGCGCCCGTACCCATGAAGGCAAGCTCCAGGTCGAACTGGCCCAGCTTGACCACATGAGCACCCGCCTGGTTCGCGGCTGGACGCACCTTGAACGCCAGGGTGGCGGTATCGGCATGCGTGGCCCGGGTGAAACCCAGCTTGAAACCGACCGGCGCCTGTTGCGGGTGCGCCTGCGCCAGATCAAGGGCCGCCTGGAAAAAGTACGCAGCCAGCGCGAGCAATCGCGACGTGGCCGTTCGCGTGCAGATATCCCTACCGTGTCCCTGGTGGGCTATACCAACGCCGGCAAATCCACGTTGTTCAACAACGTGACGCAGTCGGACGTGTACGCGGCGGACCAGCTGTTTGCCACCCTTGACCCGACCTTGCGCCGTCTGGAACTCGACGACCTGGGGCCGATTGTGCTGGCCGATACCGTGGGCTTTATCCGCCACTTGCCGCACAAGCTGGTCGAGGCATTCCGGTCTACGCTGGAAGAGTCGAGCAACTCCGACCTGCTGCTGCACGTCATCGATGCGGCCGAGCCTGACCGGATGTTGCAGATCGAGCAGGTCATGGTCGTACTGGGTGAGATTGGTGCCCAGGACTTGCCGATCCTCGAGGTCTATAACAAACTCGATTTGCTTGAAGGCGTCGAGCCGCAAATCCAGCGCGACGAGAACGGCAGGCCCCAGCGGGTCTGGCTGTCGGCGCGGGACGGTAGCGGCCTGGAACTGCTTGAGCAGGCGATTGCCGAGTTGCTCGGTGGCGATTTGTTCGTCGGCACCTTGCGCTTGCCGCAGCGTTTTGCTCGACTGCGTGCTCAGTTCTTTGAGCTGGGCGCGGTACAGAAAGAAGAACACGACGAAGAAGGTGTCAGCCTGCTGGCGGTTCGTTTGCCCCGTTCGGAGCTCAATCGGCTGGTGAGTCGTGAGGGCGTTGTGCCGATGGAGTTCCTCGAACAACACACTTTGCAATAAAAGCCTGAGAAAGCGGTTGTGCCGCTGTGGCAGGCATTCTGTAGCATTGGTCGG
The DNA here is from genome assembly GCF_001983165.1 of Pseudomonas gessardii. GTDB lineage: Bacteria > Pseudomonadota > Gammaproteobacteria > Pseudomonadales > Pseudomonadaceae > Aquipseudomonas > Aquipseudomonas gessardii. The sequence continues at coordinate 177,657 of NZ_MNPU01000004.1, read as the reverse complement.
CGCGCCGTGGGTGCGTCTTTGCTTTATCAGATGGAGAGCGCTATGGCTTGGAATGAGCCGGGTGGCAACTCGAATAATCAGGATCCTTGGGGTGGTAAACGCCGCAATAATGGCGACCGCAAGGGGCCACCAGATCTCGACGAGGCCTTCCGAAAGCTGCAGGAAAGCCTGAATGGGTTGTTCGGTGGTGGAAAAAAACGTGGTGGTGACGACGGCGGCCGCACGAGCAAGGGTGGCGGCTACGGCCTGCTGGGCCTGGGCCTCGTGGCGCTGGCGGCTGTCTGGCTGTACAGCGCGGTCTATGTGGTGGACGAGCAGGAGCAAGCCGTGGTGCTGCGCTTCGGCAAGTACTACGAGACTGTCGGCCCCGGCCTGAATATCTACTTCCCGCCGATCGACAAGAAGTACATGGAGAACGTCACGCGTGAGCGTGCCTACACCAAGCAGGGCCAGATGCTGACCGAAGACGAGAACATCGTCGAAGTTCCGCTGACCGTGCAGTACAAGATCAGCAACCTGCAGGACTTCGTGCTTAACGTCGACCAGCCGGAAGTCAGCTTGCAGCATGCGACCGAAAGCGCCCTGCGCCACGTAGTGGGTTCCACCGCGATGGACCAGGTGCTGACCGAAGGCCGTGAACTGATGGCCAGCGAGATCAAGGAGCGCCTGCAACGGTTCCTCGATACCTATCGCACCGGTATCACCGTGACCCAGGTCAACGTACAGAGCGCAGCGGCACCGCGTGAAGTGCAGGAAGCCTTCGATGACGTGATCCGCGCCCGTGAAGACGAACAGCGTTCGCGCAACCAGGCTGAAACCTACGCCAACGGCGTCGTGCCGGAAGCCCGTGGTCAGGCCCAGCGCATCCTTGAAGATGCCAACGGTTACCGCGACGAAGTCGTGTCCCGCGCCAAGGGTGAGGCCGACCGCTTCACCAAGCTGGTGGCCGAGTACCGCAAGGCACCGGAAGTCACCCGCGAGCGTCTGTATCTGGACACCATGCAGGAAGTCTTCAGCAACACCAGCAAGGTTCTCGTGACCGGCAACAAGGGTGGGCAGAACAACCTGCTGTACCTGCCGCTGGACAAGATGATCGAAGGTGGTCGTAGTGCCGGCAGTACTTCGTCTTCCGCCAGTTCGACTGCCGCTGCCAACGAAGCGAGCGCCCGTGCGGCCGCTGACTTGCAGCAACAGCAAACACGTTCCAGGGAGAGTCGTTGATGAGCAATAAATCGCTGACCGCCCTGATTGTGGGTGTCGTCGTGGTCATCGCTGCCTGGAACTGCTTCTACATCGTGGCTCAGACCGAGCGTGCGGTGTTGCTGCAATTCGGGCGTGTGGTCCAGGCGGATGTCCAGCCGGGCCTGCATGTGAAAGTCCCCTACGTCAACCAGGTGCGCAAGTTCGACGCCCGCCTGATGACCCTGGATGCACCGACACAGCGTTTCCTGACCCTGGAAAAGAAAGCCGTGATGGTTGACGCCTACGCCAAGTGGCGCGTCAAGGATGCCGAGCGCTTCTACACCGCGACTTCCGGCCTCAAGCAGATTGCCGACGAGCGTTTGTCCCGTCGTCTGGAATCGGGCCTGCGTGACCAGTTTGGTAAGCGCACCCTGCATGAGGTGGTATCCGGTGAACGTGATGCGCTGATGGCTGACATCACCCGTTCGTTGAACACCATGGCAGAAAAAGAGCTGGGTATCGAAGTGGTCGATGTCCGGGTCAAGGCTATCGACCTGCCCAAGGAAGTGAACCGCAGCGTGTTCGAGCGCATGAGCACCGAGCGTGAGCGTGAGGCGCGTGAGCACCGTGCCAAGGGTAACGAACTGGCTGAAGGTATCCGTGCGGATGCCGACCGTCAGCGTCGCGTACTGTTGGCAGAAGCCTATCGTGAGTCTGAAGAGGCCCGCGGTGATGGTGATGCTCAAGCCGCGGCGATCTACGCCAAGGCTTATGGCCAGGACCAGGAGTTCTACGCGTTCTACCGTAGCCTGCGCGCCTACCGTGAAAGCTTTGCGAACAAAACCGACGTCATGGTGCTGGACCCAAGTAGCGATTTCTTCCGCTACCTGGAAAAGTCCAAGTAACCCGCTGACTGTCTGGAACCACTCCGTCGGGCGGCTAAAACGCTCGGCGGGGTGATCCTTTCGGAAAACGGGTGTATGATGCGGCAGCCGGGAAATTCCCGGCTTTTTTGCGTCTGCATGTTTGATTGTTGTTGTGCGCTGCAGGCGTGACAGGTTTTTCGAGGAAAGTGCCCGACGAGGCCGTTTACAGGTCATTCGTCACGTCGCTCTTGCGCGTGGTTTATGCAGGGGCCGGGTATTTTCTGCTTCACTCAAGGCTCGCCCAAGGGCAGGCCGGGTCATAGGGGAATGGCGTAATGGCAACGGTAGACCGCTGGCTGCTGCCAGATGGCATCGAAGAAGTACTGCCACCAGAGGCGGCGCGTATTGAAATCGCGCGCCGCCAGGTGTTGGATCTGTTCCAGAGCTGGGGTTACGAGTTTGTCGTGACTCCCCATATCGAGTACCTGGAATCCCTGCTGACCGGCGCGGGCCAGGACCTGGATCTGCGCACCTTCAAGGTCATCGACCCGCAATCGGGCCGGCAAATGGGTTTTCGCGCCGATATTACGCCGCAAGTGGCGCGCATCGATGCGCATACCCTGCGCCGTGAAGGGCCGAGCCGCCTGTGCTATGCCGGCAGTGTGCTGCACGCGCAGCCGCGCGCCTTGTCATCGTCCCGTAGCCCGATCCAGCTGGGCGCCGAGTTGTATGGCGATGCAAGCCCGAGCAGCGACGTTGAAGTCATCAGCCTGATGCTGGCGATGCTGCAACTGGCGGATGTGCCGGATGTGCACATGGACCTGGGGCATGTCGGTATCTACCGTGGCCTGGCCCGTGCGGCCGGTTTGTCCGGCGAAGTGGAGCAACAGTTGTTCGATGCCCTGCAGCGCAAGGCCATCGACGAAGTGATCGCCCTGACTGAAGGCGTGCCAGCCGACCTGGCCGGCATGTTGCGTGCGCTGGTGGACCTGTGTGGTGGTCGCGAAGTGCTGACCGCCGCCCGCGAGCGCCTGGCCAACGCGCCGGCCCCGGTGCTGGCGGCCCTGGACGATGTGCTGGCGATTGCCGAGCAGTTGTCGGCGCGCTTCCCGCAACTGCCGTTGTATTTCGACCTGGGTGAGTTGCGCGGCTACCACTACCACACCGGTGTGGTGTTCGCCGTGTTTGTTCCGGGCGTTGGCCAAGCCATTGCCCAGGGCGGTCGTTATGACGATATCGGCGCCGACTTCGGTCGTGCCCGTCCGGCGACTGGCTTTTCTACCGATTTGAAAACCCTGGTGACCCTGGGGCGTGCTGAAGTCGAGCTACCGTCTGGCGGTATCTGGATGCCAGACAGTACGGACGCGGCACTCTGGCAGCAGGTCTGCCAGTTGCGCAGTGAGGGTCAGCGTGTCGTCCAGGCCTTGCCTGGGCAGCCATTGGCCGCCGCCCGTGAAGCGGACTGCGACCGGCAATTGATTCAGCAGAACGGGCTTTGGCAAGTATCGCCACTGGCTTCTTGAGTTTTCCTGCCGGCCAACGCCGGCACCAAGTTTGCGCGAATGAGGACAAGTGTTATGGGTAAGAATGTCGTAGTCCTGGGCACCCAATGGGGTGATGAGGGCAAAGGCAAGATCGTTGATCTGCTGACCGAACATGCTGCCGCCGTAGTGCGCTACCAAGGTGGCCACAACGCTGGCCACACCCTGGTCATCGATGGCGAAAAAACCGTCTTGCACCTGATCCCGTCGGGCGTGCTGCGCGAAGGCGTGCAGTGCCTGATCGGCAACGGCGTGGTGGTTGCACCTGACGCCCTGCTGCGCGAGATCACCAAGCTGGAAGAGAAAGGCGTACCGGTGCGCGAGCGCCTGCGTATCAGCCCGTCCTGCCCGCTGATCCTGTCCTTCCACGTTGCGCTGGACCAGGCCCGTGAAAAGGCCCGTGGCGAGCTGAAGATCGGTACTACCGGTCGCGGCATCGGCCCGGCCTACGAAGACAAGGTTGCACGTCGTGGCCTGCGTGTGGGCGACCTGCTCAACATGCCGCGCTTTGAAGACAAGCTGCGTGAACTGGTGGATTACCACAACTTCATGCTGGTTGGTTACTACAAAGAGCCAGCCATTGAATTCGACAAGACCCTGGCCGAGTGCAAAGAGTACGCTGAACTGCTCAAGCCGCTGATGCTCGACGTGACGGCCGAGCTGCACGACCTGCGTCGCGCCGGTAAAGACATCATGTTTGAAGGCGCCCAGGGTTCGTTGCTGGACATCGACCACGGCACCTACCCGTACGTGACCAGCTCCAACACCACTGCTGGTGGCGTGGCGACGGGTTCGGGCGTTGGCCCGATGTTCCTGGACTACATCCTGGGCATCACCAAGGCCTACACCACGCGCGTAGGTTCGGGGCCTTTCCCGACTGAACTGTTCGACGATGTCGGCGCGCACCTGGCCAAGCAAGGCCATGAGTTCGGCGCCACTACCGGGCGTGCCCGTCGTTGTGGCTGGTTCGACGCGGTTATCCTGCGTCGCGCTATCGATGTGAACAGCATCTCGGGCATCTGCCTGACCAAGCTGGACGTACTCGACGGCCTGCAAACCATCAACATCTGCATCGGCTACAAGGATGCAGAAGGTAATGAGGTTGCCCCGACCGACGCTGACAGCTACGTGGGCCTGCAGCCTGTGTACGAAGAAGTGCCGGGCTGGACCGAATCGACCGTGGGTGCCAAAACCCTGGAAGAACTGCCAGCTAACGCCCGTGCCTACATCAAGCGCGTTGAAGAGTTGATCGGCGCGCCGATCGACATTATTTCGACGGGCCCGGACCGCAACGAGACCATCGTTCTGCGTCATCCGTTCGCTTAATAAGCTGTTGATGTAAAAAGCAAAGGGCCCCATTGGGGGCCCTTTGTCGTTTCTGCGGTGCGCACGGCACGACCCTTGCTATATTTCTCTCTTTCGCGGTGCTATCAATTTAATGGCACCCGTGGTGGAGGGATTCCCGATGTCTGCCGTTCTCTCATTGTTACAAAGCCGGCTGTTGCGGCCGGTGTTCGTTACCCTTGGTATCGCTCTTTTGGTGCAAGTGCTGGTGGCGGTCGCTCTGACCCGGAGCACCGTCACGGCCCTGGAGGCCGATTTGGGCAAGCGCCTGGGCGTGGACAGCCAGAAGCTGTCGGGCGAATTGACCCAGGCCGGCAAGGAAGTGACCTCCGGCCTGGACAGCCTGTCGGCCAGTACCAGTGACCGCCTGACCGCAGGCCTTTCTGCGCGCCTGAAGCAAGAGCAGCAGCAACTGCGTGAGACCCTGGAAAAAGACCTGAAGGACTCCGCCAATGACATGGCGCAGTTACTGGCCTCGGTTGCCCCGCGCGCGATGTGGGACAGCGATGTTCCAGCGTTGTCGGAGTTTGCCCGGCGTGCCCAGCGCAACCCCAATGTGCTGTTTGTGGTGTATGACGATGCCACTGGCCAGCACCTGACCCGTTATCTGAACCGGGAAAACCCGATCAACAAGGCGCTATTGGAAAAGGGTGAAGGCGACCGTGCGCTGGACAAGGTGTTGAATGCCGCGAAAAACGACCCGTCGGTGTACTACGTCGAAGCCTCCATCAGCCCCAATGGCGTGGAGATCGGCAAGGTGCTCATGGGGGTTTCCACCGCGGCGGTTGAGGCGGACCTGGCGGCCCTGGACCAGCGCTTTGCCGCATTGATCGCCAGCGGTGGGCAATTGGTGGGCGACAGCCTCAAGGGCGCGGCAGCGGACAGTGCGACGGCCATGGGCGCACGGCTGCAGTCGGCGCAGGCCACGGCCACCGAAATGACGGCTAACACCTCCAGTGCCGTGCAAGAGGCCGCGCAGGCCCTGCGCTGGCGTATCGGCCTGGGCCTGGCGGTGGTGGGCCTGGGCGTGCTGTTGCTGATTGCCGTGGTGCTGGGGCGGCGGGTGGTCAATCGCCTGAAGTTGCTGATCGCGGCCATGGATGACTTGGCCGCTGGCGAGGGTGACCTGACCAAGCGTGTGCAGATCAACAGCCAGGATGAAATCGGCGCCATGGCTTCGGCGGTCAATCGGTTTGTGGATAAGTTGCAGCCCATCGTGCGCGAGGCGGGCGATGTGGCCCAGCGTACGGGTGTGGAAATCGGCGCGATGACCTTGCGCAATGCCGGTGCCGATGCGGCGGCGGGCTTGCAGCGCGATGAAGTGGCCGAGAGCCTGCGGGCGCTGTCGCAAATGGCCGACGAGGCCCAGGCCGAAAGCCAGGCCATGCAGGCTGCGTTGCAGCAGGTGGTGGAGATCCGCCAGGCCACCGATGAGAATTCGCGTACTTCAGCTGAGGTCGGCAGTTTGATCGAGGCGCTGGCCGGGCAGGTGCAGGCCGGCTCCAAGGTGATCGAGCGCCTGGCCCAGCAAAGTGAGCAGATTGAAGTGGTGCTGACGGTGATCCACGGCATTGCCGAGCAAACCAACCTGCTGGCCCTGAATGCGGCCATCGAAGCCGCGCGTGCCGGTGAAACCGGACGGGGCTTTGCGGTGGTGGCGGACGAAGTGCGGGCGCTGGCCAGCAAGACTCAAAGCTCCACCGGCGATATCCAGGCGCATATCGTGGCGTTGCAGCAAGGTGCGCGTGAGGCGGTGGAAACCATCGGCAAGGCCGGCCGCCAGGCCAGTGAGGGGCTGCTGGTGCTGCGCGAAAGTGTGCGTTTGCAACAAACGGTGCAAGACTCGGTGGAGCAGGTGCATACGGCGATTGGCCTGGCGACCCGGGCTGCCGAGCATCAGGCCCTGGGTGCGCACGCGGTACGGGGACGGGTCGAGGTGATCCATGCTCAGGCCGAGCGGGCGGCGCAGGCGGTGCTGGAGACTACGGCCAGCGGCAAGGTACTGGATGGGTTGGCGGCGCAGTTGAAGGCCAGCCTGGGGCAATTCCGGGCTTAAGGTTGGCTGCTTGGGCCTTATCGCGGGCAAGCCCGCTCCCACAGGTGATCGCGTTCCAGTGTGGGGGCGGGCTTGCCCGCGATAGCGATTTCAGCGACTCAGATACATCCGCGTCGTCAGCAGATACACCGGCAACCCCGACACCAGAATCAACAACGCCGCATAAGGCGCCGCCGCCGCAAATTCCACATTCGAGGTGTGCGCCCACACTGCCGTGGCCAAGGTATTAAGCCCCGTCGGGCTGAGCAGCAAAGTCGCGGTCAGCTCCTTCATCGCATCGAGAAACACCAAGGCAAACGCCGCCCCCAATGCCGGGAAGATAATCGGCAGGGTCACCCGGCAAAACGCGCTGAACGACGATGCGCCCAGGGTGCGCGCCGCCTCTTCCAGCTGCGGCGCGGCCTTGTTCAGCGCGGTACGGATCGGCGCCTGGGCCAGGGGCAAGAACAGCAATGCATAGGCGATCAACAGCAGCGCCGAGGTCTGATACAGCGCCGGCACATAATGCAGGGCGAAGTACACCAGGGTCAGGGCAATCACCAGGCCGGGCAGGGCGTGCAGCAGGTAGGGCAGGCGTTCGGCCCACAGTGCCAGTTGGCCCTTGTAGCGCACCACCAAAAGGCCCACCGGCACAGCCAGCGCCAGGCAGAGTGCGGCGCCGCCCAGGGACAGGGCCAGGGAGGACAGCAGCGCCTCGCTGATTTCAGCTACCGGGAAGGCCGCCGAAGAGCCCACGGCCAGCCAGTAACCGAGCATCCCCAATGGAATGCCACTGCCAATGATCGCCAGCATCAAGCAATACAGCTGGCCCAATGGCGCCCATTTGCCCAGTCGAACCTGCTCGGCATGCCGCGCCGCGCCTTGCCCGGTGCGCACATGCCGGCCCTTGCCGCGCACGCGCAACTCCAGCCATAGCAGGGTTAGGCACATCACCAGCAGTACCGCAGACAGCATCGCCGCGTTGGCATTGCTGAACTCCAGCTCGAACTGTTGGTAGATCGCCGTAGTAAAGGTTTGCAGGCCAATGATCGACAAGGCGCCGAACTCCACCAGCATATGCAAGGCGATCAACAGCGCGCCGGCCAGTAGCGACGGCCACAGCAGCGGCAGGGTGATGCGAAAGAACACGCCCCAGCGATTGAGCCCCAGGGTGCGGGCCGACTCTTCCAGGGACGGATCCAGGTTGCGCAGGGTCGCCGCCACCGGCAGGAACACCAGGGGGTACTTGGACAGGGTCATCACCAGGATTGCCCCGCCCAGGCCTTCAAACTGGGCGCTCAGCGATACCCAGGTAAAGCTGCTGACAAACGCCGGTACGGCAAACGGCAGGCACAGGATCACCCCCCAGATGCGCCGGCCCGGCAGGTTGCTGCGTTCCAGCAGCCAGGCCAGGGATAGGCCAATCACTGCGCAGGCCACGGTCACGCCGACCATCAGGGCCAACGTGTTGCGCAGCAGGCCGAACACATACGGGCGCCACAGCAGGTGCACCGCTTCGGCCCAGCCAGCTTGCCAGGCCTTGAGGCCCACGTACACCAAGGGCAGCAGGCTCAGGCCCACCAGCAACAAGACCGGCAGCAGCAGCCAGATTGACGGGCGTTTGCGCCGGGGGCTAAAACCCCCGTGCAAGGCGGCGGATTGCGATGGGGTCATCAGTTCAAGCCAACGTCACGTTCCAGCTCCAGGGCTTCTTCGGCATTGCCCAGGTCGGCGGGAGTGACTTTTGGTGGTTGCAGCTCGCTGAACGGCTTGAGGCCGCGATTGGATTGCATGCCCTTGCGCAGCGGGTACTCGGCGGAGGTGTTGGTGATCACCCGCTGGCCTTCTTCGCTGGCCATGAATGCCAGCAATTGCTGGGCTTCTTGGGGGTGCTTGCTGGATTTGAGGGCGGCCGCCGCCGATACGGTGATCAGGCCGCCGGCATCGCCATCGGTGAAGTAGTGCAGTTGCGAATCCAGGTTGGTTTTTTCCTTTTTCAGGGCAAACCAGTAGTAGTTGTTCACCAGCACCGTCGCCACTTCGCCGTTTTCCACGGCCTTGAGGGCGACCATGTTGTTGCTGTAGACCTTGCCGAAGGCGCGCAGCCCGGTTAGCCATTCTTCGGCGGCATCGCGACCATGCAATTTGATGATTGCCACGGCCTGTTCCTGGAAGGCGCCGCTGGTGGGGACGAAGCCCACTTTGCCCTGCCACTCGGGGTTGGCGAAATCCAGTACCGACTTGGGCAGTTCTTCTTCCTTGATCAATTTCGGGTTGAAGGCCACGACCCGCGTGCGGGCGGTCACGCCCATCCAGGCGCCGTTGGCAGCTACGTATTCCTTGGGCAAGACATCCAGGGTGCTGGCGTCGATAGTGGCCAGCAGGCCTTGTTCGCCGAGCTTGTTGAGCGGTGGGGATTCTTCGGTGTAGATCACGTCGGCGGGGGAGCGCTCACCCTCTTCGACGACCTGGCTGGCCAGTTGGTTGCTGCTGCCCTTGCGCACATTCACATGAATGCCGGTCTTGGCTTCGAAGGCCTTGGCGAGTTCGTCGCCGACTTCCTTGTGCTGGCCGTTGTACAGGGTCAGTTCAAACTTGTCGGCGGCGTAGGCGGCGGGAGAGAGCAGGGTCAGGCCGAGCAGAGTGATGGTCAGGCCACGCAGAAGGGATGTCTTGAGACGGGTATCGCGGATCATCATCCGGGGTTTTCCTCACTTGAGTGCAACAAATCATTGCAAGGATAAACGATAAAACTTCTCAAGTGCGGACAGGGGAGCAATGCAGTGGGAGTTTTTAAACCCCAGAAACGAAAAAACCCGCTTTCGCGGGTTTGATCTGAATTTGGTGCCCAGGAGAAGACTCGAACTTCCACGACCTTGCGATCACCAGCACCTGAAGCTGGCGTGTCTACCAATTTCACCACCTGGGCATTATCAAGCAACGTTGCCGCTGTTGATGGGGCGAACTATACGGCGGGCTTTTTGATCTGTAAACCCCTGATTTGATTTTATAAATCAATTTTTCGGTTAAGAATCAAAGGCCTGTAACGCAAAAACCCGCTTTCGCGGGTTTTTGTGAGACTCAAGGCGCAAACCTCAAGTTTTGAATTGGTGCCCAGAAGAAGACTCGAACTTCCACGACCTTGCGGTCACCAGCACCTGAAGCTGGCGTGTCTACCAATTTCACCATCTGGGCAGTATCTTCAACGTTGCCGTCGTCGATGGCGCGCACTATACGGAGTGACTTTTGAGCTGTAAACCCCCGTCATCAAAAAAGCCTGGAAAATTTCGCGGGCGGTCGCGCAAGGTGGTTTTGCGGGGCTATAAAACGCATTTCCCGGCTAGTTATTGCTGGAAATTTCCCGTTTCAATACGCGTATGCCAAACTAACCCACATATAGACAAGGTGAAAACTCTCTAATGGCCGATTGGCAGTCCCTCGATCCCGAGGCCGCTCGTGAAGCGGAAAAATATGAAAACCCTATTCCTAGCCGCGAACTGATCCTGGCGCATCTCGCCGATCGGGGTTCGCCTGCTAGCCGCGAGCAGCTGGTTGAAGAATTCGGTCTGACCACCGAAGACCAACTCGAAGCGCTGCGCCGCCGCCTGCGCGCCATGGAGCGCGATGCACAGTTGATCTACACCCGCCGCGGCACTTACGCACCGGTGGACAAGCTCGACCTGATCCTTGGCCGCATTGCCGGTCACCGTGACGGCTTCGGCTTCCTGATCCCTGATGATGGCAGCGATGACCTGTTCATGAGCCCGGCGCAAATGCGCCTGGTGTTCGATGGCGACCGTGCCCTGGCGCGTGTGTCGGGCCTGGATCGTCGCGGTCGGCGCGAAGGCGTGATCGTCGAAGTAGTGTCCCGTGCCCACGAGTCCATCGTCGGCCGTTACTTCGAAGAAGGCGGCATCGGCTTCGTGATTCCGGACAACCCCAAGGTCCAGCAGGAAGTGCTGGTGACCCCGGGCCGCAATGGCGCTGCCAAGGTCGGTCAGTTCGTCGAGGTGAAAATCACCCACTGGCCAACCCCACGCTTCCAGCCACAGGGCGATATCGTCGAAGTGGTCGGCAACTACATGGCGCCGGGCATGGAAATCGACGTTGCGCTGCGCACCTACGATATTCCTCACGTCTGGCCTGAGGCAGTGCTCAAAGAAGCCGCCAAGCTCAAGCCGGAAGTCGAAGAAAAAGACAAAGAGAAACGCATCGACCTGCGCCATCTGCCGTTCGTCACCATTGACGGCGAAGATGCCCGCGACTTCGACGATGCGGTCTACTGCGAAGCCAAGCCCGGCAAGCTGCGCCTGTTCTCCGGCGGCTGGAAGTTGTTTGTCGCGATTGCCGACGTATCCAGCTACGTGAAGATCGGTTCGGCCCTGGATAACGAAGCCCAGGTGCGCGGCAACTCCGTGTACTTCCCTGAGCGCGTGATCCCGATGCTGCCTGAGCAGTTGTCCAACGGCTTGTGCTCCCTGAACCCGAAAGTCGACCGTTTGGCCATGGTGTGCGAGATGACTATCTCGAAAACCGGCGAAATGACCGACTACCAGTTCTATGAAGCGGTGATCCACTCCCAGGCGCGCCTGACCTACAACAAGGTCAGCACCATCCTGGAAACGCCAAAAACCAGCGAAGCCAAGGCTTTGCGCAGCCAGTATGCCGACGTCGTGCCGCACCTCAAGCAGCTCTACTCGCTGTACAAGGTGCTGCTGGGCGCACGTCATGTGCGTGGCGCGATCGATTTTGAAACCCAGGAAACCCGGATCATCTTCGGTTCCGAGCGCAAAATCGCCGAAATCACCCCGACTACCCGTAATGACGCGCACAAGCTGATCGAGGAATGCATGCTGGCGGCCAACGTGGCCACCGCCGAGTTCCTGAAAAAGCACGAGATTCCTGCGTTGTACCGGGTCCACGATGGTCCGCCGCCGGAGCGCCTGGAAAAACTGCGCGCCTTCCTTGGCGAACTTGGCCTGTCCCTGCACAAAGGCAAGGATGGCCCGTCGCCCAAGGATTACCAGGCACTGCTGGCCAGTATCAAGGACCGTCCAGACTTCCACCTGATCCAGACCGTGATGCTGCGCTCCCTCAGCCAGGCGGTGTACAGCGCCGACAACCAGGGCCACTTCGGCCTGAATTACGAGGCGTATACCCACTTCACCTCGCCGATCCGCCGTTACCCGGACCTGCTCACGCACCGCGCCATCCGCAGCGTGATCCATTCCAAGCAGAACACCCCGCACGTCAAGCGCGCCGGTGCCATGAGCATTCCGAAGGCACGGATCTACCCGTACGACGAAGCGGCCCTGGAGCAGTTGGGCGAGCAGTGCTCCATGAGCGAGCGCCGTGCCGACGAAGCCACCCGCGATGTGGTGAACTGGCTCAAGTGCGAGTTCATGAAAGACCGCGTGGGCGAGTCGTTCCCGGGCGTGATCACTGCCGTGACCGGCTTTGGTCTGTTCGTCGAGTTGACCGATATCTACGTCGAAGGCCTGGTGCACGTCACCGCCTTGCCGGGTGACTACTACCACTTCGACCCTGTGCATCACCGCCTGGCGGGCGAGCGCACCGGTCGCAGCTTCCGTTTGGGCGATACCGTGGAAGTGCGGGTCATGCGCGTCGACCTCGACGAGCGCAAGATCGACTTCGAGATGGCCGAAAAAACCCTCGAAGCGCCGATTGGCCGTAAAAAGCGCGGTGCCGAAACAGCAGCGCCGGCGAAGAAAGGTGCTCCGGCGAAAGCTGCCGCTGCCGCCGAGCCAGCAGCCAAGCCTGCTCGTCGCTCGTCGACCAAGGAAAAGGTCAGCGACGCCTACCGCCCCAGTGATGCGGCGGCGAAAAACGCCGAGCTGCGCAAGAGCCGCGAGTTGAAGCAGCAGTTGCTCAACGAAGCCAAAAGCGGTGGTAAAGCGGCGTCTGGGGGAAAGTCCCAGGCCGCCGACAAGCCGTCGAGCAAACCGAGTAAACACCGTAAAGGCCCGCCCAAAGCGGGTTCGGCCCCTGCCAAGAGCGGCGGGTCGCGCAAACCTAAGGCCAAGTCATGAGTCTGGAAAAAATCTACGGCGTACATGCCGTAGAAGCGTTGCTGCGTCACCATCCCAAGCGCGTCAAGCAGGTGTGGCTGGCCGAAGGCCGCAGTGAGCCACGCGTTCAGGCGCTGGTGGAGCTGGCCAACCAGAACAAGGTTGCCATCGGCCAGGCCGAGCGTCGCGAAATGGACGTGTGGGTCGAAGGCGTGCACCAGGGCGTGGTCGCGGACGTGAGCCCGAGCCAGGTCTGGGGCGAGGCCATGCTCGACGAGCTGCTCGACCGCACCGAAGGTGCGCCGCTGTTGCTGGTGCTGGACGGCGTGACCGACCCGCACAACCTCGGCGCCTGCCTGCGTTCGGCGGATGCCGCCGGTGCGCTGGCGGTGATCGTGCCCAAAGACAAGTCGGCCACGTTGACGCCGGTTGTGCGTAAAGTCGCCTGCGGCGCGGCGGAAGTGATTCCGCTGGTGGCCGTGACCAACCTGGCGCGTACCCTGGAGAAACTCCAGCAGCGCGGCTTGTGGGTCGTGGGCGCGGCGGGGGAGGCCGAGGTCAGCATCTATGACCAGGACCTCACTGGCCCGACCATCCTGATCATGGGTGCCGAAGGCAAGGGCATGCGTCGCCTGACCCGTGAGCATTGCGACTACCTGGTGCATTTGCCGATGGCCGGTAGCGTCAGCAGCCTCAACGTATCCGTGGCGACCGGTGTGTGCCTGTTCGAGGCCCAGCGCCAGCGCGGTGCCAAGGCCAAGACCAAGAAGTAATCAGGTCTGGCGCAGGTCCAAATGTGGGAGCGGGCTTGTGTGGGAGCTGGCTTGCCTGCGATAGCATCACCTCAATACAACTGATGTACCGAGGTGTCTGCATCGCAGGCAAGCCAGCTCCTACACAAGCCTGTTCCCACATTGGTTTTTGGTCAAATAATCACCAATTGCCTTGCGCCCGTTCTCCCCCTTCTCTACAATTGCGCCCCTTGCCTTCCTGGCGGGCACCGATGTGCCTCCCTGCGGCAAGATTCCTAAGTGTCATTCACTCCTTGTCTGACCGTTTTTGAGCGGCAGGCTACAACCCGTAAGGAGCATTCATGCGTCATTACGAAATCATCTTTTTGGTCCACCCGGATCAAAGCGAGCAAGTCGGCGGCATGGTAGAGCGTTACACCAAGCTGATCGAAGAAGACGGCGGCAAAATCCACCGTCTGGAAGATTGGGGCCGTCGTCAACTGGCCTACGCAATCAACAATGTTCACAAGGCTCACTACGTGATGCTGAACGTTGAGTGCACTGGCAAGGCCCTGGCCGAGCTGGAAGACAACTTCCGCTACAACGATGCAGTGATCCGTAACCTGGTCATCCGTCGCGAAGAAGCCGTTACCGGCCAATCCGAGATGCTCAAGGCTGAAGAAAACCGCAGTGAGCGCCGTGAGCGTCGCGACCGTCCTGAGCACGAAGGCGCTGAAAGCGCTGATAGTGATGACAGCGACAACAGCGATAACGCTGACGAGTAATCCACGGACCTTATTAAGGAGCCTATCAAATGGCACGTTTCTTCCGTCGTCGTAAGTTTTGCCGCTTCACCGCTGAAGAAGTGAAGGAGATCGACTACAAAGATCTCAACACTCTGAAAGCCTACGTATCCGAGACCGGCAAAATTGTTCCAAGCCGTATCACCGGTACCAAAGCTCGTTATCAGCGTCAGCTGGCCACCGCTATCAAGCGCGCCCGCTTCCTGGCCCTGCTGGCCTACACCGACAGCCACGGCCGCTGAGACCGGGCAGTCGACAAGTAGTAAGGGATTGAATGCATGCGCGCCTTAGCTGAGTTCATCATGCGCGGTCGTGTGCAGGCCACTCTGGTAGTGGCTGGATGTGCTGCATTGCCGCTGTTGTATTGGTTGGGTGCTGCCGCGGGAAGCCTTGTGCTGCTGCGGCGCGGTTTGAAGGACGCCCTGGGCGTCCTTGCCCTGGGATTGCTGCCGGCCTTGATCTGGTGGCTGCAATTCGACGATCCACGGGTACTTCTGGTACTGCTGGGGTCTTCGAGCCTTGCGTTGGTTCTGCGCGCAAGTGAGTCCTGGGTCCGTACGCTGCTGGTCAGCGTGGCTTTGGGAGTGGTGTATTCAGTGGTGCTTGGCGCGGCTTTCCGCCCGCAAATCGAGGCGCTGTCGCAGGAGTTGGTAAAAATCCTGCCATTGGCCCTCGGGGATCTCTACCAGCAGTTGTCGGTAGATGAGCGAGCGCGCATGGCCACACTGATTGCTCCGGTCCTTACCGGCCTGATAGCGGCACTGTTGCAGATCGTCAGTGTGCTGAGCCTGATTCTTGGGCGCTACTGGCAGGCGTTGTTGTATAACCCGGGTGGTTTTGGTCGCGAGTTTCGCAGTATCAGAATCCCCGCAGGCCCAGCGATGTTGCTGCTGGCGTGCATGCTTGTAGGGCCGAACTTCGGTCCGCAAATGGCCATGTTGACGCCGTTGTGCAGCGTACCGCTGGTGATTGCCGGGCTGGCCCTGATGCACGGGCTGGTGGCGCAAAAGCGCCTGGCCAAGTTCTGGCTGGTGGGGTTGTACGTGACGCTGTTGCTGTTTATGCAACTGATCTATCCGTTACTCGTGGTCTTGGCCATTGTCGACGGCCTGATTGATTTTCGCGGTCGTCTGGCGCCGAAAGACGCCGATAACGCGAACGGTGAAGGTTAAAAGTTAGAGGATTTTCACATGCAACTGATCCTTCTGGAAAAAGTCGCCAACCTGGGCAACCTGGGCGACAAAGTAAACGTTAAGGCCGGCTACGGTCGTAACTACCTGCTGCCATACGGCAAAGCCACCGCTGCAACCGCTGCCAACCTGGCTGCGTTTGAAGAGCGTCGCGCTGAGCTGGAAAAAGCCGCAGCAGACAAGAAAGCTTCGGCTGAAACCCGTGCTGCCCAACTGGCCGAGCTGGAAGTGACTATCACTGCCACCGCTGGCGACGAAGGCAAGCTGTTCGGTTCGATCGGTACTCACGACATCGCTGACGCACTGACCGCCTCCGGCGTTGAAGTGCAGAAGAGCGAAGTTCGTCTGCCGAACGGCACCATCCGCAACGTAGGCGAATTCGACGTAGCCGTGCACCTGCACGCTGAAGTTGAAGCCACCGTACGCGTTGTCGTGGTAGCAGCTTAAGAAGCACCTAACTGACTGGCACCTCGCGTGTCAGCCAGTTAACATCGGGCACGATCCTGTTTACAGGTCGTGCCTTTTGTTTTTCTACACACCCCTAATTTCAAGTGGCCATGAACGATATTTCAGCTCCTGAGCAATACGATCTGCAAACCGCTGCCCTGAAGGTGCCGCCGCATTCCATCGAGGCCGAACAGGCCGTGCTCGGTGGCTTGATGCTGGACAACAACGCCTGGGAACGCGTGCTCGATCAAGTCTCGGACGGTGATTTCTATCGGCATGACCACCGCCTGATCTTCCGCGCCATTGCCAAGCTGGCCGACCAGAACTCACCGATCGACGTGGTGACCCTGGCCGAACAATTGGACAAGGAAGGCCAGACCTCACAAGTCGGCGGCCTGGGCTACCTGGGCGAGCTGGCGAAAAACACGCCGTCCGTCGCCAACATCAAAGCCTATGCCCAGATTGTTCGCGAGCGGGCGACCCTGCGCCAATTGATCGGCATCAGCACCGAAATCGCCGACAGCGCCTTCAACCCCGAAGGCCGCACCGCCGCCGAGATCCTCGACGAAGCCGAGCGCCAGATCTTCCAGATCGCCGAAGCCCGCCCGAAAACCGGCGGCCCGGTCAGCGTCAACGACCTGTTGACCAAGGCCATCGACCGTATCGACACCTTGTTCAACACTGACAACGCCATCACTGGTATTTCCACTGGCTACACCGACCTCGACGAGAAGACCAGCGGTCTGCAGCCGTCCGACCTGATTATCGTCGCCGGTCGTCCATCCATGGGTAAGACCACCTTTGCGATGAACCTGGTGGAAAACGCCGTGTTGCGCAGCGACAAGGCCGTGCTGGTGTACTCCCTGGAGATGCCAGGCGAATCGCTGATCATGCGTATGCTCTCGTCGCTCGGCCGGATCGACCAGACCAAGGTGCGTGCCGGTCGCCTGGAAGACGACGACTGGCCGCGCCTGACCTCGGCGGTCAACCTGCTCAACGACCGCAAGCTGTTTATCGACGACACCGCCGGTATCAGCCCGTCCGAGATGCGAGCGCGTACCCGGCGCCTGGTGCGTGAACACGGCGATATCGCCCTGATCATGATCGACTACCTGCAGTTGATGCAGATCCCCGGCTCCAGCGGCGACAACCGGACCAACGAGATTTCCGAAATCTCCCGGTCCCTCAAAGCCCTGGCCAAGGAGTTCAACTGCCCGGTGGTGGCGCTGTCCCAGCTCAACCGTTCCCTGGAACAACGTCCCAACAAGCGCCCGGTGAACTCCGACTTGCGGGAATCCGGAGCCATCGAGCAGGACGCCGACGTGATCATGTTCGTGTACCGCGACGAGGTGTATCACCCGGAAACCGAGCACAAGGGTATTGCCGAAATCATCATCGGCAAGCAGCGGAACGGGCCGATCGGCTTTATCCGCCTGGCGTTTATCGGTAAGTACACGCGGTTCGAGAACCTGGCGCCGGGTAGCTACAACTTCGACGACGATGAGTAATCAGCGGCTTTCAGGCCTGGGGAACAATCGCCTGATGGTTATTTCATTGTAGAGGTAGTTCCAGCGCAGTTCCGCGCCGGCCGGTATGTGATCGCTGGCAAAAAATGCGGTGAGTATCATGGGTTCGCGTGCCCCGCTGGCGGTTTCGACTTCGACACGAAACTGTGATGCTTCTACGTTATAGCCGCTGCGGGCCTGCCTGATCGGCAGCCCTGCGTCGTACTCGAAAATGGTATTGATCCTCGAAAGCACGTTGTCACCCGACAATATGGGTTGCGTGTTGTAGGCATGGGGCGTGGTCGGCCTGATGTTCTTGACGGGCAGCAGGTAGGGGTCTTGTCGAGCCATTGCAATATAGAGCGGCAGTATTTCCCCGCCATAGACACCCAGTGCCGCCCCTCGCTTGATCGGTCGCCGCGTAATGACGGTGGCCTCGCCGATGAGTGCGGCTTCTTGCGCAAATTTTTGATGGGCCGCCGTAAAGGGGGTGACCTCCAGGTTGTCTTCATACAGCCGTGCCACCTGTTCGTAGCCTTCCCACTGGAAGTAGGGCCGGATCAGCCGACTGTCAAATATGGCTTCGGACGTCAGCGATTTGCTTTGTGACTGTATTTGCCGGATGCGCAGGGGCAGGCCGTCTTCGTCGCGCAACGGGTATCGACCATTGTTGGCCCGGTCATAGAGGCGTCGATAGTTCTGGCTGAACTGATAGCCTTGCCCTGTGCGCATATGGGCCAGTTCCTGTGCGGTGTATCGTGTTGTCACAACGCCCTCTTCGGCCGACTCATACTCGCTGGAAGAGTGTGCCGGCTCAAATTCGTCACTGGACTCCATCTCATGGAGCTTGAGCGCCTCCTCGTCCCCTCCCAGCAACGTACCTTTGGCCGGATCGATTTCCCAGCCGGCCTGGGGCTTTTGGCGCAGGTAGGGTTGATAGGCCCGGAAGCGATTGCGGGCATCCGCCAGCCGCCAGCCCAGGGGGTCGTATCGCAGGGGATAGTATTTGTGGTTGTCCTGTATGTAATAGCGGTAGCTTGCGTCGGGCTGAGGAGGCGATTGGTAGGTGCCGTCCTCACGCAGCGTCAGCCCGGCCGGAGGGTTGGGGTCGGCGAATAGCGGATCCAGGGGCCGCCCGGCAGTCTCCGCTAGTGTGCCCAGGGGAGGCATGGCCCGGATGGTGGGGAGCTGGGTCAGGCGCGACAGACTGAGTTTCTGGATGGCCTGCTTGAGGGTTGCGGTGCCCGATGCGTCCAGGATGGCCCGGCGTTCGGGGGCCGCCAGCGTACTTTCAAGGGCATCGGCCAGGTGGCTGGGGGGCGCCTGGGGGGAACCTTGGGCATCAAGGCTTGAGTACTGCTCGCCCAGGCGGATCAAGACATGGCGGTGACTGGCCTGTGCTGGGCCGATGCGACCCAGCAGCGGGCCGTCTTGGCGCTGTGCATAAATCTCGATCCGCAATGCGTCCGGCCATGAGGGTAACTGCTCCAGGTTGTATAGCGTCAGCGGCACGCTATGGCGGTCACTGATGCCGTCGAGGAAAAGCGCTTCCTGTGAACGCGTTGCTTGCTGTGTCTGAATGTACTGTTGCGCCTCCCAGCGTTGGGAGGCAGTCAGGCTTTTTTCCTGTTGCAGGCGCTGTTTTTCTTGCTCAGTCAGCGTCGACTCCATGGCCTCAAGATGGCTCTTGGACAGTTGCGGCATGATTGCGCGAATGTTGTGTTCCGTGGGCGTGACGGCGCGCTCGCCGGGCTCGCTGAGTAGGGCCAGCAGCCGTTGCTTTTGCTGCATGCCTTCGCTTTGCAGGCGCAGGGCCAGGTTTTCGGTTTTGGTCAGCGCGTCGATGGATGGTGTGGGCAACAGCTCGTTAAATGACGCTTGTGCCATTTGCTCCTCCACGGCATGCAGCAGCTCGCCCTTTTTGAACCTCGCCGCGCTGATCTTTATTTCAGTGGGGCCGCTCCCATGGCTCAACAGGATCTGTTGTTGGCCATCGACGATTTTCAAGGTGTGGTCGGCGGGCCATTCGGGCAGCCTGCTGAGCAGGTGGAATTGAATCAACGGCGAATGGGCTGTGACCGATTTACCTTCGGCCCGGGCCAGATTGAAATCATTGATCTCCTGTTCCAGGTCGAAGTGTTTGACCGTGTCACGCAATAAGGGCGCAGGGGGTTCCATATCCTGGTGGGCCTGGCGCAGGCTCGAGTGGTCCACGCCACTGAGCAGCAGGATGGGCTCGACGTCCGGTTGCCTGATGTTGGCGGCCTCGGGTCCCAGGCGTTTGATCAGTTTAAGGTCGTCCCAGTCCCGGGGCGATTCGTGGGCCTGGCGCCAGCCACCCACCCCATTGCTCAGCAGCGGCGGTCGATAGGCGTCCGGGTCGTTGGGGTGGGACAGCTCCCATTGTGTGCCGTCCGGCGAGCGTTGAACCGAGTGAACATGATCATCCAGCTTCAGGTAGTGCTGTTGCTCGTGCCGGAACAGGCCTTGCTTGTTTGCGCTCACGTGTGCGGGCAGCGGCTTGGGGTGGCGGTAAGGTGTTAGATCGCTGTGCCATAGGCGCCAACCCTTGTTGCGGACCCTGACCTTTACCAGGTTGGCCGTGAAGCCTGCCGTCTTGATGGCGCCCGCGGTGACAGCGGCCTGTGCAAGGGTGTCCACCAGGTCCAGCAAATCATTCAAGGCCTCATCGCTGTCGCCGCGGCTCCAGGCCGCAAAGCCCTCATACACCGTTCCTATCACTTGGGCAGCGCTGACGACCAGCAGGGCTTGCCCCACGATTGGAATAAATGAGGCGGCGAAAAACAACAGAAACTCCCCGGCCTCGATCCAGCTCTGCAAGCGTTTTTGCCGGCTGACCATGTCGGCCTCGGCCGTGGAGACAACCAGCGTGCTGGCGTCGCTCTTGATCTGGGCAATGCGTTGGCGGGCGATGGCCAGGAACAGGTCCCCCTGGATGGGCGTCAGGCTGACCGAGGCCTCGAGCGTGGCGCGGTAGACAGCGGTGGCCCTGACCAATTCGTGTGTGCTGGTATAAGCCGGCGTCACGCTCAGCAGGCTGGCTTGCTGCTGTAACGGGACAAGTTGCTTGAAGAATGCCTGGTAGGCAGGATTCAACAGCCGTTCGGCGAGGTGCTGCTGGAGGTCCTCCCAGGTACGGTGTGGGCTGAGGGGGGCCACGGGGTCATCTGGGACGTACAGGATGTAGGGGAGGTCGATGAGCGATGCCTCAATCACCAGGACACTGGGCAGCACCACGTTATCAAGGGTCAGGTGGCTGTACTTTATGTCCAGGTGATTGGCCGAGCGTTGCAGGCTATGCAGTTGCAGGTGTTGCCGGGGGCTTATCTGCCGGCGCATGTAGGCGATATGCAAGGCAACCCCCATGGCGTGCTGTGCCTGGGCACGGAATATCCTGAGCACCTGGGCGGCGGTACGTGCGCTGCCCGCAGAGGGTTCCAGAATGCTGCTGATATGCGTGAGGTACTTTGCGCCCAGGTCCAGTTCTCGACACAAGCGTGCGAACGCCGCAGGGGAGGCGCTGGTCAAGACCTCGCCGGCGTTTGTCATGTTGTGCAGGGCGGTGCCGTCTTCCATCCCGCCGGGCTCGGCTTCGGCCGCTTCAAAATTCTGCAGGGCCGCCTCGAGCAGTGTCTGGCGTGTGGTCTTGGCGTGGGTTTTGATCAAACCGAGCAAATGATGATTTTTCCATTCGCGTACCAAAAGGGCGTTCTCATCCGTGATAAAACCGAAAAACCAGGACTGCAGAGACGCGCGCAGCAGAGGGCGGGCGAAGTCCTCGGGACTTTGCAGCTCGTCCAGCAACGCCTTGAGGTCGTGCCTGGCTTGATTGCTGGCGGTCATGCTCGCGCGAAACGCCTCGCGCAATGAAGAAGGCGCCTGGATCAGCCAGGCAGGCAGTTGTTGCTTGATGAGGGTTCGATGGGGAAGCAGCGGCGAGGCGGGCGGTGCTTGTGGTGGCTGTTGAGAGGAGCGGGTGTTCATTGATCGCACCATGATGGGCTGTGGTTGATCGACCCCAGCCTACCGATGGTTTTTTTGATAATGGGTTAGCGCAATAGCCCCTGGCCGGCGAAAAAATGCACGACGGATCCGCCATTCAGACCCGCGCGGTAAAAGCCGACCATTGCCGTCGGAATTGGTCAAAATTTGTGCTATATTCCGCGCCCGCGATTTTTCATCTCAACACCGGTCACCGTCATGCAAACAGCCAAGCCGTTATTTGACTATCCCAAGTACTGGGCCGAATGTTTCGGCCCCGCGCCATTCCTGCCCATGAGCAGGGAGGAGATGGATCAGCTTGGCTGGGATTCATGCGACATCATCATCGTTACCGGTGATGCCTACGTTGACCATCCGTCGTTCGGCATGGCAATCATCGGCCGGCTGCTGGAGTCCCAGGGCTTTCGCGTCGGGATCATTGCCCAACCCAACTGGCAGTCCAAAGACGACTTTATGAAGCTCGGCGAGCCGAACCTGTTCTTCGGCGTCGCGGCCGGCAACATGGACTCGATGATCAACCGCTACACCGCCGACAAGAAAATCCGTTCCGACGACGCCTACACCCCCGGCGGCATGGCCGGCAAGCGCCCGGACCGGGCGAGCCTGGTGTACAGCCAGCGCTGCAAGGAAGCCTACAAGAACGTGCCGATCGTGCTCGGTGGCATCGAGGCCTCCCTGCGCCGCATCGCCCACTACGACTACTGGCAGGACCGGGTGCGCAACTCGATCCTGATCGATGCCACTGCCGATATCCTGCTGTACGGCAACGCCGAGCGGGCGATTGTTGAAGTTGCCCAGCGCCTGTCGTGGGGCCACAAGATCGAAGACATCACCGACGTGCGCGGCACCGCGTTCATTCGCCGTGACACGCCAGCCGGCTGGTACGAAGTGGACTCCACCCGTATCGACCGCCCGGGCAAGGTCGACAAGATCATCAACCCCTACGTGAACACCCAGGACACCCAGGCCTGCGCCATCGAGCAAGAGAAAGGCCCGGTGGATGACCCGGAAGAAGCCAAGGTCGTACAGATCCTCGCCAGCCCGCGCATGACCCGCGACAAGACCGTGATCCGCCTGCCATCGGTAGAGAAGGTGCGTGGCGACGCGGTGCTGTATGCCCACGCCAACCGTGTGCTGCACCTGGAAACCAACCCCGGCAACGCCCGTGCCCTGGTGCAGAAGCATGGCGAAGTGGACGTGTGGTTCAACCCGCCGCCGATTCCCATGACCACCGAAGAAATGGACTACGTATTCGGCATGCCTTACGCCCGTGTCCCGCACCCGGTGTACGGCAAGGAAAAAATCCCGGCCTACGACATGATCCGTTTCTCGGTGAACATCATGCGTGGCTGCTTTGGCGGCTGCACCTTCTGCTCGATCACCGAGCACGAAGGCCGGATCATCCAGAACCGTTCCGAAGAGTCGATCATTCGCGAGATCGAAGAGATCCGCGACAAGGTCCCGGGCTTTACCGGGGTGATCTCCGACCTCGGCGGGCCGACCGCGAACATGTACCGCATCGCCTGCAAGAGCCCGGAAATCGAATCCGCGTGCCGCAAGCCGTCCTGCGTGTTCCCGGGGATCTGCCCGAACCTGAACACCGATCACTCGTCGTTGATCCAGCTGTACCGCAGCGCCCGTGCGTTGCCAGGTGTGAAGAAGATTCTGATCGCTTCCGGCCTGCGCTACGACCTGGCCGTGGAGTCGCCGGAATATGTCAAGGAACTGGTGACCCACCACGTCGGTGGCTACCTGAAGATCGCCCCGGAACACACCGAGGAAGGTCCGCTCAACCAGATGATGAAACCGGGCATCGGCAGCTATGACAAGTTCAAGCGCATGTTCGAGAAGTACACCAAGGAAGCGGGCAAGGAGCAGTACCTGATCCCGTACTTCATCGCCGCCCACCCGGGCACCACCGATGAAGACATGATGAACCTGGCCCTGTGGCTCAAGGGCAATGGCTTCCGTGCCGACCAGGTGCAGGCGTTCTACCCCTCGCCCATGGCCACCGCCACCGCGATGTACCACTCGGGCAAGAACCCGCTGCGCAAGGTCACCTACAAGAGCGACGCGGTGACCATCGTCAAGAGCGAAGATCAGCGGCGCCTGCACAAGGCGTTCCTGCGCTACCACGACCCCAAAGGCTGGCCGATGCTGCGTGAAGCCCTGACCCGCATGGGCCGCGCCGACCTGATCGGGCCGGGCAAGGATCAGTTGATTCCGCTGCACCAGCCGTCCACCGACAGCTACCAGAGCGCCCGTCGCAAGAACTCGACGCCGGTGGGCAGCCATAAGGTCGCCAAGGAAACCACCACCAAGATCCTCACCCAGCACACCGGCCTGCCACCCCGTGGCAGCGACGGCAGCAACCCGTGGGACAAGCGCGAACAAGCCAAGGCCGCGGCCATGGCGCGCAACAAACAGGCGGCTAAAGAACGCACCGACGCGGCCAAGGGCAAAGGCAAGAAGCCTGCGCGCAAGCCGGTTGTGCCGCGTTGAGCGCAGCCTGAACATGCAAAACGCCAGCCTCGTGCTGGCGTTTTGCTTTCTAGCGGGTGGTTAGCCTGTTTGTTAAGGTGGCGCCCGTTGAATCGCCATCGCAGGCAAGCCAGCTCCCACATTCGCAACGAAGCTGATCAAGGTGGGAGCCGGGCTTGCCCGCGATGAGGCCAGTCAGGTCGCTATCATTTTCAAGGAAGAGCACTCCCCATGAGCAACCCCCTGCTCAACATCGGCATGGACTCCAACCGCTCCCAGTTCATGGCGCGCCAGCGCATCGAAAGCCAGATCAACCTGCCCCGCCTGTTCGCCGCCATCGACGCCGACCCCGGCATCGTCGGCGCGGGGGTGGTGTATATCGATGCTGACTTCAATGTCATTACCCTGCGCGAGTTCAAGCCCATTTGCAGCATCAAGCCCAAGCGCATTATTTTGCGTGAGGCGCAGAAGTATATTTCGCCGGCGCAGTTTGCCAATCAGGTGGCTAACAACCCGCGTGAGTCCCGGTTGGTGGGCGAAGCAGTCAATACGACCCTGTCTTGTGCGGGCGCAATCCTCGGTTGGATTGTTGTGTTCAGCGGTACAGTCGCCGTGCCTTTCACTGGTGGCGCGAGCCTGGTGGTGGCAGGCATCGGTGCGACGGCTGCAGCGGCCAGTACTGCGCAATGTGTCGTCGGGGGTATGAGAACTATCAACGAACTCAATGACCCGGCAGCCAACGACGATATGGATAGCGAGGACTGGTATCGCTATGCAATGCCGGTATTGGACGCCGCGTCACTGCTGGGGGCCGGCGCCTCTACTCTGACCACTCTTCGGCTGCTGCAGGCTCGAAAGGTGACCACTGGCAGAAGTTGGTACGAGTTGTCCAAGGGGTTGACCCGCCAGCAACGCAAGGCACTCACCAAAGAGTTGCTGAGCCTGAAAGATCCAAGCCTGAGCAATAAGCTCTTGAAACTGCGCCAGCGCTCCGGTGAGCTGGCCAAGCGCTATTCAGCGAGCGAGATCAATCACGCTACGTTGACGCAGATCAGAGATTCCCTCGGGGCTGCCATTGGTTTTACCGGGAGCGCTATATCAGGCAATATCCGAACGATTGCAGTTGGCCTATATGAGGAGCTTGAGTGATGGATCGCCAAGCTTCATTGAGAGCTTTTTTAACGCAATATTTTCCAACGTTTATATGCGCATTCTTTCTTGCCTGCTTCTCTCTCTCTGCCGCTATTTCATTGGCATCCAGTACATTTTTTCGCAGTGACCCAGAACGGGCGCGTTACTCTTTTCTGGCGGCAGTTTTCTTGGGTTTGCTCTTGGCGTTCAGCCATTTCGTCATGATCAGAGGGCGAGAGTGGGGAGCTTGGGTCATCGCTGCCTTCTACGTTGTATGTTTGCTGGTCGTGTTGCCAGCCTATAGCTATCGGCCACATATGGCTGCGTATGTAATAGGGCTGCTGTTTCCGTTGGCGGGGTTGCTGTTGCTCAATAGTCAGCGTCATCGGGAAATGCGACAGAAACTCGTCGAGCTGCGCCATCTGCGCCAGGCTGCGACTGCAAAGTACAAAAACCTTTGATTGTTTATGTTCACTAGCCCTGCCTCAACGCGAGCGGCCTGTACGAGGAGTTAACGCAGTGAGCGGCTTTCCCGACATGGGCCGTTTCCTGGCCCGTTATTTCCCCGTATTCATGGGCACCATCTTCATGGCGATCTTTTCCGGGTCGGCTGCGATGTCCATGGCGGGCGTGACGTATTTACGCGGCGTTGATCCTGCGCTCAAGTCCAGCTATACGGGGGGCGCGATCCTGGTGCTGGTGGCAGTGCTGGTGTTTGGCAATGTGATGATTGCGCGTGGGTACTCTTGGGCTACGAGGCTGGTGGCGGGATACCTGGGCAGTTGTCTGCTGTTCGTGTTGCCGATGATTCAATACGACGTCAATGGCCTGGTTTATGGCTCCACCGTACTGTTCCCGCTGCTGGGCTTGCTGCTGCTCAATAGCAAGCGCCATCGCGAAATGCGCCAGCGGCTGCTCGAAATACGCCACCTGCGCCAAGCCGTCATCGCAACGCGCAAAAAGCGCTGATTGGGTAGATTCACCACTGTGCCCCGCACGGGCGCCACAAATATGTGCAACCCTCGCACCACGGCGGTCACTCTCGCGCCGTTTTGGTGCTGTACTGCACCGGGTCCCTCGATAAAGCGCAATGACCGCTGCTCTGGCATAAGTCTTGCGCGCTTTGTTTCCATGCCCTGGCTTGCAGGAGGCCGCCGTGTCGATTCATGTCGCGTTGCACCACGTTACGCATTACCGCTACGACCGCGCTGTGGAGCTTGGCCCGCAGATTGTGCGTCTGCGCCCGGCGGCCCATAGCCGCACGCGGATCCTGTCCTACGCGTTGAAGGTGCTGCCCGAGCAGCATTTCATCAATTGGCAGCAAGACCCCCAGGGCAATTACCTGGCGCGCCTGGTGTTCCCGGAAAAGACCGACGAGTTGCGCATCGAAGTCGACCTGGTGGCCGAGATGGCAGTGTTCAATCCGTTCGACTTTTTCCTTGAGCCCTACGCCGAAAAAATCCCCTTGCGCTACGCCGCCGACGAGCAGCGTGAGCTGGCGCCGTACCTGGAAACCCTGCCGCTGACGCCAAAATTCGCTGCGTACCTGGCCGGTATTGACCGTACGCCGCTGCCGGCCGTGGATTTCCTGGTTGGCCTCAACCAGCGCCTAGCGGCCGATATCGGCTACCTGATCCGTATGGAGCCCGGTGTACAAACCCCGGAGTGCACCCTGGAAAACGCCTCCGGTTCCTGCCGCGACTCGGCCTGGCTGCTGGTGCAATTGCTGCGCAACCTGGGGTTGGCGGCGCGCTTTGTCTCCGGCTATCTGATCCAGCTGACCGCCGACGTCAAGGCCCTCGACGGCCCGTCCGGCACCGAAGTGGATTTCACCGACCTGCATGCCTGGTGCGAAGTGTATTTGCCCGGCGCCGGCTGGATCGGCCTGGATGCCACCTCCGGCCTGTTCGCCGGTGAAGGCCATATCCCGCTGGCCTGTAGTCCCGATCCATCGTCTGCCGCTCCGATCAGTGGGCTGGTGCAGCCGTGCGAGTGCGAATTTACCCACGAGATGTCGGTGGAGCGCATCTGGGAAGCGCCGCGCGTCACCAAGCCCTACACCGAAGAACAATGGCTGGCGATCCAGGCCCTGGGCCGGCAGATCGATGGTGACCTGCTCAAGGACGATGTGCGCCTGACCATGGGCGGCGAGCCGACCTTTGTGTCCATCGACGACCCCGACGGTGCCGAGTGGAACACCGCGGCCTTGGGCCCGGACAAGCGCCGGCTGTCTGCCGAGCTGTTCCAGCGCATGCGCAAGCACTATGCGCCCAAGGGCCTGGTGCATTTCGGCCAGGGCAAGTGGTACCCGGGCGAGCAACTGCCGCGCTGGTCCCTCAACTGCCATTGGCGTCGCGATGGTGTGCCGGTCTGGCACAACGACGCACTGATCGCCGATGAGCAGCAGGACTACGGCACTGATGAGGTGATGGCCGGGCGTTTCCTGGCGAGCATTGCCGAGCGCCTGCAGTTGCCGGCGCGCTTTGTGTTCCCGGCCTTCGAGGACAATTTCTACTACCTGTGGCGCGAAGGTGCCTTGCCGCAGAATGTCAGCGCCCTGGATTCGCGCCTGGACGATGAACTGGAGCGCGAACGCCTGCGCAAGGTGTTCAGCCAGGGCTTGGATACAGTTATCGGCCATGTGCTGCCCCTGGCGCGCACGGCGGCCAACGACCGCTGGCAGAGTGGCCGTTGGTACCTGCGCGACACCCACTGCCGGCTGGTGCCGGGTGATTCGCCGCTGGGCTATCGCCTGCCCCTGGCTTCGCAGCCCTGGGTGACGGCGGCAGATTATCCCTTTGTGCACCCCACCGATCCCAATCAGGATCTGCCGGCGCTAGCCATCAGCGCGTCAGGCCCGGGCGAGCCGGCCCCCAGCGACGAGCGTGTGCCCAAGGTCGACGAGTCTGCCGACTGGCTGACCCGCACCGCCTTGTGCGCCGAAGCGCGAGGGGGGCGGCTCTACCTGTTTATGCCGCCTCTGGAGCGGGTCGAGGATTACCTGGAACTGGTAAGCGTCATCGAGGCCACTGCCCAGGAGTTGTATTGCCCGGTGTTGCTGGAAGGCTACGAGCCGCCGAGTGATCCACGCCTGAGCAACTTCCGTGTGACGCCCGACCCGGGTGTGATCGAAGTCAACGTACAGCCATCGGCGACCTGGGACGAACTGGTGGAACGCACCGAGTTCCTCTATGAAGAGGCCCGGCAAACCCGCCTGACCACTGAAAAATTCATGATCGACGGGCGCCACACCGGCACCGGCGGCGGCAACCACTTCGTGTTGGGTGGGGCCACGCCCAAGGACTCGCCGTTCCTGCGCCGCCCGGACCTGCTGCGCAGCCTGATCAGCTACTGGCATAACCATCCGTCGTTGTCGTACCTGTTTTCCGGGCTGTTTATCGGCCCGACCTCCCAGGCACCACGGGTGGATGAGGCGCGCAACGACGCGCTGTATGAACTGGAAATCGCCTTCGCGCAGATGCCCGCGCCGGGCGAGGAATGCCCGCCATGGCGGGTGGACCGCTTGCTGCGCAACCTGCTGATCGACGTCACCGGCAATACCCACCGCGCCGAATTCTGCATCGACAAGCTCTACTCGCCGGATGGCGCCACCGGGCGCCTGGGCCTGCTGGAACTGCGCGCCTTTGAAATGCCGCCCCATGCGCGCATGAGCCTGACCCAACAGTTGCTGCTGCGCGCCCTGGTGGCGCGCTTCTGGCGCGAGCCTTATGCACCGCCAAAGCTGGCGCGCTGGGGCACGGAACTGCACGACCGCTTCCTGCTGCCGCACTTTATCGAGCAGGACTTTGCCGACGTGATCGTCGAGCTCAACGCCGCCGGTTACCCGCTGCGCGCCGAGTGGTTCGCGGCGCACCTGGAATTCCGTTTTCCCAAGGTTGGCGACTATGCCGTCAGCGGTATCGAGCTGGAGTTGCGCCAGGCCCTGGAACCCTGGCATGTGCTGGGCGAAGAGGGCGCGGCGGGGGGCACGGTGCGCTATGTGGATTCCTCCCTTGAACGCTTGCAGGTCAAGCTCAGCGGCCTGCCGCCGCAGCGCTATGTGCTGACCTGCAATGGCGTGGCCGTGCCGCTGCATGCCACCGGCCGGGTGGGCGAGTTCGTCGCGGGTGTGCGCTATCGCGCCTGGCAACCGGCTAATTGCCTGCAGCCGACCATCGCCGTGCATGCGCCGTTGGTCTTTGATCTGCTGGATACCTGGATGCAGCGCTCCCTGGGCGGTTGCCAGTACCACGTGGCCCATCCGGGCGGGCGCAATTACGACAGCTTGCCGGTCAATGCCAACGAAGCGGAGAGCCGGCGCATGGCACGGTTCTTCCGTTTGGGCCACAGCCCGGGCAAATTGCCGGTGCCGGCGCTGGTGATCAACGATGAACTGCCGATGACCCTGGATCTGCGGCGCTTCCCCAATAAAAATGACTAAACACAACTCCACCTATAGGAGCGGGCTTATGTGGGAGCGGGCTTGCCCGCGATGACCGAGTATCAGCCAGTACAGGCATTGGCTGACGCACTGCTATCGCGAGCAAGCCCGCTCCCACACACGGCCAGTTTCCACAGAGGATTTGCAGTGTTTGTTAGGTTAATCTGACTTCCCTTGCCCCTGCCGAGCGTTCCATGTCCGACTTGCTCGACCGTTACCCGCTGACTGCGGGCACTTATCACGAACTGCTGGATGACAGCGGTGCAGTGCGCGCCCATTGGCGGCGTTTGCTCGACCATCTGCAACGCAGCACCCCGGCGCAACTGGCCCAGCGCCAGGCCCTGCTGACCCGGCAGATCCAGGAAAACGGCGTGACCTACAACGTCTACGCCGACCCCAAGGGCGCCGACCGCCCCTGGGAGCTGGACTTGCTGCCCCATGTGCTGGCGGCGGATGAGTGGGCGCAGTTGTCGGCGGGCATTGCCCAGCGCGCACGGTTGCTCAATGCGGTGCTGGCCGACCTGTATGGCCCGCAACGCCTGATTGCCGAAGGCTTGCTGCCGGCAGAGCTGGTGTTTGGGCATAACAACTTCCTGTGGCCTTGCCAGGGTATCCAGCCGCCCGATGGGGTGTTCCTGCACCTATACGCGGTGGACCTGGCGCGCACCCCGGATGGCCGCTGGTGGGTCACGGCGGACCGTACCCAGGCCCCGTCCGGCGCCGGGTATGCCCTGGAAAACCGCACCATTGTTTCCCGTGCCTTCCCGGATTTGTATCGCGACTTGCAGGTGCAGCACCTCACCGGGTTCTTCCGCACCCTGCAGGAAACCCTGGCCCGCCAGGCCCCCGGCGATGACCAGCCGCCGCTGATCGTGCTGCTGACTCCGGGGCGCTTCAATGAAAGCTATTTCGAGCACCTGTACCTGGCCCGCCAGCTTGGCTACCCCCTGGTAGAGGGCGGTGACCTGACCGTGCGCGACAGCACTGTGTACCTGAAAACCCTCAGCGGCCTGCGCCGCGTGCACGCGATCATGCGCCGGCTGGACGATGACTTCTGCGACCCCCTGGAACTGCGCACCGACTCGGCCCTGGGCGTGCCCGGCCTGCTGGGCGCGGTGCGCCAGGGCAATGTGCTGGTGGCCAATGCCCTGGGCGCCGGTGTGCTGGAGTCCCCTGGGCTGTTGGGTTTCCTGCCGAAGATCAATCAATTTTTGTTTGGCGAAGCACTGATCCTGCCGTCCATCGCTACATGGTGGTGCGGCGAGGCCCCAGTACTGGCCGAAGCCCTGGAAAAACTACCGGAGCTGCTGATCAAGCCGGCGTTCCCCTCGCAAAGTTTTGCCCCGGTGTTTGGCCGCGACCTGAACGACGAACAGCGCCAGGCCCTGGCCGTACGCATGCAGGCGCGTCCATACGCCTACGTGGCCCAGGAGCTGGCGCAACTGTCCCAGGCGCCGGTCTGGCACACCGTGGATGATCATCTGCAACATCGCGCCATCGGCATGCGCATGTATGCGGTAGCCAGTGAAGACGGCTACCGGGTGTTGCCGGGCGGCCTGACCCGCGTGGCGGCGCAGGCGGATGCCGAAGTGGTGTCGATGCAGCGGGGTGGGGCGAGCAAGGACACCTGGGTGCTGGGTGAGCGTGCCCCCGGTGGCGAGCAATGGCGCGCGCAACGGGTGATCGGCACCCATGACCTGGTGCGCCGCGATCCGTACCTGCCTTCGCGGGTGGTGGAGAACCTGTTCTGGTTCGGCCGTTACTGCGAGCGCTGCGATAACAGTGCGCGCTGGCTGCGCATCGTGCTCGCCCGCTATGTCGATGGTGACGACCCGCTGGCCCTGCAGGCAGCCGTAGAACTCGGTGAGAGCCTGCGCCTGCTGCCGGAGGAGGGCGAGTTGCCTGAACGGCTGCTGGAGGCCCTG
This sequence comes from Pseudomonas gessardii, assembly GCF_001983165.1. Classification (GTDB taxonomy): domain Bacteria; phylum Pseudomonadota; class Gammaproteobacteria; order Pseudomonadales; family Pseudomonadaceae; genus Aquipseudomonas; species Aquipseudomonas gessardii. The sequence continues at coordinate 145,983 of NZ_MNPU01000004.1, read as the reverse complement.
CTCGGTGATGACTGGCCGTCAAGCCTGCGCGCCAACCTGCAGCGTTTGCAGTGGGCGGCGTCCCAGGTGCGCGGCAAGCTGTCCCGGGAGAACTGGCAGGCCCTGGTGGAGTTGCAGCGCGAAGCCCTGGAGCTGGAAAGCGAGGCCCCGGACTTCGGCCAATTGCTGGACTTCCTCAACCGCCTGGTGATGTCCCTGGCGGCCTTGTCCGGCTTTGCCCTCGACGACATGACCCGCGACGAAGGCTGGCGCTTTTTGATGATGGGCCGGCGCATCGAGCGCCTGCAGTTTCTCAGCAGCAGCCTCGCGGCCTTCCTGCGCGGCGTGGCGGTGTTCGACCAGGCGGGGCTGGAGTGGTTGCTGGAGCTGGGCAACAGCAGTATCACCTACCGTTCGCGCTACCTGGCGGTGCCGCAATTGATTCCGGTGCTGGACCTGTTGCTGCTGGATGAACAGAACCCCCATGCGGTGCTGTTCCAGCTCAAGCTGGTGAGCCGCACCCTGCGCCGCCTCAACGATGACTTCGGCGTGCCCCGCGAGACCGGGCTGGCGCCGCTGGTGGAGCGCCTGTCGCGCTTTGACCTGGGCTGCCTGGAAAACCCGTTGTTTGGCGATGCCAGCGTGCGCGCGGCCCTCGATGGCCTGGCGGACCTGTTGCAGGCGGTCGCCGATGAGAGCGGGCAGGTCTCCGATCGCCTGGCCCTGCGCCATTTTGCCCATGTGGATGATGTCAGCCAGCAAACGGTGTCTGTGTGATGAGCGCGCGCTACCAGATTTTCCACGATACCCATTACCACTACGACAGCCCGGTGTCCCTGGCCCAGCAACTGGCGCACTTGTGGCCGCGCCCGTGTGCCTGGCAGCACTGCACCTCGCGGCAACTGGAGATCAGCCCCGAGCCGACGGCGCGCCGCGATGAGCTGGACGTGTTTGGCAACCCGATCACCCGGCTGGCATTCGAGCGGCCCCATGACGAACTGCTGGTCAACGCCGGGTTGACCGTGGAAGTGCTGGCCCGGCCCGTGCTGGACTTCAGCCAGTCACCGCCCTGGGACCAGACCCGCAACAGCCTGAGCTACAGTGGCCAGCCGTTGCCGGCGCAGGCGATCGAGGCGTGCCGCTATCGTTTCGAGTCGCCCTACGTGCATTTGAAGAAAAACTTCGTCGCGTTCTCCGAGAGCTGCTTTCCCGCTGGCCGCCCGCTGTTGCTGGGGGTGCAGGCGTTGATGGAGAAGATTTTCAGCGAGTTCACCTTCGATGCCGAAGCCACCCAGGTCGCCACGCCGCTGGTGGAGGTGCTGGAGCGCCGAAGGGGTGTGTGCCAGGACTTTGCCCACCTGATGCTCGCCTGCCTGCGCTCACGGGGCCTGGCGGCGCGCTATATCAGTGGTTACCTGCTGACCCAGCCGCCACCCGGCCAGCCACGGCTGATCGGCGCCGATGCGTCGCACGCATGGGTCTCGGTGTTTTGCCCGCTGTCGGGCTGGGTGGATTTTGATCCGACCAACAATGTGCAGCCGGCGCTGGAGCACATCACCCTGGCCTGGGGCCGGGATTTTTCCGATGTCTCGCCGTTGCGCGGGGTGATCCTGGGAGGGGGCAGCCATGACCCGGAAGTGCGGGTGACGGTGATGCCGCTGGAATAACCGATGCGGTAGGGCCAATGCACCCGTGGCGAACGCGCTGTATGTGGCGCGCGTTTGCCACAGGTCAGGTATTCATTGGGCTTGTTGCTCAGGCCTCGGGTGCCTGGTCTTTCGGTGTTTGGGTATCGTCAGCCACCACTGCACCTTCGGCATCCGGGTTCAGTGCGCCTGCTTCTTCGTCGGCCGCAGCTTTCTTGCGTTGCAGCTTTTCCTCTTTCTTCTGTTCCTTGGCCAAGTCTCTTTGACGTTTGGCGAAGGAGTAATTAGGTTTTGCCATGGGCGATCCTCTGGGGTCGAAGGTGAGGTTGAGCGGCGGGTATTCTGCCTTTAAACGTGCCCCAAGGGTTAATCGGGTTTCAGAATCGCCTCTGCTGCTTAAACGTTAGTCCAGATTAACCGTTTCGTAAGTACCACTGGCGCCACAGGCGTAAGCGGCAAGCAGGCTGCATAACAGGCTATTGAGGTGCATGGCTCGGACTCCAGAAGGGGGGTGATGGGCCGATCATAAGCAGCGTGCGGCACTTTGGCCGGTTGATTCTGTCGATCAGTCTGATAGCCTAAAGTTGTATACAATTTGTTGATTCAGATCATTGGAACATCTGCCTGCCTCAGGCACCCTTGTCGCCTATGCGTTTTCTAAACCCTGCCTTGGAGATTCACATGTTTGCCAAAATCGTTGCTGTTTCCCTGCTGACTCTGGCTAGCGGCCAGTTGCTTGCTGCAGAGTGCAAGGTCACTGTCGACTCCACCGACCAAATGTCCTTCGACACCAAGGCCATTGAAATCGATAAGAGCTGCAAGACGTTCACCGTTGAGCTGAAGCACTCCGGCAAGCTGCCAAAGAACGTCATGGGCCATAACTGGGTACTGACCACCGAAGCCGATATGCAGCCGGTTGCAACCGAGGGCATGGCCGCCGGTATCGACAACGATTATCTGAAAAAAGACGACGCCCGCATCATCGCCCATACCAAGATTATCGGCGCCGGCGAGACCGACTCGGTGACTTTCGACGTGTCCAAGCTCAAGGCTGACGGCAAGTACATGTTCTTCTGTTCGTTCCCAGGCCACATCTCGATGATGAAAGGCACTGTGACCCTGAAGTAAGGCCACAGACCGCGTTATCGTGCATCGCGGGCTTGCCCTAATGCCGTTCAGTTAAGTGAACGCAATGCTCAAAGCAACGAAGATCAAATGTGGGAGCGGGCTTGCTCGCGATGACGGTGTGTCAGTCAGAGTTGCATTAACTGACCCGCCGCTATCGCGAGCAAGCCCGCTCCCACAGGGGATCTGCGCTTAACTGATCGGCATTAGGGCTTGCCTGCGATAGCGGCCTGACAATCAATACACAACCACCAGGCCCACCTCAAGGCGCAAACGGCATCACCCGCTTGTGCCCAGTCTTGCGATAGGTCTCGCAGATAATCCTGAACGCTTCCTCGCGCACCGCTTCGCCGTGCAGGAACGCATCGATCTCGGTATAGGTCACGCCATGGGACGCTTCATCCGGCTTGCCCGGTGACAGGTCTTCCAGGTCGGCCGTCGGGATCTTCTCCACCAGCGACTCCGGCGCACCAAAGTACCGCGCAATCGCGCGTACCTGGTTTTTCACCAGCCCGCTCAGCGGTGCCAGGTCGCAGGCGCCATCCCCAAACTTGGTGAAAAAGCCCATCACCGCTTCCGCCGCATGGTCGGTGCCGATCACCAGGCCGCTCGCCGCGCCGGCGATGGTGTATTGCGCGACCATGCGCATCCGCGCCTTGGTATTGCCCAGCACAAAATCGCGGGACATCGCCGCCTTGCCTTCAAAGGCCGCCACTTCATTGGCCAGGGCCTTGACCGCCGGGCCGATATTGACCGTGTGGCGCTCGTCGGGGTTGATAAAGTCGACGCTGGCCTGGGCATCGTGTTCGTCGAACTGGGTCTCGTAAGGCAGGCGCACCGCAATAAAACGGTAGGCCTCATCGCCTTTGAGGGCACGCAGCTCTTTCATTGCCCGTTGGGCCAAGAGGCCGGCGGTCAGGGAGTCGACGCCGCCGCTGATGCCCAGCACCAGGCTCTTGAGCCCCGAGTTGAGCAGGCAGTCCTGGATAAAGGTAATCCGCCTGGCCACTTCGGCTTCAAGGGCGGCGTGGTCCTGGAACGGTGGTTGGACCTTGAGCTGTTGGGCAATCTCACGCTGTACGGCTTGCATGATTCACTCCTCGCTAGAGATGGCAGGTACTTTGAAAACGTGGCGCAGATAGGCGACGAAGTTCGGATCTGTGCAGTGGGTCTTGCCCGCTTCATCAGAGATCTTCGCCACGGGCTGGCCATTGCAGGCAGTCATTTTAAGCACGATGCTCATCGGTTCCACACCTGGAATGTCACAGGTCAGGTTGGTGCCGATGCCAAAGCTGACATTGATCCGCCCCCGCAGCGCGCGGAAAATCTCCAGGGCCTTGGGCAGCGTCAGGCTGTCGGAGAACACCAGGGTCTTGCTCATCGGCTCGATGCCCAGCTTGTGGTAATGGGCGATGGCTTTTTCGGCCCACTGCACCGGGTCGCCGGAGTCATGGCGCAGGCCATCGAACAGCTTGGCGAAGTACAGATCGAAATCGCTGAGGAAGGCATCGGTGGTGATGCAGTCGGTCAGGGCGATCCCCAAGAGGCCCCGGTACTCGCGGACCCAGCAGTCGAGGGCGGCAATCTGGCTGTCGATCAGCCGCGGGCCCAGTTGCTGGTGGGCCATGATCCATTCGTGGGCCATGGTGCCCAAAGGCTTCATGTCCAGCTCGCGGGCCAGGTGCACGTTGCTGGTGCCGACGAAACGCCCGGGGAAGTCATGCTTGAGCACATTCACCACTTCCTCTTGCACGCGGTAGGAGAAACGCCGGCGGGTGCCGAAGTCCGCGACCTGCAACTCGGCCAGCTCGTCGCTGCTGGCGTTGGCGGTCAGCCAGTCGAACTTGCGATACAGCTGCTCGCGGGCCTGCTCCAGGATGATGCTCTGGTAGCGATAGCGGTTGCGCACTTCGCTGACGATGGCCAGCAGCGGCACTTCAAACAGGATCACATGCAGCCACGGGCCACGCAGGCGGATAAACAACTCGCCGTTCTCGATGCCGGTCTGCACATAGCGCAGGTTGAAGCGGAACAGGCCGAGGAAGCGCAGGAAGTCCGGCTTCATAAAGCTGATGCGTTCCAGGAAGCCCAACTGGTCGGGGCTCAGGCTCAACTCGGCCAGGCGCTCGATCTGGTAGCGGATTTCTGCCAGATAGGGGCGCAGGTCTTCGCTGTTACGGCAACGGAATTCCCATTCAACTTCCACGTTGGGGTAGTTGTGCAGCACCGCCTGCATCATGGTCAGCTTGTAGAAGTCGGTGTCGAGCAGGTTCTGCACGATGCGATCGGCAAACACACTCTCGCTCATAACGGGAATCTCCAAACAAGAATGGCGCTAGTGGCGCATAGACCTGTGTTGTTTTGCCAGAGGTTTTTTTGTCGTGGCCTCTGGCGTCATCCCAGGCAAGCCAGCTCCCACAGGAGAATGCATGCCAAATGTGGGAGCTGGCTTGCCAGCGATGGCGGTATTCCCGGCGCTAAACAGCCTGCTCCATCATCCACTTCACAAAGTCCCGCACCTTGGGCACCTCGGCCGAATGCTCCGGGTACGCCAGGTAGTACGCATCCTGGCTGGGCATTGCATGCTGCCAGGGGATCACCAGCTTGCCGTCGGCCAGCTCTTCCTCCACCAGGAAACGCGGCAACAGCGCCACGCCACAGCCCACCTGGGCGGCGCGGATGCACATATAGAAGGTGTCAAAGCGCGGCCCATGGTAGCTGTGCTCGGTCTGGTAGCCGAGGCTGGCGAACCAGTCGTGCCAGCCCTGGGGGCGCGAGGCATTTTGCAGCAGCACCAACTCGCTCAGTTGCGTGGGGTCGCTAAAGGGCTGGGCCGGCAGGCTGTCGGGCGCGCACACCGGCACCAGTTCCTCGCTGAACAGCTTCAGGCTCTCGGTGCCTGGCCTTGCGCCTGTGCCGAAGTAGAAGGCCAGGTCGGCCTTGCCTTGCAGCAACTCGTCCGGCGTCTGCTCGTTGCACAGGTCCAGGTGGATCTGCGGGTGGCGCAGGCGCCAGCCCTTGAGCCGTGGCACCAGCCAGCGCGCGCCAAAGGTGTAGGGCGTCGATACGCGCAGCACTTCGGTTTCGCCGCCGTAGGAGCGCAGGTAGTGGGTCGACATCTCCACCTGGCTCAGGATCTTGCGCACTTCCACCAGGTACAGGTCGCCCGCCGGGGTCATCTGCAAGCGCCGACGCACCCGGCGAAACAGCAGGTGCTGCAGCAACTCTTCCAATTGCGCGACCTGCTTGCTGACGGCGCTCTGGGTGAGGTTCAACTCCTCGGCGGCGCGGGTGAAGCTCAGGTGGCGGGTCACGGCCTCGAAGCATTGCAGGGCGGTGATCGAGGGCAAATGTCTTTTATTGAGCACGGCACGCCTCTTTGGGTTTTGCATGAGTAAACGGAATGATATCTCGCCTAATCGTCGTTTGTTGGCAAGCCTGGGGCCAGCTACAAATAAGGCCTGGATCGTCGTGCGGGGCGCGGCGCATTTTTTTGTTGATGGATTGAAGGAGTGACCCATGGTTGCCGCATTGCTTGATCGTCTGGGGGTAGACCCGGCGTTGTACCAGGCGGGGAAACAGCCCGTGCATTCCCCTATCGATGGCAGCCGCATTGCCAGTGTGCACTGGGAGGGCGCGGCCGAGGTCGAACAGCAGGTCAGTCGCGCCGAGCATGCATTCGATACCTGGCGCAAAGTGCCGGCACCCCGTCGCGGTGAGCTGGTGCGCCAGTTCGGCGACCTGCTGCGCAAGTACAAGGCCGATCTGGGTGAGCTGGTGTCCTGGGAAGCCGGCAAGATCACCCAGGAAGGCCTGGGTGAAGTGCAGGAAATGATCGATATCTGCGATTTCGCCGTGGGCCTGTCGCGCCAACTGTACGGCTTGACCATCGCCTCCGAGCGCCCTGGCCACCATATGCGTGAAACCTGGCACCCGCTGGGCGTGGTGGGCGTGATCAGTGCCTTCAACTTCCCCGTGGCGGTGTGGGCGTGGAACACCGCGCTGGCCCTGGTGTGCGGCAATGCGGTGATCTGGAAACCCTCGGAAAAGACCCCGCTCACCGCCCTGGCCTGCCAGGCCTTGTTCGAGCGGGTAGCGAAGAACTTCAGCGACGCGCCGCCCTATCTCAGCCAGGTGGTCATCGGCGGGCGCGATGCCGGCGCGGCCCTGGTGGACGACCCACGTGTGGCGCTGATCAGCGCCACTGGCAGCACGCGCATGGGCCGCGAAGTGGCGCCCAAGGTCGCCGCACGGTTTGCCCGCAGCATTCTGGAGTTGGGCGGCAATAACGCGATGATCCTCGGCCCCAGCGCCGACCTGGACATGGCTGTGCGCGCCATCCTGTTCAGCGCGGTCGGCACGGCTGGCCAGCGCTGCACCACCTTGCGCCGGCTGATCGCCCACGAGTCGGTCAAGGAAGACCTCGTCACGCGCCTCAAGGCTGCCTATGCCAAGGTGCGCATCGGTCACCCACTGCAAGGCAACCTGGTCGGCCCGCTGATCGACAAACACAGCTTTGAAAACATGCAAGACGCCCTGGAGCAGGCCTTGAGCGAAGGCGGCAAGGTGTTTGGCGGCAAGCGCCAGTTGCAGGAGCAGTTCCCCAATGCTTACTACGTGTCGCCGGCCATTGTGGAAATGCCCGAGCAGAGCGATGTGGTGTGCAGCGAGACGTTTGCGCCGATTCTGTATGTGGTGGGTTACAAGGACTTCACCGAGGCGCTGCGTTTGAACAACGCCGTGCCGCAAGGCCTGTCGTCGTGCATCTTTACTACCGATGTGCGCGAGGCCGAGCAGTTCATGTCGGCGGTGGGCAGTGATTGCGGGATTGCCAACGTCAATATCGGGCCGAGTGGCGCGGAGATTGGCGGCGCGTTTGGCGGCGAGAAAGAAACCGGTGGCGGGCGTGAATCGGGTTCGGATGCGTGGCGTGGGTATATGCGTCGGCAGACCAATACCGTGAACTATTCGCTGGAGCTGCCGTTGGCCCAGGGCATTACCTTCGACTGATCCTCCAGCCGAAATGCGGTCAATGTGGGAGCTGGCTTGCCTGCGATGGCGATGGCGAATCCAATACCGCTATCGCAGGCAAGCCAGCTCCCACAGTTGATCAATTGTTTGTTAGGTCTCATCCCGGAGTCTGGCAATGCCATTACGCGAAGCGTGTTTGTGGGAACACCTGACCCCTGGCCGGCCGGATCGCGCCGCGCTCACGGGCGAAGTAAAAGCCGATGTGTGCGTGATCGGCGCCGGTATCACCGGTTTGTCAGCGGCCATCCATCTGCTGGAGCAAGGTAAAAGCGTGTGCGTGCTGGAGGCCCATCGCACCGGCCATGGTGGCTCGGGGCGTAACGTTGGCCTGGTCAACGCCGGGATGTGGATCCCCCCGGACGAGATCGAAGCGGGTTTCGGCACGGCGGTGGGCAGCCAGCTCAACCGCATGCTTGGCGCAGCGCCGTCCCTGGTGTTTAGCCTGATCGACCAGTACCAGATTGATTGCCAGCTGCGTCGCGAGGGCACGTTGCACATGGCGCACAACGCCCGTGGCGAAGCCGACCTGCGCAGCCGCGAGGAACAATGGAAGCGCCGTGGCGCGCCCGTGGAACTGCTGACCGGTGCCGCGTGCGCGCAGGCCACCGGCACCCAAAAGATTGCCGCCGCCTTGCTCGACCGGCGTGCCGGCACCTTGAACCCGATGGCCTACACCAGTGGCCTGGCCAATGCCGCGGTGGGCCTGGGCGGGCAGTTGTTCGATCATTCGCCGGTGACCCAACTGGAGCGCCAGGGCCAGTACTGGTCTGTGCAAACGGCCCAGGGCGCGGTGCAGGCGGCCCAAGTGGTGATTGCTTCCAACGCCTACACCGAAGGTGAGTGGACCGAGCTGCGGCGCAATTTTTTCCCCGGTTATTACTATCAGGTGGCCTCCGCGCCCTTGAGCGATGCTGCCGCGCAACAGATCCTGCCGGGCGGCCAGGGCTCCTGGGATACCCGCCAGGTGCTGAGCAGCATCCGCCGCGATGCCGAGGGGCGGTTATTGCTGGGCAGCCTGGGCAACGGCAGCCAGAAACCCACCTGGTTCCTCAAGGCCTGGGCCGATCGCGTACAGCAACACTATTTCCCGTTCCTCAAGGCGGTGGACTGGGAATACACCTGGACCGGCTGCATCGCCTTCACCCCGGACCACCTGATGCGCCTGTTCGAGCCGGCGCCCGGTTTGGTGGCCGTCACCGGCTACAACGGGCGCGGCGTGACCACCGGGACGGTGGTGGGCAAGGCGTTTGCCGACTACCTGTGTCACCACAATCCCCAGGCCCTGCCGATTCCATTCGCCCCCATGCAGCCGCTGGCCGGAGCGGGCCTGCGCAGTTGCCTGTATGAAGCCGGGTTTTCCCTGTATCACGCCGGCCAATGCCTGCGAATTGTCATCTGATCAGCGAAATACCCCTCAAAAGCCGGCATTTTCTTAGCCGGCTACTAATCTGTATTGGTGCGAGTCGTAGCAGTGACGCACTGTAAATGTGCACTTCCGTTACGCCCGTGGTTACAGATGCCTGAAGGGGCGCTTGATGGCTGGCTGACATCAGTCCAATGGGCGGGTTTCACTCTTTCGGGTCTCAGGTTGCACCTCTGCGTTGCAGAGGGTTGCACGTCCCGGCAAAAAGGCCCCGAAACACCTGTAATAACAATGACACCGTGTCTTTTTGAAATATAAAAACGCAATGGCACGCCGCTTGCTCTCAGCTTTCCAGTAAAGGTTTCAAGTGAAAGTTTGCAGTGAAATTGCAGTGCCCATTCAATAAAAAACTCGGAGCACCACTCATGTCCCAGACGTTTTACAAGAAAGGTTTCCTGGCCCTCGCGGTAGCTGCCGCGCTGGGTGTTTCTACGTTTGTTCAGGCTGATGTGAAGATTGGCGTGGCAGGTCCCATGACCGGTGCCAACGCGGCCTTCGGTGAGCAGTACATGAAGGGTGCCCAGGCGGCAGCCGATGTGATCAACAAGGCCGGTGGGATCAACGGCGAGAAAATCGTCCTGGTAGCCGGTGACGATGCGTGCGAACCCAAGCAGGCCGTGGCCGTGGCCAACCGCCTGGCTGACCAGGACAAAGTGATCGGCGTGGTCGGGCACTTCTGCTCATCGAACACCATTCCAGCCTCCGAGGTGTACGACGAAGCGGGCATCATCGCCATCACTCCAGGCTCTACCAACCCACAAGTGACCGAGCGTGGCCTGGGCGCCATGTTCCGCATGTGCGGGCGTGACGACCAGCAGGGCATCGTGGCCGGCGACTATATCGTCGATGTGCTCAAGGGCAAGAAAGTCGCGGTCATCAACGACAAGGACACCTACGGCAAAGGCCTGGCCGATGCCACCGCAACCCAGTTGACCAAGCGCGGCGTCAAGCCGGTGCTGGAAGAAGGCCTGACCCGTGGCGAGAAAGACTTCAGCGCCCTGGTCACCAAGATCCGTTCGCTGGGGGCCGACGTTGTGTACTTCGGCGGCCTGCACCCGGAAGCCGGTCCACTGGTACGCCAGATCCGTGAAGCCGGCCTCAACGACGTCAAGTTCATGTCCGACGATGGTGTGGTGACCGACGAACTGGTGGCGACCGCCGGCGGTGCGCAGTATGTCGATGGCGTCTACATGACCTTCGGCGCCGACCCGCGCCTGCTGCCAGACAGCAAGGCCGTGGTGGAAGAGTTCCGCAAGAACGGCACCGAGCCTGAAGGCTACACCCTGTACGCCTACGCCTCGATCCAGGCCCTGGCGGCCGGCTTCAACGGCGCCAAGTCCAACAAGGGCGAAGACGCGGCCAAGTGGCTCAAGGCCAACCCGGTGCAAACCGTGATGGGCAAGAAGGAATGGGATGCCAAGGGTGACCTGAAAGTCTCCGACTACGTGGTTTACCAGTGGGACAAGAACGGCAAATACCACCAGTTGGAAAAGCAGAAGTAATCAACCAGCCACCACCGACCCCTTGTGGGAGCCGGGCTTGCCCGCGATGACGGACTGACAGCCAGCACCTGTGTTGAATGTGAGACCGCTATCGCCGGCAAGCCAGCTCCCACACTGGATCGCGGTTGCCCGGGCCATTGCGTTCGGCACCCAATCTGTCTTTTCCTCCAGAAGGGCCGCACGCCCAAGGGTGTGCAGGTTCTCACCGCGTGAGATTGCGTTATGGATGGTATTTTCCTGCAGCAACTGGTCAACGGCCTGACCCTCGGGTCGGTCTATGGCCTGATCGCCATCGGCTACACAATGGTCTATGGCATCATTGGCATGATCAACTTCGCCCACGGCGAGGTTTATATGATTTCCGCTTACCTCGCGGCGATCAGTCTGGCACTGCTGGCTTACTTCGGCCTCGAATCCTTCCCGCTGCTCATTCTCGGCACTCTGATATTTACCGTCGTCGTCACCGGCGTCTATGGTTGGGTCATCGAGCGTGTCGCCTACAAACCGTTGCGTAACTCCACGCGCCTGGCCCCGCTGATCAGCGCCATCGGCATTTCGCTGATCCTGCAGAACTACGCGCAGATCGCCCAGGGCGCCAAGCAACAAGGTATTCCCACCCTACTGGCCGGCGCCTGGCGCGTCGATATCGGCACCGGGTTCGTGCAGTTGACCTACACCAAGGTCTTCATCCTGGTCGCGGCCTTTGCCGGCATGGCGCTGCTGACCTACATCATCAAGTACACCAAGCTGGGCCGCATGTGCCGCGCGACCCAGCAAGACCGCAAGATGGCCTCGATCCTGGGGATCAACACCGACCGCGTGATCTCCTACGTGTTTGTCATCGGTGCTGCCATGGCGGCCCTGGCCGGTGTGCTGATCACCCTCAACTACGGCACGTTCGACTTCTATGCCGGCTTTATCATCGGCATCAAGGCATTTACCGCAGCGGTACTCGGCGGCATCGGCTCCCTGCCTGGGGCGATGCTGGGCGGGATCATCCTGGGGATTTCCGAGTCGCTGTTCTCGGGGTTGATCAACTCTGACTACAAAGACGTGTTCAGTTTCTCCCTGCTGGTGGTGATTCTGATTTTCCGTCCCCAGGGCCTGCTTGGTCGCCCGCTCGTGGCGAAGGTGTAAACATGTCTGCTGCCAAATCTATCGATATCAAGAAAAGTGTGGTCGATGCGGTCCTTGCCGGGCTGATTTCGCTGATCGTGTTCGGGCCCATCGTCGGTGTGGTCCTGGACGGCTACAGCTTCAACCTGGAACCGGCCCGCGTCGGCTTGCTGGTGGCCATTGTCATGGCCGGGCGCCTGGTCATGAGCCTGTTCCTGCAAACCCCCAAGGGCTTGAAGATCCTCCAGGGTTTTGAAAGCTCGGGCTCCGGGGTGCATGTGCTGGCGCCGGACTACAAGTCACGGCTGCGCTGGATCATCCCGGCGCTGATCGTGATCGCCATTGTCTTTCCGTTTTTCGCCAACAAGTACCTGCTGACCGTGGTGATCCTCGGGCTGATCTACGTGTTGCTCGGGCTGGGCCTGAACATCGTGGTCGGCCTGGCCGGGCTGCTCGACCTGGGCTACGTGGCGTTCTACGCCATCGGCGCCTATGGCCTGGCCCTGGGTTACCAGTACCTCGGGCTGGGGTTCTGGACGGTGCTGCCACTGGCGGCCATCGCGGCGGCGTTGGCCGGATGTATTCTCGGATTCCCGGTGTTACGCATGCACGGTGACTACCTGGCCATCGTGACCCTGGGCTTTGGTGAAATCATCCGCCTGGTGCTCAATAACTGGCTGTCGTTTACCGGTGGGCCCAATGGCATGCCGGTGCCATCGCCGACCTTCCTCGGCCTGGAATTTGGCCGGCGCGCCAAGGAAGGCGGGGTGCCGTTCCATGAGTTCTTTGGCATTGCCTACAACCCCAACGTGAAGTTCCTGTTTATCTACATCGTGCTGTTCCTGGTGGTGCTGGCCGTGCTGTACATCAAGCACCGCCTGACCCGCATGCCGGTGGGCCGCGCCTGGGAAGCCCTGCGTGAGGATGAGATCGCCTGCCGCTCCATGGGCCTGAACCATGTGTTGGTCAAGCTCTCGGCCTTCACCATCGGCGCCTCGACGGCCGGCCTGGCCGGGGTGTTCTTTGCCAGCTACCAGGGCTTCGTCAATCCGTCTTCGTTCACCTTCTTCGAGTCGGCGTTGATCCTGGCCATCGTGGTACTGGGCGGCATGGGCTCGACGGTGGGCGTGGTGATTGCCGCGTTCGTGCTGACCGTGGCGCCTGAGTTGCTGCGCAGCTTCTCCGAGTACCGGGTGCTGCTGTTTGGCGTGTTGATGGTGGTGATGATGATCTGGCGGCCACGGGGCCTGATCCGGATCAGCCGTAGCGGTGTGACACCACGCAAGGGGGTGGCGCCATGAGCAAGGAAGTGGTCCTCAACGTGGAACACCTGATGATGCACTTCGGTGGCATCAAGGCCTTGAGCGATGTGAGCCTCAAGGTCGAACGCAACTCGATCTTCGCTCTGATCGGCCCCAACGGCGCGGGCAAGACCACGGTGTTCAACTGCCTGACCGGCTTCTACACGGCCAGCGGCGGCAAGATCGAACTCAACATCCGTGGCAAGCAGACCAACGTGATCCAGTTGCTTGGCGAGCGCTTCAAGCCTACCGACTTCGTATCGCCCAAAAGCTTTTTCAGCCGGGTGTACTACAAGATGTTCGGCGGCACCCACCTGGTGAACCGCGCCGGCCTGGCCCGTACGTTCCAGAACATTCGCCTGTTCAAGGAAATGTCAGTGGTGGAAAACCTGCTGGTGGCCCAGCACATGTGGGTCAACCGCAACATGCTGGCGGGCATCCTCAACACCAAGGGCTACCGCAAGGCAGAAAGCGATGCGCTGGACCACGCCTTTTACTGGCTGGAAGTGGTGGACCTGGTGGACTGCGCCAACCGCCTGGCTGGCGAGCTGTCCTACGGCCAGCAGCGCCGCCTGGAAATCGCCCGCGCCATGTGCACCCGGCCGCAGATCATTTGCCTGGACGAACCGGCGGCGGGCCTCAACCCCCAGGAAACCGAAGCCCTCAGTGCAATGATTCGCCTGCTGCGCGATGAACACGACCTCACCGTGGTGCTGATTGAACATGACATGGGCATGGTGATGAGTATTTCCGACCATATTGTGGTGCTGGACCACGGCAACGTCATCGCCGAGGGCGGGCCGGAAGCGATCCGCAACGACCCGAAAGTGATCGCGGCCTACCTGGGCGCCGATGAAGAGGAGTTGGTATGAGTACGCCTATCCTCGAAATGAAGGACCTGGATGTGTTTTATGGCCCGATCCAGGCCCTGAAAAAAGTCTCGCTGCACATCGACGAGGGCGAGACCGTGAGCCTGATCGGCTCCAACGGCGCGGGCAAGTCCACGCTGCTGATGTCGATCTTCGGCCAGCCACGGGCCGAGTCCGGGCAGATCCTCTACCAGGGCGTGGACATTACCCACAAGTCGTCCCACTACATCGCCTCCAACGGCATCGCCCAGTCCCCGGAAGGGCGGCGGGTGTTCCCTGACATGACCGTCGAGGAAAACCTGCTGATGGGCACCATCCCCATTGGCGACAAGCACGCCAGCGAGGATATGCAGCGCATGTTCGAGCTGTTTCCACGGCTCAAGGAGCGGCGTAACCAGCGGGCGATGACCATGTCCGGTGGCGAGCAGCAAATGCTCGCCATCGCCCGGGCGTTGATGAGCCGGCCCAAGCTGTTGCTGCTCGATGAACCGAGCCTGGGGTTGGCGCCGATCGTGGTGAAGCAGATCTTCGCCACCTTGCGCGAACTGGCGGCTACCGGGATGACCATCTTTCTGGTGGAGCAGAACGCCAACCATGCGTTGCGCCTGTCTGACCGGGCGTATGTGATGGTCAACGGCGAAATCCGCCTGACCGGTACGGGCAAGGAGCTGCTGGTGAACGAGGAAGTGCGCAACGCCTACCTCGGTGGGCACTAACCCGCGCTGATCGCTCCCACGCTCTGCGTGGGAGCGCATCCTGTGACGCTGCGCATCACGCTTTGGGACGCAGAGCGTCCTTGGCGGCATTCCCACGCGGGGCGTGGGAACGATCATCGTCCACAGGCCTTCCGGCAAATTGTGGAAAACAAATCCACACACCCTCCAAAGCGCGACATATAGCCGCCGCAAATCCCTGTTTTGTCACGCAAATGACTTGTCCCCATCCACTGTGGAACCGGCTGTGGGTAACATGGGAGTAGCTGGCTGAAAGCCTTTATTTACGTGGCTTGCAGCATGGTGGTTGTTTTTTGATCAGGGGCTTTTTCATGAGGTGTCGCAGGTTTTGTCAACCTGTTCATAGACACAGGTATATGACCGAAACATGACCTCCAGGCCTGTGGATAAGTCTGTGGTTAAACTCTGGAAAGACCTGTGTAGGGGCCGGATTTACTGGCCTGGAGCCATGCCTCCTGGCGTGCCCTCCTGCATGGGCCTACATATGCCCCGCCCAAGGTCAAGCAAAAAACTTTTTGAATCGCCCTGAAAGCCTTGTACACAGCGGCCTGGAGGGTTTTGTACTTGCCCCCAAAGACTGTGGGCGCAGCTGTGGATAACCTGCGCGCACATGGCTGCAAGTCACGGTTCATAAGGCTCTACGTCAAGCGGTTAAAAAATGATCAGGTATGGGGTGGCGGGTGTGCATAGCGGTTGCCGCGGCGGCGGCGTAAGGGCATCCTGCTGGCTGATTTTTCCCGATGCCCACAAGGAGAACACCATGTCCGACACGCTGTTTATTACTGGCGCCACCTCAGGTTTCGGCGAAGCCTGTGCCCGTCGCTTTGCCGAGGCTGGCTGGAAACTGGTGCTCACCGGTCGACGTGCCGAGCGCTTGAATGCCCTGGTCGAAGAGCTTTCCAAGCAAACCGAGGTGCATGGCCTGGTGGTGGACGTGCGTGACCGCAAGGGCATGGAAGAGGCGATTGCCAACCTGCCGGCGTCGTTCAGCAAGCTGCGCGGGCTGATCAACAACGCGGGCCTGGCCGTGGGCACCGACCCGGCGCCCAAGTGCAGCCTCGACGATTGGGAGACCATGGTCGACACCAACATCAAGGGCCTGCTGACCACCACCAGCCTGTTGCTGCCGCGCCTGATCGCCCATGGCCGTGGCGCCGGGATCGTCAACCTGGGCTCCATCGCCGGCAACTACCCGTACCCGGGCAGCCACGTGTATGGCGGCTCCAAGGCGTTCGTCAAACAGTTCTCCCTGAACCTGCGCTGTGACCTGCAAGGCACCGGCGTGCGTGTGACCAACATCGAACCGGGCCTGTGCGAGAGCGAGTTCTCCCTGGTGCGCTTCGGCGGTGACCAGGCGCGTTACGACGCCACCTACGCCGGCGCCGAGCCGATCCAGCCGCAGGACATTGCCGACACCATCTTCTGGGTGCTGAACACCCCGGCGCACGTGAACATCAACCGCCTGGAGCTGATGCCGGTGAGCCAGACCTGGGCTGGGTTTGCGATTGAGCGTGGGGCCAAGTAAGGCTCGCAAAGGCGTCAAATCGGTCAAAACAGGGCATAAGGTACACTCTCCTCCTGGAAACCCCACCGCACCCAGCGGTTTAAAGGTTTTGACAGGAGGATATGTGAGTAACCGAGGTGAGCAGGCACTGCTCAAACAATCGACGATCCTGATGTTCGCCGTGGCGATCGCCGGGATTGTCACGGGTGTGATATCAGGCGCCCAATCCATTTTATTCGACGGCTTTTTCTCGCTGATCGCGACCTTTATCAAGGTGCTGATGCTGATCACGGCCAAGCTGATCGCCAAGAAAAGCAACGACCGTTTCCAGTTCGGCTACTGGCACCTGGAACCGATGGTGTTGCTGATCGAAGGCAGTTTCCTGCTGTTGATCGCCATCTACGCGTTTCTCAACGGGGTGTTCGGCATTATCAATGGCGGGCGTGAAATCGAGTTGGGGCTGGTGATCATCTACGCTGCGGTGTTTACCGTGGTCGAGTTCGCCTACTTCTTCTATGTGCGCTACCGCAACCGCACGCTGCAGTCGTCGCTGATCCAGTTCGACAACATCAGTTGGCTGGTAGACGCGATGCTCTCTGTGGGCCTGCTGGTGAGCTTCCTCGCCGCGCTGCTGCTCAAGTCCCAGGGCTATGGCGAGTGGGCGGTGTATGTCGACCCCTTGATCCTGATCCTGCTGGCCCTGAGCATGCTGGCGCCGGCCTTGAAGATCCTGCGCCCGGCCTTGCGCGATGTGCTGGGGATTGCCCCGGACCAGTTGGACGACAAGGTGCGCGAAGTGATGGACGCGGCCCAGGCCCGGCATGGTTTCGAGGACTACGTGTCCTACGTGCAGAAACACGGGCGGGCGCGGTTTATCGAGATTCATGTGGTGCTGCCGGCCGATTACCCGGTGGATAAGGTCGCGACGCTCGACGGGCTGCGTGAAGAGATATCCACAGGGCTGGGCGCGGCGGACAAGGCACGGTGGTTGACGATCAGCTTTACGGGGGATCGCAAGTGGATTGCCTGATAGTCAGGTAGACCGAGGTGAGGCTATCGCAGGCAAGCCAGCTCCCACAGTTGAATGGGTTCACACATTCAAAAATGTGGGAGCGGGCTTGCCTGCGATGGGGCCGGAAAGATCAGCCGAGAAACTCGCTCAACCCCTGATAGCAGGTCGCCAAATGGTAGGGCGTCGTCGACGGCATATCCCGCCGGCTCACCTCACCCTTGGCATCCAGGCATTCATTCCAGCCCCTGGCATGCAAAAAATGTTGCTGCAACGCCAGCAACTGGCGCTCCAGCACCGCCGCGCTGCCCGGGCGCAAGGTCAATGCCCGCAGGTACTCGGCCTGGGCCCAGATCCGCTGGGTGGCGTCACGCACGCTGCCGTCCAGCGCCAACATGCCACTGACCGCACCGCTCAGGTTATCCACACCCGTCTGCTCGGCATAGGCAAAGGCCCGGCTCAGCGACGTATGCAGGGGCGTGCCACGCAGTACGGGCGAGGATTCCAGCAGGAAAAACCATTCAAACTGATGCCCCGGCTCGAACCAGTTATCCACAGCGCCCAGGGGCTTTTCCATCATCACCCCATGCTGGCGTTCGATAAAGCGCTGCTGCATGGCCGTCGCCAGTGCCAGCAGGGCCTGTTGCACCGCCGCGTCTTCCCGCACGGCGAGGGTGGCAAGCAAGCCTTCGGCCAGATGCATCAGCGGGTTCTGCAGCGGGCCGGACTTGAGGGACGACCAGTTGCGCTCCAGTACCGCCTCATACAGGCCGTCACCCGTGGCAAAGCGCTCGGCGACCACCTCCAGGGCGGCATTGAGCACCGACTCCACCAACGGCTCGCGGACCTTGGCCCAGTAATGGGCGCAGGCGAAGATGATAAAGGCGTGGGTATACAGGTCTTTGCGCTGGTCCAGCGGATTGCCGTGGGGGTCGATGCTGTAGAACCAGCCACCGTGTTCGGCGTCGTGGAAGTGCCGTTGCAGCGAGCGAAACAACGCTGCGGCGCGTTCTTGCGCAAACTCTTTGCCTGGCTCGCCGATCAGGCTGGCAAACACATACAACTGCCGGGCACAGGCCATGGCGCGGTAGCGTTGTGGGGGCAAAGGGCGATGGTCGGCGTCCAGCGCCTCATAGGGCAGCGCCAACTCGGCATTCCAGCCCGGGCCCTGCCAGAGCGGCACGATCAGGTCGTTGAAGTGCGCGAGCACCGCGTTCAATTGAGGTTTGAGGGCAGAGCTTGGAGCGATGGGCATCGGCTGGCGTCGTCACGGCAGGGGTGTTTGCCGCGCATGTTAGCAGGCTTGGGGGCTGCGGTGGTTTTGCTACCGCTATCGCGAGCAAGCCCGCTCCCACATTCGACCCCATTCCAAAGGTACAACTCGGTCAAATGTGGGAGCGGGCTTGCTCGCGATGAGGCCCTCAACAGCACTGCATCACTCAGCCTGCCAGCAACCAGACTCCAGTCGCCGCCGAAGCCGCCCCCGCCACCCGCACCAGCGGCGCCGCCGCAGCCGGCAGGCAACGCACCAGTGCATACCCGGCCGCATGCAGCACCGCCGTCGCCCCGACAAACCCGGCCGCATACGCCCACGGGCTGGTCATATCCGGCAGCTCCAGGCCATGGGCCACGCCATGGAACAGCGCAAACACGGCTGTTGCGGCCACGGCCACCGCCAGCGGTGGGCGAATCGCCAAGGCCACCGCCAGGCCCAGGGCCAATACCGACGCGGCAATCCCGCTTTCCAGGGCCGGCAAGGCCAACCCTTCAAAACCCAGCACGCCACCCAGCAGCATGGTGCCGACAAACGTACACGGCAGCACCCAGCGCGCCGCGCCTTGTTGCTGCGCCGCCCACAGGCCGACGGCCAGCATCGCCAGCAAATGGTCCAGCCCGCCGAGGGGATGGCTGATACCGGCCACCAGGCCATTGTCGCCATGACCCGGGTGGGCCAGGGCCAGGGTCGGGGCCAGTAGCAGGAGGGCGGCGGCAAACAGGGTGTTGAGGCTCATAAACAGCTCCTTGGTAAGAGGGCTCAGGCTGCGGTCAGCAGGCCCTGGCGTTCGATAAAGGCGACGATTGCTTCCAGGCCAACGCCGGTTTTCTGGTTACTGAACACAAACGGCTTGCCGCCACGCATGCGCTGGGTGTCGCTGTTCATCAGTTCCAGCGAGGCGCCGACCAGCGGCGCCAGGTCGATCTTGTTGATCACCAGCAGGTCCGATTTGCAGATCCCCGGCCCACCTTTGCGCGGCAGCTTGTCGCCGGCCGACACATCGATCACGTAGATCGTCAGGTCCGACAGCTCGGGGCTGAAGGTGGCCGACAGGTTGTCGCCGCCGGACTCCACCAGGATCAGGTCGAGGCCGGGAAAACGCCGGTTCAGTTGATCCACCGCTTCGAGGTTGATCGAGGCATCTTCGCGAATCGCCGTGTGCGGGCAGCCGCCGGTTTCCACACCGATAATGCGCTCGGGCGCCAGGGCCTGGTTGCGCACCAGGAAGTCGGCGTCTTCGCGGGTATAGATATCGTTGGTGACCACCGCCAGGTTGTAGCGATCGCGCAGGGCCAGGCACAGCGCCAGGGTCAGGGCGGTCTTGCCGGAGCCGACGGGGCCGCCGATGCCGACGCGCAAAGGTTGTGTGTTCATGGGGTTCTCCTAGGAACGGAACAGGCGGCTGTACTGGCGCTCATGGGCCATGCATGCCAGGGACAGGCCGAAGGCGGCGCTGCCAAAGTGATGAGGGGCGCGCTGGCTGGCATCCTGCTGGGCCTGTTGCAGCAAGGGCAGCAGTTCGCTGGTCAGGCGTTGGGCGGCTTGCTGGCCCAGGGGCAGGGTTTTCATCAACACCGCCAATTGGTTTTCCAGCCAGCTCCACAGCCAGGCGGCCAGGGCGTCGTCGGGGCTAATCGCCCAGGCACGGGCCGCCAGTGCCCAGCCCAGGGCCAGATGGGGTTCGTGGGTGGCGTCGAGAAAACGCCGTGCCGCGTCATCCAATTCCGGCAGGCCGTTGAGCAGTTGTTGCAGGGAGTAGCCCATTTGCCGGCTCTCCTGGAACAGTTCGCGGGTTTCGCGGCTGGCGCGGTGTTCTTCACACCATTGGCGCAGGCGTTCCCAATCCTGGTCCGCAGCGGCCTGGCAATGGGCAAGCAACAGTGGCGCCTCGAAGCGTGCGAGGTTGAGCAGCAGTTGGTCGCTGATCCAGCGGCGGGCGCTGTCGGCATCGCGGACACGGGCATTGTCCACGGCCATTTCCAGGCCCTGGGAATAGCTGTAGCCGCCAATCGGCAATTGCGGACTGGCCAGACGCAGCAGCGCCCAGGCCGGGTTCACAGGCGCACGCCGAACTGATGCAGTTTGGGCGGGTAGTTGAAGTCTTCATCCCCGTGGCGCGAGTGATGGTGACCGCCACCGTAGGCGCCGTGTTCGGGCTGGAACGGTGCTTCGAGGGTTTGGGTGTGGGCCCCCAACTGCTCCAGCATGGCCTTGAGCACGTAGTCATCGAGCAGGCGCAGCCAGCCATCCCCCACTTGCAGGGCCACATGGCGGTTGCCCAGGTGATAGGCCGCACGGGTCAGTTCAAAGGCGCTGCTGCAGGTCACGTGCAGCAGTTGTTCAGGGCGTGCGCAGACGCGTACGACACGTCCGTCTTCAGCCTGTAGGCATTCGCCGTCGTACAGCGGCGGCTGGCCGCGCTCCAGAAACAGGCCGACGTCTTCACCCTCGGCACTGAAACAGCGCAGGCGGCTTTTGCTGCGGGCGTCGAAGTTCAGCAGCAACTCCGCAGCCCAGATGGGTTGGGGCGCAATTCGGCGGTGGATCACCAGCATCGGGAAGCTTCCAGCTATGAGCGATAAACAGGCTAGAGCAAGGGGCTTGCCAATCAGGCGTGGTGTAGGAAAACACCGTGGATGTAGGATGTTTCGCCACTAAACAGGCCGCAGGCGCGGAGACGACTTGACCCATTATGGTGCGCCATGGGTCGTTCTGGCACCTGAATTGGGCGATTTTGGCGGGCGTCCCACGATATTTTGTAGGTGCTTGCCTTCGGTTATTTATCTGTAATGCATTTTGGGAATCATCCTACTCACACCATAGATTTCCCGCTCATCTCGCCACGCGTTGTTTCTCTAGGATTTCGCACCGTCTTTAATCCAGTGCGACGTTCATCATGTTCAAGTCTTTTTTATGTGTGGTCATGGCCGGTTTTTTTGGCATGGCGCCATCTGCCTCGGCCAGTTTCAGCCAGCGTTACGTTTCACCGGCTCCGTTCAGTTCAGCGTTACAGGCCCTGCCACAACCGACCATCGCCAATGTGGTCGACCGCGCCCATGAGTTGCTGGGCAAACCTTATAAATCGGGCGGCACATCGCTGGAGCAGGGGTTCGATTGCAGCGGGCTGCTGGTCTATCTGTTCAAGACCGAAGCCAATATTGTTATCCCGCGCACCACGGCGGCGATGCACCGCTCAACGGCGGCGACGATCAAGGCGGATGCACTGCAACCCGGCGATGCGGTGTTTTTCAAGGCCAATGGCAGCAGCCAGATCGGCCATGTCGGCCTGTATGTCGGCGAGGGCAAGTTCATTCACTCGCCGCGCCAGGGCAAGAATATCCGCATCGACTCCCTGGCCAACGCCTACTGGAAGAAGAACTACACCACCGCCAAGCGTTTCCATGCGGTGCGTTGATCGCTCTACTCGGTGCTGCCCAGGCCTTGCCAGTGCTTGAGGCCAATAAAGATAAAGCGCAGTTGCTGGGTGATCTTGGCCTGGGGCGTGAGGTGCGCCGGCAGGGCGGCGGCGGGTGGGTCGATGATGTCGGGCAGGGTGGCGAACACACTCTTGACGATCAGGTCGGCCATCACATGCAGGCCGTCGGCATCCAGGTGCTGGAGCTTGGGCATCAGGGTCAGGTCGGCCGCCAGGTCCGAGGTGATGTCTTCGCGCAGCGCGCCGATGGCTTGGCGCACGGCCAGGCAACCACCGTACTGCTCGCGGGCCAGGAATAAAAACTGTGAACGGTTGGCTGCCACCACATCGAGAAAGATCCGCACCGAGGCATCGATGATGCCGCCCATGACGAATTCGTTGTGGCGTACCAGGCGGATGGTAGCGCGGAAGGTCTGGCCGACCTCACTGACGAGCACCAGGCCCAGTTGGTCCATATCGGCAAAGTGACGGTAAAAACCGGTGGGCACGATGCCGGCGCTCTTGGCCACTTCCCGCAGGCTCAGGCTGCCAAACCCTCGGCCACCCTCCATCAGATGGCGGGCTGCGTCCATCAAGGCAAGGCGGGTCTGTTGCTTCTGTTCGGCGCGGGGGAGCATTGGCGGGTGGGCTTTGTAGACAAGGACAGCGACGCACTCTAGCAAAACAACTTTACCGGCGTCGAACTTGAAACAGGACAAAGGTGGCGCGGGTCACACAAAGTCAAAGCCCGATCACTGGGGATCGGGCTTTTTTCAGGGCCGGCACGGGCTTAGCTCGTGGCTTTATGCATTTCAGCCAGACGGTCGGAACCGCCCTCGGCGACAAATTCGCGTTGTTGCAGACGGTCCGAGCCACCTTCAACCAGACCTTTCTCCTCCAGGCGATCACGGCCGCCCTCGGCGACAAATTCGCGTTTTTGCAGACGGTCCGAACCACCTTCGACCAGGCCTTTCTGTTCCAGGCGATCACGGCCGCCTTCGGCTACGGCGTTACGCTCTTGCAGACGGTCCGAGCCACCTTCGACCAGGCCTTTCTGCTCCAGGCGATCACGACCACCTTCGGCAACGGTCTGGCTGATGTGCGAGGCGTCGGCCTTGGCTTGTGGGATGGTTTGCTCTGTTGCTGGCAGGGCAAAAGCACTGGTGGCCAGGACAGAGAGTGCAACACTGAGCAGTAATTGGCGTTTCATGATGAGTTGCTCCTTGGGAGGGCGATAAAGTGGGTACAGGGCTCATGCTACTCTCGATATCTCGATATAAAAGTTCATAAACACAATGGTAATAATCAACGGAATTGATTGTTCTGCGCCGAGGCTCTAGACCGTACCTCTCAAGCACGCGCTTTTGCACCGGGGTGGGTATTTTCGACACGGGCGTGGGTAACAACAGTGCGCGATCGATGAAAGAAGCTGTCGGATTAGTCAGAAAAAGTACTTTTCACCGCTAATTCCCCGCTGCGGTTAAACCCCCAGGCCATTTGCCAGTCGTAGCCATATAAGCTTTAGCCCTTGCGCGCGTTGCCAGTGGCACGCGCAGTCGTAATCAGGAGCCCTGTGCAATGACGCGCACTCGTAAAATTCTCGCCTGGAGCAGTGCTTGCTTCGTTCTGCTGATCGCCGCCGTCGTACTGATCCTGGTGTTCTTCGACTGGAACCGGATCAAGCCGCCACTCAATGCCAAAGTCTCCGAAGAGCTGCATCGCGCCTTTGCCATCAATGGCAACCTGGCTGTGGTCTGGCAGCGCGAGCCAGACGAAGGCGGTTGGCGCGCCTGGGTGCCGTGGCCCCATGTGGTGGCCGAAGACCTGAGTCTGGGCAACCCCGAGTGGTCGAAAAAACCGCAGATGGTCACCCTCAAACGCGTCGAATTGCGCATCTCGCCCTTGGCCTTACTGGCCCAGCGCGTGGTGATCCCGCGCATCGACCTGACCGAACCGAGTGCCGAGTTGCAGCGCCTGGCCGATGGCCGCGCCAACTGGACCTTCACCTTTGACCCCAAGGACCCGAATGCCGAACCGTCCAACTGGGTGGTGGATATCGGTGCCATCGGCTTTGACAAGGGCCACGTGACCCTCGACGACCAGACCCTCAAGACCCGCCTCGATGTGCTGATCGACCTCCTGGGCAAACCCATCGCATTCAGCGAAATCGTCGGCGAGCGCGATGCCAAAAAGGCCCTGGAGCAGGGCGCGACACCCCAGGACTATGCCTTCGGCCTCAAGGTCAGCGGCCAGTACCACGGCCAGAAACTCGCGGGCAGCGGCAAGATCGGCGGGTTGCTGGCCCTGCAAGACGCGGCCAGGCCATTCCCCCTGCAAGCCCAGGCGAAGATCGGCGATACCCGCATCGCCCTGGCCGGCACCCTGACCGACCCCCTGAACCTCGGCGCCCTGGACCTGCGCCTGAAACTGTCCGGCACCAGCCTGGGCAATCTTTACCCACTGACCGGCGTGACCCTACCGGACTCGCCGGCCTACTCCACCGACGGTCGCCTGATTGCCAAGCTGCATGAAGCCGGCGGTGCGTCGTTCCGCTATGAGCAGTTCAACGGCAAGATCGGCAACAGTGATATTCACGGCGACCTGGCCTACGTCGCCAGCCAGCCACGGCCCAAGCTCAGTGGCGCACTGGTGTCCAACCAACTGCTGCTGGCCGACCTGGCGCCGCTGATCGGTGCTGACTCCAATGCCAAGCAAAAGGCCCGTGGCGGGGCGAGCAAGCAACCGGCGACCAAGGTGCTGCCGGTGGAAGAGTTCCGCACCGAGCGCTGGCGCGATATGGACGCCGATGTCGAGTTTACCGGCAAGCGCATTGTCCACAGCACCGACCTGCCGTTCACCGACCTTTATACGCACCTGGTACTCAACGACGGCCAACTGAGCCTCGAACCCCTGCGCTTCGGCGTGGCGGGCGGCAAGCTGGATGCGCAGATCCGCCTCAATGGCCGCATTACCCCGCTGGAAGGCCGGGCGAAACTGACGGCGCGCAACTTCAAGCTCAAGCAACTGTTCCCCACCTTTGAACCGATGAAGACCAGCTTTGGCGAGCTCAACGGCGATGCCGATATCGCCGGGCGCGGTAACTCGGTGGCGGCGCTCTTGGGCAGTGCCAATGGCGATCTGAAAATGCTTATCAACGACGGCGCCATCAGCCGTGGCCTGATGGAAATCGCCGGGTTGAATGTCGGCAACTACGTGATCGGCAAGCTGTTTGGCGACAAGGACGTGAAGATCAACTGTGCGGCGGCGGACTTCGGCATCAAGACCGGCCTGGCCACCAGCCGGCTGTTTGTGTTCGACACCGAGAACGCGATCATCTACATCGACGGCACCGTAAACATGGCCAGCGAACAACTGGACCTGACGATTACCCCAGAGTCCAAGGGGTTCCGCCTGTTCTCGCTGCGCTCGCCGTTGTACGTCAACGGGCCGTTTATCAAACCCAATGCCGGGGTCAAGACCGTGCCGCTGTTATTGCGTGGCGCGGGGATGGTGGCGCTGGGTGTGATCGTTGCACCTGCGGCAGGCCTGCTGGCACTGGTGGCGCCGAGCGGTGATGTACCGAACCAGTGTGTGCCGCTGTTGCAGCAGATGAAGGAAGGCAAGGCACCGAAAACGGTGAAAGGCTGACTGAAGAAACCCACAACCCAATGTGGGAGCGGGCTTGTGTGGGAGCGGGCTTGCCCGCGATAGCAGTGGGTCAGTCAACATCAATGTTTGCTGGGCCGACGTCTTCGCGGGCAAGCCCGCTCCCACATTAGTTCGCGCGCTAAAAGGCCTACAGGCCGTTGAGAACGTTTTATTGGATATTGCCGGGTGTCATATCGATTGCCATAGGGCTGGTCTAGGATCAGCCCAATCGCCCCTTCAAGGATGTTCGCCACCATGGCCCAGACATTGGCTACACGTTATCCCCTGGTCCTGGTGCCGGGCATGCTCGGGTTTGTACGGCTGGTGCTGTACTCGTACTGGTACGGCATTGTCCCGGCCCTGCGTGCCGGTGGGGCGCAGGTGTTTGCGGTGCAGGTGGCGCCGCTCAACTCCAGTGAGGTGCGCGGCGAGCAGTTGCTGGAGCAGATCGAGCAGATACGCCGCCAGACCGGCGCCGATAAGGTCAACCTGATCGGCCATAGCCAGGGCTCGCTCACCGCTCGTTATGCGGCGGCCAAACGCCCGGAATGGGTGGCTTCGGTGACCTCGGTGGCGGGGCCCAACCACGGTTCGGAATTGGCAGACTACCTGCACACCCACTACCCGGCCGACAGCGCCAAGGGCCGGATCATGAGCGCGCTGCTGCGTCTGGTGGGCATGCTGATGGGCCTTCTGGAAACCGGCTATCGCGGCCCGCGCTTTGCGGTGGATATCCACGCGTCCCATCAGTCGCTGACCTGCGAGGGCGTGGCGCTGTTCAATCGCCAATACCCCCAAGGCTTGCCAGACACCTGGGGCGGGCAGGGCGCCGAGGAAGTGAATGGTGTGCGCTATTACTCCTGGTCCGGCACCCTGCAGCCGGGCAAGACCGATCGCGGGCGCAACCTGCTGGACGGTACAAACCGCAGTTGCCGGTTGTTTGCGCGCACCTTCGTCAAGGAGAAGGGGCAGTGCGACGGCATGGTCGGGCGCTACAGCTCACACCTGGGCACGGTGATCGGCGATGACTATGCGCTGGACCATTTCGATATCGTCAACCAGTCACTGGGCCTGGTGGGCAAGGGCGCCGAGCCGATTCGCCTGTTTGTCGAGCATGCGCAGCGGTTGAAGGCGGCCGGGCTTTAACGTCTTACCGGCGTCGTCCAGCGCTCCGACAAAATCACCCCACCCAATGTCAGCACGCCGCCGACCAGGTGATACAGCGCCAACTGTTCCTTGAGCACCACCGCGGCAATCAGTGCGGTGATCAACGGCAGCAGGTTGAAAAACAGCGTGGTGCGGCTTGGCCCCAACTGTTTGACCGAATGCATCCACGCCAGCGGCGCGATCATCGAGGCCAGCAGGCAGGCGTACACCACCAGGCCAATATTCGACGGGCCCAGGCCGACCTTGTCCGAGGCCAGGAACAGCGGGAACAGCACCACCACCGCCACCAGCACCTGCAAATACAGCAACACCAGGGGCGGCAGGCGCAGTTGCCATTTTTTCAGCAGGGTGCTGTAGATCGCATAGGCCAGGGTGGCCACCAGCATCATCGCGTCACCCAGGTTCACCCCATGTTGTAGCAGCGCGCCGAGGCTGCCGGCCGACACCACCACCGCCACCCCGGCAAACGACAGCAGCGCACCGGTCAGGGCGCCGAAGGTCAGGCGCTGGCCCAGGCTGATAATGGCCGCGGTCAGGGCCATCAAGGGCATCAGCGACAGGATGATCCCCATGTTGGTGGCGCTGGTCAGGCTCGCGGCGTAGTACGCCAGGCTCTGGTAGACCGCCATGCCAAGCACGCCGAGTACAGCGATCTTGCCCAGGTTGGGGCGGATCAGCGCCCAGTTGGCAATCACCGGCTTGAGCATGAACGGGGTAAACAGGATGGCCGCCAGCAACCAGCGATAAAAGCCGATTTCGGCCGGGAATATCGAGCCCACGGCGAGTTTGTTGACCACGGTATTGCCAGCCCAGATAAAAATGGCCAGCAGGGGATAAGCGTATTGCATCGCAAGGAACCGAGAACGTTAGTGAGGCTTGATTATCCTTTGTCTGGATCGAAGCCTATACTTCGATCCAGACAAACCGCCGTTACATCCAGACAACTATGTCCCAAGCCTATATCAACCTGCCCGATTTCGATGTACTGCCGGCCCCGGTGTATTTTCGCTACTCGGAATTTGCCGCCGACAGCCGTGCCTCCCGCCATCAGCATGCCTGGGGTTCCCTGGATTACTCGGCCCGTGGCGTGATGCGCTTTGAAGTGGGCGGCAAGCGGTTTATGTCGCCGCCGCAATACGCGGTGTGGATCCCACCCAATACCCAGCACAGCTCCTACAACGCCCAGGCGATTGTCTACCGTTCGGTGTACCTGGCGCCGTCTTTGTGCGAGCAATTGCCCGCACAGCCCTGCACCTTGACCATCAGCGACATCCTCAAGGCCATCCTCAGTGATTTTGCCGAGCGCGACGTGAATATCCCGGCCAACGAGGCCGACGTGCGCCTGGCCCAGGTGCTGGTGGACCAACTGCGCCAGGCGCCGGAGCATGAGTGTTTCCTGCCGTATGCCAGCAGCCCCGGCCTGCTCAGCGTGCTTGAAGGCATGCAGGCCGAGCCTGGGGACAACCGCGCGCTGGCGCAGTGGGCGCAGCAGGTGCATGTCAGCGAGCGCACCCTGGCCCGGCAATTTGTGCGCGAACTGGGCATGAGCTTTGGCGAGTGGCGCCAGCGCCTGCGTTTTTTGGCGGCCATTGAGGCGCTGGAAAGTATTCGCAGCGTGCAGGAAGTGGCGTTTGACCTGGGCTACAGCACTGCCTCGGCGTTTATTGCGATGTTCCAGCGCCAGGCCGGCTGTACACCGGAGCAGTACCGACGGACGAACCTACGTAACAGGTGAAGGTGTAACAAGCTTTGTCTACACTGCAGGGGAGGCCGCGCCCATCGGCGTGGTAACAGGGAGAAAACTCCATGAAGATGTTGCGTATTCCGTTGTTGATGATCGGTCTGCTGCTCTGTTCCCAAGGGTTTGCGGCCACTGCCCAGCAAAACAAAATGACCAGCTGCAATGCCGAAGCTTCCACCAAGACCTTGAAGGGCGACGAGCGCAAGGCCTTCATGAAAACCTGCCTCTCGGCCCCGGCCGCCAACGACGCCAAGACCCTGACCCCGCAGCAGCAAAAAATGAAGGACTGCAACGCGTCGGCAAAAACCAAGGCGCTGACCGGCGATGCGCGCAAAACCTTTATGAGCACCTGCCTCAAAGGCTGAGCCGCTTAAATACCCCTGTGGGAGCGGGCTTGCCCGCGATTGCGGTGTGTCAGCCCGCGAGATATTGACTGAACCTGCGCTATCGCGGGCAAGCCCGCCCCCACATTTTGCGGTGTTCACAGCCATCAGACTTCTCGCTTGATTGCCCCAAGGCTGGCAGACTGCCCATCCTTTAACGCCGTTCGTTTAGAGGCTGTATGCCAACGTTTTCTCAGCGTCATGTGTTGTTGCTGGCCAGCTACATCATCATTTTCGGCGGGTTGTTGCTGGTTCTGCCGTTGAAGCTGTTGCCCAGCCTGTTGGCCGGCCTGTTGGTCTTTGAACTGGTCAACATGCTCACCCCACAACTGCAGCGCTTGATCGAAGGCCGGCGCGCGCGCTGGCTGGCAGTGGCGTTGCTCGGCACTGTGATCGTCAGCGCACTGGCCCTGATCTTCGCCGGCGCCATCAGCTTTTTGCTGCACGAAGCGGAAAACCCCGGGGCCTCCCTCGATAAATTCATGGGCGTGGTCGACCGCGCACGCGGCCAGTTGCCGCCTTTCCTCGACGCCTACCTGCCAGCCAGCGCCGCCGAGTTTCGCGTGGCCATCGGCGAGTGGCTGAGCAAGCACCTGAGCGAATTGCAACTGGTGGGCAAGGACGCGGCCCATATGTTCGTGACCCTGCTGATCGGCATGGTCCTGGGGGCGATCATCGCCCTGCAACGGGTGCCCGACCTGACCAAGCGCAAACCCCTGGCCGCCGCGCTGTTCGACCGCCTGCACCTGCTGGTCCAGGCCTTTCGCAACATTGTCTTTGCGCAAATCAAAATCGCCGCCCTCAACACCGTCTTCACCGGGATCTTCCTCGCGGTGGTGCTGCCGCTGATGGGGATCCACCTGCCGCTGACCAAGACCCTGATTGTCCTGACCTTCCTGCTGGGCCTGCTGCCGGTGATCGGCAACCTGATGTCCAACACCCTGATCACCATCGTCGCCCTGTCGCTGTCGATCTGGGTGGCCGTGGCGGCGCTGGGCTACCTGATCGTGATCCACAAGGTCGAGTACTTCCTCAATGCACGCATTGTCGGTGGGCAGATCAGCGCCAAATCGTGGGAATTGTTGTTGGCGATGCTGGTGTTTGAAGCCGCATTCGGCCTGCCTGGGGTGGTGGCAGGGCCGATTTACTATGCGTATTTGAAGAGTGAGTTGAAGCTGGGTGGGATGGTCTGAAGATTGAGAGCATCTAGGCTGGCCCTATCGCGGGCAAGCCCGCTCCCACATTTCGACCGAGTTCCGCCTTGGGAATGCGGTCCAAATGTGTATGGGCTTGCTCGCGAAAGAGCGCGCCGCGGTTTCAGCTAATACTCAGTAGCCGTAACGCTTGCTTGCCTCGATCGCCAACCCGCTACCAATGCTGCCGAAGATGTTGCCTTCTACATGCCGGGCATTGGGCAGCATCGCCGAAACACTCTGGCGCAGGGCCGGGATGCCGCTGGAGCCACCGGTGAAGAACACCGTGTCGACCTGGACCACGTCCACCGAGGCGTCGTCGAGCAGTTGGGTCACGCTATTGCGCACCCGTTCCAGCAGGTTGTCGATGGACGACTCGAACAAGGCGCGGCTCAGTTCCACGCTCAGGCCCGGTTCTACCCGGTCCAGCGGCACATGGCGGCTGTCGTCGTGGGTGAGGTGGATCTTGGTCTCTTCCACTTCCATGGCCAGCCAGTGCCCGGCGCGTTGTTCGATCAACTTGAACAGGCGGTCGATACCGCCGGTGTCTTCGATGTCGTAGCGCATGCTGCCCAGGGCCAGTTGGGATTTTTGCGAGTACACCGAGTTGATGGTGTGCCAGGTGGCCAGGTTCATATGGTGGCTGGTGGGCATGTAGGCGCCGCTTTTCATGCGGCTGCCGTAGCCGAACAGCGGCATCATGCCGGCCAGCGAGAGCTGTTTGTCGAAGTCGGTCCCGCCGATATGCACGCCGCCGGTGGCGAGGATGTCGTCGTGGCGGTTGTCGTGCTTGCGCCGCTCGGGCGACAGGCGCACCAGGGAGAAGTCGGACGTACCGCCGCCTATGTCGACAATCAGGACCAACTCTTCTTGTTCAATGGTGGATTCGTAGTCGAAGGCCGCGGCAATCGGTTCGTACTGGAACGAGACTTCCTTGAAGCCCAACTTGCGGGCCACGTCCACCAGGGTGTCTTCGGCCTCTTTGTCGGCCATTGGGTCGTCGTCGACGAAAAAGACCGGGCGGCCCAGTACCACTTCCTCGAACTCACGGCCGGCGGTGGCTTCGGCGCGGTTCTTGAGCTGGCCGATAAACAGGCCCAGCAGGTCCTTGAACGGCATGGCCGTGCCCAGCACGCTGGTGTCGTGCTTGATCAGCTTGGAGCCCAGCAGGCTCTTGAGCGAGCGCATCAGGCGGCCTTCGTAGCCTTCCAGGTACTCGTGCAGCGCCAGGCGGCCATACACCGGGCGGCGCTCTTCAAAGTTGAAGAACACCACCGACGGTAGGGTGATCTTGTCGTCCTCCAGCGCGATAAGCGTTTCCATGCCGGGGCGGATCCAGCCGACAGTGGAGTTGGACGTGCCGAAGTCGATGCCGCAGGCACGGGCTGGGGAGGTGTTGTTCATGTCTAACAGGTTCCGGTTAAAAAACGGCCGCGCAGTGTATGTCACTCGCGTGCAGATGCGTAGGCCGACTATCCGCTAAATACAGCAGACTTGTTACCTTGAAAGCTCGGCTCGCTGCCCCCAACTCCTGTGCATACGGTTGGTGGCTGTCGAAAGGATCAAGTGTGTCCTGCAAGCCGCCGATAATTTTCTGACGCACCTCGAACCGCCCCGCAATGCCCCGGCAGGCAGGGCCCGACTGTGCGATCTCGATAACGGATGGTGATGCCCCCATGGATTTCAAAGACTATTACAAGATTCTTGGTGTCGAGCCGACGGCCGATGACAAGCAGATCAAGGCCGCTTATCGCAAGCTGGCCCGTAAGTATCATCCCGACGTCAGCAAGGAAAAGGACGCGGAGGAGAAGTTCAAGGACGCCTCGGAAGCCTATGAAGCGCTGAAAAGTGCCGACAAGCGCGCCGAATACGACGAGTTGCGCCGCTATGGCCAGCATGGCCAGCCCTTCCAGGGGCCACCAGGCTGGCAAAGCCGTGGCGGGTTTGGCGGTGGCCAGGACAGCGGCGAGTTTTCTGACTTTTTCAGCTCGATCTTTGGCTCCCGTGGCAACGGCTTTGGCGGCGGGCAAGGGCGCAGCCCCGGTCGGCGCGGCCAGGATGTGGAGATGGAACTGCCGGTGTTCCTGGAAGAGACCCTGTCCACCGAGTCCAAGGCGGTCAGCTTCCAGGTGCCGCAATACAATGCGGCGGGCCAGCACGTCAGTAACACCACCAAGAGCCTGAATGTGAAGATCCCGGCCGGTGTGGCCGATGGCGAGCGGATCCGCCTCAAGGGCCAGGGTGCACCGGGGATTGGCGGCGGCGCCAATGGCGACCTGTACCTGATCATCCGTTTTGCGCCGCATCCGAAGTTCGAGGTGGAAGGCGAAAACCTGGTGATCACTTTACCGCTGGCCCCGTGGGAATTGGCCCTGGGCGCGGAAGTCGCGGTGCCGACCCTGACCGGCAAGATCAACCTCAAGGTGCCGGCCGGCAGCCAGAATGGCCAGCGCATGCGGGCCAAGGGCCATGGCTTGCTGAACAAGGCCGGGCAGCGTGGGTATCTGTTTGTGCAGCTCAAGGCGGTGATGCCCAAAAGCAGCGACGAGGAGGTCAAGGCGTTGTGGCAGGAGTTGGCGAAAAAGGCCAATTTTGATCCACGGGAAACCTGGACCCGCTAACCGATCCCTGTGGTGGGCAGGCGAACCCTGTGGGAGCTGTCGAGCCCCGGCGAGGCTGCGATGGCGGTGGTATTGCTGGTATTGATGTTGGCTGGTCCACCGCTATCGCAGCCTCGCTAAAGCTCGACAGCTCCCACAAGGGATCGGCGGCGCTTCTAAATCTGTGACAGGAATACAAGCCCAATCAGCTCCCACAAGGGATTGGCGGCGCTTCTAAATGTGTGACAGGAATACAAGCCCAATCAGCTCCCCCAAGGGAGCGGCGGCGCCTCCCAATCTATGTCAGGCACACAAGCCCAATGTGGGAGCTGTCGAGCCCCGGCGAGGCTGCGATGGCGGTGGTATTGCTGGCATTGATGTTGGCTGGTCCACCGCTATCGCAGCCTCGCTAAAGCTCGACAGCTCCCAGATACCGGCGCGGCAGTATCACGGTAAATGTGGTGCCTGCCGTCTCGCTGGACGCCACTTCAATCGTACCCCTGTGGGCCTCCACCACTTCCCTGACGATAAACAACCCCAGCCCGAGGCTGGTCGAGTTGCTGCCCGGCTCTTCGGTAGTGCTGCGCACCAGCGGGTCGAACACGGTGCCCAGCGCCTCCTGGGGAATCGGCGGGCCGTAGTTGTGCATGCGCAGTTCTACGCTGCCAGGGGAGCCGTCGAGGCTCAGGGTCACCGCCTGGCTGTTGAGGCCGTGCTGCAAGGCATTGCCAATCAGGTTCTGCAACAGCTGATCAATGCGCCCGCGATCCCACAACCCCTGGGTATCGCCCTGGAGATGCAAGTGAACCTGGCAATCCGGGCGGCTCGCGCACGCTTCGGTGATGGCCTCCCTGGCGGCGTCGGCCAGGTTCATCGGCTTGGGCTCGATCGGCAGACTGCTGCCCAGCCGGCTGCGTACAAACCCCAATAGATCGCTGACCATCGCCTCCATGTGTCGGGCACCCTTCTGGATATTGCCCACCAGGCCCAGGCCATGGCTGTCCAACGGGGCCTTGCGCAACAACATCTCGGTGGACATCTTCACCGCCTGCAACGGTGTGCGCAGATCGTGGCCGAGGATGGCGAGGAAGATATCCCGCGAGCGATTGACCTGTTCGGCGTAGGCCGCCGTGGATTCGGCCAGGGCTTCGTCGATGGCTTCGTTGAAGCGGATCATGTCCTGGAAATACGTCATATCCGGCGACGCCAGGCTATCGACCCACAGCCGGATCACGCAGGCGCGCAGGTGGCGGAACTCGGAGGTCATCTGCACCAGGTCAAAGCCTACGGTATGGCGCAGTTCGCCATGGCTGGCGGCGGCGGCGTCCAGGCTTGGGGTTTTTTCCGGGCCTTCGCCCTTGGCCTTGGCGGCCTGTTCGCTGGCGCTCTGGCGGGTGTTCATGTCCCGTGCGGCGGCCAGCAGGATCGAGTGTGCATGGTCGCGCAGTTGCGTGCGGTTCAAGGTGTCGGCGGCCGGGGTCAGGGTTTCGGCAAACTGCTCCCATTCATCGACGATCCGCTCGGCATGCAACACGATGAATTCGGATAGGCGCATAGCCAGGTTCCCAAGTGCAAGACGGTGAAGAAGCGTGGCGCATCGTAGCGCCTTACGCCTCTTCGCTTCACTGGCACGGCGGGTATCTGCCGATGAACGGTCAGAACAGGAAGTAACGCTGGGCCATCGGCAGCACGTCCGCCGGCTCGCACCACAACAGCTCGCCATCGGCCTTGACCTGGTAGGTCTGCGGGTCGACCTCGATGCTTGGCAGGTAATCGTTGTGGATCAGGTTGCTCTTTTGCACCTGGCGACACCCCTTGACCACCCCGATCTGCTTCTTCAGGCCCAAGGCCTGCGGCAGGCCCTCGGCCAGCGCCGCCTGGCTGATAAACGTCAGGCTGGTGGCGTGCAGCGCGCTGCCGAAACTGGCGAACATCGGGCGGTAGTGCACCGGTTGCGGGGTGGGGATCGAGCCGTTGATATCCCCCATCAGGCTGGACGCAATCGCCCCGCCCTTGAGGATCAGCGTGGGCTTGATGCCGAAGAACGCCGGGCGCCACAGCACCAGGTCGGCCCATTTGCCGACTTCGATGGAGCCCACCTCATGGCTGATACCGTGAGTGATCGCCGGGTTGATGGTGTACTTGGCGATATAGCGCTTGGCGCGGAAGTTGTCGTTGCCTGCGCCGTCGCCGGGCAGCGGCCCGCGCTGTTTCTTCATTTTGTCGGCGGTTTGCCAGGTGCGCATGATCACTTCGCCCACGCGGCCCATGGCCTGGCTGTCGGAGCTGATCATCGAGAACGCGCCGAGGTCGTGCAGGATATCTTCGGCGGCGATGGTCTCGCGGCGGATGCGGCTTTCGGCGAAGGCCACATCCTCGGCAATACTCGGGTCGAGGTGATGGCAGACCATCAGCATGTCCAGGTGTTCGTCGATGGTATTGCGGGTGAACGGCCGGGTCGGGTTGGTGGAGCTGGGCAGCACGTTAGGCAAGCCGCAGGCCTTGATGATATCCGGCGCATGCCCGCCGCCGGCCCCTTCGGTGTGATAGGTGTGGATGGTGCGGCCCTTGAGCGCGGCGAGGGTGGTTTCGACAAACCCTGACTCGTTGAGGGTGTCGCTGTGGATCGCCACCTGTACATCGTACTCATCGGCCACGCTCAGGCAGTTGTCGATGCTGGCGGGCGTGGTGCCCCAGTCTTCGTGCAGCTTCAAACCGATGGCGCCGGCCTTGACCTGCTCGATCAACGGCTCGGGCAGGCTGGCGTTACCCTTGCCGGTAAAGCCGATGTTCATCGGGAATGAGTCGCTGGCTTGCAGCATGCGCGCCAGGTGCCACGGGCCTGAAGTACAGGTGGTGGCATTGGTGCCGGTGGCCGGGCCGGTGCCGCCGCCGATCATGGTGGTGACGCCGCTGGTCAGCGCCTCTTCAATCTGCTGCGGGCAGATGAAATGCACATGTGAGTCGATGCCGCCGGCGGTGAGGATCATGCCTTCACCGGCGATCACTTCGGTGCTGGCGCCGATGGCCAGGGTCACGCCGGGCTGGATGTCCGGGTTACCGGCCTTGCCAATGGCGTGGATGCGGCCATTCTTCAAGCCAACGTCGGCCTTGACGATGCCCCAGTGATCGATGATCAGCGCGTTGGTGATCAGCGTATCCACCACTTCATAGGCGAGCAGTTGGCTTTGGCCCTGGCCATCGCGGATGACTTTGCCGCCGCCGAACTTCACTTCTTCGCCATAAACCGTGAAGTCCTGCTCCACTTCGATGAACAGTTCGGTGTCGGCGAGGCGGACCTTGTCACCGACGGTGGGGCCGTACATGTCGGCGTAGGCTTGGCGGCTGATTTTCATAGGGGTGTCCTGAAGAGTTTGTGTTGAATGTGAATCCGCTATCGCAGGCAAGCCAGCTCCCACATTTGAAATGCATTCCCATGTGGGAGCTGGCTTGCCTGCGATGAGGCCCTAAAGATCACCCATGATCTTCCCGGCAAACCCGAACACCCGGCGCAACCCTGCCAGCTCCACCAACTCCACCTCGCGACTCTGCCCCGGCTCAAACCGCACCGCCGTGCCCGCCGGGATGTTCAGGCGCATGCCGCGGCTTTGGGCGCGGTCAAAGGTCAGCGCGTCATTGGTCTCGAAAAAATGGTAATGGGAACCCACCTGGATCGGCCGGTCGCCACGGTTGGCCACATTCAGGCTGAGGGTACGGCGACCGACGTTGAGTTCGATCTCGCCAGGCTGGATCTGGAATTGGCCAGGAATCATGCAGGTTGCCCCAGGGTCTTGTAGTAGATGGCGGTTGGGCTGTAGCGCCCGTCCGGGCTTTGGCAGTAGTCCGGCAGCTCGCCGATTTTTGTGTAGCGCAGCGCCTGGTAGAAGGCTTCGGCGGGGGAGCCGGCTTCGGTGTCCAGGTACAGCAGGCCGCGCTTGTGCTGGCGTGCACACAGTTCCAGGGTACTCATCAATTGCTGGCCCAGGCCATGGCGGCGGGCGCTGCTTTGCACCAGCAGTTTTTGCACTTCGGCGCGGTTGAGGCCGTTGGCTTTGAGGCACAACGCCAATTGCACACTGGCGATCACTTGCTCGTCGCGCACCACTACCCAGAGCAGCAGGCTGCCCTCTTCGATACTCGCCTGCACACCGCTTAAATAGGTGCGGGCCTGGGCATCATCGAAGTCGGCCATGAAACCTACCGAAGCGCCATGCTTCACCGCGTCCAGCAACAGCTCAATCAAACCCAGGCGGTAATGGGCAAAACTTTCAGCATTGACTCGACGCAGTTGGGCAGCATTCATCGGAGTTACTCCTTGTGGACCGCCGGCGGCTGGGCGCCGGGGTTGAGCAGCAGTTGCATAAAGGTCAGGTCCAGCCAGCGGCCAAACTTGGTGCCCACCTGGGCCATCTGCCCGGTGATGCCAAAGCCCAGGCGTTCATGCAGGCGGATCGAGGCCAGGTTGCCGCTTTCGATGGCGGCGACCATCACGTGTTTGTCGCAGGCCCTGGCGCGTTCGATCAGGGCCTGCATCAGCCGTGGGCCCAGGCCTTTGCCGCGTTGGTCGTTGCGCACGTACAGCGAATGCTCGACGGTGTGGCGAAAGCCGTCGAAGGGCCGCCAGTCGCCAAACGAGGCATAGCCGACCACCTGCTCGGCCTCCACCGCCACCAGGATCGGGTAGAACTGCGCCTGGCGCGCGCTGAACCAGGCCTGGCGATTGCCCAGGTCCACCGGTTGCTCGTTCCAGATCGCCGTGGTGTTGAGCACGGCATCGTTGTAGATATCGCGGATCGCCGGCAGGTCGCCGTGCACCGCGTCACGAATCAGCAAGGACATGGCCGGGCCTCAGGCGATGGGTTGATGGACGGTCACCAGTTTGGTGCCGTCGGGGAAGGTGGCTTCGACCTGGATATCCGGGATCATTTCCGGGATGCCCTCCATCACTTGTTCGCGGCTGAGCAGGGTGGTGCCAAAGTGCATCAGGTCGGCCACGGTGCGCCCGTCGCGCGCGCCTTCGAGCAGGGCGGCGGAGATGTAGGCGATGGTTTCCGGGTAATTGAGCTTCACGCCACGCGCCAGGCGGCGTTCAGCCACCAGGCCGGCGGTGAAGATCAGCAGTTTGTCTTTTTCCCTTGGGGTTAGGTCCATGGTCAGCAGTCCGTCATAAAAAACATTCTAAAAAACACCGAAGACTCATCAATGTAGGAGCTGGCTTGAGTATTCATGTGTTCCAAATTCTTGGGGGCACAGCCTCACGCCCCAGCAACGCCGGGCGCAACAGCCGCCATAAATCAATCAACCAGGCCCGCGCCAGCAGGGTTTCGCCGGCCAGGCAGCGCGCCACCAGCAAACCCGGCAGTTGGGTCAGGTCGCCGCGCACTGCATGCGGCAGCGCTCGGCATTGTTCAAGCAGTTCGGTATCGATTTCCCCGCTCACCAGCAACGTGGCGAACACCGGCTGCCCATCCAGGCCAATCGGCGAGTCGAGCAGGCCGTCGTCGCCGACGATGCGCTGGCGCTCATGCCACAGCAACTGGCCGTCGCGGCGGATATCCAGGTGCGACTGGAAGTGCCCACGCTCGAAACGCTCGCCGCTGGCCGGGCGCCCCAGCGCCACCACATCCCAGTACAACAGCCGGGCGTCGCCGTGCAGGTCGATGCGGGTGCTGAGTTCGGCCTGGGCCGCGCTGAACACGATGGTTTCCTGGGGCAGCCATTCCAGGGTGGCGCCGGCCTCGACCGTCAAGGTCACCTGCTGATAGGCCGGCCCGCTGGCGCGGTACCACTTGGCAGCGCCGGGGCTGGTCAATTGCGCCCACGCGCCTTCGGCCAGGTGGGCGCTGATCTCCAGGCGATCGCCCCCGGCAATCCCGCCCGGCGGGTGCACAATGATGTGCTGGCACACCTCCGGGCCTTCGGCGTACAGGTGCTTTTGCACCCGCAGCGGGCCCACATGGCGGCGCAGCACCGGGCGCGTGCAGGCGCCGAAGCGTGCATAGCCCAACTCCAGCGCAGCGTGCCAGCTGGGGGTGAACAGGGCGGTGGGGGCAGGAAGGGTCATGGCCAGGGCTTAATCAACGGGACGCTACAGATTAGATGGTAACCAGGCCGCGCACACCGTCGGCCTGCATATTTTCACCACGGCCCTGCTGGACAATTTCCCCCCGCGACATCACCAGGTATTGATCGGCCAGTTCGGCGGCAAAATCGTAGAACTGCTCCACCAGTAAAATCGCCATGTCGCCGCGTTCTGCGAGCTTCTTGATCACCGCGCCGATCTCCTTGATCACCGAGGGCTGGATGCCTTCGGTGGGCTCATCGAGGATCAACAGGCGCGGGCGGCTGGCCAGCGCACGGCCAATCGCCAACTGCTGTTGTTGACCACCGGACAAGTCGCCGCCGCGCCGATGCTTCATTTGCAGCAACACCGGGAACAGTTCGTAGATAAACGCGGGGACTTCCTTGGCTTCAGAACCCGGAAAGCGCGACAGCCCCATCAACAGATTTTCTTCCACGGTCAGCCGCCCGAAAATCTCCCGGCCCTGGGGCACATAGGCGATGCCGGCGTGGACCCGCTGGTGCGGCTTGAAGCCGGTGATGGCCTTGCCCTCCCAGTTCACTGCACCTTCCTTGGCGGGCAACAGGCCCATCAGGCATTTGAGCAGGGTGGTCTTGCCCACGCCGTTACGGCCGAGCAGGCAGGTGACTTCGCCGACTTTCACGTCGAACGAAAGGCCGCGCAGGATGTGGCTGCCGCCGTAGTACTGGTGCAGCTTGTCGACTTGCAGCATGTTCAAACTCTCCTCAAATCCCCTGTGGGAACCGGATCAACTGTGGGAGCTGGCTTGCCTGCGATGGCGCTGTGTCAGTCACCCTCGCTATCGCTGGCAAGCCAGCGCCTACATAAAGCGGATTGCATCAGGCTCAACGACCGAGGTACACCTCGATCACCCGCTCGTTTTCCTGCACCTGCTCCAGCGACCCCTCCGCCAGCACGCTGCCCTGGTGCAGCACTGTCACATGGTCGGCAATCGAGCCGACAAAGCCCATGTCGTGCTCCACCACCATCAGCGAATGCTTGCCCGCCAGGCGCTTGAACAACTCGGCGGTGAACTCGGTCTCGGCGTCGGTCATGCCGGCCACCGGCTCATCGAGCAGCAACAGTTGCGGGTCTTGCATCAGCAGCATGCCGATTTCCAGGAACTGCTTCTGGCCGTGGGACAGCAAACCCGCCGGGCGCTGTACCGAAGTCGTCAGGCGAATGGTGTCGAGCACTTCATCGATGCGGTCCTTCTGTTCACCGCTCAGGCGCGCCCGCAGGCTGGCCCACACGGACTTGTCGGTCTTCTGCGCCAGTTCCAGGTTCTCGAACACGCTCAGGGCCTCGAACACCGTGGGCTTCTGGAACTTGCGGCCGATGCCGGCCTGGGCGATCTGCACCTCGCTCATGCGCGTCAGGTCCAGGGTTTCGCCAAACCAGGCCTTGCCGTGGCTGGGGCGGGTCTTGCCGGTGATCACGTCCATCAGCGTGGTCTTGCCCGCGCCGTTGGGGCCGATGATGCAGCGCAGCTCGCCGACGCCGATGTACAGGTTGAGGTCGTTCAGCGCCTTGAAGCCGTCGAAGCTGACGCTGATGTCTTCCAGGGTCAGGATCGTGCCGTGGCGGGTATCGAGGCCCTTGCCTGCGACCTGGCCGAGGCCGATGGCGTCGCGGCTGCTGCCGGCGTCAAGCACGGGTTCAAGCATGAACTCAGCGGTTGCCGTGACTCTCATTGTTCGCCCCTTTTCTTCAGCAGGCCGATGATGCCCTTGGGCAGGTACAGGGTGACGATGATGAACAGCGCCCCCAGGAAGAACAGCCAGTACTCCGGGAAGGCCACGGTGAACCAGCTCTTCATGCCGTTGACCACACCGGCACCCAGCAGCGGGCCGATCAGGGTGCCGCGCCCGCCCAGGGCCACCCACACGGCGGCTTCGATGGAGTTGGTCGGCGACATTTCGCTGGGGTTGATGATGCCCACCTGCGGCACGTACAGCGCCCCGGCGAGGCCGCACAGCACCGCACTCAACACCCACACAAACAGCTTGAAGCCCCGCGGGTCATAGCCGCAGAACATCAGGCGGTTCTCCGCGTCGCGCAGGGCCGTCAGCACCCGGCCGAACTTGCTCCGGGCCAGGCGCCAGCCGATAAACAGGCTGCCCACCAACAGCAGCACCGTGGCCAAAAACAGCACCGCCCGCGTGCCGGGCTCGGTGATGCCAAAGCCCAGGATGCTGCGGAAGTTGGTAAAGCCGTTATTGCCGCCAAAGCCGGTCTCGTTGCGGAAAAACAACAGCATCCCGGCAAAGGTCAGGGCCTGGGTCATGATCGAGAAATACACGCCCTTGATCCGCGAGCGGAAGGCAAAAAAGCCGAACACCAGCGCCAGCAAACCCGGCGCCAACACCACCAGGCACAGGGCCCAGAGGAAGTGCTGGGTGCCGAGCCAATACCACGGCAATTCGCTCCACGACAGGAAGGTCATGAACGCCGGCAACTCGCTGCCGGCGGCCTGGCGCATCAGGTACATGCCCATAGCGTAGCCGCCAAGGGCAAAGAACAGGCCGTGGCCCAAGGACAACATGCCGGCGTAGCCCCACACCAGGTCCAGGGCCAGGGCGACGATGGCGTAGCAGAGGATCTTGCCCACCAGCGTCAGGGTGTAGGCCGAGACATGCAATGCGTTATCGGCAGGCAGCAGCGACAGCAGCGGCAACGCCAGCAGCACGGCGAGGATCACCACACCCAGCGCGATCGTTACCTTGGGGCCGGCCTTTTGCGCGGCTGTAAGCATCAATGGCTGGTTCATCAGTCGATCACCCGTCCTTTCAGTGCGAAGAGTCCCTGCGGGCGTTTCTGGATAAACAGAATGATCAGTGCGAGGATCAGGATCTTGCCGAGTACGGCACCGATCTGCGGTTCAAGAATCTTGTTGGCGATGCCCAGGCCGAAGGCGGCCATGACGCTGCCGGCCAACTGGCCGACGCCGCCGAGCACCACCACCAGGAACGAATCGATGATGTAGCTCTGGCCCAGGTCCGGGCCGACGTTGCCGATCTGGCTCAGGGCCACGCCACCTAAGCCGGCGATGCCCGAGCCGAGGCCAAAGGCGAGCATATCCACACGCCCGGTGGGCACGCCGCAGCAGGCCGCCATGTTGCGGTTCTGCGTCACGGCGCGCACGTTGAGACCCAGGCGGGTCTTGTTCAGCAGCAGCCAGGTCAGCACCACCACGCACAGGGCAAAGCCGATGATGACGATGCGGTTGTACGGCAGCACCAGGTTGGGCAGTACCTGGATCCCGCCCGACAGCCAGGCCGGGTTGGCCACTTCGACGTTCTGTGCGCCGAACAGCAGGCGCACCAGTTGGATCAGCATCAGGCTGATCCCCCAGGTGGCCAGTAGGGTTTCCAGCGGCCGGCCGTAGAGATGACGGATCACCGTGCGCTCCAGCGCCATGCCGATGCCGGCGGTGACAAAAAACGCCACCGGCAGCGCGATCAGCGGGTAGAACTCGATGGCCTGGGGCACATAGCGCTGCATCAGCAA
This sequence comes from Pseudomonas gessardii, assembly GCF_001983165.1. Taxonomy (GTDB): domain Bacteria; phylum Pseudomonadota; class Gammaproteobacteria; order Pseudomonadales; family Pseudomonadaceae; genus Aquipseudomonas; species Aquipseudomonas gessardii. Next base: position 103,729 of record NZ_MNPU01000004.1, on the reverse strand, counting down.
CTGCACCACATAGGTGGAGTAGGCGCCGAGCATCAGCATCTCGCCGTGGGCCATATTGATCACCCCGAGCAGGCCGAAGGTGATCGCCAGGCCCAGGGCCGCCAGCAACAGGATCGAGCCCAGGGACATGCCGCTGAAGGCTTGCCCAAGGATCTCGCCCACCAGCAGCTTGCGCTTGACCTGGGCCAGGCTGGTTTCGGCGGCGGTGTGCACCCCGGCATCGGTTTCTACGCCGGGCGCCAGCAAGGCTTCCAGGCGGGTGCGGGCCAGTGGGTCGCCAGTGCTGCCCAGCAGACGCACGGCGGCCAGGCGCACGGCCGGGTCGGGGTCGACCAGTTGCAGGTTGGCCAGGGCCAGGCTCAGGGCGCTGTGCACGTCGTCGTCGGCTTCGCTGGCGAGTTGCTGGTCGAGGAATTTCAGTTGGGCCGGGGTTGCGCTTTTTTGCAGTTGTTGCGCAGCCGCCAGGCGCACCTTGGGCTCGCTGGCGAGCAACTGCTGGCTGGCTTGTACGTTGTTGATCAAGCCGCGCAGGCGGTTGTTCAGGCGCACGGTCTTGGGTTCGCCGTTGACCATGAGTTGGCCTTGTTGCAGGGCGTTGACCAACTCGATACGCGCAGGGTCGGGCTGGGCGGCCCAGGCCTGCAACAGCTTGGCTTGTTGGCTCGGGTTGGCGGCGAGGAAGTCTTCGGCATCGCCGGCGTGTGCGGCCAGGGGCAGCAACAGCAGGCAGGCCAGGAGGAAGCGGTGGAGGGCAGTGGGCATAAACAAATGTCCTGGTCATGCGCGGACTAGGTTTATGTGGGAGCGGCGATTCGACCTGCTCCCACATTTGATCTGTGGTGCGGTTTAGTTGCTCTTCACCGCGTGATCCGGCTTCTTGTCATTGCCCGGGATGTACGGGCTCCACGGCTGGGCACGGATCGGCCCTTCGGTCTGCCACACCACCGAGAACTGGCCGTCGGACTGGATCTCGCCAATCATCACCGGCTTGTGCAGGTGGTGGTTGGTCTTGTCCATGGTCAGGGTGTAGCCCGACGGCGCGGCGAAGGTCTGGCCGGCCAGGGCTTCACGCACTTTGTCGACGTCGGTGGACTTGGCTTTCTCCACCGCCTGCGCCCACATATGGATGCCGACGTAGGTGGCTTCCATCGGGTCGTTGGTCACCGCTTTGTCGGCGCCCGGCAGGTTTTTTGCCTTGGCATAGGCTTTCCAGTCGGCGACGAACTTGGCGTTGACCGGGTTCTCTACCGACTGGAAGTAGTTCCACGCGGCCAGGTTGCCCACCAGCGGCTGGGTGTCGATGCCGCGCAGTTCTTCTTCGCCCACCGAGAACGCCACTACCGGTACTTCGGTGGCCTTCAGGCCCTGGTTGGCCAGTTCCTTGTAGAACGGCACGTTGGAGTCGCCGTTGACCGTGGACACCACGGCGGTCTTGCCGCCCGCCGAGAACTTTTTGATGTTGGCCACGATGGTCTGGTAATCGCTATGGCCGAACGGGGTGTAGACCTCTTCGATGTCCTTGTCGGCCACGCCTTTGGAGTGCAGGAACGCGCGCAGGATTTTGTTGGTGGTGCGCGGGTACACGTAGTCGGTGCCCAGCAGGAAGAAACGCTTGGCGCTGCCGCCTTCTTCGCTCATCAGGTACTCCACCGCCGGGATCGCCTGCTGGTTCGGCGCGGCGCCGGTGTAGAACACGTTGGGCGACATTTCCTCGCCTTCGTATTGCACCGGGTAGAACAGCAGGCCGTTGAGTTCTTCAAACACCGGCAGCACCGATTTACGCGACACCGAGGTCCAGCAGCCGAACACCACCGCGACCTGGTCCTGGGTCAGCAACTGCCGGCCCTTCTCGGCAAACAGCGGCCAGTTGGAGGCCGGGTCGACCACCACCGCTTCAAGCATCTTGCCGTTCACTCCGCCCTTGGCGTTGATCTGGTCGATGGTCATCAGCGCCATGTCCTTGAGGGACGTTTCGGAGATGGCCATGGTCCCGGACAACGAATGCAGGATGCCGACCTTGATGGTCTCGGCGGCCTGGACGGTCCAGGTCAGGCCCATGGCAACAATGGATGCCGACAGGGTGAAAGCCTTGATCAAGCTGCGACGCTTCATGGTGCGGTCTCCAGAACTCAATATTTTTATGAGGGCAGATAGGGGCGTTGCAGAAGCGTTTGCAAAGGCTGTGCCTATTGGCTGCGTTGCCCTGTTCTGTGGGCGATGGGCTGGATCGGTCGGTCAGGCTGCACCAAGTGGGGGCTTGCCGGGCGGGCTGGTGCGTGACGTGCGCCCGAACGGGGCAGGGCGGGTGGCCCGGTGGATAACTATTTAGCGCCCTCGCGTTCGCGCCAACGGTGAACATCGCCGTGACCCTGGCCAGCGTCTGGTCACGGCATATTTGAGGGAAAGTCATGGAACGACCTAAGCGCGGCTGGTTTGGCGGCGGCTTGAAGTCAGATGTTGCGCTGCCTCCAGTGGGGCCGGCCTTTGTCAGCATGGATGATGCGGCCCGCTACGCGCACCAGCAGATCGGCGAGCGACGGGATGTCGAGTACGGTGGGGTGATTCTGGAGAGCCTGGCCGATGGCTATTTTTATGCCACAGCCCCCATGGCCGGGGAGCGTAATAGTTTCGATCACTGGAAGGTGTTGAAGGTCGATAGCAATGGGCAGTACCTGCACCCGGAAGGCTATCGGTGCGTGGCCGACTATCATTCCCACCCCGATCTGTTCGATGAGTTCAAAGCCAATAATCCTGAGTTTTCCGAGCGCCAGGTCAGGGCACTGAACAGCTTCTTTTCGGACATTGACCTGGCCATCAACATTCAGGAACGTGGGTTTTTTTCCGCGTCGTATCTGTCCGGGCCTGACGGTGCGCTGCTCAAGCATGTCACTCGCGGCTCGGAGGCGGAGCGGCGTTTCGGGGTCTGGCTCGATCAGCGGCTGCCCTTCAATCACGTCGACGGTCCTGGCGACAATCAGCCGGAGAGTCTGATCAAGAAGACCCTCAGTGTCAGCCAGCTGTCGATTGTGGTGCCCAGTTCCTTGTGGGGCGGTTCGATAGGCACCGTGCCTGGGCAGTGGCAACCGTTTTCGGCATTTATCTCAAGTAGCTACGAGTTGCCGGCCTGCGGGCCTGTCCAGGCCGGTGTGGCGGCGGTACAGGCCTTGCTGGAGCACCGCAGCCCCCAGCCGGCCCGGCCGGTGTTTATCCTCAAGCACATCGACAAAGAGGACTATGTGCTGGTCGAACCGTTGGCCGGTGTATCTATCCAGCAGCTCTTTCCATTGAAGCCGGATGGCACGCGCGTCACGCACGAGTATTTTCATTGGTTTGGCGTCTACCTGGGGCGAACGGCGGTGCCCCTCCAGCTCGCCGCTCAGGAGCCGTGGTTGTACCGCAATTTCTTCACCCCCCTTGAACTGGCCACCCAGCTTTACCAGGGGCACCGGTCTGCCCAGTTGCTGGGGCCAAGGCACCGTCTTTCGTTGTACCGCAGCCTCAATGATGGTGCGTTGCTGCAATACACCTGTTCGTTCTCGGCGGACGAGGCCGCGCTGTTTCGCGTCGAGCCAGATGGCCGGGTGCTGGATAACCAGATCGATTCGGCGCTGCTTGCAGGCGCTTTGAGTCCCCACGAGTTTGTCCTGCGTGTGGCGGCGGCGGGGCATTTGTCGGTGATCCGCCCGGGCAAAATCTGGGACAAGACCGGCCCGGTCGATGCGCAATGGCGTGCCTTTTCCCAGATCCCCAAGCCGGTCTTGAGCCCGGCCTTTGTCACGGCTGACGATGCGGCCCGCTGGGCCCATACCCGGATCGGCAACCGCCGTGACAAGGAATACGGCGGCGCGGTGTTGAAACAAGGCGTGCGCTATTTCGCCACTGAACCGATGGCTGGCGAGTCCATACACGTTGACTTCCGCACGATCATGCCCAGTGATGAGCATGACTACTTTGTCGCGCCATCGCCCTTCACCTGCGAGGCGTTTTATCACTCGCACCCAGCAGGTTCAGTCGGTGAGCAGCAGTTGCAGGCGCAGTTCTCTGCCGAGCAGATCAGCCTGTTTATCAGCTTTTTTTCGGCCGATGACCAGGCGTTTGTCATCGGCAATCGCGCCTTCGCCCCGGCTCACTACCTGTCCGGGCCCGAAGGCTCGTTGCTCAAGTACGTGAGCAGCGGGTCGGCAGAAGAAAAAACGCTGCTCCAGCAACTGCTCGGTGAACGCAAGATCGAGCCGTTCAATGAGTTTGAAGGGGCTATCTGGAACCTGGCCACTGCCGGCGACCTGCGGGTGGTCGTGCCCAATCGTGTCTGGGGCGGCGTTCGTGGCCGTGTCGCCAGGGGCTGGATACTCGGCAGCCCGCTCAGCCCTGCCGGCACCGTGCAGGAGCAGCCCTTCTTCACCCCCGTGACGAACATGGGGCAAGTGGCCGCGCTGATCGCACTGAGCAACCTCAGCGCCTTGCCGGCCGGTGCGTACCAGGGGTTTGTGCTCAAGCACCAGAGCACCGCGAGCTATGTCGCGACCCTGCCTGTGGCGGTCGGCACGAGCCTGGCGAGCCAGTTCCCGAAGCGGGCCGATGGCCAGCCAAGACTGCTCTCCAACTACCGTGTGGTGGGGCTCTACCGCAATGCGCCCGCCGTGGAGCCGAAGCAACTGCCGGCGCAGGAGGCCTGGCTGTACAAACGGTTCGCCAGCCCTGCGCTGCTGGTGGAGACCATGGCTCAGGCGCTGGCCACCTTTGCCCAGCAGGTCGCCGGGCTGGGGCTCAGGCTGTACCTGCGCACTGCCGATAACGCTTTGCTGCAGTGGCAGGTGCCGAGTGCCGCGTCGGCAAACGAACTGTTTACGATCAGCGGCCAGACGGTGACCGATAACGGTAACCAGGCCGCCTTGCTCGACGGCACGCTGTCCCCCCGGGAGTTTGTACGCCGGGTGATCCGTGCCGGCGAGCTGTCGGTGCTCCAGCAGGGCGCTTTGTGGAACACCCTCGGGCTGGTGCACGGCAGCGAGCGGTTGCCACTGGGGTCGGGCACCCAGGCCTTGAGCGCGGCGTTCCTCACCGCCGACGATGCCGCGCGCCATGCCCACGAAAAGATCGGCTTTCGTCGGGCCACGGCGTATGGCGGTTACATCCTCAAGGCTGGAACCGGGCGGTTTGTATTCACCGAGCCCCTTAGCCTCTACGGCGATGGTTTTGCCGGCGACCTGCTGACGCCGTTCGTGGGCAATGGTTTGCTGGTGCCGCCAGCGGGTTATGAGCTGTATGCGCGCTACGCCTCCCACGCTGCGCTGTCCTCGGCTGATCGGGAGCGTCAACGGCGGTTGGGCTGGACGCTGACTGACCTTGAAGTGCACACCACGATGTTCTCGGACCAGGAGATCGGTTCGGTGATTGAGTCCGGGTTGCCTGCCTATCTGAGTGGCTCGCCGAATAACCTGATCAGCTATACCCCCAGTGGTTCGGCCAGGGAGCTGCTGGTCCAGAGCAATACCACCCGTGAGCCTGGCAAAAACGGCTATTTCGAGCGGCTGGAAGCGGGTGTGCTCAAGCCGGTGGATATCGTGACGAGGCTGGCCGACGCGGGCAGCCTGCAGGTGCTGGTCCAGAGCCCACTCTGGGGGCCGCGAGGCAGGGTCTACGACGACTGGGTGGCCAATTTCGATTACGCCGATATCGACCTGCAAAGCCCGGCCTTGGGGGCGATTTTCAGTAGCCAGGACGAGGCCGCCCTGAATGCCCATGTCCGTTGGTATGGGCGCAACCTGGACGCCCAGGGGTGTACGGCGTATGTGCTCAAGAACCCGCAGGCCGATGAGTACGTGGTCAGCGAGCTGCTGCCGGTCAGCTCCAGTGGGCGTTGGTTAAGCGACTCCTCCAGGGCGGTTGGCTATCTGCACGGTGGTAGCTTTGCCAGCCATTTTGTGGTGGTGGGGCTGCTCTATTCCCAGCAATGGCTGCCTTCGGGGTTGTCCACGGTGGAGGCCTGGCTGACCCAGTTCTTTGTCACCCCGGATGTTCTGCTGCGTGCCGAAGAAGATGCCCGGTATCTGCCGCGTGCCTCGGCTACTGGGGTGTTGCCGGTCTACTTGTCTACGCTCGATGGCGCCCTGTTGCGTTATCAGCCACAAGCCTCGTCGTTGCTCCAGGCAGGCAGCCCCGGCGAGGGCGCGACGATCCAGGGCATGAACCTGCGTAACGGCACGTTTGACACCCGCAGGTTTATTTCATTGATCGCCCGCGCCGGTGACCTGCGGGTGCTATACAGCAGCCAGTGCTGGGACCGTCGTGGCGTGGCGGTTCAAGGTGCCGGGCAATGGCGGCCTTATGCCAATTTTGTGCGCCGTCGCCTGGGCCCGGCCTTCCACGACCAGGATGATGCGGTACGTCATGTACGCTCGCTGCTCCAGGGCAACGGGTTGATGGGCGGGTTGGTTCTCAAGCGTCCAGATGGGTTGTTTGTGGCGACCGAACCGTTGAAAGTGCCCCGTGAAGATTTTGACCCCAAATGGATTTTTCCTGATGAGGTGGTCAGCACCGGCGGTTTTCCTGCGGCCCACACCCTTGTGGCGCGTTACCGCTCAAGCCCGGTGCGCGAGTTGCCTTTCGCCCTGGAGGCCGAGCAAGCGAGCCTCTATCGCAATATGTTGTCCACCCGGGTGATTTCAGCGGCCCTTGCGGGCCAGGATGCCAGCCTGACCCGTGAGTACCTGTTGGGCTCCGATGGCTGTGTGGTCAGTTACACCCGCAGCCAGACCGCGCTGGAAGGCCAGCTGAAGATGGACTTGCAGCCGCTGAACCCGGTACGGGCGGACTTGTTGAACAACCGTATCGAACGCCAGATCCGTCAGGGAGAGACGACCCCCGCTGCGTTTGTCGCCCGCCTTGGCGCTGCCGGGGCTTTACACGTGGTGGAGGGCAGCAAAACCTGGGGCATTGCGCGGCGCATAAGCGGGGAGCTGATTGCCGCGCAGCCTGAGCCGTTGATGATCAGGAATGCCCTGGCGGACCCGGCGTTCAGCCCGGTTTTTGCCCAGGAAAAAGATGCGGTGCGTTATGCCCATGAGCAGTGCCGGCCTGGGGAGAACCTGCAGTTTGGCTACGTCTTCAAGTCGAAGAAAAACGGGCGCTATATGGTCAGCCTGCCGTTGGTGCGCCAGAGTTATCGCGACTTCGGGCAAGTGTTTCCCCACGGCCTGTTCCCCCAGGACTACAGGCTGGAGGGGTTCTACCTCTGCGCGAGCAATGAAGCCCTGGCGCCTGACAGTGACCCACTGCGCCAGGCCTTCTTTTCCCCCACGGATATCGACACCGCCATCCGGTTTTCCCTGCATGGGGTCAAGGACAAGCAACTGGCGCTTTACCTATCGTGCCAGGACGGTGCCCTGCTTCAGTATCAGTACCAGGGCAGTGAGGCCCAATTGGACAGCTGGGGGCGATTGGTCGAGATCCGGCAACAGTTGTGGGAAGGCGAAAGGACGGTGCTCAGTTATGTGCGTGATCTTGTTGCAATCGGCCATCTGGATACCCTGGTCCAGGGGCGTGTCTGGACCACTCGCAACCGGATCGATCAGTTCTGGCAACCTGGCGTTGCCGAGGCGTTTGTCGAGCCGTGGGCGGCGGTATGTGGCCCGGTGTTTTCCCATGAGGATGACGCCGTGCGTTATCTCAAGCGCCGATTCTCGCCTTATCGGGATCAGCAATACCTCTCTGCGGTGCTGGCCGACACTGAGGGCGCTTCGTTCCTGGCCACCCGGCCAGTGGCGCCGGGCATGGGGCTGGCGATGATTTTGCGCCTGTTCTATAGCGGCCCCCGGGGAGTGGTCCAGCCGGCGGTCCCTCCTGCCCCTATGCCGGACTTTCCAGCCGATTATGGGGTTGCGGGTGTTCACCTGCTCTACAGCAGCATGCCTGTAACGGGCAGCCGTGAGCCAAAGGACCAGGCCCTGGTGCGCAATTTCGTGGCACCGGACTTGATGAGCTATTTCATTACGGTGTTGCGCGGGTTATCTCGCCCGGCCGCCGCCCTGTACCTGTCGTGCCAGGGCGGTGCGCTGTTGAAATACCAGCCCAGTTTCTCTGGGCTGGAAAGCCAGGTACTGGTCGCCGGTTCAACGGTTCATCCTTCGGTGTTTCTAAAGGGCGTGGTCACCGCCGGCAAGCTGTTTATCCTGGACCGGGACGCCTTCTGGATGAACGAAGGGCTGTTGACCGAACAGCATCTGGGGCAGGCCAACGGTTTGCGGATCGACGCCGCGGCGGTGGACGAGCCACTGAGTATCCGTGACCGGGATGAGCTGTAGGCCCTTTAGCGCCGGCGCATCAGGCCAATAAAAAACAACCCGCCAATCGCCGCCGTGGCTACGCCAATGGGCAGGTCTTCGGGGGCGATCAGGGTGCGTGCGGCAACATCGACCCACACCAGGAACAGGCTGCCCAACAGCACGCACACCGGCAATAGGCGCCGGTGTTCGGCGCCCACCAGGCGCCGGGCGATATGCGGCACCATCAGCCCGACAAAGCCGATGGAGCCGCTGATCGACACCAGGACGCCGGTCAGCAGTGAGGCGATCAAGAACACCTTGAGGCGCACATTGCGCGCATTCAGGCCCAGGGTCACGGCGGTCTGCTCGCCGGCCATCAGCGCATTGAGCGGGCGCGCCATGCCCAGCAGCAACAGCAGGCCCAGCAGCACGGTGAGGCTGGGAACCGCCAGCAATTCCCAGCGCGCCAGGCCCAGGCCGCCGAGCATCCAGAACATCACCGCCGAGGCGGCGCGATGGTCGCCCATGAACAGCAGCAGGTTAGCCGCTGCCATCATCACGAATGACACCGCCACCCCGCACAGCAACAGGCGATCACTCTCCAGCCGACCATTGCGGCTGGCCACCGCCAGCACCACCAGCATGCTCAGCAGCGCGCCGATAAAGGCGGCGATGGGCAGGGTCAGCAGGCCGATGATTTCGCCCACATGCAACACCACAATCACTGCGCCCAGGGTGGCGCCCGAGGTCACCCCCAGCAGGTGCGGATCGGCCAGCGGGTTGCGCGTGACCGCCTGCAAGACCGCGCCGATCAGCGCCAGCCCGGCCCCCACCAGCGCGCCGAGCAACATGCGCGGCACGCGGATCAGCCAAACGATATGTTCCTGGCCCACCGCCCAATCCACCGCCCCGATACCCAGGGCCTTGTGCAGCAGGATCCGCCACACCACGTCCACCGGCACCCGCGCCGAACCAAAGCCCAGCGAGACCACACAGGAGGCCAGCAGCACCGCGCCAAGGGTGGCGAGCAGCAAGGCATAGCGGCGCTCGATCATTGGCCGTGGAACCCCTTGGCCAGGGTTTCTACCGCCAGTACATTGTCGATACCCGGCGTGGCCTGCACGTAGGGAATCACGATAAAGCGCCGCTGCTTGATCGCGTCCACCGCTTGCAGGGCCGGGTTATCCAGCAGGAACTGGATTTTCTGTTCGGCGGTGATTTCGCTGTAGTCGACGATCACGATCACCTGGGGGTTGCGTTCCACCACCGTCTCCCAGTTGACCCGGGTCCAGCTGGCGTCCACGTCGTCGAGGATATTGCGCCCGCCGGCGGCAGCGATCAGCGCCTGGGGCATGCCCAGGCGGCCGGAGGTCATGGCGCGGTCTTCGCCGCTGTCGTAGAGGAACACCCGTGGTTTTTCGGCGGGCAGGGTGTCCTGCACCGCGCCGACCTGGGCCTGCATCCGGGCGATCAGGGCGTTGGCGCGGTCCTGCACATCGAAGATCCGGCCCAGGTTGCGCAGGTCGTTATAGGTATCGTCCAGGGTTGCCGCCGGGCGCTTCATCACGAACGCGCAGGACTCGGTCAGCTCCAGCACGTTGATGCCCAACGGTTGCAGGGTTTGCGGGGTAAGGTCGCCCCCCACGCGCATGCCGTAGTCCCAGCCAGCGAAGAAGAAATCCACATTGGCATTGAGCAGGGTTTCCACCGACGGGTACTTGCTCGCCAGCTCCGGCAGGCCGTCAAGCAGGGTGGCCATTTGCGGGGTCACCGCCTTCCAGCCGGTCACGCCGCTGTAGCCGACCATGCGCGACTTGAGGCCCAGGGCGAGCATCATCTGGGTCATGTTGATGTCGTGGCTGACCGCGCGTTCGGGGGCCTGGTTGAAGGTCACTTCGCGGTTGCAACTCTGGATCGTCAACGGGTAGCGAGTGGCCTCGGCAAAGGCCTGGCTTGCACCGCACAGCAGGGCAAGGCACAGCAGGGAACGCAGGATCATGGTTGGGTTATCCAGGTGATTCGCGGGTAGCCGGAAAGGGGGTGGGTATCGATCAAGGCCTCGACCCCGAACACCTCGCGCAGCAGTTCGGCGGTCAACACCTCGTGGGGCGTGCCGCTGGCGACGATACGGCCATGGTTGATCACGTACAGGCGATCACAGAAGGCGGCGGCCAGGTTCAGGTCGTGGATGCTGGCCAGGGTGCCGATCTTCAGGCGCTTGACCAGCCCCAGCAGCTCCAGTTGGTAGCGCGGGTCGAGGTGGTTGGTCGGCTCGTCGAGGATCAGCAATTGCGGTTGCTGGGCCAGGGCGCGGGCGAGGATCACGCGCTGCTTTTCACCGCCGGACAGGGTGGCGAAGGCATGGTCTTCAAAGCCCAGCAGGCCGACGGAGTGGAGGGCCTGTTGAATCAGTTGGCGGTCGTGCGGGGTATCGCTGTCGAACAGCCCTTTGTGCGGGGTGCGGCCCATGGCGACCACTTCATCGACCCGCAGGCCGAAGGCGTCGGGGAACTCCTGCAGCACCACGGCAATGCGCTGGGCGCACCAGCGCGAGGATTGCTTCCACACGTTCTGGTGATTCAGGCGCACTTCACCCTGCTCGGGCTTGCTGAAGCGATAGGCGCAGCGCAACAGGCTGGTCTTGCCGCTGCCATTGGGCCCGATCAACCCGACAAACTCCCCTGCCCCCACCTGCAGGCTGGCATCACGCAGGTGGAACTGGTGATGACAGTGGCCCAGGCCCTGGGGGGACCAGGCGAGGTGGTGGAGGTTGAGTGTGGGCATCAAATATCTCAAGTCAAGCAGCGATCCAGTGTGGGAGTGGGCTTGTGTGGGAGCGGGCTTGCTCGCGATGGCGGTGTATCAGTCAACTAATGTATCGACTGACACTCAGCCATCGCGAGCAAGCCCGCTCCCACAGGGTGCATGTGTAGTCCGCCGTCACGGTACTGGCTGCTGGCTTCGAGTGGGGGGGCAATGCTGCAAGTGTTATAAGTTAACACTTCTTAGGTTGGTGATGAAAGCCCGCGTAAGATACATAACGCCTCTATGTAGGGCATCTCGCCAACCTCATGCCGAAGATGAGGCCGACTCACGTTGCTTGAACCAGCGCGCCAACACCAGCCGATCCAAGACCCACACCCCGATCAGCGAGGCGCCGACCAGCGGGAAGATAATCGCCAGGGCCAGCATGATCGCCATTGCAGTCTTCCACTTCGGCAGGTCATGGCGCAACGGCGGAACCCCCAGGCCACCCTGTGGCCGGCGCTTCCACCAGATCACCAGGCCGCTGACCGCACTCAGCAGAATCATCAGGCACACCAGCAGCACAATGATCTGGTTGACCATGCCGAACATCTTGCCCTCGTGCAGCATCACCCCGGACTCGGTGACCCGCGCCACGGTGTTGTAGTGCTCCCAGCGCACATCGGCCAGAACCTTGCCGGTGTATTGGTCGACATGCAGGGTGGCGTCATTGCGCGGGTCATTGGCGAATATGGCGATGGTGAACACGCCCGTGGCCGTGGCGGGGAAGGTGATGCTGTAGCCCGGTTCGACTTGGCGTGCGGTGGCCAGGTCCACCACCTGTTGCAGGCTGATCGCGGGGGCGGCCGGGCCGTGGTGCATGTCGCCGTGTTGCATGTGTTCGGCATGCTCGCCGGACATCGGCAACGGCGTGTTTTCCAGGGCCCAGGGCACGGTCTGTTGCGTGGCGGTGTTGAGGCTGCGGGCCTGCTGGTCGGATTGCGGTACGTCGTTCCACATCGCTGCTGGGAAGTGGTTCCACAGATCGGCGTATTGCTTGCCCCAGAAGCCGGTCCAGGTCAGGCCACTGAGGATCATCAGCAGCAGGAACGCCGCGCCCCAGAACCCGGTGACCGCGTGCAGGTCACGCCAGAACAGGCGCCCGCGACCGCCCAGGCGCGGCCACAGGATGCCGGCGGCGGATCTACCCCGTGGCCACCACAGGTACAGGCCGGACACCACCAGCATCACGCCCCAGCCCGCCGCGAGTTCAATCAGGCGGTCGCCGGTGGTGCCGATCATCAACTCACCGTGCAGGGCCCGGACGATGGCTTGCAGGTTGTAGGTCGCGTCCTGCTCGCCGAGCACGTTGCCGCGATAGGGGTCGACGAACACTGTCAGTTCGTGGCCGGCATTGTGCAGGACAAATTGCGCGCTGCTGCTGGCGTCCACCGGTGGCAGGTATTTGCTGAGGGTGGCTTGTGGGTAGGCAGCCTTCGCCCGTTGCAGTTGCTCGTCGGCGCTGAGGGTCTGCGCGGCGGGCTCGACCTTGAGCAGGTCGGCGTACATCAGCGGGTCCAGCTGGGGCTTGAACAGGTAGATGATGCCGGTCACGGCCAGCAACACCATGAAGGGCGCAACAAACAGCCCGGCGTAGAAATGCCAGCGCCAGGCCAGGTTGTAGAAGGAAATCTTTGGTGGATTCATCAGGGTGCTCCGCAAGGTTTTTATTTATAGGTCGGTCGGTGGGAGCGGGCTTGCTCGCTCCCACATAAAGCCGTCTCCCACCGGTTGTTAGAAACTCATATCCACCTTGGTCCAGAGCGTGCGCCCCGGTTCGTTGATGGCTTGCGGGTCGTTGGCCGGGTAGCCGAACCCGGCGTTGCCGGCCAGGTTCAGGTGCTCGGCGTAGGCCTTGCCGAACAGGTTGTCGACACCGGTACTGACCTTGAAGTTCTTATTGATGCGGTACGCCGCATTGAGGGAGAACACGCCAAAGCCGCCGCTCTTGGCGAAGTCCTTGCCGACCACGTTGCCCTTGTTCTGGTCGATGCGGTTTTGCGCCGCCACCACGCGCCACAAGGCGCCGGCGCTCCAGTCGTCTTCGCTGTAGGTCAGGCCGAAGCGTGCATCCAGCGGCGGCATTTGCGGCAGGGCCTTGCCGTCGCTGCTGTTTTTGCCCCAGGCATAGGCCAGGGTGGCATCGGCTTTCCAGTTGGACGTCAGCTTGTAGGCGGCGCCCAATTCACCGCCCATGATCCGTGCGTCGATGTTCTGCGCCTGGGAGGTCATGCCCATCATCCCGGGGGTGTAGTTGAACAGGATGTAGTCGCGCACCTGGCCGATGTACCCGGAGGCCCAGGCCTCCAGCTCAGCGGTCTTGTACTGCAGGCCGAAGTCCAACTGGGTGGTTTTCTCCGGCTTGATCGCGTCGAAGGCGTTCACTGATCCGGCCGGGCCAAGCTTGGGCGAAAACAGCTCCCAATAATCCGGGAAGCGCTCGGCGTGGCCGAGGCCTGCGTAGAGTGTGGTGGGGCTGTCGGCCAGGTCGTGTTCATAGCGCACGAAGCCGGACGGCAGGGTGTCGGCACGGGTGTCGCCGGCGGTGGGGTTGGCGCGGCTCATCATGCCGCTGCCGATGCTTTGCCGGTAATCCTTGGCCGAGGCGCGATCCAGGCGGGCGCCGGTGATCAGCCGGTCATTGTCGGCGGCGTACCAGGTCAGCTCGCCAAACACCCCGTAGTTATGGAAGTCGGCGTCCTTGGTGCGCGGCAGGTCCTTGTAGGTGTCGATACCGGAGCTGCCGCGCTGGCGGTGCTCGTTGGTCTGCGCGTCGATGCCGCTGATCAGTTGCACATCGGCCCAGCGCCAGGTGGCCTTGATCCGTGCGCCGAGGGTGCGGCGGTCGACGTTGGAGGCCATGGGCCCGGCCATCATCCCGGTGCCCGACGGCGTACGCAGGCTGTAGTTGTCCATCACGTGGTCGGCGTAGTTGTAGTAGACCTGGGCCTCGACCTTGTCCAGCACCTCGCCGATATTGGACTTCTCGAAGCGCAGGCCGAGGCTTTCGCGCAGGAACTGCGAGCCGTCCATGCCGCGTCCGGCGTAGCGCGCTTGGCCATCGCCACGGCCGGCGGTGAGCTCCAGCAGGGTGTCGGCGTCCGGGGTCCAGCCGAGGGCGACGTCGCCATTCCATTTGTCGTAGCGCGAGGCGACGGTGTCGTTGTTACCGTCCTTGTAGTCATCGGCGTGGGCCTGGTTGCCGATCACGCGGATATAACCCTGGGAGCCACCGGCGGCGGCATCCACTACTTTGTCGAAGCGCCCGTTGGAACCGGCGAGGATGCTCGCATTGACCCGCGTGCCGAGTTCGCCGAACTGCTCCGGCTCACGGTCGAACAGCACCGTGCCGGCCGAGGCGCCAGGGCCCCAGAGCACGGTTTGCGGGCCCTTGATCACCGTCAGTTTGTCGTAGGTTTCCGGCGAGATATAGGAGGTGGGCGCGTCCATGCGGCCTGGGCAGGCACCGAGCAGCATGCTGCCGTTGGTGAGGATATTCAGGCGCGAGCCGAACATGCCGCGCAGGACCGGGTCGCCATTGGTGCCGCCGTTGCGCACCAGGGCAAAGCCGGGGATGGTCTTGAGGTAGTCGCCGCCGTCACTGGCCGGCACCGGCTGGCGCGGGTCCTTGGGGTTGGTGACGATGGTCAGTGGGGAGCTGGGGGCAACGCCGGTAATCACCGTCGGGCTCAGCTCATTGTGGTGTTCGGCGTGGTCGTCGGCATAGGCCTGTGGCGTCAAGAGTGCACCGCACAAAACGGCGAGCACAGGGGTACATCCCATACGGGTGTCAGCAGGAAACCTGGACATGAAAAATTCCATCCATCAGTCGTAAACAACACGGCCAGCAGCCTGGGGCTGTCTGTGTGAAGGCGGCCGTGCGAAGTGGTGTGTGATTGGCGGTTTACGACTGGCTGGGTGGGGCGCGGCTGCGGGCGCCGGGGAAAATGCTCTGCCGGGCATGGCCCAGGCGCGGTACGGGGATCAGGCCAGTGGCCGGCGGCGGGCTGCCGAGGGCCACAAATGACACGCTGCCAGGCAGGGCCGGGCAACTGAACAACAGGCTGCAATAGCCGCACTTCTCCCACATCACGTGGTCGGCGGCGGGGGCCTTGGCAGGGTCGGCCGGGGGCTGGGGCGCGGCATGGCAGACGTCGTCCATGGACATCTGCATGGACATGCCGGCGTGATGATCCATCGGCATCGCTTGGGAAATCAGCGGTCCGATAAAAATCATCAGCATGGCGAACAGGCTGATCCAGCTGCCGTGGGCCAGCCTCAGGGGCTGGCGGCGGTGCAGGGTCGACCGGTTGGCGGGAGCACCCATGGGGAGCGGCCTGTGGTGGTTACTGGGCGTGCTGGTGCGCGTGGTTGGCCATCGGCGGTGCTTTTTGTACCGAGACTTGCACTTTTACGGGCCCGGCCTTTTCAAAGTTCAGGGTCAGCGGGAAGTGCTGGCCATCGCGCAACTGGCTGCGATCCTTCAGGTCCAGGAGCATCACGTGATAAGCCATCGGCGCGAAGGTCAACTCGCCCTTGGACGGCACGGCCACGCTGGGCACCTGCTGCATTTTCATCAGGTCGCCCTGCATCACATGCTCATGCAGCTCGGCCTTGGCCGCCACTGGCGTATCGGCACTGAGCAGGCGGTCCGGGGCTTCACCCTGGTTATGGATCACAAAGTAGGCGGCGACCGTCGGCGCATTGGGCGGCAATTCCTGGGACCAGGGATCGCTCACCAGTAGGTCGCCGGCCTTGTAGTCATCGGCATTGGCAGCACCGAACACAGGCAGCAGCAAAGCCGCCAGAAGCAGGGAAGATTTGAGCATGGCAGTTCTCCAGAACGATTCAAACGCAGTTCGATTGCGAAGTGATCAAACGGTAGGAGAGGCGCGGGGGTTGAGGCTCGGCCATTGCTGGCGCGGGGTCGGGGCTTGCAGGGCCGGCGATGGCAGGCCAGGCGCCGGGTCGATCCGGGTCAGATACAACTGCGGCACATGCCCCGGCAGCGCCACCAACGGCGCCGAGCCCGAACAGCACCAGCAATGCTGCATGCTGGAGTGCTCGTCCTGTTGCGGCGCCGGTATCTCCAGCGTACCCAGGGACATCGCCACCAGCTTGTTGCCGGTGGACGAGCAGAAACTGCCCCACAGCAATTGCTCGGCAGGGCTTTTGCCTTGCTGCATTGCCCAAGCGTTCGGCATGGCAAACGCATTGAACAGCACTGCAAGGCAGGCGATCCAGGCAAATGCAAAGCGTTGACGGGCCATGGCGGACAATCCGTAGAGTTAAGCGATCAAGTGGGTATTTAGCCTGATCGGGGGGCATAAGTAAAAGTTGCTGGTGTGGTTTGGTGTCGCAGTGATCCCAAGTTATGTAACGGGAACGCCATGCACCTGCATATCGACCCCAAGTCCCTTTCGCAGTACCGCAAATATCGCAGCCAGGTTATCCATGCTTGGGTTGCCATGAGCCGAAAGCATGCGATGCAAGCTTTTGCTCGGCTTGGCCGTCTCCTTTGCCAAACCCTCAAAACCAACAGTGGCGTTGACCAGGTCGCGCAGAATGATGCGGGACAATTCTGGTTCGCCGTTGAGAAATAGCGTAGCAGCCTCGTCGAGGAGTGCCTGGGCAAACTCTGGGTCGCGCTGGGCGGCTTCGGCAATCGTGAGTTTATAACTGCGGGTAAGTGCCATGCTGGCTACCTCTTTTGTTCCGTTTTTTTGTCGCGTTGATAATCGCGGATCAGCGATTTTGCAGCCCTGATATCTCTTTTCTGGCTGGACTTATCGCCCCCACCGAACAGGATGATTAGGCGCTGGCCTTCCTGTATCAAATAAATTCGATACCCCGGGCCCCAATCGATCCGGTATTCCCCCATCCCATCGAACCACTTGATATTGCTGGTGTTGCCCATTTCTAGCCGAAGCAATGATGTTGAAACCTTAAGACGTGCCTGGACGCTCAGGGATAAAAACCATTGTTTGAATGGGCTGGTTTGGCCGTCGCGTTTATATTCTTCGATCTCAATCATCGCTCGCCTCGAAGGTAACAAATAGGTTACTAATCAAGCAAGCGAGCGATCCTGACTTATTGAGTGAAATCTGCCAACGCTGTGAGTGTTTCTTGGGACGTCAAAAACTCCCGATCCGCCCCCGCCAACACCGGCCGCTGCAAAACCACCACCGGCACGCCGCGCTCGCGGGCCACTTGCAGCTTGGGTTCGGTGGCACTGCTGCCGCTGTTTTTGCTGATCAATACATCGATCTGCCGTCGTTCAAACAATGCCCGTTCATCCTCGAGCAAAAACGGCCCACGGGCGCCGATCACTTCGCAGCGCTCGTTGCCGGGGTAGACGTCCAGTGCGCGCAAGGTCCAGAACTGCCCGGCGGGGATTTCGTCGAGGTGTTGCAGCGGTTCGCGGCCAAGGGTGAACAGTGGGCGCTGGAAGGGTTTCAGGGCCTCGACCAGCCCGGCCCAGTCACTGACTTCGCGCCAGTCATCAGCGGGTTGTGGCTGCCATGCGGGACGGCGCAGGGCCCAGCAGGGGATCGCGCACAAGCGCGCAGCCTGGGCGGCGTTGGCGCTGATTTGTGCGGCGTAGGGGTGGGTGGCGTCGAGTATCAGGCTGATGTGCTTGGCGCGGACAAACTGCGCCAACCCCTCGGCACCGCCGTAGCCACCGACGCGCACCTGGCACGCCAGGTCGGTGGGTACCCGGCCGATTCCGGCCAGGCTGTAGATATGTTGCGGGCCCAGGGTGCGGGCGATGGTCAGGGCTTCGGTGACGCCGCCCAGCAGCAGGATGCGTTTCATCGTGGCTTGATCACTTCAAGCAGGGTGATGGGCAGTGCCTGGCGCCAGGTGTCGAATTCGCCCAGGGGCTGGGCCTGGGCCACATGCAGGCGGGTCAGTTCGCCGCCGTGCTGTGCGCGCCAGGCCATCAGGGTCATTTCGCTTTGCAGGGTCACCGCGTTGGCCACCAGCCGCCCACCCGGGCGCAGGTGTTGCCAGCAGGTGTCGAGCACGCCGTCGCGGGTCACGCCGCCGCCGATGAAAATCGCATCGGGCACTTCCAACCCTGCCAGGGCCTGGGGCGCGCTGCCGCGAATCAATTGCAGGCCCGGCACGCCGAGGGCATCGCGGTTGTGTTCGATCAACTGTTGGCGGCCCGCATCGGCTTCAATCGCCAGGGCGCGGCAACTGGGGTGGGCGCGCATCCATTCGATGCCGATCGAGCCGCTGCCGGCGCCCACATCCCACAGCAATTCGCCGGGGGTTGGGGCGAGGCGGGCGAGGGTCATGGCCCGCACATCGCGTTTGGTCAGTTGTCCGTCATGCTGGAACGCCGCATCCGGCAGGCCGGCCAAGCGCGACAGGCGCGGGGTATTGGCGTCGGCGAGGCAGTCGATGGCGACCAGGTTCAACGCGGCAAGCGGCGGGTCTTGCCAGCTTTCGGCGTGGCCATCGATGCGCCGCTCGGCGGTGCCACCGAGGTGTTCAAACACACTCAGGCGGCTCGGGCCAAACCCGCTGGCGCGCAACAACGCGGCGAGGGCGGCCGGGCTCTGGCCGTCGTTGCTCAATACCAGCAAGCGCACACCGCTGGCCAAGTGGGCATTGAGCGCGGCCACCGGGCGGGCGACCACCGACAGTGTCAGCACATCCTGCAACGGCCAGCCCAGGCGTGCCGCCGCCAGCGATACCGACGAGGGCGCCGGCAGGATCAACAGCTCATCTGCCGCCACCTGCCGCGCCAGGCTGGCACCGACACCGTAGAGCATCGGGTCGCCGCTGGCCAGTACGCAAACCGGCTCAAAGCGCCGGGCCAGGAGCGGCTCCAGGGAAAATGGGCTGGGCCACAGCTCGCGTGCGCCGCGGATGCACACCGGCAGCAAATCCAGCTGGCGCTGGCCGCCAATGATACGAGAGGCGCGCAACAGAGCATGCCGGGCATGCCTGCCCAGGCCCTTGAAGCCGTCTTCACCGATGCCTACTACCGTCAGCCAGGGCGACATATTGATTCCTTGAACGACATCCGACGGGCAGGCTTTTCATGCCGCCGGACAAAGCAGGCATAATACCGCGCCTTTACCCGTGAACCGGTAGCCCCCCGTGAAGCCACTTCCTCTGTCCACCAGCAAACGTCCCTCGGGTTGCCCGGGGTTGCTGCGTATTGTCCAGGCGTTGGATGGCGGGATTTGCCGGATCAAACTGGCCGGTGGGGCCATCACCGCCGCGCAGGCGCAGGCGGTGGCACACGCGGCGCAGACTTACGCCGGTGGGGTGATCGAGGCGACCAACCGCGCCAACCTGCAGATTCGCGGCATCGGCCCGGAGCATGACGGCCTGATCGCCCAGCTGCTGGCCGTCGGCCTGGGCCCGACCACCGCCGGCGGTGATGATGTGCGCAATGTGATGCTCAGCCCCGGCGCAGGCATCGACCGCGACATGCTGCTGGACACCCGGCCCCTGGCGGAGCAGATCCTCGCCACCCTGCAAACCCATCCGCGTTTCCATGAGTTATCGGCCAAGTTCGCCGTGCAACTGGATGGCGGCGAAGCCCTGGCGATGCTCGAACATCATCACGACCTGTGGTTATCGGCCTATGCCGCACAGGGCCAGACCTGGCTGGCGTTCGGCCTGGCCGGTTGCCCCGCGCAAGACCCGCCGCTGGCCGCTGTCCCTGTGGAACAAGGGCATGGGCTGGTCGTCGCGGTGCTGGAGCTATTCCTCGACCTGGCCCGCCCCGACCAGAACCGCATGCGCGAGGTGCTGGCGCAAACGCCTGTGGATAACTTCGTCGGGCGTTTGCGCCTGCCGTTGCTCCCCGCCGATGGCTATCGCCGCCGCGCCAGCCCGAGCAGCTTGCGCCTGGGCACTTATCCACAGCGCCAACCGCAGCGGGTCTATGTGGCGGCGCTCACGCCATTGGGGCGCCTGGACTCGGCCATGCTGCGTGGCGCTGCGCAACTGGCCCTGGAGTATGGCGACGACACATTGCGCTTCACCCCATGGCAAGGCTTGCTGCTGCCCAATCTGGCGCCGGACGTTGCCGCGCGCGTTGCCGAAGGCCTGGCGCAGTTGGGCTTCCTCTGTTCGGCCGACCAGGCCCTGGCGCGGATGATTGCCTGCACCGGGTCCAGCGGCTGCGCCAAGGCCCAGGCCGACACCAAGGCCGACGCCCTGCACCTGGCCACGTTGCTTCAGGGCCATGGCCTTGATGTGCACCTGTCTGGCTGCCCGCGCACGTGTGCTGCGGCGCACATTGCCCCGGTCACCTTGCTGGCGGTGGGCACCGGGCACTACGACCTCTATTTTCGCGATGCAGGCCAGCCGGGTTTCGGCCGCCTGCACGCGCACAACCTTTCTATTGAAGCGGCGGGCGCCGTGTTGCGTGCCCGTCCACGGAGCAGCACCGATGATTGATTACATCCGCGACGGTCAGGAGATCTATCGCAACTCCTTTGCGATCATTCGCGCAGAGGCCAAGTTGGATCGCATCCCCGCCGACCTGGAGAAACTCGCCGTGCGGGTGATTCACGCCTGCGGCATGGTCGAGGCCATCGACGGTCTGCAGTTCTCTGAAGGCGCGGGCAAGGCCGGGCGCGAAGCCCTGGCCGCGGGTGCGCCGATCCTGTGCGATGCGCGGATGGTTTCTGAAGGCGTGACCCGGGCGCGTCTGCCGGCCAACAACGAGGTGATCTGCACCTTGCGCGACGACAGCGTGCCCGAGCTGGCGCGGGAGCTGGGCAACACCCGTTCTGCGGCCGCCCTGGAACTGTGGCGCCCGCACCTGGCAGGCAGCGTGGTGGTAATCGGCAATGCCCCGACGGCCTTGTTCTACCTGCTGGAAATGCTCGACGCCGGCGCCCCCAAGCCGGCGCTGATCCTCGGTTTCCCGGTGGGTTTTGTCGGCGCCGCCGAGTCCAAGGCGATGCTCGCCGCAGACAGCCGTGGCGTGCCGTTTGTGATCATGCAGGGCCGCCTGGGTGGTAGTGCAATGGCCGCCGCGGCGGTTAACGCCCTGGCCACGGAGGTCGAATGATGCCGGCGCGTGGACGTTTGATCGGCCTGGGCGTCGGCCCCGGCGACCCGGAACTGATCACCCTCAAGGCCCTGCGCCTGCTGCGCGAATCGCCGGTGGTCGCGTACTTTGTCGCCAAGGGCAAGAAGGGCAATGCGTTCGGCATTATCGAAGAGCACCTGGTGCCCGAGCAGACGCTGATGCCGCTGGTGTACCCGGTGACCACCGAAGCCTTGCCGGCGCCGCTGTCCTATGAACAGGTGATCAGCGATTTCTACGACGCCGCCAGTGTTGATGTGGCCGCGCACCTGGATGCCGGGCGCGATGTAGCGGTGATCTGCGAAGGCGATCCGTTCTTCTACGGCTCCTACATGTACCTGCACGACCGCCTTGCTGAGCGCTACGAGGCCCAGGTCATCCCCGGCGTGTGCTCGATGCTCGGTGGTGCCTCGGTGCTGGGGGCGCCGTTGGTGTATCGCAACCAGAGCCTGTCGGTCTTGTCTGGCGTGCTGCCCCATGACGAACTCAAGCGGCGCCTGGCGGATGCCGATGCGGCGGTGATCATGAAGCTGGGGCGCAACTTCACCAAGGTGCGCCAGGTGCTGGAGGAACTGGGGCTGGCCGGGCGCGCGCTGTATGTGGAGCGCGCCACCATGGCCAACCAGAAAATCGTCGCGCTGGATCAGGTCGAGCCGATGTCTTCGCCGTATTTCTCGTTGATCATCGTGCCGGGCGAAAGGTGGCAAGGGTGATAACGCCGGCGATTGTCATCCTCGGCCAGGGCAGCCTGGCCACCGCGCGCAGCCTCCAGCAGGTGTACCCCGGCGCCCTGATCCACGGCCTGGCCGGCCGGGTGGAGGGCGCCGACCAGGCCTATAGCGAATTTGGCGCGACCCTGCGCCAGTTGTATCAGCAGGGCACGCCGATCATTGCCCTGTGCGCGGCCGGGATTGTGATCCGCACCCTGGCGCCCCTGCTGCTGGAAAAAGGCGAGGAGCCGGCGGTGCTGGCCGTTGCTGAAGACGGCAGTGCGGTGGTGCCGTTGCTTGGGGGCCTGGGCGGGGTGAATCTTATGGCGCGGGAAATCGCCGCAGCCCTGGGGGTGGCGGCCGCGATTACCACCAGTGGTGAACTGCGCTTTGGCACCTGCCTGCTCAACCCGCCCCAGGGTTATCAACTGGCAGACCTTGAGCTGGGCAAGCGCTTTGTCTCGGACCTGCTGGCCGGCGAGCACGTGCGTATCGAAGGCGCCGCGCCATGGCTGGACCAGGCCAACCTGGCGCAGGACCAGCAGGCGCGCCTGAGCATCCATGTCGGCAGCGCCGAGCGGGTGCCGGCGGCCAACGAGTTGCTGATCTATCCGAAAAACACTTGGGTCGCCTGTCGTCCCGGCACCGAGTTGGCTGCACGGGTGCGCCAGGCGTTGCAGCAGGAGGGCATCGCCGTGCAGTCCCTGGCGTGCCTGCTGGCCGATACTGCCGACATGGCCAACGGCCAATTGCATGAAGCGGCGCTGGAACTGGGCGTACCGCTGCGCTTTACGGCGCTGGCCGCCGGGCCGGAGCTGGTCATCCATTCTAGCGCCGCGCCGGTGGACCTGGCGCAACTGGGCCGCCCCCGTGGCCGCCTTGCGGTGATCGGCCTGGGCCCTGGCGCTGCCGAGCTGATGGTGCCGGCGGTCAAGGCTGAACTGGCGCGTTGCAGCGATGTGCTGGGCTACGAAACCTATGTGCGCATGGCCGGGCCGTTTCGGGCCGACCAGGTGCAGCACTGCACCGACAACCGCGAAGAGATGCAACGGGCGCGGCATGCCTTCGAGCTGGCGGCCCAGGGCCGTTCGGTGGTGGTGGTGTCTTCCGGCGACCCTGGCGTGTTCGCCATGGCCGCGGCGGTGCTGGAGGCGTTGCACGAGTCCAGCGACCCGGCCTGGCAACGGGTCGAGCTGGAAATCCTGCCGGGGGTCTCGGCGTCTCTCGCCACGGCGGCCCAGGCCGGTGCGCCGCTGGGGCATGACTTCTGTGTGATGTCGCTGTCGGACAACCTCAAGCCCTGGTCGATCATCGAGAAACGCCTGGACCTGGCGTGCGAGGCCGACCTGGCCCTGGCGTTCTACAATCCCATCTCCCGTTCGCGCCCCTGGCAACTGGGGCGTGCCCTGGAGATCGTCGCCCAGCACCGCGTTGCCGCCACGCCGGTGGTGTTGGGGCGCGATATTGGCCGCCCCGGGCAGACGCTGCGCACCACCACCCTGGGCCAGTTGACCCCGGACCAGGTGGATATGCGCACCATGGTGCTGATCGGGTCGTCCACCACCTGCACGTTCCCTCGGGTAGGTGGCGGTGAGTGGGTGTACACGCCGCGCTGGTATGGCGAGAAACCTGCCTCCTGAAGTCTCGGCGACCCCGCCCTGGGGTCGCTGATGTGTCCGAAAAGCTCAAACCGATCTGACGGAAATTTCTGTATTCGGCCCCGCGATTTCGCAACACATTTAACGGTTCCTCTCTTTTAGTTGCAGAAAGTAAGACAGCCGTTATCCGGTGCCCGCCGATCCCCAGTGTTTGCGGGGGTTTTAGAATATGTAGAACCTTCCTACAGCGTAATAACCCTCGGCGTACCTACTGAAAAAAGTTCAATCGGGCGACTAGTGTTTCTTGTAAGCCCGTGTGGGTTTTAGTGGAGAAACAGTTATGGAGCGCAAACATAAACGAATCAATATGGCAAAAAAGAACAAGCTGATTGCGGCCTACCGACTGCCGCTGACCAGGCAGCCGTCAAGTCCGCCAGGGCCGGTCCAGGCCGAGGGTGACTTGAATGGCGCGGTGATCAATAACAGTGTGTTTTCGTTTGTCGCGGGCATGAGCCGTCTCAACAAGGAGTACACCCGCAAGAGTTATCTGCTGGCCAGCAGCTACGTGAGTGATGTGCTGAAGCTGGCGCGTGGCACGCAGGCCTGGTACGACGAGTTCATCAAGGTCATGACCAGCCTGGGGTGGTTGCCGATACGCAGTAGTTTCGAGCGGGTCACCACCTCTGTGAAGGGGTTGTCTGTGCAGATGGCGGCGTTGAACATCATCACGTCTACGGTGGCCTCGACGTTCCTTTCCGGTTCCCTGGCCATGGCGCTGCCCAAGTTGGCGGCGGATGCTTTCGAGGCCTTGAAGCAGCTGTCGGCACCGTTTGATCTGTTCAAGCGCAACGTCGTCAATCATGAAGGTGGCGACTTTGGCCTGGCCTCCTGTTCCGAAGTCGACGGTGAAGTGTTGATGGTGCTGGTGACCTACAGCGCCCACGGCGTCAGCCAGAAAGTGGGCATTCCTTTTCTCGAATGGGACAGCTCCACGGTCGAAGCCTATAGCGGCCAGACCTGCCTGATGCTCAATCCCGCAGCGGTCAACGATGCCACGCTCAAGCAACTGCGCGAGAGTGCAGGCGATAAGGTCTTGCTGGCCATCGCCCAATATCGGATTTGACCGGGGGACTCAGGGCACCAGGTAACCGCGTACGCCGGTAAAGATGATCTGTGCCGCCAGTGCGCACACGAACAACCCCATCAGGCGGCTGACAATCTGCAGCCCTTGGTCGCCGAGGATACGTTCGATGCGGTTGGACAGGTACAGCACCACGCCCACGGTCAGGCTGGCCAGGGCAATGCTGAGAATGGCGGTGAGCTTGTCATCCCAATGGGGCTGGCTGACGCCCATCACCAGCAGCGCGCCGATGGTGCCGGGGCCGACGGTCAAGGGGATGGTCAGCGGGACGATGGTCACATCCTGCTGCACATTGTCAGTCTGCACTGCCGATTTGCCCTGGGCCATGCCCAGGGCGGAGATAAACAGCACGCTGCCGGCGCCGATGCGAAAGGCATCCACAGTGATGCCAAACACACTGAAAATCACCCGGCCGAACAGGTAGAGCAACACGCTCGACACCAGCGTCGCCAGCGCGACCTTCCAGGCCAGGCGTCGGCGTTCCTTGCTGGAATAGCCACGGGTCAGGCTGATAAAGCAGGACAAGACGAAGAAGGGGCTGTACAGCACCAGCATCTTCAAATAAACGCTGAACAACACGTGGAGCATGGCGGGAGCTCACAGCGAAGGGAGGGCGAGGGGGAGTTTATCAGGACTGCGACTCGAAAGAGCGACACCGAGCAAATGTGGGAGCCAGCTCCCACACAAGCCCACAGGGATGTGGGTGATTCAGGACGTATGCGCCTGCTCCGTCGGCTGCTCACGCTGTGTCACCCAGTACTCCACCAACTCGCGCAGTTGCGACAGCTCCACCGGCTTGGCCATGTGCCCATCCATCCCGGCCTGGCGCGCGCGCTCCTTGTGTTCCGAGAGGATGTGCGCGGTCAGTGCTACCACCGGCGTGCGGGTGCGTTGGTTACTGACTTCCCAGACCCGCAATTGCTGGGTTGCGGAGAAGCCATCGAGGATCGGCATTTCGCAGTCCATCAATACCAGGTCGTAGCGCTGGGCCTTCATCGCCAGCAAGGCTTCCTCGCCATTGCTGGCGGTGTCGGGTTGTAGGTTGAGCTTGCCGAGCATGCCGCGAATCACTTTGGTGGAGATGCTGTTGTCTTCGGCCACCAGGATGCGGAAATCGCTGGGCACGGTAATGGCGACGGGGACGTTCGGCGCGGCATGGCGTGGCTGGACCACACCTTTGCTGCGCTGGGTCAACTCGTCGGCCAGGGTGGTCTTGAGGGTGTAGCCGGCCACCGGTTTGGCCAGGATGCGCTTGATCCCGCAGTTGCGCGCGATGATCTTGCTCGGCGCGTTGCTGATGCCGGTGAGCATGATCAGCAGGATGTCGTGGTTCAGGCTCGGGTCTTCCTTGATCTTCGCCGCCAGTTGCATGCCGGTCATGCCGGGCATGTTCTGGTCCAGCAGCACCACATCGAAATAGTCGCGCAGGTGCGCCTTGGTGCGCAGCAGGGCCAGGGCTTCCTTGCCCGACGGCACGGCGCTGACATTCAGGCCCCAGGCGGTACATTGCTGCACGAGGACCTTGCGGCAGGTGTCGTTGTCGTCCACCACCAGCACCCGTGCGCCTTGCAGCGGGCCGTCGAGGTCGGAAGTCGGGTGCTCCAGGCGCTCCGGGTCCAGGGGCAAGGTCAGCCATAGCGTGCTGCCTTGCTGGCTGCCCGCCTTGATGCCGAACTCGCCATTCATCAACAGGATCAGTTGGCGGGCGATCACCAGGCCGAGGTGGCCGCTCAGGCGGGTGGCCGAGAGGAAGTTCTTGCTGTGCAGTTCGCTGTGCAGCAGGGCATCGCGCTCGGCGGCTTCCATCGGCAGGCCGCTGTCTTGCACGGCAATGCGCAGGCGCGGTTTGCTGCTGCGTTCATCCAGGGCCACCACGATCAGCACTTCGCCTTCGTCGGTCTTTTGCAGGGCATTTTCCAGCAGGCTCAACAGGGCCTGGCGCAGGCGCGTCGGGTCGCCACTGATGACCCGTGGCACCTGGGGCTGGATAAAGCTGATCAGCTCGACGTTCTGCTGCTCGGCCTTGGCGCGGAAAATACTCAGGCAGTCTTCGATCAGGGCATTGAGGTCGAACTGCACATCATCGAGTTCAATCTGCCCGGATTCGAGCTTGGAGATGTCGAGAATCTCGTTGATCAACGTCAGCAGTTCATTGCCGGCGCTGTGGATGGTCTGCACATAGTCGCGCTGCTTGACCGACAGCGGCGTGCCCAGCAGCAACTCGGTCATGCCCAGCACGCCGTTCATGGGCGTGCGGATTTCATGGCTGATCTTTGCCAGGAACTCGGCTTTGGCGGCGATTTCGGCGTTGCTGGCGGCCAGGTCGCGGCTGAGGCTGAAGCGATCCTCGACAATGCTGCGCTGGCGCTCGCCCAGGGCCTGGCTCATCAACAGGCCGCTGAGGCAGATCACCGCCAGCAGGGTGATGATCAGGCCTTGCGGGGCCACCAGGGTCAGGCCCAGCAGGGCCGGCAGGATAATCAGCGTGCCGGTGTTGAACACCAGCATGGCGAGCATGAACAGCCGCGCCGGCCGGTAGCCTTTTTGCCAGTGGTAGGCCGAGACAAACAGCATGCTCAGGCCGGCCAACGCCACCAGGGCGTAGGTGATGATATTCAGCGGCAGGGTGTTGACGAACAACAGCAACAGGCCACATAGCACGATCAACAGGATATCCGCCATCAGCAGCTTGTTCAGCGGGTGCGGACCCAGGGGCGCAAAGAAACGGTAGGCGAACATCAAGCCGCAGGGCGCGGTCAGCAGCAAGGCCATATAAGCGCCTGGGGTCTGGATGGCGTGCCAGTCCGGCAGCCACGGCCCCAGCAGGTTGAGCAGCAGCAACAGGCTGAGCAGCAGCAGCACTTCGCAGGCCGCCAGCCACAGGCTGCTGCGCGAGCGATGGTAGGCGTAGCGTGCGAGGTTGTGCAGGATCAGCATCAGCAGGCAGCCGAACAGCAGGCCATACACCAGCGTCTGGGTCTGGTTGGCCGCGGCCATCACGGCCGGTTCCAGGGTCAGGTACGGCCGCAGTTCATGCTCCGAGACCAGGCGCACATACACATCCAGGGGCTTCTGGCTCTGGGGCATGGGCAGCATGAAGTCGCTGCTGGGCAGCGGGCGTTCGGCCTGGGGCTGGCGGGTGCCGGTGTTCAGTTGCTCGATCAGCGTGTCGCCGTCCAGCACATACAGATTGAGGTGTGCCAGGTCTGGCGCGAAGACCCGCAGCACTTGCTCGTGCTTGCCGGGTTGCAGCTTGAAGCGCACCCACAGCGCACCATTGGGCTCGGCGGCGGTGATCCGGTCCAGTTCGATGGGGCTGAATTGGTTGGTGTAGCGTGGGGAGCGAATGTCGCTCAGTTGCAGGTCAGCCTGCTCATCCAGCAATACAGCCCAGCCGCTGCCTTGGGCAACGGCCTGGGCCGGCAACAGACAGAGCAGGGTCAGCAAGCTGACAGTAAAAACTATGGCGATCCTGAGCCAGCGCACGGCGAAATCCCTTCGTAGGTTAATGCACGGGGTTAACTATGCGCGGGACCGTAATCGGACGGCAAGGGCAAAAGGCCCCTGCCTAGCCGAACGGATAGCTGTTTTACTGATTTTCGCCCCGCTCACGGGCAATGGCGCGGTAGCCGATGTCCTTGCGGTAGAAACAGCCCTGCCAGTCGATCTTCGCGGCCAGCGTGTAGGCTTGCTGCTGGGCGGCATCGACGCTGGCGCCCATGGCGGTGGCGCACAGCACACGGCCACCTGCGGTAACTACCTGGCCATCCTTGAGCGCGGTCCCGGCATGGAACACCTTGCCTTCCAGGGTGGCCGCTGCGTCCAGGCCCTGGATCGCATCACCCTTGGCGTAGTCGCCAGGGTAGCCACCGGCGGCCAGCACGATGCCGACGCTCGGGCGCGGGTCCCACTGGGCTTCGACCTTGTCCAGGGCCTGGGCCAGGGCGGCTTCCACCAGCAGCACCAGGCTTGACTGCAGGCGCAGCATCACCGGCTGGGTTTCCGGGTCGCCGAAGCGGCAGTTGAACTCGATGACTTTCGGGTTGCCGGCCTTGTCGATCATCAGCCCGGCGTACAGGAAACCGGTGTAGACATTGCCTTCATCGGCCATGCCACGCACGGTCGGCCAGATCACCAGGTCCATTACACGCTGGTGTACGTCGGCGGTGACCACCGGGGCAGGGGAATAGGCCCCCATGCCGCCGGTATTCGGGCCGGTGTCGCCGTCGCCGACGCGCTTGTGGTCTTGGCTGGTGGCCATCGGCAAGACGTTCTTGCCGTCGACCATCACGATGAAGCTGGCTTCTTCGCCGTCGAGGAATTCTTCGATCACCACCCGCGAACCGGCGTCACCGAAGGCGTTGCCGGCGAGCATGTCGCGCACCGCGTCTTCGGCTTCTTGCAGGGTCATCGCCACGATCACGCCTTTGCCGGCGGCCAGGCCATCGGCCTTGATCACGATGGGCGCGCCTTTTTCACGCAGGTAAGCCAGGGCCGGCTCGATCTCGGTGAAGTTCTGGTAGTCGGCGGTCGGGATCTTGTGGCGGGCCAGGAAATCCTTGGTGAACGCCTTGGAGCCTTCCAGCTGGGCCGCGCCGGCGGTCGGACCGAAGCAGTCCAGGCCACGGCTGCGGAACAGGTCCACGACACCGGCCACCAGCGGCACTTCAGGGCCGACGATGGTCAGGGACACGTTCTTCTCGGCAAAGTCGGCCAGTTGCTCCAGGGCCAAGACGTCGATGGCGACGTTTTCGCACTTGGCTTCAATGGCGGTGCCGGCGTTGCCGGGGGCGACGAAGACTTTCTGTACGCGTGGGTCCTGGGCGACTTTCCAGGCCAGAGCGTGTTCACGGCCACCGCTGCCAATGATCAAAACATTCATTTCAAAAACCTCGGATGAAGCAAAATTCTTGGGGGCTCTGTGGGCGGCTTTTCTGTGGGAGCTGGCTTGCCTGCGATGCGGGCACCTCGGTGCTCCGAGGTGATGCTATCGCAGGCAAGCCAGCTCCCACATGAAGCCAGTGCCCGAGTGGGTGCGATCAATCAGTGGCGGAAGTGGCGCATGCCAGTAAAGACCATGGCGATGCCGGCTTCATCAGCCGCGGCGATCACTTCGGCATCGCGCATCGAACCACCCGGTTGGATCACGGCCGTCACGCCCGCTTTTGCGGCGTTATCCAGGCCGTCACGGAACGGGAAGAACGCATCCGATGCCATCACCGAACCCGCCACCTGCAGGCCCGCGTGTTCGGCCTTGATCGCGGCGATACGCGCCGAGTTCACGCGGCTCATCTGGCCGGCGCCGACACCGATGGTCTGGCGGTTCTTGGCGTAGACGATGGCGTTGGATTTAACGTACTTGGCCACTTTCCAGGCAAAGATCAGGTCGTTGATCTCTTGCTCGGTCGGTGCGCGCTGGGTGACCACTTTCAAGTCTTGGCTGCCGATCATGCCGATATCGCGGCTCTGTACCAGCAAGCCGCCATTGACACGCTTGTAGTCCCAGGCCGCAGCGCGGTCAGCCGACCACTCGCCACAGGCCAGCAGGCGCACATTGGCCTTGGCCGCAACGATGGCACGGGCCTCTTCGCTAACGCTTGGCGCGATGATCACTTCGACGAACTGACGCTCGACGATGGCCTTGGCGGTCTCGGCGTCCAGCTCGCGGTTGAAGGCGATGATGCCGCCGAATGCCGATTCGGTATCGGTGGCGTAGGCCAGTTCGTAGGCCTGGCGGATCCCGCCTTCAGCGTCCGGGCTCACGGCCACGCCGCACGGGTTGGCGTGCTTGACGATCACGCAGGCCGGCTTGACGAAGCTTTTCACGCATTCCAGCGCGGCGTCGGTATCGGCCACGTTGTTGTAGGACAGCTCTTTGCCTTGCAGCTGGGTCGCAGTGGCGATCCCCACTTCGGCCGGCTTGGCTTCCACGTAGAACGCCGCGCTCTGGTGCGGGTTCTCGCCGTAGCGCATTTCCTGGGCCTTGATGAACTGGCTGTTGAAGGTGCGCGGGAACTGGCTGCGGCCTTCAGTGCTGAGTGTTTCGGCGGCCTGGTTCACGGTGCCCATATAGTTGGCGATCATGCCGTCATAGGCGGCCGTGTGCTCGAAGGCCTTGAGCATCAGGTCGAAGCGCTGGGCGTAGGTCAGGCCCCCGGCCTTGAGGTTTTCCAGCACTTGGCCGTAGTCGCTGGCGTTGACCACGATGGCCACGTCTTTGTGGTTCTTGGCGGCCGAGCGCACCATGGTCGGGCCGCCGATATCGATGTTTTCGATCGCGGTCGGCAGGTCGCAACCTGGTTTGTTGATGGTGGCTTCAAACGGGTAGAGGTTGACGGCCACCAGGTCGATCGGCTTGATGCCGTGCTCGCTCATGATGGCATCGTCGATACCGCGACGGCCGAGGATGCCGCCGTGGATTTTCGGGTGCAGGGTCTTGACCCGACCGTCCATCATTTCTGCGAAACCGGTGTAGTCCGCGACTTCTACTGCGGCCACGCCGTTGTCCTGCAGCAGTTTGAAGGTCCCGCCCGTGGAGAGGATTTCCACACCCAGGGCTTCCAGCTCCCGGGCAAATTCGAGGATCCCGGTCTTGTCGGAAACACTGATCAAGGCGCGGCGGATCGGCAGGCGGGTAGTCTGGTCGGTCATCTCAATTTCCATCAAAAGCAAAGGAGTCAGCAAAAAAGGCGACCGGTTTTACGCGGGCGCCTTTCTGGTTTGATTGAATGCTTACAGCAAATCGTACTGCTTGAGCTTCTTGCGCAGGGTCCCACGGTTCAGGCCCAGCAGCTCACTGGCTTTGGTCTGGTTGCCCTTGACGTAGTTCATCACGCTTTCGAGCAGGGGCGCCTCGACTTCGGAGAGCACCAGGTTGTACACATCCGTGACGGCCGCGCCCTCAAGGTGGGCGAAATAATTGTGCAGCGCTTTCTCCACGCTCCCGCGAAGGGTCTGGCCTTCTTCGCTCGGCGTGTTGAGGTGCTGTTTCAAATTGACGTTGTCGCTCACGGGTGTTGTTCCACTCACTAAAGTCTCGGTCATCATCGTCATGCGGCCACCCCTTCTCCGTCCCCTGCTCTCAGGCTCTTGTCTCGTTCGGCAAAGAACTCACGAACGGCGGTGACCTGTGCTTGCGTTTCATCCAAACGATTGAACCCGGTACGGAACTCTCTGGCGCCGGGCAGGGTTGCGAGATACCAACCCACATGCTTGCGAGCAATGCGCACGCCCATCACGTCTCCATAGAAGGTGTGCAGGGCGGCCAGATGCTCTAGCAGAATACGTTCCACCTCGAACAGTGCCGGTGCCGGCATGATTTCGCCAGTACGCAGAAAGTGCTCGATCTCACGAAAAATCCATGGCCGCCCCTGGGCAGCCCGGCCGATCAACAGGCCATCGGCACCGGTTGCGTGCAGTACGCGCCGGGCTTTCTCGGCCGAGTCGATGTCGCCGTTGGCAAAGACCGGAATCGACACCGCCTGCTTGATGGCAGCAATGGTGTCGTATTCGGCTTCACCGGTATAAAGGTCTGCGCGGGTGCGGCCATGCACCGCCAACGCTGTAATGCCTGCCTGTTCGGCGATCTTCGCCACCGTCAGGCCGTTCTTGTTGTCCCGGTCCCAGCCGGTGCGAATCTTCAGGGTGACCGGCACATCCACTGCACCCACCACGGCGTGCAGGATCTCGGCCACCAACTGCTCATCTTTCAACAGGGCGGAACCGGCGGCCTTGTTGCAGACCTTCTTGGCCGGGCAGCCCATGTTGATATCAATTATCTGTGCACCCAGCTCCACATTGGCCCGGGCCGCATCCGCCAGCATTTGCGCATCGCCACCGGCGATCTGTACCGAGCGTGGCTCGGGATCACCTTCGTGGATCATGCGCATCCGCGATTTGCGGGTGTTCCACAAGCTCATGTCGCTGGTGACCATTTCCGAGACTACAAGGCCTGCGCCCAAACGTTTGCACAGCTGACGAAAGGGCTGGTCGGTGACACCCGCCATCGGGGCGAGAATCAGAGCGTTTGGCAATGTATATGGGCCGATGCGTACCGCCGACATAGGACTTCCCTGTTGTGGGGCCGGATCATTAGAGTTCGAAAAAGGGTTGGCATGATACCCGCTCTCGATGACTGGTTAAAGGCTGAATTGGATAAAATCTGAGCAGTTATTTTCTTATTGCCAGCGGTTTGGTCGTGGACGGCCAAGTCAATACCCAGCCGTCCGAACCTTGATGCGCGCCGCCAATCACTCGGGGGAGTGGAAACTGAGACTGTAGTTCACGGCTTTGTGGCCTGGGTCGAGAATGTCCAGGGCGATATGGATCGGGGTCTGGGACGGCATCTCGGTCTGGCCGGCCAGCTCGCCGCTCAGGTACTCGGCGGGCTTGAAGCGCCGGCTGGCAATCATCCGGCCATTGAGGTCGGCAAAGCGCAGCTCCAGCAGGGGGAACGGCTGGGAGAACGTGGCGCGGTTATAGATGATGGCATCCACCACCAGTGCGCCGGCGAACTCGGGATGGCTGCGCACCACCAGGTTGCTGCTCTTGATGTGGGCGATATCGACCCGTGATGGCACGGTGCAGCCCAGTGTCGGGCACAGTTCCTGGAACCATGGCCGGTATTTGTCCTGGCGGGCCAGGTCGTCGAACTGGTAGGCAATGTACTGGCCGGCGAGGGCGGCGGCGGCCAGCAGCGCCAGGGTCAGCCAGAGCAGGCGGCGGCCCCAACCGGCGGGACGTTTGCCGCTGTACAGGTGCAGCGGATCGTCTTCCAGGTCTTGCAGCATCTCGTCATGGGCGTTGCCCGTGGCGCGCGTGCGCTTGCGGCGTGGCTCGGGCTCGATGGGCGCGTCCGGCTCGCTGTCGATGAGCGACTCGGGCGCGGCGCGGGTGTCGTCGGCCTGCACCGTGGGCTCGTCGTCCACCTCGTGCAGGTCGAAGGACATCGAGGGTTCGGTGCGCTGGGGTTTGCCCACGGGGGCCGGGGCCGGCTCGGCGGTTTCCTCGGCGTGGGCGATTGTCGCAGCCCGTTCGTCCGGCGGCTCGCTGAACAGGCTGGCGGCCCACTGTTCTTCTTCAGCCTTGGCCGTGTCGCGGCTGGCGCTCATCGGTTCGTCTTTTTGCCGACCTGCGCCGGCCTGGCGGCGGTCGCTGCCCTGGGGCTGGGGGTGTTGGATCTCCCGGCGCTCCAGCTTGGCCAGCTCTTCGTCGAGGTCCAGGTGGTCCAGGTCCAGCTCTTCGGCGGCCCACTGTTTCTGGCTGATGGCGCGTGGCGGGGCTTCGGCGGCCGGCGTTTCAGGCGCGTGGGCGCGCTGCTCCAGCAGTTGCCGGGCGGCATTGAACACTTGCAGGCACGAACCGCAGCGAACCACGCCACGGGCCACACTCAATTGAGCATGGCTTGCGCGGAAACGGGTTTGGCAATGCGGGCACTGGGTGACGAAACTGTCGGTCATGCGGCCATCCGATTCATACAGGCGCTCATTCTAGCGCCGACGACCGCTGATGCGTACCCAGCCATCGCGGTTGGCGATGGGGTCCAGGTCGAAGTCCTGGGCATAGGCGGCGGCGACTTCTTCGCCCTGTTCGGCGAGGATCCCCGACAGCGCCAGGCGCCCACCCGGCCTGACCAGGCTCGACAGTTGCGGGGCCAGCGAGACCAGCGGCCCGGCCAGGATATTGGCGACCAGCACGTCGGCCTGCACCTGGGGCAAATCCTCGGGCAGGTACAGTGGGAATTTGCCTTCGGCAATGTTGTTGCGCCCGGCGTTATCGCGGGAGGCTTCCAGGGCCTGGACGTCGATATCGGTGCCGACGGCTTGCCTGGCGCCCAGCAGCAGCGCGGCGATGGCCAGGATCCCCGAGCCGCAACCGAAGTCCAGCACGTTGCAGTCTTGCAGGTCCTGGCCGTCGAGCCATTCCAGGCACAGGGCGGTGGTCGGGTGGGTGCCGGTGCCGAATGCCAGGCCCGGGTCCAGCAGCAGGTTGACCGCCTCAGGCTCGGGAGCGGCATGCCAGCTTGGCACGATCCACAGGCGTTGGCCGAAACGCATGGGCTGGAAGTTGTCCATCCAGCTGCGTTCCCAGTCCTGGTCTTCGATCACTTCGCTATGGTGCTCGGGCAGCGGGCCGCCGGTCAGCAGTTCCATATGGGCAAACACGCTGCTGGCGTCGGTGCCGTCTTCAAACAGCGCCAGCAAATGGGTGTGGGACCACAGGGGTGTGGTGTTCAGCTCAGGCTCGAAAATCGGCTGGTCTTCGGCGTCCATGAAGGTCACCGACACGGCGCCTACTTCAAGGAACGCGTCTTCATAGGTTTCGGCTTGTTCTGGGCTGATGGCGAGACGGACTTGCAGCCAAGGCATGGCGGGCACCTTTGAAAAAATGAGTGTGCAGCGGGGTGGGGCTGCGAAAGGGCGCAAGTTTACGCGAGCGGCGAGGATAAGACGACACCACTGACAGCACGGGGGCCAAATGTGGGAGCAGGCTTGCCTGCGATGGCGGGGTGTCAGCTTGCTCATCAGTGCCTGGCCCACCGCTATCGCAGGCAAGCCAGCTCCCACAGGGGGTTGTGGTGTTCTTGTGGGTCCATAAACGACAAAACCGCCCGAAGGCGGTTTTGTGGGTGGAGCACGAACTTACTGGTTGGCCAGCTTGTGTTCCAGGTAGTGAATGTTCACACCGCCTTCGCAGAAGCCTTCATCACGAACCAGATCCCGATGCAGAGGGATGTTGGTCTTGATGCCGTCGACCACGATTTCGTCCAGGGCGTTGCGCATACGGGCCATGGCCTCGTCGCGGGTGGCGCCCCAGGTGATCAGCTTGCCGATCAGCGAGTCGTAGTTGGACGGAACC
Source organism: Pseudomonas gessardii (assembly GCF_001983165.1). Taxonomy (GTDB): domain Bacteria; phylum Pseudomonadota; class Gammaproteobacteria; order Pseudomonadales; family Pseudomonadaceae; genus Aquipseudomonas; species Aquipseudomonas gessardii. The sequence continues at coordinate 68,288 of NZ_MNPU01000004.1, read as the reverse complement.
TTGTAGCCGCTGTACAGGTGCGAATCCACACGTACGCCGTTGCCGCCGGGCGCATGGAAATGCTTGACCAGGCCAGGGCTTGGGATAAAGGTCTTCGGGTCTTCGGCGTTGATCCGGCACTCCAGGGAGTGGCCGTGCATCTTCACGTCGTCCTGGGTAAACGACAGCTTGTTGCCAGCGGCGATGCTGAGCATCTCCTTGACGATGTCGATACCGGTGACCATCTCCGACACCGGGTGCTCTACCTGCACACGAGTGTTCATCTCGATGAAGTAGAAGCGGCCGTTCTCGTAGAGGAACTCGAAGGTCCCGGCGCCACGGTAGTTGATGTCGATGCAAGCCTTGACGCAGCGTGCCAGGACTTCCTGGCGTGCCTTTTCATCCAGGCCCGGTGCCGGTGCTTCTTCCAGGACCTTCTGGTGACGGCGTTGCAGCGAGCAATCGCGGTCGCCCAGGTGGATGGCGTGGCCCTGGCCGTCGGACAGTACCTGGACTTCCACGTGACGTGGGTTGGTCAGGTATTTTTCCAGGTAGACCATCGGGTTGCCGAACCAGGCAGCCGCTTCGGAGCGCGTCTGCTTGGCGGCTTCGATCAGCTCTTCTTCCTTGTGCACCACGCGCATGCCGCGACCACCACCACCGCCGGCGGCCTTGATGATCACCGGGTAACCGACTTCGCGACCGATGCGCAGGGCGGTTTCCTCGTCTTCCGGCAGCGGGCCGTCGGAACCTGGTACGGTTGGCACGCCGGCGGCGATCATGGCGTCCTTGGCCGATACCTTGTCGCCCATCAGGCGAATGGTCTCGGCTTTCGGGCCGATGAAGGCGAAGCCGGATTTTTCCACCTGTTCGGCGAAATCGGCGTTTTCCGCGAGGAAGCCATAGCCAGGGTGGATGCCATCAGCGCCAGTCACTTCAGCCGCGGCGATGATGTTCGAGACCTTCAGGTACGAGTTCGTGGCCAGTGGCGGGCCGATGCAGATGCTTTCGTCCGCCAGTTTCACGTGCATCAGTTCGGTATCGGCCGTCGAGTAAACAGCGACGGTCTTGATGCCCTCTTCCTTACAGGCGCGCAGGATCCGCAGCGCGATCTCGCCGCGGTTGGCGATCAGGACTTTTTGCAGTTTCTTCGCAGGTTTCAACATCGAAGGCGCTCCGCGGTTCAAACGATGGTGAACAGCGGCTGGTCGTACTCAACCGGCTGACCGTTTTCTACCAGGATGGATTCGATGACGCCGGCTTTTTCGGCCGTGATGTGGTTCATCATTTTCATCGCTTCCACGATGCAGATGGTGTCGCCCACTTTCACGGTCTTGCCCACTTCAACGAAGGCTGGCGAGGTCGGTGCTGGGGTGCGGTAGAAGGTACCGACCATTGGCGACTTGACCACGAAACCGTTGAGCACTGGCGCGGCCGGTGCAGCAGGCGCTGCGGCGGCAGCAGGTGCGGCGACCGGAGCAGCAGCGGCAGGCGCCGGCGCTTGCATCTGTGGCGCGTAGAACTGTTGGGCCGGGGTCTTGCTGTGGCGGCTGATCCGTACGGACTCTTCGCCTTCCTTGATTTCCAGCTCGTCGATACCGGATTCTTCCAGCAGTTCGATCAGTTTCTTAACTTTACGGATATCCATGAATCATCAACTCCCAAGGGTCGGTCAGGGGCGTTTAGCCTGTTCTTCAATGTGTTCCAGGGCGGCCTCCAGGGCCAGTCGGTAACCGCTGGCGCCAAGGCCGCAGATCACTCCTACCGCTACGTCGGAGAAGTAAGAGTGATGGCGGAAAGCTTCGCGTTTATGCACGTTCGATAAATGCACTTCGATGAATGGGATGCTCACCGCCAGCAACGCGTCACGTAATGCAACGCTTGTGTGCGTAAAAGCGGCGGGATTGATCAGGATAAAGTCCACGCCTTCGCTGCGCGCGGCGTGAATCCGATCAATCAATTCATACTCGGCATTGCTTTGCAGGTAGAGCAGATGGTGGCCGGCTTCACGGGCCCGTCGCTCCAGATCGAGGTTGATCTGTTCGAGGGTGACTGCACCGTACACACCCGGTTCGCGGGTGCCGAGCAGGTTCAGGTTGGGTCCGTGCAGAACCAGTAAGGTCGCCATCGCTGTTCCTTGTTATTGGAGGTGGGTACGCCAGAACCCGGCGACTATGCCGCAAAGCCTTTGTGACTGTCCAGTTCTCTGCAATAGCCAGCACGATTAGCGAGGATTGCGCAAAGTATGTGACTGAGGTGCGCGATCCGGTCATTGATCGTTCCCACGCTCCGCGTGGGAATGCTGCCCCGGACGCTCCGCGTCCCGCCTTAACGTCGTGACACAGAGTGTCACTGGATGCATTCCCACGCGGAGCGTGGGAACGATCAAGCGGAACGTGGGAACGATCAGACGCGGAAGGCCTGCACGGCGGTATTGAGCTGCCCGCCGAGCACCAGCAGATGCTCGCCCTGGCTGCGGCCCTGGCCAATGCGTAGCAGGTTGTCTTCGCCCAATTGGTGGATGCGCTCGCTGTTATCGCGGATTTCACTGACCGCGCCGCTCTGCTGGGCCGTTACGTCGGCGATACGGATGGCCGTGTCGGAGATGGTCTGGATCGCGCCGACGATTTCATCCAGCGCGCCGTCGGCCGCCTGGGCTTGCTGGGCGGTGGCTTCGGCGTGTTCGACCTGGGCGCGCATGCCGTCCACCGATTGTCGGGCGGCGGTTTGCAGGCCGGCGATCAGGGTCTGGATCTCGGCGGTGGCGCCGGCCGTGCGCTGGGCCAGGGAGCGTACTTCGTCGGCGACCACCGCAAACCCGCGCCCGGCTTCACCGGCGCGGGCGGCCTCGATGGCGGCGTTGAGCGCCAGCAGGTTGGTCTGGTCGGCAATCGAGCGGATCACCGTGAGCACGCTGCCAATGGTGGCGGACTCTTCGGCGAGTTTTTCGATCATCTGCGCATTGTCCTGCACTTCGCCCACCAGCGCGTGCAGGCCGGTCAGGCTCAAGCCGATCACCCGTTGGCCATGCTCCACGGCCTCGCCAGCACTGCGGCTGGCCCCGGCGGCCTGGCTGGCGTCGCCGGCGACCTGTTGGATGGTGGCTTCCAGTTCCCCCAGTGAATCGCGGATTTGCGCGGTGTCGCCGGCCTGGCGTTCGGCGCCGTCATGCAGGCCGCCACTCAGTTCGGCCAGGGCGCGGCTGCTGCCGGCCACTTCTTCTGCATTGGCGCGAATAGTGCCCACCAGGTTCACCAGGTAAGCCCGCAGGCGATTGAGCGAGGCTTCAATATCATGCAGTTCGCGGTTGGTCGCCCCCAGGGCGATCTGTTGGCTGAAGTCGCCCTCGGCCCAGGTCGACAAGGCCGGCGCCAGGCCGGTCAGCACCCGCGCCAGGCGCCGTTGCAGGGTGTCGATCAGCAGCGCGATCAGCAGGATCAGGCCGATCATCACGCCCTGGATCACCCGGACTTCGCCCTGGATCCGGGCGTGCTGGGCACGCACTTCGGGCTCCAGCGCGGCGATGGCTTGCTGCACGGTGTTGATTTTCAGATGAGTCGCGGCGGCCAGTTCGGTGCGTTTGTGGATTTGCTCGCGGGTCCGCGCAAGCTCTGCCGGGTAGCGCGTGAGCAGGCTGTTGAGCTCGCGCTTGAGGCCCACGCCGGTGTCCTCGGCCACCGTGGTCTGGCTGCTTTCCAGGCCCATCAAGGCGGAAAAGTCATCGCTGTTGGAGGCACTGCTGGCGGTCACGCCCAACAGCGGTAGCTGTTCAAGCACGTCCGCCTGGCTGCGGATAGTGGCCAGTTCACGCTCCACATCGTCGGCCAGTTCACTGCGCCCGCTGCTCACCAGTTTGTCCCGCGCCAGGGACAGTCGGCCCAGATGCTGCGAGGCGGCGAGCAGCGGCGGCAGATAACGCGCCGCGTCCAATGAATTGACGCCCATGGCGTACTGGCCCAGTTGCTCCAGATTGGCCCCCAGTTCCCGCTCGGCTTGCAGCAACAGGGCTTGTGGGTCACCGGCCAGTTTGCCGGCGGCCAGCAGGTCGGTCTTGCTGAAGCCGTCGAGGTCCAGCAGGCCGGGGCGCAACTGTTGGGTCAGCTCAGGCGGCAGCTCATCCAGGTGCTGGAGCAGGGTTTCCAGGCTCTGGCCGGCAGCGCTCAGGCGCAGGGCGTCGCCGCTGGCCAGGTAATCGTCGATATTGCGCGCGGTCTGGTTCTGGAAGGCCTGGGACAGGCCCAGGTAGCGCTCCATCAGCAGGTAGGGCCGCTCAAGGGCCCGTTGCGACCACCAGAGCGTAGCGCCCAGGGCCAGGCAAACGGCGACCAGCAGAAGGGTGTTCAGATTCGTCAGCAGCTTCAGGCGCATGCGTGGTTTCAACCAACGGCGGAAGGATAGTTGCCTGAAGTTATTGCGCTTTGGTTACAAGGTTATGACGGAGTCAGTGGCGTCCGGTGAAAAGATGGCACTTTGCTTTGATGCACGCGCAGCGTGTACGCGATTGCGCCCGGCATCCTTGGCGCGGTACAGCGCTTCGTCGGCCTGGGCCGCCATCATCAGGCTGTCGGAACCGCCGCACAGCTCGACCACGCCGGCGCTGAAGGTGCACCACAAATCCTGGGGCTGGGCCGGGTAATGGATTTCGGCAAAGCGCCCACGGATTTCGTCGAGCACTTTGCAGGCGGCGTCCAGGTCGGTGTCGGGCATGACAATGGCGAACTCTTCGCCGCCGTAGCGGCCGATGTAGTCGGTCTTGCGCAGGCGCTGCTTGAGAAACAGCGCCAGGCTCTTGATCACGCGGTCGCCCATGGGGTGGCCGTGGCTGTCGTTGACCCGCTTGAAGTGGTCAATGTCGAGCATGGCAAAGCTCAGCGGCTTGTTCTCGCGGCGCGAGCGGAAGCTGCAGTCTTCCAGCAGTTGCAGGATATGGGTGTGGTTGTACAGGCCGGTCAGGCTGTCGCGCACCATCCGCGCCTTGAGATGGCGGGCGCGGGCGGCGCGGTTGCGTACGGTGGTAATCAGGTGGCGCGGCTTGATCGGCTTGGTGAGGAAGTCGTCGCCGCCTTCGCTCATGGCGTCCAGTTGTTTATCCAGGTCGTCCTCGGCCGACAGGTAGATGATCGGCACGCTGACATAGCGGTCATTGTGGCGGATCACCTTGGCCAGCTCGGTGCCGGTGCAGGCCGGCATATACATGTCGAGGATGATCAGGTCGGGCTGGAAGTCCGCCAGTTCGGCCATGGCCTGGATCGGCTCGATCAGGGTGCGGGTGACGATCCCGGCGCTGTTGAGCAGGCGCTCGGTGTGCATGGCCTGGGCGCGGGAGTCGTCGATGATCAGTACTTTATAAGGCTCGTACTGGGCGACGCAGGTCAGCACTTCGATTTTTTCCAGCAGGCTCGAGGCTTCCAGGGTGCCGGTCAAAAACTCCTGGCCACCGGCGCGCACGGCGGCCAGGCGGGTAGGGGTGTCGGTTTCGTGCAGGCTGAAGAACAGCAGCGGCAGTTTCTGTTCCAGGCCTTCCTGGGCTTCGGCGGCCAGCTTCAGGCCCAGCCCGGCGCCGCAGAAGTCCACATCCATCACAATCGCCGCCGGCAGGCGGTCGGCCATGACGTCGCGGAAGGCGGCCACACTGTCCAGGGATTGCGCGCTCAGGCCAAAGAATTCCAACTGCTTGGCCAGGCGTTCGGCGCGGTCGTGATCGGCCAGCATCACGTAGATGGGCTTGCGCATCGGCGGCAGGAACGTCTGGTCCAGTTGGTCGCCCTGGCGCAGGCCGGTGCGCGACAGACGCTGCATCAGGCGGTTGAGGTCGGTGATCAGGTGGCTGCTCAGGCGGCCGCGGTTTTCGTCCACGGCTTTAAGCGACTCGATGATGTGCCGGGCCAGCTGGCCATGCTCGGGTTGTTCAAAACGCTCGGCAAACCGTAGTAGGCGCAGATTGGCCTCGCTGAGTTCGCTCAATTCGGCGTTCGACCATTCGCTGCGCTGCAAACGCTGCCAGATCTCAAGAATTTGACGCGCCTGATGAATTACCCGCTGGGCAAAGTGCTGCTTGAGACGCTCACGGCTTGGGTCTTCTGGCTCGGTCATATCCTGACTACTAGGTAAGGGTGCATGCTGAGGTCGACTGGTGGCTCTATGCTAGCACCTCTTTTCATTCGCACGCGTGTCATACGTCAATTAACTGCACTGTCCAAAGGATTCATTTGCTGACCGTTAGGTCGCGTAGGCGCATCAGCGCCCATCCTTTATAGTTGAGTGCCAGCTTTGCGCCACCTTGATGAAAAGCCCCGCACCGACGGGCACGATGGGGTAGGGTTGTGGTCGTAGCTATTGAACTCAAGTGACTGAAAGGATATCCGCCATGCTGGACTGGAAAAACCGTGCAGGCAGCGCCCCAGGCCCAAGCCCTGCGCCCACGTCGGCCTCCCGCAGCTATTTTCGTAATCTGCTGATGAGCCGGGCCCTGCTGACCCTGGTTGTGATTTACCTGTTGGTCACCGGTGGCCTGGGTTGGTATTGGAGCCAGGAGCCGGCCTTGTTCCCGGTCCAGCAAAACGCACAACTGGCCGCCGAAAAAGACGGCAAGCAAATGGTGATCGGCTTTACCACCGTCGAAACCGTCAAGACCGTGGTGGGCACCCTGCTCAACAAGCCTGGGGGCTACATTTCCAACGACCGCTTCCCGCCTGGGTTGTGGATGGACAACATGCCCAGCTGGGAATATGGCGTGCTGGTGCAGGTGCGTGACCTGACCCGCGCCCTGCGCAAGGACTTCGCCCGCTCGCAATCGCAATCGGCCGAAGATGCCGACCTGGCCAAGGCCGAGCCGCGCTTCAACTTCGATAACAAGAGCTGGGTGCTGCCTTCCAGCGAATCGGAGTACCAGGAAGGCATCAACTCCCTGAACCGCTATCAGGCACGCCTGTCCGACCCCAATCAAAAGGGCGCCCTGTTTTATGCCCGCGCCGACAACCTGAACAATTGGCTGGGCGATGTCGCCACCCGCCTGGGTTCGTTGTCGCAGCGCCTGTCGGCCAGCGTCGGCCGGGTCAAGCTCAACACCGCGCTGAAAACCGAAGCGCTGGCGCCGGGCGAAGTGCCGCAGGTCGATGAAGAAGTGGTGGAAACCCCATGGATGCAGATCGATAACGTGTTCTACGAAGCCCGTGGCCAGGCGTGGGCCCTGTCCCACCTGTTGCGCGCCATCGAAGTCGACTTTGCCGACGTGCTGGCCAAGAAAAACGCCACCGTCAGCGTGCGCCAGATCATTCGTGAGCTGGAGGCCTCCCAGGAAACCCTGTGGAGCCCGATGATCCTCAATGGCAGCGGCTACGGCGTATTGGCCAACCACTCGCTGGTAATGGCCAACTACATCTCCCGTGCCAACGCGGCAGTGATCGACTTGCGTCAACTGCTGAACCAGGGTTGAGCCATGGTCGATAGCGCCAAGGAGGTCGCACACCGCGCGGCTTCGGATGCCGAGCACATTGCCTGGGTCGACGAGCAGGACAACCTGCTCGGCGCCCTGGTGCGTGCCGACCTGCGCGAGCGCGGGCTGATCGGGCGCGGCACCTACATCATGCTGTTCAATTCAAAGGGTGAGCTGTGCGTGCATCGGCGCACCCTGAGCAAAGCCATCTATCCCGGTTACTGGGACGTGGCGGCGGGCGGCATGGTGGCGGCGGGCGAGACCTACGAGCAGTCGGCCGCCCGTGAGCTGGCAGAAGAGTTGGGCGTCAGCGGCGTGGAACTGACCGCCCACGACCACTTCTTTTTCGAGGACACGGGCAACCGGCTCTGGTGCTCGGCGTTCTCGGCGGTCTGGGACGGGCCGCTGCAGCTGCAGCCCGAAGAGGTGCTGGAGGCGCGTTTTATGCCCATCGAGGCGGTGCTGGAGGATATCGAGCAAAAGTCCTATTGCCCTGACTCCCTGGCCGCCTTAAAACGCTATCTGGCGGCGCGTCGCTAAAGTTGCATAAATTGGCGCCATTTGGCTCTTAGCAAGTAGGCTTTTTGCCGTTACACTGCGCGACTTTTCAAGCCGAACCGCCTTGGCGGCTCGGTAGCGCTGCCCCTGCCTGAGTGGGGCTTCGCGGTCGGTGATCCCGTTGACGGGCACTGATCAGTCTTCATCCTCCCAAGAGGATTGCCGGTGGCCAAAAAAGCCGCATCCTTCGCCGCCCTTGGTGGCCTGGTGTTTTCCACCGACGCAGGTCGGCATTGCCCGGACTGTCGCCAGCCCGTGGACGCCTGTACCTGCAAACAGACCCTGATTCCCGAAGGTGACGGTATTGCCCGCGTACGCCGCGAGAGCAAGGGCCGTGGCGGCAAGACGGTGACCACCATCACCGGCGTGCCCCTGGCGGCCGAGCCACTCAAGGAGTTGGCCACCGTGCTGAAAAAGCGCTGTGGCACCGGTGGCGCCCTGAAAGACGGGATCATCGAAATCCAGGGCGACCACGTCGAGTTGCTGTTGGCCGAGTTGATCAAGCTCGGTTACAAGGCGAAGAAGTCCGGCGGCTAGCAGCCTCTGTGAAACCCGCACCGACGAGCGCGCTCGTCGTCTCCATGGTTTCACAGAGCCTGTTCCTGACTGGTGTCTAAACTCTGTCCTGCAAGGGGGGTCTACCTCTCTCACAGGCAAATCGTCATTTTCACTCTTTAGACTGCGCCAGCCTCTGACTTGGGTGGCGCTCTTCGACTTTATATAGGGGACTTCGATGTCCGTACGACGCACACGCAAAGACGATGGCAGCCAATGGACAGTTGCGGACAGCCGCAGTGTTTACGGGATTCGCCATTGGGGGGCCGGGTATTTCGCGATCAATGATGCCGGTCGCGTTGAAGTCCGTCCGAACGGCCCGAACAGTTCGCCCATCGATTTGTACGAGCAAGTGGACGAGCTGCGCAAAAGCGGCCTGTCCCTGCCCCTGCTGGTGCGCTTCCCGGATATCCTGCAAGACCGCGTGCGCCAGCTGACCGGTGCCTTCGACGCGAACATCGAACGCCTGGAATACCAGAGCAAATACACCGCGTTGTACCCGATCAAGGTCAACCAGCAGGAAGCGGTGATCGAGAACATCATCGCCACCCAGGACGTGTCCATCGGCCTGGAGGCCGGCTCCAAGCCTGAGCTGTTGGCTGTGCTGGCCCTGGCGCCGAAAGGCGGCACCATCGTCTGCAACGGTTACAAGGACCGTGAGTTCATCCGCCTGGCGCTGATGGGCCAGAAGCTGGGCCACAACGTGTTTATCGTGATCGAGAAAGAGTCCGAAGTGGGCCTGGTGATCGAAGAAGCCGCCAACCTCAAGGTCAAGCCCCAGGTCGGCCTGCGGGTGCGCCTGTCGTCCCTGGCGTCGAGTAAGTGGGCGGACACCGGTGGCGAGAAGTCCAAGTTCGGCCTGTCGGCAGCGCAGTTGCTGTCGGTGGTCGAGCGCTTCCGCGCTGCGGGCCTGGACCAGGGCATCCGCCTGCTGCACTTTCATATGGGCTCGCAGATCGCCAACCTGGCGGACTACCAGCACGGGTTCAAGGAAGCCATCCGCTACTACGGCGAACTGCGCAGCCTCGGCCTGCCGGTGGACCACATCGACGTCGGCGGCGGCCTGGGCGTGGACTACGACGGCACCCACTCGCGCAACGCCAGTTCGATCAACTACGACATGGATGACTACGCCGGCGTCGTGGTGGGCATGCTCAAGGAATTCTGCGACGCGCAGAACCTGCCGCACCCCAACATCTTCTCCGAAAGCGGCCGCTCCCTGACCGCCCACCACGCCATGCTGGTGGTGCAGGTGACCGACGTCGAGAAACACAACGACGACGTGCCGGTGATCGAGAACAAGGAAAGCCTGCCGGAAACCGTGCAATGGCTGGTCGACCTGCTGGGCCCGACCGACATTGAAATGGTCACCGAAACCTACTGGCGCGCCACCCACTACATGAGCGACGTGGCCGCGCAGTACGCCGACGGCAAGCTGACCCTCGCGGAAAAGGCTCTGGCCGAACAATGCTACTTCGCCGTGTGTCGCCGCCTGCACAACTCGCTCAAGGCCCGCCAGCGCTCGCACCGCCAGGTGCTGGACGAACTCAACGACAAGCTGGCCGACAAGTACATCTGCAACTTCTCGGTCTTCCAGAGCCTGCCGGACACCTGGGCCATCGGCCAGGTCCTGCCGATCCTGCCGCTGCATCGCCTCGACGAAGAGCCGATGCGCCGTGCGGTACTGCAAGACCTGACCTGCGACTCCGACGGCAAGATCAAGCAATACGTCGACGAGCAAAGCATCGAGACCAGCCTGCCGGTGCACGGTTTGAACGAAGGCGAAGACTACCTGCTGGGGATCTTCCTGGTGGGCGCCTACCAGGAAATCCTCGGGGACATGCACAACCTGTTCGGTGACACCGACTCGGTGAACATCTACCAGCGCGCAGACGGTTCGGTGTACAGCGCCGGGATCGAGACCCACGACACCATCGAAGACATGTTGCGCTACGTGCACTTGTCGCCGGAGGAGTTGATGACCCACTACCGCGACAAGTGCGCCAGCGCGAAGATCACAGCGGCGGAGCGTACCCAGTTCCTGGATGCGTTGCGCCTGGGGCTGACGCGTTCGTCTTACCTGTCTTCCTGAGCCACGGGCTTATCCGATGCGCGGCGCTTCATCCACGTCATACCGGTCGCGCAACGGAACGCCCATTTCGGCACGTAGGGCGTTCTCCGTGAGGGGGGCGGGGTTTTTGCTGTTCATCGGGTTGTCAGGGTCGTTTTCAGCATCGAAGTGGGTGGCTGCCGTGGGAAGTCCAACGGCTTGATATTCCCTGTTTTCGACTTGAGCCGGCTCTCCGAACTGGAAGATGGGGATCCCATCTGTACCTATTACATCACCGCTGCCGGGTATTAACGTTCCGGTACCGCCATCGTAGGCATGAGCGAGTTCATGTTGGAACGCGATCTCAGGTGGCGTGGCAAAATCCTTATCAAAAAAAACGGGATTGGCGCCGATCCTGGAGTGAGCCGAAACTGAGCCCGGTTGGTTATTTCTTATAAAGCCAAATTCTGATGGATATGGATCGTTTTGAAGCTCTTTGACCGATAAGTTTTCTACGTGGTCAATATGCGGCTCGTATTCAAAATCACCCTCGGCGACGGTGATGGGCGCGCGCGTGCCGTCGACGAATTGATCCATCTTTTTTAGCATTTCCTGGCCGACGGGGGAGCCTCTTAGGCGATCTACAATGTCTTCCATCTGTTCTATAAATTCGGGTGTGCCTTCTATTTTCAAACCGTTCTTACCGCTCTCGGCATATTCCAAATGGGTGACTTTGGCTGCCATTGGATTGTTGATTTTGTCTTTGGGTTTTGCATAAATTTTATCGTTTTTATTATAGGAGTGAATGGTGTCTTTCCCGTCACCGCTATAGAAAGTAGTCTGGTTATAACCAGAAAGTATGTCATTTCCTCGTCCTCCGTTTAACACAACAGTGCCAGGGCCCGCATGTAGCAGGTCGTTACCCTGGTCGCCATTGAGGTATAGCACTCTATTGTCGGGCCCGGCACCGACATACAGGCGATCGTTGCCTTTGCCGCCGGACATGACCGCATTGCCGCTGCCTGCAATCATGATGTCATCGCCGTCCCCGCCCAATGCGGCGGTATTGCCACGCCCCAGGATGATCTGATCGTCGCCTTTGCCACCCTTTACCGTGGTTGTGTTTCCTTCTGCATGAATTACATCATTGCCGTCTCCGCCGTCGATGTGCAGTTCTATGTTGACACGCTTATCAATGGAAACATGGTCGTTACCGCCTCCGGTCATGATATTCAAGGAGTGCGATTTATTATCTGCCGAGAGCGGAAGCTTGTAGTCTTTTCCGTTGACGGAGGCGACAAGCTTGTTGTTTTGATCCACGCTGATATGAACTTTGTCCGAGCGGTAAGTAGTACTGAGTTGTACTTGGTGACGCGTGTTGAGGGTGTTGGAAAGTGGGTCTCTTTCTTTGATGGGTTTAAACAGTATTTTGACATTGCCATCATCCGCCAACACTTTTTCATAAGGGTTTCTGGGCGCTCCAGCATTGGGGGTGTTGGACAGGGACGTAGTGAGGTGTCCAGGAGTAGGTGTCGAAGTCGCGGATGTTTTAATAAACATGGTTGTTGGCCTACTTGAGAGTGGGGAGTTAACACACTGGTTGTGTGGTTCCCGTCTCTGGAAAGCGCTAAGGCACTTTGTAAGCCATGGTTGCTGATTTTTGCACGCAGGGCCCAGCGTTTTGGACCGTGCTCCTTCAGTTAGCGCCCAGCCACAGCCCCTGCCGATTCAGCCGCCAGGCAATCGCCCACAACGTCAAACTGCGCACTGCCATAAACAGCAGGAACGTTATCCACAGCCCGTGGTTACCCAGCCCCTGCAACGCCCAGGCAAGCGGCAGCATAATCAGCACCGTCAGCAACATGCCGTTGCGCATCTCCCGCGCACGGGTCGCGCCGATAAACAAACCGTCCAACAGATAACTCCACACCGCAATCAACGGCAGTACCGCCAGGTATGGCAGGTAGATATCGGCGGTTTTGCGCACGCTGGGGATATCGGTCTGCATGGCGATAAACAAGTGGCCGGCGAAGGTAAACAACAGCACAAACCCGAGGCTGGCGATCAGCGACCAGCCGCAGGCGACCACCAACGAGCGACGCAAGGCCTGGCGGTCATGGGCGCCAATGGCGTGGCCGCACAACGCTTCCACCGCGTGGGCCAGGCCATCCAGGGCATGGGCGGTCAGCAATAGCCCATTGAGCAGCAGGGCATTGGCGGCGACGGTGGCATCGCCCAGCCGTGCGCCCTGCACGGTGATCATGAAAAGCACCGATTGCAGCGCCAGGCTGCGGATAAAGATGTCGCGGTTGACCGCCAGCAGCGCGCGCCAGCTGTGCCAGACCTTGAGCGCCGCCCAGGCGATGTGCCCGGGGTAGGCGCGCAAGGCTTTTTGCGTGAGGGCCAGGCCAAGCAGGGCGCCGGTCCATTCGGCAATCACCGAGGCCCGCGCCGAGCCGACCACGCCCCAGTCCAGGCCCAGCACAAACCACAGGTTCAGGGCGATATTCACCAGGTTAGTGGTCAACAGAATCGCCAGCGGCGCCCGGGCGTTTTGCGTGCCCAGGAACCAGCCCACCAAGGCATAGGTAGCCAGGGCGGCAGGCAGGCCGAACAGCCGGGTGTGGAAGAATTCGCGGGTCAGTTGATTCAACTCGGCCGAGGGCTGCATCCACTCCAGCGCCAAGTGGCTCAAGGGAATGCCCACCGTGCCCAGCACCATCGCCAACCCCAGCGCCAGCAACAAGCCTTGCAACAGGATTTGCCGCAGCGCCGCGCCATCATTGCGCCCCGCGGCCTGGGCGGCAAAGCCGGTGGTGCCCATGCGCAGAAACCCCATGGCCCAGGCCAGGAAGGTATACAGGCTGGCCCCCACGGCCACGGCGCCCAATTGGTGGGCGTGGGGCAGGTGGCCGATGACCATGCTGTCCACCAGGGCCACCAGCGGCACCGAGATATTCGACAGAATCATCGGCGCGGCCAGGGCCCAGACACGGCGATGGGTGGGGCGGTGGCGCCAGTCGGTGAGTAAGGTGGACATGGGGGCTCCTTGGGGGAGGAGCATTGTACCCATGCATTGGCAGTACAGCAGATTGGATAGGGGGGCTGGCTATGCTGGCTGAAAAACAGCCAGCGTGATTCCAGGCGCAGTCTTGTGAGGGGGCTTGTGCCCCAGCCCTAACCGATGAGTGGGGGCTCTTCTTCCGCGTATCGATCGCGTAGCGGTATGCCCATTTCTTCACGCAGGGCGTTTTCCGTGAACGGCGACGTGTTGGTTGTTGTGGGCGGTGTCGAGGGATCGTTGTCGAAGTCGAAGGGTCGGGTTTTGGTTGGTAGACCGACAGCTTGATACTCTGCGTTCTTCACCCTGAGCTGTGCGCCCTGGAACATGACCGGCTTGCCTTCTTTATCAAAGATCGGCTTATCGCCGGCTATGCCTTTGCCCTCGGCAAAGACGATGGCATGAATTGTTTCATGGTCCATGGCGATTAAGGGGGATGTGTCAAAGGCCTTCGTGAAATGCTCTGGAAGAAAGCCGATTACGCCATCTACGGCTTTTGATCCGGCGACGCCATTTGTTATATGGCCGTATTCAGGCAGAAATTCATGCTCAGGAAGCCGGCTGGCGCGTGGGATCTCTCCAACCGAATTAGATTGGCTGTAAGTGTTCGCCTCAAACAGCGGGGATCTACTTATGGTGACGTGGGTGCCATTTTTTTCGGCAAGGCGGTCCATTTCCTGCAGTACTTTCTGCCCGACCGGCGATCCCCTGAGTTGTTCAAGGTAATCCTCTGTTTGTTCAGTGAACTCTGGAGTGCCTTCTATTTTCAGGCCTTTTTTACCCGCGTTGCTGTTGTATTCAACATGGGTGGTGTTTACCTGTGCGGGTTTGTGGATCGTGTCGGTTTTTTTAGCGTAGATCCGATCCTGAACATCATAGGAATGGACTGTATCCTGGCCCGCGCCGGTATAGAAAGTAGTCTGACGATAACCTACGTGCTTATCGTTGCCGGGGCCGCCGTTCAAGATGGTTTTGCCGGTCCCGGCATAGAGTTCGTCGTTACCCTGGCCGCCATTGAGGTAAACCTGGCGTAGGTTGGTCTTCGGTGCGGGATAGTCGGCGTATAACTTGTCGTTGCCTTTTTGACCCAGCATCGTGGAGTTACCGGTGCCTGCGATCATGATGTCGTCGCCATCTCCGCCCAAGGCAACCATATGGCCGGTGCCCAGGCGTATGTAATCGTTGCCTTTGCCTCCTAATACGCTGCCGGTTCGTCCATTGGCCTCGATATAGTCATCACCGTCGCCACCGTCTATGTGCATTTCGATGTTGATGTTCTTGTCTACGGTAATACGGTCATTACCTCCTTGGGTCTGGATTCTCAGCGAGTGCACATCGTTGTTTGCATTTAGTGGTAGTTTGTAGTCTTTGCCATTTATACGTGCATTGAGTTGTTGGTCTGCCCCTATCGTGATGTTGATAGTGTCAGCCCGATCTGCAGTGGTAATCAGGACTCTGCTGGCATTCGGGACCAGCTTGCCTTGAGGGTCGGTTTTATAATCTGATAGATGTTGGATATTGGCGTTGCCATCATCGACTAAAGGCGTGAGGTAACGTAGGCCTTCTTGTATTTTAGGCGTGTTGGCAGCTGGAGGGGGGGTGGGCGGTGTTGATGGGCTCGGGAGTATATTCATTTACAGATCTACCTTGTTATGAGGGCCACTGTTTAACCTCGCAGGTTTAAAGACTCTGTGGTTTTTAATCCGAAAAAAAGCTGCATGTGTTTGTAACTAATCGAGAGCGAGGAGTTGGTTGTCCGGGATCAGCGAGCGGGTTTATTGGATTTTGAAGGTAGGAGTCGGTAAGCAGGCTCCTACCTTGTTGATCGCGTTTATCCCGGGGGATGCAAGCACTCGATAGAGCGGTCGACCGTGGTCTTGGCGATCTCCAGCAAATGCCACACCGCCAGCACCTTGGCCCGTTCGGCACCGGGCAAGTGTTCACCACAGTCGAGCGCAGTGGCCGAGGCGCTGTTCAGCAGGCTGGCGGTGTAGAGCAGGGAGTCTTCAAAACTCAGTTCTTCGCTGATGGAGTGGAAGCCCTGGGTCGGTAGATAGTGGCTGAGGGCGCGATTGAAGGCGGCGCGGTCGTTGAGCAGGTCGCAGGGTGGGTCGGGGACAATTTTATTCATGGCTTAGCTCCGAATTTGATTCTGAAGCCGAACCTGTCGCGACTAACGAAGGTGGCGGCTGTACGCAGGTTAGTCGACCGGCCAAAATCGGAAACTCCGGCGCACCCGAAGGCGCCCTGCGCACAGCCACCATAAAACTACATGGACCATGCGCCGAATTTGGAGTCGGGCGACTAAACCCGATCACTGATAAGCAGTGACGGATCGCAGACTAGTCACCGATTCCAACAGGCACAAGGCGCCAAGGATTGTCTAGGAAACGTCCTGCAATTTAAAGCGACACGCCTTGCTGGCCCTTTACAAACCATGACCAAATGCCAGCCCGACAAGCCAGCTCCCATAGGGAATTTTCTGCGCTTTTGAGGTGATCGAGAACCAAACCACCCTCCGTCGGTCAATGTGATCGCCACCATAACCCGCTTCACTGGCGCTGATATATAGTTCACCCCTCAGACACCCTTACAACGAGTGCCCCATGCTTAACAAAGGATTGTTCCTGGCCTGTGCGCTGGCCCTGCTGAGCGCCTGCGATTCTTCCGACAAACCAGCAGCTCCCGCGGCCCCTGCGGCAGCGGTGACGGCGCCGGCCAAGGCCGCGGTGGATGTGGCGACGCTCAAGCAGCGTTATGCCGGCCGTGAGTTAAGCGTGGTGGATGTGTCTGAGGTGCAACTGGATGGCGCCAGCACCTTGTCGGTGAGTTTTTCGATCCCTCTGGACCCAGACCAGAAGTTCGCCGACAAGCTGCACCTGGTGGACAGCAAGTCCGGCAAGGTCGATGGGGCTTGGGAGCTTTCCGATAACCTGATGGAGCTGCGCCTGCGCCACCTGGAGCCCCAGCGCAAGTTGGTGCTGACTGTGGACGCCGGCCTGCGCGGCGTCAATGACGCCAAGCTCGCCGCCGAGTACATTGCGCGCCTGGAAACCCGCGACCTGCAAGCCACCGTCGGTTTCGCCAGCCGTGGCACCCTGTTGCCCACCCGCCTGGCCGAAGGTTTGCCGGTGATCGCGCTGAATGTCGACAAGATCGACGTCGAGTTCTTCCGTATCAAGCCCGAATCGCTGCCGGCCTTCCTCGCTCAATGGGGCCGTAACACCAGCCTGCAAAGCTATGAATCCCGCGAACTGCTGCCCATGGCCGACCTGGTGTACGGCGGCCGTTTCGACCTCAATCCTGCGCGCAATACCCGCGAAACCCTGCTGCTGCCCATCGCCGGTCTCAAGCAACTGCAACAGCCGGGCGTGTACCTGGCGGTGATGCGCGCTTCGGGCACCTACAACTATTCGCAACCGGCCACGCTGTTTACCCTCAGTGATATCGGCCTGTCGGTACACCGTTATGCCAACCGCCTGGATGTGTTTACCCAGGCGCTGGAAGGCGGCAAGGCGCTGGATGGCGTCGAGCTGGAAATCCTCGATGCCGAAGGCCGCGTGCTGGGCCAGGGCAAGACCGAGAAGGGCGGCCATGCCGAACTGCCACTGCCGAAAAAGGCCCAGGTGCTGCTGGCCAAGCAGGGCGAGCAAACCAGCCTGTTGCGCCTCGACAGCGCGGCGCTGGACCTGGCCGAGTTCGATATCGGCGGCCAGCCTGCGCACCCGCTGCAATTTTTCGTGTTCGGCCCGCGCGACCTGTACCGCCCGGGCGAAACCGTGCTGCTCAACGCCCTGCTGCGTGACAAGGACGGCAATGCCGTCAAGCCGCAACCGGTGAGTGTCGAAGTGCGCCGCCCGGATGAACAGGTCAGCCGCAAATTTGTATGGGAGGCCGATGCCTCGGGCCTCTATCAATACCCCCTGCAACTGGCCGGCGAAGCGCCGACCGGGCGCTGGCAACTGGTGTTCGACCTGGGTGACGGCAGGCCGCAGCTGTATGAGTTCCTTGTCGAGGACTTCCTGCCCGAGCGCCTGGCCCTGGAGCTCAAGGGCAGCGACACGCCCTTGAGCCCGGCGGACAACGCCGTTATCCAGGTCAACGGCCGCTACCTCTATGGCGCCCCGGCGGCGGGTAATCGCCTGAGCGGGCAAGTGTATGTGCGCCCGCTGCGCGAGGCGGTCAAAGCCCTGCCAGGCTATGAGTTTGGCTCGGTAACGGAAGAAGAACTGAGCCAGGATTTTGAGCTGGACGAAAGCGTGCTCGATGCCCAGGGCCAGGAAAAACTGACCCTGGAAAGCAAGTGGAGCGAGGCCAAGTCGCCATTGCAACTGATCGTGCAGGCCAGCCTGCAAGAGTCCGGCGGGCGCCCGATCACCCGGCGCCTGGTGCAACCGGTCTGGCCGGCCGAGCAACTGCCCGGCCTGCGCGGCCTGTTCGAGGGCAAGGAAACCGATGGCGATGGCCCCGCGGAATTCGAGGTGCTGCTGGCCAACCAGGACGGTCAGAAACTCGCGGCCGACAACCTCAAGGTGCGCCTGATCCGCGAGCGCCGCGACTACTACTGGAACTACTCGGACAACGACGGCTGGAGCTATCACTACAACGAGAAATTCCTCAACCTCGATGAGCAGACTGTCAACATCAAGGCCGGCGACACGGCCAAGGTCAGCTTCCAGGTGGAGTGGGGCCCGTACCGCGTTGAAGTCGAAGACCCGCAGACCGGGCTGATCAGCAGCAAGCGTTTCTGGGCCGGCTACCAGGCTCAGGACAACACCGAAGGCGGCGCCGTGCGCCCGGACCAGGTCAAGCTGGCGCTGGACAAACCGGCGTATGGCGATGGCGACACGGCCAACGTCACCGTCACCCCACCGGCGGCCGGTAAAGGCTACCTATTGGTGGAGTCCAGCGAAGGCCCGTTGTGGTGGCAAGAGATCGAGGTGCCGGCCGAAGGCAAGAGCTTTGCGGTGAAGCTCGACCCGAAATGGTCGCGCCATGATCTGTATGTGAGTGCTCTGGTGATCCGTCCCGGCGAGCGCAAGGCCAATATCACCCCCAAACGCGCAGTGGGCTTGCTGCATCTGCCGTTGGACCGTACTCAGCGCAAGCTGGGCCTGACCCTGACGGCGCCGGAAAAAATGCGCCCCAAGCAGCCACTGACGGTCAAGGTCGCGGCAAAAAATGCCGATGGCAGCGTGCCCAAACAGGTGCATGTGCTGGTGGCGGCGGTGGACGTGGGCATCCTCAACATCACCGAATACCCGACGCCGGATCCGTATGCCAGCCTGTTCGGTCGCAAGGCCTACGGGGTGGACCAGTTCGATATCTACGGGCAGTTGATCGAAGCCGGCCAGGGGCGCCTGGCCAGCCTGGCCTTTGGCGGTGACGCGGCGCTGGCCAAGGGCGGCAAGCGCCCGGACACCAGCGTCACCATCGTCGCCCTGCAAAGCGCGCCGGTGACCTTGAACGACCAGGGCGAGGGCGAAGTCAGCGTGAATATCCCCGACTTCAACGGCGAGTTGCGCCTGATGGCCCAGGCCTGGAGCGATGACCGCTACGGCATGGCCGAAGCCAAGACCGTGATCGCCGCGCCGTTGATTGCCGAGCTGTCGGCCCCGCGCTTCCTCGCGGGCGGCGACCAGACGCGCCTGGCGCTGGACCTGTCCAACCTGTCGGGCAAGGCACAGAAGTTGGATGTGCAACTGACTGCCGAAGGGCAGTTGACCCTGCTGGGCGAGCCATCGCAAAGTGTGCAACTGACCCAGGGCCAGCGCACCACCTTGCAGATTCCGGTGCGCGCACTGGGCGGTTTTGGCCAGGGCAAGCTCAAGGTCACGGTCAATGGCCTGGACCTGCCGGGCGAGAACCTGCCGGCGTTTACCCGCGAATGGACATTGGGCGTGCGCCCGGCTTATCCGGCGCTGCTCAAGCAATACCGCGCGGTGCTCAAGGACGAGGCCTGGAGCCTGCCGGACAGCGAGCTGGCCCTGTTTGAACCGGCCGGGCGTGAGGCGCTGTTGAGCCTATCGAGCCGCCCGCCGTTGAACCTGGGCGAGCAGATTCGTGCGCTCAAGGCCTACCCGTATGGCTGCCTGGAACAAACGGCCAGCGGCCTGTACCCATCCCTTTATGCCGATGCCGCCGTACTGACGCGCCTGGGCCTGACCGGCGAGCCGGATGCCGAGCGCAAGCGCAAGATCGAACTGGGTATCGAGCGCCTGCTGGGTATGCAGCGCTATAACGGCAGCTTTGGCTTGTGGGGCGCGGATGGCGATGAGGAATACTGGCTGACGGCCTATGTCACCGACTTCCTGCTACGCGCCCGCGACCAGGGTTTTGCCGTACCGCCCGAGGCGCTGAAAAAGGCCAGCGAACGCCTGCTGCGTTATGTGCAGGAGCGCAACCTGATCGAGGTCGACTACAGCGACAATGCCGACCACACGCGTTTTGCCGTACAGGCCTATGCCGGCCTGGTGCTGGCGCGCACCCAACAGGCCCCGCTGGGCGCGTTGCGCAGCCTGTTTGAACGCCGCAGCGATGCGCGTTCCGGCCTGCCCCTGGTGCAGTTGGCGATTGCCTTGCAGAAGATGGGCGACCAGCCACGTGCCGACCAGGCATCGCTGGCCGGTCTGGCGGTGCGCCGCAAGGCCAATGAATGGCTGGCCGACTACGGCAGCCCGCTGCGCGACCAGGCGATGATCCTGGCCCTGCTGGAAGAAAACGACCTGGCCAAGGGCAAGCGTGAAGAGCGCCTGTTCGAGCTGTCGGACCAGATGGCGGCCAGCCCATGGCTGTCGACCCAGGAGCGCAACTCGCTGTTCCTCGCCGGGCGTGGCTTGCTGGGCAAGCCGGAAACCAACTGGACTGCGCAACTGCACAGCGGCGGCGAAACCCGTGAGCTGAACAATGGCCAGTCCGGCCTGAAGCTGGAAGGTCCGTTGCTGGCTTCACCGCTGACCCTGCGCAACCCGGGCAGCGAGCCGATCTACCAGCAATTGAGTATCTCCGGTTATCCACAGCACGCCCCGGTAGCGGGTGGCGAAAACCTGAGCATTCGCCGCGAGTACCTGGGGATGAATGGCCAGCCGCTGAACCTGCAAAGCCTACGCAGCGGCGACCTGGTGCTGGTGCACATTGCCGTCAGCGCCAACAAGCAACGGGTGCCGGATGCCCTGGTGGTGGACCTGTTGCCGGCCGGCCTGGAGCTGGAAAACCAGAACCTGGGGCAAAGCGCCGCCAGCCTGGAAAACGCCAGCAGCCAGGTCAAGGAATGGCGCGAGTCGATGCAAAATGCGTCGATCAAGCATCAGGAATACCGCGATGATCGTTATGTGGCCGCGCTGAACCTGGATGGTTACGGCACCACGCACCTGCTGTACCTGGCCCGCGCGGTCACGCCGGGGACCTATCGCGTACCGCCGCCGCAAGTGGAGTCGATGTACCGGCCGAACTGGCAGGCAGTGGGGGAGACCCCGGCCGATATGGTGATCAAGGGCCGTTAAGCCCAACCCCTATAGGAACTGGCGGTAGATTTATGTGGGAGCGGGCTTGCCCGCGATAGCGATCTTTCAGCCCATACATTCGGTGGCTGATACACCGTTATCGCGAGCAAGTCGCACCGCTGCTCCCACACAAGCCCGCTCCCACAGGGTCTGTACTTAATGCACAACCCAACTGAGCAGCCACAACCCCAGCATCAACCAGATAATCCCCATGATGATCGAGGCCCGCATAAACGCCCGGACTGCCGAATACAGCAGCATCAGGCCAATGATCAGGGTGATGATGCTGACGATCGAGGTATCCATGCCCAGGGTGCGCGACAGGCCATCGATAAAGTTGCCACCGGCATGGGTCAGGGCGCCGAACAAGCCACTGAGCCCGTCGACGATAAAGCGGATGATCGAACCGAGCGCCTGGCCCAGCCATTCAAAAAAGCTTTCTACCTGCATATGAGTTTCCTGATGAAAGGGTGGGCGTATCTGCCGGACCTGAGCCTTTGGTCGCCAATCCCCTGGGCGAGTTCCCTAGAAGCATAGAGGTTTGCCCGTTTGAATTTGCGAATAGTTGCACGCGCTACCCTGGGTAGCCTGTTGGTGGTGATCGCCCTGCTGTGGCTGGCCGACCGCCTTTGGCCCCTGCCGCTGCCCAAGGACGACCTGGCCCGTGTGGTGCTGGCTGAAGACGGCACGCCCCTGTGGCGCTTCGCCGATGCCAACGGCGTATGGCGTTACCCGGTGGCCACCGGCGAAGTCTCGCCGTATTACCTCGATGCGCTGCTGACCTACGAAGACCGTTGGTTCTACCAGCACCCCGGCGTCAATCCGCTGGCCCTGGTGCGGGCGACCTGGCAGAACCTCACCGGTGCACGGGTGGTGTCGGGCGGCAGCACCTTGTCGATGCAGGTGGCGCGCTTGCTCGACCCCCATTCGCGCACCTTGCCGGGCAAGTTTCGCCAGCTGTGGCGCACGGCGCAGTTGGAGTGGCACCTGTCCAAGGACCAGATCCTCAACCTGTACCTCAATCGCGCACCGTTCGGCGGCACGTTGCAGGGCGTGGCGGCGGCCAGTTGGGCGTACCTGGGCAAGTCGCCGCAGCAACTGACCCACGCCGAAGCCGCCTTGCTCGCAGTGCTGCCCCAGGCGCCGAGCCGTCTGCGCCCGGACCGCCACCCGCAGCGCGCCCAGGAGGCCCGGGACAAAGTGCTGCGGCGCCTGGCCGAGTTCCAGGTGTGGCCGCAATCGGCGGTCGATGAAGCCCTGGAAGAACCCCTGTTGCTGGCGCCGCGCCTGGAGCCCAGCCTGGCGCCGCTGCTGGCGCGCCGCCTGAACCGCCCTGACAGCCCGCCACTGATTCGCACCACTCTCGACGCGACCCTGCAACGCCGTCTCGAAGACCTGCTGTTGGGTTGGCGTGCGCGGCTGCCGGAGCACACTTCGGCAGCGATCCTGGTGGTTGAGGAAGAAAGCATGGCCGTGCGCGCCTACCTGGGCTCGGTGGATATCAACGACGCACGGCGCTTTGGCCATGTGGATATGATCAGCGCCCTGCGCTCGCCGGGCTCGACCCTCAAGCCCTTCCTGTATGGCATGGCTTTGGACGCGGGGCTGATTCACTCCGAATCGCTGCTGCAGGACGTGCCACGGCGCTATGGCGATTACCGGCCGGGCAACTTCTCCATGGGTTTTACCGGCGCGGTGCCGGCCAGTACGGCGCTGTCCAGTTCGCTGAACCTGCCGGCGGTGCAGTTGCTGGAAGCCTACGGGCCCAAGCGCTTTGCCGGAGAAATGCGCATCGGCGGCATGCCCCTGGCGCTACCGGCGCTGGCTGAGCCGAACCTGGCATTGATCCTGGGCGGCGCCGGCAGCCGCCTGGAAGACCTGGTGGGCGGCTACAGCGCGTTGGCCCGCGACGGCAAGAGCGCGGCCATTCGTTTGCAGCCCGATGATGTGCTCAAGGAGCGCCCTCTGTTATCGCCAGGCTCGGCGTGGATTGTGCGACGCATCCTCAGTGGCCAGGCGCGGCCAGACCGCGATCCCCGGGCCGAGCTGGTGCAGCGCCCGGTGTTGGCCTGGAAGACCGGCACCAGCTACGGCTTTCGCGATGCCTGGGCCATTGGGGTCGGGCCGCGCTATTTGATTGGTGTGTGGATCGGCCGCCCGGACGGCACCCCGGTGCCCGGCCAGTTCGGCCTGGCGTCGGCGGCGCCGTTGATGCTGCAAGTGCACGATGTATTGACCAACCGCGACAGCCAGCGCGGCATTACCGCGCCGGTTAAAGCGGTGCCGATGAATGTCGGCGTGGCGGCGATCTGTTGGCCCCTGGGCCAGCCCATGAGCCGCAGCGACCCCAATTGCCGGCGCCAGCGGTTTGCCTGGACGCTGGACAGCACCACGCCGCCGACCTTGCAGGCCCTGGATCAGCCCTTGGGTGTCGGCTTGATGGAAACCGTGTGGGTCAATGCCAAGGGTTTGCGCGTGGCGGCCAGTTGCCCGGGCGCGGTCTCACGGGACATTGCCCTGTGGCCGGCGCCGCTGGAGCCGTGGTTGCCGAGGATCGAGCGGCGTGACGCGCGTATCCCGGCGCCAGACCCGGATTGCCCGCCCCCGGCGCTGGCAGCGGCGTCGCCGTTGTCGGTGGTGGGCGTGCGTGAGGGCGACCAGCTGCGCTTGCCGGCGGGTAGCCAGCAGCAACTGCGCTTGAAGCTATCGGCGTTGGGCGGCAGTGGGCGGCGCTGGTGGTTCCTCAATGGCGCGCCGCTGGGCGACAGTGCCAACCAGGACAGTATCAATGCCAGCCTGGAGCAGTTGGGGCGCTATCAACTGAGTGTGCTCGATGAGGCGGGGCAGACGGCCAGGGTTGAGTTCAGCGTGGTCGATTAGACCGCCATCGCAGGCCAGCCAGCTCCCCCATGTTGATTTGTAAACACCGCCAAATGTGGGAGCTGGCTTGCCTGCGATAGCGCCCTGACAAGCGCCGTAAATTTATTTGCCATCCCCGCCTTTGAGCCCGAAGCTATACCCCTTCAGGAGCGCCCCATGAATCTCGAACACCTTACCGAACGCATGCATCGCATCCGCGATAACAACGACTGGAAACAATTCCACAGCCCGAAAAACCTGGCCATGGCCGCCAGCGTCGAAATGGCCGAGCTGGTGGAGATCTTCCAGTGGCTGAGTGAAGACCAGTCGCGCCAGTTACCCGCCGACCAACTCGCCCATGCCGGCCAGGAAGTGGGCGACATCGTGCTCTACTTGCTGCTGTTGTGCGGCGAACTGGGCCTGGACATGAACCAGGTGGTCAGCGCCAAGCTGGCCGACAATGAGCGGCGGTTTAGCCATGAGTGATCGTCATTTCGACCAGTTGGCCACGCGCTTTGCCGAGAAGATCTACGGTGGCGCCAAGGGCGCGATCCGTCTGGCAGTGTTGCAGGCCGACCTGGCCGAGGCTTTGCCGGCGCGGCCGTTGCGCGTGCTGGATATCGGCGCAGGCCTGGGCCATATGTCGTTGTGGCTGGCCGAGCGCGGGCATCAGGTGACCTTGGCCGAGCCCGCCGAGCCGATGCTGGAGGGCGCTCGCCAGCGGTTCGCCGAGGCGGGGCAGCGTGCAACGTTCATCCAGGCGCCGTGGCAGGACCTGCTGGGCCAGCTCACCGAGCCCTACGACCTGGTGCTGTGCCACGCCGTGCTGGAATGGCTGGCCGAGCCCCACGCGATCCTGCCGGTGCTGCACCAGTTGACGGCGCCGGGGGGCTGGTTGTCCCTGGCGTTCTACAACCGGGATGCGCTGATTTACCGCAACTTGCTCAAGGGGCACTTTCGCAAGATGCGCAAGAACGACATGGCCGGCGAAAAACACAGCCTGACCCCGCAACAGCCCCTGGACCCACGGGAGCTGGCGGCGCAACTTGAAGGCCTGTGGCAGGTCGAAAGCCAGAGCGGGGTGCGGGTGTTCCACGACTATATGCCGATGGAATTCCAGGCCCGTACCCATTTGCAGGACGTGTTGGAGATGGAACTCGCTCACCGTCGTCACCCAAGCTTTGCCGGACTTGGGCGTTATTTGCACTGGATCTGCCGTCCGGTTTAAGCGGCCCAGTCTGCGGAGATCGAAATGAAGCGCTGTGCATTGATCCTGCTGTGCCTGGGGCTGGGCGCCTGCTCCAGCCACAACCCGTATGTGGCGGCGTCCAAACCCATGCCGCCGGCGCCTGCCCAGGCGGCCAACACCTTTGACGCCAGCGCCTATCCGGCGCCGGTGCGCGACTATGGCGCCTACCGCAATTGGGCCTGGCGCAACGGCCAGTTGCCGGCGGGCTCGGCCTGGGCAGATCCTGCGCAGATCGCCGAAGCCGTCAGTGGCGCCCTCGATCAGCGCGGCCTGCGCCCGGTGCATGGCCCGCGCGCGCCGGACTTGCTGGTCAGCGCCGATGTGCATCTGGAGAAACGCCTGCGCCAGGTACAGGACGATTATGGCTATGGCTACGGTGGCTACAACCGCTATGGCAACGGCTACGGCATGTACAACTCGGTGCCGATCGTGCGCACCTATGAAGTGCAGGTCGTGGTGGTGCGCGTCAACCTGTTCGACGCTCGCACGGGCCAGCCGGTATGGAGCGCCAGCGCCGAAACGGGCAGCCAGGGCAGCCTGAGTGAACGCGGCGATGCCTTGCGCCAGGCTGTGCAGAAGGCCATGACGGCGTATCCTCCGAGTTAACAGCTATTCTCATCTCAGATTGGGTTTGCCCTTTGGAGAACTACCATGTTGCGTCGTATCGCTTTGCTTGCTTTTGCCGTGCTGCTGGGCGGATGCCAGACCCATCAGGTCAACCACGACTTTGACGCCAGCCGCGACTTTGCCGCCTACCGCAGCTGGGCCTGGAAAGATCCGGCGTTGCAGTACCGCCCCGACGATCCACGGATCAAGAGCGACCTGACCGAACAGCGCATCCGCCAGGCAGTGGCCGACCAGCTCGACCAACGCGGCCTGCGCCCGGCAGCCCCCGGGGCCAAGGCTGATGTGAACGTGCAGGCCTACCTGATCGTCGAAGACCGCCAGCAACAAGTCACCACCAACTACGGCGGCGCCTGGGGCGGCCCGTGGAATGGCTATTGGGGCGCGCCGATGTACAACGAAACCCGCAACGTTACCTACAAGGTCGCCACCCTCCAGATCGACCTGCTCGACGGCAAGGACGGCAAGCTGGTGTGGCGCGGCAGCGACGAACAGATGATGAGCAGCTCGCCCAACCCACAGGACCGCAGCGCCGCGATCCGCGCGACGGTGACCAAGGTGCTGTCCAACTACCCGCCACGGTAAGTGGCACGCTGCGATGCGGGTGCTGCGGTGCAACAGGTACACCGAGGCGATCCCATCGCAGCCTCGCTGGGGCTCGACAGCTCCCACATTTGATCGGTGTTCCTTGAGACAAATTTACAGGTGCCGCCGCTCCCTTGTGGGAGCTGTCGAGCCCCGGCGAGGCTGCGATGGGATCGCCTCGGTACACCCGATACCCCGAGATGCCCGCATCGCAGCTACAGGTGTTGCGTGTGCCCTTGGGCTTCCCGCCAGTCGCCAAACTGGCAACTTGCCAGCGCCCCCTGCAAGCCTTGTCTACACTGCTGTTCACTACAGGAGAGTAAGCGCTCGGCAGTTCGCCGGCAAAGGAGTGCTCGATGTCTCCCCGACTTCGTTCTGGCCAGCGTGGCGCAATCGGCCTGGTATTCGCCAGCACTCTGGCATTGGCCCTGGTGTTTCTATTGCTGGTGGTCGATAGCGGCCGCCTGTACCTGGAAAAACGCAAGCTGCAGGCCATTGCCGACACCGCCGCCCTGGAAGCCGCCAACCGTGGCGGGCAGTGTTCCGGCAGCACCACGGCCGTCGATTACGCCAAGCAGAATGCCACCCGCAACGGCTTCACCGTCGTCGCCAGCGACAGCTCCCGCGCACTGGCGGTGACTTGCGGGACGTTGCTGACCAATGCCCTCAACATCCGTGTCTTTACTGTCGATGCCACCAAGAACGAAGCCATCCGCGTTGTCGCTACCCACACGATCACGACCGGTATCGCCAACGGGGTGTGGAGGTTGTTCAGTGGGACGTATAACGCTAATACGACCTTGAGTGCGACGGCGGTGGCGGCGTTGGCGACCCCAGTGGCCGCACTCACAATCCGCAGCACCGCCGTGGTTGTGGACTCAGCCAGCAAGGCTTCTGTTCTCAACGCTTTGTTCGGCGGGTTGTTGGGCGGTGGACTGAACCTGTCGGTGGCCGGGTGGAATGGTTTGATTAATACCAATATCTCTCTGCTGAATTATCTGGATCGACTAAAGCTTGATCTGGGGCTGACGGCGGTTGGTTATACAGAAGTTCTTGGCAATACCCTCGGTGTCGGCCAGTTAATTCAAAGTGCGATCAATGTATTGGATCCCACTAACACCCTGACCACGGATGTAACGATTGTCGGCTTGAAAGCGCTCAAGACGGCAGCGGGTACTACTCAAGTGGTATTGGGCGATATTCTGCAGATTGCGAGTGGCACTGATGTGGCGTCTCTGGCAGTGAACATGCGGGTGTTTGATCTGATCGAAGGTTTTGTGCAACTGGCCAACAAGAAAAACGGCCTGTTGGCAAGTGTCCCGATTGACTTGCCTGGAGTGGCGCAAATCACCGCTACGGTTCAGGTTTTACAGCCGCCTCAATTATCTGCTGTTGGCAATCCAGCCAAAGCTGTAGCAGCAGGACATAATCCTGAAACCGGTCCGAATCGCATCTATGTGCGCACGTCTCAACTACGAGTTCTGCTCTCGGTCAACTTGCCCGTACTGAACACGGTCCTAGATTTGGTGAACGGTGTGACCGGATTGGCGGGCCCTCTGGCAAACACGGTGGGAGCGCTGCTACAGCTTGATATTGTGGGCGCGATCAATGCGCTGACATGTGGTTTGGGTGCACTGTGTACTTCACCCAACCTGCAGATTCTGCCTCCGCCTGTCCATGTGGATATTGCGGTAGAGGCTGCCAGCGCCAGTAGTTGGGTAACTGCCTACAGCTGCGCAAGCCCTACCAATAAAAGCCTGACAACCAGCACCAATACCTCGCTGGTCAATCTGAAACTGGGTCAAGTTGACGGCTTATCCAGCATTTTCGGCAGTAGTCAAGCTCCGCCCCAGATGGTTGTGAAACCCTTGAAGATTGTTGATATCGGTACTGAGTCATGCCGCCGCTTTCTGATATTCAATGACTGCAATGCCCGTATTCCCTCTGTAGGAGGTGGTATTGGGTTATCTGCCAATATCGATGTCGGAGGGAGTAAAAACCTTGCGCATACTTACCTCTCTCCCGATTTGCCGGAAATTTCGCAGCAACCGTTTTATTACGCTTACACCACCAGCAATATCGTTAGTGGGCTCACGGACCCTGCCAAGGGAGCAGCAGCGGGGCTTGTTCTAAATATGTATGGCCCGCAGCCCGGAAACGAAAATTTGCTAGGCAATCTTATTGGTGGTCTTGGAACCACGCTCAATAGCGTCACTTCCCTGCTGATCAGTACGATCAAAACCACACTGACACCGTTACTGGACTCGCTGATAAACACCCTCTTACTGGCCTTAGGCGTCGATCTAAATAAAGTGGATGTAGGCGCCAACCTGAGCTGCCAATCTGGCCACGCCTACCTTGTAATCTAACCCCCACCCACCACCGGCAATTCCACACAAAACCGCGCCCCATGCTCACTGTTGACGACGCTCAGGCGTCCGCCCATGTTTTCCACAATGCCGTAGCTCACCGACAGCCCCAGCCCGGTGCCGACGCCAATCGGTTTGGTGGTAAAGAACGGCTCGAAAATCCGCTCCAGCAAGCGCGCGTCTATGCCGCCGCCGTTGTCTTCGACCCAGATGCGTATGTGGCGGCTGTCGTGTTCGCTGTACAGCGCGATCCATGGGCGCAAGTCGTGGTTTTTTTCGTGCCGCGCCATCAGCGCGTCACGGGCGTTGACCACCAGGTTGATCAGCACCTGTTCCAGTTGATCGACATGGCCGTTGACCTGCACGTGCCCGTCCATGGGGGTGATGCGCAGGTCCACGCCTTTGCCGCGCAGGCCTTCGCCGAGCAGTGACTGGGTGCCTTCCACCGCCTGGGCCGGGTCGAAAGGTTGTTGCTCGACCTCCGAGCGGCGGCCGAACACGCGCATATGGTCCACCACCCTGGCCGCGCGCTGGACCTGGGCGTCGAGGCGCTGGAGTTTTTCGGTCAGGTAGTCGATCTGCACGTTGCCGTTGCCCAGGCGCTTGAGCATATTGACGATGGCCATGCGCATCACGTTCAGCGGCTGGTTGATCTCATGGGCCAGGCCGGTGGCCATCTCGCCCAGGGTGGCCATTTTGGCACTTTGGGTCAGTTGTTGTTGGGAGCGGCGCACTTCGGTGTTGTCGCGGCCCACGGCCTGGATTTCCTGCAACTGGCCGTGCTCGTCGAATACGCCACGGTCGGACCAGACCCACCATGCATGTGCGCGCCCCGGCAGTTGCAGGCTGATCTCAGCCGTACTGACCGGGAATTCCGGGCTCAACTGGCCGATGCGTTTTACAAAGGCACTGCGTTGCTCCTCCGATAACCAGTGGCCCAGGTTGATCCCCGGCAGTTGTGCCGGCGTGCATTCCAGGTAGTTGGCCAGGGGCGTGTTGCCGAAGGTCAGGGTCAGGTCCGGGCGATAGCGGCAGATCATCGCCGGTGAGTCTTCGACGAGGAGGCGGTAGCGCTCTTCGCTGTCCTTGATCTGTTGCGCCGCCAGGGTCGCTTCGGTGACGTCCAGCCACAGGCCGACGGCTTCCACCGGTTGGCCGAGGTCGTCGCGCAAAAGCTTGGCTTCGTCCAGCAACCAGTGGTAATTGCCCTGGCGATCGTGCACACGGTAGCGACTGCGCACGCTGCCTTCGCGCAGCAATTGCCGGGTGCGCTCGAAGTACAGGTCGCGGTCTTCGGGGTGCACCCACTCCACGGAGGTGTCGTGGGTGCATTCGGCCAGGGTCCAGCCCAGCAGCGGCAGCAGGCTGTCGCTGAAGAAGGCCGGGTGCAGCGCACCGTTGACGTAGCGCTGCACGTAGATCACCGCCGGGGAGCTGGCGATCAGGTTGTCCAGCCGTGCATGGGCGGCGGCGGCCTGTAGTTGCTGGTTCTTGATGTCGCTGATATCGAGCATGAAACCGATCCAGCGCCGCTGCTCGCCGGCCCCCAGCACCTGGCCCTGGACCCGATACCAGATGGGGTTCTGCTTGGCGTCGCTGCGTTGCAGGCGCACGCTGGTCAACAAGGGCTTGCCCAGGGTCTGCAGGTCTTGCAGGCGGCTGTTGAGTTCCTGGCGGTCGGCGGGGTGGATCAGTTCCAGCCAGTTGGCCAGCACTTGTTGGGTCGGTGCATCTTCCGGGCTCAGGCTGCGCATCAGTTGCGGCGCCAGCAGAATCTCCTCGCCACTGGCCAGCAGTTCCCACCAGCCGGTCCCGAGCAGGCCTTGCAAGGCTTCTACCCGCTCCAGGTGCTGGTGATGACGCTGTTCGCGCAGGCGGCCGAGCAAGGGGGCGGCGAGGGCGGCGGCGAGGTTCAGCCAGTCACGCTCGCTGACGTCGGGGTGGCCGCTGTAGAACCCGCACAGCAACCAGGCGGCAACGCCCTGGCTATCGCGATAGGGCACCAGCAGGCCCTCGGCATTGCCAAACACGCTGTACAGGCGCGGGTGTTCGCTGCGGCCCTGGAGGGTTTTCAGGCTCAGCGCGGTGTTGCCGTTGAGGCTGTCCAGGCAGGTGCCGAGGCGTTGGCCCGGCTCCCATAATTGCGGCGCATCGTGGGCGCTGTAGCCGCTGTAGACCCGCCAGTCCTGGTCGTCGAGCAGGACCATCGCCACACAGGGAATGTGCCAGCGCTGGGCCAGGCTGTGCAGGTGCTCGCTGAACACGTGCGGCAGGCGCGTCAGGCTGCACACGCGCAGTTGCTCGCTCATCTGGCTGGCCAGTTGATGGTTCTGTTCGCGCTGCTGGGCCAATTGCCGGCCGTTCAGCAGGTCGCTGATATCCAGCAGGCGCAGGATCCAGTCATCGCCATCCGGCTCGATCCAGCCACGGGTATGCAAGATGTTGTCGCCGGCGCCTTGAAAGTCCAGGTCCAGGCTGTGGCGCTGCCAGTCGCCGGGGGTGCCTTCGATGCTCAGGGCGCCGGGCAGGCACAGCAGGTCGCGCAACAGCGGGTGGGGTTGGGCGCTGAGGTGGTAGGCCAGTTGTGGGTGCAACGCACGGCTGATCTGCAGCACATGGCCTTGCTGGTCCAGGCGCATGTGCAGGCCTGGGGGCGGCGGGTTGGCGGGCGTCTCCAGGGCGTGGACGCTGCTGCGGCCAAGCAGCCTGCCGAAGATTTTGTCACCGGAGTTCAAAATTGCAGGCTCGACTGGGCGTGCAGTGTGGTCGGCAGCCGGGGCACCGTGCCAATGCCCGGCAGCACAATAAACGGCAGGACGTTCTTCAGATTGGCCGAGGGGTAGTTGATCTCGACGGTCAGCACGCCCGCGGTGTAGGTCGGGTTGATATGGGCCGCCTGGAACTGGAAGGTTGCGGGGATCCACTGCAATTGGCTTTGTACGGTCTGGGTCGCCCGCTGGATGAGCGCGGTGTTGTAGTTGGGGGTGCTGGGGTCCAGTGCCACGCTGCGGCGCACGGCTTCGGCGGTGGCCTGGTTGAACGACTGCAATAGCAGCAGCGGCAGGCTGTAGCTGACCATGGCGTAGAACACGGCAAAAAAAATCACGAACACCGCAGCAAATTCGATAGCGACGGCGCCTTTTTGCTTGCTAGGGAGGCTGGTTTTCATCACTGCGACTACCCTGACGGTTACTACCTGATATCAGCATAGAATCAATCAGCAAAAAGGGACGGTTTTTACGTGATCCAAGGCCTTGTGGTGTTGGTCTGGTTGGGCGTGTGTACGGTGCAGGATATTCGCCAGCGGCAGATTGCCAATCGCCTGACCCTGGGCGCCGTGCTGCTGGCGTTGCTCTACCTGCTGTGGAGCGGCACGACATGGCTGGGGGCTTCCCGGGCTGAAGGGGTGTGGGCGGTTTTCCTGGCGCTGCTGTTGACGCTGCCCGGCTACGCCCTCGGGCGCCTGGGCGCCGCTGATGTGAAGTTGCTCGCGGCGTTGGCGCTGGCGTCGGATTCCACCTACCTGTTGTGGTCGCTGGTCGGCGCCGGCGTGGCGAATATGGCCTGGCTGGTCTATGGGCCGCGACTGTTGCCCCTTGCCAGTCAAGGCGTTAGAGCGCGCCTGGGCTATCTGGTGGTGGAGCCGTCAAGGAAACTGCCCTTTGCGCCGTTTCTGCTAGTGGGTTTTACCCTGGCCTGGTTGTGGCTC
Source organism: Pseudomonas gessardii (assembly GCF_001983165.1). GTDB lineage: Bacteria > Pseudomonadota > Gammaproteobacteria > Pseudomonadales > Pseudomonadaceae > Aquipseudomonas > Aquipseudomonas gessardii. Next base: position 35,753 of record NZ_MNPU01000004.1, on the reverse strand, counting down.
CATTAGTCGTGGGCGCTCTGTAGCGCTATATACATAGTCGGAAAGTACGTCTAAGTTTATTTACACAAGCAAGTAGGAAGGTTCTTCGGAACGGATAGGTCAATCTTTGGCTTGCCAGGCATGGAGTAGCGCGTGAACAAGCTTACGTCTGCAGTAAAAGTGCTCGTGGTCGACGATCAGCCGCTGATTGTGGAGGAGCTTTGCGAATTTCTTGAAAGCAGCGGTTATCGCTGTGTCCCGTGTGGTTCCAGCCAGCAGGCGGTGCAACGTTTCAGTGAAGACCCGCAGATCGGCCTGGTGCTGTGTGACCTGCATATGCCCGACATGGATGGTATCGAGCTGGTGCAGGCCTTGCAGAAAATCGCCGGCAAGCAGCGGGCCTTCGAGGCCATCATGTTGACCGGCCGGGCCGACAAGCAGGACGTGATCAAGGCCTTGCGCGTGGGCATCTCCGATTACTACCAGAAACCCATCAACCTCAATGAGTTGCTCGAAGGCCTGCAACGCCAGGAAGCCGCCCTGGCAGAGCGCCACAAGAACCTGCATCTGGGGAATTTGAACCAGAAGCTGCAATATCTTTCTGAATCCATCGACGACCTGTACCAGGACCTGGACAAGGTCCGTCGCGGCCCGACGCCGCCAGCCGAGGGCGAGGAGGCCGAGCGCCTGGAGGTGCCGGCGATCTTCAATCAGCTGTCCCCCCGGCAACTGGATGTTGCCCGGTTGGTCGGCAAGGGCCAGACCAACTACCAGATTGCCTGTGAGCTGGGGATTACCGAGAACACGGTCAAGCTGTACGTGTCCCAGGTGTTGCGCTTGACCCATATGCACAACCGTACCCAACTGGCGTTGGCGCTGTCGCCGAGCAACTCGGCCTTGCGCCAGCGGGTGACGGCGCACTGAAGCTTTGCGTACAGCCATGTGGGAGCGGGCTTGCCCGCGATAGCGGTATGTCAGTGACAGATTTGCTGGCTGACACGCCGCTATCGCGGGCAAGCCCGCTCCCACAGGTTCTCCAGTGCCGGGGCTTATTTGCTGTCGTCCGAGCTGGCGCCGTCCTCGTTGAATTTTTCGGGGATCGCGAACTTTTTGCTTTCCATCCAGCGTTGCATGGCCAGCTCGCGCTCGGCAGACGTTGCCCTTTGCACCGTGGGTGAGGCGGCTTGCCCGCTGACTTGCAGGCCCAGCCAGTGCTCGGTTTCCTGCTGGGCCTTGGACGAGGGCCCCGGCTCGATGGCCAGTACCGTCAGGGGCAGGGCCAGCAGCGTCAGGCTGGTGAGGTAATGGATTTTCATCAGCGGCTCCTTCAAGCGCTTATTTGATCAGTACGGGCGGGGCATCGCTGGCCGCCGCCACCTGGCCCTTGGTTTTGAGTTTCTCGGCCCGGGCCTGGGCCTCGGTGACCTGTTCGGGGCTCAGGCCCACCTGGCTGGCCAGTTGCGCGGCCTGCCCCCAGTTGTCCTGGTAGATCAACAGGGTCACCAGGTTGACGGCCGCCAGTTGATCGCTTTGCTTGAGCTCCATGGCCGTCATGAACTCAAAGCGTGCCTCTTCCAGGCGCCGTTGGTGGAGGTAGACCACCCCCAGGTCGTTGCGGATTTTTTCATCGGTGGGCGCCAGTTGCGCCGCCCGTTGCATATGGGCCAGGGCCTGGGCGTTGTCACCCTGGGCCGCCGCCAGTTGCCCCAGGCCGTGTTCCCCTTCGGCCGCCATGCAGGTGCCCAGCAGGCTGCGGTACAGCGGTTGCGCTTCACTGCGCCCGAGCAGGCGGTAGACCTTGGCCTTGCGCTGGCGCACTTGCGGCAAAGACTCCGGCAGGCTTTGCAGGTTGGCCAGGCTGGCGTGCATCTTCCCTTCGTTGGCCATGTCGTCGGCCAGGTTCAATGACAGCTCCTGTTCGGCGCTGGGCTTGGCGCAACTGCCCGGGGTCATCAGTGCCGCCCAGGGCGTCTGGCCGTTGCTGGCACAGCCGCCGAGCATCAGCAGGCCCAGGCCTGCAATCAGTGCTTTCATCGCGCGCTCCTCAAAAACTGCTCAGGGCCCGGGAGATCGCAATGAATGCCGGCCCCCCCAGCACAATCAATAAAGCGGGAAACAGGAAGACCATCATCACCACCGACATCTTGGCCGACATCTTCGAGATGAACTCCTGCAAACGGGTCAAGCGGCGGTCGTCGAGCAGTTGCTTGAGGGCCAGCAGCGACTTCATGGCGCCGCCGCCCTGCTGGATCAGTTGCTGGAGAATGATGCAGGTGTCGGTGAACTCGTCCACGGCCAGCAACCGGGCGGTCTTGCCCAGTTCCTCGCCCAGCTCCAGGCCCGAGTCGACCCGTGCCAGGATCAACCGCAGTTCCTGGGTCAGCGCCGGCAGCAGGCGCTGCGCTTCAACACTGAGCACGCGCAGAGACTGTTCAACCGCCATGCCCGACTCGAACAGGATGCGCAGCAGCGGGATAAAGGTCGACACCTCGCGGGAGATTTGCTGCTGGCGGGCCTTGGCCACGCTGGCGAGGACGCGCTTGGGGATCAGGTAGCCCACGCCCAGGCCGAGCAGGGGCGCGATCCACGGGGAGTCGGCATTGGGAAAGAGCAAGCTCTCGCCCACCAGGATCACGCCGGCCAGCACCAGCGGCACGCCAATCTGGCAGGCGGCGAAGATCGCGCGTTGATTGGCCTTGCGCCAGCCCACGCGGTTGAGCAGGACCTGGGTTTCGTTATCCATGTTCACCGAGCGCTGGGCCAACTGGCTGTTACCAAACTGGTTGAGCAGGGTGCCGAGGCGGTCGCCGCGCACCAACTGGCCTTGCAGGCGTTGGTTGACCAGGCGCAGGCGGCGGCGCTGGGTCAGCCACTGGCCGACGATCAGCACGAGCGCAGCCAGGAACAACAAGGCACTGATCAGCAAGACCATCTCAAATACTCCGCAACATGCGCCACATCGTCAGGCAGCCCAGCACCTGCATGGTCAGCGCGGCCAGCAGCATGTAGCGGCCGCTGTCGTCGTTCCACATGGTCAGCAGGTAGCCGGGGTTGATCAGCATGAAATACCCCACCATCGCAATCGGCATGCCGGCCAGCACAAACGCGGTGACCCGCGTCTCGCCGGTCATGGCGCGTAATTGCCGGGCGCCTTGTTCCCGTTCGCGGATGACCTTGATCAGGTTCTCCAGCAAGTCACTGGCGTTGCCGCCGTAGCGGTGGTTGACCTTCAGCCCCAGGGCAAGCATGCGCAACTCGTCCTGTTCGTAGAATTCGGCGAAGTCACTGGCGGCGTCGGGCAGGCTGACCCCCAATTGCACGTTGCGCTGGATGCGTGCCATGGCGGGCTTCAAGGGCTCTTCGGTGCTGTCGATGGCCCCCAGCAGGGCGTCGGCCAGGGTGCGCCCGGACTTCAGGCTGCGCACGGTATGGTCGAGCACTTGCGGCAACTGCTCGATCATCCGCTTGACCCGCCGCCGATAGCGCCAGGCGATGTACAGCCGCAGCAACAAGGGCGGCAGCAAGGCCATGGCGAACAGGCCGGCCCAGCTCCACACCAGGAACCCAAGGGCTGCGCCCAGCATCCAGCCGGTCAGCCACAGGCCCAGGCGGTCGGTGGGCTTGCCCAGGCCCGCGCGCTGGAACATGTGCTCCAGGCCGACCCAATGGCCGCGCTCTTCGGCCAACAATGGCTGGCCTTTGGCGAGCCGTTCCAGGACCCGGTCGGTTTGCGCCTGGTGCAGGCCACTGAGGAACAGGTGCACCGACACGCCAATCAGGATCACGCAGCTGAACATCAGGATGGCGCCGGTCATGGTGACGCTCCTATAACGGCAGGGCGGATTCGCGGCGCAGCTTTTCACCCGCCGGGTTGATGGCCTCGCGCAGGAAGCCGAAGCCGGTGCGCCGGTCATGGCGGAACAAGGTGTTGGTGACATACACGTCATCGCGTACCCCCACCACTTCCACCACTTCACTGACGCAACGCCGGCCATCGGGCAGGCGCGTCAACTGGATCACCACATCCAGCGCCGCGCAGATCATCTGGCGCAGGGTTTTCTCCGCGATCGCGCGGCCGGTCAGGCCCACCAGGGTTTCCAGGCGCAACAGCGCGTCCTGGGCATTGTTGGCGTGCACGGTACTCATGGAACCGTCGTGGCCAGTGTTCATGGCGGTCATCACATCCAGCACTTCCACACCGCGGATCTCGCCGAGGATGATGCGGTCCGGGCGCATCCGCAGGGCGTTGCGGATCAGGTCGCTGGCCTTCACCTCGCCGTGCCCTTCGGCATTGGGCGGGCGGGTTTCCAGGCGGACCACGTGGGGGTGGCCCAGTTGCAGTTCGGCGACGTCTTCGATGGTCACCAGGCGTTCATGGGGGTTGATCAACTGGCTGAGAATATTGAGCAGGGTGGTCTTGCCGGTGCCGGTGCCGCCGCTGATCAGGATATTGCAGCGCTTGCCCACCGCCTCCTGGAAAAACTCGAAGATCGATTGGTCGATGGTCTGCATCGCCACCAGGTCGCTGCTCTTGAGCATGTCTTTGCGAAACTTGCGAATCGACAGGCACGGGCCGTCGAGGGCAATCGGCGGGATGATCGCGTTGACCCGGCTGCCATCGGGCAGCCGGGCATCGACCATCGGCGATGACTCATCCAGGCGCCGGCCCAGCGGCGCGAGGATGCGTTGCATGACCCGCTCCACATGGTGGGCGTCGATAAAGCGCAGGTCGCTCTGGTGCAGCAGGCCGTCCCGTTCGACAAACACCCGGTGCGGGCCGTTGACCAGGATCTCGGTCACCGAGGGGTCGCGCAACAGCACTTCCAGCGGGCCGAAGCCGGTCAGCTCATCGACGATTTCCTCGGCCAGGCGCTCCATTTCATAGCGGGAAATCGCCAGGTGCATGCGCGTGATGTATTCGGACACCTTGTCGATGACAAATTGCGCCAGGGATTGGCGCGACCCCTCTAGCAGGTTTTTCCCCGACTCTTCGATGGCGTCGATGATGTAGCGGTGCAGCACCAGTTTCAGGCCGTCGTTATCCACGGCGCTACCCAGCCCGCGAGTGGGTGTGCCGAAGAGGTTTTCGCCGCTCATTTGGCGCTCCCCAACAGCCGCGTGAACCAGCGGGGGGAAGGTTTTTCCAGGCCCTCGGTACGTTTGGCCAGGCGTTCGCCGAGGGTCTTGAGGTGCTGCGTCAGGGGTTCTCGCGGCGCCAGGCTGAACAGGGTCTGCCCCTGGTTCTTGGCATTCAGGCGGACCTCGGCGCTGAGCGGCAACACCGCGATGGCTTCCAGGCCGAAGCTCTTTTCCAGGGCCTCGGTATCTGGCGCAGCACCTTTGAGGTAGCGGTCGACCAGCAACTTGGCATGATCAAGCTTCATGCCTTTTTCCCGCCACTGATTGAGCACCGCCAGGTTGCGCCGGCAGTCGAGGACGTTCTGGTCGGTGCACCACAGAAGTTTGTCGCAGTGACTGACGAAGGTGCGCAGGGCTTCGCTGTCGCGCTGGCCGGTGAGGTTCACTACGATGTGCTGGAAGTGCTGGCGCAAGGCACTGAGCAGCATGTACAGCTCGGCGGCACTGGTCATTTCCAGCGGCTCGTCGCCTTCGCTGTAGGCGAGGATGCGCAGGCCGCCGTCGGTGGCGGTAAAGGCGCTGTTGATCAGGGTGGTGTCCAGGCGGCGCAAATGGCGCAAGGCATCGCCAAAGTTGAACGCGCTTTCCAGGCCCAGCAGGGCCAGGCTGTCGCCCCGGGGCAAGCCCAGGTCCAGCAGCAGGGTTTGTTGGCCGCTCTTTTGCACCACCATGGCCAGGTGGCTGGCGAGCAGGGCGCCGTCGGCATTGCCCTGGGTGCCATACAACACGGTGAGGCCACCCAGGTGCGTGTTGTGGGCCACCGGTGGCAGGCGCTTGCTCAAGCGTCGCACCAGGCCGGCGACTTCACTGGAGCGTGAGCCATAGGCAACAAAATCCCGCGCCCCGGCGCGCATTGCGTTGAGCACCAGTTGGTTGTCCATACCGTCGCCCAGGGCAACGATCGCCAGCATCGGCTTGGCTTCCAGGGCCCCCTCGATCAAGGCGCTCTGGGCCACCACATGCTCACGGTCCAGGCCCACGAACACCAGGTTGGCGAAGGTCACGTCCACCAGGGCCAGTAGCTCATCGAGGCTGCCACCCCCGGCACTGACCACTTGGCCCAGGGGCGCCAGGGCGCCTTGCAGCCATTCCAGGTCGGTGGTGTTGCGGGTGATTGCCAGGAACGTCTGGCTCAGGTTATCGCTCATTGGGAAAGTCCTGTACGTCGGTCGAAGTTGCCGTTTTCCAGGAAGTACAGGCGATACCAGTTGGGGTCGTAGTTGCGCAGTTTTTCCCCGGGCAGGGAGGGCAGGCGGGCGTTGGCGGCCAGGGGTTGGACCAGGTGCGGGGTGACGATCATCAGCAGCTCTTTTTCCTCGCGGCTGACGTTGCTGTCGCGGAAAAACGCACCGAGGATCGGGATGTCGCCCAGGCCTGGAAACTTGCTGATGGTGGAACGGTTGTTATTGCTGATCAGGCCGCTGATCACAAAGCTTTCGCCATCGGCCAGGGACACCGTGGTGTCGGTGCGGCGCACAGTCAGGGCGGGCACCTGGATGCCTTCTACCTGCAGGGCGTTGGCGTAATCCAGTTCGCTGACTTCCGGTGCGACCTTGAGGGAAATCCGCGTGCGGTCGATCACGGTCGGGGTCAGGGTCAGGCGGATACCGAACTCTTTGTACTCGATGGAGATGGTGTTACTGCCGGTACTGGGCACCGGGATCGGCACTTCGCCGCCGGCGAGGAACGTCGCGCTGTGCCCGCTCATGGCAACCAGGCTTGGCCGCGCCAGGGTGTAGGCAAAGCCGCTGCGTTCCAGGGCATTGATCATCGCCGAAAAGCGCCCGCCGCCGATGCCGATATTAAAACTTTCGTTATCCAGGGGCAGGGCCCCCCCGGCTGTGCGCGGGCTGCCGAACAGGAAGTTGCGGGTGCCGCCAAAGATCGAGGTACTGGCCTCCTTGAGTTTGGTGCGGCTGACTTCGACAAAGCGGATATCGGTCTGCACCTGGCTGGGCAGGGACGGATCGTCGGACGGTGCCAGGGCCAGGCTGGTCAGGCTGGAATTGGCCTTGCCCTTGACGAACACCATGCTCTGGCGCGGGGCGCTGGAGCAGTGGGTCCAGACCATCAGGCTGGTGGCCCCGGAGGCAATGCCGGTGAGCAGGAAGCCACGATCACCGTTGAGGTGCACATCGGCGATTTTCGGGTCGCCGATGGCCAGGCGGGTAATCGCCACCGGCGATTGCAGGGTTTGTTGCAAACCTTCGCTGACCTCGACCACGGCCGGCAGGACGCCCAGGTTGCTGCAACTGTCCGGGGCGGCGAATGCCAGGCCAACCGGCAGGCCGGACAGCATCAGGGCCCAGGCCATGTGCGTGAACGCAGGTGCGAGACGATGGGGCATTCAAGGCATCCTTGTTCAATCAGGGATTTTGTTGGGTCGCTTGGTTGCCGCGTATGACCTCGATGCCGGCACGCCTGGATTCGTTGGCGCTCCCGGTTTGGGCGACTCTTTTGGGGGCGCCGGCCATGGCCAGTTGAGTGAACTGGTACAGCTCGCGATTGGCGCTTTGCAGCTTGGCGGGGGCCTCGTTATTGCCGGCCCAGTATTGGCTCAACAGCTGTTCATCGGCACTGCGTACGGCCAGGCGCAAGGCGCCGACACTGGTGGCCAGCATCAAGCGGCTCATCAACGGTTGCGGCACGGCCAGCACCACGGTCCGCGGCGGGCTTGCCTGGCGTTGGGCCTGGCGGGCTTTTTCTTCATCGGTGGAGGGCGGCGCAACGGCGGGCTTGCCATCGTTGGTCGGGCCGAGGTTATCGCCCACGCTGAGCAGGCGCAGGGCGGGCACGATGATCTGGGTCGAGGGCTCCGGGTTGGTGCCTTCCGGGCGCAGGAACAACAGCACATCCACATAATCCCCGGGGCTCAACTGGCCAGCCGCGCCGATGACTTCATCGACGGCCACCGCCAGGGCGCGTTCGTCAGGGCGGATCATCCGCGCCAGGGGGCCACCGGCATTGAAGCTGGCGTCATCCAGCCAGGTGCCGGCATGCAGGGTTCTCCACGGGGTGCGGCCAATGGCCTGGTCGAGGCGGGTCAAGCTGCCGGCCGGTGCCGTGCGCAGTTTTTCCAGGGCCAGGTCAGCGGCGGTGAGCGCCACATAGGGCGGCACATCACGTACCAGGACCACCACGGCTTGACGGGTCTGGTCCTCGACGGCAGTGACGGTTTTTTCCATGGAAACGCCGGATGGCGGTGGCTCGGCCGCCAGTTCAGGTGGACGACTCAGCACCAATCCCCAATAGCCTGCGAACAGCGCACCGATTAATAACAACCCAGCCAGGATCATGCTGACACGACTGTTCATGAAGGCTCTCCCTTTCCTGTTGCATCACAGGCCCGTTTTTCCCAACGAGTTGATTTCGCAACCAGGCAGCTATGAACATCTAACGATTTGGCTATTTGACGGTAGCCGAGCTAGGACAAAATGCCATTAGCGATCGTGATTTATTTTGAAACGTTCGACCTGCGTCCTTAAGCCCCGGGGTGATGACGCCAATGGTGCGACTACTACTTTGTGATTAATCCGTTCTTACAGTTGTTGAGGTGGGGTTTGTTGACAATGCTCTAGTGGCACGCAGCAATCACCGTGCAGCACCGCGATCTGCGCCAGCAGGCACCAAGGAGAAGTCATATGTTCCTTACCGTCATGATGAAGCTCTACGTCCAACTCCAACTGTTCTTTCAGCGCAAAGAGGGCGCCACGGCGATTGAGTACGTGATTCTGGTCGCGGTCATTGCGTTGGTTGTGCTGGCGGCGGGGAAACTGCTTGGGCCTCAGATCGCGGCCATGTTCGCTAAAGTCGGGGCAGCGTTGACCTGATCGGCCGTGGTACATCGAGCATGCCCATCAGTGATTGTCGTGGAAGGTATTGCTCATGAACGCCGTTGCCGCGAGCCGCCAGCAAATCCTGCTGGTGGATGATGAAGAGGATGCCCTCGTTGAACTGGCCGAGTCGCTGGAGAACGAGGGCTTTGTTTGTTTCTGCGCCACCTCCGTCACCTTTGCCTTGCAGGAACTGACCCTGCACCCGGATATCGCGCTGGTCATCACTGACCTGCGCATGCCGGAAGAAAGTGGCATCTCCCTGATCAAGCGCCTGCGTGAACATACCTCGCGCCAACACCTCCCGGTCATTGTCATGTCCGGCCATGCCGAAATGGATGACGTCAGCGACATGTTGCGACTGCAGGTTTTGGACCTGTTTCGCAAACCCATTTACCTGACACGCCTGATCGAGACCCTGGAGACTCTGTTTCCCCGGCGCAGGGAACAGATGAACACGCCATTGCGCCATCGTTGATCATTACGTATCGAGGAGAGGTCCCATGTTGTTTGCCCTGCTGTTGAAGTTGCATGTGCGGTTCATGCTGTTCCTGCACCGCAAGGACGGTGCGACCGCCATCGAGTATGTGATTCTGATTGCGGTCATTGCGCTGGTGGTGCTGGCGGCCGGGAAGTTGCTGGGGCCGCAGATCACCACGTTCTTTGGCAAGGTGGGGGATGCCCTGACCTGAGTGCGCAGCGGTATTTCCTGTGGGCTTGCTCCAGATAGCGGTGCGTCAGTCGCCGAATAGATTGACTGACACACCGCAATCGCGGGCAAGCCCGCTCCCACACTACAACTGATAGCTGAAGCTCAACGTATACCGCGGCCGCCGGTTAAAACTGTCCAATGCCATATCCGACATCGGCTTGGCCGCCTCCAGTGCAATGTTGTAGTACTTGGCATCGCCAAACCGCAGGCCGACCGCCGCAGAGGACAGGTCGCTGCCCTTCACCGGCAGGTCGTTGAACCAGGTCCTGGCACGGTCGAGCACGATGTAGGGCTGGACGATCCTGACCCAGTCGCCCGCACGGTTGTAGCTGTAGTTGACCTCGTAGGCCACGCCCCAGCCCTTGTCGCCCGAGCCCTGGTCATCGGGGTAGCCCCGCCCGAAATTCTGCCCGCCAAACACCGCCCGTTCGCTGTCGGGCAGGGTGTCGTCGCTCCAGTACAGCGCCGCCGACAGCACGCCTTGCCAGTTGTCGAAGAACTTGTCGCTCTGTACCCCGGACAGGCGCAGGCGCAAGAAGTCCAGGTCGGATTTTATCCCCTCGAAGTCACTGCGCGTATTGGCGCCCAGGCCGTCGATGCCCTGGTACAGGCCGGCGCTGAGGATGCGCAGCTGGCGCTGGTCGGCCTTGCGCCAATCGCCTTCAAAGGCCAGGGCACGCAGGTCGGTTTCCACGTCGAAGCGTTGCGGGTAACCCACCAGTTGATAGCGGGTCTTGTCGTTGACCCCGTAAAAGCGTGTGCCGAGGGTCAGGGACTCGCCGGGCGAGGCGATCAGCGGATGGCTCAGGCCGATGGAGAAGCGGTCGTTCTCGCGGTGCGGCTTGAGTGAAAAGCCGCCGTCCAGGCGGATGTGGGTACTCGGGTCGCTGCGATAACGCGCGCCATACAGGCTCAGTTGCGTGCCTTCGGCATTGATGAACTGGCTGTAGTCGAGCCGGTAGTAATGCTCTTTGTCTTCACCCGGCGGGAACAGGCCGCTGAGGCTCAGTTGTTCGCCCATCGCGGTCTGGGAATTGCTGGTGCCGGCGATCAGGGCTTGCAGGCCGCCACGGCTGTTGTCGGTCATGCTCATGCTGCTGGTAAAGGGTTTGCGGCTGGCCTGGATATTCATATGGGCGCCGCCATCGGTCGTGCCCGGTGGCGGTACTTGTGCTTGCAGGGTCACGCCGGGAATCCGTCCCATCAAGGTGGTGTAGCGCTCGAAGGTCTTGCGGGTCAGCGGGCGTTCGGCCTGGAGTTTTTGCGCCAGCTTGTCGATGTAGGCCGAGACCGGACCGATGTCGCCCTGCACCTGGTAGTCCTTGATATACCCCTCCACCAAGACCACGCGCACCAGGCCCTGTTCAAAGCGCTGGTCGGGCAGGAAGGCGTAGGACAACAGGTAGCCATCCTGCTGATAGCGACGGGTGATGCTGCGGGTGGCTTCGATCAGCTGGGCGAGGTTGGTTTCGTGGCCAATCAACGGCTCGAACACCTGGGCGACGTCCTTTAGCGGGTACACCGTGCCGCCTTCGATCTGCAGCTTGCCGATGGTGACCCTGGTGTCCATCAGCAACGGTTGCGCTTGTGCGGCTGGGGGCTGCGGCAATTGGGTCTGGGGCGTCACCGGGCGGTAGGCGTCGGCGGGCAGGTTGGGGACGGGGAGGTTGCGGATGGTGTCGTTGCTGTTGAGGAAGCTGGGTAGGGTCTCGGCCTGGACGTAAGCGCTGAGGGTGAGCAATAACAACGGCGTCAAAACGCGCATAGGACACTCCATGGTCAAAACTGCAGCGGCATTTCGCAGGGGCCCGCCGGGTTCTTGGACGCGGTTGGGGAGCACCCATAAAAAAGACGAGAGTCCCATTGGAATCTCTCGTCTCAACCAAGCGTAGGCGCTGTAGGGGAGGCCGTCTAATGGGCCAGGTGTAATTCTTCTATTGGCCGGTCAGGCCGCCGAGCAGGCCTGTGGTACTGGTGGTGCCACCGGTGACTGCGCCGCCCAGCGAGGTGACCACCCCGCCCACGGTGTTGACGGTTTGCCCCAGGGTGTTGGTGATGGGGCTGGTGTTGGTGGCGGTGATGCTGGTGCCGAGGCTGCTGACCGCCCCGCCTACTTGAGTCACCAGGCCGTCGACCGGTGTACCGATGCCGGTGGTGGTGCCGGTATCCAGGCCGCTGCCGATGTTGGTCACTACGCCACCCACCAGTTCCGGCAGGCCGGAAGTCGGGCTGGTACCGGCAGAGGGCGACACCAGGCCGCCGGAAGTGCCCGCCACTGTGCCTGTACCGCCGAGTACACTGCTTACGACGCCGGTGACAGGGTTGCCAGTACCGCCGGCGTCAGCCACTTGCCCACTGAGGCTGGTGACGGTTGAGCCGACTTGATCCAGCAGGCCATTGAGCGGGGTGCCCAGGCCGGTGGCTGTGCCGAGGTTGCCTGTGGTGTTTTCAACCAGCGAGACCACCGGCACCAGGACGTTGCCGCCCAGGGTGCTGGTGACCGATCCCAGGGGGCCAGTGGTGCTGGCAGTACTCAAGGTATCGCCGAGCATGGTGACGGTTTGGCCCACCCCGTCGACCACGCCACCGACAGTGCCGCCGACACCCCCGGCCAGCCCGCCGACGACCGGGATGCCACCCAAGGTGGTGGACAGGGATTGGCCCGTGGTCGAAACACCGGCGCCCAGATCGGCGACCGCGTTGCCCACGCCGGCCACGGTAATGCCCAGGGAGTTGCTGTTGGTGCCCAGGGAGCCGAGGCCATCGGTCAGGCCATCACTGACGCTGCCAACGGCGGTGCCCACGCTGGTCACCAGCCCGCCGGCGGTGACGCCGACCACTGGAACGCCGCCAACGGTTGTGCCGATACCACCAATGGCGGTGCCTACGTTGCCGAGGGTATCGCCCAGGTTGGCGGCAATCTGGCCAGTGACCAAGGGGGTGGTGGTCGAGCCAGTACCACCATCACCACCACCGGTTCCGCCACCCGTGCCGCCGCCAGTACCACCACCGGTTCCGCCGCCCGTGCCGCCACCGGTACCACCGCCGGTTCCGCCACCCGTGCCGCCACCGGTACCACCGCCGGTTCCGCCACCGTCGCCACCACCAGTACCACCACCGGTGCCGGCGCCGGCATCCGGGGAGGAGGAAGCAACGCTGCTCTTATGACCGCCACCACCACTGCTGCAGCCTCCCAGGCTCATTGCCAGGATAAGGGCCAATGCAGTACTTGCCTTCCACAACACGACTTGAGTTTTCATGATGAGTTCCTTAGCACCTGGTACAGCCTTTGTTGGTTTCGCACGTTCGTCTGTTCTGCGGCAGGCAATACATGCGTCCGTTGTGGCTATAACAGTCTTCGGGACTCTTTATCGCAACGCTCAACTTGGTATTAACGATTTATATACTGGCGTGGGTATGCGTCTTGGTGATTAATACCAAAGGTATATAAAGTGGTTTTTTGTTTGTGGGAGTGTGATGTAAATCAACTAGTTGAATAAATTAGCGGGCTATCAAGAGCCCGCTATAACTTAGGGTGTATATATACAATTAATCAGCGAGTCGCCTCTGTTTCAGGCAATGGGTTGCCACTTGCCGAGCATATGTTCGATATCGCCAGGCCCCTTGAGTTGCAACTCGCCGCTGGAGCCGGGCGCACTGGTCAACAAGATGACCTCCCCAGGCAGGCGCACAGGTTTCTTGAACTCAACGTAGATCTCGATATTCGCCGCCGGCAGATGTTCATCCAGGGCTGCCACGGTGCGTGCCTTGTTCCACAGCCCATGGGCGATCGCCTGGGGAAAACCGAACAGCTTGGCGGTGAGGGCGCTCAAGTGGATCGGGTTGTAGTCGCCGGATACCCGAGCGTAGCGCCGGCCGATATCGGACGGTGCCTGCCAGCGGCTCAGCTCGCTGACCCTATTGGGCGTGGGCAGGGATTCTGGCGCCAGGCCTTCGAGTTTCACCCCGCGACAAAGCATTTGGCTTTCGCCCTCCCATAGCAAACCCAGGGAATCCTCGACGGTGGTGATCAGGTCAAAGGTCGCGCCCTTGGCATGGGCTTGCAGGTTGCGCGTATGCACACTGACCCGCACATCACTGACCCCGCCCATAGGGCGAAACACGCGGATACGGTTGCTTAAATGCACCAGCCCCAGCAGCGGGAAGGGGAATTCTCGCGCGGTCAGCAACTGCAACTGCAGGCCGAACGCCAGGATGTGCGGGTAAGTCGCCGGCAGCACCGGGCTCTGGGCAAACCCGCAGACCTTGCGGTAGGCCGCCACCGCCTCGGGATTGACCTGCACCCGGCAGTGCAGCCCAGAGTCGGGCAACGTGGTGCCGGTGATCTTGCGCTTGAGCGCGGCGCGCCAGTACAGCGGTGGCAGCGCCGGGCTGCCGGGTAAGGTGTGCCACAGCATGGTTACGCTCCCAGCAGGCTTTGCCCGCATACCCGCAGCGTCTGGCCACTGACCGCGCCCGACCCCGGCTGGCCCAGCCAGGCCACCGCTTCGGCAACATCTTGCGGCAAGCCACCCTGGCCCAACGAGCTCATGCGTCGCCCGGCTTCACGCAGGGCGAAGGGGATATGCGCCGTCATCTGGGTCTCGATAAACCCCGGGGCCACCGCGTTGATGCTGATCCCCCGTGGCGCCAGCAGCGGTGCCCAGGCCTGGGCCAGGCCGATCAGCCCGGCCTTGCTCGCGGCGTAGTTGGTTTGCCCGCGATTGCCGGCGATGCCGCTGATGGACGCGAGTACTACCACGCGGCCATTGTCGTGCAGGGTGCCGCTGTCGAGCAGGGCCTTGGTCAACACTTGCGGGGCGTTGAGGTTGACCGCCAAGACGGCGTCCCAGTATTCCGGGGGCATATTGGCCAGGGTCTTGTCGCGGGTGATACCGGCGTTGTGCACCACGATGTCGATGCCGTCCGGCAATTGCTCGATCAGTTGCGTGGCGGCGTCATCGGCGCAGATATCCAGGGCAATCCCACGCCCGCCCAGGCGTGCGGCGAGGGCGTCGAGGTCGGCCTTGGCTTGCGGCACATCCAGCAACACAATCTCGGCACCGTCGCGGGCCAGGGTTTCGGCAATCGAGGCACCGATGCCACGGGCGGCTCCGGTCACCAGGGCCTTGAGCCCGGCCAGCGGGCGCGTCCAGTCATGCACCTGGGTCGGGCAGGCGCTCAGGCGCAGCACCTGGCCAGAGATATAGGCGCTTTTGGGTGAGAGGAAAAACCGCAGCGCACCTTCCAGCTGCTCCTCGGCGCCCTCTGCGACATACAGCAACTGCAAGGTGCCGCCGTTGCGCAGCTCCTTGGCCAGCGAGCGGCTGAAGCCTTCGAGGGCCCGCTGGGCACTGGCGGCAAACGGTTCGCCGAGGCTTTCCGGGGCACGTCCGAGAATCACCAGGTGCGCGCTGTGATCGAGATTTTTCAGCAGCGGCTGGAAGAATTCGCGCAGTTGCTTGAGTTGGTCGGTGTGCTGCAAGTGGCTGGCATCGAACAGCACCGCCTTGAGCTTGGGGCCATGCCCGGGAATCCACGGCGTGGCCGGCAGCGGTTCGGGGCCGTAGCTGTAGATGGCCTCGGTGAGTTTATGGGCAAACCCCTGTACCTGGGCCGCGAGCGGGCCGCCGCCCAACAGCAGGGCGCCGTCCACCGGGCGCAGGCGTCCGGCTTGCCAGCGCTCCAGGCGTACCGGGGACGGCAGGCCAATGGCCGAGACCAGGCGGTGGCCGAGGCTTGAGTTGGCGAAGTCGATATAACGGTCAGACATGGAACGCTCTCCGGCTGCTGGGGTTCAAAGGGTGGACCATCAATAGGTGACAGTCGTTCCTAGTCTAGGCTCAGGATTGCACCTACCACCTAACCGGGAGCTTTCCATGACTCAGTTGCGCCGTGTCGCGATCATTGGCGGTAATCGTATCCCCTTCGCCCGTTCCAATGGCCCCTACGCCACCGCGAGTAACCAGGCCATGCTGACCGCAGCCCTGGAAGGCCTGATCGAGCGCTACAACCTGCACGGCCTGCGCCTGGGCGAAGTGGCCGCCGGCGCGGTGCTCAAGCACTCGCGGGATTTCAACCTGACCCGTGAATGCGTGCTGGGCTCGCGCCTGTCGCCACAAACCCCGGCCTATGACATTCAACAAGCCTGTGGCACCGGCCTGGAAGCGGCGCTGCTGGTGGCCAACAAGATTGCCCTGGGGCAAATCGAATGCGGGATTGCCGGCGGCGTCGACACCACCTCCGATGCGCCCATCGGCGTCAATGAGGGGTTGCGCAAGATCCTGCTGCAAGCCAATCGCAGCCAATCCATGGCGGATAAATTAAAAGTCCTGTTACAACTTCGTCCGCAACACCTGAAGCCGGAACTGCCACGCAATGGCGAGCCGCGCACCGGCCTGTCCATGGGCGAGCATTGCGAGCTGATGGCGCAGACCTGGCAGATCCCCCGCGCCGAGCAGGACCAACTGGCCCTGGAAAGCCACCAGAAAATGGCCGCGTCCTACGCTGAAGGCTGGCATAACGATTTGCTCACGCCGTTCCTGGGCCTGACCCGTGACAACAACCTGCGCCCGGACCTGACCCTGGAGAAACTCGCCAGCCTCAAACCGGCGTTTGAGCGCAGCGCAAAGGGCACCCTGACCGCCGGCAACTCCACGCCACTGACCGATGGCGCGTCCCTGGTGCTGTTGGGCAGCGAAGCCTGGGCCAAGGAACGTGGCTTGCCGATCCTCGCCTACCTGCGCGATGGCGAAGCGGCGGCGGTGGATTTCGTCAATGGCGCCGAGGGGCTGTTGATGGCGCCGGTGTATGCCGTGCCACGCCTGTTGGCGAGAAATGGCCTGACCTTGCAGGATTTCGACTACTACGAAATCCACGAAGCCTTCGCCGCCCAGGTGTTGTGCACGCTCAAGGCCTGGGAAGACGCCGATTACTGCAAGACCCGCCTGGGCCTGGACACGCCGTTGGGCGCCATCGACCGCAGCCGCCTGAACGTCAAGGGCAGTTCCCTGGCCGCCGGGCATCCGTTTGCCGCCACGGGCGGGCGTATCGTCGCCAACCTGGCCAAGCTGCTGGACGCGGCGGGCAAGGGCCGTGGGCTGATCTCGATCTGCGCCGCGGGCGGGCAGGGCGTGACGGCAATCATTGAGCGCTGATCTCGGCTATCATCCGAACGCCTTCAACAATGACGGCGTTGTCGGATTAATCTGGCATATTGGATGCATTCTTTAGCAGATCAAAGCTCGTTACCCTCTCCCCGCTGTGCGAGGATTGCCGTATAACGAGTGCCATACGCGTGTTTGGTAATAAAGGACCCACAATAAAAGCTGATGAAGACTCCTAAACGCATTGAACCCCTGATCGAGGACGGTCTGGTCGACGAAGTGCTGCGCCCACTCATGAGTGGTAAAGAAGCAGCTGTTTATGTGGTGCGCTGCGGCAACGAGTTACGTTGCGCCAAGGTCTACAAGGAGGCGAATAAACGAAGTTTTCGTCAGGCGGCCGAATACCAGGAAGGCCGCAAGGTCCGCAACAGCCGGCAGGCCCGGGCCATGGCCAAGGGCTCCAAGTTCGGCAAGAAAGAAACCGAGGACGCCTGGCAGAACGCCGAAGTGGCGGCCCTGTTTCGCCTGGCCGGTGCCGGTGTGCGCGTGCCCCAGCCCTACGACTTCCTTGAAGGCGTGTTGCTGATGGAACTGGTGGCCGATGAATACGGTGACGCGGCGCCACGCCTGAACGACGTGGTCCTGGAACCGGATCAGGCCCGGGAGTATCACGCCTTCCTGATCTCGCAGATCGTGCTGATGCTGTGTACCGGCCTGGTGCACGGTGACCTGTCGGAGTTCAACGTGCTGTTGACGCCGACGGGCCCCGTGATCATCGACCTGCCTCAGGCGGTGGACGCGGCGGGTAACAACCACGCATTCACCATGCTGGAGCGGGACGTGGGCAACATGGCTTCGTATTTCGGGCGCTTTGCCCCGGAATTGAAGGCCACCAAGTACGCCAAGGAAATGTGGGCGCTGTACGAAGCCGGCACCTTGCACCCGGCCAGCGTATTGACTGGCGAGTTCGACGAGCCGGAAGAATTGGCGGACGTGGGCGGCGTGATGCGTGAGATCGAAGCGGCACGCCTCGACGAAGAGCGGCGCCAGGCGATCCGTGCGGCGGATGATGCGCCACCGGGTAAACCGGCAGAAGAACCGCCGCCGCCCTGGATGCAGTGATCTCCAGATTCATGGAGATCTAAACATGTGGGAGCTAGCTGTGTAGGAGCTGGGCTTGTGTGGGAGCCGGGCTTGCCCTAATGCCAGTCAGTTAAGCGGATTCTGCTTTCTGTAGGAGCGAGCTTGCTCGCGAAGGACGTCAACGATAACGCGTGTTTGCTAGGTAAACGCGGCGCTCTCAAGTTCTTCGCGAGCAAGCTCGCTCCTACAAAAAGGCTTAACTGACTGGCATTAGGGCTTGCCCGCGATAGCATCACCTCGGTGCAACTGATATACCGAGGTGCCTGCATCGCAGGCAAGCCAGCTCCTACACAAACCCAGTTCCCACATTGGGTTTTGTGTGCAGTCAGTGGCAGCAACTGCCCGACGCCAACTCCTTGAGAATCGGACAATCGGGCCGGTGATCGCCCTGGCAGTGCTCCACCAGGTCCTGCAAGGTATCGCGCAACTGCCCCAGCTCGCGGATCTTGTGGTTCAACTCCTCGATATGCTGGCGAGCCAATGCCTTGACGTCGGCACTGGCCCGTTGCCGGTCCTGCCACAACTCCAGTAGCTTGCCGACTTCCTCCAGGGAAAACCCCAGGTCCCGCGAGCGCTTGATAAACCCTAGGGTATGCAGGTCGTCGGCGCCATACAGGCGATAGCCGCTGTCGCTGCGATGGGCCGGCTTGAGCAGGTTGATGGATTCGTAGTAGCGAATCATTTTGGCGCTCAAGCCGCTTTGCCGGGCTGCCTGGCCGATGTTCATGGGCGGTGCTCCTCCAGATCCTTGGGTTTCCAGGTTTTCAATAGCTGTGCAGGGCCGGCCACGCCCACGCGGGGCAGGGCGGCGGGGCCCCGGCGCGGATCGCCGCGCTCAAAGAGGTTGAATCCATTCATGGGGCAGTCTTCCAGGGTGAACTTACCTGTAGGATCAACCTTGACCCTGGGGGAAGGTCAAGCACCTTTACGTCTTCCAGTGATGAGCCCGGGTGGCGGGTCAGTAGCCCAGCTTCGCGGCCTTGAGGTACATGCCGTCGGCGCCTTGGGCAATGCGGAACTTGCGCACGTCGCCGGCGTTCAACTGGATGTCTTGGGCCTTGGGCGCCAACAGGCCCGGCAGGCAGCCAGGGGCCTGGCCCGGCAGCAGTTTGAGGCGCAGCGAGACCCGGCCTTCGGGGAAGTTGAACGAGGTGGCCTGTTCCTGGAACAGCCGCCCGGCCAAACGGTCATTGACGTACAGGCCAATCTCGCAGTTGGTGGGGACTTCCAGGCGCTCCCTGGAAATGATCAGCACCGCATAGTCCTCGGCCGCACTGGCCTGGGGGACGGCGGCGAACAGGCTCAACAGGCTGACAAGGCCAAAAAACGACCAGCGCATGATGAATTCTCCGGTTTCAAATCGTGGATGCTTGCAGCTTGGCCGACGCTGCCCTGGAATACCAGCCCGGCCGTTGTTTTCAATCCTTGACCTTGCCATCGTGTCAAGGAAGAAACTGAGGGCAACCTCATTCAAGGAGTCATGTCATGCAAATATTCAGCGTTGAAGGAATGACCTGCGGCCATTGCGTTCGGGCCGTAACCCAGGCGGTACAAAGCAAGGACCCGGCCGCCAGTGTCAATGTGAACCTGGGCGCCAAGGAAGTGGGCGTGGAAAGTCGTTTGTCGCCGGAAGAAGTGATCGGCCTGATCAGCGAAGAAGGCTACAGCGCCAAGCTCGCCTGATTATTTAATAGGTAGCGAGCTAACGTAATGTTCAAGGCATCCAAGCGCGGCTAGACTGTCGGGCTGCCGACTCTTCCGGATGCCTGATGAACCTTCGCATAATCCTTATTCTGGGGGCCTTGAGCGCATTTGCGCCGCTGGCCATCGACTTTTACCTACCGGGCTTCCCAGCCATGGCCGTGGCGTTCGGGACCGACGAAAAACATATCCAGTTGACCCTGGCGGTGTATTTCTCGGGCCTGGCGATCGGCCAATTGATCTATGGGCCGTTGGCGGATCGTTTTGGTCGGCGCGTCCCGCTGTTGAGCGGTGTCACCTTGTTCACTGTCGCCTCCCTGGCCTGCGCCTATGCGCCGTCCCTGGAGTGGTTGATCGGTGCGCGCTTCGTCCAGGCCCTGGGCGGGTGTGCGGGTATGGTGATTTCCCGGGCCGTGGTCAGCGACAAGTGCGACGCGGTGGGCTCGGCCAAGGTCTTTTCGCAACTGATGCTGGTGGTCGGGCTGGCGCCGATCCTGGCGCCGCTGCTGGGTGGGGTGATGGTCAGCCTGTGGGGCTGGCAGTCGATTTTCCTTGCGCTGACGGTCTTCAGCGTCGGCGCCGGTGTGGCGGTAGCGATCGGCTTGCCGGAGAGTCTCCCGGCCCATCAGCCGCGCCAGCCATTGTCTGGGGCGTTGCGCCAGTACGGGCGCCTGCTGGCCGACCGGGTGTACCTGGGGTATGCCGTGACCGGTGGCGTCGCCATTGGCGGGATGTTTGCCTACATTGCCGGTTCACCTTTCGTGTTTATCAAGCTCTACGGCGTGCCGGCCGAGCATTATGGCTGGCTGTTCGGCACCAATGCCGCAGGTTTTATCCTGGTGGCTCAGCTCAATGCGCGGCTGCTGTCCAAGCGCGGCCCGGCGTTTCTGTTGACCCGTGCGGTGTGGGTCTACCTCGCGGCGGCGCTGGCGTTGCTGGCGGTCAGTATCTTGCAGACCGAAGCCTTGTGGCCGCTGCTGGTGCCGCTGTTTATCTGTATGGCCAGCCTGGGCTGCATCATGCCCAATACCTCGGCCTGTGCCATGAATGGGCAGGGGGCGCGGGCCGGCAGCGCTTCGGCGTTGCTGGGGTGCATCCAGTTCAGCGTGGCGGCGGGGGCGGCATCGTTGGTCGGCGTGCTGCACGACGGCACGGCCATGCCGATGGCGATTGTCATCAGCGTGTGCGGGGTGTTGGCGGTCGCCGTGGCGATGTTGACCCAGCGCCTGCAACGCCAGCGAGCCTTGCAAGCGCAGGTCTGACGGCGTTTTCAGCCAGTAGCGCGCTGCTGGCCTTGGGGAAAGCGATGGGGCGCCTGGATGCGGTTTTGCAGGGTGTCGGCAAAGGCCCGGGCCTCGGCTTCACTGCGGAAGGTAATGGCGTCCTGGTCCAGGCGGACCTGCCATTGGGTGCCTTTGGATTTTGCTAACGCTTTTATCAGGATCTTCATTGCTGACTTCCTCACGTAAAAGATTGCGTGGCAAAGGCGGCCAATATAAACCCGAATACGCTTACAAATATGACAAGGATCAAGTGTCTGACTAGCGGTGCCGTCCGTTACCTACAGCAATAGCGGACGACACTGACAGAGCCCGCCTCTTAGAAGCCTTCCAGCACAATCTTGCCCTTGGCCGTGCCGCTTTCCAGCAAGGCATGGGCCCGGCGCAGGTTCGCCGCATTGATCACGCCGAAGTGTTCGCCCACCGTGGTTTTCAGGGTGCCGGCGTCGATCAGCTCGGCCACCCGATTGAGCAGGTTGTGCTGCTCGATCATGTCGGCTGTCTCGAACATCGAGCGGGTGTACATAAATTCCCAGTGCAGCGACAGGCTCTTGCGCTTGAGTTTGAGCACGTCCAGCGACTTGGGGTCATCGATCAAGGCCAGTTTGCCCTGGGGCGCGAGGGCTTCGACCAACTGGTCCAGGTGCTGGTCGGTCTGGGTCAGGCTGGCGACGTGGGTCACCTGTGGGTGGCCTACGCGCTTGAGTTCTTCGCTCAGGGGCTGGCGGTGGTCGACCACCAGATCGGCCCCCAGGTCCTTGGCCCAGGCCTGGGTTTGCGGGCGCGAGGCGCTGCCAATCACCTTGAGCGCGGTGAGTTGCGCCGCCAGTTGGGTGAGGATCGAGCCTACGCCACCGGCCGCGCCGACAATCAGCAGGCTTTGCCCTTGATCGGTCTTGCCTTGCGGCACTTGCAGGCGCTCGAACAGCAGTTCCCAGGCGGTGATGGCGGTCAGCGGCAGGGCGGCGGCTTCGGCAAAGCCCAGGCTCTTGGGCATATGGCCGACGATGCGCTCATCCACTGTGTGCAGCTCGCTGTTGCCGCCCGGGCGTACCAGGGAGCCGGCGTAGAACACCTTGTCGCCGGCCTTGAACAGCGTGACTTCGCTGCCGACGGCCTTGACCACCCCGGCCACATCCCAGCCCAGTACCTTGGCCGCGCCGTTTTCCGGGGTGACGTTCTGGCGGATCTTGGTGTCCACCGGGTTGACCGAGATGGCTTTGACTTCCACCAGCAGGTCGCGCGGGCCGGCGACCGGCTCAGGCAATTGGATATCTTGTAGGGACTTGGGGTCGTTGATCGGCAAGGCGGCGTAGTAGGCGATGGCTTTCATGGCTGGTTCCAGGCAGTGCGGAATGGGATGAGCCGATCATTGGCTATTTCTCTTGCAGATAAAAGCCGCTAAAAGAGCAGTCTCTTTCAATATATTTTTGATAATGAGCCGGGACGGTGGTCATGCTGCGTTTTGATGATTTGCAGTTGTTCGTGCGTGCGGCGGACTTGGGGAGTTTGTCGGCCGCGGCACGGGGCATGGATATGTCGGCGGCGGTGGCCAGTGCGGCGTTGAAACGCATCGAAAAACAACTGGGCGCGCGATTGCTGGCGCGTTCCACCCGTAGCCTGCGCCTGACCGCCGAGGGCGAAGGTTTCTTGCAATACGCCCGTGGCGCCTTGAGCCAACTGGATGAAGGCCGGCGCCTGCTGGCCAGTGGGCAGGATCATGTCAGCGGTGTCCTGCAGCTGTCGGCGCCTTCGGACTTCGGACGCAACCTGTTGTTGCCGTGGCTGGACGAGTTTCAGCGCGAGCACCCGCAATTGAGCGTGCGCCTGCTGTTGGGCGACCGGATCGCCGATCTGTTCCGCCAGCCGGTGGATATCGCCTTGCGCTACGGCGAACCCGAAGATTCGAGCCTGGTGGCCTTGCCGGTTGCGCCGGACAATCGCCGGGTGCTGTGCGCGGCGCCCAGCTACCTGGCCCGGCATGGCGAGCCGCGCCATCTGGAGGAACTGGCCCAGCACAACTGCCTGCTGTATATGCTCGGCAGCCGGGTGCACGATCACTGGACTTTTGAGGATGGCAAACGGGAAATCAGCCTGACGGTCAGCGGCGACCGTTTCAGTGACGATGCCGATGTGGTGCGGCGCTGGGCCGTGGCCGGGGTGGGCATTGCCTATAAGTCCTGGCTGGATGTCAGCGCCGAAGTACTGGCCGGCCGCCTGCAGTTGCTCTTGCCGGAGCTGCGTGGCGAGCGCACACCGCTCAATCTGCTGTGCGCCCATCGCGCGCAATTGAGCAAGCCGATCAACCTCCTGCGCGAAATGCTCGTGGCACGTTGTGGGAAGTTGGGCGCGCAGTTGCCTGAACGGCGGGGGACTACGCAATAACCTCGGGGAATTCAGGAAATTTCAGGCAAGTGCTGTCGCTGATTTGGCTGTAAGACGCCACGGAATCTGCTGCTTACACACTTATACTTTTGCGCGCAATGGAGCAGATCAACGATTTAACAGGGAGTGAGTACATGGAACAGGCACCTTGCATCAGCCAGATCGCCACCTTGCTGGCCGACCCTAAGCGCACCGCGATGATCTGGGCGTTGATGGACGGCTCGGCCAAACCGTCCGAGGAACTGGCCATGCTGGCTGGGTTGTCAGCGCCATCGGCCAATGCGCATTTGGCGCGGTTGGCGGCGGGTGGATTACTGCGCATTGAAGCCCGCGGGCGCAAACGCTTCTTTCGCATGGCAGCGGCCGATGTGGGCGCGGCAGTCGATGCATTGGCCAGTACCACAATGGCCAGTGTGGCGCGCAGTGCACCCTGCCGCCCGGTAGCGGCGTTGCTGGCGCCGGCGACGTTGCGTCAGGCGCGACTCTGCCATGACCATCTGGGTGGGGAAATGGCGGCGGCCCTCTATCAACGCATGGTGCTGGCGAAGTGGATCGATCACTACGAACAGCGGGTCTATGTGACGCCCCTGGGCGCACGCCATTTGGCCGGGCATGGCATTTTTACCCAGGCCCTGGCCCACCAGAGTTACTCGACGATGGCTTGCGATTGTTTTGACTGGAGCGAGCAGCAGCCGCACCTGGGGGGGGCGTTGGGGGCGGGATTGTTGCAGTTGTTCATGCAATCGCGCTGGTTGAAACCGATCAGCGAATCGAGCGCACTGCAGGTCACCGAGGCCGGGCGCCTGGAAATTGCCCGGATGGCGGCTGTGTAGGAGCCGGCTTGCCGGCTCCTACAGGGATGGTCAGGGCTTGACCAGGCGTGCATCCAGGCTGTTTTGCGCCAGGCGGCGGGCCTGGTCCTGGGTCATGCCCAGGGCGGTGTGCAGCGCGTGGAAGTTCTCGGTGACATAACCACCGAAATACGCCGGGTCATCCGAGTTCACCGTGACCTTCACCCCACGCTCAAGCATGTCGAGGATATTGTGCTGGGCCATGTCATCGAAGACGCACAGCTTGGTATTGGACAGCGGGCACACGGTCAGGGGGATCTGCTCGTCGATGATCCGCTGCATCAGGCGCTCGTCTTCGATGGCGCGCACACCATGGTCGATGCGCTGGATCTTCAGCAGGTCGAGGGCCTCCCAGATGTATTCGGGCGGGCCTTCTTCGCCGGCATGGGCGACGGTCAGGAAACCTTCGCCACGGGCGCGATCGAATACGCGCTGGAACTTGCTCGGTGGGTGGCCCATTTCCGAGCTGTCCAGGCCCACGGCGACAAACGCATCACGGAACGGTAGCGCCTGGTCGAGGGTTTTTTCGGCTTCTTCTTCGCTCAGGTGGCGTAGGAAGCTGAGGATCAGGCCGCTGGTGATACCCAGCTGCTGCTCGCCATCTTTGAGTGCGCTGGCGATGCCATTGAGCACCACTTCAAACGGGATACCACGGTCGGTGTGGGTCTGCGGGTCGAAGAAGGGTTCGGTATGGATCACGTTCTGCGCCTGGCAACGCAGCAGGTAGGCCCAGGTCAGGTCGTAGAAATCCTGGGACGTGCGCAGTACATCGGCGCCCTTGTAGTAGAGGTCGAGAAACTCCTGCAGGTTATTGAAGGCGTAGGCCTTGCGCAGGGTTTCGACGTCGTTCCACGGCAGCGCGATTTTGTTGCGTTCGGCCAGGGCGAACAGCAGCTCGGGCTCCAGCGAACCCTCCAGGTGCAGGTGCAGTTCGGCCTTGGGCAGGGCATTGAGCCAGTCGTACATGGGTGCGTTCTCATCAGGTGCAATGACGGCATTCTACAGGCCAGGGCGCAAATAATCGGTAAAACCTGACCGAGCGGAAAGCATTGTTCGTGCCTGCGGCATTGGGTGAATAAACTAAGATGTAACGAAACGTTAGCAAGATGCCGCAGTCTGTACCCCATCCATGATGGCTTCGCCGCTCGAAAGGCCTGCAATGCTCACATCCCTCAAGCAAGAAACCTTCCTGTGGCTGGCACTGATCGCAGCCATCGCCGCCTACCCGCTGGAGCACTGGCTGCTGCACAGTGGGCAGGCCACGGCACTTATCGGTGGCCTGGTGCTGATCGGCTTTATCGTCATGGCGTCGATGCGCGTGGCCCACCACGCCGAACTGCTCGCCGAAAAGGTCGGCGACCCCTACGGCACCATGATCCTGACCCTGGCGGCGGTGTTGGTGGAAGTGGTGATCCTGGCGATCATGATGGGCAACGAGGCCTCGCCGACCCTGGTGCGTGACACGATCTACTCGGCGGTGATGCTGGATATCAACGGCATCCTCGGCCTGGCCGCGCTGATGGGCGGGATCAAGCATGGGGAACAGTCCTACAATGATGATTCGGCGCGGACCTACAGCGTGATGATCCTCACCGCCATGGGCGTGTCCATGGTGGTGCCGGAATTTATCCCCGAGGCCGACTGGAAAATCTACTCGGCCTTCACCATCGGCGCGATGGTGGTGTTGTATGCCTTGTTCCTGCGCATGCAGGTGGGGCCACACAGTTACTTTTTCAGCTACAGCTACCCGGAAAAACGCCGCAAGCCGTTGCCGGCCGAACAAGCTTCGCCGGTCAGCCTGACATTCTCCATCGTCACCCTGGTATTTGGCGTGGTGGTGATTGGCGCATTGGCCGAAGTGATGTCCAAGACCCTGGACCTGGGCCTGGAAGGCACGGGCGCGCCGCCGGTGATCACGGCGATCCTGGTGGCGGCGATTTCCGCCGCCCCCGAGATTCTGACCGCCTTGCGCGCGGCGCTGGCCAACCGTATGCAGTCGGTGGTCAACATCGCGCTGGGGGCTTCGTTGTCGACGGTGATCCTGACGGTGCCGGTGATGGAAGCCATGGCGCTGTACACCGGCCAGCCGTTTCAGATGGCGATGACCCCGGTACAAACGGTGATGGTGTTTATCACGCTGATTGTCAGCGCGATCAACCTCAACGATGGCGAAACCAACGCCATCGAAGGGATGACCCATTTTGTACTGTTTGCGACCTTTATCATGCTGTCGCTGTTGGGCGTGTAGCTAGCCGGCGATCAACTGCCGCGCCGCCTGGCTGTGGTCGGCGATCAGGCCCTTGAGGTCCATGCCCTCGATTTGCCCGTCGATCACCCGCCACTTGCCGCCTATCATCACCCGGTCCGCGCGGTCGGCGCCGCACAACAGCAGCGCCGAAATCGGATCGTGGCTGCCGGAGAAGCGCAGCTCATCGAGCTTGAACAACGCCAGGTCAGCTTGTTTGCCCACGGCCAACTCGCCGATGTCGCTACGGCCGAGCAGTTGCGCAGAGCCTTTGGTCGCCCAGCCCAGCACGCCTTCAGGGGTGATTTTTTCCGCCCCGTAGCGCAGGCGCTGGATGTACAGGGCCTGGCGGGCTTCCAGGATCATATTGGAGGCATCGTTGGAGGCCGAACCGTCCACGCCCAGGCCAATCGGCGCGCCGGCGGCGATCAGGTCCAGGGTCGGGCAGATGCCGGAGGCCAGGCGCATGTTGGAGCTTGGGCAATGGCAGATACCGGTGCCGGCCGCGCCCAGACGGGCGATCTCATCGGGGTTGAAGTGGATGCCGTGGGCCAGCCAGGTGCGGGGGCCGAGCCAGCCGACGCTGTCGAGGTAGTCCACGGTACGCAGGCCGAAGCGTTGCAGGCAGAAGTCTTCTTCATCGAGGGTTTCGGCCAGGTGGGTGTGCAGGCGCACGTCGAGCTGGTTGGCCAGTTCGGCGCTGGCGCTCATGATTTGGGGGGTGACCGAAAACGGCGAGCAGGGCGCCAGGGCAATCTGGATTTGCGCGCCGTCGCCGCGCTCGTGGTAGCGCTTGATCAGGCGCTGGCTGTCTTCAAGGATCACTTCGCCCTGTTGCACCGTTTGTTGCGGTGGCAGGCCGCCGTCGGCTTCGCCCAGGCTCATCGAACCGCGGGTGAGCATGGCGCGCATGCCCAGCTCGCGCACGCTGTCGACTTGCACGTCGATCGCCTGTTCCAGGCCATCGGGAAACAGGTAGTGGTGGTCGGCTGCGGTGGTGCAGCCCGAGAGCAGCAGCTCGGCAAGCGCGACTTTGCTGGCCAGGGCCAGTTTTTCCGGGGTCAGGCGCGCCCACACCGGGTACAGGGTTTTCAGCCAGGGGAACAACGGCTGGTTGACCACCGGCGCCCAGGCGCGGGTCAGGGTTTGGTAGAAGTGATGGTGGGTGTTGATCAGGCCGGGCAGGATCACATGTTCGCGGGCGTCGAAGGTGTGTTCGCAGGCCAAGCTCGGTTGTTGGCCGAGGGCGAGCACTTCGACGATCACGCCGTCTTGCAGCACCAGGCCGCCACGGGCATCGAGGGCATTGGCGGTGAAAATCGCGAGAGGGTTTTTTAACCAGATACGGGTCGCAGGCATTGGCCGGCTCCTCTGAATGATGGGTTCAGGTTTGCCAGCTCAGTGTTGCCCTGTCTGCTGATCCAGGGTCGCCGGTAAGAGCGAGGAGGGAAGTCTACGTGGAGTGGGCGGTGGGGTCTATCCACCGCTTATCTGCCACCGGCTTACCAGGGAATGGTCTGGCCCTTGTAGTTGACGAAGTGATGGCCGCCCTTGCCGGTGTAGGCGTTCACTTGCGCGATCAGGCCGCGCACGCTGGTCTCCACATCCAGGTCGGCCCCTTCGCCGCCCATATCGGTCTTGACCCAGCCCGGATGCAGCGACAACACCGTCAGTTTCTGCTCGCCCAGTTGCGTCACGAAGCTGTTGGTCATGGAGTTCAGCGCGGCCTTGCTGGCCTTGTACAGCGCAAGTTCTGGCGCATCGGGCATGGTCACGCTGCCCAGCACCGAGCTCATGAACGCCAGCACGCCACTGCCCTGGCGGATCTGCGGGGCAAAGCGCTGGGCCAGGTTGATCGGCGCTACGGCATTGGTGAAAAACAGCTGGCCGACTTCGGCCAGGGTGGCATGGCCCGGGGCCTGGTTGGCTGGGCCCTTGACGCCGGCGTTGACGAACAGCAGGTCGAAGGTCTGGGTTTTCAGGCGCTGGTTCAAGGCGATGACGGCCTGTTGGTCGTCCATATCCAGTTGCTCGATCTGGACCGGGCCCAGGGCTTGGAGGGCGTCGGCTTTTTGCGGGTTGCGCACGGTGGCGGTGACTTGCCAGCCGTCAGCCAGCAACTGCTTGACCAGACCAAGGCCCAGCCCGCGTGAGGCGCCGATGATCAATGCGGTTTTTGGCGTAGACATAAGGGCTTCCTTTGGCGTCGAGGTTCAGTGAACAACCTTATCAGGTTCAGCGTTGTAGCAGGATTCGTCCGCGGCTCAGGTCGGCTAACTGCGTTTGCAGGGTGTCGATATGGGCCTTGCCGAGTGCCAGTTGCAACTCCACGCCATTGGCGGTGAAGGTTTCTTCCAGCACCAGGCCGCCCAGTTCGGCGACACGCAGCTTGACCAGGGGCAGCTCGGCGAAGCCACAGGCGCAGCTCAAGGGCACACGGCTGATCAGTTCGACCCGCTCGGCATTTTGCAGGCATTTATTCGCGCCACCGCCATACGCCCGGGCCAGGCCACCGGTGCCCAGTTGGATACCGCCATACCAGCGGACCACCAGCACCACGACCTGATCGAAGCCCTGGGCCTCGATGGCGGCCAGGATCGGCCGCCCGGCCGTGCCACCGGGTTCGCCGTCGTCGTTGCTGCGGTATTGCCCGCCGAGTTTCCAGGCCCAGCAGTTGTGCGTGGCGTTGAGGTCGCTGTGCTGCTCGATAAACCCCTGGGCGTCTTGCGGGCTGGTAATCGGCGCGGCGTAGGTGATGAAGCGGCTTTTGCGGATTTCTTCGCGAAATTCGCAAAAGCCCGTAAGGGTGAAAGGCATCGGGTCGCTTCGTTCAGAGGGCCGGCTTGATGCCACAGCCTTTGAGAATAATGTGGATAAGGTTGTTGCCGGCGTCTTCCATGTCCTGTTTGGTCAGCTTGGTGCGACCGGTCACGCGGCAGATCTGGGTGGCAAAGTCAGCGTAATGCTGGGTGCTGCCCCACAGCAGGAAGATCAAGTGTACCGGATCGACGGGGTCCATCTTGCCGCTATCGATCCAGGCCTGGAATACCGCGGCCCGGCCGCTGAACCAGGTGCGGTAGTCCTGGCTGAAATATTCGCTAAGGCATTCGCCGCCGCTGATGATCTCCATGGCAAAGATCCGCGAGGCCTGCGGCTGGCGTCGCGAGTATTCCATCTTGGTGCGGATATAGCGGGTCAGTGCCTCGGCGGGATCATCCTCGGCGGTCAGGGTGTTGAAGGTGCTGTCCCACAGTTCGAGGATATTGCTCAGTACCGCGATATACAGCCCCAGCTTATTGGTGAAGTAATAATGCAGGTTGGCCTTCGGCAGCCCGGCGCTCGCGGCGATGGTGTTCATGCTGGTGCCTTTGTAGCCATGCCGGGCGAATTCGTCTTCAGCGGCCTGGATGATCGCTTGTTCGTTCTTTTGTCGAATGCGGCTGGCGGGTTTTCCAGCGTGGCTGTTGTGGGCAGGAACTTCGAGGCTCATGGAGGTTTCCGTGCAGATCGATGAATGCGATTGCTGCACAGATAACCCACCCTCAAGCCCCAGACAAGTCCCGATACGATAAAAGCGTCAAAGCGGTTCCAGCGTGTCGCTTTCCAGGGCTGGATTTGCGGCAGGCGTTACTGCCTTGGATTCCGGCAGGATTAGGCACAACACAATCGCCGTCAGGCCTCCGCTGGTGATAGCCGAATCGAACAGGTTTTGCACCAGGGTTGGCATCAGGTGCAACAGGTTCGGTTGCGCGGCGATGCCCAGGCCAACCCCAAACGAGGTGGCGATGATCAGCATGCTGCGTCGGTCCAGCGGGGCCTGCGCCAGGATGCGCACGCCGGCGGCGGCGACACTGCCGAACATCACCAGGGTCGCGCCGCCAAGCACTGGCTTGGGGATCTGCTGCAATACCGCGCCAAGCAGTGGAAACAACCCGAGGCCAAACAGCACCACGCCGATGTACAGGCCCACATGGCGGCTGGCGACGCCGGTCAACTGGATCACGCCGTTGTTCTGGGCAAAGGTGGTGTTGGGGAAGGCACTGAAGGTGGCGGCGATCATGCAACTGACGCCATCCCCGAGCACGCCGCCCTTGAGCCGGCTTATATAAGAAGGGCCGTTGATGGGCTGGCGGGCGATCATGCAGTTGGCGGTGAGGTCGCCCACGGTTTCGATGCTGCTGATCAGATAAATCAGCGCCACCGGCAGGAAAGCGCTCCAGTCGAAGTTGAAGCCAAAATGGAACGGCGTCGGTAGGCTGATCAAGGGCAGGTCGGGCAAGGGCTGGGGCACCAGCTTGCCGCTGAACCAGGCGGCGACGCTGCCCAGCAGCAGGCCGATGATGATCGCGCTCAGGCGTACCCACGGCGTGTTCGAGCGGTTGAGCAGGATAATCGTCAGCACCACGAACAGGCCCAGGGCCAGGTTGGTCGGTGCGCCAAAGTCCGGCGCATTGAAGCCACCGCCCAGGTCGGTGATGCCCACCTTGATCAGGCTGATGCCAATCAGGGTAATCACAATCCCGGTTACCAGCGGCGTGATGACCCGGCGCAACTGGCCGATAAAACGGCTCAACACGATCTGCACCAGCGCGCCGAAAAAGCACACGCCAAAGATCATCGCCAGGATATCTTCCGGGCTGCCGCCGCGCTGCTTGACCAGGAAACCCGCCGACAACACCGCGCCGAGAAAGGCAAAGCTGGTGCCTTGCAGGCAGATCATCCCTGCGCCAATTCCAAATGGTCTACGGGCCTGGATGAAGGTGCCGACACCGGAAACCATCAACGCCATGCTGATCAGGTAGGGCAGGTGGGCGGCCAGGCCAAGGGTCGAGCCAATGATCAACGGTGGGGTAATGATGCCGACGAAGCTGGCGAGCACATGTTGCAGGGCCGCGAGCAACGCGGGCAATGGTTTGGGGCGGTCGTTGAGGCCGTAGATCAGGTCGCTGGCACTGGAGGATTCTGGTGGCATGGCATGGGGACTCAGGGCTGACGGTTCATGGTCCCTGTGCCTTGCAAAAAGCTGTCCAGTTGCTCAGGTTTTTTGTGGGCCCCGTATCAACGGGTCGCGGCCAGGCTTTCGAGAAAGCTTTCCAGCACCAAATGGGGGCGACGGCCCTTGCGGGTGACCGAAGCCAGGCTTAAATCGTAAAAGCGTGTAGGCGGTTTCAGCGCGCGCAGTCGGCCTTGTTGCACCCACAGGCTGGCGTAGTGGTCGGGCAGGTAGCCGATATAGCGCCCGGTGAGGATCAGGAAGGCCATGCCTTCGCGGTCGGAAGCGCTGGCGGTGCAGTTGAGCGCTTGATAGTGGGCTTGGATATCGGCGGGCAGGCGGAAAGTCGGTGCGATGGCGTCCTGGCTATTGATGCGTTGGTCGTCCAGTTGCCTGTCGTCGGCGTAGAACAACGGATGGCCCACCGCGCAGTAGAGCAGCGAGCGTTCGCTGTACAGGGGTTGGTATTCCAGGCCCGACAGCGCGCTGGCCTGGGGCACCACGCCGACATGCAGGCGCCCGTCGAGCACGCCTTGCTCCACTTCGTTGGGGGCGATCATGCGGATCTGGATCTGCACGTCGGGGCCACGTTCTTTCAACTGCGCCAGGGCATGGGTGATGCGCATATGGGGCAGGGTCACCAGGTTATCGGTCAGGCCGATGGTCAGTTCGCCACGTAGGTGTTGGTGCAGGCCGTTGACCTCGGTGCGGAAGCTTTCCAGGGCACTTAATAGTTGCAGTGCCGATTGGTAGACCTCGCGGCCTTCCTCCGTCAGGGAGAAGCCGGCGCGCCCGCGTTGGCACAGGCGCAGGCCCAGGCGTTGTTCGAGGTCGCTCATCTGCTGGCTGATGGCGGAGCGGCCGATGCCTAGCACGGTTTCCGCCGCCGAGAAGCCTCCGCACTCCACCACACTGCGGAAGATGCGCAACAGGCGGATATCGAAGTCGCTGACTTGGGCCAGTGGGTCGGGTCGGCGGCTGCTCATAGTTTAGTAAAGACCTGACTGAAGGTTAGAAGAGTTGGATTTCCCAGACTTTATCCCCGTGGCAATTTAGCTGCAACAACGCTTTCAATCCCGACGCTGCCTTTTGCCTTGCGAGGTTTTGCTGATGAACATGCCCGAAAACGCCCCATCCACCCTGGCCAGCCAATTGAAGCTGGATGCCCACTGGATGCCTTACACCGCCAACCGTAACTTCCAGCGCGACCCGCGCCTGATCGTGGGGGCCGAAGGCAGTTGGTTGATCGATGACAAGGGGCGCCGGGTCTATGACTCATTGTCAGGCCTGTGGACCTGCGGCGCAGGGCACACGCGCAAGGAAATCCAGGAAGCGGTCGCCAAGCAGTTGGGCACCCTGGACTACTCGCCGGGCTTCCAATACGGTCATCCGTTGTCCTTCCAGTTGGCAGAAAAGATTACCGACCTGACTCCAGGCAATCTGAATCATGTGTTCTTCACCGACTCCGGCTCCGAGTGCGCCGATACGGCGGTGAAGATGGTGCGTGCGTACTGGCGCTTAAAGGGCCAGGCGACCAAGACCAAGATGATCGGCCGCGCCCGTGGTTATCACGGGGTGAACATCGCCGGGACCAGCCTGGGCGGCGTCAACGGCAACCGTAAGATTTTTGGCCAGGCGATGATGGATGTCGACCACCTGCCCCATACCCTGCTGGCGAGCAATGCCTTCTCCCGCGGTATTCCTGAGCAGGGCGGTATTGCCCTGGCGGACGAGTTGCTCAAGCTGATCGAGTTGCATGATGCGTCGAACATCGCGGCGGTGTTTGTCGAGCCGCTGGCAGGTTCCGCTGGCGTACTCGTGCCGCCCCAGGGTTACCTCAAGCGCCTGCGTGAAATTTGTGACCAGCACAATATCCTGCTGGTGTTCGACGAAGTGATCACCGGCTTTGGCCGGACCGGTTCGATGTTCGGTGCGGACAGCTTCGGCGTGACCCCAGACCTGATGTGCATTGCCAAGCAAGTCACCAACGGCGCGATCCCGATGGGTGCGGTGATTGCCAGCAGCGAGATCTATCAGACGTTCATGAACCAGGCGACGCCCGAGTACGCGGTGGAATTCCCACACGGCTACACCTACTCGGCACACCCTGTGGCCTGTGCGGCGGGGCTGGCGGCATTGGATCTGTTGCAGAAGGAAAACCTGGTGCAGAGCGTGGCCGAAGTCGCGCCGCACTTTGAGAGTGCGCTGCATGGCCTCAAGGGCAGCAAGAACGTGATCGACATCCGTAACTACGGCCTGGCCGGTGCGATCCAGATCGCGCCGCGTGATGGGGATGCCATTGTGCGTCCATTCGAGGCGGGCATGGCGCTGTGGAAGGCTGGGTTCTATGTACGCTTTGGCGGCGACACCCTGCAGTTCGGCCCAACCTTCAACAGCAAGCCGCAGGACCTGGATCGCTTGTTCGATGCAGTCGGCGAAGTGCTGAACAAGATCGACTGATTTCTCCTTCTATATAGAACAACAGCCTGGCGCGACGCGTGTCGCGCCTGTGGACAACTTTTCAGGAGCCTTGCATGAGCCTTATCCAGCATTTGATCAATGGCGAAATGGTCAACGACAGCGGGCGTAGTGCCGACGTTTACAACCCGTCCACCGGCCAGGTGATTCACCAGGTGCCATTGGCCAGCCGCGAAACCATCCAACGGGCCATCGACTCGGCCAAGGCGGCATTCCCGGCCTGGCGCAATACGCCACCGGCCAAGCGTGCCCAGGTGATGTTTCGTTTCAAGCAATTGCTGGAGCAGAACGAAGCCCGCATCTCGCAATTGATCAGCGAGGAGCATGGCAAGACGCTGGAAGATGCTGCCGGTGAGCTCAAGCGCGGGATCGAGAACGTCGAGTACGCGTGTTCGGCCCCGGAAATCCTCAAGGGCGAGTACAGCCGTAACGTTGGCCCGAACATCGATGCCTGGTCCGACTTCCAGCCGCTGGGCGTGGTGGCGGGCATCACCCCGTTCAACTTCCCGGCCATGGTGCCGCTGTGGATGTATCCACTGGCCATCGTCTGCGGTAACTGTTTCATCCTTAAGCCATCGGAACGCGATCCAAGCTCGACCCTGCTGATTGCCCAACTGCTGCAGGACGCGGGTTTGCCCAAAGGTGTGTTGAGCGTGGTGCATGGTGACAAGGGCGCGGTGGATGCGCTGATCGAGGCGCCTGAGGTCAAGGCCTTGAGTTTTGTGGGATCGACGCCGATTGCCGAGTACATCTATTCCGAAGCCACCAAGCGCGGCAAGCGTGTACAGGCGCTGGGCGGGGCCAAGAACCATGCGGTGCTGATGCCGGATGCGGACCTGGATAACGCCGTCAGTGCTTTGATGGGCGCAGCCTACGGGTCCTGCGGCGAGCGTTGCATGGCGATCTCGGTGGCAGTGTGTGTGGGCGACCAGGTGGCGGATGCATTGATTGCCAAGCTGGTGCCGCAGATCAAGGCGCTGAAGATTGGCGCGGGGACTTCTTGTGGCCTGGACATGGGGCCGCTGGTTTCTGCGCAGGCGCGGGACAAGGTCAGTGGCTATATAGAAGACGGTGTGTCTTCGGGTGCTGAGTTGGTGGTCGATGGCCGTGGCCTGAGCGTTAGTGGGCATGAGGACGGTTTCTTCCTCGGGGGCTGCCTGTTTGATCGTGTGACGCCGCAGATGCGTATCTATAAAGAAGAAATCTTTGGCCCAGTGCTGTGCATCGTCCGGGTGAACAGCCTGGAAGCGGCGATGCAACTGATCAATGATCACGAATATGGCAACGGCACCTGCATTTTTACCCGTGACGGTGAAGCGGCACGCCTGTTCTGTGACGAGATTGAAGTGGGCATGGTGGGCGTTAACGTGCCATTGCCGGTGCCGGTGGCTTATCACAGCTTTGGCGGCTGGAAGCGCTCGCTGTTTGGCGACTTGCATGCCTATGGGCCGGATGGGGTGCGTTTCTATACTCGTCGCAAGGCGATCACCCAGCGCTGGCCGCAGCGTGCCAGCCATGAAGCCTCGCAGTTCGCGTTCCCTAGTTTGTAAGGTTGCATGAATAGAAAGCCGGCCCCTGGGGGCCGGCTTTCGCGTTTTCGGGGCTTTTTTGACCGATATGACAGATTTGTGAAAATAGGGGTTGACGGCAGATTCTGGAAGTCTATAATTCGCCCCACTTCCGGCGCAGTCGAAACGGAAAACTCCTTGGTAAACAAAGAGTTATGCAGAATTCGACAGCGAGTTGCTTCAGTCCATCGAAGCCCAGAAGGAGTTAGTAGAGCAATGTTGTTTGGCTCTATTAACGTTTCGATCCTCTCGGTCGAAAGCGGAGAAAAAGAGGTGTTGACAGCAGCGTGTAACGCTGTAGAATTCGCCTCCCGCTAACGAGAGATCGGAGGCGCAAGTG
>NZ_MNPU01000049.1 GCF_001983165.1 Pseudomonas gessardii | reverse complement strand
CTTGATCATCTTCACGACTTGCAGCTTGAAGCTGTCGTCGAATGTCCTGCGTTTGGTGGTCATGAAAAACTCCTCGATAGATGCATTTTCCACCTATCGAGGTGTCCGGGGAAATTAGACCACTACACAATGCCCTCCTCGTCAATCAACGGCTGGCCGATCACCCGCCCATCCGGCCCGAGGATCCCGGAAAACGCACTGTTGCGCCGTGAGAGCAAGGCTCGCGCCTGCGGGTAATCGGGCTCGAGCGCCTGGATAATCTCTTCACTGACCGTCGAGCACGAAACGACCGTGAACAGCTTGCCCTCGAAGCAGTGCGCAGCCGCGCGGACCTTGATGGCCTCGGCCATATCGTAGTCGGACGGGGCCACGGGCAAAGAGATGTAGCTGGCCACATGCACCAACTCCCCATCGGCGATCAAGGCAAACCGGGCCAGGGTGTTGGTGTTCTCACCACACGCCAACGCACCGAGGGGCCCCACCGTCGTGGCATGGACGCGCAGTGCCGAAGCATCGCCAGGCGCCCAGGTCAGTTTTTCGGCCCAGGTCGGCACCAGCTTGCGGTGCCGGCCAAGGATCCGCCCCTCATCGGAAATAGTCACCAGCGTGTTGTAGAGCGTACCCACGCCATGGCTACTCCGCTCGTTGACACCCACGACGACATTGATGTGATGGCGTGCCGCAGCCTGGGCAATCTTGGCAATCTCGGGGCCGGGAATCTCGATCGCCGAGCGCACCAGTTTCTCGAACCATGGGCTGCCTTCAATCGGGCTGCCCATCCAGTTCCAGTAGGGGTAGCCCGCCACAAACACCTCGGGAAAAGCCACCAGTCGCGCACCGTTGTCGGCGGCTTCCTCAATCAGACGGATCACTTTGTCGACGGTGGCGTCGGTGTCCAGGAAAACAGGGGCTGTCTGTACCGCCGCAGCCTTGAATCGGGGGAGTTCAAGCATGACAGTTCATCCGGTTGTACACGAAGGAATCAGGCCAGCCGCACAGGGCTGGCCCGTTGTTTACTGAGGCTGGCCTTTGCGCGGCTCGTCGCCGACGGCAACCACAGGGTTGCGCAGCGTGCCGATCTTCTCGACCCATGCCTCAACCACATCGCCTGGCCACAACCACTCTTGTGGCGTACGTCCGGCGCCTACGCCTGCGGGGGTGCCGGTGGCAATAATGTCTCCCGGTTCCAGGGTGATACCGGCACTGATATCGGCAATCAGCGTGGGGATGTTGAACAACAGATGGCGGGTATTGGAGTTTTGTTTCTCCACGCCATTGACCTTGAGGCTCAGGTTCAGGTTATGCGGGTCGCTGATCTCATCGGCGGTGACAATCACCGGGCCCAGTGGCGCATAGGTGTCCTGCCCCTTGGAGTAGATCCATTGACCGGCGCGCCGGTTGTCACGGGCACTGATATCGTTGAGCACGGTGTAGCCAAACACATGGCCCAGCGCCTCGGCCTCGCTCACACCTTTGGCGCGGCGCCCCATGATCACCGCCAGCTCCACCTCCCAATCCATCTGCCGGGTAATGGCTGCGTTGTGTTCGATGGCATCGCCCGGGCCGATCACCGTGGTCGGAGGCTTGGAGAAAATCACCGGCTGCGTGGGCAAGTCCTTTGAGGTGTCCAGCGAGCGGCTCGACTCCGCCACGTGCTCGACATAGTTCAGGCCGATGCCGAAGATGTTCTTGCGCGGCCGCGGGATAGGCGCCAGCAGCTTGACATTGGCCAACGGCAAAGCCACGTCCAGCGGCCACTGGCCGGCGCAAGCCTTGAGCAGCGCCGTCGTCGAGGCCACGGCATGGGGCCCCAGGTCGATAAAGTCGAGGATATTGTCCGGCAAGGCCTGGCCCGAGTGCTGGCCCAGGTGGTGCAGATCAATCACCAGATCGTCCACGATGGCCCCCAGTCGGGCGGCGGCACTCACGTGGGCGCGATAGGTTACGAGTCGCATGGTCGAAATTCTCCAGATAAATACAGCAGGGTGGTGTTCCAGGCCCGGGCTAGGCAGATGGCAGGACCGGTTGGTGGCCGCCGTTGTCAGCCAGCGCCTCCTCTCGATACAGGCCCAGTTTTTCCATCACCGGCAGGTCGCTGAAACAGAACAGGCAGGCGTCGTCACTCTGGGAGGCATTGACATGCTCATGCCAGGCCCAGGACGGCACGCAAAAAATGTCACGCTCCTGCCAGTCAAAGCGCAGGCCATTGATGATCGAGTAGCCTTTCCCCTTGGCCACCTGGTAGATAAAACTGCCGGTATGGCGATGGGCCTTGCCCACGAACCCCGGGCGCAGCAACTGCATGCTCGCGCCGATAGTGGCCAGGACATGGCCGCCATTGACGGGGCTGGTGTAGTGCATCAATGCACCATCGAAGGGGTTGTCGTCGCGGGCTGCCGAATAACGCAGCAGGGCCTCGTAGGTCGGTTCCCACTGGTACTTGAACAAGGGCGAATAGGGCTTGTTCCAGCCGATGTTCTCCGGGCGCAGGCCGGGCGCGCCCCACAGGCTCACCAGGTCGTCGACCGGGTGGCCGATCGCCTGTTGCAAGTCCGGGTGCACGGCATAGAACCCGGCCTCCAGGGCATTGACCAGGGGAATATCCAGGCCGTCCTGCCAGATGCACGGCAGGCCGTCCTCCTCGACACCGTGCTCGTGCCAGGTGCCGTTGGGCGTCAAGACAAAATCGTTGGCGCCCAGTGTCAGCTTGTGGCCGTCAACAATGGTGTAGGCCCCACGCCCCTCCATGATGAAACGCAGCGCCGAAGACGAATGCGCATGCGCGGAGGCCCGCTCGCCCGGGTGCATCACTTGCAGCCCGGAGTACAGCCAGCCCACGGCGGCAGACACCTCGGTCCGCCCCGGGTTGTTCAGGTAGATCACCCGGCGTCCGGCCTTTTCTGGCGTTACCAGGGTGACCGAGCGCAGTACATGCTCACGCAGGTCGCGGTAGCGCCAGAGCACCGGCACGGATTCGGACTGGGGCTGCCAGGGTTCGATTTTATTGGCCACGGTCCACAGTGCACCGGTCTTCAACTGATCCAGCTCACGGTAATAGGCCAGCAGTTCCGGGGTGTCTTCCACGTCGGCGCGCCCCACAATGCCTTCGCGGTATTGGTCATACGAGGTAGTCATGGTCTTTCTCCTCTTTACAGGATGCCGTGGGCACTGGGCCCTCAGGACTTGCTTCGGGTGAAGCTACGCTCAAGCGGGTCTTTGCCCCATTGATAGGGCAACGGCCATTCGACGTCTTGCCAACCTAGCCTTGCGCTCTCTCTCAGGAGCCAGGCCGAATCGGCCAGATGCGAACGCGACAAGGCACACAGGTCCGCACGCCCCGAGGCGATAATGCCGTTAACCTGGTCGGCCTCGGTGATCGCGCCTACCGCGATGGTGGGCACATGGGCTTCGTTGCGGATGCGGTCGGCAAACGGGGTCTGGTACATACGGCCATACACCGGCCGCTGGTCCGCGACCACCTCTCCTGAAGACGCCGCCACCATATCCGCGCCGCCTTCACTGAAACGCCGGGCAATCTCTACCGCCTCATCCACCTGGGTCCCGCCCGGGGCCCAATCCGTGGCCGAGATGCGGACCGAGATCGGCAAGTGATCGGGCCAGGCTTGACGTATGGCCGCCAAGACCTGGAGAGGGAAACGCAGGCGATTGGCCAATGAACCGCCGTACTCGTCGCTGCGCTGATTGGTCAGGGGCGAGATGAAACTTGAGAGCAGGAAGCCATGCCCGGCCTGCAGTTCAAGCCAGTCAAAGCCGGCCTCGGCAGCACGGCGCGCGGCATCGGCGAACTGCTTGCAAGCCCGGGCCAGGTCATCGCGGCTCGCTTCGTGCGGCACCTGCGAGATGTCCGCCAGGTACGGCAACGGGCTCGCACTGATCAGCGGCCAGTTACCATCGGCCTGTGGGTGGTCGGCCTTTTCCCAGCCCAACTGCGTAGAACCGCGACGCCCGGCGTGATTGAGCTGCACGCCGATATGCGCCCCACTCTCGGCATGCACGAAGTCGGTGATTTTTTTCCAGGCCACCACTTGCTCGGCGTTCCACAAGCCGGGATCGCCTGCGGTGATACGCGCCTGGGGCGAGACCGCCGTGGCCTCGGCCAATACCAGCCCGGCGCCGCCCAGGGCCTGGCCACCAAGATGGACCAGGTGGAAGTTGCCTGGCAGGCCATCCTGGCTGGAGTACA
This sequence comes from Pseudomonas gessardii, assembly GCF_001983165.1. Taxonomy (GTDB): domain Bacteria; phylum Pseudomonadota; class Gammaproteobacteria; order Pseudomonadales; family Pseudomonadaceae; genus Aquipseudomonas; species Aquipseudomonas gessardii. The sequence goes on along the minus strand of NZ_MNPU01000049.1, from coordinate 39,864 downwards.
GCAAGGTGGGCGAGACCACGACCCGATTCTTCAAGGTCACACCGCGCACCGTGTAGGGGGTCAGAAACGGCGGGCGTGGCCGCTCCCCCGTGACCGTCGGCACACCCGCCCGCTGAGCCTGCCAGCGTTCGTAATCGCCGAGCCACTGGGGGTCGCGCAAGCGCAGGTTCTCGTGGGAAATACGTTGCGAGCGGGTCAACAGAGAGTAGGCAAACTGCTCCGGCTCCAAACGGGCATAACGCGCCACGTTCTCGAACCATTCCGTGGAGTTGCGCGCCGCATTCTGGATCTTCAACACCTCGATGCCACGCACCTGCTCGTAATGCGCCAGGCGTTCGCCCAGCGCCCCGCCGGCCTTGAGGGTGTTGCACAACTCGATAGCATCCTCCAGTGCCAGCTTGGTGCCCGAACCGATCGAGAAATGCGCGGTATGCGCCGCATCGCCCATCAGCACCACCGGCACTTCGCCGCCTTGCGGGCCATGGGGCTGGGTCCAATGCACCCATTTGCCACAGATCACCCGCGGGAAGCGGATCCAGATGGCCGCACCGCGCAGGTGCGAGGCATTCGAGAGCAGCGGTTCACCGTCAAGCCAGGGGGCGAACAGCTGTTCGCAGTAGGCGATCCCCTCCTCCTGGGACATCTGGTCGATCCCCGCCGCCTGCCAGGTGGCATCGGTCGTCTCGACGATAAACGTAGAAAGGCCGTCCTCGAACTGGTAAGCGTGGGCCTGGAACCAGCCATGCTCTGTGGGCACAAACAGAAAAGTGAAGGCTTCAAACACTTTGCGTGTCCCGAGCCAAACGAAGCGGCAATGGCGCTGGTCGATATCGGGCTGGTAGGTCTGCGCGTAGCGTGTACGCACCGCGCTGTTGACGCCATCGGATGCGATCACCAAGTCAGCGTTGTACTGGCGCGCAATCGCCTGGTCGTCCGTCACCAGGGTTTCAAAGACCAGTTTGACCCCCACCTCTTCGCAGCGCGCCTGCAAGATATTGAGCAGTTTCTTGCGGCCAATCCCGATAAAGCCATGGCCGGCACTGCGCATCAGGCGGTCTTTGAAATGGATGTCGATATCGTCCCAGCGACTGAACTCATTGGCGATGGTCTGCGCGGACACGGGGTCGGCTTCGCGCAGGTTGTCCAGGGTCGCATCGGAGAAGACCACCCCCCAACCGAAGGTATCGTAAGGTCGATTGCGTTCGACCACGACGACCTCATTGGAGGGGTTGTGCAACTTCATCAGCAAACCAAAGTACAGGCCGGCGGGACCACCGCCGATGCAGGCAATGTTCACATTGCGCTCCTTTCGTTATTGTCTTTATTGGGGGTGGAGGAAGCCGTCAGCGCCAGCCGCAACAGGCTCGGCAACTCGATGGCCTGATGACGCTCCAGGGACGTCGACACCAGGACCTGCGTGACCTTCATGCGCACCTGCCCCTCAAGGTCGGTACACCCCAGCGCCAGGGTCAGCGACTTGCCGCCAAGCCTGATCACCTCCAGGCTCAGTATGACGTCGTCGCCCATGCGGCTGATGGCCTGGAAGTCGGCTTCAAGGTGGACAGTCGGCAACCCGAAACGCAGCTTGCCGATGTAACCGGCGAAGCCCACATCGGGCAGAAGCTCGTCGATCCAGGACTCCAGCAAGTTGTTGAACATCACAAAATATTGCGGGTAGAACACAATGCCCGCCGGGTCGCACTCAGCGAAGCGGATACGGTGCTCACGTACGAATTTTTTCGGACTCATAGGACACTATCCTTGGAAAGGTAAGGCATGACGTTGCAGGCATTCGCGCAGCTGGTGGCCGTGCTCGTCGGCCAATGCCGCATCGCGCAGTTCACGTAGCGTCGTCGGCGCCAGGAAACGGGAGTGTTCGTCCACCACGGCCATCAACGTTTCGTAGTTCTTCAGGCCACGGGCGTGGGTGTCGCTGTAGCCCTTGACCAGGCGCTGGCACTGGGCGGCTTCCAGGGCCAGCGCCGGGTCGATCGCGGCCAGCGTCTGTACCCGTTGCAGCCATACTTCAATGCGCGCGTTTTCCTGGGTATAGCGCAGCGTTACACGGCGCCAGCGACGCCAGCGCGACAGGCCGTAGAGCAGGAGAAAACCGCTCAGGGAGCTGGTCTTGATCGTTCGCCCCTGCTGGGTGAAACGGGCCACCAGGCGATGGGTCCGATGGGGCTTGGCCAGCCAGCGGCCCAGGCCCGCCGGCAAGGTTTCGCAGATTTCTTCGATCCGCGGGTGCATGTACTCTTCAATCGTCAGGACCTGGTCGGCTTTGGAGCGCACCTCGCTGCGCACCCGCTCGAAGCGGCTGCCACGGGTCTTGAGGTCTGCCACCCGGATGGTGTCCTCGTAGGACATCCAGAGCGCCAGGTAACGGGCCGTCTCCCGCAGCAACTCGATATCCCCGCCGCCGGGGGCCGCTGACACTGTCTGGAGGCGGTCCAGATACAGGCGGGCGTAGTCCGGGTCCTGGTAATCGATAAGTCGGCGTACGCCCTCAACAACGATATCCACCACACTGGCCGGAAAACCTCGCGCCCGTTCGAGCAGCCCGGCCACCAGCGGATGCGGCGGCCGTGAGGCCTCAGGGCCCACGGCGGCACTGTGCGGTTCACGGGCTTCGTCCTGGGTCTCGCGTGCCCGGGTATAGCCCGCCTCGAAAGCCTGCAGGCTGGGTTTGACGCCAACGCCCCCGCGCTCAATCGTGGCCTGGAACTGCGTCCGGTTGAAGGGCAGTACCCCCGTGCCACTGAGGGCGCCAAACAACACGGCACTGATAACGCTGCCCGTGCGCTCGGCGACCTGCTCCATGTTGAAGCTGACAAAACGCTTGGCCGCCCGGCTCGCCTGGAGCAGCAGCGCCGCGCTGTCGACCCGGCCGTCGCCCATCGCCGACTTCTCGGCAATCGAATAGACCCGGTGGGTCGAGGTCACAAAGGTGGTCCGCTCAGGGGTGACGAAGCCACGCTGCACAGCACGCCCAGCCTCCATCAGCTCCGAGGCCAGCACGATATCCACATCCCCCGGCAATGGCGCCTGCGAGAGCACCGGCACCCTGGCTTGTGGAGCATCGGCACCGGGGAACAGCTCAACGTAATAAATCGTCGCGCCAGTGCGCTGTGCAACCCCGGGAACAGAGGTGGTCTGGGCGAAATAGCCGTTCTGCTCCCCCAGGTTGACAATCCAGTCGGCGAGTACGCCACCGCCCTCGCCGCCCATGGCGAGAATGGCAATCTTGATAGGTTCACTGGGCATAGACAGACTCCAGAGCCGGCACGAGGTGCGTACCGGCTCCCATGACAAGTTGATAATTGCCAGCACGGGGCGAGAGGTGCGCAGGCGCGCGTCGGCCCCCAAGGCTGACCCCACAGGAAAACATGCAGGCTTGATCCATCATGGCAATCTCGCTGGGCGTGCGGGCAGCAGGAACACCGCCACGGCGGCCACCAGGCCTACCAGCGCAAACGCAATGAAGTTCCAGGCCTGGCCTATCCCGCTGCCGGCCACGTAGCCACCCAGCAAGGGCCCGCTCATCGCCCCGAACCGTGCAAAGCTCAGGCCCCAGCCAGTCGCGGCGGCCCGTACCCGTGGCGGGTAGTAGTCGGCCAGATGGCCCGTCAAAATCAGCGAGGCGCCAATGCTCCCCAGGCCCGCAATGGCAACCAACACATAATTGAGAGCCATGCTATTGCGCGCAGCCAGGGCAAAGATGGCCAACGCCCCCACCAGGTAGAACACCCCGACCACCGCCCGCACGCCGAAGCGATCTGCCGCGCGCCCCAGAAACAAGCCCCCCAACGCCGAGGCCAGGCTGAACATGATCAACAGGCCCAGGCTGGAGCCCAGGTCGTAACCACTCTGGCGCATGATGGTGGGCAGCCAGGTGTTGAGGCCGTAGATCAGCAGCAGGCCGCAGAACAAGGCCACCCAGAAGCAGGCCGTCGCCCGCAGGTGCCGCCGGGCAAAGACCTCGGCCAGTACCTGCTGCCAGGCCGGCTGTTGGCTGAGCGGCTGCGCCGGCAGCTCGGGCACAGCCATCTGCAACTGTGTGGCGAGCCTTGTCGCCTCCTGTGTGCGCCCTTGACCGACCAGGTACTCAAGCGACTCCGGCAGCATGCGCGCCATCGGCCACAGCAACAGCACCGGCAGCACGCCGACGGCAATCACCCCGCGCCACCCCTGGGTGGGCAGCAACCAGATCGCCGCGGCGGCGGCACACAGGATGCCCAGCGAATAACCGGAATACATCAACCCGTAATTGAAGCTGCGGCGCTCGGCTCGCGAATATTCGACGGTCAAGGCCGCAGCGACCGGAATCACACCACCCAGGCCCAAGCCCCCGACAAACCGGAAGAAGCCGAACCAGGCCGGCGTGGGCGCCCAGGCAGCGCCAGCCATCATCAGCGAGAACACCAGCACGCACAGCAACAGCATGCGTCGGCGCCCAAGCAGTTCACTGAGCATCCCCACCAGCAGCGCACCGAAAAACATGCCGATCATCGCGTAGCTGCTGAGCATCCCCAGTTCCAGCGGCGTCAGGCTCCAGGCCTTGTCCTGCGCCAGTGCCGGCAGGATCGCCCCCATCACGCCCACGTCGTAGCCTTCAAACAAGATGGCCAGCCAGCACACGAACAGGACCCTGGCCGTGACCCTGGAAGGTGGGCCGAGCTCGGGGACGTCGCTTATGCCCACGCGGTTCATAGGGCATACCGGGAGCGACGGCGGGCATCGGCATCCTGCAACACGCCAATGACTGCGATCCGCACACGCTGGCTGAAGCGGTCCCACCACGAAGGGTTACTGACAATCTGGGCCCGGTAAAACGATGGGCAGAGCACCGCGGCATGGGCGACCTCGCCACAGTTGCCACACCCCACGCAGCTCTCCATCACCATGGCCACCGGGTCTTGGCGCAACGGGTCCGGGTTATCGCGGATCGACAAGGAAGGGCATCCAGAAAGACGGATGCAGGAGTGATCGCCGGTACAGGTATCCGGGTCGATGCCAAAGCGCTCACGCACAACCCGCTGACCGTCGGCCAAGGCTTTGCGCACGACCTTTTTCTCGCGACGCTGCAGATTGAGCATGCATTCGCTCTGCGCGATCAGCACCTTCGGCCCGGCCTCCTGGGTAGTCAAGGCTTCGCGCAGGGTCGAGACCATGGCTTTGAGGTCATAGGTGCGCTTGATCGTGCGCACCCACTCGACCCCCACCCCCTTGACCGCTTTCTCGATTTCATGACCGGTGCTGCGCGAGGCATTGGCCGCCCGCGACGACAACACATCCTGGCCGCCGGTGGCCGAGGCGTAGTTGTTGTCGATAATGATCGTCAGGTTGTCACTGCGATTGAACACCGCATTGGCGACACCGCTGGTCAGGCCGTTGTGCCAGAACCCCCCGTCGCCCATCAGCGAGATAGCGCGCTTGCTCGCCGGCGCCGTGCCCGGGGCCACGTTGAAGGCCGCTGAACTGGCGCCTCCCAAACCGTACCCCATGGTCGTACTGCCGAGGTTGAAGGGCGGCAGGATCGAAAACAGATGGCAGCCGATATCGGCACTGATGTGATGCTTGCCAAGCTCACGCTCGACCAGCTTGATCGCCGTGAAAATCGGGCGCTCCGGGCATCCGGTACACAGGCCTGGCGGTCGCGGGTGGACGATCCGGTCCAGGGACTGCTTGGCCATCATGGCATTGGTGGCCAGCCCTTCAGGCGACTCGTCGGTCGGCAGCATCACGATCGGGATGCCAAGCGATTGCTCAGGGGCCTGCAGGACCCCATAGCGCTCCAGAAAAGCGCGTACGCCCGCAAGCACCGTGGCGGTGTTGTAGTCCCCGGCCAGCGGCAGCATGTCCTTGCCATGCAACGCCGTTTCCAGCCCCAGCTGGCGCAGGATCGTCGAAACGTTTTGCTCTACAAAATTGGGCTGGCCTTCTTCCAGCAGCAAGATGGCGCGCTTGCCCTGGCAGAAGCGTTCAAACTCCTCGTCAACCAGCGGGTAGGCCACGTTCATGACGTACAAGGGAATTGTCGAGGTGCCGTAGACATCGGACAACCCCAACTTCTGCAACGCACGGATAAGCGTGTTGTAGTTGCCCCCCTGCAGGGCGATGCCGACATCCGCCGCGCCCTCAGAGAAGAACTCGTTGAGCTGGCGCTCTTGGATAAACCGGATCGCCGCCGGCCAGCGTTGCTGGATTTTCTCCCGTTCGTGCAGGAAGCTCGCGGGCGGCAAGACGATGCGGTCGAGGTCGCGCACCGGGTTTTCCAGGGCATCCTTGACCGTAAAGGGCGGCGGGCGGTTATCGGAGGCGATAAACTGACCATGCAGATGGCAAGAGCGAATGCGCATCTGCAACATCACCGGGGTGTTGCTGGCCTCGGACAGATCGAAGCCATCCTTGACCGCCTGCACAATGCTTGGCAGGTTCGGACGCGGGTCAAGCAACCACATCTGCGACTTCATCGCGAACGCATGGCTGCGCTCCTGCATGATCGAGGAGCCTTCGCCATAATCCTCGCCCACGATGACCAGCGCGCCTCCCGTCACCCCGCCGGATGCCAGGTTGGCCAACGCATCGGAGGCCACATTGGTCCCCACCGTGGCCTTGAAGGTAATCGCACCGCGCAATGGATAGTTGACCGACGCCGCCAGCATCGCCGCCGCCGTGGCCTCACTGGCGCTGTTTTCAAAGCGGATGCCATATTCACCCAGAATGTCCTGGGCATCCGAGAGCACGTCCATCAAATGAGAGATGGGCGAACCCTGGTACCCCCCGACATACGCCACACCCGACTCCAGCAACGCCTTGGTGACGGCCAGGATGCCTTCGCCGTTGAACACCTCGCCGGCGCCAGCACGCAACTTCTTCACTTCCTGGACAAAGGATCGCTCGGCCATGGTGCTTATCTCTCAGATCAAGTGAACAAAACTGTCTATGGCTTCTACCTTCATACGGGGAGGCAGTCGCGTCAATGCATGAATAATCATGTAGTCAATCTTGCTGCAAGATCTGGATATGCATAGCAGTACAAGGATAAGAACAGACCCGGCCCAGCCCATCCTGGCTGAAGGCCGCAAAGAAAAGCGACGTATTTTCACCAGCAGATATTCGGGGAAAGACCTTTATTTAAAGGACATTCACGCTATTTACCGGAAGACGTCTACCTGATGGGCACACCGTTTATCCAGCATGCCCGTCATACATTGCATTTTCCGGCGGACCGTGAGATTAATAATTCACCACAGAAAAACAATATGAATAATCATATGAAATATCAGCAAGCCTCATAGCGCAGAGCCCCAGGCCTGCACGGTCGAGGCTGTTGTTCATAACAATAATCAGGCTGATAGCCGGCCAAGCTCCGAGAGGGGTAGCACCTGTGCAGAATATTCCGACCTCCACCTATTCGCCCGTGCGCGGGCAGGCCGTGCTCTTTTCATCCGAGCGCGTTCTCAACGAACCGGAACGCCTGCTTTTTGCGTCCGCCGACCTGGAGCAAGTGCGCTCCATGGTCGGCCAGGTCATCGCCAATCATCACTTGAAGCAGACCAACGAAGCCGAACGCCTGGACGCGCGCATGCATTACCTGACCCTGGGCGACATCTCGCTGAGCCGCCTGCGCTACGGCGCCAATGTGCAGATCGAGCGCGGGCCCCTGGAGCATTGTTTCCTGGTGCAGATGCCTGTCCAGGGCTGCGCCGTGATCGAAAGCGGTGGCCAGCGCATCGAGTCGTCACTGGAGCTTGCGTCAGTCCTGAGCCCCGGAGACGAGGCGAATATGCAGTGGAGTGGCGATAGCGACCAGATCATGCTGAGGATCTCGCGCTCGCTGGTCGAACGCACGCTGGTTGGGCACCTGGGCCACCCATTGGAACACCCCTTGCGTTTCGATCTCGGGTTCCGCTGGCAGGATTCGGCCCCCTGGCGATGCCTGCTCTCTTACCTGCTCGATTGCGCAACCCAGTATCCAGCCCTGGCCCAGCACAAGCTGGTCATGACCCATATCGAGCAACTGACCGCCTCAATCCTGCTGACGGCCCATCGGCACAATCACACTGAAAGCGCACCGGCCCGGCGCAGCACCATCCTGCCCCGGCATGTTCGCCGCGCCCAGGACTACCTGCGTGCGCACGCCCATGAGCCGATCAACGCCGAGCAGTTGGCGCAGGCGGCCGGGGTCAGCCTGCGCAGCCTCTACAGCGGTTTCAAGGATTTCCTGGGCATCAGCCCGATGCAGCATCTGCGCGAATTGCGCATGGAACGCGTGCGTGCCGAACTGATCAGCGGCGAGGTGACCAACATCGCCGGCGTCGCACTGCGCTGGGGCTTTACCCACATGGGCCGGTTCAGTAATGACTACAAGCTGCGCTACAACGAAACACCCAGCCAGACCCTACGTCGGCATTGAGCCCCTGGACTTCGATGCCGCTTTCGCCCTGCTCCCACTGGAGGATTCAATGTGATTACTCAAACGGTTATGGCGCCCCATTTCGGGCTCACGGTTCCCGACCTGGAGGCCGCGATCCACTGGTATGTGAGCATACTGGGCTTTCGCCTGCTCACCGGCCCCCTCGAGGTCAGTGAACAAGACAGCGATCTGGGCAAAGCGGCCCAAGCCATTTACGGCAAGGGGTTCGAGCAGTTCCGCTTTGCCCACCTGGCGACGCCAGACAACATCGGGCTGGAGCTTTTCCAGTTCAAGGCGACACCGTCACAGCCCAACGAGAACAATTTCCAGTTCTGGCTCGGCGGCTACAATCATATGGGCCTGACCGCCGTCAATGTGGCCGAGGCCGTCGCCGGTGTCGTGGCCGCGGGAGGCAAGGATCGCAGCGGCGTCCTGCTGATCAACCCGCAAAAAGGCTATGAGATTGCTTACTGCCAGGACCCTTGGGGAACAATCATCGAGTTCTGCTCACACCCCTATGTCAGCATGTGGGAGCAGGCTGGCGACGGCGCCCCTAAAAGCTAGGGCGCGTCTGGAAGCGGGCTTGCTCGCGATGACCGACACTGCGCCATCGCGAGCAAGCCCGCCCCTTACAAACAGAGATGAGCGCCTACCTGACGGGCGCTATCTCGTTGGCCACCAGGGTGCCCGATCCCGCCCCCAAGCCTGGGCCCGGGTGGGTGGAGGCCCCGATATGAAACAGGTTGCCCACGGGTGTGCGGTTACCACGGGCTTGCCCGGTACTGGCCAATGGTCGCAGCCAGAAGAATTGATCCGGCGAGCAAATCCCCGAATAAGGATCCCCTCCCACCAGGTTGCAATTGAGCGCCTCCAGGTCCGCCGGTGAATAGGCCCGCCGGCCGACAATCAGCCCGGCCAGCCCCGGCATGACCCGTTCCAGACGTGCTTGCACCCGGTCGGCGAAGGCTTCCCGCACGCCCTCGTTCCATTGGCCGTCTGCCGGCACCGCAATCTCACCCGCCGCATCTCCTTTCAGCCGTGAGGGCAGTTCCTGCAATTGCACCCACAGGATCCAGGCGCCTGCCGGGGCACGCGAGGGGTCGACTGCCACCGGCTGGCCAATGGCGAGCGTCGGCCGTGCGGGCAACAGGCCGTTGTTGGCCTCGGTCACCGAGGCACAGACCTGCTCCATGCTCTCGGTCAGGTGCACCAGCGGCACCTTGAGCAGTTCCGTCTCCAGCCACGCCGGCGGGGCGCTGAGGGCAAAGTGCAGCTGCATGCCACCCCGGCCATAACGATAACCCTCGGCACGCTCGCGCAGTACCGGCGGGACATCCACCAGCAATCCACCATAAAGCTGCTGGGGGGTAACGTTGCACACCACCGCCTCACTCGCCTGAAAACGACGCCCGTCGGACAACTGCACACCCGTGGCGCGGGCCTTGCGCTTCTGCCCCTCGACGACCACACGTTCGACGTGGGCACTGGACAGCAAATGCCCGCCATGGCTCACAATAATCTGCATCAGCGCCTCGACCAAGCGGATGCCCCCTCCCCTGATCACCGGCATCCCCCCGTTGATCACCGACGCAAAGGTCAGCTTGCCGATCAACGCCGAACTCGCATCATCCGGCCCCAGGCCCGAGTGCAATGTCCAGGGGGCAATCAAGGCCCGGGTGGTGTCCGAGCGGACGGTGCGCTCAGACCAGCGACGGAAGCTTTCCAGGGCCTCGGCCGTAAATGCCATCAGGCCATCGAGCCCACGTTTGCGCCACTCACTGAACAGCAACCGGAGCAAGCCCAGCCCATAAGGGTTTTTGCCCAGCAGGCCAAAGGTCAAAGCCGCATCCCGGCCGAACAGATGCCCGGCCATAAGCGCGATGGCCTGGCCATCCCCCGGCGCCAGGGCATCCAGCCGGCGCACCGTATCAGCCAGGTCAGCCTTGAGGGCCAGGCCGGAGCCATCCGGTCGGACCAGGCCGGTGGAATACTCGCTGGGCAGCACCTCCAGCCCCGCCTGTTCCAGCGCGGGCCTGAGCTCGGCGTACGCCGCACTGCCGACAAACAGAGGGTGCCATGAGGACATGACTTCGTGCTGATAGCCGGCAAACAACTGCTCGGTACGGATACAGCCGCCAAACCGATCATTGCGCTCCAGCACCAGCACGCGCTTGCCACGCACGGCCAGCAGTGCGGCGCCCACCAGGGAGTTAATCCCACTGCCGACAAAAATAACCTGAGAATCCACTTGCGCCTTCATCCCTTACTCCACCAGCGCCAAGACGCGCAAAGGGCTACCGGAACCGCCTTCGATCTTCAGGGGCGCGGAGATAATCAACGCCCCCTGAGGAGGCAACTGGTCCAGGTTCTTGAGGCACTGCAAACCATAGCGGTTGGCACCGTGCATCAACGTATGGCAAGGGTAAGCCAGGGGCCAGGCGTAGGACTGGCCGGCATCGGTATTGATGGTCTCGACACCAAAACCGTGCACCTTGCGCTGCTCAATCAGCCACTCGACGGCCTCGCGGGTCGGGCCCGGGGTATGCGCGCCATCCTCACGCAGATTGAGAAAAGCAGCGGCGTCGTGTGCCCGTCGAGACCAGTCGGTGCGCAAAAACACCCAGGCCCCCTCAGGGATTAAGCCGTGGCGCCGCTCCCACTCCACCAGGAACGGCACGGTCAACAGCCAGTCTTCATTGACGAGCACCTCGGCACTGGCGTCGATCACCACGGCAGGTGCAATAAAATTCTCCACGGCAATGGTATCGACGCTGCTATCCGGGCAATCGCGCCCGGAAACCCAGTGCACAGGGGCATCAAAATGCGTGCCCGTATGCTCGCCACAGGTAAAGTTGTTCCAGTACCAGCCAGGCCCGGCTTCGTCGTAGTGCGAGATGCGCTCGATCTTGAACGACGCGACCTGGCCAAACTGAGGAGGCAATTGCAGGCTCGGAAAGGAAGGCGACAAGGTTTGTGTCAGGTCGATGACACGTACCCCACCGCACGCAAGCTGTGCTGTCAGCGCTGGCAATAGAGTTGTAGTTGGGGTTGCCATTCAGGGACCTCTGGCCATTGGATTGGAGGTGATGCCGTTGTACCTGGCGCCGCTGGCTTGGTGCATGGCGCCCAGACCTTGACTATGGACGTGAAAGCCGGCGAGCGCCTATCCAGGCCTCGCTCTGGCTATCCGGTGAATGCTGGTTTTACGGTTCGACGCCCATTGCCTTGATTAACCGCGTCGCACTTGAGCGTCAATCACGGGTTTGCCGCTCATCAGCATGCTGAGTAGCGGGTACAGCAAAAAGGACGAGAGCAGCGAGGTCACAAACTCAATCGGCATCCAGGCCTTGAACCCATAGCGCGCCAGGACAAAACCGACCACGACGGTAATAAGCCCCGGCCAATTGAACTCAACGACACCGGCCTGCAGGCGCCGGGGCGCGACCCAGAAATAGTCAGCGATGATGATGCCGGCGAAACCGGTGGTCAGCACCCCGAGCACGGTAATAAAACCATTGACCCAATCGAGGATCGAGCCGACCAGCATCAGGCATGCCAGGACATTGGACAGAATGACAAAGGTCAAGCGCCCAGGCCGCCAGCCGATCGTCACGTCAAACAAGTTGGTCAGGGACAGTGAGGAGCTGTAGGTATTGAGCACCTGGGCTTTTCCCTGGGCCAGAAACAGCAGCACGGCTCCCAGCGAGCCACCGAACACAATAAACGCCGCGGCAACGCTGTCGGGGCTTTGCAACACGGTCTGGACCGCATCGGCATGGGACACGCCTCGCGATACGTAGTAGCTGACCAATTGCTCGGTGCCGGCGTACATTAGAATCGCCCCCACCAGGAGCATGACGATATCCATAAACAGATTGCCAAAAAAGGCGGCAATCAATACATCCTTGGAAGAGCGGGCATAACGCCCCAAATCCCCATCAATCAAGGCCAGCGCACCGGCAGAGCCGATCAGGACATTGACGCAAAAGCCAAACTTGCCCCATGGCGTATCCGCCCCCATCTTGACCAGCACTTCCTCGGGGAATTGCGCGCCGAAACTCACGACATCGCTCCAGTTCTGGCCCGATGAATGGATCACGTCAAACAGCATGTAGCCCAGCAGTAATAAAAATGCGATCAGGGTATAGGACGCGACTTTAGAGACCAGTTCAAATCCGAAAGCCGTCAGCAAGACCCACACCGCCGTCATGATTGCGTAGACAAGCACTTGCAACCCCAGCGTGTCATCCAGGTCCAGCCAGAAAATCAGCCCCTTATAAAGCAAGGCATTTTCCAGCGCGATAAACCCGATGATCATGAACCCGAACGTCAAGGCCACGACGGCGGACCCTCGTCGGCCAAAACCATGCTGGCGCGCCAACATAGAGCTGGCCAAGCCCGTTTTATAGGCAACGTGGCCCACCCCCCACCCCAGCAGGGCCCCTACGACCGTCACCAACAGCCCGGCCATAACCCCCATCCAGATGCCCGCAACAAAAGTCACCAGCGCCCCGATGAATATCTGTATCAATGTCGTCACGATACCGGTGGTACTCCAGGACAACTGCAGCCAGCCATGCCGGGCATCTTCGGGCACGGGGCTCAGGGAGTGATCATCGGTCGTGGATTGAGTAGCGGCCATAAAACTTCCTCATGAGATGTCTTTAAAATCAGACTTATTATTCGTAGTAGAACCGGGCACCCACATGCAGCACACTTTGTTCGCGGTCGGTGGAAACACCGTAGGCGCCAGAGATATAGGCACTTTGATCATCGCCTCCGGTGATTTGATACACCGCAGACACATAGGCATCCCAGTTCTTGTTAAATCGATAGTCGTAGGTGACACCCACTTGGTTAGCCATGTTTTTATTGAGCCTGGCATTGCCCTTCAAGTACATGTAGTTGGCATATAACGAAGAGTTGGTGGTAACCGGCACGAGCGCGCCAATTGCGTAAGAGTCGATGACTCCACGGCTATAGGTGTTTTCTGTGCGGGTATACAACACGTCGCCGATGAACGAAGAAAAGTCGTAGGCGGCGCCGACGCCGTAGTTCCGGATACCGTCACGTCCCTTATTGATGGCTCGATGACGCGAGTCGGTATAGGCCGCCATGACCCGAAGCGGGGACTGGATATACTTGACGCTGTAACTGCGGGTTTTCCCGTAGCGGATATCACTGCCCGGGTCTCCATCGCCATGCATCACGCCGAAACTGAAGCCGTTGAAATCCGGGCTGAGGTACTTGACGGCCCGGTCCGTGGGGAACCCCGCAGCCACCCGGTTATAGTCAATCGAGCCGGTGGGCAGCCCGAGATTAAAAAAGGGTCCCGCTTGAAGTTGCAGCAGCGGCACGTTACGCAGCTTCTCGCCCCAGCGGTCAACCGCCAGGGTCTCAAACATGAAATCCCATTGCTTGCCCACGGTGACCTGACCGAAGTCAGAGTCTATGCCCGCAAACATCTGTCGAGAAAAAGTCCCGTCTCCGGTTATTTTCAGATCCTGCAAAGAATAGCCTGACTCAAGCTTCATGACCCCCGCATAGCCATTGCCAAACTCCTTTCTGGCCTTGAGGCCAATAAAGTTAGGGGACAGTCGTCCCTCCTGATAATGATATTGCTGTTCGCCATTGATATTACTGGTCGAACTCCAACCGATATCGGTCAGCACATAGGGTTTAAAAAAATCATCTGCAACGCTTTGACCACACACCACGAACAGTAACGACACGCATCCGACATATCTCATGTTTCGCCCCTGCTTTTTTATTGTTTTTTGAGCATTTTTATTTTAAACAGCCCGTACTACCCGGCTGCTTGGGGGGCATTAAAATCGACTATGCCGAGCCGTCGCTATCCCGGCAATTAAATGTTTTTATCCATCCCGTATGCATAAAAACAACGGAATCCAGAAACAAGAACTGATTATCCTGATAGTGCAGCTTTTTAAGGAGTACTCAACTTTGCCGCGTGGCTGACATGTTAAAAACCCTGTGTTTATACGCGCACGCCAAGGGTCATTTACGATGAGCTCATTAAAGCCACAGGCCGGCACCCCCAACCACCAGGTGACTCACATTGACCTCTGTGATTCAGAGGTAGCCCAGTCGTGGACGACGACCGTGTACGGGCCACATAGCCTGAATGTACATTCGCCAAAAAGAATACACTTCAGGCACACCTCCCGCTTATTACAGGCGGTGAGCGTCGGCTACATCGAATACGGTACAGACGTGACTATCAGCGTCGACGCACACGACCCCCTGGAAAGCTATAGCATTGAACTGCCCATTTACGGCCATCAGCGGTGGGAAAGCGCGCATCGGAGCATTTTGTCCGATCAGCACAACGGGTTGATCCTCTCGCCTAATATTGGCCAGAAACTCTACATCTCCAACGACTGCAAAAAAATCCAGGTCGTGATTCCAGGCGCATTAATGCGAGCGAGCCTGGAAAGCCTTCTCCATAGACCGATCAAGGAAGACCTGCAGTTTATCCCGGACATGAACAATGTCAGCGGTCCATCAGCCGGCTGGTGGAGAATGGCCAGGCACTTTACCGATGAGGCCTGCCGCGCCGATAGTTGCCTGGTACACCAGGGGCTGGCCAGTGAAATAGAGTCCGTCCTGGTCAAAGGGCTGATCCTGGCGCAGCCCAATAATTACTCAAGCGCACTGGACAAGGTCTTTAATGCAAACCTGCCCAACTTTCTCCAACGGGCACTCAACTTTATCCACCGCCACGCCAAGGAAGAGATCAAACTCAATGCCATCGTCGCGAGCAGTGGCGTCTCCCGACTCACGTTGTTCAACGGCTTCAAAAAACATATCGGCGTGCCTCCGATGTTCTATATCCGCCGCTACCGCCTTGAAGAAATCAGAAAGGCCATTATGCGCGATCGCGCCAACTCACAGATATCGGGGATCGCCATGGACTGGGGCTACACTCACCTGGGGCGTTTTGCTTCAGACTACCGCAAGTTTTTTGGTGAATGCCCAAGCCATACGGCCAAGCGTCGAAAGTCAGAAAACCTCAGCACAACCCTCACTCATCGGCCAACCTGAGCACCATGGATAAACTCACCGCAATGGCGACATTCGTCAAAGTCGTTCAAACCGGCAGCTTCACGCGTGCCGCCGTGGCGCTAGGCCTGCCCAACGCGCGGATCTCCCAACGGATCACTGACCTTGAACGCGTGCTGGGCGTACGCTTGCTCAACCGCACGACCCGGGCGCAAAGCCTCACCGAAGACGGGCACATCTACTTTGGAAAATGCCTGGTTATCCTGGAGGCGATCGAAGAACTTGAAGGCTCGCTCAGTACAGACCCCGCGCACTTTTCAGGAAAAGTACGTGTCGAGACCCTGAGGTCCGTTGCCCACTGGATTATCGCGCCACGCCTGGAAGCGTTTTATCAGCGCCACCCGAATATTGCTCTGAGCCTGAGAAGCAGCGACCGTATAAGTAATCTGGCGGAAGAAGGCATCGACTGTGCCATACGGGGCGGGCACCTGGAGGATTCCGAAATGGTGGCAAGGCATGTGTGCGACGTGAAGTTGGGCCTGTATGCAGCGCCACAGTACCTTGAGGAATATGGTCCTATCGCCACCGCTGAAGACTTGGCCAATACCCGCAAGATCAGTTGGTTCAATGCCAAGGGGACATGGCGTTTATTGTCGAAAAAAGATGCCATGGACGTCAAAGCCCGCGAATGCACGCAGTTTGACGATCCAGAGATAGCGATCCAAAGCTGCCTTGCCGGGAGTGGTGTCTGCCCTGGAGCCCCTTTTGCGGTTCAATCTTATGTGCAGGCTGGAACGCTTGTTCCCATTCTTGCACAGTGGCATTTCACACCACGACCAATTCACATTGTCTATCCGACAAAAAAGCACCTTTCCACCCGGGTGCGCAACTTCGCAGAATGGGCCTTTGAAGTCATGAAGTCAGACCAGGGTTTGCACCTGGCCCCACAAGACCTGGCCTGAGGCCTGTGCTCGAGTGCTCTTTAAAGCAGGCATAGTGCCTGCTTGGTTATTAAGCAATATTTAAAATAGCCTTCACTAAACCGCTGTTTTTCACGGTTCAAAAAATCTTCACACTCTTCAGTGCCACTTGAAAAATCATCAAACGGTATTGGAGATTAAAATGACAAACCTAAAAAATATAACCTTTGCCTTATTAACACTCTCATTCGCCGGCTTTTCCTATGCACAGGCGCTCCCGCAAACCCCACTCCAAGTTGCACAGGCCTTTGAAAAGGACTTCAACGCGAATAACCTGAACGGCTTGATGCGTTTGTATGATCCACACTCGATATTTGTCCCCTCTCCCGGTGTAAGCCTCAACACCCCGGAACAGATCCGTGGAGCGCTCACACAATTCATGGCGCCGAAGGTGCCGATCAAAATGGTCGTTCGGCAGATTTATCAAAATAAGGAAACCGCCCTTATCATTTCCGACTGGTCGATAAAAGGCACGGACCCGCAAGGCAATCCCGTGGATCTTTCCGGGACCGGCGCTGATATCGCCGCCAAACGTCCTGACGGGAGCTGGGGCTACGCCATTGACAACCCCTTCGGCGTTGCCCCCAAGTCGCCCTGAGACGCAACACGGGCGGACTGTTGAGCCACGTCAAACAGTCCGCCCCACTCCCTTACGAAGAAACCACCTGAGGCAGGCCATGGACTTTTGAAGGCGCGGTTTCCCTGAACAACCCCATCACCAGCAAGCCAGCCACTGCCCCACCCAGCGACAGATACAAGGTGTACTCGATGCCGTAATGCAAGGCGATGTAACCCGCAATCGCCGGCGCCACCCCACCTCCAAACACTTCCCCGATCCCCACCACCAGCCCGGTCGCAGTCGAGGTCAGCGCCGCCGGCACCGACTCGCTGGTCATCGGCCCGACGATCATGCACACCACGCCGAAGTTGAAGAACATCGCCAGGAACAACAGGATAAACAGCTGCACGGGCTCGGCGCCGGTACGGGTCAACAAGCCGATACACAGTGCCGTCGCCAGGCAACACCACACGGCAACCGGCTTACGTCCGAACCGATCGGAAAGCGTCGGCATGATCACCATCCCGAAAAACCCACCCAGGCCCAGCGCCGACATAATGAAGCCCATTTGCTGCATGCCCAGGTGCAAGAAATCCGTCAAGTAGTTGGGCAGCATCACCGCCACCACGCTCAACGCCATCTGCATCACCAGCATGCCGGCGATGTTGATCACTATGTTGCGGTGCTTGAGCGTATGGCTCCACTTCACACCCTCGGCCTTGACCGGTTGTACCGCGCTCGGCCGGGGCGCGAGCGCCGCCGTTTCCCGCAAGGTCCGGTACAGCAACCAGGCGACGATAAAACCTGGCAGCGCCACCACCGCAAAGACCCACCGCCAGGATGGCAAGACCAGCAATAACTGGGTCGCCAGAATCGGTGCCAGCCCCAACCCCAGGAGCGGGAAAAACGCCTGTTGGATACCCATGTTCATCCCCAGCCTTTTCGGGTGGGAGGCTTCGCCCGTGGCGGCAATGGACGTGGGGGTAAACGCGCCCTCGGCAACCCCCATCGCGACCCGGATGAGCAACAACGCCGCCACGCCACCGGCCAATCCAGAAAAGCCGGCCAGCAGCGAGAACAGCAGCACCGCCGGAATGATCACCTTGCGTCGGCCAATACGGTCCGAGACCCGCCCCATCACTATCGAGGCCGCGCCCCAGGCGATGGCGAGCGCCGCGGAAATATTACCCAGGTCCTGATAATCCAGGCCCAGGTCCCGCATCATGGTCGGGAACAGCGGCAGAATGATAAAACGGTCCAACCCCACCAGACCAAAACCCAACGCCAATAAAAGGACCGCCTTGCACTCATAGCGCGAATCCCAGCGACTGTTCGATACGCTCATGTTCAATACCTGTTGATGTGACTGGAGGGGCCCTGAATCGAGGGACTCGAAGACAGGCCAGAAAGACCGCGGCCGTTACCGCCAGAGCACGCGCACGTGTCTGTTTGAGCCGTCGCCCGAACCGCCGCTCAGTGGGCGTTGCTGGCGTTTCTCAAGGCGCGGGGCGCAATGCCGTAGCGCTCGCGAAAACGTTTGGAAAAGTTCGAGAGGTCATTGAAGCCGCAGTCGAAGGCGATCTGGGTAATGGAGCGCCCCAGATACCGCGGGTCGCAGAGCAACAGGTGACAGCGCGCCAGGCGTCGCTCCAGCAGCAGCTTGCCAAAGGTCTGGTGCTGGCGGGACAACACCAGGTCCACATAGCGTCGGGAAACCCCCAGCTCCTGCGCCAGGCGCGAGGATGAAAACTGCGGATCGGAAAAATTGCGGTCCAGCGAGCTGAGCATTTGCGCGGCAAGCATCGGCATTTTTGCCTCCTTGCGCGTGGCGGCGGGCGCCAGGTGTGCCACGCATTCGCACAGCATTTTTGTGGCGGCTTCAGTCATGGTTTCAACGGCACTGGCCCGGACAGGGCCAGCGGACAGCACCAGTTCAAGCATGGCGGTTGCCGCCTGGCTGTCGGCGCTGATCTCGACAAGGGGTTCGTCCAGCATCAGCAGCGCTGCCGGGTGCAAGGCCGCAAAACGCCGCTTGGACATGCGCAAGGCAATATGCTCAAAGCAACCGTCCATGACCAGCTCATGGGGCTTGCTGCTGTCGAGTACTACCAGGCTGCCCTGCGGCAGGCCGCCGTCATGGCGGCGATGACTGAGGCCAATGTCGCCGGCCTTGACGTAGAGCATGAGCACGAAATCACTGTCGACCTGGCGCAGTTTGAACAGCGACCGGGAGGTGCAGTGGGCCGTGCCCCGCAAACGTGCGACGACGACGTCGCGACTGGAAACATGCTGGTAGAACCCACAGAAACTGTCGGTTGCACAGTAGTCCAGATTGACCAGGGTGCTGTTGACCTCATTGCTCCAATCGTGCAATTGGTGATAGTTGCATTGCGCACTGCTTGGCATGTTTTCCATGACTGATTGACCGTTGCCGTTAGGTTTAACGTCAGGTCGAGGCGTGGGCCCCGACCCGTGAGTCGCCGGTCAGGCAATGTAGTCCGGTTGCTGCTCCGGGGCTGCCTGGATAAAGGCGGGGTGTTCAAGGCAGTGGCGATAGATCGCCATGCTCCGTTCAAAGTGCTCCAACTCACAACCCATGCGCAGCGCATTCGCCACCTGCGGCACCAGGCAACAGTCCGCCAGGGTAGGCTGTTCACCGAAGCAATACGGCCCCTGCCCGTGGCGTTGCAACAGGCCTTCCAGCGCCTGCATGCCCTGCTCGACCCAGTGCTGGTACCACGCTGATTTTTGCCGGTTGTCCACCCCCAGCTCACGCTGCAAGTAGCCCAGCACCCGCACGTTGTTGAGCGGGTGGATATCGCAGCCGATCAGCATCGCCACTTCCATGACCCGCGCGCGTTGCAGCGGCGCCAGGGGAATCAGGCGCAAGCCTTCGCGGGTCTGGTCAAGGTACTCAATGATGGCCAGCGATTGACTGAGGGCCGTGCCATCGTCGTCAATCAACAGTGGCACCGCCCCCGACGGATTACGACTGAGGTACTGTGCCGAACGCTGTTCACCGCTGCGCAGGTTGATGCCGTGGTAGTCCACGCTCAGCCCCTTGAGGGCCAAGGCAATACGCACACGGTAGGAGGTGGAGCTGTTGAAAAAACTGTAGAGCTGCATGGGAGCCTCCAATCATTGGACTACAAAAAACCTGGGCTCAGACCACACGAACGCTGATCACCCCGAGGTGATCCACACCCCCGGTCATCAACTGGCCGGCGACCACCGGGCCGACGCCTTCAGGCGTGCCGGTCATGATCAGGTCGCCGGGTTTGAGCTCGAAGAAACGCGACAGATAGGCGATGGTTTCCGGCACCGACCAGATCAGCTTGTCGAGGCTGCTGCGTTGCTTGTCTTCACCGTCGACCTGTAACCATAAGCCGGCACTGGCGGCGCCCTGGAAACCGGCAGCCGGCGTCAACGGGCCGATGGGCGCGGACTGGTCAAAGGCTTTGCCCAACTCCCAGGGGCGTCCCATTTCGCGGGCTGTCATTTGCAGGTCGCGACGGGTCATGTCCAAACCGACGGCGAACCCCCAGACGTGCTCATTGGCGTGTTCCAGGGCAATGTCCTTGCCCGCTTTGCCGATCGCCACCACCAGCTCGATCTCGTAGTGATAGTTGCTGGTTTCGGCGGGGTACGCCAATTCCAGGGTCTGCCCCGGTTGCAGCGGTACTACCGCATCCGCGGGCTTGCAGAAAAAGAACGGCGGTTCGCGGTCGGGATCAAACCCCATTTCACGCGCATGGGCCGCGTAATTGCGGCCCACGCAGTACACGCGGCGCACAGGAAACGTGTCGGCACTGCCATCAATGGCAAGGGCAGTGACGGCTTGAGGGGCAACGGCATAAGTCATGGTCGACTCCGGGGTTTCAAAGAGATTCACGGGATTCACGCAAGAGGCCCAGCGCTTGCTGCACCGGCCGATCGGAAAAACTGAACAGCACGCACTCTTGCTCGGTCTGGAAACTGACGGCGGCCCAGCTCGGCACCACAAACGTGTCGCGGGGCTCGAAATCGAAGGGCTGGCCGGCGATCAAGACCCGGCCTTTGCCTTCGACGACGGAGTACACCGTGGCGTCGGTACTGCGGCTGGTCTGCCCACGGAAACCGCGTGGGAGGATCTGCATGAACGTCGCGATGGTCGCCATCGGCGAACCACCGGTGGCCGGGTTGACATAGCGCAGCTTCACGCCCTCCCAGGGGTCGATCTGCTCCTGGCGCAGCAAGGTGTCCAGTGCTTCGCGACTGCGCTCGTAGGGGTATTTGAAAATCGGCGACGTGTGGGAACTGACCTGATGGCGCACCGGCAACATATTCATGCCGAAACGCGCCAGGTTGTTGCCCTCGGGGCGGCTGATGGGCTGCACCGGCTGCTCGTAGTTCTCAGCGAAGGCGGCGTCGAAAAAACGCACCAGCGGAATATCCAGGCCATCGAGCCACACCACCGGCTCCCCGCCCTCTTCCAGGCTCGGGTTGCCGTGATCGTGCCAGGCCCAGGACGGCGTAATGATAAAGTCGCCCGGCGCCATGCTGGCACGCTCGCCGTCCACGGCGGTAAACGCCCCGCGCCCTTCCACCACAAACCGCAGGGCCGACTGGGTATGCCGGTGGCTGGGAGCGATTTCACCGGGCAGGATCAACTGCAAGCCGGCGTACAGGCTGGACGTGATCGCGGCCTGGCCGCGCAACGCCGGGTTTTCCAGCACCAGGACACGGCGAACGGCTTCCTCGGCAGAGATCAGCCGGCCGGCCTCCTCAAGGTATGGCCGCAATTGCGAATAGCGCCACAGCGCAGGTTGGCAGGCACCGGCCGGCGAGGCTGGAACCAGGCTATGCAGGCGCTCCCACAGGGGAAACAAGTGGTGAGCATCAATGCGTTGGTAAAACGCCTCGCGTTCGGATTTAACGTTGTTGTTCACAGGGCACCCATTCGAGCTGACCAATCGTTGTGCACCGATTATCATGGGGCCAGATATATTCTAATAATGGTATTTCTTCATTCATCCATGCTATTTATTGTATGGGTAATTCCTCCACTGTTGAGACCCCGCCATGAGCATCGACTGGACCCGACGACTGCGCGTACAGCACCTGCATCTGCTGGTCAGCCTGGGCGAAACCGGCAGCATCAGTGAGGCCGCGCGCGTGACCTTCAGTACCCAGCCGGCGCTGTCCAAATGGTTGAAGGAGCTTGAGGAGTACGTTGGCGCACCGCTGTTCGAGCGCCATGCCCGTGGCCTCACGCCCACGGCCCAAGGGTGGGTGCTGCTGGGCCATGCGCGGCGCGTGCTCAGCGAAATGGATCGTGCGCAACAAAACCTGCTGGCCATGCAGGACGGAATGTCCTATCGCGTGGTGATCGGCACCTCGCCGGCATCCGCGCCCAACCTGGTTCCGGCTGCGATCATCCAGTTTCTCAAACGCCACCCCAAAGCCCAGGTGCAATTGCAGGAAGGCACCATGAACACCTTGCTCGAACGCCTGGAGCTGGGGCAGTTGGACCTGGTGGTGGGACGCCTGGACAACTACACCCCGCGCACCGCGTTGCGCAGCGAATGCCTGTATGAAGAAAGCATGCGGGTGATCTGCCGGGCAGACCATCCGCTGACCCGACTGCCTAGGCTGGGGTGGGACGATTTGCGTCAGTACGACTGGATCGTCTGGCCGGCGGGCACACCGATCCGCAGCAAACTCGACGAAGCCTTGACCCATGTGGGCCAGGGGCCGCTGCCCTATCGTATCGAGTCGTCGTCCCTGGTGGGCAACCTGTGGTTGCTGCAATACAGCGACATGCTGTCGATCGCTTCGGACCGTGTGGCCGAGCACTTCACACAAAGACGCCTGATCGTGCCGCTGGCCTTTGAACTCAATGCCCAGGGCTCGCTCGGCATGTGCTGGCGCGATGAACCGCATCCCGACCCGAGCCTGCCAGACCTGCTCGAAAGCCTGCGCGTGGCGGCCACGCAACAAACCTCGGCCACTGCCTGATTGGACTAGTTTTGCTGCTCGGTGGGCCGGGTAAGCCCGGTGCCCCCTCGGGCACCCTTTGTTGTCTCACCTCCAGAGGAATACTCGATGACCACCCTCCCAGGCAACGCCACCCAACAGGTCGTAGCACGGCATTGGATCAACGGCCAATGGCACGACAGCGAACAACACGGGCAAAGCATCGACCCGGCCACCGGTCATGAAATCGGGCGCTATGCCAAGGGCATGGCAGGCGAAGCTGCGGCTGCGGTCGCCGCCGCGCACCGGGCCTTCTTGACCACGGACTGGAAAAGCAACCGCGAGCTGCGCGCCCGTGTGCTCCACGAAATGGCCGAGCGCTTTGAAGCCCGCGCCGCCGACTTGCAGGCACTGCTGAGCCTGGAAAACGGCAAAGTGGCGGGCGAAGCGATGTTTGAGATTTCCCTCGCCGCGCCCGGCCTGCGCTACTGTGCCGGGCTGATTTTCAGCGATTATGGCCGCGCGGCCCAATGGAGTGCCGGGCGGTTTTCGATGGTCCTGCGCGAGCCCCTGGGTGTGGCCGGGATCAGCGTGCCATGGAACTCACCCGTGGCGCTGATGGTGCGCTCCCTGGCGCCGGCATTGGCGGCAGGCTGCACCACCGTCATCAAGATGCCGAGCCAGACAGCCCAGACCAACGCGCTGCTCGCCCAGATCCTGAGCGAAGTGAAGAGCCTGCCGCCTGGGGTGGTGAATATGGTCACCGGTGAGTTTGAAGTGCTGGATTACCTGGTGCGCTCACCGGATGTACCGACCATCAGCTTCACAGGCAGCACCAGCACCGGTCGCGCCATCAGCGCCAGCGGCGCCCCCCTGCTCAAGCGTTTCGGCCTGGAGCTGGGGGGCAAGACGCCCATTGTCGTGTTCAACGATGCCGACCTGGACGCCGCGCTGCCAAAAATCGAGAAAGCACTGACCGTGTTCGCCGGTCAATTCTGCATGACCGGCAGCCGCCTGCTGGTACAAGCCGGGATCGTCGACCAGGTGCGCGAGCGTTTGGCCCAGCGCCTGCGCCAGGTCAAGGCGGGGCCTGCAGCAGACCCGAGCAGCGACATGGGCCCACTGATCGACAAGAACAGCGTCGCACGCGTTGAGGCAATGGTGATCGAAGCCATCGACCAGGGGGCCAACGTGATTGTGCGCGGAGGCCCGATCACCGAGGGGCCATTGGCCAAGGGCGCGTTTTACCAGCCTGCCTTGCTGGAAATCAGCGACCCCAAGGCCGATATCGTACAACGCGAGATCTTTGGCCCGGTGTTGACCCTGCAAGTGTTCGACACCGAAGCCCAGGCGGTGGCGCTGGCCAACGACAGTGAATACGGGCTCGCGGCCAGTGTCTGGACCCGTGACGGTGACCGTGCGCTTCGCATGGCCGCCGCTATCGAGGCCGGTACCGTGTGGATCAATGACTGGGCCGCCATGCGCGACGAATTCGAGGAAGGCGGCTACAAGCAAAGCGGTCGTGGCCGGTTGCGTGGTGTCGCGCAGTTGGAAGACTTCCTGGAGTACAAGCATGTGGTGCTACAGCCGGGGGTGATCGACCCGCTGGGCTGAAGACTGCCAGCGACATGGCCGCCTCCCCGGCGGCCATGTCGCATGCGCCTGTACTCAGTCCATCAGCAACACCGGCTTGATCACCGCGCCGGACTTCATATCGGCGATTGCCGTCTCGATCTCTTCAAGCCGGTAGTGGCGGATCAGGCGGTCAATCGGGAATAGCCCGTCGCGATACAACTGCACCAATTGCGGGATGAATTTCTTCGGTTTGCTGTCCCCTTGCAGAATACCGCGCACCGTCCGCCCAAACAGCAGATGGGTCATGTCCAGGCTGGCCTCAGTGCCCAGTTTGGAGCCCCCGATCAGGCCGCAGATACCGCGGGCCTGCAACATCTGGAAGGCCGAGCGCAGCACTTGGGGGTGACCGGTGGTGTCCAGTGCATAGTTGACCCCGTCCGGGCACAGTTCCAGCACCGACGCCAGCGCATCCACCTGGGACGAATCAAAGACATGGGTCGCGCCCAGCGTCTTGGCCAGTGCAAGCCGCTGCGGCACCTGGTCGATCACCACGATCGGATAGCACCGCGCAACCGCCGCCGCCATCACCGCCGCCAGCCCGACATTGCCGGCTCCCGTGATGACCAGGGATGAGCCGACGTCCGGCTTCAAGGTATTGAGAATAGCCCCGGCCCCGGTCTGGAAACCACAGCCCAGCGGCGCGAGGGTTTTCAGGTCAACGTCCTTGTCGACCACCACCACGTTGGCCTCGGTGGCAATCGCATGGGTCGCCAGCGCGGACTGGTTGAAAAACGCACCGTTGATGCGTTCCTCCTTGCCCGACGGCAAGCGTTTCAACAGCGGCGCTGGCACATCCCAGGCGGTCCCGGAGTAACGCATGCCAGAGAAATTCATCTGCATATGGTGATGACAATAGGCGACGGCGCCGTCCAGGCAACTGGGGCATGTGCCACAGGCCGAAAACGACATCAAGACATGATCACCCGGCTTGACCGTCTTGACACCGGGCCCTACGGCTTCAACGACACCGGCGCCCTCATGGCCCAAGACCACCGGCAACGGCGTGGGGTAAAACTGGTCGCGGATGATCACGTCAGTGTGGCAGATCCCGCAGGCCACGATCTTCACCAGTACTTCGCCGGCTCCGGGCGCTTCAAGCTCCAGGTCTTCGATCAAAAAGGGGCCGCCGGCTTCGCGAACAACTGCTGCCTTGATATGCATGGGTTTTCCTCGGGTACGTGCGTTAGAAACGGCGCGCCCCACGGATGCTGACAGGGGCACGTTAAAAGATCCGTCTACTTTTACAACGCCAGCCAGAGGATGGCTTCGCTAGGCCGGCAATATGACTTGTCCAGGCAGGCACGCTGCAGCGAGTGCATGCGCGCCCCATCGACCAGGGTCAAGCAGGCGAGTAAACCGGATAATCGGTGTAGCCCTTGGCATCGCCGCCGTAAAACAGCGCCGGATTTGCTTCAGCAAGAGGCGCGGCCTGGCGGATACGTTCCACCAGGTCTGGATTGGCAATAAACGGACGCCCCATGGCAATGGCATCTACCAGGCCTTCGGCGAGCAGGGCTTCTCCACGCTCTGCATCGTAGTTGCCGCAAACGATCAAGGTCTTTTGAAAGGCCGATCGCAAACGCTGGCGAAAACCCTCGGGGTAAGCCGGGCCGCCAGTCCACTCCCATTCCGCCAGGTGCAGGTAGGCAATGTCGCGCTGATCAAGAGCATGCGCTAAAAATAATGCCATCGCTTCGGGCTCATCGTCTTGAATGTCACTGATCGTTCCCCACGGCGATAAGCGCACCCCTACCCGATCAGCCCCCACGACCTCAATCAACGCATCGACGGTTTCCAACAGGAAGCGGGCGCGGTTTGCCAATGAGCCGCCATATGCGTCTTGCCGCTTATTGGTGCCTGTCGCCAGAAACTGATCAAACAAATAGCCATTTGCACCGTGTACCTCGACGAGATCGAAGCCCGCGGCCACAGCGTTCCGGGCCGCCTCAACAAAGCTTTGCTTGACCGACGCCATGTCATCAAGCGTCATCTCCCGGGGTTTCTCGGCAGGCGCCATCAGGCCCGAGCCCTTGCCGTCCGAGATAAAAACCTGGGCCTGGGCCTGGATGGCGGACGGTGCAACCGGCGCGCTCCCCTGGGCCTGCAACGACGCATGGGACATGCGGCCCACATGCCAGAGTTGTGCCGCAATCAAGCCACCGGCCTCGTGTACGGCGTGGGTTACCTGTTTCCAGCCAGCCACCTGCTCGCTTGAGTAAATACCGGGTGTATAGGCATAGCCCTGGCCCTGGCGGGAAACCTGTGTGCCTTCGGTAATGATCAATCCGGCACTGCCCCGCTGGGCATAGTAGAGGGCGTTCAACGCGGTGGGTGCATCACTGCCATGCTTGGCCCGCGAGCGTGTCATAGGCGCCATGACAACACGGTTTTTCAGCTCAACACGCCCCATTTTCAACGGGGAAAGCAGACGATTTTTCATGGCCTTGTCCTCGGTCCAGAGTTGTCTTCAGATAAAATCAACTTACTTAGTGATCATTACAAAACAAAATACTCGAAGCAAGCCTCCGTTTTTTGATCACCCACAAATGACTTCACCCAAGCAACGCAGGTAGAAGGCGTAATCGACGCCAACCCCAAACCCGCCGCCAGCCCGCAGACTGAACTTAAAAGAATGACCAACCACGGTGTTGGCTCAAGAGGCACTAATTAGGTTGTTGAAAAAGACCGAACCGAATTGGATTCTGGCAAACGCCCCGTCATGTTCTTCAATGTCAGCGGAAGACCGAGCCAATGCGTGGACCCGATCTCAGGGTGCGGACAAAAGCTACAACCAGAATTTTTTTGTCCAGATGGCGCGTGAGCTGCAGGGCTTTTCGGTGCACAACTTGATCTGTTTGGAGAGCTTGTCAGGCGGGTGGGGTGGGTCGCATGTTTAGGCGAGGTGCGCCTAGAAATCGCCCCTAGGTGAATATTTGCGCTGGAACTGGCAAAACACCCGCTGACTGAGGCGGGATAAAGGGCAGCGCCAAGCCTGAGCGGCTGAAAAATCTCAAGCTTGGCGGGTTGGGGGAGATAGGAATGAATTTTTCAACGGCCTGTTAAGCATAGGCCGTGCGCCCCGTAGTTCACGAATAACCAATTAAAAGGTGACCCGAACGGTTGAGAAAAAGGCATCCAGTAGCTTGATAACTAAATATCTCTGGCCAATCGGAAACCCCACATAAAAGCACGGGCCTGCGAAGAGAAATAGGCATTCCGATAGGCAATCCTGACGTTTACCGTATTATACGCCCATGCCCCTCCTCTCAATACGCCAAAGTGACACAACCCGTTATTCTCTTTCCCCCAAACTGAACCATCAGTCGGTGCATTGCTATAACTATAGTGCCAGCAATCGTCAACCCACTCCCTAGCATTCGCCAATATATCGTAGATACCAAAATTATTCGGCTTGAATGATGCGACCGGCGCAGTAGAAATCTGCTTATCGCTACACATAAACTTACTGAATCCATATTTATAATATTCATCCGTGGTCAAATCGTAAACGTTGGCATAACCACATGCCTCGTCTCGATTATTACCCCAAAAGAAGGTTGTCTGAGTCCCTGCTCGTGCGGCATATTCCCACTCAGCCTCCGTTGGAAGACGATATTTATGCCCCGTTTTTTTCGATAGCCATTCAGCATATGCGCGGCCATCTTCACGACGAACACAAACTACGGGCTCATTTTCTCCTTGTTTAAACCCAGTATTTTTATAGTTAGCTTCCTTAGAGAAAAAAAGTTTAGCCAGAGCAACTTGCGGATTTGCAGGCGGGCTTAGTGAAGTACAGCCTTCTGGTAAACTGTAGCCAGTTTCATTAACGAACGTCTGAAAGCTACCCAGTGTCACCTCCGTTGAAGACAAAGCAAATGGCTTCTTTATCACCACCTTATGACGAGGAATTTCCCACGCATGTACTTTGGCATTTACCTTTTCGGCAACGGCTTCCTCCTCAGTTGCCCCCATAACGAAATCACCTGCGGGGATGACGACCATTTCCGAACAATAGCTATCCGTGCAATCTACAAACCTATCTAAAGGCTTGAGTTCCTTATTTTCTATCAGTGAAGGAGATTTATTAACATAGGTTAAGTTTGGGTATTTTTCAGACTCAATGACATCCTTAGCCCAGATAATGGTCGACTGCCACTCTTGTAACATTTGCTCCAATCGAGCAGGTCTTTCCAGACTTAACGAGGAGCCATCATAATCACCAGCTTGGCAACGTGACTGTAGGTATTTGACCTCTGCAGATAGGGAGTCCAACTTATTTTTTACTTGCCCCTGCAAAAACTGATTGTAAGCAGAGCTGACAATTGATTTTTTTAGATCTTCGGCAACAGCTTTTTGGGCGTCTGCCGTTTTTTGCAAAACCACCTCATATGTTGCTGAGCATTTATCAAGTGAGTCCCACCTCATAGAGTCCGCCAACGACTGCAACGAAAGTGAAACTTGGTTTTCGCTTGCATAAGCAGAATTAAAACCAACAAACAAAAAAAATGAAATTGAAAAACATTTAATACTTTTCATAAATCACTCTCCTATTTTCATTTGGGAAACTCTGATCAAATTTCGCATAATTGCAGCGAATTTAAGTTAAAGCAGTATTCAGCCCCAACCGTAAAGCAACGAATTACTGAGCTTTTCGGCACACGACTTTCTGTATTAAAAGCGTAAATATTTTTAAGACATCCCTGGCAGTCTCTTCGCCGTGAAGTCGTCTGATGTCTCAACGAAACGTGCAGCCACTTCACATTTGCTTTATCAATCCCAGCGCTACCCCTCTCGCTTGGTGCGGGCCTACCTAAACTTTTTTCAGAAATATTTGCACAGTTGGTATCCCTCCTTCTATCCAACCATCTATCGTCACACGCCCATAGGCTGAACAGCCCATACGCCTCTGACTTTTAAACCAGTTTCAGTACTTGACTGAATCTCTTGTGCGACTTTTGTGGCCAGCTTTCGACGAATTTATAGCCGACGGCAACGAGTATTACGGGTATTTCGGGCGCAGTCAGTTGAAACTCACGTGCGACTCCGACATCATCAATGTGTTAGTCGAAATTTGGCTTTCTATTAGCTCATTAATACTTTTCATGAGTTTTCCCGTCGAATGTGATATTTCGATAACTCTATACCGCAATCACATAGAAGCGACCTCTCATACATGCTTCTAAAATCCTCTCTTTTCGACTGCAAGAAAATACTCACCCATGAGAAACTGCCTCTCGTGAACGAGAGTTTGTCACTCATAGTGAATCGCCCCGGGTTTCGTAGACACCTCTTTGCCTTAAGGAAACGCTGAAAAAGCACCAGTTTGGCTATACCAAGGTGCGCTTGCGTGGCCTTGCGAAGAACACCGCGCAGCAGGTGACGCTGTTCGCGCTATCGAACCTGTGGATGGCGCACCGACATTTGCTGACGAATGCGGGCGAGGAGCGCCTGTAATGCGGGGAACGACCACTGCGAGAGGCTCGCAGTGGCTAAAAAGCATGAAATACACGGCTAATCTGATCGTTTTTTGACTGATGCGCTGTTTTCTAAATCGCAGATGGCGAAATGACCTGAAAATATCGGGCCACTTCAGACTATCCTTAACCCGAGAGCAATTTTTTTGGTGCTTTTATTTTCCACTTATGGGGAATTGAGAGTACCAAAGAACTGATTATTTATTCTCTATAGTTTCTCGTTGATAAGGAGAGACCTCACTGGCGATATCGATATAAAGAATGCCATTCAAATGGTCGACTTCATGCTGAATAATGCGGGCATGAAAACCTTCTGCTTTGCCTTGAACCTTAAGACCATCAATATCTTGAGCCGTGTATTCGATAGTCGTGTATCGAGGCACAATACCTATTTTCCCTGGAATACTAAAACACCCCTCACGTCCTTCTGCCCACCCTTCTCCCGAGAGAATAACCGGGTTTATTAGTACAGAAGGAGGTATCAGAGGTTCGCCAGGCGCTCGCTCTTCATCCCCAGAAAACTCAAAGACAATAATTCGTGCGCTCACCCCAATTTGGGGGGCAGCCAAGCCCACTCCACGACCATCACGCATGGTTTCAAACATATCAGATACTAAGGTTCGTAGCTCATCAGTCGAAAACCTATCAACCTGAGTAGCCACTTCACGCAATAAGGGGGCATCGGGAGGAAGAAACGTTCTTATCATTAAATATCTCCTAAAAACTGCTGTGAAAAAAGCTTATAAAAACTTTTATTACTCTCTTTCACTCAACGTCGTCAGAAGCGGTATAGCGCAAAAAAATCGCAGCAACCAACGATACACAAACGGTGGCATAGAACGCGGGCGCAAGTTTACTTCCGGCCATCCTCATCAACCCTGTAGAGAGCAACTGCGCCGCTCCTCCGAACAAAGCGACCGGCAGAGCATACGCAATGGATAATCCTGTTGCTCGAAAGTTCCGAGGAATAAGGCTCTCGGCTGTTAAGCTTGGCGGTCTCGCCAGGCTGTAGCACTGGGCATCGAAAACTACGGTATGGGGATTCTGCCGCCACCGGGTACTTACAGGCAGTTGTTTGTCGTCAACTATCTGGCCGATACCGTAGTGCAGGCCGCTACAAGCACTAGGCGCTAGCTCCCCTTGAGGCGATAGCTGACCTGCGCTCGACTCATGCCGAGCATCTGCGCTGCTGCCGTGATGTTACCGCCCGAGCGTTCCAGCGCCAGTCGCACCAGGCGCAGTTCGATCTCTTCCAGGGATATGTTCAACACCCGTTGGTGACCGGAAACAAAGGCCTGCAGACTCTCCAGCAACGGCTCTTGAAGGGGGCCTGCTCCCGAACCTTCGGTGGAGGTTGCGGCTGCCTGCACCTCGGCTGCGGGCTCATCCCGGCGCTGCACAGCGGAAAGGCGCCCTTCGGGGGTCAGGCCAATGGCCGTTGCCAGCAACGGCGCCCCCGCCTCGGCCAGGTGCACCATATCGATCACCTCGCCGTCACCGGCGGCAATCACACCACGCTCGATCAGATTCTGTAGCTCACGGATATTGCCGGGAAACCGATACGTCAGCAGCGCGTTGACCAGCCGCGTACTGAACCGCGCCGGCCGACGCCCATGGCGCAGGCTGAAATGGCGTAGGAAGTAACTCATCAGCAACGGGATATCTTCGCGACGCTCGCGCAACGGCGGTAGGTGAATGGGGAACACATTCAATCGGTAGAACAGGTCTTCACGAAAACGCCCGGCCTCGACTTCGCGACGCAAGTCCAGGTTAGTCGCGGCAATGACCCGTACGTCCACGCGGATCGGAGCCGTGCCACCGACCCGCTCGATTTCACCTTCTTGCAAGGCACGCAGAATCTTGCTCTGCGCACCAAAGCTCAAGGTCGCAATCTCATCGAGGAACAGCGTCCCGCCATCGGCTCGCTCGAAACGCCCGGGGCGCGATCGTTCGGCGCCGGTAAAGGCACCACGCTCGACACCGAACAGTTCGGCCTCGACCAGGTTCTCAGGCAAGGTCGCGCAGTTGAGGGCCACCAGCGGCATCTGCTGTCGGGAACTGGCCTGATACAGGGTACGGGCGAATAATTCTTTACCGACCCCCGATTCCCCGGTCAACAACACCGTCGCCTGGGTTGGCGCGACGCGCTGCAACAATTGACTGGCCGCGACGAACGCCGCCGAAATACCCACCAAGGGTATACCGTCGACGGGCTCTTCCAGTTCGGCGACGGTAGTTTCTATGCCCGAGGAGTAAGTGCTGCGACTGAGAAAATCCCCCGGGTCCAGATACGCCAGATCCACATCGATATCGTCCCACTGCTCGGCTGGCTTGCCGACGATGCGACAGGCTTTATGCCCCATCGATCGGCATTCCTCCTCACGAAAGACCACCAGGCGACCGAGCAGTGAAGAGGCGTAACCACTTGCATAACCGATCTCCATCCAGCAAGCCGGTTCACCTCCTAGGCCGTAGGCAGCGATATGTTCGTCGTCTTCCAGTGAGTTGTGCCAGAAAAACTCGGAATAGAAATGACCGAGGCCCGAGTCGATCTCGAAGCGCACGACCTCGACATTGACCATACCTTCAAGCATGTGCAGTCGCGGTCCGGCGCTGTACAAGCTGGCGTGATCGCCTTCCGGCCATTGTTCGCTGACCTGGGTGGCGTCGCGCGCGCCTGCCTGCCAACCAATGCGCGTCAACTGGCCACGTGCCTTATCGAACCCCTGCGCGTCGATCAGCTCACGGCGGATCGCGCCGAAGGCCGAGCCTTGCATCAACATCACGCGCTGACCGCATAACCAGATGCTCCCGTCCTGTGGGGCGAAGGCCACGGTCTCAGCTAGTTGCTCGGCCGAAGGCAGACCACTGGCGCCGAACTGGCTGGCCCGGTCGACAATCAGGCGCTTTTGTCGGCCAAGCAGTTGCTTGAGAAACTCCTCATCTGCAGGGCGGCGATTCTTGTCAGGCGGGGGACGAGTCATAGGATCAATGAGCTGCTGGGAAGTAATTTTTTCAGTATGCCCGGACAACCCCCACGGTCAATCTGCCAATGATTGACCACAGGCCTTCTGACCCTCGTTCGTCCGATAAACGCACAAAAAAACATCAAGCGTCGAGCTTTCAACGGCCTGCGACATCCTCTGCATAAAATTCCGCACGCGCTGTTTCAATATTTGTGTCCAGACGCGCTAAAAAAACATAACTATTTGATTTTATATAAATTAATTAATAAATCGAGTTTGGCACGATAGTTGTTATTACTAAGTCATGAGCACCCAATAAGAGAGACAACGCCATGACCGTTACTCGCCCTACCTATCAAAACCTTGAACTGCAACCTCTCGCCGGGAAATGGCGTGCCGGTAGCACCGATCGTCCGCTGGAGGTGTTCGACCCCTTCACCCAGACACGCTTGCTGCAAATCACCCAGGCCAATCGCGATGATCTCGATGAGGCTTACCGCAAGGCACAGGAAACCCAGGTCAATTGGGCAGCCCAAGGGCCGGCCGCCCGGGCTCAGGTCCTGCTCAACGCGGTAAAGATCTTCGACGAGCGCCGTGAAGAAATCATTGGCTGGATCATTCGTGAGTCCGGCAGCACGCGTATCAAGGCGCAAATCGAATGGGGCTCCGCTCGCGCCATTACACTGGAGTCGGCGAGCCTGCCAAGCCGGGTGCACGGGCGCATTCTTGCCTCCAACATCCCTGGCAAGGAAAGCCGTGTCTACCGCACACCTCTGGGCGTGATCGGCGTGATTAG
Source organism: Pseudomonas gessardii (assembly GCF_001983165.1). GTDB lineage: Bacteria > Pseudomonadota > Gammaproteobacteria > Pseudomonadales > Pseudomonadaceae > Aquipseudomonas > Aquipseudomonas gessardii. The sequence goes on along the minus strand of NZ_MNPU01000049.1, from coordinate 6,057 downwards.
CCCGTGGAATTTCCCCCTGCACCTGACCGCCCGCTCCCTGGCTCCGGCCCTGGCGCTGGGCAACGCGGTAGTGGTCAAGCCCGCCAGCGATACGCCTATCACCGGCGGCCTGTTGCTCGCGCGCATCTTCGAGGAAGCCGGATTGCCGTCGGGCGTGCTTAGTGTGGTGGTCGGTGCCGGCGCGGAAATTGGCGATGCCTTCGTCGAACACTCGGTCCCATCGTTCATTTCCTTTACTGGCTCGACCCAGGTTGGACGCTCCATCGGCCGCATCGCCAGTGGAGGTGAGCACCTCAAGCACATCGCCCTGGAGCTGGGCGGTAATAGTCCGTTCGTGGTCCTGGCCGATGCCGATGTCGAGCAGGCCGTCAGTGCCGCCGTGGTGGGTAAGTTCCTCCACCAGGGCCAGATCTGCATGGCAATCAACCGCATCATCGTCGAGCAACCGCTACTGGAAACCTTTACCCGGCGCTTCGTCGAGCGGGTCAAAGCCCTGCCTTACGGGGATCCGGATAAAGCGGAAACCGTGATCGGCCCGGTGATCAACAGCAAGCAATTGGCGGGCCTGCAAGCGAAGATCGCCACCGCCCGGGCCGAGGGCGCCAATCTGCTGGTGGGCGGGCAAGCCAAGGGGAACGTCCTGCCGCCGCATGTGTTTGGCGACGTCACCGCCGACATGGACATTGCGCGTGAAGAGATCTTCGGGCCGCTGGTGGGCATTCAATCCGCCCGCGATGCCGAGCACGCCCTGGAGCTGGCCAATTGTAGCGAATATGGACTATCCAGCGCCGTCTTTACCTCCAGCCTGGAGCGCGGCGTGCAATTTGCGCAACGCATCCGCGCCGGCATGACCCACGTCAACGACATCCCGGTCAACGACGAACCCAACGCGCCGTTCGGCGGTGAGAAGAACTCCGGCCTTGGACGCTTCAATGGCGACTGGGCGATCGAGGAGTTCACCACCGACCATTGGATCACCCTGCAACACAGCCCCAGGCCGTATCCGTTCTGACCTGAACCATGGCGTCCATGAACCCACTTCCCCATAAGAGAACGGAGTACGAAATGTCTTCACTCCTCAACCGCCCAGCGGTGAAATGGCCCCTCACTGTCTGCCTTGCCCTACCGATGACCCTGCTGGCGGGTAGCGTCTTTGCCGATGGTGACGGCGTCTGGAAAGGCGGCGAAAACGTCTATGCCAAAATGTGCGGCTACTGCCACGAAAACCAAGTCGGCCCGTCTATCAAGGGCCGCCAGCTGCCATCGCCCTACATCACCGCCATCGTGCGCAACGGTTTCCGTGCCATGCCGGCCTTCCCCGCTTCGTTCATCGATGACAATTCGCTGCAACAGGTAGCCGACTATATCTCCAAAACACCCGTTCCCGTGGCCAAGCCTTGAGGAGTCGGTAATGAATATTGAACGTCGTTTATTGCTCAAGGGAATGGCCTTGAGCGGCATGGCCGCAGCGCTGGTCAGCCGTTCGGGCCTGACCATGGCCAACGGTGCACTGGGCGTTCAGGCCCGGCCGGCGCTACCGACCCTGGCCCTAATGACTGGCGAGGTTGCCGCGTCGGCCTTCCTCCAGGGCATCAACGCCAGCCCAACCGCTAGACAGGTCACGATGCAACGCGCCGACCTGAGCCTGGACTTCATCCTCGACCTGGAAAAACGCCTGGGCAGCACTCAACCGCAACGCATCATCGGCCTGGTGGACGATGCCAGTGCTGCCGTGATCATCGACCTAGCACGCAGTGCCGGCGCGCGCGTGCAGTGGCTGGGTCAGCATCGCGCCACGGCCAACGCCTCCCATCACCGTCTACTCAGTGCCGAGGCCGCCAGCGGCTGCGCCCCGCAGCTTGGCCTGAACCTGAACGCCTGCGGTACCCACTTCAGCCTTACTGAACAGCGCTTGCATGGCCAACACGCACCGTTGCAAGTCTCTGCGACGGCGCGCAACACCGCAGGTTCCGAGCAATGGGCGGCCACGCTGGGCTACACCCTCGCTGCACTGGGCACCGCCAATCTCGGTCAGGCGCCCCTGATCGCCAGCCGTGCCTCGCCGCTGACCGGTAATTTCGTTTCGTTCTCGATCGAAGCTTGAAGGAACTCTCCAGATGACTGAAAAAACCAACAACAAGCTACTGCCTCGTGGCGTCAACGCCGCCCACTTCGAGCAAGCCATCGCCAAGTTCCGCACCTTGCTCGGCGAAGACAACGTCCTGGTCAAGGACGATCAACTGATCCCCTACGCCAAGATCATGATGGCTGTGGACAACGCCGGGCACACACCTTCTGCTGCTATCACCGCAACCACCGTCGAGCAGGTGCAAGGCGTGGTGAAAATCTGCAATGAACACAAGATACCAGTGTGGACCATCTCTACCGGTCGCAACTTCGGTTACGGCTCCGCAGCACCCGGTCAGCGTGGCCAGATCATTCTCGACCTGAAAAAAATGAACAAGATCCTCCACGTCGATCCCCAGCTGTGTACCGCCCTGGTCGAGCCGGGGGTAACTTACCAGCAGCTTTACGACCACATCCAGGAACACAACTTGCCCTTGATGCTGTCGTTCTCCGCGCCGTCGGCCATCGCCGGACCGCTGGGCAACACGATGGATCGCGGCGTGGGCTACACGCCTTACGGTGAGCATTTTATGATGCAGTGCGGCATGGAAGTGGTGCTGGCCAATGGCGACGTGTATCGCACTGGCATGGGCGGGGTTAAGGGCGACAACGCCTGGCAAGTCTTCAAGTGGGGCTATGGCCCGACTCTGGATGGAATGTTCACACAGGCGAACTATGGTATCTGCACCAAGATGGGCTTCTGGTTGATGCCCAAACCGCCGGTGTTCAAGCCGTTCGAGATCAAGTTCGAGAACGAGTCGGATATCGCCGAAATCGTCGAATTCATCCGCCCGCTGCGCATCGCCCAGGTCATCCCCAACTCGGTGGTGATCGCCGGCGTACTGTGGGAGGCCTCCACCTGCAATACCCGCCGCTCCGACTACACCCTTGAGCCCGGCGCGACCTCCGACGCGATCCTCAAGCAGATCCAGATAGACAAGAACCTCGGCGCCTGGAACGTCTACGCCGCACTTTACGGCACTCAGGAACAGGTCAACGTCAACTGGAACATCGTCAAGGGGGCACTCAAACAATTGGGCAAGGGTCGGCTCGTCACACAGGAAGAAGCCGGTGACACCCAGCCCTTCAAATACCGCGCCCAACTGATGTCGGGTGTACCAAACCTGCAGGAATTCGGCCTGTACAACTGGCGTGGCGGTGGTGGCTCCATGTGGTTCGCACCGGTCAGCCAGGCCCGAGGCAGCGAATGCGACAAACAGCAGGCGCTGGCCAAGAAGACGCTCAACAAACACGGCCTGGACTACGTCGGCGAGTTCATCGTCGGCTGGCGCGACATGCATCACGTCATCGACGTGCTGTACGACCGCACCAACCCCGAAGAGACCCAGCGCGCCAATGCCTGCTTTGCCGAATTGCTGGATGTATTCGAGCAGGAAGGCTATGCCGTGTACCGCGTCAACACCGCCTTCCAGGAGCGTGTGGCGCAGAGCTATGGTCCGGTCAAACGCAAGCTTGAACATGCCATCAAGCGTGCCCTGGACCCGCACAACATCCTGGCACCGGGCAAGTCGGGCATCGACCTCACCAACCCATTTTGATGATGCTTGATACCCCGTCAGGCCTGGCGGGGCTTTTTATCTTAGGATACGCAATGACTTACACACAGTTGCTCGCAACCAGTACCCTGCTGCTGGCTGCCTTCCTGACCCAGGCCCAAGGCGACGTAACCTAGGGTCGACATCCCGGGCCGAAAGCATGGGAAGTGATCGTCCAACTTGAAGGCAAGCTCACCGAGCAGAACATTCCCCGCCATATGATCGGGCGCGAAAAGCGTGTGGTGGCCACGGCCATCACTGCGGCGACATTCAAAAAATATCTCTGAGAATTGAACAAGGTTATTGATCTTGGATCAGGACCGCTATGAGGCTTATGCCAACCACGATCTTACCTAACGGCCATCACTCAGTGACTGCCTGTGCAACCGGTGGCGTGATCTACATAGATCACTGCAAGCAGGAGTTTCAATTGGTACGGTGCAACCTCAAGGTTTGCGAAGGCAACTCCCCAAAACGCTCTTTGTATTCCTTGGAAAAACGTCCAAACTGCTGAAAACCGTAATCCATAGCAATACTGGAAACTTTTTCAGAGGATCGCGCCTGGATCAGGCGTAATCGAACTTGATCGAATCGTAATTGACGAAAATATGCGATCGGTGTCATGCCGTAATACGTATGAAAATCACGATAAAGGCGCTCGCGGGAGACCCCCACAGCTCGCTCAAGATCCACGAGCGTCAGAGGGAGTTCCAAGGACTCATTAAACATAATTTCAAGTTGTGTCAGGTACTGCGGGCGCCCCGCTTGGCGCGCCAGCAATTCATCAAAATAGTTATGTCGTTGCGAGAACAAGAGGCTGGTGATCAAGCTGTTTTCAAAGTTGCTCCACACGTCTGGCAGATCGCATAAAGAGCTCTCAGCCAGCAGAATCTCTTGAAAATTTTCCACCAGCTGCCACCACTGCTGCATTGCACCATCCAAACTCACCTTTGGCTCGAAAAGTATCGGCTGCGAAATTTGCCGACCCAGCAGCTTTGATAACTTCACCTCCAGTGCCCTGCGCGCGAGCTTAACCATCTTTTTGCGGCATTTCTCGCCAATGGTCATGCGCAAGGACTGGTTGGGCGAGAGGATCACCCCTACTGAAGAATTGGAGACGAATGAACTACCCTGATGCTCAATACTTTGCTCTCCGTACAGAGGCAAGTTGACACTGTAGCTCTGCTCCAGATTTTCGATCTTGACACGTACCAAGGTCGAATATTCGATTATCCCAATAGCTGCATTGCCTATTATGGTCCCATAATGGCGAAAATCCAGTTCGCGGGGCCTGGGAACTTCAAGATCATGTGGCCCGTTGATATTCAACATCCACTGTACGGCTTGTGCGGGCGTGTTGAGAACTGTTGAAAACTGCTGACGAATTACATTGTTTTTATTTTGATGGTAAAACATAGCATTTCCTCGATAGCCACTTAGTGCGGCTTTTGCAGGCTAAACGCGTGAAACAGTGCGGCGTCCTTCTGATGTTTCGTACAGTGCTTCCTGCATTGCCAGATCACGGTAGCCAAACTAGCTCTGCATCTGATGCACGCGCAGCATCGCCCACCTTGGATAATTTCAAACTACCCCCATCCATAAAAATGGCTCCTTGAGTGGGGTAGTCACCGAGATCAGGTTTTGCAAAAAAATAGAACTCAGTCCGCGAAGGTCTAACCTCTGCTCTTTTGGAGGAACCATTCAAGGCCACGCTATTTCGCTCGTGACCGCACGTCAAGCTCCATCAGTCTGTCATTCATCTTTATAAAAAAATTGCTCACAGCCTGAGGCAATCCGCAAAACCGCATAGCAATTACGTTATAGCCGAATAGTACTGGGGCGGGGTCGGAGGTTTAATCAGTTCTTCCCCGAAGCGAGCAAGGGTCAGACGTCCATGAGCACCAAATCTATTGCCGAGTGGCAAGATTCTATCAGGGGCTGTCTGGACCTCCGTCCTTTGGCGATTTGGAACCTCCTGATGCGCCTCCCTTCAAGGCTTGGAGAAATCTACGAAAGTAGCGGCGCGTCAAAAGCACCGTACCTGCCTAGCCATCACCGTACCAGGGATGGGCCAGAATACTAACCGCAAGAGCCTGCGCAATGCCGAAAAATACGCCTGAATATCAATACGTCACAGGGCAGTACCGCCCTGGTTTCACCACTCTTTTCGAACAGTATCAATTGGCAAACGACAGGGTGCTCCTGGAGCGCTCCTGGGATCTAGACGTCCGGTACGGCTTGCATCCGAGGCAGGGCGGTCTCAAGGAGCAAGTGCAACAGTCAGTTAATTTTCTGAGCTTGCTAAGCGAAACAATCCCGCTTCCAAAACATCGTTATCAATGGGCGTCTGACCGAACCGAGCTTACCTGACTAA
>NZ_MNPU01000048.1 GCF_001983165.1 Pseudomonas gessardii | reverse complement strand
TTCGATACGATCTTTGTTTCAGCAGTTTCACTTTGATAAACAACTACTTCGGCTTTAGCGACATCCACTCCAATGATTGATTGCGAGACAGTCATTGCCATGAGAAAAGCTCCGGGTTAGGGTTTACGGGCTTGTCGGGGCTTCACCGTTGCGCTGGCTTGCTTCTATCGTCGGTCATGGCCGATGCATTCCTTATCGGCGCTTTGGTGAAGGGGTGGGACGAAGTCTCCCACGGTCTGTACTGGCTAGAGTCAGATGCTGGCTTTTAGTCCCACCACCCCTACAAGTCTAACCATACAAGCGGGCTTGCTCGCGAATGCGGTGTGTCATTCAACCCTTAAGGTGACTGAGCCGCCGTTTTCGCGAGCAAGCCCGCTCCCACAGGGGATCTGCGGTGATTTTGAGATCGAGCTCCAAATGGCAATTGACTGCCAAACAACACAAAAATAAAAAAGATCCGAGGTGTTGCATGTCCCAGTTAGAAACGCAGATTCCTGCCGCGCCCGCCATGGTGCGGCTTCCACTTTTGCAACTGATCCTGGTAGGCCTGCAACATGTACTGCTGATGTACGGCGGCGCCGTGGCCGTACCGCTGATCATCGGACAAGCCGCGGGTTTGAGCCGTGAAGAAATCGCCTTTCTGATCAACGCCGACCTGTTGGTGGCGGGGATCGCCACCATGGTCCAGTCCTTTGGCATCGGCCCGCTGGGTATCCGTATGCCGGTGATGATGGGCGCCAGCTTTGCTGCGGTCGGCAGCATGGTCGCCATGGCAGGCATGCCGGGTATCGGCCTGCAGGGGATCTTCGGCGCAACCATCGCCGCCGGGTTCTTTGGCATGGTGATCGCGCCGTTCATGTCCAAGGTAGTACGCTTCTTCCCACCTTTAGTGACCGGTACCGTGATCACCGCCATCGGTCTTTCGTTGTTTCCCGTCGCGGTGAACTGGGCGGGCGGTGGTGCTAGCGCTGTGCAATTCGGCTCACCGATCTACCTGGCCATCGCCGGCCTGGTACTCGCCACCATCCTGTTGATCAACCGTTTCATGCGCGGTTTCTGGGTCAATATCTCGGTGCTGATCGGCATGGCCCTGGGCTATGCCTTGTGCGGTTTGCTCGGCATGGTCGACCTCGGTGGCCTGGAGCAGGCGCCGTGGGTGCAAGTGGTCACGCCGTTGCACTTCGGCATGCCCACGTTCGAGTTGGCGCCGATCCTGTCGATGTGCCTGGTGGTCGTGATTATTTTCGTCGAGTCCACCGGCATGTTCCTGGCCCTGGGCAAGATCACCGGGCAGGAAGTCACCCCGAAAATGCTACGGCGCGGCCTGCTGTGCGATGCCGGCGCATCGTTCTTTGCCGGGTTCTTCAACACCTTCACCCACTCCTCTTTCGCCCAGAACATCGGCCTGGTGCAGATGACCGGCGTGCGTTGCCGCTCGGTGACGATCATGGCCGGGGCCTTTCTGATTGTGCTGAGCCTGCTGCCCAAGGCGGCGTTCTTGGTCGCGTCGATTCCACCTGCAGTGCTGGGTGGTGCGGCCATCGCGATGTTCGGCATGGTCGCGGCGACCGGGATCAAGATCCTCCAGGAAGCCGACATCGCCGACCGCCGTAACCAGCTGCTGGTGGCCGTGAGCATCGGCATGGGCCTGATTCCGGTGGTACGCCCGGAGTTCTTCGCCCAGTTGCCGTTGTGGATGAGCCCAATTACCCATAGCGGCATTGCCATGGCCACGCTCAGTGCGTTGTCGCTGAACGTGTTGTTCAACATCCTGGGCGGTTCAGAACGACCCGAAGTCGCCCATACGCATTGATTCCTTCGTGACTACAAAAATAACAACGAACAGGGAATATCCACATGCACGCCATTCACCTGGGGCCGGCCACACGCCGTGCCCCATTCTCGCCCCTCGCGCTCTTTTACAGCGCACTTGAGCACAGGCTCTGGAGCCAGTATTCTCCGCGCCCGCTCAAATCGACTCAAAAAAAAACAGCGAATGTAAAAGCTGACTTAAAGGCCAACTTATCCCGGCCTTATGTTGGCTGCCAAAGTGCGCAAAAGTCCTCTGAATTCGACTGCATCCCCTGCAGCCGACGGGGATTTTTTGGCTTTTCAAACACCTTGGCGCAGCTCTTGCTAAAAGCATTAAAGCTGACCGAACAGACGATTTTTGCAGCGAACCAAAAGGCGCCACACCAGAGCGCCTGCGTAGAAGAAAAACCACAAAACCTTAGCTCGGGAGCAACCGAATGAAACGTACCGTGAACAGCCTTATGTTGGCAGGATCCCTGTTGGTTGGGGGCCAAGCGATGGCGGGTGACCTGCTGCAGTGGCAGAACAACAGCCTGACTTACCTGTGGGGCAAGAACTTCAAAGTCAACCCAGAGATCCAGCAAACCGTCACCTTTGAACATGCCGATGCGTGGAAGTACGGCGACAACTTCTTCTTCCTCGACCGTATCTTTTACAACGGCAAGGAAGACGGCAATGTCGGCCCCAATACTTACTATGGCGAGTTCAGCCCACGGCTGTCGTTTGGCAAGATCTTCGATAAAGACTTGTCCTTCGGACCGATCAAAGATGTCTTGCTGGCGTTCACTTACGAGTTCGGCGAAGGCGACAATGAGTCCTACCTGGTAGGCCCGGCATTTGACCTGAACATCCCTGGCTTCGATTACTTCCAGTTGAACTTCTACCAGCGCCAGACCGAAGGCAATCGCCCGGGTGACGGCGTATGGCAGATCACGCCGGTATGGTCGTACACCATTCCCGTGGGCAACTCCGACGTGCTGATCGACGGTTTCATGGATTGGGTGGTGGATAACGACAAGAACGCCCGTGGCACCTACCACGCCAACCTGCACTTCAACCCGCAGGTCAAATATGACTTGGGCAAGGCCATGAGCTGGGGCGCCAAGCAGTTGTATGTCGGCTTTGAATACGACTACTGGAAGAACAAGTACGGGATCCAGGACAGCGGCGCGTTCGAGACCAATCAGGACACGGCGAGCCTGCTGGTCAAGTACCACTTCTGATATGAAATTGCGGTGTATCAAACACCGCATGTCCCTTGTGGGAGCGGGCTTGCTCGCTCCCACATTTTAGATCGGCGCAATTCCCAGGAACCGCTGCAACTCTTCGCGCTTGGCCAGTGCATCGCGCCGGCCCAGCTCGATCAACTCACTGCAATACCCCGCCTCGAACAGCAGATAGCTGAGCACCCCCGCCCCGCTGGTCTTGGTCGCCCCTGGCCCACGTAAAAACAGACGCAACGCTGCCGGCAGTTCCTGGCGATGGCGCGCCGCAATCTCGTCGATTGGCTGGCTGGGCGCAATCACCAGCACGTCTACCGGTGCCAGACCGCGCGCGGCGCTGTCGGCCGGCTGCAGATGGCTGAACTGGTTGAGGCGCTCCAGCAACTCGATATCGCTCTCAAGGCTGTCAATGAACGTGCTGTTGAGCATGTGCCCGCCGATCTGCGCCAGGGTCGGCTGCTGGCCGGTGTAAGTGCGTTGCTGCGGCTCATTCGGGTCAACGGAACGCGGGTTGCCACTGACGCCCACCACCAGCACCCGGCTCGCCCCCAGGTGCAAAGCCGGGCTGATCGGCGCCGACTGCCGGACGGCGCCATCGCCAAAATACTCCTGATCGAGTTTGACTGGCGCAAACAGCAACGGAATCGCCGAGCTGGCCAGCAGGTGCTCCACGGTCAACTCCGTGGGCAGGCCAATGCGCCGGTGGCGCAGCCAGGCGTCGATGGTGCCGCCACCCTGATAGAACGTCACCGCCTGCCCCGACTCATAGCCGAACGCCGTCACGGCGACGGCGTGCAGGTGTTTATGGCGGATCGCCTCATTGATGCCTTCGAAATGCAATTTTTCCTGCAACAGTTCCCGTAGTGGCGAACTGTCGAGCAGCGCCACCGGCACCGGCGATCCCAGGCCCAACAGGCTGCGGGTCAGGAAGCGGCTGGCCTGGTGAATCACCCCCGGCCAGTCGCTGCGCAGTACCAGATGGCTGCGAAAGCCCTGCCAGAAGGCGGTGAGGCGTTCAATGGCGGCGGTAAAATCCATGGCCCCGCTGGCCAGGCTCACGGCGTTGATTGCGCCGGCCGAGGTGCCGACAATCACCGGGAAGGGATTGGCCGCGCCCGGCGGCAACAGTTCGGCAATCGCCGCCAGCACCCCGACCTGATACGCCGCACGCGCCCCGCCGCCGGAAAGAATCAAGCCAGTGACCGGTTCAGTTGGGCGCATTGCATAACTCCATGGGCGGGGGACAGTCCGTTTGTTCAGCGACGCTTTTCGTACAGCTTGGGTTCGCCCGGCGGCCGGCTCTTGAAACGGCGATGGGCCCACAGGTATTGCTCAGGGCACTCGCGCACCACCGTTTCCACCCACTGGTTGATGCGCAGGCAATCGACTTCGTCGGACTCACCGGGAAAGTCGCGCAACGGCGGATGAATCACCATGCGGTAACCGCTGCCATCCGCCAGGCGCTGCTGGGTAAACGGCACCACTAACGCCTTGCCCAGCCGCGCGAACTTGCTGGTGGCGGTGACCGTGGCGGCCTGGATACCGAACAACGGCACAAAAACGCTTTGCTTGGCGCCATAGTCCTGGTCCGGCGCATACCAGATCGCCCGGCCGGCGCGCAGCAGCTTGAGCATGCCGCGTACGTCTTCACGCTCTACCGCCAGGGAATCGAGGTTGTGGCGCTCGCGGCCACGGCGCTGGATGAAATCGAACAACGGGTTGCCGTGCTCACGGTACATGCCATCGATGGTGTGCTTCTGGCCCAGCAAGGCAGCGCCGATCTCCAGGGTGGTGAAATGCAGGGCCATGAGGATCACGCCCTTGCCTTCCAGTTGTGCCTGCTTGAGGTGTTCCAGCCCTTCGACATGGGCCAGGCGCGCTAGGCGCGGCTTGGGCCACCACCAGCTCATGGCCATCTCGAAGAAGGCGATGCCGGTGGACGCAAAGTTTTCCTTGAGCAAATGTTTACGCTCCTGGGCGGACATTTGCGGGAAGCACAGTTCCAGGTTTCGCGCGGCAATACGCCGACGTTCACCGGCCACTCGGTACATAAACGCACCCAGGACACGGCCAATCCCCAGCAAAACCCGGTATGGCAGCTGCACGATCAACCACAGCACACCAAGTCCCAGCCACAATAGCCAGAAGCGCGGGTGAAAAAATACAGCTCGAAAACGCGGGCGATCCATTACAGATTCCGGTAAAGACAAGGGCCGCGCATTCTACAACGGTTCGACCCGGCTTGCGGCTAGCGGATGTTCTCGTTATAAGTCTCGACACTTTTCGTGACAAGCCGCTTTGCCGACCATGAGCCAAACTGAATCGCTAGACCAAGATCCCGTATTCCAGCTCAAGGGCAGCATGCTGGCCATTACTGTGCTGGAACTGGCCCGCAACGACCTTGACGCACTGGATCGCCAGCTTGCCGCCAAAGTCGCCCTCGCGCCGAATTTCTTCAACAATGCGCCGCTGGTGCTGGCCCTGGACAAATTGCCAGCCGGCCAGGGCGCCGTTGATCTGCCGGGCTTGATGCGCGTGTGCCGCCAACATGGCCTGCGCACCCTGGCCATTCGCGCCAGCCGCATTGAAGACATCGCTGCGGCCATCGCCATTGAACTGCCAGTATTGCCACCGTCCGGCGCCCGCGAGCGCGTGCTCGACCCGGTGGAAACTGAAGTGAAGAAAAAACCGGAAAAACCACCCGAGCCGACGATCAAGCCTACAAAGATCATCACCTCCCCCGTACGCGGCGGGCAGCAAATTTACGCCCAGGGCGGCGATCTGGTTGTAGTCGCCCCCGTCAGTCCCGGTGCGGAACTTCTCGCCGATGGCAACATCCATGTATACGGCCCAATGCGCGGTCGGGCACTGGCCGGGGTCAAGGGTGATACCAAGGCACGGATTTTCTGCCAGCAACTGAGTGCTGAGCTGGTGTCCATCGCCGGGCAGTACAAGGTTTCAGAAGATTTGCGGCGTGATCCGCTGTGGGGGGCCGGGGTACAGATCAGCCTGTCGGGCGATGTGTTGAACATCATCCGTCTTTAACGGATACTGCCGCATTTTCCAAGCATCTCTAGACTCTGATAGCAAAGCGAAACCGGCAAGACTTGTGTAGGAACAATAGGAAGTTGGCGTTTCCCTACGGGAACCACATCTTTTTCTTACGAAGGCTGTCCGCCTGCAGCGAGTTTCAAGAGATGTTTTTCAGGGACCGAAAAGTCCTTTTTCCTTAGGGGTGAAACACCTTGGCCAAGATTCTCGTGGTTACATCCGGCAAGGGTGGTGTGGGTAAGACCACCACCAGCGCCGCTATCGGTACCGGCCTCGCTCTGCGCGGCCACAAGACAGTCATCGTCGACTTCGACGTGGGCTTGCGTAACCTTGACCTGATCATGGGTTGCGAGCGCCGCGTGGTGTACGACTTCGTCAACGTGGTCAACGGCGAAGCCAACCTGCAACAGGCACTGATCAAGGACAAGCGCCTTGAGAACCTGTATGTACTGGCCGCCAGCCAGACCCGTGACAAAGACGCGCTGACCAAAGAAGGCGTGGAAAAAGTCCTGATGGAACTCAAGGAAACCTTTGAGTTCGTGGTCTGCGACTCCCCGGCCGGTATCGAGACCGGTGCTCACCTGGCGATGTACTTCGCCGATGAAGCCATCGTCGTGACCAACCCGGAAGTGTCTTCGGTACGTGACTCGGACCGTATGCTGGGCCTGCTGGCCAGCAAATCCCGTCGCGCCGAGAAAGGCGAAGACCCGATCAAGGAGCACCTGCTGCTGACCCGCTACAACCCTGAGCGCGTAAGCAAGGGCGAGATGCTGGGCGTAGAAGACGTTAAAGAGATCCTGGCAGTTGCGCTGCTGGGTGTGATCCCAGAATCCCAAGCGGTACTCAAGGCGTCCAACCAGGGCGTACCGGTCATTCTCGACGACCAGAGCGACGCCGGCCAGGCGTACAGCGATGCTGTCGATCGCTTGCTGGGCAAGACCGTGGAACATCGCTTCCTCGATGCACAGAAGAAGGGATTCTTCGAGCGCCTGTTTGGAGGCAACTAAACAATGAGTATTTTTGACTTCTTTCGCTCCACCAAAAAAACTAGCACTGCGTCGGTAGCGAAAGAGCGTCTACAGATCATCGTGGCGCACGAACGCGGCCAACGCAGCACCCCGGACTACCTGCCAGCCCTGCAAAAGGAACTGGTGGAAGTGATCCGCAAGTACGTCAATATCGGTAACGATGACGTGCATGTCGCCCTGGAAAATGACGGCAGCTGCTCGATTCTGGAACTCAATATCACCCTGCCTGATCGTTGATCGAACAGGCGGTCGCCACGGCGGCTCCGCTACCTGGCCCCCTGTAGGAGCGAGCTTGCTCGCGAAGAACCTGAGAGCGCCGCGTTTATCCAGGATGGACGCGGCGCACCTGATTCCTTCGCGAGCAAGCTCGCTCCTACAGGGGGCGGTTGGCGCAGCCGCCGTTGGCGTTTGTTACGAGGCTGTTTAATGCCGCTGTCCAATATCCATATTCTCCATCAGGATGCTGCTGTGCTGGTGGTGAACAAGCCTACCCTGCTGCTGTCGGTGCCAGGTCGCGCCGACGACAACAAGGACTGCCTGATCACCCGCCTGCAGGAAAACGGCTATCCCGAGGCCCGCATCGTCCATCGTCTGGACTGGGAAACCTCGGGGATCATCCTGCTGGCCCGGGATGCTGACACCCACCGCGAACTGTCCCGTCAGTTTCACGACCGCGAAACCGAAAAAGCCTACACCGCCTTGTGCTGGGGCCAACCGGAACTGGACAGTGGCAGCATCGACCTGCCGCTGCGCTATGACCCGCCGACCAAGCCGCGACATGTGGTGGACCATGAGTTCGGCAAACACGCGCTGACCTTCTGGAAAGTCCTGGAGCGTTGCGGGGATTGGTGCCGGGTTGAGCTGACGCCGATTACCGGACGTTCACACCAGTTGCGCGTGCACATGCTGTCCATCGGCCACCCGCTGCTGGGCGACGGTTTGTATGCCCACGAACAGGCCCTGGCTGCCTGGCCGCGCCTGTGCCTGCACGCGAGCATGCTGAGCTTTACTCACCCGCAAAGCGGCGAACGTTTGCGCTTCGAGTGCCCTGCGCCGTTCTAAAATTGGCAACCCGATCAAAAATGTGGGAGCGGGCTTGCTCGCGAATGCGGTCTATCAGTCACAGAAAGGCTGACTGACACACCGCATTCGCGAGCAAGCCCGCTCCCACATTTGTTCTGTGCACTTATCACATCGGACGGTAAACTCGCGCCATTGCTGTCTGGAGCTACTTATGCGCGAAGCGTTGAATCAAGGCCTGATCGACTTCCTCAAGGCCTCTCCCACCCCCTTTCATGCCACTGCTGCCCTGGCCCAACGCCTGGAAGCCGCCGGTTTCCAGCGCCTTGACGAGCGCGAGACCTGGACCACCGAGGCCAACGGTCGCTATTACGTAACCCGTAACGACTCCTCGATCATCGCGTTCAAGATGGGTCGCCAATCGCCCCTGCATGACGGCATCCGCCTGGTGGGCGCCCATACCGACAGCCCGTGCCTGCGGGTCAAGCCGCAACCCGAGCTGCAACGCCAGGGTTTCTGGCAACTGGGTGTGGAAGTCTACGGTGGCGCATTGCTGGCGCCGTGGTTCGACCGCGACCTGTCCCTGGCCGGGCGCGTGACGTTCCGCCGTGACGGCAAGGTCGAAAGCCAGTTGATCGACTTCAAGTTGCCGATCGCCATTATCCCCAACCTGGCCATCCACCTGAACCGGGAAGCCAACCAGGGCTGGGCGATCAACGCCCAGACCGAACTGCCACCGATCCTCGCGCAGTTTGCCGGTGACGAGCGCGTGGACTTCCGCGCCGTGCTCACCGACCAACTGGCCCGCGAACATGGCCTGAACGCCGACGTGGTGCTCGACTACGAGTTGAGTTTCTACGACACCCAAGGCGCCGCCGTGATTGGCCTGCATGGCGACTTTATCGCCGGTGCACGCCTGGACAACCTGCTGTCGTGCTACGCCGGCCTGCAAGCCCTGCTCACCAGCGAGACCGACGAAACCTGTGTGCTGGTGTGTACCGACCACGAAGAAGTCGGCTCCTGCTCGGCTTGCGGTGCCGACGGCCCGATGCTGGAGCAGACCTTGCGCCGCCTGCTGCCTGAAGGTGATGAGTTTGTACGTACGATTCAGAAATCACTGCTGGTCTCTGCCGACAATGCCCACGGCATCCACCCCAACTACGCCGACAAGCATGACGCCAACCACGGCCCCAAACTCAATGCCGGCCCGGTGATCAAGGTCAACAGCAACCAGCGCTACGCCACCAACAGCGAAACCGCCGGGTTCTTCCGCCACCTGTGCATGGCCGAAGAAGTGCCGGTGCAGAGCTTCGTGGTGCGCAGCGACATGGGCTGCGGCTCGACCATCGGCCCGATCACCGCCAGCCACCTTGGCGTGCGTACCGTGGACATCGGCCTGCCGACATTCGCCATGCACTCGATCCGCGAGCTGTGCGGCAGCCATGACCTGGCGCACCTGGTGAAGGTGTTGAGTGCGTTCTATGCGAGCCGTGACCTGCCCTGAGGTCGGCGGCGCTGCCAATCGCGGGCAAGCCCGCTCCTACAGAAGACTGCGGTCAAAATGTGGGAGCGGGCTTGCCCGCGATGGCGATTTCGACTGCACTTCATCTCTATCTGACACACATCAAGGCACCCTGCACCAAACACGCCTAGACTGGTAATCATCTTCCAACGACAAGGCCGTCCCCACCATGATCCCGATGTCCGCCTTCCACGCCATGCTCATCCCCATCCTCGCGGGCATGATCCTGCTGGCCGTTGGCTTCAACTTCCGCGACAAGAACCTCGGTGTGTTTGGCATGTGGGTCGGCATGCTGCTGATCCTCGGCACCATCGTCTTCCGGATCCTCGCCAAACTGGCCGAATAGACAAATGCACTCGCATTGGGCATAGCGCCCTCGTACACTCGGTCGATCTGTCGTTTTCAAGGTTGACCGCCTCGTGCTTGCCCGTCTGTTTGCCCTGCCGTACTGCCTGCTCCTGTGTCTGCTGACCCTGCTGCCCATCGCCCCTGCCCAGGCGGTCGGCCTGCCCGGCATCCTCGGCAGCTCCTCCAAGGCCCAGCCGCAGGCCGATGTGCCGTTGGGGCAGTCCCTGGACGAGGTGATCAAGAACCTGGAAAACGACCAGCAGCGCGCCAAGCTGCTGGCCGACCTGAAAAAACTGCGCGAAGCCACGAAAAAGGCCCAGCCCGCCGCCGAGCAAGGGGTACTGGGCTTGATCGGCGGGACCCTGGCCAGCCTGGAGCAACAGCTGTCCGGCACTGACAGCCCGCTCAATCGCTGGTCTGCCGAATTCGAGCAGGCTAAGTCCGAGTTTTCCGCGTTGATGCTGCCGGCCAGCGAATGGCTGCCGATCATCTTCGGTTTTGCCGTGATTTTGATGCTCTGGAGCCTGCTGGCTGCCGCGCTGATCTGGCTCGGTCACTGGGTACGCCTGCGCTTTGGCCTCAGTGAAGAATTGCCACAACACCCCAAGACCTGGGACATGCTGCGCTTTGCCTTGCGCAAGCTAGGGCCCTGGCTGATTGCCTTGGTGATCACGGTCTATATGAGTTACGCCCTGCCCTCATCCCTGGGCAAATCCCTGGCCATGGTGCTGGCGTACGCGCTGGTGGTCGGCACCTGTTTCTCGGCGATCTGCGTCATTGCCTTCTCTGTACTCGACGGCCCGCACCGCCACCGGGCGCTGTATATCCTGCGCCACCAGGCTTTTCGCCCGCTGTGGCTGATCGGCAGTTTTGCCGCCTTTGGCGAGGCGCTGAGCGACCCGCGCCTGACCGAAGCCCTGGGGATCCACCTCGCGCACAGCGCGGCGACGGTCGCCAATGTACTGGCCGCGCTGTCCACCGGCGTGTTCATCCTGCGTTTCCGTCGCCCCATCGCCCACCTGATCCGCAACCAGCCGCTGTCGCGGCGCCTGACCCGCCGTGCGCTGACGGATACCCTGTCGATCATCGGCACCTTCTGGTATTTGCCGGCACTGTTGCTGGTGGGTATTTCGCTGTTTGCCACCTTTGTTTCCGCCGGCGACACCAGCACCGCGCTGCGCCAGTCGCTGTTTTGCACGGTGTTGCTGGTGTTGTGCATGGTGATCAATGGCCTGGTGCGCCGCCAGGCCCTCAAGCCGCAACGCGGGCACAAGCGTCATGCGCTGTATTCCGAGCGGCTGAAAAGCTTCTTCTACACCCTGGTCCACCTGTTGGTATGGCTGGTATTTATCGAGCTGGGCCTGCGCGTCTGGGGCTGGTCGCTGATCCGCTTTACCGAAGGCGACGGGCATGAAATCAGCGTCAAGCTGTTTGGCCTGGCCGGTACGCTGCTGTTTTCGTGGCTGATCTGGATCCTCGCCGATACCGCGATCCATCACGCCCTCACCCGCTCACGCAAAGGCCTGGCCAACGCGCGGGCGCAGACCATGATGCCGTTGATCCGTAACGTGCTGTTCGTGACGATCTTTATCATCGCCGCCATCGTCGCCCTGGCGAACATGGGCATGAACGTCACGCCCCTGCTGGCCGGTGCCGGTGTGATCGGCCTGGCCATCGGCTTTGGTGCGCAGTCCCTGGTGGCGGACTTGATCACCGGCCTGTTCATCATCATCGAAGACTCCCTGGCCATCGATGACTACGTGGACGTCGGCGGCCACCTGGGTACCGTCGAAGGCCTGACCATCCGCACCGTGCGCCTGCGTGACATCGACGGCATCGTCCATACCATCCCGTTCAGCGAGATCAAGAGCATCAAGAACTACTCGCGGGAATTCGGCTACGCGATTTTCCGCGTCGCGGTACCCGCCAGCATGGACATCGACACCGCGATCAAGCTGATGCGCGATGTGGGGCAGAAAATGCGCGCCGACCCGCTGCAACGTCGCAATATCTGGTCGCCCCTGGAGTTCCAGGGTGTGGAGAGTTTCGAGTCCGGCAACGCCATCCTGCGCGCACGCTTCAAGACCGCGCCGATCAAGCAGTGGGAGGTGTCGCGGGCGTTCAACCTGTCGCTCAAGCGGCATCTGGACGAGGCCGGCATGGACCTGGCAATGCCGCGCTTGAGTGTGCAGGTGGTGACGGCGGCGAGTGGCCCGCAGGACACTCAGGTCACATCCACCCCCACATGAATCGCATCATGGCGCCAGAACTCCAGGTCGCAGTCGATCAGCCGCTCATGTTGATCGTAGTTGACCCGGGCGATCCGCAGCCCGGGGCTGCCTACCGAGACTTTCAGGGCCGCTGCCGCTTCTACCTGCAATGAAGTCGGCACAATCTCGAAGCGTACACGCCCGTAATGCAGGTCGTACTTGCGGGCATACAACTCGGTCATCGATTCATTCAAGTCACACGCCAGGATCCCCGGGAAATACTGGGGATTGAGGTAGTGCTCGACATACAGCACCAATCGCCCATCAATCCGTCGCCTGCGGCAGATCTGGATCACGCTGGACAGGGCCGGCAGTTGCAACCAGGCGCAGACTGCCGCCGACGCCGGTTGCAGGCGTGCCGAGATGACCTCGGTAGACGGCACCCGGCCCTGGGCGCTGACCATGGCGTGGAAGTGGCTGCGCTGCATCAGGTTGTAGGCCAGACGGGGCGGCGAGACAAACCAGCCGCGGCGTTCTTCGCGGTAGATCTGGCCCTGGGCCTCCAATTGCAGCAAGGCTTCGCGCACCGTTATCCGGGTGGTACCAAACAACTCACTGAGTTTGCGCTCGGCCGGCAATTTGCTCGCAGGCGTCAATAAGCCGTGGCTGATCTGCTCTTGCAGCGCCTGGCCAATGGCTGTCACCGCTTTGGTTGCCTCATCACGCATCAACGTTACCTATCTGGACTAGGCCAGCACTGTTTGGGTGCGCCAAATGCCCCTGGAATGGGCGGCGGTCATTGCGTGCAGCCTAGGCATCACACATGACCGACAGATGACAGCGCCTTGTGACGCTGCCTCAAACGCCCTGCAATACATCGGCCAAGTCCAGGAAATACGGGGTCCATACCTTGGTCTACGCTTACCCGGCAGGCGCCTGCGCAGGCGTTATAAAAACGACATCGACATGAAACTGTCATCCAGCGCGCCTAAATTGGCTCGTGTATTGCTGACCTAGACCAAACCAACCGCGCATCATAAAAAACGCAGCGTTGAAAACGCCCAAAGGAGCTTCGGATGAAACAGCTTTTCCTGGCATCACTGTTAGGCTCGACCATTGCCATGTGCACCGCCGCCATGGCCGCTGACACCGACTTGAAAACCCTGGAGGCTGCCGCCAAGGCAGAAGGCGCTGTGAACAGCGTCGGCATGCCCGATGACTGGGCCAACTGGCGCGGCACCTGGGAAGACCTGGCGGCCAAGTACGGCCTCAAGCACATCGATACCGATATGAGCTCGGCCCAGGAAATCGCCAAGTTCGCCGCAGAAAAAGACAATGCCAGCGCCGATATCGGTGACGTGGGCGCAGCCTTTGGCCCGATTGCGGTCAAGCAGGGCGTGACCCAACCCTACAAGCCAAGCACCTGGGAGCAGATCCCGGCCTGGGCCAAGGACAAGGACGGCAACTGGGCACTGGCCTACACCGGCACCATCGCGTTTATCGTCAACAAAAAGCTGCTGCACGGTTCCGAAGTCCCGACCAAGTGGGCTGACCTGAAGACCGGCAAGTACAAGGTCTCGATTGGTGACGTGAGCACCGCCGCCCAGGCCGCCAACGGTGTGCTGGCCGCAGCCCTGGCCAACGGTGGCGACGAAAAGAACATCCAGCCGGCGCTGCTGATGTTCGCCGAGATTGCCAAGCAGGGACGGATCTCCCTGGCCAACCCGACCATCGCCACCATGGAAAAAGGTGAAGTGGAAGTAGGCGTGGTCTGGGACTTCAACGGCCTGAGCTACAAGGCCAAGATGGCCAACCCGGATGATTATGTGGTGCTGATCCCATCGGATGGCTCGGTGATTTCCGGCTACACCACCATCATCAACAAATACGCCAAGCACCCCAACGCCGCCAAACTGACCCGCGAATACATCTTCAGTGATGCCGGGCAGATCAACCTGGCCAAGGGCAATGCGCGGCCGATCCGTGCCGAACACCTGACCCTGCCCCCAGAAGTCCAGGCCAAGCTGCTGCCCAACGAGCAGTACAAGGGCGTGACCCCGATCAAGGACGCCGATGCCTGGGAGAAGACCTCCAAGGCGCTGCCGCAGAAGTGGCAGGAAGAAGTCATTATCAATATGCAGTAAGCCCAGTACCCACATTGGAAATCCACTGGAAACCCAATGTGGGAACAGGCTTGTGTGGGAGCGGGCAAGCCCGCTCCCACCGTTTTGACCCTGTTCCTCCAGACATACCGATGTTTACTGTTGCGGAGCCCCTATGAAGCACAACGTCATCCTTGTGGTGCTCGACGGTCTGAACTACGAGGTCGCCCGGCATGCCATGGGGCATCTCCAGGCCTACGTCGGCGCAGGACGCGCAGCGCTATACAAGCTGGAATGCGAATTGCCCGCCCTCTCCCGCCCGCTGTACGAATGCATCCTCACCGGCGTAGCGCCGATCGACAGCGGCATCGTCCACAACCACGTCTCGCGCCTGTCCACCCAGCGCAGCATTTTCCATTACGCCACGGATGCCGGCCTGAGCACCGCAGCGGCGGCTTACCACTGGGTCAGCGAGCTGTATAACCGCTCGCCCTTCAGCGCAGCCCGCGACCGGCATACCGATGACGAGGCCCTGGCGATCCAGCACGGGCATTTCTACTGGAGCGATCATTACCCGGACGCCCACCTGTTTGCCGATGCCGAAAGCCTGCGCCTCAAGCACGCGCCGAACTTTTTGCTGGTACACCCGATGAATATCGACGACGCCGGCCACAAGCACGGCCTCGACACCCCGCAATACCGCAACAGCGCCCGCTCGGCCGACATCATCCTGGCCGACTACCTGCAAGGCTGGCTCGATGCCGGTTACCAGGTGCTGGTCACCGCCGACCACGGCATGAACAACGACCGTTCGCACAACGGCCTGCTGGCGGAAGAGCGCGAAGTACCGCTGTTTGTCCTCGGCAATGCGTTCAGCCTCGACCCCAAGGCCCAGCCCAAGCAAACCGAAATCTGCGGCACCGTTTGCGCCCTGCTTGGCGTGGCCCACGACAAACCTGTCTGCCAGGAGCTGTTGAAGTGAATTCAGTAATCCGTGGCAAATGGCTGGCCGCCCTGTGCCTGGTGCCCTTCGCCCTGTTCTTTATCGTGTTCCAGATCGCGCCGCTGTTCTGGGTGATGGTCAACAGCCTGCAATCGGAAGAGTTCGGCTGGGGGCTGGCCAACTTCAGCAAGATCTTCAGCTCGAAGTTCTACGTGCAGGCAATCAAGCACAGCCTGGAGATCAGTTTCTACTCCAGCATCTTCGGCATCATCATCGCGTTGCTGGGCAGCTATTCCCTGCGCAAGGTGGATTCGCCGCTGCGCAACTTCGTCACTGCGTTTGCCAACATGACCAGCAACTTCTCCGGCGTGCCCCTGGCCTTTGCCTTCATCATCCTGCTGGGGTTCAACGGCAGCATCACCATCATGCTCAAGCAGGCCGGAATCATTCAGGACTTCAACCTGTATTCCAAGACCGGCCTGATCATCCTGTACACCTACTTCCAGATCCCCCTGGGCGTGTTGCTGCTGTACCCGGCCTTCGATGCCCTGCGCGAAGACTGGCGCGAATCCGCCGCTTTGCTGGGGGCCAATGGCTGGCAGTACTGGCGGCATATCGGCCTGCCGGTGCTGACCCCGGCGCTGCTGGGCACCTTCGTGATCCTGGTGGCCAATGCCCTGGGCGCCTACGCCACGGTCTATGCGTTGACCACCGGCAACTTCAACGTGCTGCCGATCCGCATCGCGGCGATGGTTTCCGGCGATATTTCCCTGGACCCGAACATGGCCAGCGCCCTGGCCGTGATCCTGGTGGCGCTGATGACCGTGGTCACCGTGGTCCATCAACTGCTGCTCAAGAGGAGCTACCATGTCTCGCGCTGAAGCCAGCCCCGTCGCCCTCTATCATCGCGTGGTGGTGTACCTGCTGTTCGCAATCCTGGTGCTGCCGTTGATTGGCACCCTGGTGTATTCCCTCGCCAGCAGTTGGTCGGCAACCATCCTGCCCTCAGGCTTTACCTTAAAATGGTATGTGCAACTGTGGAGCGACCCGCGCTTCCTGCACGCCTTTGGCCAGTCATTGCTGGTCTGCGTCGGCGCGCTGATCCTGTCGGTGGTGCTGATCCTGCCGCTGCTGTTCGTGGTGCATTACCACTTTCCCAAGCTCGACGCGCTGATGAACATCCTGATCCTGCTGCCCTTCGCGGTGCCGCCGGTGGTGTCGTCGGTGGGGCTGTTGCAGTTATACGGCTCGGGGCCACTGGCGATGGTCGGCACGCCGTGGATCCTGATTGGCTGCTACTTCACCGTGGCGCTGCCGTTCATGTACCGCGCGATCACCAACAACCTGCAAGCGATCAACCTGCGCGACTTGATGGATGCCGCCCAACTGCTCGGCGCCAGCACCTGGCAGGCGGCGATCCTGGTGGTGTTGCCTAACCTGCGCAAGGGCCTGATGGTGGCGTTGCTGCTGTCGTTCTCGTTCCTGTTCGGCGAGTTTGTGTTCGCCAATATCCTCGTCGGCACACGCTACGAGACCTTGCAGGTGTACCTCAACAACATGCGCAACAGCAGCGGCCACTTCACCAGCGCCGTGGTTATTTCCTATTTCCTTTTCGTGCTGCTGCTCACCTGGGCCGCCAACCTCTTGAACAAGGACAAAAGCCAATGAGCTTCGTCAGCGTCCAGCACCTGCAAAAAAGCTATGCCGCCACCCCGGTGTTCAGCGATATCAATTGCGAGATCGCCAAGGGCGAATTCGTCACCCTCCTCGGCCCATCCGGTTGCGGCAAGTCCACGCTGCTGCGCTGCATCGCCGGCCTGACGCCGGTGGACAGCGGGCAGATCCTGCTGGACGGCCAGGACATCGTTCCTGTTAGCCCGCAGAAGCGCCATATCGGCATGGTGTTCCAGAGCTACGCGCTGTTCCCCAACATGACCGTGGAGCAAAACGTCGCCTTCGGCCTGCGTATGCAGAAGGTCAACAGCGACGACAGCCATAAGCGTGTCCAGGAAGTGCTGCAACTGGTCGAACTCAAGGATCTGGCCGGGCGCTACCCGCACCAGATGTCCGGCGGACAGTGCCAACGCGTCGCCCTCGCCCGCTCCCTGGTCACCCGGCCGCGCCTGTTGCTGCTCGATGAGCCGCTGTCGGCGCTGGACGCACGGATTCGCAAGCACCTGCGCGAACAGATCCGCCAGATCCAGCGTGAACTGGGGCTGACCACGATTTTCGTGACCCATGACCAGGAAGAAGCCCTGGTCATGTCCGACCGCATCTTCCTGATGAACCAGGGCAAGATTGTGCAGAGCGGCGACGCCGAAACCCTGTACACCGCCCCCGTGGACGCCTTCGCGGCCGGTTTTATCGGCAACTACAACCTGCTGGACGCCGAGCAGGCCAGCAAGCTGTTGCAGCGCCCGGTCAGCAGCCGCATTGCGATTCGCCCCGAATCCATCGAACTGAACCACAGCGGTGAACTGGACGCCCTGGTCCGCAGCCATAGCCTGCTGGGCAATGTGATCCGCTATCGGATCGAAGCCCGGGGCGTGGAATTGGTGGTGGACGTACTCAATCGCTCGGCCCAGGATCTGCACGCGGATGGCCAGCGCCTGGCACTTTCTATCGATCCCGCTGCCCTGTGTGAGGTAGCCTGAGGGATGCCGCGTTTATTGAGGAAGCATGACTGATGGCTTTGGTAATTTTTGATCTGGACGACACCCTGATCCACGGCGACTGCGCCACCTTGTGGAGCGAACAGATGGGCCGCCTGGGCTGGGTGGACCCCGACTCGTTCATGCGCAAGAACCATGAACTGATGGCCGCCTACAGCCGGGGCGAACTGGCCATGGAAGAATTCATGGACTTCAGCCTGGAACCGATGATCGGGCGCACCCCGGAAGAAGTCGCCCATCTGGTAGAGCCCTGGGTGGAAGATATTATCGAACCGCTGATCTACAGCGACGCCACCCGGACCATCGCCCGCCACCGCCAGAACGGTGACCGGATCCTGGTGATTTCAGCCTCGGGCACCCATCTGGTCAAGCCGATTGCAGCGCGCATTGGCATCGAGGAAGTACTGGGGATTGAACTGGACGTGGCGCATGGGGTGTACAGCGGCAAGACCGTCGGTGTACTGACCTACCGTGAAGGCAAGATCACCCGGCTGATGCAATGGCTGGAGCAGGCAGGTGAAAGCCTGGAAGGCGCGTACTTCTATTCGGATTCGCGCAATGACTTGCCGCTGTTGAGCAAGGTCGATTACCCACAGGTGGTGAACCCGGATCCTGTGCTGCGGGCCCACGCAGAACAGGCCGGCTGGCCGATCCACCAGTGGACCTGACACCCCTTTTCCTGAATTGAAACCCAATCAAAATGTGGGAGCGGGCTTGCTCGCGAAAGCGGTATGTCAGTTAACAACTATGTCGACTGATCCACCGCTTTCGCGAGCAAGCCCGCTCCCACACTTTTGACCCGGTTTCAATTCGGCATTGGTATTTAAGCCAGGCTTGCGTCGATCACCAACACCAACTTCCCGGAAATCTGGTTGGTCGCCAACTGCGCAAACGCAGCCTCGGCATCCGTGATCGCAAAGGTCTTGGCCAACTGCGGGCTCAACCGCCCTTCGCCAAACAACGGCCACACATGCTGACTCAGATCACTGAACAAATCGGCCTTGAACTGATCATCACGGCTACGCAAGGTCGAGCCCAGCACCTGCACGCGTTTTGCCAGCACCTGCGCCAGGTCCAGTTGGGCCTCGCGCCCGCCCATCAGGCCGATCAACACCCAGCGCCCATCGCGGGCCAGCAGCTTGAGGTTGATCGCGGCGTAATTGCCGCCCACCGGGTCAAGAATCACGTCGAACGGGCCGAAATCGCGCAAGGCCTCGATACCGTCGGTACGTACCACACCGCCCTGGGCGCCGAGGGCTTCGCAATAGGCCAGGCGATCCGCCGAGCCGACGCTGACCCAGCACGGGCTGCCAAACGCCTTGCACAGTTGGATCGCTGCCGAGCCGACACCACTGGCGCCCGCGTGCAACAGTACCTTTTCACCGGGCTTGAGCGCCGCCAACTGGAACAGGTTGAGCCAGGCCGTGCTGTACACCTCCGGCAACGCCGCTGCCTCGGCCAGGGACAAACCCTCCGGCACCGGCAGTACGTGGCGTGCATCCACCACCACTTCTTCGGCCATGCCACCGCCCGCCAGCAGCGCACAGACCCGATCTCCCACCTGCCAGGACGAGCCGGCGCCGACTTCGCTGATGACCCCGGAACACTCCAGGCCCAGCACTTCGCTGGCCCCAGGCGGTGGCGGATAAAGCCCCGCACGTTGTAATAAATCGGCACGATTCAAGCCCGCAGCCGCCACACGAATACGAACTTGTCCTACATCACACATAGGACTTGGGGCCTCAACCCATTCCACATGACCTTCAACGCCTTGCAATGCTTTCACAGTGCCTCCATAGTGAGTCTGGACTGAGCCCGATGCTGTAGCGCCGGGCTTTTTGCATTATGCGACCGGCCCAAATGGAACCGGTAACTTCAAAGACGGCCTAATATGCGTTATCAATTGCCCCCGCGTCGAATCAGCATGAAGCATTTGTTCCCCAGCACCGCCCTCGCTCTTTTCATTGGTCTCGGCCTGTTGCCGCTATCGACCAATACGTTCGCAGCCAACAGCTGGGACAAGCTTCAGCCCGATCGCGACGAGGTGATTGCCAGCCTTAACGTCGTTGAGTTGCTCAAGCGCCACCATTACAGCAAGCCGCCGCTGGACGATGCGCGCTCGGTGATCATCTATGACAGCTACCTCAAGCTGCTGGATCCCTCGCGCAGCTATTTCCTGGCCAGCGATATTGCTGAGTTCGACAAGTGGAAGACCCAGTTCGACGACCTGCTCAAGAGCGGCGACCTGCAGCCTGGCTTCACCATTTACAAGCGCTACCTGGACCGTGTCAAAGCGCGTCTGGACTTCGCTCTGGGTGAGCTGAACAAAGGCGTCGACAAGCTCGACTTCACCCAGAAGGAAACCCTGCTGGTGGATCGCAAGGACGCCCCTTGGCTGACCAGCACCGCCGCCCTGGATGACCTGTGGCGCAAGCGCGTCAAGGATGAAGTCCTGCGCCTGAAGATCGCCGGCAAAGAGCCCAAGGCGATCCAGGAGCTGCTGACCAAGCGCTACAAGAATCAACTGAGCCGCCTGGAGCAGACCCGCGCCGAAGATATTTTCCAGGCCTATATCAACACCTTCGCGATGTCCTACGATCCGCACACCAATTATCTGTCGCCAGATAACGCGGAAAATTTTGATATCAACATGAGTCTGTCCCTCGAAGGCATCGGTGCCGTGCTGCAGAGCGACAACGATCAGGTCAAGATCGTGCGCCTGGTGCCGGCAGGCCCGGCGGACAAGACCAAGCAGGTGGCTCCGGCCGACAAGATCATCGGTGTGGCCCAGGCTGACAAAGAAATGGTCGACGTAGTCGGCTGGCGCCTGGACGAAGTGGTCAAGCTGATCCGTGGGCCGAAAGGCAGCGTGGTGCGCCTGGAAGTGATTCCACACACCAATGCGCCGAACGACCAGACCAGCAAGGTGGTGTCGATCACCCGCGAAGCGGTGAAGCTCGAAGACCAGGCCGTGCAGAAGAAAGTCCTCAACCTCAAGCAGGATGGCAAGGACTACAAGCTGGGCGTGATTGAAATCCCGGCCTTCTACCTGGACTTCAAGGCCTTCCGTGCTGGCGATCCGGACTACAAGAGCACCACTCGCGACGTGAAGAAAATCCTCACCGAGCTTTCCAAAGAGAAAGTTGACGGTGTGGTCATCGACCTACGCAACAACGGTGGCGGCTCCTTGCAGGAAGCCACCGAGCTGACCAGCCTGTTTATCGACAAGGGTCCGACCGTATTGGTGCGCAACGCCGATGGCCGCGTAGATGTGCTGGAAGACGAAAACCCGGGGGCCTTCTATAAAGGGCCGATGGCGTTGCTGGTCAACCGCCTCTCGGCTTCGGCCTCGGAAATTTTTGCCGGGGCGATGCAGGATTACCACCGCGCATTGATCATCGGTGGCCAGACCTTCGGCAAAGGCACGGTGCAGACTATCCAGCCGCTCAACCATGGCGAGCTCAAACTGACGTTGGCCAAGTTCTACCGGGTTTCCGGGCAGAGCACCCAACACCAGGGCGTGCTGCCGGACATTGATTTCCCGTCGATCATCGACACCAAGGAAATCGGCGAAAGCGCCCTGCCCGAAGCCATGCCGTGGGACACCATCCGCCCGGCCATCAAGCCTGCCTCGGACCCCTTCAAGCCGTACCTGGCCCAGCTCAAGACCGAACATGACGCCCGCTCCGCCAAGGATGCCGAGTTCGTGTTTATCCGCGACAAGCTGGCCCTGGCCAAGAAGCTGATGGCCGAGAAGACCGTCAGCCTCAATGAAGTGGACCGTCGTGCGCAGCACACCGACATCGAAAATCAGCAACTGGCCCTGGAGAACATCCGACGCAAGGCCAAGGGTGAAGAAGCCCTCAAGGAGCTGAAGAAAGAAGACGAAGACGCGCTGCCGACTGAACCTGAAAAGACCAAGCCGGAAGATGATGCCTACCTGAGCGAAACCGGGCGGATTCTGCTGGACTACCTGAAAATCAGCAAGACGGTGGCCAAGCAGTAAGTGATGGCAATTTAATGTGAGCGCTCCACGGAGCGTCATCAAATAGACATCATTCTGTCGTGAAATGAAGGACCGGGCGCCCCAGGCACCCGGTCCTTTTTTTTCGACCGGGATCATCATGACCATGACCGAACAGCTGAATGCCCTGGGCTCCATCCTGGCTCAAGGCAGTTTGCACAGCCTGTTCCAACCGATCATTTGCCTCTCCGAACGTCGCATCCTCGGCTACGAAGCCCTGAGCCGCGGCCCGTCCAACAGCCCGTTGCACTCGCCCCTGGCGCTGTTTTCGGTCGCACGCCAGGGCGGGCTTCTCAATGAGTTGGAGATGGCGTGCCGGCAAAGCGCATGTCGGCGCTTCAGCGAGCAACAGTTGCCGGGCAAGCTGTTTCTCAACGTCTCACCGGAATCGTTGCTGGAGACCACCCACCAACCAGGGCGCACCTTGCACATGCTGCGCGACTTCGGCATCGCGCCCAGCCAGGTGGTGATCGAACTCACCGAACAATCCCCAACCGACGACTTCCAACTGCTGCAAACCGCCCTGCATCACTATCGCAACATGGGGTTTTCGATTGCCCTGGATGACTTGGGTGCCGGCTATTCGAGCCTGCGGCTGTGGTCTGAATTGCGCCCCGACTATGTGAAGATCGACCGACACTTTATCGACGGGATCCACCAGGATGCGCTCAAGCGTGAGTTTGTCGGCTCGATCCTGCAAATCGCCAGGGCCTCCCGCGCGCAGGTGATTGCCGAAGGTATCGAGTTGCAGGAAGAGTTGGCGGTATTGACGGAAATGGGTGTGGACCTGATCCAGGGCTACCTGCTGTGTCGTCCCCAGGAGCATCCGCCCCAGGAAGCGCGGTTGATGCTGGCCAGGCCCGACAGCACCAGCGTCTCGCTCAACGAAGAAGCCAGCGACCTTAGCGCCCTGCTCAACGAACAACCCGCCGTGGCCCAGCACACGCCTACCGCCAATGTGCTGGAAGCCTTTCGCCGCCAGGCCAACCTCAACTCCCTGGCGGTGCTGGACGAGCTTGGCCAGCCCATCGGTATCGTGCATCGGCACTCGTTGTCTGATGTGCTGCTCAAGCCGTTTGCCACCGACCTGTTTGCGCGCAAGCCCATCAGCCGCTTGATGAGCGATGACTTCCTGGCCGTGGAGCTGAGCCAGTCGTTGCAACAGGTCAGCCGCCTGCTGACCAGTCGGGCGCGGCAACGGATCGAAGAAGATTTCATCATCACCCAGAACGGCAACTACCTGGGGTTGGGCCGGGTGATCGACGTGCTCAAGTTGATTACCGAGCTGAAAATCCAACAGGCGCGCTACGCCAACCCGCTGACCCTGCTACCGGGCAACGTGCCAATCCAGCAGTGCCTGACACGGCTGTTGCAGCAGCAGCGCGAGTCAGTGATTTGTTATGTGGATATCGACAGTTTCAAGCCGTTCAACGATATCTACGGCTATGGGCGTGGCGATGAAGTGCTGCTGTGCCTGGCACAATGCCTCAACGACCGAGTAGACCCCAGCCGCGACTTTGTCGGGCATATTGGTGGCGATGACTTTTTGCTGGTGCTCGGCGCCCAGGATTGGCGTAAGCGGCTCAACCTGTTGGTGGATGATTTCCAGACCCAGTGCCGGCGCTTCTACCGCAGTGAGCATCTGGAGGCCGGCTGTTTTATCGCCCTGAATCGCCAAGGCCTGCGTCAGGAATTCGCCCTGCTGTCGCTGTCCATTGGCGTGGTGCATCTGCATCCATTGAGCTGTGGCCACCTGGATGCCAGCCAACTGGCCGAATTGGCCTCGCAGGCCAAGCATCACGCCAAGAACGTGGCCGGCTACAGCATCCACGTGATCGACAGCCGCGAACTCCTGTAGGCGCTGGCTTGCCGGCGCCTACAACTGCTCCAGGCGTATCTGCGCCAGCGGATGCCCGGCCTTGGCGGCGATGGTCCACCAACGTGCGGCTTCAGCCGGGTCCGGGGCCTTGCCCAGGCTGCCTGCCAGGCTCAGCACACCGACTTGATAGGCCGCCTTGCCATCGCCTGCCTGCCCCGCCAGGCGCAGCAAGCGCACGCCTTCTTCCCGCGCGCCCAGCCCTTGGCCACGAAAGGTCAGGATATGCCCATAAAAACTTTGTGCATCGACATTGCCCAGGTTGGCCATGCGTGCGAACTGGCCCTCCAGCCAGTGCCAGCCACGGGGCTGACGCACAAACCATGACCAATGAAACAACCGGCGTGCCAGCCAATAGCTGGCATACGCTTTGAGCTTCCAGAACACTCAGGCCTCCGCTGATTCAGGATATTGGTACTCGAACACTCGGACCACTTCCGAGGCATGCCAGGATGCTGCGGCGACACCATCGGAAGGTCCACAGAAACGCCCAAGGCGTTCGACACATTCAAAAAAACCGGTACGCGGCAACCGGCTCGCGCCCTGGCTGATCACCAGGGAACTGCGTAGCGGTTGCTCGGCCTTGGCATCCAGGGCGGCCAGGTGTTCCAGGGCTGCGGTCAGGGTTTGCATCGCCGGCGTCGGAAACTGCAGGCGCTCAAGCAATGCACGATAAGTCAAAAGATGGCGTTGGCGACGGGCCTGATCAAGTTCGTTGAGCAACCCATCCCAATGTTGACGGCTGATGCGCACACTCACGTTTCATCCCTCCAACCAGCAATCCCCAACTCCCAGGCCAGGCTGCGACGGATCGCGGCATCCGGCTGGCGTTCACCACTTTCAATCAAGCCCAGGTAGGACGGGCTGATGCCCACGGTGCGGGCCAATGCCTCAATGGCCAGGCCCTTGGCTTCGCGCAGGTTGCGCAAGTGCGCCAGGGGGCGTAGATCCGTCGCGGTCGCGACGGGAGGGGTCTGTGCAGCAGGAGTGCTTGGTTGCTGCAGGCCGGCGGCTGTTAACAGCGCCTGGTACTGAGCCCATGGCAGAACCGCATATTCGGGTTCGCCATTCCGTGAAATGATCTGTATATCCATGACTGCCCCGTAGGATCACAACACTTACGAAGTAAGTACTTTCCTTAGGAGTGTAATCCTAACAGCCGCAAAGAGCGCAGGGGGATAATCCGCGCCTTCAGTTTTTTTTCGGGTTTTCCTGCTCCAGAAGCTGCGGTGTGGCGGGCAAGCGCTCGACCACCACCAGCTTCTCCGGGCGTTGGCGTTCACGCCAGGCGCGGAAGGCACTCAACTCACCGTCAAGGGACTTCATGACCCAGGCCAGTACCGCGATGTCATCGAGCATGCCGAACATGGGCAAAAAGTCCGGGATCGCATCAATCGGGCTGAGGAAGTACATCAGCCCCGCCACCACCGATATCAGCGCCTTGGGGCTGATCGCCCGGTACTCGCCACGCCAGTAGGCCAGGCACAGCGCCTGGAGCAGCTTGAGGTCGTCCTTGAGCTTGCCCAGGCGGTTACCCTGGCTTGAGCCTTTGGCGGCGACCGCGAACAACAGGGTCGGCAGGCGTCCACGCCCGAGCAGCCGTGCGGCCAATGGCAGGAAGCGGGTGAAATTCCAGGGTGCTTTCATCGTCACTCCAGTTCCAGGCGAGAGAAAAGGTTATCCACACAACTTGTGGATAACCTTGTGAACAGAGGCCATTTTCGCGGCTGAAAGCCACGTAATACAAGGCCTACAGTCAGATCGGGCGTTTTTTGCGCACATAAAAAAATCCCAAGATTTCATTGACTTGGGGTACATCTGCGGCTACCCGTGCCGAGGTATAGCATCAGACTGCTCTAAATCGCAGGCGTTCGTTCGGATTTAACCCACGCCCCTCCACAACCACGGTCAACTGTGGGAGCTGTCGAGCTTTAGCGAAGCGGCGATGGCGGCGGCATTACCAGCAGCAATGTTGCCTGACCCACCGCTATCGCAGCCTCGCCGGGGCTCGACAGCTCCCACACGGATCAAGCCCTGGCCCAGAAACAACAACGCCCCGTATAAACGGGGCGTTGGATGTTCAACTGCTGCTTACTTGGCAGCAGGTGCCTCAGGAGCCTCGGCCTTGGCCGGGTCCTTGATTGCCAGCAGCTCCAGGTCAAAGACCAGTACGGAGTTGGCTGGAATCGCCGGGCTCGGGCTCTGGGCGCCGTAAGCCAGGTCGGACGGGATGTACAACTCAACCTTCTCGCCCACGTGCATCAGTTGCAGGCCTTCGACCCAACCCGGGATCACGCCGCTGACCGGCAGGTCAATCGGGCTGCCGCGATCCACGGAGCTGTCAAAGGTGGTGCCGTTGGTCAGCTTGCCGGTGTAGTGCACAGTCACTACGTCGGTCGGCTTGGGCTGGGCGCCTTCGGCCTTCTTCACGATCTTGTATTGCAGACCGGAAGCGGTGGTGACCACGCCGTCTTTCTTGGCGTTGTCTTCGAGGTATTTCTTGCCGGCGGCTGCCGACTCTTCGCTCATCTTGGTCATGCGCTCTTCAGCACGCTTTTGCAGTGCGGAAAAGGCTTCAACCAGTTCTTCGTCCTTCAGCTTCTGTTCTTTCTTGCCGACGGCATCTTCGATGCCTTGGGCAACTGCCTTGGAGTCCAGGTCATCCATACCTTCCTGAGCCAGGCTTTTGCCCATGTTCAGGCCGATACCGTAGGAAGCTTTCTGCGCCGGGGTTTTCAGCTCTACGCTGGTTTGCGAATCACAACCCGCAAGTACCAGGCTAACCAGGGCCACCGCCGCCGCCAACCGATGCTGTTTCATGCTATTTCCTTGTTCATGCGCCAAAAGGGCATTCGAATAAAGTCGCGAGCTTATCAGGCGGCCACGACCAATGGCTACCGGCATGTGAGCAGGAAACTTCTGATAAGTTCACGTGTTTAAAAGCATTTTCATCTGCGTCAAAGTCCGACGAAGGACAGCAGGCCAGCCGAAAACCGCCGGTGCAGACCGATCATGGCTACTTGCCGCCTGCCTCGCTCGGTGGCATAAGGACGCAACAACTCGACAAGGATAGTTATCTTGCGCATTTTTTCCCGTGTTTTACTCCTGATCCTGTCACTTCTGGGACTGGCGCTGGCCGTGGTGCTCTATTACGTGCTCAACCCGAAGCTGCCGGATTACGTGCCGGTGGACCAGGTGCACTACCAGGACCAATGGACCACCGCCGACCGCCAGGTCTACTACTTCACGCCCCAGGGCACCCAGGTCAAGGGCCTGCGCTATGACTGGTTCACCGCGCTGGAGCTGCCGTTTTCCGAGCAGCGCTTTGCCGAACCGACTTACCTTGCGCGGTTCGGTTTCCTGGTAGACCCGCGGCAACAGGCCACACCCCAGAACCCCGGCAACCTGCCCGCTGGCTTCGCCCGGCACAAGAATGCCGGCAGCAACGCGGAGTTTCTCGATATCACCTGCGCCGCCTGCCACACCGGCGAGTTGCGCTTCAATGGCCAGGCGCTGCGCATCGACGGGGGCGCTGCGCAACACGTGCTGCCCTCCAGCGTGCCGACCCTGCGCGGTGGCAGCTTCGGCCAGGCCCTGGTCGCCAGCCTCGCCGCCACCTATTATAACCCGCTGAAGTTCAGGCGTTTTGCCCACAACGTGCTGGGGGATCAATACGACGCCCAGTACGATCAGTTGCGCCAGGACTTCAAAAAGTCCCTGGACACCTTCCTCAAGGTGGCCTGGAACGATACCCACCGTGGCCTCTACCCCACCGAAGAAGGCCCGGGGCGCACCGACGCCTTCGGTCGTATCGCCAACGCCAGCTTTGGTGATGCCATTTCGCCAGACAACTACCGTATCGCCAACGCGCCGGTGGACTACCCGCAGTTGTGGGACATGTGGACCTTCGACTGGGTGCAATGGAATGGCTCGGCCCAGCAACCCATGGCGCGTAATATCGGCGAGGCGTTGGGCGTGGGCGCGACCCTGGACTTCTTCGACAGCGCCGGCCAGCCGCTCAAGGGCGAGGCGCGCTACCCCTCCAGCGTGCGGGTGCGTGACTTGAACCTGATCGAAGAAACCCTGCAACGGCTCAAACCACCGACCTGGCCTGAAGCGTTGTTCGGTGCCGTGGACAACCCCCTGGCCGCCAGGGGCCGCGCGCTGTTTGCCGAAAACTGCGCCGGCTGCCACGTACCCAGCGTAACCCTGGTCAACGGGCGCCCGGTGCAACAACTGAAAATGCTGCCCGTGGACTACATCGGCACCGACCCCGGCACCGCCAGCAATATTGCCAACCAGCGCTATGACCTCAGCGCCCTGCAATGGGACCCGGCCGAGTTGGCGCAGTTGAATGTCGAGTTGCACCCGACACCGACCGAACCGCTGGACCTGCGCAGCCTGTCTGTGGCCAAGGGCCTGGCTTATGTCACCGCATTTGTCGAAGAACACGCCTACCGCGCCGCCGGCATCACCCCGGCAGAACGCCCGCGCCTGGACGGCTACGGCCTGCCCATCGGCGTGCGCGAACTGTGGGCCTACAAGGCCCGCCCACTGGCCGGCGTGTGGGCCACGCCGCCGTTCCTGCACAATGGCT
This sequence comes from Pseudomonas gessardii, assembly GCF_001983165.1. GTDB lineage: Bacteria > Pseudomonadota > Gammaproteobacteria > Pseudomonadales > Pseudomonadaceae > Aquipseudomonas > Aquipseudomonas gessardii. The sequence continues at coordinate 15,826 of NZ_MNPU01000048.1, read as the reverse complement.
CGGTGCCTACGCTCTACCAGTTGCTTTCGCCACAGTACGAGCGCAGTCGTACCTTCTATAAAGGCACCTTCGATTACGATCCGCGCCACCTGGGTTATCGCACCGAAGCCTTTAAAAATGCCTTCCTGTTCGATACAAACATCACCGGCAACCACAACAGCGGCCACGAATTTCGCGCAGGCAAGCGTGGCAACGGGGTGATTGGCCGGGGCCTGAAGCCTGAGGAACGCTGGGCGCTGCTCGAATACCTGAAAGTACTGGGCGGCCCGCTGGAGCAGCAACTGCCATGACTTCCCCCTTTCGATACAAGGACCGTTCCATGCTCGCTCGACTATGGTTGCGCCTCGGCGCATTTCTCGGCAAGACACTGTTATGGCTGGTGGGCCTGGGCTTGCTCGGCTGGCTGGCGACCACCCTGTGGTTCGCCTGGCACCACAGCGGCCCGGTGCCTGTAGAGGAACAGATCCCGCCCGGCGAAGCCGCCATGACCCAAGGCATCATTCAGACGGCGGTGCGCATCGTCGACCAGCATCGCGAAGGTACCCGCTACCTGCGTGACGCGCATGCCAAGGCCCACGGCTGCGTGAAGGCACAAGTCAGCGTGCTGCCGGGCCTCGACCCGGCGTTACGCCAGGGCGTGTTCGCTGAACCGGGCAAGACCTGGCAGGCGCTGATGCGCCTGTCCAATGGCAACGCTTACCCACAGTTCGACAGCATCCGCGACGCCCGCGGCATGGCGATCAAACTGCTGGACGTGCCGGGCAAGCAACTGCTGGCCGATCAACAGGCGCGTGCCGAGCAGGACTTTGTGATGTTCAGCCACCCCAACTTTTTCGTCAGCGACGTGGCGGAGTACGCGCAAAATATCGGGGCCCAGGCCGATGGCCAGAAAGCCATGGCGTTTTTCCCCAGCCTAGACCCACGCAGTTGGCAGGTGCGACATCTGTTTATCGCCCTCGCGACGCTGGCGCCGGCTCCGGCCAGCCCGACAGAGGCGACGTACTTTTCAGTATCGCCCTACAAGTTTGGTGCGGCCAACGCCAAGTTCCGCGTTGCGCCTGACCCGCAAAGCTGCCCGTCATACAGCCTGCCGAAACAGAACCAGGACTTGCCGAACTTCTTGCGCAGCGCCTTGAACCAGCAGTTGTCCACCGACCGTATCGACGCCTGTTTTGTGTTGCAGATCCAGCGCCAGAACCCACAGAAATACATGCCTATCGAAGACACCAGCATCGAATGGAAGGAAAGCGACGCGCCCTACGAGAGCGTGGCGAAAATTCGCATTCCGGCGCAGGATTTCGACACCCCTGCACTGAACCTGGCCTGTGACAACCAGTCATTCAACCCGTGGTTTGGCGTGGAGGAACACCGGCCGATTGGTGGGATCAACCGGTTGCGCAAGGCGGTGTATGAGGCGGTGAGTGATTATCGGCATAGCCGTAACACTCCCTGACTAAACCCATAGGAGCTGGCTGGCCAGCGATGACGATCAGGGTGTCAGTCACCCAGCGTTATCGTTAACGACCATCGCGGGCAAGCCCGCTCCCACAGGATTGGCCAGCAACCATTGCTGAAAGCTGCGCGCCGCCGAGGGCGGGTTGCGGTGCTGCGGCTGCATCAGTTGCAGGCGGCCACGGCTGTGCATGTGGTGGGGCAAGGCCAGTTGCAGGCGGCCAGCCGCCAGTTCACCCTGCAGCAAGCACTTCCAGCCCAGGGCCACACCGTGCCCCATCACCGCCGATTGCATCAGCAACTGATAGCTGTTGGTGCGCAAGGCATGACGGGGCGTGTGGTATTGCGCACCGATATCGGCGAACCAGTCGGCCCAGGTCAGCCAGTCGTGATAGTGGTCTTCGACGATCAACAAGGTGTGGCTGTGCAGCAGGTGTTGGGCATCGCGGATCGTGCCGTGACGCTCAATGTAGCCGGGGCTGCACACGGCAATGACCTGTTCGCTGGCAAATACCGGGGTCAGTTCCAGGCCGTGGGGCGGCGGCAGTTCGTCCAGGTGATAGAACAGGCCCAGGTCATATTCACTGACATCCAGGTGGCTTGGGCTTTCACTGCACAAGATGCGGATATCCAGGTCCGGATGCTCACGCTGGAAGGCCGGCAGCAGCGCAGCAAGCCAGATGGAACTGATGGTCGGCGTGCTGGCCAGGGTCAGTTGGCGATCGGCGCCACGCCGGCGCAGCTCCGCCGACTCGCGATCAAGCTCGCGCAGCAGCCGCTGGATGGTGCGAAAGTAACGCACGCCGGCCGGTGTCAGGCTCAGGCCCAAGGCCAGCCGATAAAACAGCGGCCGCGCCAGGTCTTCCTCCAGGCGCTTGATCTGTCGGCTCACCGCGCTTTGGGTCAGGTTCAGCTCATGGGCCGCCTGGGTGAAACTCAAATGACGGGCGGCCGCTTCAAACGTCTGCAAACAATTGAGCGGTGGAAGATCGACGTTTCGACGCGACATGCAGGGGCCCGTGCTTAATCAGACAAGCAGGCATCCTGCCATTTGCCCGCTCACAACGCGACCCGCGCGACACGTTTGTTCCAGGTTCGGTGATGGACCTGTACCCCGTTTTCCCGCGCGTGCTGTTGGGCCTCGACGTAGAACCACTGGGCGTCGGCATGCACCTGTAGGCGACTGTCGACTTCCACCGACCACGGCCCGCGCTCGACGCGGTAGTGCCACTGGATATCGGCCCGGGTCGACAACGGGTCCCAGGGCAAGGTGCGATAGAGCTCGGTGCAGCGCTGGTCCACCGCCAGGCCGTGCTCGGTGAAGCGCACAGCGCCCAGGTCGTCCTCGATTTTCACGCAGACTTCGCCACTGCCCACATCCTCGATCAACGTGCGCTTGGGTGCGGCCGCCCGCAGAATCTGCAGTGCCGCCGGGGCAGCCGCTTGCGGTGCGCCGAATGGGCATGGCACCGCCGCACCACTGAAGATCGGCAATTGCACACGTTGCAGGGCGGGTAGCACGGTCAGGGTGGTCAGCTCACGGCTGGGCCACAGCAACGGAAAACTCGCGGTGCTGAGGGCCAGGCGCAGACGATGGCCGGCCGGCACCCGCGTGCCGATGTGATCCAGGCTCAACTGCACGTCCATGGGTTCGCCTGGCACGGGGGGTGTCAGACGCGAGGCATCTTCACGCAGGGCAAGGTTAAGCACGCCGTAGGTGATCTGCGTGACCTGGCCGTCGGGCGCCACGGCATTCAGCCGGGCCACCAGTTGCCCGCAGGTGGTATCGCTGGCCAGGCGCAGTTGCAAACGCACATCGCCCAGCAGCGCCAGGGGCTCGGCCAGTGGCTGGGAGTCGAAACACAGCGATTGCGCATCGTCACGGCGCTGGTCGGTCGGGCCGTCGGGGCCGAACCAGATGGCGCAGTATTCGCCCTGGTGCAGGCCAGTGGTCAGTGGCGAACAGATGCTGCGTGCGCTGCCCAGTGGCTGCAGGCCGGGCGTGAGGCCACGGTCATCGAGGCTGTAGTCGGCCCATTGGACCTGGGAATCGGGCCAGCCCGACGTCTGCACCCAAATGCCCGGCCGCTCGGCATAACTGCCTTTGGGTGCCAGTACATCCTGTAGGTAAAAGGTGCAGGCTGCGTCGTCCATCACCCCGTTCTCGATACCTTTGAGCCAATGGTCCCACCAGCGCTTGGCCTCCTGCAGGAAACCAATGGCCGGGTTGGGCACGGCGAAATGCGGGTACTTGTGGATCCATGGGCCGATCATGGCTTTCTTCGGGCCTGGCAGATGCTGCATCAGGCGCGGCACCGCATTCTTGTAGGCGTCGCCCCAACCGCCCACGGCGTACACCGCCGCCTTGATCGCCGAGTAGTCCTCGCAGACCGAGCCGTGACGCCAGTAGGCATCGCGGGTCTGGTGCTGCAACCAGGTTTCGGCCAGCAACGGCATGGCGTCCAGGCGTTGATGCCACAGGGTTTTCCAGGCATCGCCGACCAGTTGCGGGTCCGGCACCGCAGCACTGAAGTTGAGCATGGTTGCGGCCCAGCCGAAGTTCTCCAGCAGCAGGTTGCCGCCCTTGTAATGGATGTCATCGGCAAAGCGGTCATCGGTGGAGCACAGGGTGATGATCGCCTTCAACGCCTCGGGCTGGCGCGCCGCGACTTGCAGGCTGTTGAAACCACCCCAGGAGATGCCCATCATCCCCAGGTTGCCGTCGCACCAGGGTTGCTGGCACAGCCACTCGATCACTTCGAGGGCGTCGTTTTGTTCCTGCAACAGGTATTCGTCGGCCATCAAGCCCTCGGATTCGCCGTTGCCGCGCATATCAACGCGCACGCAGACATAGCCCTGCCCCGCCATCCACGGATGGGTCAGCGCATCGCGCACCGCCGTGCCATCGCGCTTGCGATAGGGCAGGTATTCGAGGATCGCCGGGAAGGCCTGCACGCTGGCGGTTTCAGGCAGCCAGATGCGAGCCGCCAGTTGCGTGCCGTCGCTCATGGGGATCAGGCAATGTTCGATTTCACGGACTGTGTAGGCAAATTCGGTGACGATTTCCATCGGTAACTCCAGCAACAAACAGGCAAGTCAGCGGGCAAAATCCGCCACGGGGCTGGCATCACGCAGGCCAGGCTCAATCGTCGGTGCCACTGCCTTTACCTCCAGCAGCGCCGGGTTCTTCAACCAGTAGATCAACGACGTGCTGGCCAGCAGCACCAGGATCATTCCCGGCAAGCCGCCGAGGTTGGAGAGCATCTTCACCCCGTCGATACCGACAAAGGCCACCATGACCCAGGACACCGTGCCGATGATCACGCCCCAGACGATCTTCAGTAGCGGGTTGCCGTCCAGGTCCGAATCAGCGGTAACCCCCTTGCTGCACAGGTTGGCGATCACGTCGGTGCTGGAGTCGGCGGCAGTGACGAACGAGATGAACGCGACAAACAGCAGGAACGCAATCATCAAGCCGCTGGCCGGCAACTGCTGGAACATCTGGTACAACACATGCTCCACGCCTTGTTCGTTGAGCACGCGGTTCAAGCTGCCGTCGCCCAGCGCATCGAAGTACAGGCTGCTGCCAGAGAAGATGCAGATCCACAGCGCGGTGAACAACGCCGGGTAGAGCATGTTGATATGGATAAATTCGCGCACCGTGTAGCCCCGGCCGATCTTGCCGAGGAACAGCGCACTGACCGGGGCCCAGGCGAACCACACCGACCAGTAGAACACCGTCCAACTCTGCGGCCAGCTGTCGCCACTGGCAGCGCCGGTGAACAGGCTGCGGCTGAAAAAGGTGTCGAGGTAGACCCCCAGGGACTCGATGCCCAGGCTGAACATGTACAGGGTCGGCCCGCACAGCAATACAAACCCGCCCAGGGCCAGCATGATCCAGGTGTTGAACGACGACAGCATGACAATGCCGCGTTGCAGGCCGCTGGCAGCCGAGGCCACGAAAGTGATGACGATCACCGCGATGATCAGCGCCAGGCGCAACGGCGTGGTTTCGCCGCCGATGTATTGGCTCAGGCCGCCGGACAAGGTCAGCGCGCCGGTGCCCAGGGACGAGGCCATGCCCGCCACCAGGGCGAACATTGCCAGGGTGTCGATCAGCCCGGCATACCGCTTGACCCGCGCGGCGCCGAGCAAGGGTTGCAACATGGCGCCAATCGAGAAATGGCTGCGCAGGTTGTAGAACACCAGGGCAAAGACCAGGGAGGGCACCAGGTAAATCGCGTAAGGGGTGATCGTCCAGTGCAGGAACATCGTCGACAGGGCAAAACTCTTGGCCGCCGCGCTGCCCGCCTCGATCGGCAGGCTGCTGGGCGGTGAATACACATGGTAGAGCGGTTCGGCCGTGGTCCAGAACAACACGCCCACCGCCAGGGTGGTACACAGCGCGACCATGAACCAACGCCATTTGCTCAACAGGGGCGTGGCGCCCTCTCCGCCGATGCGCACCTTGCCCAGGGGCGAAAAATAGACGATCGCGGTCAGTACCACCATGGCAAAGGAACCGGCGCTGAACAGCCAGGAAAAGTTTTGCAGGATCACCGTATTGAGTTGCTTGCTCACGGCGAGGAATGCCTTGAGGTCGACGTAGCTGGCGATCACCGCCGCCAGCAGAATCAGAAAGGTTGGCCAGAAGACCAAAGGACGCAATGGGTATTTCATCTCGTGCGCTTCCCCAGACAGACTATTTTTATTGCCTTTGCAGGCCATTGTTAGAAAGCGGGCACCGTAAGCGCCCGCCTTGAAGTCTTCGCGTGGATATAGATAAGCGTGGGTACAGGCTGCAGCGCAATCGACCAATGGGTATGGGGGTATTCCGTCAGGTCATGACTGATCGCGGGGCCTTGAGCAAAAGCAGAGTGGCATCCGCCGGATTGAGATTGAAATGTGGGAGCAGCTTGCCGGTGCTAGAGGACAGGTAGGCTCGCTGTGCTTAAGATCAAAGCGAGGCAGCCTGATTGTCGAAGCGTACACACACCCCTTGTAGGAGCCGGCTTGCCGGCTCCTACAAGGTATGCGAGGTACTAAGTGGGTTGGCCTACACCCTGTAAAGAATTCATATAGATTACCTGCTCACCATAACGTTTACGTCGCCTCTATTGAGTAACTAAGCTCAAACGCTCTACCGTCACTTCCTACCCAAACACCCGTAGGAAGTCATCGTGGAAAGTTCAACTTTAGGCATGATCGTCCTGTCAATGATTGCGCTCTTCGGCACTGCCGCGTTTTGCTTCGAACACCTCGCTACCCGCAGCGAGAAGAAAAAGAAAGCCAAATAAGCGGGTCGTCAACACCAGCAGCACCCCAGTGTTTAAAGGGATACCCGGGCGGCGGGCTATCCCTTTTTTTCGTGCGCCCGACATAAGTTTTTCTCTATACCGTCTTAATACCGCTTCGTGTAATCAGTACCCGAACTTGATACCCCAGGGATTAACCTCCCCGCGTCCGCAGTTGCGGCTTATTCACTCAGGGGAGTTACACCGTGCTCACACTCACGTTCATTTATATCGCCAGCGGCTTATGCGCCGTGGGGCTGTTCGTTTACTTGGGCTACGCCCTTATTCGCGCAGAGAAATTCTAGGGAGCTGGCCATGTACGACCTGATGTTTATCAGCCTTTCCCTGGTGTTTTTTGTTGCGACTGCCATGGCCATTGTCGCCATGGGCAAGATTTGAACGGAGCCACGACATGTTAAGCACGCTGCTGGAATTTGCGCTGGTCCTGGGGGTAATGACGGGGCTCGCCGTACTGATGGGCAAATGGCTGACCCGGGTATTCACCGGGACCCACCATGCCTTGCCGGAACGCTATACCTATCGCCTGCTGGGCATCGACCCACAGGAAACCATGGGCTGGGCCCGCTTCGGTTCGGCGCTGTTGTTGTCGAACGCGGCGATGATGCTACTGGGCTATCTGGTCCTGCGCCTGCAGGCGGTCATGCCGATCAACCCGCTGGGGCTGGCCGCACAAACGCCGGACCTGGCGTTCAACACCGCCGCGTCCTTTATTACCAACACCAACTGGCAGGCGTACGCCGGCGAGACCAGCCTGTCGAACTTCAGCCAGATGGCGGTCATCACCTTTCTGATGTGCGTCGGCGCCACCTCCGGCGTGGTCGCGGCGGCCGGTTTCATTCGTGGTTTGAGCCGCTCAAGTTCGGGCGATATCGGCAACTTCTGGGTCGACTTCACCCGTACGCTGTACCGCGTGATGCTGCCGCTGTGCGTGGGCATGGCGCTGGTGTATGTCTGGCAGGGCATGCCACAGACTTTCGCCTCCCAGGCCCTGGTCACCACCCTTGAAGGGGCGCAGCAACAGTTGATTGTCGGCGCAGTGGCCAGCTTTGAATCGATCAAGCACATCGGCACCAACGGCGGTGGTTTCTTCAGCATGAACGCCGCGCACCCGTTCGAAAACCCGACGCCGCTGACCAACATCCTGCATATCCTGAGCATGTTGCTGATCCCTTCGGCGTTGACCTACACCTTCGGCAGCATGCTGCTGCAACGTCGTCAGGGCTGGGTGTTTTTCGGCACCTTCCTGGTGATGTTCATCGGCTTCCTAGCCCTGGTCTACGGCGCCGAGCAAAGCGGCAACCCGCTGCTGACCCAGGCCGGCGCCAACCAGACCCTGTCGCTGGAGCACAGCGGCGGCAACATGGAAGGCAAGGAACTGCGCTTCGGTATCGCCGACAGCAGCCTGTTCATTGCCACCACCACGGCGGCGACCACCGGTTCAGTCAACACCATGCACGACTCGCTGACCCCCATGGGTGGCTTCGTGCCCTTGGCGCAGATGATGCTCAACTGCGTGTTCGGCGGCGACGGCGTGGGCTTTATCAACCTGATCCAGTACGCCCTGCTGACGGTGTTCCTGGTGGGCATGATGATCGGCCGCAGCCCGGAGTTCCTCGGCAAGAAAATCGAGGCGCGGGAGATCAAGCTGGTGATGCTCTCGGTGCTCGCGCACCCCATCAGCATCCTCGGCTTCACCGCCCTCGCCGCCCTGTGGCCCGACACCATGGCCAGCCTCAACAACCTCGGCCCCCATGGTTTCAGCGAGGTGTTGTATGCCTACACCTCAGGCACCGCCAACAACGGCTCGGCCTTTGCCGGTTTGAACGCCAATACGCCGTTTTTCAACACCACCATTGGCCTGGCGATGTTGATCGGGCGCTTCTTCACCATGCTGCCGATGCTGGCCGTGGCCGGCTCCCTGGCGATGAAGAAAACCATGCCTGCCGGTGCCGGCACCATTCCCACCGCAACCCCGTTGTTCATGCTGCTGGTGGTGTTCGTGGTGCTGGTGGTTGGCGGCTTGACCTTTTTGCCAGCGCTCGCGCTCGGCCCGCTGGTGGAGCAACTGCAGTTGCTGTCCGGCCAGACGTACAACTGAGGACACGTAGATGACGACTCAATCGATATTCAAGGGGCTGTTGCGCCCGGTGCTGGTTTCGGCGGTGTTTTTCATGTTGTTGACGGGGTTCGCCTACCCGGCATTCACCACCGTGACCGCACAGTTGGTGTTCCCGTTCCAGGCCCGGGGCTCGCTGATTGAACGCGATGGCCTGGTCATGGGCTCGGCCCTGATCGGCCAGCACTTCACCCGGCCGGAATACTTCCACGGCCGCCCGAGCATGACTCTGGGCGCCGACCCGCAAGACCCGGGCAAAAGCGTGTCGCAGCCGTATAACGCCGGGGCAAGCGGCGCCAGCAACCTGGGGCCAACCAGTCAGAAGCTGGTGGACCAGGTGGCCGCACGCGTGCAGGTCTATCGCCTGGCCAACGGCCTGGCCGCCGACGCCCAGGTGCCGGTGGACGCGGTCACCGCCTCCGCCTCGGGCCTCGACCCGCATATCTCGGTGGCCAATGCACGGCTGCAATTGCCACGGGTGGCACGTCTGCGGCAGATCCCCGAAGCCGAGCTGCTGCAACTGGTCAGCCAGCACACCAGCGCACGCACCTTCGGCCTGCTCGGCGAACCACGGGTCAATGTGCTGCAACTCAACCTTGCGCTGGACGCCCGCCTGCCATCGCCTCCTATTGCGGCCAGTGAGTAAGAGATTGCCCTTATGAAGAATGCTCGTTTACCTCTGTTTGATCGCGCCATCGTGCTCACCGCGTGTGGGGATGCGCTGAAGAAACTGCTGCCACAGGCGCAATGGAAAAACCCGGTAATGTTTGTGGTCTACCTGGGCAGCATCCTCACCACCCTGCTGTGGTTCCAGTCCCTGGGTGGCCAGGGGGAAGCGCCCAGTGGCTTTATCCTCAGCATCACCTTGTGGCTGTGGTTCACCGTGCTGTTCGCCAACTTCGCCGAAGCCTTGGCCGAGGGCCGCAGCCGCGCCCAGGCCGCCAGCCTGCGCGGGATGAAACGCCAGACATTGGCCAAGCTGCTGCAACAACCCAAGCACGGCGCTGCGTGGCTGCCGACCGAAGCGTCGCTGCTGCGCAAGGATCAGGTGGTGCTGATCGAAGCCGGCGACCTGGTGCCGCTCGATGGCATCGTGATCGAGGGCGTGGCATCGGTGGATGAAAGCGCGATCACCGGCGAATCGGCGCCGGTTATTCGCGAGTCCGGTGGCGATTTTTCCTCGGTCACCGGCGGTACGCGCGTGCTGTCGGACTGGCTGGTGGTACGCATCAGCGTCAACCCCGGCGAGTCGTTTCTGGACCGCATGATCTCGATGGTCGAGTCGGCCAAGCGTCAGAAAACCCCGAACGAAGTAGCCCTGACCATCCTGCTGGTGGGCTTGACCCTGCTGTTTCTGCTGGTGATCGCCACGCTGAGCCCTTACTCGATCTTCGCCGTGGCCATGAGCGGCAGCGGCAGTGTGGTCAGCGCCACAGTTCTGGTGGCCCTGCTGGTATGCCTGATCCCCACCACCATCGGCGGCCTGCTCTCGGCCATCGGCGTGGCGGGCATGAGCCGGATGATGTCGGCCAATGTCATCGCCACCTCCGGGCGGGCGGTCGAGGCGGCGGGCGACGTGGACGTGTTGCTGCTGGACAAGACCGGCACCATCACCCTGGGCAATCGTCAGGCCAGCAGCTTTTTGCCGGCGCCGGGAATAAAGGAGGCCGACTTGGCGGATGCCGCACAACTGGCCTCCCTGGCTGATGAAACCCCGGAAGGCCGCAGCATTGTGGTCCTGGCCAAGCAGAAGTTCGACATTCGCGCGCGGGACATCAACCAGTTGGGCGCAAGCTTTGTGCACTTCACCGCGCAAACCCGTATGAGCGGCGTCGACCTGCCCGCAGGCCGGGCGATTCGCAAGGGTGCAGCGGACGCGATTCGCCACCATGTCGAGGCCTTGGGCGGTAGTTTTCCGACAGCCTTGCAGGCCAAGGTCGATGAAGTCTCACGGCGCGGCAGCACGCCGCTGGTGGTCAGCGACGGCGCCACGGCACTGGGCGTGGTGGAACTCAAGGACGTGGTCAAGGGTGGCATCAAGGAGCGCTTCGCCGAGCTGCGGCGCATGGGTATCAAGACCGTGATGATCACCGGCGACAACCGCCTGACCGCCGCCGCCATTGCGGTGGAGGCCGGCGTGGATGACTTCCTCGCCGAGGCCCGCCCGGAAGACAAACTGCAATTGATCCGCGACTACCAGGCCAAGGGCAAGCTCGTGGCCATGACCGGCGACGGTACCAACGACGCGCCAGCGCTGGCCCAGGCGGACGTGGCGGTGGCAATGAACAGCGGCACCCAGGCTGCCAAGGAGGCCGGCAATATGGTCGACCTCGACAGCAACCCGACCAAGCTGATCGAAGTGGTCGAGGTCGGCAAACAGATGCTGATGACCCGCGGCGCCCTCACCACCTTCAGCGTGGCGAATGACGTGGCGAAGTACTTTGCAATCATCCCGGCGGCGTTTGTCGCGACCTATCCACAGCTCGGCGCATTGAACGTGATGCAGTTGAGCAGCCCCAACTCGGCGATTCTCAGTGCGGTGATTTTTAACGCGCTGATCATTGTCGCGCTGATCCCCCTGGCCCTGCGCGGCGTGACTTACCGCGCGATCGGCGCGGCGGCGCTGCTCAACCGCAACCTGCTGATCTATGGCCTGGGCGGGGTGTTGGTGCCGTTTGCCGGGATCAAGCTGATCGACATGCTGCTGACGGGATTGGGCCTCGTGTAACGCCCCATCCACTGTAGGAACGAGCTTGCTCGCGAAGGGCGTTAACGATAACTCGGGAAACCTGACACCCAGCGGCGCCATCAGGTTTTTCGCGAGCAAGCTCGCTCCTACAGACAACTAGAGGAATGACATGCCTGCCTTAAACAACGAACGCCCCGACCCCGACACCCTGCTGGCCCGGGTCCAACAGGAAGAACAGGCCGCCTTGCGCGGCAAGCTGCGTATCTACTTTGGCTCCAACGCCGGTGTAGGCAAGACCTGCGCGATGCTTGCGGCGGCGCGTCGTGAAGCCGGCCTGGGCCGCGATGTGCTGGCCGGCGTGGTGGAAACCCACGGCCGCGAAGAAACCGCCGAGCTGCTCCACGGCCTCGAACAACTGCCCCGCGCCCAGCACCTGCACCGCGAATTCGCCCTGACCGAATTTGACCTCGACGCCGCCCTGCTACGCCACCCAGCCATCGTGCTGGTGGACGAACTGGCCCACAGCAACGTGCCCGGTTCGCGCCACCCCAAACGCTGGCAAGATGTGGAAGAACTGCTCAGCGCCGGTATCGACGTGTGGACCACCCTCAACGTCCAGCACCTGGAAAGCCTGAATGACCTGGTCAGCGGGATCATCGGCATACGCGTTCGGGAAACGGTGCCGGACCATGTGTTCGACAACGCCCACGAAGTGGTGGTGATCGATCTGCCGCCAGACGATCTACTGCAACGCTTAAAGGACGGCAAGGTGTACCTGGGCCCGGCGGCGGCGCGCGCGTCACGGCATTTTTTCCGCAAGGGCAACCTGTTGGCACTGCGCGAGCTGGCCCTGCGGCGCACGGCCGATCGGGTTGACACGCAGATGCGCGTGTATCGCCGCGAACAGTCGATCAAGACCCTGTGGCCGGCCCGCGAACGGCTGTTGGTCGGCATCGCCGGTGATGCCGGCGATGAACGCCTGGTGCGTGAGGCGGCGCGCCTGGCGCAAAAACTGGAAGCCGACTGGATTGTCGTCCATGTCGCCTCGGCCCAGGGGCGCGGCGCCAAGCGCTACCTGAGCGCGATGAAAGCCCTGGCCCTGGCCGAAGAGTTCGGCGCCGATACCGCCACACTGCCGGGCATGGACGTCGCCGAAGCCCTGGTGGCCTGTGCCCGCGAGCACAATGCCAATCGCCTGGTGCTCGGCCATCATCCGCGCCGCCGGTGGCGGTTTTGGCATCAGTCGGTCAGCGATCGGATCAGCCGCCACCACCCGCAAATCGATCAGATCGTGATTGCCCACGGCCTGTTGCCGGGCAAGCCCGTCGCGCTCGAAAAAACCGCAACGCTGCCTGGCACTCGCCTGGCCTACCTCTGGGCCAGCCTGGCCTGTTTCGCCGCCAGCGCCGTCGCCGCGCTGCTGCTGCAGGTGTTCGATCTGGCCAACGTGGTCATGTTGTTTTTGCTCACGGTGGTGCTGGTAGCGCTGCGCTTTGGACGCGGCCCCGGCGTGTGGGCGGCGATGCTTGCAGTACTGTGTTTCGACTTCTTTTTTGTACAGCCGCGCTATTCATTCACCGTCAACGACACCCAGTATTTCTTCACCTTTGCGCTGATGCTCGGCATCGCCCTGATCACCGGCCAACTCACCGCGCGCCTGCGGCACGAAGCGCGCACCGCCGCCGCACGCGAGCGCCGCGCAACTTCCCTGGCGCGCCTGGCCCGCGACCTGTCGGCGGCGCTGACCGTAGAACAAATCAGCGAAGTCGCACTGCGCACCTTCAGCGGCGTCTTCGAAGCACGGGTGGGCCTGGCCCTGCCGGACGCCGCCGATGGTGTACACAGCGTGAGCGCCGGTGGGCTGCCGATCGACGACAGCATCGCGCAATGGACCTACGACCACGGCCACCCCGCCGGCCACGGCACCGACACCTTGTCGGCGGCCAAGGGCTGCTACTTGCCGCTCAAGGCGCCAATGCGCGTGCGCGGCGTGCTGGTGCTGGAGTTGGCCCAACGCGATCGCTTGCACGACCCGCAGGAACGCCGCCTGCTGGAAGCCTGCATGAGCCAGCTGGCGATTGCCCTGGAGCGCGTGCATTTCGTCGAAGTGGCGCAAAGCACCCTGGTGCAGATGGAAGGCGAGAAAATGCGCAACACCCTGCTCGCGGCGATTTCCCATGACCTGCGCACCCCGCTGACCACCCTGATTGGCGCCGCCGAGACCGCCCTGCCCCACGCCCCGCCGGGGCCATTGAACGAGCTACTGCACGGCATCCATGAACAAGCCACTTCCATGCAGCGGCTGATCGAAAACCTGCTGGACATGGCGCGTATGCAAGAGCGCGGCGTGCGCCTGAACCGCCAATGGCACTCGCTGGAAGAAATCGTCGGCAGCGCCCTGCGCCAATTGCGCGAACCGTTGGCGCGGCACCGCGTACACACCACGCTCGACGCGCATCTGCCACTGGTGGAAGTCGACGCGCTGCTAATCGAGCGGGTACTGGTCAACCTGCTGGACAACGCCGCCAAGTACACCCCGCCAGGCACCACCCTCAGCGTGGCCGCCAGCCAGGCCGGTGAGCACATTGTGCTGGAGGTCAGCGATACCGGCCCCGGTCGCGCGCCGGCCAATCTGTTTGAGCCCTTCACGCGCGGCCAGCAGGAATCATCGGTGGCCGGCATCGGTCTGGGCCTGGCATTGGTCAAGCGCATCGTCGAGGCCCACGGCGGGCATATCGAAGCAAACCCCGGCCGCCAGGGCGGCATGCATTTCACCATCACGCTACCCGCAGGCACCCCGCCTGCCATGGAACCCTAATGAGCACTGCACGCATTCTGATCGTTGAAGATGAGGCCAATATCCGCCGTTTTGTGCGCATTGCCCTGCAAGATGAAGGCTTTCAGGTGTTCGAGGCCGACAGCGTCAAGCGTGCGCTGATCCATGCCGCCAGCCGTCAGCCGGACTTGGTGATTGTCGACCTTGGCTTGCCGGACAGTGATGGCAAGCAACTGATCAGCGAACTGCGTGGCTGGCTGGCGGTGCCGATCCTGGTGTTGTCGGCGCGTGACCGTGAAGAAGAGAAAGTCGCCGCCCTCGACGCGGGTGCCGATGACTACCTGACCAAGCCGTTCGGCGTGCCCGAGTTACTCGCACGCATTCGCGCCCAACTGCGCCGGCATGGGCATACCGGCACCGTGGTGGCCACCAGCAAGGTGGCATTTGGCGAGATTGCAGTCGACCTGGCGACCCATCAAGTGTGGCGCTCAGACCAGCCGGTACACTTGACGCCCATTGAGTACCGCTTGCTCTGCGCAATGATTCGCGGCCAGAACCGCGTACTGACGCACCGGCAGTTGCTACTGGAAGTGTGGGGACTGGATTACGTCGACCGTGCACATTATCTACGGGTGCATATGGCGCATTTGCGGCAAAAACTGGAGGTGGACCCAGCGCAGCCACAGTATTTCATTACCGAACTGCAGGTGGGCTACCGACTGGTGGGCTTGTAGAGCAGCAAATCCCAGGTACAAAAAAGCCCGCTCAGTGAGCGGGCTTTGCGTGGTGACCTGGCGTTCAGCGTTCCAGGTTACCGAATATGGCGCAGCGGACGGGACTCGAACCCGCGACCCCCGGCGTGACAGGCCGGTATTCTAACCGACTGAACTACCGCTGCGCGTAACACATCAAGCGAATGGTGGGTGATGACGGGATCGAACCGCCGACCCTCTGCTTGTAAGGCAGATGCTCTCCCAGCTGAGCTAATCACCCTTCACTTTCGGTGTGGGACGCATCATATACGAAAATTTCGCAATGTGTTGATTTAAATGCAATTTATTTAAAATATCTTTTCCACAACAGCGGACGCCCTTAAAAACCGGCGCTTATCGGCTTCTATAGCTGCGCCACCTACGGTGAACCGCGCAACTTCAGGGTCACCACACCCTGGAACTTCTAAACCTCCAATAAAAAATGCCCCCGGTCATCGGAAATGACCGGGGGCATTTTGTAGGAGCGAGCTTGCTCGCGAAAATCGTCAACGATGACGCGAGCATCCTGAAAAAACACAGCGCCCTCAGGTTCTTCGCGAGCAAGCTCGCTCCTACAAAAAAAAGCAGGAAGGTAAACCCCAGAATCGAGTAGGAGGCGGATTCACATCCGCCGTCCTCTCACACCACCGTACGTACGGTTCCGTATACGGCGGTTCAGGTTATACGGTTAAGTCGGTTTATCGTATCCAGTATCGAGACCAGCCC
>NZ_MNPU01000047.1 GCF_001983165.1 Pseudomonas gessardii | reverse complement strand
TGCGAAATCCTTGAGACGGGTAATGACTCTTTCCGCTTCAAACAACGGAAAAAGGCCGTGAAAAAAGCTTGAGCAACTGGAAACTTTTGGACGCTGTTACCTGGAAACTTTTCAACGCTGTTTGACACAAAAGGAGCATGCCTTGAAACAACGGTCGAAGGTTTTTTGTGTGGCCGCGTGTTGTGTTCTGGTGTTAACCCCGTGGGGAAAAATTCCAGAAATGATTTCTTCAGATGTGAGTGGGTACTACATCAGCGATGGCGGATTGAGTACCGGTTATAAAGTGCTTAAGGTCGACAGCTCCGGTTACGGAAAAATGTACTCGTACGATGCGATGCGCCACGGAATCCTTAACACCTACCCTTTCAAATATTCGTCCACTTTTCTGAGTGTCACCCTCGACTTTAGGGATGGAAGCCAGACAGTGCTTTCCGAAGGTTGGTTGGGGCTGGAAGGTCGTCTCCATTGCTCGAGAGGGAGCTGCGGGGGGTTAGGAACTGTCAGCCGCGTCGGCGAAAGCGAGACGGATCTTCCTGAAGAATTTCAACACGCGCTATCAAAACACAATTATTGATACGTCAATAATTGTGCATTGATAATCTGTAGCGCGCTGATATCATCAAGACCGCGGCGCTTCAGGGTAGTAGAAGGGTAAAATCCATAACTCTGCTGCTGGTGATGGGGGGGAAGACCTGCGGGCTGCCCTCCTGCTCCATTTCTGATGCGTGGTCTATGTCCTTAATTTTCGAAGCTGATCTACGACGATATCTAGCTGCTGGCCTGGTGCATGACATCTCGGTCCTTAACACCCGCGACGGGTGGTCGCTGCGTATTCAATTGGGTTCCGAATGTGTGTCATTGCGCCGGCAGCGCGGCGGCGAGCGGACCTTCAAGAGTCTCGACAAGCTGGTGGTCTTTCTTACCGAGCTGGGGCTTGAGCAATTAGTTGTCCAGCTGAGGAATCCAAACGTTCAGCCTGAAAGGCTTCTGTCACGCAATGAGACCGTAGAGGATGACCGCTAAGGTCAATTTCCCAGGAGATAGTCAGATGTTGAAAAAAGTTGGTTGCCTCATCGGGCTGTGTGTCGGTCTGAGTGGTTGTGGCAATCCATTTGAGGGTAGCTATCGAGCCATGCAAGGCATCATAGGACCACTGGTAGCGATCGATATTAAAGGCAGTAAAGCCGTAGTAGTGAAGGTCGATCCTTTTCGGAAAAAGATCTTGAGTGAACAAACCTGGGAGGCAAAAAGCAAAGGCGAAAAGCTGCTTTTGACTGACCTCAAAGGCAAGACATTTGCTTTCAATCGATCAGTTGATGAGAAAGGGCTGGATTGTCTGAATTGTGGCTTCGGCACAGGCATGCCTGATTCTTGGCAGCAATTCGATCCAAACAAGTAAAATTCAAATCCAAGGATAGGTCATGGCGTTGAGAACCTTTTTTTTAGCTTTTGCATTCTTCCCTGCTATCACTTTTGCTGGAAGCATGCCCTTCGAAGCGGCTGATCGATTGGAGCGAAAGGGCTGATCTTGCTCCAATGACCCATTGGCGGGGTGTGAGCATATTTTCTATAGCTGCACCTCGACATGTGGAGGAAGTCGCTCAGGCACGATTGTGGAAGGTTGCTTTGATGATGTAGCAGCTTGTATCAACTGCAACGGATACGACATAGCTGAGGTGCATCTGTACCCGAGACAGGTCCGCGAAAGCGGCTTTTATTCCGGAATGACTTCTGGCTCGGATTTATTTGCCTGGTATGGTAAAACGCCATCCTGAGCTAGGAGCGGGCATAGCAAGTGGGTATAGACGTAGAAAACAAGGTTGTTTCGTACACTGATGAGCATCAGTTTTTGGTGGACACATCCACAGAAAAAAACCCATTTGTGCAGTCCATTAAGGGCACGGAGGTCATTTCTGTATTCCGTCGGCGTAAGAGCGACAGTCATCAAGGTGATGGTAACCCGCTGATTTTCGCGCTGAAAAGAATGCGTAAATATCAGATATCGACTGAAACTATCACTGAATTCATGCCGAATTTACGCATTATTTTGAACCTTATGACGGCTCATCGAACCTATGACCTTATCATCGCGTTGCCCTCAAGCCATCCGATCGCGAGCGGCTTGGCTAGGCGGGTGGGGCGCGCTTTACCGACAGTCCCGATCTCCTACGAATTCTTCGTGAAGTGCAGCAACGCTGAGGTTGCACAAGCGCTGCGAGATAAGAAATCAAATGGGGAGATCCGCAAACAACATTTGCGCGACATAACCTCATTGATACACACGCTGAGTGTGTCTGAAGGCGAACCATTTAAGCTCAAAGAGGTGGATAATCACCTTCGAGGCTATACGTTCCCGTTCAAAATAAACGAAAATCTCGACGTTAAAGGGATGTCGGTGTTGGTGGTGGACGATTTGCTATCGTCTGGAACCTCAATTCTGACTGCCAAGCGCTTGCTGGTCGCATCGGGAGCAGATAAGGTTTCCGCCCTGTGTCTCCTGAGCTCTTTGGATAGCGGTCGGCCGTGGGATACTGTAATTGGCGAGCAGAAATAGCATGATTCATACCCCATTACTTGACATAGCCGTAAGGAAATGATCAAATTTGAGGCGTAGGAAAGACCACTTGTATGCCCGGTGGTCGATAAATATGAAGCAGGTTTACCTGCGGGCCCGAGCGAGCACCCTCAAGCGAGGTCCGGTTTTAAGAACCATAAATCGCTACGTTAGGCATCGGCTAACAATGCACCATGAAAGGGGACCCTGGAAACAGGGGCCCCTTTCGTCTTTTTGCGCCACCAGAATGCTCGTTTTGTCGGCGTGCATCAGGTAAAACTATCCCGTCATAGCTGGTCTAGCTTCGTTGTATAGCCTTGGCTCAGCAGTTCACGTCGGCGCTCTCTAGACTCCCGTTTTAGGCGTTGCCCACGTTACGAGCCGGGCTTGTACGGCACATCGAGCCGGGTCAAAAAAGCCGACCCGTCTCGCCCCTTCGGGCTTCAATTCCTAACGTCTGCGGCCTTCGGCCTGCGCGCGGTCCTAGTGATGACGGTCTCAGGTGGCCATTCGCGGCCATAGTTACCTGTGACGGGAATAAATTTTCCCCTCACAAGAGGAACACCGTCTGATCACCGGCACTGCAGAATAATGAGCGGTAGGCCGAGGCGTGGGCTCAGTCATTGCATCCACTGGACAATCAACTTGGCCAGCACGTCTTGCATGTCCACTTTGCGACGCACACAAAGCGCCTTGAAATCATCGTGCAACGCCTCAGGAATATTTGCATTCACGCGTTTGACCGGTCCCTTTCCCAGCTGCGGTTCGTTGAGCTGGAGCCAGAGCGCACATTCCGTGCGATTGTTAAATGCCGCCACCGGCGTTCGATAGCGCTCGGTCACCTCAACCAGCTGGACGGTTTCGCCGATCTGGTCGAGCACATAGCGCTTGCCCTGCCGATAGCCCAGCAACTGCGCCTGTTGGGTCAGTTCGTCAATGTCGTACAGCTCAGTATCCACGGCCTGGTCGTGGATAAACTCATCCAAGGCCTCCTGGATGGCATTCAAGGTTTCGTGGTCAAGATCCAGGCTGGAGCGGTCGAGCAATCCACCGTCAGCCAGTCTATGCCCATAGAGTTCACCGTCCACGGTGAACTCTGCGACGACAAAGCGCAGGCCGTCCTCGGAATCGTGTTTAACGCTGTGGATGATGATGATGTTCATGGGGATCTCCTGTTATTTTAATGATCATGTAATCATATGATTCCATGATCATGAAAACAAGAAAGGTTTCGAGTAACGAGCGTTGACGTCAAATCGCGCTCACAAAAAAGCCCGCCAATCGGCGGGCTTTTTTGTGCATCAGGCAGATGCATTAGCTTTTCTTTGTTTTCTGAAAACCCGGCCGAATTCAAAAAACCGGACAGTCAAACAGGGGCCGCCCGTCGACTTTCAACGCGAAATCCGCCCCGGACCGCGTGTCGTGACAGCACCGTTCAAGCATCATCCCTACCCCCAGCGAGACCTCCATGACTCATCAACAACGCGACTATGACTGCCCACTCTCCGGTGCCCGCGTCATCCTCAGCAAGCAAGTGTTCCGCCTCTCCGGCCTGGGCAGCCCCCAGGGTGATCTTCAGCGCGAGTTCAGCTGTTCCGCCGAGAATGGCTGTGCGCAGCGCAACGACCCCAACTGCCGCCTGCGCCGACTGCAAGCCAAGGCCGACCGGCTGAGCCACTGCGAATAACGGGGCATTCGTTCAATCGCCCCCTACAAACAGGCCCACCTCGGTGAGCTTTTTTGTGGCTGCTGGATACCAGTCGGTGGGGGGGCTGGCCTACCATTCCCTTAGTGAGGGGTTTTAGGCGTACCCACCCAGCTCTCGCGGGATGCGACGGCGATCTTCCTCACTGGCTTCACCTCTATCCTGGTACTCGTAGTTTGTCCGCGGCTGGGTCGCCGCTCCCCAGGGAGTGAAAAATTTGATCTGCATGACGCGTTCGATCACCTCGATGAGGTTCCCATTGTCAGTAATAAAAAACGTATTCATCTGCATTTCTCTCGTTTTGGATTTCCCCTATTGTCCCACCGGTTTTGAGGGTGATTTTCATGGGGTTTGCATGGTTGAGACGGACGAACAGGACGACGAAAAATGCGCGCTGGGATTCATGAAGACGCTCTGCAGGTGATGATCGAGGGCGGCGCGGTGCGCGAAGCGCTGCGCACCTGGGCGAGTCTGATAGCGGTGGGCCGCTTTGCCGAAGCCCAGGGCATCAAAGGGTTTGCCGTCGAGCTGTGACGCGTCACGCCAGCAAATTTCGGGCAAAAAAAAGCCGCCTTAGGAGGGCGGCTTTTTCGTCGAAAGCCCAGTTAGTGGCCGAGCTTTCGTACTCACAGGGAGCATTCACGTACCGACAGGGTACAAGGTGGCACTTGCAGTGGCAATAATTAACGATTGGCGGTTTTTGGGGCGCACGATAAACACAAGATGTAGGGATTGGTGCGACCCTTTTGGTAAAAAAGTTCTTTTTTGATGGTTTTTTTGTGCAGTCGAGCAAATAGGCCCATTTTTCGAAAAAAATCTTTCCCCCGCCAAAGCCCCGTAGTGCCTCGCTCTGGCCGAAAAAGTGCTCTTTTATACACAGCCAATGAGCCGATACGCCGCACCACGTTGGAAATAAATTCGTTACCATGCAGGCACTCGTACGGTGTTAGCAAATGCCGTGCGGCGGCCTTACTGACACGGGCTAGTTGTAGCGGCCTGCATTTAAAAACGTCCCGACCTGCAATCAATACGATTTTCGACCGGAATTAACTGCGACTGACCGGCCCGGCAAACCAGCATTAACTGCGAATGAGCCTGCATTGATCCGCGCCGACCTGCATTCCATCGTCGCCAGCCTGCATTATTTGCAAATGACAGGACTCAGATAGGCAAGCCCGCTGCCAGCATCTTGTCACGTAACTCAACCGCCCGCGCCGGGTCTAGCGCATTACTGAACAGAGCCTTGATTTCGGTGGGTTTGGCATCGAATTGCTCCACTAGATCCTTGATGCGGTAGCCGTGACGAGTGAGGGTTGGCTCCAGATCATCCAGTTGGCGCGACAGCACCGATTGCACGAGTTCCGCCGAAACGGGTTTCTCGCCGGTCAGGTAGCCGGCTTCCAGTGCCAGGCTGAGGTGCAGTTGGATTTGCAGTGGCGTGCGCAGTTTAGTGGCGAGTAGGTCGATCGCGTCTTCGGTCAGAATCGACTCGGGTTCGACCTTCCCCGCAGTGCAGGTTTCCAGCAGCCACTGAATGTATTCCCGCTGACTGCCAGCAATGCCATCGAGCGAGAAGATGTCGGTGCGGTAGCCGATTTCCTCCATCGTCGGTCGGCGCAGGTCGTTACGCAGCTTGGGATGCCCGGCCAACACGATCGACAGCCGCCCGTCACCGTCCTCCACCAGCTCCATCAGACGCTTAAGACCGGTCAGGGTATGGCCGTTGAGGTCATGGGCCTCATCGACGAACAGGGCGACCGGGCGCTTGTTCTTCCTCACCAACTCGCGTAGGTCACGCTCACGCTTTTCGCCCTGGGTGGGGATGCGTACCTGCTTCTCGGTGGAGAGGTCATAGAAGAGCGCTGCGATGAAAGTGGCCAGCTTGATGCTGTGCTTTTCAATGGCGAGAGACTTGGAGACCGTGATCTTCTTTTCCTCTTCCATCGCTTGTTGAAGCCGGCGCAGCATTACGGTCTTGCCGCTGCCGATGACGCCGCACAGTGCAATCAGCCGTCCTTCGAAGATCGCCCCCTTGATGTCCTTGATCAACTGCTGATGGTGGGCGGTTTCAAAATAGCCGGCCTGGTTCAGTGGCAACGCCAGTCCGTAGTGCTGCATTACTTCAGCCCGCATGTTCTTCTCCTGTTTTCTTATGGCGGAAGTAGCCCCGCACGCGCTCCAAGACAATGCGGCGTGTCAGGGTTTCGCTCAGCACCTGATGGATGAAGGCTTGATCGTCGGGAGAGAGCTTAGCCAACGGCTGCGCTAGGTCATCGGCAATGGCGAGCTTGGCGGCGATGGCATTGGGAAACCGGTATTCGTGCGCCTCGGCATCGAAGGGTTGGCGTGGCAGTGCCGTCGGAATAATAGAGGGTGTGAGTCGCACATCGTCGCCAGCCAATGCGGCGATAGGCAGGCCAAGCTGGCCGGCTAGCAAGCGGATGCGATCAGAGCGCTCATCCGCCTTGCCGCGTTTGAAGGCGCGGTAACGATGTAGGGGAATTGGCCCGGAGACGGGGTAGTAAGGTCCGAAGCGCTCCCCCTCGAACTCGGCATAGAGTTCGTCATCGAACAAGCCCCAGAGCAACACCACGGTTTCGCCCGCCATGTCGGGCTCCACCTCGTAGGCCGTGCCGTCGATGGTGACGCGGGCATCGACGCCGACCTTGCGTCGTTCCGGCTCGCGGGCAAAGCGGCAAAACTGTTCCCAGGTGCACATTTCGCGCAGGCCCTCGACGGGCAGGTTGGCCAGCCAGTCCTCAATCCGCGAATGCGGTTCGGAGCGATGATCCTGCACGTTGTAGGTGCGCACCAGATAACGCAGCAGCCACTCATTGGCCTGCGCTTCGGTTTCCGGTTTGTGGAAGTGATACAGCGTCTCGTGGGCTTCCTTCACCGTGCGGAAGGGGCGCTCCACTTTGCCTTTCGAGCGAGCCGTGGTGCGGGTGCCATCCTTGCCGGCCGGGATGTGTGTCTGCCATTCGATGTCCAGCGCCTGCATGACGTTCTGGAATACTCGGCGTTTGGCCACCGGGCCGTTGTCCAGGTAGATCATCTTCGGGCGGCCTTGGAAGGGAAAAGTCGGGTCCGCCTTCAGCGTCATGGCGTTGAACAGGAAGCGCAGCGCTGACTCCGCGTCCTCGCCATATACACAGTGGTACTCCTGATAGGCCACTCCGCTGCGGTCATCCACCACGCTGAACAGCATCAGCGTCGGCATGCCCCTAGCCGGATCGATCCAGTCCGGCTTATCGATGTGCTTGAGGTCGGAGGGCGACAGGTCGAACTGCCAGCAGTCATTGCTGTGCGCAGCCTGAAAGCGGGTGGCCGGTGGTTGCCGCAACAGCCGCGACTGGTCCAGGTGCCAGCGGCTTAGGTACTCGTTCACCGTGCTGCGGGTCAGAACCCCTTTGGGCGCCTTGACCAAGCCTTGCTCGGTTTCCACCCCATAGCCCTCCAGCAGCTCGATGGCACGGCGGGTAGATAGGTGCCGCCCTTGTTTGTTGGTGGTGCGCAGTTTCAGCGCGGCAATTAGCTCGCAGTAGCGCTCCAGCTCGGCCTGCTGCAATACCCGCGGCTTACCATGGTCGGCGCGGTGAGCCGCGTGGGGTTTATGGATGAGGTTCAGCGCCCGGTATACGGTGCTTGGGGACACGCCGTACAACTCGGCTATCGCGGCCACCTGAGTAATCCGTTCCGGGCTTTTCTTGGGCAGACGGTCGAGCCGCTGCCGCAACTGCATCAGCGAATCGGTCGGGATGGCTTTACGCCGCCCGCTGGGCATCACGCTCGGCCTCGGTGAGATAGTTGTAGAGCGTCGAGCGGCCGATGCCCATCATCCGACAGATTTCCGCCACGGTATGTTTCCGCTCATGGTAGAGGCGCAGGGCAAGCTCCTGCTTGGCCGGGTCGAGCCGTTTCTTGCGTCCGCCCTTGCGGCCTCGCGCCCGTGCAGCGGATAAGCCGGCTTGGGTGCGCTCGCGGATTAGGTTGCGTTCGAACTCGGCCAAGGCACCGAACAGGTGAAACACCAGGCGGCCACCAATCGAGGCGGTGTCGATGTTTTCCTGCAAGCTGCGCAAGCCGACGCCGGCGGCGTCCAATTGCTCAACCAGCCGGATCAGATCCTTCAGCGAGCGGCCGAGGCGATCCAGGCGCCAAATCACCACGGTGTCGTCACGGCGTAGCGTGGCCAGCAAAGCGGTCAAGCCAACCCGCTCAGCCTTGGCACCGCTGGCGGTATCCTCGAACACCCGCTCGCAGCCGATCTTCGCCAGAGCATCGCGTTGCAGATCGAGGAGTTGGTCGTCGGTCGAGACGCGGGCATATCCAATCAACATGGCGTTGTCCAACTATTCAGCGATAGTTCAGTGTAGTCGGATACTGAAAGATGGAGACTGTAGTTGGATGCCAACGATGCGGGTTTGCGTGGGAATTGCTGTCACTTTCAGAAGGCGACAGCACGAAATATCAAAAGTCGACCGCACGGTCTTTTCTGACGTTGGAGTCGCCTCAGAAAACGGAAAATAAAGCACGCTAAGGCGTAGTTCCCTCGGGCTACACCGCGTCCGCACTGCGCGGTTCTTTCTTCCCTTGCAGTGACGCAATCAGCGGGCAGGAAACGTTCCCCTTCCGCGCATGGCAGGCGCACACCAAATCAGACAGCACGGCCTCCATGCGCGCCAGGTCAGCCATCCTCTCGCGCACGTCCTTGAGCTTGTGCTCGGCCAGGCTGCTGGCTTCCTCACAATGGGTGCCATCCTCCAGCCGCAGCAGCTCGGCGATCTCATCCAGGCTGAAGCCCAACCGCTGGGCTGATTTCACGAAGCGCACCCGCGTTACATCCGTCTCGCCATAGCGGCGAATGCTGCCGTAAGGCTTGTCCGGTTCCGGGAGCAAGCCCTTGCGCTGATAGAACCGGATGGTCTCCACATTGACCCCGGCCGTCCTGGCGAAAACGCCAATGGTCAGGTTCTCCAAATTGTTTTCCATATCGCTTGACTCCGTACATAACTACGGAAGTAAGCTTAAGCTATCCAATTCAGATTCGAAAGGACAAACGTATGTCTGAACCTCAAAACGGGCGCGGCGCGCTCTTCACTGGCGGGCTGGCCGCCATCCTCGCCTCGGCTTGCTGCCTCGGGCCGCTGGTTCTGATCGCCTTGGGGTTCAGCGGCGCTTGGATCGGCAACTTGACGGTGTTGGAACCCTATCGCCCCATCTTTATCGGCGTGGCGCTGGTGGCGTTGTTCTTCGCCTGGCGGCGCATCTACCGGCCGTCAGCCGCCTGCAAACCGGGTGAGGTTTGCGCGATTCCCCAAGTGCGAGCTACTTACAAGCTCATTTTCTGGGGCGTGGCCGTGCTGGTTTTGGTCGCGCTCGGATTTCCCTACGTCGTGCCATTTTTCTATTGATCACAGGAGTTCACCATGAAAAAGCTGCTTTCCGCCCTTGCCCTCGCTGCCGTTGTTGCCCCCGTGTGGGCCGCCACCCAGACCGTTACGCTGTCCGTACCGGGCATGACCTGCTCGGCCTGTCCGATCACTGTCAAGAAGGCGATTTCCAAGGTCGATGGCGTCAGTAAAGTTGACGTGACCTTCGAGACGCGCGAAGCGGTGGTCACCTTCGATGATGCCAAGACCAGCGTGCAGAAACTGACCAAGGCTACCGAGGATGCGGGCTACCCATCATCAGTCAAGAACTGATCATGAAAGACCCGAAGACACTGCTGCGGGTCAGCATCATTGGCACAACCCTCGTGGCGCTGTGTTGCTTCACCCCTGTTCTGGTCATTTTGCTCGGTGTGGTCGGCTTGTCCGCGCTGACCGGCTATCTGGACTATGTGCTGCTGCCTGCGCTGGCGATTTTCATCGGCTTGACCATCTACGCCATCCAACGAAAACGCCAAGCCGATGCCTGCTGCACCCCGAAATTCAATGGAGTAAAAAAATGACCGAAATCACCGTGAATGGCATGACCTGCACATCCTGCGCCACCCATGTCAAAGATGCTTTGGAAAAGATTCCCGGCGTGAATGCCGCTGTGGTGTCCTATCCAGAAAGCCGCGCGCAAGTCATGGCAGACACCGCCGTGAGCCACAACCAACTGCTGGCCGCCATCGCCGCATTGGGTTATCAAGGCTCGATCCGGGTTGGTGATTTCAAAGATGAACCAAAAATCCGTGATGCACTTGAGGGCGCCGGTTTGCATATCGCCATCATTGGCAGCGGCGGGGCCGCGATGGCGGCGGCGCTGAAGGCCGTCGAGCAAGGCGCGACGGTCACGCTGATCGAACGCGGCACCATCGGCGGCACCTGCGTCAATATCGGCTGTGTGCCGTCCAAGATCATGATCCGCGCTGCCCATATTGCCCATCTGCGCCGGGAAAGTCCGTTCGACGGCGGTATTGCGGCAACTGTGCCTGCGATTGACCGCAGCAAACTGCTGGCCCAGCAGCAGGCCCGTGTCGATGAACTGCGGCACGCCAAATACGAAGGCATCCTGGACGGCAATCCAGCCATCACCGTTTTGCACGGTGAAGCGCGTTTCAAGGACGACCAGAGCCTGGTCGTCCGTTTGAACGAGGGTGGCGAGCGCGAGGTAACGTTCGACCGCTGCCTGGTCGCCACCGGTGCCAGTCCGGCCGTGCCGCCGATTCCGGGCCTGAAAGAGTCACCCTACTGGACTTCCACCGAAGCGCTTGTCAGCGACACCATTCCCGCACGCCTGGCCGTGATCGGTTCGTCGGTGGTGGCGTTGGAACTGGCGCAAGCCTTTGCCCGGCTCGGCAGCCAGGTCACGATCCTGGCACGCAGCACCTTGTTCTTCCGGGAAGACCCGGCCATCGGCGAGGCCGTGACAGCCGCTTTCCGCGCCGAGGGCATCGAGGTGCTGGAGCACACGCAAGCCAGCCAGGTCGCCCATGTGAACGGCGAATTCGTGCTGACCACCGGACACGGTGAATTGCGCGCTGACAAGTTGCTGGTTGCCACCGGTCGGGCACCGAATACGCGCAGCCTCGCGCTGGACGCGGCGGGGGTCACTGTCAATGCGCAAGGGGCCATCGTTATCGACCAAGGCATGCGCACGAGCAACCCGAACATCTACGCGGCCGGCGACTGCACCGACCAGCCGCAGTTCGTCTACGTGGCAGCGGCCGCCGGCACCCGTGCCGCGATCAACATGACCGGCGGCGACGCAGCCCTCAATCTGACCGCGATGCCGGCAGTGGTGTTCACCGACCCGCAAGTCGCCACCGTGGGCTACAGCGAGGCGGAAGCGCACCACGATGGCATCGAGACCGACAGTCGCACGCTGACACTCGACAACGTTCCGCGAGCGCTTGCCAACTTCGACACACGCGGCTTCATCAAGCTGGTCATCGAGGAAGGTAGCGGACGGCTCATCGGCGTGCAGGCGGTGGCCCCGGAAGCGGGCGAACTGATCCAGACGGCGGTGCTCGCCATCCGCAACCGCATGACGGTGCAGGAACTGGCCGACCAGTTGTTCCCCTACCTGACAATGGTCGAGGGGTTGAAGCTTGCGGCGCAGACCTTCAACAAGGACGTGAAGCAGCTTTCCTGCTGCGCTGGATAAAAAAAGGAGGTTTTCAATGAGCGCCTACACCGTGTCCCGGCTGGCCCTTGATGCCGGGGTGAGCGTGCATATCGTGCGCGACTACCTGCTGCGCGGATTGCTGCGTCCGGTGGCGTGCACCCCGGGCGGCTATGGCCTGTTCGATGATGCCGCCTTGCAACGGCTGTGCTTCGTGCGGGCGGCCTTCGAGGCGGGCATCGGCCTGGACGCGCTGGCGCGGCTGTGCCGGGCGCTGGATGCTGCGGACGGCGATGAAGCGGCCGCGCAGCTTGCCGTTCTGCGCCAGTTCGTCGAGCGTCGGCGCGAAGCGTTGGCCGATCTGGAGGTGCAGTTGGCCACCATGCCGACCGAGCCGGCACAGCACGCGGAGAGTCTGCCATGAACAGCCCCGAGCGCTTGCCGTCCGAGACGCACAAACCGATCACCGGCTACCTGTGGGGCGCGCTGGCCGTGCTCACCTGTCCCTGCCATTTGCCGATTCTCGCCATTGTGCTGGCCGGCACGACGGCCGGCGCGTTCATCGGAGAGTACTGGGGTATCGCAGCCCTCACGCTGACCGGTTTGTTCGTCCTGTCTGTGACACGACTGCTGCGGGCCTTCAAAGATCGATCATGAGCGCTTCCCATTGAGACAAACCACGCTGTCGCTACGTTGCCTCATGCCGGCATCAAATTCGGCTGAGTAGCTTCTCGCCATCTGGACGTAGCTCACCCTTGGGTGAAACATGCCGATACAGGGTCTGCCGCGTGACGCCAAGTTCCTGGCACAGGTCGCCGACCTTGGTCTCTGGCTGACCCATTGCCGCCATCGCCAGCCGCAGCTTGGCGGCGGTCATCTTGAACGGCCGGCCGCCTTTCCGCCCGCGCGCGCGGGCCGAGGCTAGGCCGGCAATCGTGCGCTCCGCGATCAACTCGCGCTCGAACTCGGCCAGGGCGGCGAAGATGCCAAAGACCAGCTTGCCGGCGGCGGTCGTGGTGTCGATGGCCGCGCCGTGCCCGGTTAATACCTTCAAGCCGATGCCGCGCCCAGTCAGGTCGTGCACGGTGTTGATGAGATGTCGCAGGTCGCGTCCGAGCCGATCCAGTTTCCACACGACCAGTGTGTCGCCAGTTCGCAACGCCTTCAGGCAGCTCGTCAAGCCGGGCCGATCCTCGCGCATGCCGGATGCCTGGTCCTCGTAAAGATGTACTGGATCGACCCCGGCGGCAATCAGCGCGTCGCGCTGCAAATCGGTAGCCTGGGAGCCGTCCGCCTTCGATACCCGCATGTAGCCTATCAGCATGTCGTACCTGTCACATATACGTTCGATTATGTGACAGTGTGAGCCAGAAAGTTCTCGCCGTCAAAAACTGTCACTTAACCCGTCATTTAGTCTAAGACCTGCAAACGGCCATTCAGGCTCGTAATGTGACAAAAACTCCGGCGGGATGCCCTCCTTGGTGAACGTGGCGCGCAAACGTTCCAGGGATTCGGGGTCGCGTCGCCCGTAGGACGCCAGTGTGAACAGCAAGCGGGCCGTCTCCGGGTTGTGTCGCGCTTCAATGATGGCCTCATCGATGGCCTGGGCTGCTCGTTGCCAGTGGTTGATGGGTTCCGGCTTCGGCACCTTCGCCGGCAGGCCGTTGGTGAAACCAGTGTGCGGCTCCGTCTGAAACAGCGCGGCCTGTTCCCCGCGCGGGATCAGCGCCTTTGACTCGATCAGCGTGATGGCGGTGGCCGCCGCCTCCAGCATCTGCCACTGCACCGCCGGGGCCAGAATCTCGTAGGGACGCCACAGACTCTGCCCGGCGCGCAGCGGATGGCCGCAGCGCTCCCAGACATGGCGGATGCTCGCCGAGCAACTGCCGCAGTGCGAGAGCAGCGTGTTCAGCTCATCAAGCAGGGTGCGCAGCAGCCGGAACCACAAGCCGGCGTGGACACGCCGACGCGGCAGCTCCACAAAACCCGTCGTCAGCGCCTGCCAGGTGCGCCGGTCCATGCAGGCGATTGCGTCATCGGCAGGGCGCGGCGCAGCATCGGCGATTTCCCACTGAAGATACCGGCCGGGCATGCCCCAGTAGGACTCCAGCCAGCAGCCATGCTGCGGGCAGCTCAGCATCAAGGGGAGCTGCCAGACGAGTAGCACAGCTTGATTCGTTGGATCGTTCAGACACTGCGGACACGCCCGGCGAATCGTCTGGCTCGGTAGCCAGGCACGCCAGCGAGTGATGGACCGCACCTTGCGGGTGCGCTTGGGCAGGAGCACCGCGCATTGGAATGTATAGGTTTCCAAGGCTGCTGGTACCGAATCGTCGAGACTGTCGAGCAGCCACGGCACCCAGCCTGCAAGACTCATGCTGCGCAACCGCTCCAGCTCGACGCCACTGCGCTGGCAGAGCGCCGTCAGCAACGACAAGGATGGTGCGGTATCCAGGTCATCAAGTTGGCTGTGACCAAGATCGTGGGCCAGCAGCTCGTGCACGTCCATCTGGTAGCAGGCGGCGACCCGGTTGAGCCATGAGGACAGGGCTTCGCCTTCCTTGGGTGCCGGATGCAGCGGCCAGCGCGGCGCGGACTTCACATCAGTTCCCGCTCGAACTGTCGCCGCCGCTCACTGGGGCCGATGTAGTCGGCCATGCTGAGCGTGCGGTGGTTGATCGCTTCCTCGCCACTCTCCACGGCGGCGACGGCCGCCGCCACCAGCAGATGTGCAAGCTCGCCGATGGTGCCTTCGCTCCGGGTGAGCAGGTAGCGGGCCATGTCCAGCGTGGCAATCGGGGATGGCCGCCGTAGCGGGAGTGACGCCGCGAAGCTGGCCAGCAGCGAGCAGCAGTCCTCATTGGCCTCCCACGGCGGCAGCAGCATCGGCTCGAAGCGGTTTTCCAACTGATCGTCCGAACGGATGGCCAGGTACGCCTCGCGCGTGCCGACCCCGACCAGGGGGATACGCAGCTCGTTGCCGAGGAAGCGCAGCAGGTTGAGGAACTCGCGCCGGTTAACGCTGTTGCCAGCCAGTACATTGTGCAGTTCGTCGATCACCAGCATGCGCACGCCGACCTTGCGCAGCAGGGCCAGCGCCAGTTGCTCCATTTCCGGCAGCCGTGGGCGCGGGCGCAGCGGCGCGCCCATCGCAGCCAGCAGCGCGACATAGAAGCGGATCACCGATGGCTCTGACGGCATCTGCACGACCAGCACCGGGATATGTTCTTGGTCAGCGTCGGTGCCGACCGGGTGCGCCCGCCGGAATTTCTCGACGATCATCGACTTGCCGTTGTTGGTGGGGCCGACCAGCAGCAGGTTTGGCATGCGTTGCTTGTTCGGCCACGCATACAGAGTTTCCAGCCGGTTCAGCGCCTCGACCGCGCGCGGGTAGCCGATCCAGCGGTCGGCGCGAATGCGCTGGATGCGCTCGTCTGCCGGCAGCCTGGCCAAACCCTGTGCCGCTGGCAGCAGGTGGGACAGGTCAATGACGGGATATTCGTCCACGGCTACCACTCCTCGATCTGATCGAACGGTTTGGCCGGCGGCAGGTTGTCTGCCTGCGGGTCAGCCATGTCCACATCCGGCGGTATGGGCTTGGCCGGTGGCTCCGACGTCTTGAGGTGCTGGCGGCGATCAGCGTCGCGCCGCGCCTTGCGCGTGGCCTTCTGGGCGGTGGTCACGATCTCGCGCATCTGCCCGATCATGCGGAACAGCGCCGACTCGTCCACCTGCTCGCGCCCGAGCTGACGCAATTTGGCCAGCGCCTGGCGTTGTTCCCAGAGGGTGACGGCCGGATGGGACAAGGTGCGGTAGTGGATCTCCAGATAGTGCTGACCTTCCGGTTCCAGTACCCAGATGCGGCTGATGTCGCGCGGATCGCGCCGGATCAGGAAGGCGGGCAAGCGCTCGCGCCGGGCAATCCACGGCTTGAGGGCGTCGGCGTAGTAGTGGATGTGGTCGATGACAAAGCCGGTGCGGGTCAGGGTGCGGCGGATCACCGGCAGGAAATCGACCAAAAACGCGGTGGGGCGGGTAACGACGGCCGGGACGCCAACGCGCTCCACGGCCTCGGCCCAGCGCGCGGCCGGCGGCTGGAGCAGGCCGTTGTGCACGGAGCCGTGATAGGTGCCTACCGCCAACGCGAGCCAGCGCTCCAGCTCGCGCAGCGTCAGGGTGGCCATCTTCTCGGAATCGTACTCGCCGCGCTGGCCGGGATTGGAGAAGGTCGTCCCCGGTAATTCGTCGTGGATCATCTGCATCGCCGTGCCGATGATCCGTTCCACGATGCCGCCGTAGTGCGGCTGGCCTGGTGGGCGATAGTCCAGCCGGATGCCATGCTGTTCGCAGCCACGGCGCAGCGCTTCGCTTTTGAACTCGGCCGCGTTGTCCAGATAGAGCAGCCTGGGCTTGCCGCTCATCGGCCAGTCCATTTCCACATTCAGCCCTTCCAGCCAGGGCCGCTTGTCGCAGGCGGCATGCGCGAGGCATAGGCCGACCGAGACGGCGGACGGCGCTTCCAGCGTGACCACCATGCCGAGTACGCAGCGCGTGAACACGTCGATGGCGAGGGTCAAATATGGGCGGCCAATCGGTTGCCGGTCGCGCTCGTCGACCACGATCAGGTCGATGACGGTGTGGTCGATCTGCACCTGTTCCAGCGGCATGGTGACTTCGGGCGGAATGCCACCCGCGCCTTGCAAGGGACGGGCAGCGTCCTGCCCGCCCCGGCTGCGGGCTATTTTCGCCGGGTGTAGTCCGGCAATCCGCTGGGCCACGGTGTTGCGCGCCGGCACCGGCAGCTTCTGGGTTTTGCACGCCTGCGCGACTTCGCGGTGGAACGCCGCCAGGCTGCGTTTCTGCTTGGTCAGGAAGCGCTTTTGCAGCAGCTCGCGGATGATGCGCTCGACCGGTTCCGGCAAGCGCCCCTTGCCTTTGCCGCCGCCGGATCGGCCGGGCGTCAGGTCTGTTACCAGGCCAGTACCCTGCCGGGCGCGACGGATCAGGACATATACCTGTCGCCGGGACAGGCCCAGCGCTTGGGCTGCCTCATCGGCGGCTTCATGCCCGACCACCTCAAGCGCTGCCAGTGGCCCGATGATTTCCGTCCGGTGCCGGGCTTGCGCCCATGCCTCGTCGGGCAGGGTGGCCACGCCTTGCGCGGCAATCGGTGGAGTGTCTGATGTCATGCCCAAACCTCGCTTTGGTGCACACGAGTATTGAGCATAGTCGAGATTGGTGCAGACGACTCCTGATATTGGGCTGTCAGGAGCCGTATGCACACCAGGCGTTACATCCAGTCAGATGGTGCGGTCGTCTTCTGAAAACGACAGTTGCCTGCCGAGAGGCTGGCGTCCACCAAACCCTGGTTTGTTGGACGGATTGTGGTGGTGATGTTCAGTTGCAGAAAGCGTGAGCCCATCGCGATGGAATGCAAGCCGGCGCGGGTGAATGCAAGTTCACTCGCAGCGAATGTGAGCCCGAGCGCATCGTCAGTCGCAGTTAATCTGAGCTGGAAATGGAGATGATTGCGAGTCCGGCCGTTTTCAAATGCAAGCCGTTACACGTAGGCTTCGACCGGGTTAACCTGGTGCTGGCCGCAAGCCGAGAAAAACGGATTGCGAATGACCTGGCCCGCGTGTTTGAACGTCAACTCTTTCATACCACCTCCAGCAAAAGCGGCGGGATATGGCCCCGCCGCTTGATCAGGTCACAGGGTGAACGGTGCGGCGGCGTAGCCGTCGAGCTGGGCGATTGCTTGTGCGCGCATTGCGCGAATTTCATATGCGGCGGTGTTGTAGTAGTAACCGCCAAATTCGCTTGTGTGGGACTCGTAAAACTCGATCAGCTTGAGTGCCTGCAAGGGTGTCGGAAGAACTTGGCCAGCCACCAAAATGCAAGGCGGCTCATCGATGCCGGGTTCGTCCATGTTTACCTCGTTGTACGCGTCCACATTCATGGATTTGAGGCAATCCGCGATGCGCTGTGCCTCTACCCGCTGTTCGGGCGCGTGCCAGTTCTCGCCTAATGCGAATGCGACTAGGGCGGTGATGTGCGTGTCGCTGACGATGGTTACGCTCATGATGTATTTCCTTCGCAGAACCCCGGCGCGGTTGCCGCCGCTGATGCCGGGGTTATTGGGTTTATCGCGGGTTACATTCGAAACAAGTGCAGGCCATGCCTTCTTGCTTGAGCTGGGCACCCCGGGCATATGCCTCGGAGTAGGCCGTGTAACTGACGCGATTTTCGGTATAGATCCGCAAGGCGGTCTTTGTGTCGCCGTGGTATCCGGCGAGCTTGATTAGTGCAATTGCATCTTTGCGGGTCATGTTCATGGCCTTTGCAGGTGGGAGCGGCGAACCGCTCCCGGTCTGGTTAGGCGGTCGCTACTTGCGCCGCGAGGAGATTCGGCGCAGCTGCGCGAACGATGGCAACAGCATCGGCGTGAGACATGGTGTATTCAGCCGAGAAACGGAAATAGTGGCGACCGAGGCGAACATAGATCCGGGTGACTCGCCCGTTAGTGCGCTCGCTCATTTTGAATGATGAGGCGTCGCAGTCATGAACCCAGCCCATGGGAGGGAGCATGTTGAGCGCGTCGTCGTAGGCTTCTGCATCAATCAGGATGGGTGCCTCTTTGCTGAGCGCTTCGATCTTGGCGACAGCTTCATCACTGGTGATGATTTCCATGCCCGGATAACGGCCGGCGAGCTTTTCAAGGTTGGCCCCGCATTGGTCAACCCATTCGCCCGAGGCGGATTTTTCGGCGTAGGCCCAGACCCAGTGTTGGCCCGGTTGGTAGAAAACGTGCTCGGTGGTAGTAGTCATGATGTTGCCTCTTTCGCAGATGGCCCCGGAGCGGTTGCCGCCGCGTATTCCGGGGTGTCGAGGCAGTATTGCTTCGACATGGTTATTATCTCAAACCACGTCTTTACCGTCAACTGTTTGTAAAATCTAATTTTACAATATACTAATATCCATTAGGCAACTTTGGGTAGGCTTTCCATATCCTGACCATGAAGGGACGATCCCAGTGATTGCATCCTGAATGCTGCATGGCTTCGGGTTCTGCTACCCCTTTAGCGATTAAGTCCTGGGCAACCTGTATGTGCCTGGTGAGGCGTTTGCCGTCCAGACTTACAAGCAGCCCTATTAGCACTGTGATAATTGGGATAGCAAACCAGATGATCTTCAACGACATAATGCCTACTCCATTCCCCTACTTTCTCGCATGCGAGAAACCAAATTTAGAACATCCCTTAGCGTAAAGCCCCGCTTTAGCGGGGCCTTACCGTTTACTCCTGATCCCTTCTTACTTCGTCCATGCATTCACTTTCAGCCTGCTCAGCCTCTGCGATTGTCTCATCATCGATCTTGATCCGGCGAACCCACAGCGCTTGCTGAAACGCGAATTTGTCAGCGCCTTCGAGCTTATCCAGTTCATTGCGAAGGCCGCGAAGCAAGATGGCCTCGTACAACTCAAAGTAACAGCCACAGCAACGGCTAGCCTGCTTCTGGTGAGCGTCGATGACTGCTGCGGGATCGTAGTCGGATGCTGGAGCATCACCGTTAGGGCGACCGTTCCAAAAGGCGAAAAGGTCATGATGGGAAAGGAAGTTTTCAACGCTGGTGATCTGAGCTGCATTAGACATGGTGTATCTCCTTCGCAGATTTACTGGAGCGGTTGCCGCCGCTTTGCCCAGTGTCGAGGCTGACTGCTTCGACGGGGTTAGTGTCTCATTTGCCTAGCCGCGTATCAACTATTTGTAAAATCCAATTATACAAATAGTTTTTGCCAAGGTGTGATTTATACGCTACAATGCACCTATGAAAACGATCAAACAAACCGCGACGTTTCGCACTTGGGAAAGCAAGCTCAAAGACCGGACCGCAAAGGCCGCGATTGCCGCTCGGATCATCCGGGTAGCAAACGGACTGATGGGGGATGTTTCCCCAGTTGGTCAAGGCGTTAGCGAGTTGCGTATTCACTATGGGCCGGGGTATCGGGTGTATTTTCAGCAGCGCGGCGATGAGCTGGTAATTTTGCTGTGCGGAGGCGATAAGGCCACGCAATCCCGCGATATTGAGACGGCTAAAATCCTTGCAAAAGATTGGAGCGACAATGAATGAAAGAGCCACTTTATGACTACGACCCAGCGGCGGCGCTGGTTGATCCTGAAACCATTGCCGTGTTCATGGCTGACGCCTTTGAAACTGGTGACGCGGGCCACATCGCTAAAGCGCTCGGCATAGTTGCCAGAGCCAAGGGCATGACCGAAATTGCCAAGGAATCCGGCCTGTCCCGCGAGATGCTTTATCGGTCATTCAGCGAGAAAGGGAACCCCACGCTGAAAACCATGTTGGCCGTGATGCGCGCCGTTGGTGTGGATATGACAGCCCGTCAGCACGCCCCTTCCTGATCAGGTTTTGAGCCGGTGTGCTTGACGCCGCTGGCTTTCTGATCTGCTCCGAGTGCTGAGCGTTAGAGCGGGAAATAAACGCCCCTGACAGCGCTCGCGCAGCGAGCCTCAAAACCCTTCGCCCTGGAGCGCGCTGCCGGTGGTGGATCTGCTCGTCGGCTTCGGTTGGTCGCGGTAAGCCCGTTCTATCCAGAGACGGGCCGCGTGCAAGGTGACGTGGAATACCGCAGGGCAGTTTCACCGCCCGAGGATATGCCGCGAAAGCACCTTGCACGCAAGGCACGGCGGCGGATAGAACATCGGGGCGTGCGCGACCAAACGATGACGGCGGGCCACCTGGTAACTCGCGGATGGGTGGGGGCAAACCGTCCTGCAGGACGGTGCGCAGGTCGCTTGCGACCGGAGGCAAGCGGAGCGCGCAGCCCGTTTACGGGCGAAGGCGTGAGGATGGAAGCCCGAAGGGCCAAGCCCCGGCGCGCTCTTGGCCGGGGCTTGGTTCACGACAGCCGCTGAGGCGCAGCCGAGCACGCCAAGGGATCATTAAAGGGGCAGCCATTTAGTGAGCCATGCGTGATTCAACGGGCTGCAAGACCGCACTGCAACACAGCCTGATTTCCCTTCCAAAGCAACAACCGCCGTATGACCTTCAAGAATGTAGGCAGGACCGCTGACGCTATGGCGTTCCGGATCTGCATCAGGAAAGGGAACGTAAATGACCAGATCACCTGGTTTGACGTGACCGTTCCAAAGCCTGATTTCCCGTTGGGCCAAACGGTTTTGGCTTAAGCCCCATTTCCTATAATCCGCAGTTTCTTGGCAGGCCGGGCATTTCCATATGTAGGTGATCGACTCATCATCATCCGGTGTTTCCAGTAGATTTAAATCAGCCTCATTCGACGCAGCAAAGCAAACCGGGCAAATGGCTGTGCCCGACTGGGGGAAGATCCCAGCTTGTAGGCGCAACTCTTCATCGACAGCGGCACTCAGGTTTTTTGAAAACTCTTTAAGGCGCTTTAGCTCAGGCGTGCTGATGTAACTGAGATTCATCCAGATGCCAACCGGTGGTCGCTCAAGATCGTCAAGTAGATCTTCTAAGATTTCCTCGGCGTTTATTTCCGGATCCGGGGTATTGATCAGCGGTTCCATTGCGAGCCCTGCCCATGTGTAGTTAGTCGGAAGTAATCTTACTTCGATTTTGGCTGGTCATAAGGTGCAGCCATCTGGCGCACCTTCTCTGCCAGCTCGGGCGGGAGCCAGACCATAACCGGTACAAGTTCCTCCGCGTCGTGTTGTTGCAAGATTCCGCGGACGCGCTTCACTGCTGCATAAACGAGCTGTCGTGAATCGCCAGTCTTCTTGGCCAAGTCCGAGGGGCGAACCCCGTCGACCAAAACCGCACGGGCCAGCTCGACGGTTCCGATGTTCAAGCCGCGAAAGGCGTCCTTGAACTCGTCCCACTGTTCGGCGGTGTATTTTGGTTGCTGCATTCAAGCTCTCCTAGATGGGGGTGGGTGCGCGTCTTGTAGTCGCTTTCCTTTCTTGATGTCGTCCCACTCGTACGTTTCAGAACGGGGGTTATTCACTTGATTATTGGGCATTGCCCCACTCCCGGCATGATCAAATCGTAGTAGCGCCTGTGCGGCTCTGTGAGAGCCTTTCTACGATGACCTGGTGCGGAAGGTTGGCCAAACCAAGGAACGTCCAATACCGACCATCCCAGTGCGCAAAAATACGGGTCACGTTCCCGACTTCGCAGCACTCAAGTTTGAATGAATCACACTGCTCGTCGGCTGCGAAGTCGGACACCGCAAGGTGACTGAATGCGTAATCGTATCGGGTAGCGGTTGTTTCAGTTGGCCGGGTTCCGTGGGTGGCCTCTTGATCGAGCAAAAATGCTTCCTCGTTGCCAAGTACCGCGCCGGGGTGGCTGATCTGTAGTTCAGGCAGCATCAGCAACCGGCAGCGGGTGGCCCATTTGCCGGGGGCAATTTCCCGGGCGTAGTCAATGATCGAGGTTTGGCCGGGTACATAGAAAACTTTAGACATGGCTGAATCTCCTACCGCAACAGGTTCCGGGCGCTATAAGCGCCCGGTGTTGGTGGTTACGCTGCTTGCTGGCCAGCGCGCAGCGCCTCGGCCATGGCCCACAGGGCGCGATTGAGTTTCACGTCCTGATCAATGCCGTTCACTTGACGGGTAGTGGTGCGGCGGCCTTGTTTGTTACGGCCACGCAATCCGCCTCGTATGGTGTTTTCCTGAATGCGGTTGAAGGTCGTCCAGAGGTCGTCGGAACGATCCTCGGAACGGCGAGCTGAAAGCAGTTGGCTGGCTGTGACCGGGGCGGGGCCTTCGCGTACATCGTAGCGATAGGCAAGCGCGCCTTGAGCTAAGGCCAGTTGCTCGAACTCGCGCAGCTTCGTTTGCTTCATGATGTCGCGCTGTTCTTCGATGGCGTCAAACTGGTTCAGCACTTCATAAGCGCCTTCGATGACTTCGCCTACGATGTCAGCGCTGCCCATGTGGCGCACTTTCTGATCCATGGTCGCATCGCCCAGGACAAGACCATTGGCGCACACAAAGCGAAAGCAACCGGCCATCATTTGATAACTGCTAGTGCCATCATGGCTGTTCAGCAGAATGATTTCGTTAGCCTCTTTGCTCATGATCTGGTCAGCATGGCGCAGGCGAATCATGTGCTTTGTGTGGTCGCGCTTTTCTTCATTGCGTACGCGGGTTTGGCAAGCCATGAAAGGCAGGAAACCTTCGCGGCGCAGGCTTTCCAGCACGTCAACGGTAGGGATGTACAGATAACGATCGGAGCGGCTTTGGTGGGCTTCGTTAGCGAAGATCGACGGCGCAACGCGGGCGATTTCGTCGTTAGTCAGAGGTACGTCGCTGCGGATCATTTGCGGGTTACGGAAATTGCTGGATAGACGCATTTTGAAACTCCTTCGCAGATTTCCCCGAGGCGGTTGCCGCCGCCTGTTTCGGGGTGTCTTAGCGGTATTGCTTCGACGTGGTTAGTATCTCAAATCCCGCCCAAGTCGTCAATCTTTTGTAAAATCTAATTTGTCTAAATGGCTAATTAATAATGCTTTCTCGCACGCGAGAATTCCGCTTTTTCCTTGACACCGAGTCCGTGCTGATCTGCTCCGAGTGCTGAGCGTTAGAGCGGGAAATAAACGCCTTTGACAGCGCTCGCGCAGCGAGCCTCAAAACCCTTCGCCCTGGAGCGCGCTGCCGGTGGTGGATCTGCTCGTCGGCTTCGGTTGGTCGCGGTAAGCCCGTTCTATCCAGAGACGGGCCGCGTGCATGGTGTCGTGGAATACCGCAGGGCAGTTTCACCGCCCGAGGATATGCCGCGAAAGCACCTTGCAGGCAAGGCAGGGCGGCGGATAGAACATCGGGGCGTGCGCTACCAAACGATGACGGCGGGCCACCTGGTAACTCGCGGATGGGCGGGCAAACCGTCCTGCAGGACGGTGCGCAGGTCGCTCGCGACCGGAGGCAAGCGGAGCGCGCAGCCCGTTTACGGGCGAAGGCGTGAGGATGGAAGCCCGAAGGGCCAAGACCCGTCGCGCTCTTGGCCGGGGCTTGGTTCACGACAGCCGCTGAGGCGTAGCCGAGCACGCCCGGTCATTGGCCAGCCAGAACACTACATCTTGTGTTGAAAGAGTGCGCCGGCAGCTGAGTTCCGCACTACATCTTGTGTTCGAGCGTTTATGTCAAAACCGTGCACCTAAGATCCCCTCTGGTAGTGCCAATCATCCTCCGAACATCGATCACAAAGCGCACCCCCTTCGAGTACAGCAATATCAGGCAAGGGATTTTTGCACCTGGCACATTTTGGCCAAACTGTTTGACGACCGCACCAGTAGCACAAGCCATCGGCCATCAAGTACATCCTCACGTTACATATCTGGCATTCGCAAACCGGCTCTCCATGCTCATCAAAGGGGTCTTCGTGGATTAACGAGAAATCGTATTCCAACAGGTCCAACAGGGAACCCCGCTGATAGCAGGCAAAACACTCGTACTGAAAGTCACTCGAATCAATCGGAACGCCGTTTTCTACGTCGTCACGTGCGGGCTGTAAGAGAGGTGATGCGCAGGCCGGGCACTTGCAGGTATGAAGAAATTCCAATGCTTGGACCGGATACCCAATCCGTTCCCATTCGGCTTTGATCGCATTTTCAGCGTCGCGAAAAAGCTCATGGGTGTCGAGCATTGTTGTCCAGGTGTCGCCTAGAAGGGCCGCTGGATGCTCACCCAGCTCCTGAGGTATGAACCTGCTCAGCATCGGAAAAAGTGCGGCTATTGAGGATTGGATAGCGCTCGTGGAGTCAGTCGGGTGCAAATGCTCAAGTGCATTACGGCAATTGCTTAGCGCCTGAATGACAGTCCAGTCATGGTAGATATTGAGACTTTTTAGGCGCGCCTCAATTTGAGCAGTATTAATCGTGTTGTTGGTGCTCGGTGGTGAAGGCACCCAAGCTATTGAGCCGCTGTCTGTAATTTCTGGAAGAATAGGCCCTGGGACGTAGATCAATTCTCTTGCTTGCTCCGGAGTGGTCGCAAGCGAAGCGATTTTGTACTTAAAAAGCAGCAGCACTCCGGAATATAGGTTCCGAACCGCTGAAATAGCTCGGGCCTCCTTGCCCGGCACATCACGGCTCATGATGAAGTCTTCAACACCAAGCTGAATTGAGCTGACAGCATTTTTGCGAATCTCCTCAATTACAAGGACCGGCTTGGCTTTCTTCACTTGGATTCGCTTTACCATTTTTTGCCTTCCTGCTTATTGGGGAGCCCGCAGAATTCGGAAAAAATCGTACGCTAAGGTTTTCCGGGCATTCGCAACGGTCGGAACT
Source organism: Pseudomonas gessardii (assembly GCF_001983165.1). Classification (GTDB taxonomy): domain Bacteria; phylum Pseudomonadota; class Gammaproteobacteria; order Pseudomonadales; family Pseudomonadaceae; genus Aquipseudomonas; species Aquipseudomonas gessardii. Next base: position 20,073 of record NZ_MNPU01000047.1, on the reverse strand, counting down.
TCCCGTCCTCCAGCCTGCGGCTCTGCCGCCAGACGTAATCGCCGGTCAGGTTAATGTGCTCCCAGCCCAGCGGCGACAGGTATTGCAGCAGTTCGCCGTCCACCGGCTTGCCCGTGTCGCACATCGCATGGGTGGCGCGCTCTAGGTACACCGTGTTCCACAGCACGATGGCCGCCGTCACCAGGTTGAGGCCGCTGGCCCGGTAGCGCTGCTGCTCGAAGCTGCGATCCCTGATTTCCCCAAGGCGGTTGAAGAACACCGCCCTGGCCAGCGAGTTGCGCGCCTCGCCCTTGTTCAGCCCGGCATGCACCCGGCGGCGCAGCTCAACACTTTGCAGCCAGTCCAGAATGAACAGCGTGCGTTCGATCCGGCCCAGCTCGCGCAGGGCCACGGCCAGGCCGTTCTGGCGCGGGTAGCTGCCGAGCTTGCGCAGCATCAACGAGGCGGTGACCGTGCCCTGCTTGATCGAGCTGGCCAGGCGAAGGATGTCGTCCCAATGGGCGCGGACGTGCTTGATGTTCAGGCTGCCGCCGATCAGCGGGCGCAGCGTCGGGTAGGTCTGCGCGCCCTGCGGCACATACAGCTTGGTTTCGCCGAGGTCGCGGATGCGCGGCGCGAAGCGGAAGCCCAGCAGGTGCATCAGCGCGAAGACGTGATCGGTGAAGCCGGCCGTGTCAGTGTAGTGCTCCTCGATCCGCAGGTCGGACTCGTGGTACAGCAGACCGTCGAGCACATAGGTGGAATCTCGCACGCCGACATTCACCACGCGGGTGCTGAACGGCGCGTACTGGTCGGAGATATGAGTGTAGAACAGCCGTCCCGGCTCGCTGCCGTACTTCGGGTTGACGTGCCCGGAGCTCTCGCCACGGCCGCCAGCGCGGAAGCGCTGGCCATCGGAGGATGAGGTGGTGCCGTCGCCCCAGTGGGCGGCGAAGGCATGGCGGTACTGGTGGTTGACCAACTCGGCCAGGGCTGCCGAATAGGTTTCGTCGCGGATATGCCAGGCTTGTAGCCAGGACAGCTTGGCGTAGGTCAGGCCGGGGCTCGACTCGGCCATCTTGGTCAGCCCGAGGTTGATCGCATCGCCGAGGATCGCGGACAGCAGCAACGTCCGGTCTTTGGCCTCGGCACCGTCCTTCAGGTGGGTGAAGTGGCGGCTGAATCCCGTCCAGTCGTCCACGTCCATCAGCAGTTCGGTGATCTTGATGCGCGGCAGCAGCTGGCTGGTCTGGTCGATCAGCGCCTGCGCCCGATCCGGCACCGCCGCATCCAGTGGGGTGATCTTGAGCCCGGACTCGGTGAGGATGGCGTCGGGCAGCTCGTTGTCCTTGGCCAGCTGGGTGACGGTGGCCAACTGTTCGTCCAGCAGCTGCAAGCGCTCTTCCAGGTACTGGTCGCTGTTCGGGTTGATCGCCAGGGGCAGGGCCTGCGCACGCTTGAGCGCGGCGAACTTATCTGCTGGCAGCAGGTAGTCGTCGAAGTCGCGGAACTGCCGAGAACCTTTGACCCAGATGTCGCCAGAACGCAGGGCGTTCTTCAGCTCGGACAGGGCGCAGATTTCGTAGAAGCGCCGGTCGAGGCCTTCCGGGGTGATCACCAGTGGCTTCCAGCGCGGCTTGATGAAGGCGGTGGGGGCATCGGCCGGGACCTTGCGCAGGTTGTCGGCGTTCATCTCGCGCAGCGTCTGCACGGCTGCTAGCACGCCCTGCGCGGCCGGGGCGGCGCGCAGCTCCAGTACCTCCAGCAGGGCCGGTGTGTAGCGGCGCAGGGTGGCGAAGTTCTCGCCGACCAGGTGCAGGTGGTCGAAACCCTCGGGCCGGGCCAGCAGCTCGGCCTCGCTGACGCTCTCGGTGAACTCGTCCCAGGGAATCACCTCCTCGATGGCAGCATAGGGATCGCTGCCGCTTTCCTTGGCCTCCAGCAGAGCCTGGCCGATCTTGGAGTACAGGCGCACCTTGTCGTTGATCGCCTTTCCCTGCTTCTGGAACTGCTGCTGATGCTTGTGCTTCGCGCTGCTGAACAGCTTGACCAGGATGCGGTCGTGCAGATCCACCAGCTCATCAATCACGGTTGCAGTGCTCTCCAGTACCACGGCGGCCAGGGTCGCGTAGCGCCGCTGCGGCTCGAACTTGCCGAGGTCTTTGGGCGTCATCTGCCCACCCTCGCGGGCCAGCTTGAGCAGGCGGTTCTGGTGGATGTGCCGGCCCAGGCCTTCGGGCAAGTCCACCAGCTGAAATGTCTTCAGCCGCTCGATGTGTTCGAGCATGTGCCGGGAGTTGGGTTTCAGCGGTGCCTGCCTCAGCCAGGTCAACCAGGTGATGTTGCTCCCGGCCTTCAGCTTCAACAGCTCGTCCAGCTTGGCCCGATGCGAGTCCGTGAGTGGATCGACCAGAGCGCGGTAGACCCGCCGATTGGCCCGCGCCATGGCTTCCGAGCAGGCCCGGTCGATCACACTCAGCGCCGGCAGGATACGCCGCTTCTGCCGCAGGCTCTCCAGCGCCTGACCGGCCAGCAGCAAGCCCTTGTCGGTCTGCTGGGCCAACTCGGTCAGCTCGCGCACCAGGGCGCGGAAGTCGGACAGGCCGAACGGGGCCAGTTGCAGGTAAGTGCGCAGTTCCTGGGCGTGCTCGCGGCGGGTCACGTCGCGCTCGCCATATTTCGCCCAGCTTGCCGGGTCGGCCTGGACTTGCTTGGCCACCCATAGGATGACCGGCTCGGGCGGCGCGCTGTCGGTGCCCAGCGCGTAGCCGGGGTAGCGCAGCAGGCAGAGCTGTACCGCGAAGCCCAGACGGTTGGCGTCGCCGCGCCGCTGGCGGATCAGCGACAGGTCGGAGTCGTTGAAGGTGTAGTAGCGGATCAGGTCATCCTGGCTTGCCGGCAGCGCGAGCAGGGTGTCCCGCTCCGTGGCCGAGAGGATCAAGCGACGCGGCATGTATCAGTCGTCCGTGCGGAGGTACTGGTAGAGGGTTTCCCGGCTGATGTTGAACTCGCGGGCGAGCTGCGCCTTTGGTTCCCCCGTAGCCGCTCGCTGCCGCAGGGTAGCAGCCTGCTCGTCGGACAGGGCCTTCTTGCGGCCCCGGTACGCACCGCGCTGTTTGGCCAGGGCGATACCCTCGCGCTGCCGCTCACGGATCAGGGCGCGCTCGAACTCGGCGAAGGCCCCCATCACCGACAGCATCAGGTTGGCCATGGGCGAATCCTCGCCCGTGAAGACCAGCCCCTCCTTCAGGAACTCGATGCGCACGCCGCGTTGGGTCAGGTTTTGCACCAGCCGGCGCAGGTCATCGAGGTTTCGGGCCAGGCGATCCATGCTGTGCACCACCACGGTGTCACCCTCACGGACGAAGCTCAGCAGCGCTTCGAGCTGGGGGCGCTGAGTGTCCTTGCCGGAGGCCTTGTCGGTGAACACCTTGCTCACCTCGGTCTGTTCCAGTTGGCGTTCAGGGTTCTGCTCGAAGCTGCTGACCCGAACGTAGCCGATGCGGTGCCCCTGCACGATGTCTCCTTGGTTGAAGGCGGCTTAAGTGCACTTTCTGTTCCGTTGCGCCTCAAAGCCAGTTTCTGTCAGGCTGAAATCTATAACCTTCGCGGGCATGTGTCACAAAATGCGGAAACGGACTCTATTCTGACTAAGCGGCGCGACCCTGCCTGACATCCGGTTAGGGTGTACCTCAAATTGACACTGCGTATTCCAGAGAACGTGATGACGGAAGGTTGAACCTTCCGTCATAGCGCATCTGGTTTGGCCTCCCGTCAGCCAACCACGGGAAACACTGACTCGATCATTGGAGAATGGTCAGCTTGGCCTTGAGATCAATGGCTCTCGCGAAGTTGTGGTAATTCGGCGATGTTCGCTGCACCTGCGCGTGCAATGCTTTCAGCGCCGCCGAATCCGCCGACGACTCCATTTCGACCTCATACTCGACCTGGTCGTACCCTGGATTGATCCCAGGATCGATTCCAAGAAAACCTCTCAGATCGAGGCTTCCCTTCGTGCGGATAGTCAGCGATTGCAACTCGATGTTCATTGCCGCCGCATTTGCCGCGTAGGTTGCAGTCATGCATGCGTTCAACGCAGCCAGGATCAATTCTTGTGGATTAGCGGCCGTGTCGGTACCGAGCAATTCTGCCGGTTCGTCCGCGTCGATGACAAAGCCGCGCGCCAAGGCCGTGTCACCTAGTACGAGCGGCATGGTTCGCGCACGCGTCCGGGTGCCACCCTCCCAGGTTGTCACGACGCCGAACGTCGCGATGCCTGCGGCGGGCTTTGCTGCGACCTGATCTGCAAACTCACGCAATGCGCCGACGTTGATCCCGTTGCCGGGAGTTCCTTTAATGTTTGTGTTCATTTCTCGTTCCCCCATTATGTGTTACGCCCGGCCATCACGCCGCCGTCAACGTCCCAGATTGCGCCCGTCACCCATGCTGCCTTGTCCGACAACAGGAAGAGGATGACCTCGGCGACGTCTTGTGGCGTCCCAACCCTGCCGATTGGGTGGAAGCTGTTGAATCCCTGTAAGGCGCCATGAACCTCGGCCTTGGGTATGAATCCCTCGTAAATCGGCGTTTCGACAACCGCCGGAGAAACGGCATTGACCCTGATTTGTTTGGATGCCAGCTCCATCGCAAGGTGCTGGGTCAGCGAATGCAAACCTGCTTTTGCCATCGAATACGCGGACGACGGCGTAGCCGCAATCGCCTGCTTGCCCCACATCGAGCCGATGTTCACAATGGCGCCGGGACGCTCGCTGGCCACGAGATTGGCCACGACTTTTTGTGTGATGAAGAAGAACGCTTTATTCAACGTCAAATATTGTTCGTAATCACTTTCCGTGTGCTCAAGAAACGCCTTCGGGAAGAACACCCCAGCCGCGTTGACCAGAAGATTGATGTCCTTGTGGTGTTCATCGATGGTATGCAGGAGTCGCTTCACATCTTCGGCTCGCGAGAGATCGGCAGTCAGGGCGGTCACGGTGCCCAACGACGACAGCGCCTTGCGGGCCTCTTCGGCCTTGTCTTCACGGTGACCGACGATGACGACGCTTCCGCCTTGCTCAAGAACCATGCGGGCAGTTTGCAGTCCCATCCCGCTAGTGCCGCCGATGACCAACAACTTCTTGCCATTAAATTCAGTACTCATAATAATCTCCTTAACTACCAACTAAATGGTAGGGTTGTGTTGCAAAAAAAGTGCCGACCTCAGGTCAACACGGTGGAAAGAAAAGTGTTTCCAACTTCGGCCGGTCCGCGTGACGACCGCATGCCACGGCCCACCATCATCGAGCCTTCCAACGCGCACAAGAATGCCTCTGCGAGAGCCTCTGGGGTGGAATTCGAGGTGATCAGCGCGGCACGCTGACCATCGGCAACGACAAGAGTCAACCAGTCGAGATTGACTTTAAAGAATCGCTCGACCTCGCTCACAACGGCGTCCGGCAGCGAGTCCGACTCGGCACCCAACATGCCGCAGACACAAAGGCGCCGGTCCTTGGCGAAGGTGCGTTCGAAAAGTGCCGCATACGCAGTTAGCCTGTCAGGCGCTTTCGCATGCTGCCCTTCGATGCTCAGCAACTCCTCACGAAACCGGTGCGTGTAGCGCTGTGCGACCACGGCCACGAGTTCACCCTTCTTGGGAAAGTGGTGGTGGATACTTGGTTTTTTGATGCCTACCAACTGGGCCACGTCGTCGTATGAGAAGCCGTTGTAGCCGTGCTGCTGTACCAACCCTTCAGCGGCATCGACCACCCGCTCGGCGGTCGGCGAGATTTCGGAGAAATGCTTCATGCAAGCGCCTCATTTGATTCGGCGACTGGCAGGTGGCCTGTCTTGACCAGGATGGTGCAGCCTGTATTGCTGAAGGGACGGTGAGCACTCAAATGCGGACTGCGCATCCATGTGCCGGTAGGGTAGCTTCCGAACTCATCCTCAAAGACGCCTTCCAACACATAGATTTCTTCACCGCCGTAGTGACGATGCGAATTGAATCGTGTCCCCGGGGCCCAGCGCACCAAAGCCGTATGTTGTGTGTCGAACTCAGAAAGTGGCATCACCGACAGACCCGGCACGAGGCCTGGAAACCAGGGGCCGTTACGGGTGTCGACCACGGTGCGTTGGCTGTCGGCTAGATCAAGATGGCGCAGCTTGACGAACAACGTGCAACCCGTCGCGGAGCTCGGTGCATGCGAAGAACCTGGTGGATTCTTGATGTAAGTCCCAGGCCCGAAGGTCCCGGATTCGTCGCTGAATTCGCCGTCCAGGACCAGAATCTCCTCGCCCAAGTCGTGCTTATGATTTTCAAAAGCGGAGCCCGGCGCGTATCGCACGATCGAGGTGGCACGCGCCACTTCGTCGCCATCACGCTCCAGTAACTGGCGTTGAATCCCGGTCGCTGGCGAATCGACCCACTGTAAGCTTGAAGGCTCGACGACAACACGCTGCGAAAGATCTGAATTGAGTTTCATGGCTTTATTTCATCTACCGACTACTTGGTAGGTAAGTTATAAGATCCCGATTTGTTTGTCAAATAGCTTTCGCCATTTTCTTTCATCCATTGAAAAAACAATGAATTGGTTACAAGAACTCGCGAAGCTTAGCGTACGATTTTTTCCGAATTCTCTATCGTCCCCAAAAAGAAAGTGGTAAAGCGCAGTGGCTGCAAACTGCAGCCGAGACAAATCCACCAGTTGTTCTGAAATCACTTGCTTGCCCCTTGAGTCGAGGTGGGTACACCGAACCTGGCGCCGATGGTGTTCGGGTCGACGCTGACGTGCGAATCCCGGATGAACAGCCACCACAGCACTGTCAGCACCAGTAGCTTGATCACTACTGCTGAGAGCAGATGGCGTCGCAGTCGTTTGTCGGAAATGGTCATGACTATGCAGTTTGCACACGGCATGCCAAGGGGGGAGTTTTTATTTTTATCGTTTAATAACAGTTACTTAATGATAAAACTGCCAAGGCAGTGGATGTCTTGGCAGGTTAATACGCTGCCAATCTGCCAGAGTGGCAGTCATTGGCAGTCGTGCGGCGTGAGCACTAGCTACTAGGCCAAACCTTGCTCTTTCAGTCGTCTGTACAAAGTACGTTCGCTAATACCCATGTGCTTGGCCAGCTCACTGCGGGTACCTTTAAAAGTAGCGAGTGCCTGTACCAGCGTGCCGCCGTCGAAAGGGGTGGAAGTCGAGGACTGAGACATCACGACGGAGGCCTGGGGTAAATGTATGGAGCGGATCACTCCATCGTCAGCGAACAGACTGGCTCTTTCCAGAACATTGCGTAATTCACGGATATTGCCGGGCCAGGAAAACCGCTGCAATTGTGTCAGTGCATCCGCATCTATTGTCAGCCGGCGCTTGCCTGTACCGGCACGTTGTAGAAATGAATTCACAAGCAAACCAATGTCTTCAACTCGGTTACGCAAGGGTGGTAACTGAATTGGAAAGGCGCTGATGCGGTAGTACAGGTCCTGTCTGAACTCTCCTTTCTCCATCATTTTTTCCAATGGTTTGTGGGTCGCAGCAATTAACCTGAAGTTGGCGTGAAGGGTCTCGACACTGCCGACACGGCGATAGGTGCCCGATTCGATCAGGCGCAACAGTTTTACCTGCATTGCCAGCGGAACATCGCCAATCTCATCAAGAAACAACGTGCCGCCCTGGGCTGTTTCGACCAAACCAGGCTTGCGCGTGGTGGCACCGGTGAATGCTCCTTTTTCATGGCCGAACAGCTCGCTCTCAAACAACGTTTCGGTCAATCCTGAGCAATCTACGACTACAAAGGGTCCAGTGGCCCGCTCGCTGGTTTCATGTACCGCGCGGGCGAACAACTCTTTGCCCGTGCCGGACTCGCCTAACAGCAGTACCGGGAGCATTGATGGTGCGACCCGCTGCAGCTCAGACAGGGCGAGGTTAAAGGCGGGTGAACAGCCAACCAGCCCTTCGTTGCTGGGTCGCGCTGACGCGCTGCGGACCAGTGTGAGACGCTCCACATAGGCGGTAATAACACCGTGCTCATCTAGAATCGGGCGCAATTCGACGTCGACATGCTCAGGTCCCCGTGGCGTGTGGTGAATGTGCAAAACACGATCAGGCCCGCGCATTTCCTGCGCCTTTTTCATCGGACAATTCTCACCCGCCTGATCACAAGGGACATCGTAATGGTGTGAGATTTGATAACACTTATGACCGATAAAGGGTTTTTCAGCGCTGCCGAACTGCCGCTGATAGGCAGTGTTGGCAGCCAGGATGTTGTACTCCGGATCGAGCACGATCATCGGCTGGGGTTCGTGTTCAAGAAACGAAACAAGTGACTGCACTTGATCCGGGTGTGGGAGTGAGTTGTCAGAGGTGGGCAGGATGGTCTTCATGGTGGCTCCCGAGAATTCCTCCATCCTGTTGTGGCACTGCCACCTCTGTCAACAGGCACTGCCAATGGCAGTGGATTTGGGTCGACGTAGAAAAAAGCCAACCTCAAACAAATAATTAAACTTAATGAAATCAAGTAGATAAGATTATATTTCTGTACGATTTTGGCCTGGCAAACTTATTGCTATGTCAGTCCTTAGTGTGAGCGGCTCGCTAAAAGCCCCCTAAGGAGACAGGTCATGAGCGTAAAACTTCACGTCGAAGGATTCTTCGATTCTGCTACCAATACTGTCAGCTACCTCGTGCTGGATGAAGCGACCAACCACTGCGCCTTAGTGGACAGCGTACTTGACTACGACCCCAAATCCGGCCACACCGCCACAACGTCTGCCGACAAGTTGATTGCGAGGGTGAACGAACTCAATGCGAGGGTCGACTGGATTCTTGAGACCCACGTCCACGCAGACCACCTGACGGCCGCGCCCTACCTGAAGGAAAAGCTCGGTGGAAAAATAGGGATCGGCAGTCAGATTTCGACGGTGCAGGAGGTGTTTGGCACTCTGTTCAATACAGCTGGCGATATGGCCCGCGATGGAAGCCAGTTCGATCACCTGTTCGTTAATGACGAGCCGTTTGCCATTGGCACGCTGCAATGCCACGCGCTCCATACACCGGGCCATACACCAGCCTGTATGACTTATGTGATCAGCGATGGGACCGAAACGGCTGCGTTCGTCGGCGATACCTTGTTTATGCCGGACTACGGTACTGCACGCTGTGACTTTCCCGGAGGCAATGCGCGTACGTTGTTCCAGTCAATCAACAAGGTGCTAAGTCTGCCGGCCAATACCTTGCTGTACATGTGCCACGACTACCAGCCTGGTGGCCGCGAGGTGCAGTTCGTCAGTACCGTTGCAGACCAACGCGCGCACAACGTTCATGTGCGTAATGGCATCAGCGAGGAGGAGTTCGTGGCGATGCGCACCAAGCGTGATGCATCGATGGACATGCCGACACTGATCCTGCCATCCGTTCAGGTCAACATGCGGGCAGGGCACTTACCTGAGCCCGAATCGAACGGGACGCGCTACCTGAAAATCCCGCTCAACGTCGCCTGACGTTGCCTCCCCCAAAAAACCTATAAGAAAAATACCCATAACGGAGACCCTTATGGACATTCGCTGCCTTGCGCCTGGACTGTCGGTATCAGAACAGATTTTTCCCAACCAATTGGCTGAACTAAAAGAAAACGGTTTTCGCGCCATTGTGTGTAACCGTCCTGATGGCGAAGGCGGCGATCAACCCTTGTTTGCCGAAATCAAACGTACGGCCCAAGCGAACGGTATTGAGGCGCACTACCTTCCCGCTGAATCAGGCAAAGTGACCGACGAGCAAGGTATTGCCTTCGGCAAGCTCCTTGAAACTCTTCCAAAACCGGTGTTGGCCTATTGCCGTTCCGGCATGCGCTCGACAACGATGTGGGCACTGTCACAAGCGGGCCAACAACCCCTGCCATACATCGTCGAGACGGCCAAAAAAGCCGGGTTCGATATGAAAGGCGTCATTCGCCGGATTGCGAATCAGGGGCGCACGCCGGTCGAAGTGGCTGAGGCGCAGCATACCGTGGTCATCATCGGGGGCGGTGCGGCAGGTATTGCGACTGCATCCAGTTTACTGGCGCGAGATCCTGGACTCGACGTTGCCATCATCGACCCGGCAGATGTGCACTACTACCAGCCAGGCTGGACACTTGTCGGCTGTGGTGTCTTCGATGCGCCCCAAACTGCCCACACGATGGGCACGACCATCCCCCGCGGTGTGCACTGGATCAAGTCGGCGGTCGCCGCTTTCGAACCCGAGAGAAATGCCGTCATTCTTGATGGATGCAGAGTCGTCAAATACGAGCAACTGATCGTGTGCCCTGGCCTGAAGCTCAATTGGCATGCAATCGAGGGTTTGTCGGACACCCTGGGTCGCAACGGCGTGACTTCAAATTACCTGTATCACCTTGCCCCTTATACGTGGGAACTGGTGCAGCAACTGCGTGGTGGGCGAGCCATTTTCACGCAACCACCCATGCCGATCAAATGTGCCGGGGCGCCGCAAAAAGCAATGTACCTTTCTGCCGATCATTGGAAACGTACCGGTGTATTGGACAACGTCAAGATCGAGTTTTGCAGCGCCGGCGCGGTGCTGTTCGGAGTTCCCGACTATGTGCCCGCACTGATGGAATACATCAAGGCCTATGGTATCGACCTGAACTTCGGCAACACACTCACCAGCGTGAATGGACCCGCACGGACTGCAACATTCAACTGCGTTAGTCCGGATGGCAGCGCCCATCTTGTTACTCGAGACTTCGATCTACTTCATGTTGTACCACCGCAGATTGCGCCGGATTTTGTCCGAGTCAGCCCTCTCGTCGATGCGGCCGGCTGGATCGATGTCGACCCTGCCACTCTGCGCCATAAAACCTGGGTAAATATTCACGCGCTGGGAGACGCCGCCAACTCCAGCAACGCCAAAACCGCGGCGGCTGCACGCAAGCAGGCTCCCGTTGTTGCCCATAATGTGTTGGCTGCCATGGGTAAAGCAAAAGGCAGTGCCCATTACGACGGTTACGGCTCCTGCCCGCTGACGGTTGAACGCGGCAAGATCGTACTGGCGGAGTTCACCTATGGTGGCAAGGTCGCCCCCAGCTTCCCATCCTGGCTGATTGAGGGTACCCGGCCATCGAGGCTGGCATGGCTGCTCAAGGAGCGAATTCTTCCACCGCTGTACTGGAAGGGAATGCTCAAGGGCCGTGAGTGGATGGCGAAACCCGAGTTGGCTGACCTATGAAATCAGACCTGAAAGCAAGGAGACTGAGATGATCATCGTCTTACTGCTCGGGCTTACTGTTGGAGTCATTCTGGCTCTGACCGGCGCCGGCGGAGGAATACTGGCTGTTCCCTTGCTGGTGTTTGGAGTGGGATTGAGCATGGCCGAGGCTGGGCCAATCGGTTTACTGGCTGTCGGTTTAGCCTCGACCCTGGGTGCCGTGATAGGACTCAAAAACGGCACCGTCCGCTATAAAGCGGCGCTTTTAATTGCTGGAGCGGGGATCGTCTGTTCTCCCCTTGGCCTTTGGCTGGCGCAACGCACGCCTAACCGTCCGTTGACGATCATGTTTGCCTTCGTGCTGATGTACGTTGCGTTCCGGGTCTATCAACGATCGCTCACTCCCTCCACGGAGTCGAAGACACCAGTTATATCCAAACCACCGCCTTGCCTATTGGACGCCAATCGAGGAAAGCTAAACTGGACTGCTCCGTGTGCATGGGCGCTCACTGCTTCTGGCATTGTCGCGGGTGGGCTTTCTGGCTTGCTCGGCGTGGGCGGTGGCTTTGTGATGGTGCCGGCGCTCCAGCGATACACCAATTTGACAGCACAGTCAGTGCTTGCCACGTCTCTAGCCGTTATTGCGCTGGTTTCAATTTCCGGCGTTGCTGCGAGCTCGGCAGCTGGGCACTTACAGTGGGCAGTTGCCATTCCATTTTCCATTGGGGCATTAGCCGGCATGATCTGCGGGCGCTTTGTCGCTGCCAAGCTGTCGGGGCCAAACTTACAAAAAGGGTTTGCCATTGTATCTGCAGTGGTTGCAGTGGCCTTGCTGGTAAAAGCTATTCAGTAGATCAAGTGGGCGGAGGACTTACCCGCCTGTTGACGGCTGTCCTGAAAGCCTTCAGCTAATCCATGACTGCCAGATCCGGCTGCAATGGTTCTTCTGCTGGTATTTATCTCGGCCGCCCCACAGATCCACTTCCTGGTCCGCTCCTGCGGAGCTGGATTGAACCTACCGTCAAATGAACGAAGGATTGGACTCATGAACGACAGCACTCGTGTGAATTTGCGTTTGGAGCAACAACATGACTATCGCTGCACGCTGCATTTCGAAGAAGGTGCGCCGACTCTGACCGTGGATGAGCCACCACCACTGGGTGAGGCTGTTGGCCCCAGCCCGGTAGAGCTGCTGCTCGGTGCGGTAGCCAACTGCTTGACTAATAGTCTGCTGTTCGCGCTGCGTAAGTACAAGCAGGACGCCGAACCGCTTTCTTGCAAGGCCAGTGCTGAGGTCGGACGCAATGCTGAAAATCGCCTACGGGTACTCCATATAGACATCGAACTGCAGTTAGGCAAATCAGCTGCCAAGCTGGAGCACTTACCGCGCATCCTTAGCCAATTCGAAAGCTTTTGCACCGTTACACAGAGCGTGGCCCAAGGCATCCCAGTCCAATTACGAGTCATAGACTCCGAAGCGCTGGTACTAAAAGGCGATCTGCATGCTTCCACTGAACCCGCTTCGACAGGGGCTTGAAAACTTGCAGCGGACAGGTAAAGCATTGTGGATTAGGGCGTCCGATTGGCATTGGAGTCGGTGACGTTCTAGCGCGTACGAGCATATGGATGCACGGTACAAGGGTGCTGCAATCATGGTGCGGGGACTGTCGTGTCAACATCAGCTCTTCTCTTCAATGTTTCCCCGACAGCCAATCAATGAAAGGACAAATAATGAACATCCAAGCTCTTCCATTACAAGATCGGGCCGCCCCGGACGGCATCTGTTTCGGGTGCGGAAGCGCGCATCCAAGCGGTCTCCAGATAAAAAGTCACTGGGATGCCGACGGTATTCATATTGTGTGCAAACACACTCCATCCCCCGAGTTTACCGGATGGCCAGAGTTGGTTTACGGTGGTTTCATTGCAATGTTGGTGGACTGCCACTCGAACTGGACCGCGATGGCCTATCACTATCGTGCAGAAGGGAGAGAACCTGGAACAGCGCCCCGCATCGATTGCGTTACTGGGCAATTGAACCTCAGCTTTCATAAGCCCACGCCAATGGGGGGTGAACTCATCTTAAAAGCATGGGTTGAAGGAGAGGTCGGACGCAAGTCACGGGTTATTTGCGAGGTTTGGGCAGGTGATGTTTTGACCGTAACCGGCGACTCTATCTTTGTCAGAGTCAGCACTGAGAAATTAAGGGCTCAAGCACAAGCAATAAACTGAGCTGCTGTATAGGTATCCGGAAATACTCTGGTGTGTTAGGGCGGCGGTAATGCAACGGGCATCCGCATTAAAAAATGAGGCCGCAAGGCCCGGCTAGTACGTCACGTGATCCGGCTTTGAATCAGTGCAGTCGATCAATTAATAATAGTATATAATGTATATTAATATATTGAGAGGCTAGTGAGCGCTCATATGCCCGAATTAGACATCCAGCAGCTTCGCGCAAATGCCGATGCTGCCAGCCAGTTCCTAAAGGCTTTGGCCAACCCGGATCGCTTGATGCTGCTGTGCCAATTATCCCAAGGTGAGCGCAATGTCAGCGATCTGGAGTCACTGCTGGGGATACAGCAACCGACTCTCTCTCAACAGCTGGCGGTGCTTCGCCGCGAAGGACTGGTGGAGACCCGCCGTGACGGAAAGCAGGTGTTCTATCGCATCAGCAGTCCCCCAGCATTGGCAGTCATCCAAACCCTGTACCAACAATTTTGCGCCGGAGAAGCTTCATGAATGTCGACTGGCTCAACTTCACTCCCTGGTCATCCCTTGCAGGCGGCGCATTGATTGGCCTGGCTGCCAGTCTATTCGTTGTCGCCAACGGGCGTATCGCAGGCATCAGCGGTTTGATGGGCAGTCTTTTACAGCGTGGCAGCGAGGGGGTGAGTGAGAAAGCTCTTTTTCTCTTGGGTTTGCTCATCGCACCACTTCTATGGGGCTTGTTCGCCACACTGCCGCAGATTGAGTTCCAAAGTGGCTGGTTCGGACTGATCGTCGCCGGTGTATTGGTGGGCATCGGCACACGATACGGTTCAGGTTGCACCAGTGGCCATGGGGTGTGTGGCATCTCGCGCCTTTCGCCGAGATCGATGGTCGCCACTGCGTGTTTCATGTTCAGCGGTTTCGCCACAGTGTTTGTCCTGCGTCATCTTCTGGGGGGTTGGACATGATCAAACTGACCGCATTCATTGCTGGTCTGCTGTTCGGCTTGGGTCTGCTTCTGGCAGGCATGGCCAACCCAAGCAAAGTGCTCGCTTTCCTGGATTTAACCGGTGCTTGGGACCCTTCCTTGGCGTTGGTCATGGTCGGGGCCATTGGCATAGCCGTTGGCCCGCTAACCTGGGCGCGCCAACAATCCAGTTCGCTGCTGGGAAGGCCAATGCAGCTACCGATCAAACGTGAGTTGGACCCGCGCTTGATTGGCGGGAGCCTGTTGTTTGGCATCGGCTGGGGAATAGCGGGCATCTGTCCTGGCCCCGCAGTGGCAATTCTGCTGACAGGACGCTGGCAAGTGATCGTATTCATGTTGGCCATGCTGGCCGGCATGTTGTTGTTTACTGCGCTGGAGACCCGGCGCAGCCATTGATCGGGAGATCGCCATGAAAGCGAACATTGGAACCATTGACCGTAGCCTGCGCATTGTCGCCGGTCTGCTTCTCATTGGCCTCAGTCTGTCCGGTGTGATCGGCGTGTGGGGTTGGATAGGTTTAGTGCCGCTGGCCACTGGCATTTTCCGTTTCTGCCCTGTCTATACGTTGCTAGGCATCAAAACCTGTAACCGTTGCTGAGCGACAGCCGTTTGCACACTAGCGGGTGCCTGAAGGTGCCCGTGGTGGTTTAGGTACGCAGCTCTGATCACGGTTCCTTACCAAAGCCCGTTGGTAGATCAGCACTCCACTTCGTATATCGAAAAGAGAACTCCATCATGAAACCACATGTAGAAGCTTTTTTTGATTCCGCTACGTATACCTACAGCTATGTTGTCAGTGACCCGACTACAGGGCACTGCGCCATTATCGACTCGGTGCTCGATTACGATCCTGCATCAGGTCACACCTCTTGCAAAAGCGCGGAACGTTTAATTGCCTACGTGCGTGAGCAAACCCTTACGGTGGAGTGGTTATTAGAAACCCATGTACATGCCGACCATCTTTCCGCAGCTCAGTATCTAAAGCGCCAGTTGGGCGGCCAACTGGTCATCGGCGATCAGATCACGTCGGTTCAGTACACTTTTGGGAAGTTGTTCAACGTTGGCAGCGAGTTTGCCACTGATGGTCGTCAATTCGACCGGCTGCTGAAAGACGGTGAGTGCTTTTTGATCGGAGGAATCGAAGCTCACGCCATCCACACACCGGGACACACGCCGGCCTGCATGACCTATCTAATCGGTGATGCTGGTTTTGTCGGTGATACGCTGTTCATGCCTGATTACGGCACTGCCCGATGCGACTTTCCCGGTGGCGATGCGCGAAAACTCTTCCAGTCCATTCAAAAGTTGTTCGAGTTGCCCGACGATACCCGTTTGTTTATGTGCCACGACTACAAGGCCCCGGGTCGAGATGTCTACCGCAATGAAACAACCATTGCTGAGCAACGGGCTCATAACGTCCATGTGCATCAGGGCACCAGCGAAGCAGATTTCGTTGCTATGCGCCAGGCGCGGGATGCCACCTTAGGTATGCCGACACTTATCCTGCCATCCGTGCAAGTGAACATGCGGGCCGGTCAATTGCCTCCAGCTGAAGGAAATGGCACTTGCTACCTGAAAATCCCTCTTAACGTGCTCTGAACTGCTGTCGTTAATTGACTCACTTAAACAATTGGCATGCACCAATGCCGTCGCCACCTGACAAGGGCAGATGCACGTTTTAGATCGTGGTTCAACACCCCGCCAAGGCCATGTTTGTTAACCCCAACAGTTCGATCGACAAAAGTACGAGGAGATTGATATGCGGATGGTAATGATTTTTCTGAGCGGAGCATTGAGTGTTGCAGCCTATGCTGACGACCTCGAAAAGATGACTGCTGAAGGGGCCACTCTTATTCCCCCCTTCCAGCAGCATCTTATGGACACCGTGAAATCAGCCATGCAAACAGGTGGACCAGTTAACGCCGTTGAGGCTTGCCAGTTGCTCGCACCGCAAATTGCTGATCAGCACAGTCAAACACCGTGGGTTGTGGGCCGGACAGCATTAAAGGTTCGAAATCCGGATAACGTACCAGATGCTTGGGAAAAGCAGATTCTTGAGCAATTTGTTAAGCGCGCTGCGGCAGGTGAAGCATTATCTGGTTTAACGTATTCGGAAATCGTAAAGGGTGAATTCCGAATGATGAAGGCTATCTCTACAGGTGAAGCGTGTTTAGGATGCCATGGTAAGGAGATAAAACCAGAACTGACTGCGGTAATAGATCAACGGTACCCGCAGGATAAAGCCCGCGGCTTTGCTCTAGGAGAACTGCGCGGTGCGTTTACTCTACGTCGAATCATAGAGACAGCAAATGATTAACTCAGGAACGCAAAAAAACTAGAATATGCCAATCCTGTGTGAGCGGTATTTCTGTTAAACCTACAACATCCGATCCTTGAATCGGGTACTAGAGCAGTTCAATTTTTATTAGACCACTACATCGGGCACCTAAGTAAGAAAAAACATCTACCGTCTACGTATCTTACTTAATCAAGTTAACAATCGCAGAGTAGGTTTGCTACCTGACTGGAGCCGAATCAACAATCGTTTAAACAAGGATAATTTAATGTCTGACCTGAACGATCCACGAGTGTTTTTTGCCGCTGAGAGAACCTTGCTGGCCTGGAACCGAACCAGTCTTTCGCTTATGGCATTTGGCTTCGTGATTGAGCGATCCGGATTACTTTTTCAGTTGATAAAACCAGGCGCGTTGGGCAGCCCAGAAAGACATTTTTCCTTCTGGATCGGACTGGCTTTTCTCATGCTGGGCTCATGGGTTGCATGCTGGTCATCCTGGCAGTACAAACGCGTGGTCAAATCTCTGAAGCCAGTAGAAATCCCAGAGGGGTACAGCATCAACTCTGGCCCTACAGCAAATGTGCTCACCGCCGTCCTAGGAGCCTTGCTCATGGTCTACCTTGCCATCATATGAGCAAAGCTCAGCCTCAACGTTGTATTGGGAGACCTGTGCCAGTCAGGCGTATTCCGGCTCGAAATCACCCGATCTGACTCAGGCCTTCACCTCTCCCAAGTCGCCCTTCACATCAAAAAAGTACAAATGATTCACCGGCGACCTTTTCGCCCCATCACAGCCAGAGGCAAGCGGGCGAGTGATGAATGTTTTGGATGAGATGAATGCCAAAGGGGGGCGAGTACGTTGCGGACTGCCAGCGTCCCTGTATCACCTGAATGGGGAATGAGGAGATAGCTTAACAGCCCCAGTTATACAACCAGGTTGGATGAGCCTCGGACTGTTGGATCGGGCTCATCTTGATCACGCTAGCTTTCGTCGCCGCAAAATTCGCGTATTTGCCATGGACACCACGTGATCCATTTTTGTGAAAAATGCGTGTGTCTATGGACATCGGATACCTAATTTAAACCCTCACAAATATTCATCAAAATCGATGTCCATGGGTTGACATCTTTCCTTTACATCGATGAAAGTTTCGTGCAGCTCGACGGGCTTCCTGAACCGCTGATCGACGTGGGCCGAGCCATTCAGGCGCGCGTCCTCCAATGGGCGGCTCTTCCTGTCGGTGTTGGCATCGGTCACACAAAGACCCTGGCAAAAGCAGCACAACACGCGTCAAAGGTCTGGAAAGAGAAAACGGGCGGGGTTGTGGATCTACGCAAGCCGGAGGCCGTTGAATGGCTTCTTCGGCGCATGCCGGTCGAAGAAGTTTGGGGGATTGGTCGCCGGATGAAAGCCAACCTTGAACTGGATGGCATTTCTACTGCGTGGGATCTCTCATTAGCAGAACCTAAATCCATGGGCCGCAAATACTCTGTCGTGCTCGAACGGACGATTCGCGAGCTGCGCGGCGAGTCCTGTATGGATCTGGAACAAGTCGTTCCGTCGAAGCAATCCATATGCTCAAGCAAGATGTTCGGCCAGCGGGTTTACTCGTTGGAAGGTCTGCGGCAGGCATTAGCCAGCTACATGCATCGAGCATCCGAAAAGCTTCGGGCGCAGCGATCACTCTGCGGTTCGTTTCGTATTGGCATACAAACGTCATTCCATGGTGACGGGCCAAAGTACGCTAACGGCGTGACATGTACCCCTGAATACCCAACCGATGATGTGCGCTTACTGACCAAACACGCCTTGCGCGGGTTGGAATCCATTTACAGACCGGGCTATGCCTATAGCAAAGCGGAGGTGATGTTGATGGATCTTCGTCAACGTGGTGAGTTCACAGCGGATCTGTTCACTGAAAGCCAGCCTGTTAAATCTGACGCACTCATGCGTGTGATGGATAAGGTTAACCGACGGTGGGGCAGGGAGTGTTTGCGCACAGCGGCGGTGCCCATGGCCCCTGACTGGGGGATGCGCCGGGAGCTGCTAAGCCCGAGCTATATGACCGACTGGGATCAGCTTTGGAAAGTGAAGACATAAGAGCGGTCGCAAATCGGTATCTGCTCCGAGTGCTGAGCGTTAGAGCGGGAAATAAACGCTTTTGACAGCGCTCGCGCAGCGAGCCTCGAAACCCCTTCGCCCTGGAGCGCGCTGTCGGTGGTGGATCTGCTCGTCGGCTTCGGATGGTCGCGGTAAGCCCGTTCTATCCAGAGACGGGCCGCGTGCATGGTGTCGTGGAATACCACAGGGCAGTTTCACCGCCCGAGGATATGCCGCGAAAGCACCTTGCAGGCAAGGCACGGCGGCGGATAGAACATCGGGGCGTGCGCTACCAAACGATGACGGCGGGCCACCTGGTAACTCGCGGATGGGCGGGCAAACCGTCCTGCAGGACGGTGCGCAGGTCGCCCGCGACCGGAGGCAAGCGGAGCGCGCAGCCCGTTTACGGGCGAAGGCGTGAGGAGGGAAGCCCGAAGGGCCAAGACCCGGCGCGCTCTTGGCCGGGGCTTGGTTCAAGACAGCCGCTGAGGCGCAGCCTAACACGTACGGTCAGTGGTCAATCAGAACACAACATATTGCACTGATGCTCAGTAGCGGACTCCACAGCAACCGGCCATCCGCCATCACTTTAAGCCATCAATCCTGATACGATCCCATGAGCAGCCTTTTTAGGTAATAGGCAGAAGCATTCATCTGCCACAATCACCCCGCCGTTTCGGCTAGGGCAATGTATTAAGCAGCAGATAAATCAGAACTCTTGAGGCAATAAATTGAACATTTCACAGGTAGAAGAAAAAATCAAAGCCCTCGGGGACACTATCGACAAGGTTGAATTTATCTTCAGTCTTTTGGAATGCTACGGAAAACCTAAAGCCTCGATCACACGACTCAAGATGGTCGGAAGAGGAAGCTACAATCTCGCTAAAAAAGAAGGTGAAGTACTATGGAAAAAGCAGGTTTATTATAAGTCGACAGTTAGCGATAAACTGCTTTCAACTATTGACGAAATGAAACATTCGGAATCAGCGAAAAAACACCAGCCGCGTTTTATAATTGCTGTAAACGATACTCAGCTAGTCGCTATAGATACTAGAACAGCAGATACTCTAGATATACAGATAACCCAGCTTAAAAATAGATTTGATTTCTTTTTACCATGGGCGAATATGGAAAAGGCTCAATTTCAGCCTGAAAGCCCAGCGGATGTCAAAGCGGCTCTTCGCATTTAAGGGTGTAGAAAAAATCTGACCGGCTGGAAAAGGAGTCGAGGATCTTAGAAAATGTAAGCTCTCACACCAACAAAAACTAAGCCCCCGACGTGAACAATCTTACCTTTTCT
>NZ_MNPU01000046.1 GCF_001983165.1 Pseudomonas gessardii | reverse complement strand
TTGCGGGTCTGTTTGCGTTTGCCGGCGTACTCGGCGTCGGCGAAGGTCATCTGCTTCATGGAATGGCTCGGCGATGGGACTCGGGGTATTTTGCCAAATAAGAAAGTCTTTTTCAGGATTTCCCTAGAGAGTTGAGACCGATAATGGCTCTGCCGCCAATGCTAAGGTATCTCGGGAGGTCTTCGAGGAAGCGTGTTATGACGTCATCGCCATAAAACATTGCGCGAGCAGAGAGCTCTCCTTTGCGCTCCAAACCCTCTAGAATCTTGATTAGTGAGGTGGATGGTGTACGCCAACCTGGAGGGTTAAAGGCAATAGTTTGAAATTTCTGTTGCGGGATTTTTTCAAAAAGATTACTTATGTGGAATGTAATTTCGCTGGTTTTAAAATTAATTTTTTCATGTGTTTTTGCTTGATTAATAGATGCCTTGCATATGTCCGTTGCAATAATTTTTTTGTTGCCGAGTTTTCTCATCAGTAATGCATGTGCGCCACTTCCCGTTCCAATATCTAGAAAGCTACCATTCAAAGTAATAGCATCTGATGTGCGAACCAGATAGTCACCAAGTTTTAAGCCGGCTAAGCTTATTTTAAATACGTTGAGAGTGTTTAAAAAAATTAGTCTTTGTCCAAGGCCAAAATAGACTTCGTAAGTGGAAGGCTGGCTGTTTAAATAGTGAAATCCGTCACTGGGTTGAGACCATCCAGGTACACCGTGATCAATAAGTCCCAACATGTGTTTTATCTCCCTTCGCCTATTTTTTTGGACTGTGCACAAGCCTTGTTTAGACCTTCGATGACAAGATTGCTTAATTTATTTTTGTCAAGGTATTTAATTGCTTGCTCGGTTGTACCTTTGGCTGTCATTACAAGCTTGCAAATGTTCAGAGGGGAATTTTTGTTTTCAGCTAGTAGAGTGGTGGTGCCTCGAATTATTTGAGTGGTTATAAGTAATGCGCTTTTTTATCGAAACCATTGCTTGTTGCAAAATTTAATAAGGAAGTTGCGAAATAGGCGACGTAAGCAGGGCCTCCACCGACTAATGCCGTGGCACTATCAATTAAATATTCTTTCTTTAACAGGAGACATTTTCCAAGGCTGGAAAATAATTGGTTGGTCAATGCTCTGTTTGTATTTGTGGTTTTCTTTGAGTAGTAAAGAACAGTCATTCCATCTAGGTTTGCGCAGGAGATGTTTGGCATGGCACGACAAATTTGTGTTGTGTAAGTAGCCTTTTTTAGTGTTGATATGGTAAGTCCAGCCATAACTGAAATTACCAAGCCTGAATAATTTTTAATTTTTTCACAGTTTTCTGTAAAAGAAAAAAATGCTTGAGGAGGAATAGCTAACAATAAGATTTTTGTGTTTTTTAGTTCTGGTATGCTCTCTTGTGTGCATATTCCATTAGCAGTAATACTGGCGCGCCGAATGGGGTTGGGCTCGATTACGATTATAGAGATATTGAGGTTGGAATTTTTTAGTCCGAGTGCGAGTGCACTCCCCATGTGTCCTGCTCCTACGATTACGATGCTTATCTTTGATGGTGTGTTCATAAAAGCCTCCGGTAGTGAATAAGAGCCTCTATGTACTAGCTGGTTTGATGAGCATCGTCTCGGATTGGATTTATATCAAATCAAAAGCGTCCTAAATCGTTGTAGTACTTTTCCGGTCGCGTATATGATCGTTTTAATACATGGCGAATTAGCAGGCGATTATAACCATTACCGTCTTGCGGAGTGTTGTCTGCGTACGATGAGGTATAGATTTCTATAAGGTTTCCCTCGTTGCGGGAAAGCTTGCTCGCGCTGCGCAGCAGTCTCAAAACATTCCAAAGTGCAGGAGGCTGCCTGACGCGGGCAAGGAGGCAGAGTCGATAAGAGAAGGCTCCATATTTCTTCAGAATTGCCCCAAGGACAGCCGCCTCGCCACTGCCTATTATCCCAACCGTTCGCCCGGCCCTGGGGCAAGTTGACTACGCATGGAATGCGTTGTGGTGTCGGGCGAACTCTTTTTCTAGGTGCGCAGCGCCTGTAGGCAGGTGTCGATCGAGCGCTGCTGGGTGTCTGCATACAGCTGCAACTCATCCAGGGTCTGGCGGCCCAGGGCCTGTTCAAACTCAGCCTGGTTGGCGTTGGCCGTGTAGTGATTCTGCGCGGCATCGCCCAGGTTCGACTGGAAAATCCCCGCCGCGCTGACCGGCAGGAAATCCTCATACACCAACGGTTCGATATCGACGTAACCCGCCTCGACCAATGCGTCCAGGCTCTGTGGCGCGCCCTTCCCGGCGGCACGGCCCTTGTCGGTCACCCCGTAGCGAAAGAACGCCAACCCTTGCTCGCGCATGGCCCGGTGATTATCCGGGAAGGCCTGGAAGTGTTGCTCCATCAGGTCGGTGTAGCGCTGGGCGTTGGCTTCATTGGGAAAGGCGCCCAGTTCGTCCCGGGCGGCGTTGAGCAACTGATCATAGAGCGCCCGGCCCTTGGGGGTCAGGGCCACGCCGCGTTGTTCGATCTCGCCAAAGCGTGCGCTGTGGCTGCCCTTGGCATCGGTAAAGGCAATGGCTTCGTCGAGGGCCTTGAAGCTGGTCTGGCGCAGCAGGATCGGGCATTGGCGGCGGGGTGGGCCTTCGATCACGGCTTTGGGGGTGATGCCTTTGCCGGGCATGTCGGCTTGTACGCGGTCGATGTCCAGGGTGCGTGGGGTCAGGTGATTGATGTGCGGGCCCTTGAAGGCCACCACGTCGGCAATCAACCGGTGCTGGTCGCTGAGTTGTTGGTACTGGGCCGCGCTGACCGTGGCGGTGTGGTGCCAGCGAAAGGTTTCCAGGGCTTGTTGGATAAAGGCCTGGGCATCGCTGGCATTGAGGCCGCCGTCGGCTTCAGCCTGCTCGATCAGGGCCAGGGCGCGTGGGGTGAAGATTGAACGCTTGGCCAGGGCGGCTTCGGCAAAGGCCCGCAGTTCAAGGTTTTCGATCAGTTCCAGGCGCAGCAGCGAGGTGAAGACCCGGAACGGGCTGGTCTGCAAGGCGCTTTCATGCACGGCGCGAAAGGCCGTGGCATGCACCGGCACGCCGGCCGGGGTGAGGTCGTAGTAGCCTACCGGCTGCATGCCCATCACCGCAAACAGACGGCGGATGGTTGCCAGTTCATAGGCGCTGCCCAGGCGGATGGCACCGTGGCGTTCCCTGTCCAGGCGCTGGATTTCGCCGGTGCGTTGCAGTTGCCGCGCCAGGGCAGGGTCGCTTGCCAGCACCCGGGCATTGGTGTCGGCCACCAGTTCCAGCAGCGCGCCATACAGCGGCACTTCCTCGCGGTACATGTCGGACATGGCCCGGGAGAAGTCTTTGCGGATGGCATCGGGGCTGATAAGACGCGGGGTCGGCATAGAGAATTCCTGGCGGCGATAACGGTGGTGTGGGCCGTGAGCCAGATTTTGTTGGGCGTGGCCCGTGGGCGCAAATGAAGATTCCTCTGGACTTCATTCTGCAAATGAATGAGCGCCACCGGCACATACAAAAATCCCGCCTGGGTAGGCGGGATTGGTCAACCCAGATTGCCCTGGATCAGGCCGGGAACAGCTCGCTGAGTTTCATCGCCAGCATCATGTCGCCTTCGGTGCGCAGCTTGCCGCCCATGAAGGCCTGCATGCCGTCGGTTTCGCCGCTGACGATCCCTTTCATGGTTTCAGCGTCCATCACCAGAGTCACCTGGGCGTCAGGGTTCACGCCTTCTTGCAATTCGCAAGTGCTGTCCTTGACGATCAGCGAGAAGTTCTGGGTCTCGTCGATACGGAAACCGAACACCAGGTCCAGGCCGTCGGCAGCGCCTGGGTTGAATTTGGCTTTCATTGCTTCTACGGCTTTAGCTACGTCAGTCATGGTTCGATCCTTTTATGGGTGGTGCCAGTGACCTTGGGGTCACGGTTGGCCGCAATTCATCGGAAAGTGATGAGCTGCGGCGCCTTCAACAGTTGCAAGTGGGTATGGCTGTTGAAGGAAGCCAGCGCCACTTCGCGACCACGGAACTTCAAGTGGTTGAGCGAGGTGTTGACAATCTGCCAGTTCAGCTCGAAAGCCTGGGCGGCAGGCATGCGGGTAATCAGGTGGAGCAGGGCGGTGATGGTGCCGCCGGAGGTAAATACCGCGATCTTGTGGGCATTGTCGGCACTCTCCAGCAGGCGCTGCAAGCCACCCTGGACGCGCTCGACAAACCCCAGCCAGCTTTCCAGGCCGGGGGGGTCGTAGGTGCCGCTCAGCCAGCGCT
This sequence comes from Pseudomonas gessardii, assembly GCF_001983165.1. Taxonomy (GTDB): domain Bacteria; phylum Pseudomonadota; class Gammaproteobacteria; order Pseudomonadales; family Pseudomonadaceae; genus Aquipseudomonas; species Aquipseudomonas gessardii. Next base: position 41,005 of record NZ_MNPU01000046.1, on the reverse strand, counting down.
CGATGATCAGGGCAAAGATACGCTGGAACTCACCCCGCTTCTGCGGGGCGTTGCGCAGGGTTTCCAGGGCTTGCGGCTCGCTGCCGAGCAGGTCCGGGAGCAGGGCGCGGATGATCGCGTCGGCGTCGAATTCGTTGAAGGCGCTGTCGATTTCCAGGGGCGGCACCGGCAGGCCCTGGGCGCCGATGGACTCGAACGTGGCGTTGGCCGTGTGCTGCTGGCGCCGCAGGTCGCCCGACACACAACGGTCGAACGTCAGGCCCAGGTCGGCCAGGTGGCTGCCCAGTACCTGGGCCTGCTGCACACCGACGGGCGACAGGACGTCATAGTCGTCTGCACCGAAGGAGGCCTGGCCATGTCGAATCAAATAGATGCTGCCCACGTCCGTTCACCCGGTACGTTGAAAGTCTGGCGAGGTTATGAGGATGCCGGGAAGCTGTCAATGAAAAAACATACGCTTGTTTTAAAAGCTCGTTAGAGGCTGATATCCCTGTGGGAGCTGTCGAGCGGTGTTTGTTGGATCATTACGCGCGCATGATCCTTTAGAGTCCCGTTTCAAGGGGTTTCAGCTCTGGCCCGCCGGCAGTCCCGCCGGTATGCTGGGGCAATCCGCGCCTGGCGCACCGTTTCTGTAAGGAGTCCCATGGAGTTTCTGGCTGAGTATGCAAGTTTTCTGGCTAAAACCGTTACGTTGGTCGTCGCTATCCTGGTGGTGCTGATCAGTTTTGCAGCGTTGCGCAGCAAGGGCCGGCGCAAGCAGGCCGGGCAGTTGCAGGTCAGCAAGCTCAATGATTTCTACAAGGGCCTGCGCGAGCGCCTGGAGCAGACCCTGCTCGACAAGGACCAGCTCAAGGCGCTGCGCAAGTCCCAAAGCAAATCCGAGAAAAAACAGAAGAAAACCCCCGAGGCCAAACCGCGGGTGTTTGTGCTGGATTTTGACGGGGACATCAAGGCCTCGGCCACCGACAGCCTGCGCCATGAAATCACCGCGCTGCTGAGCCTGGCCACACCCAAGGACGAAGTGGTGCTGCGCCTGGAAAGCGGCGGTGGCATGGTCCACAGCTATGGCCTGGCGTCGTCGCAATTGGCGCGGATCCGCGAGGCGGGTGTGCCGTTGACGGTGTGTATCGACAAGGTCGCGGCCAGCGGCGGCTACATGATGGCGTGCATCGGTGAGAAGATCATCAGTGCGCCATTTGCCATCCTCGGCTCGATTGGCGTGGTGGCCCAGTTGCCCAACGTCAACCGCCTGCTGAAAAAACACGATATCGACTTTGAAGTGCTGACGGCTGGCGAGTACAAGCGCACCCTCACCGTGTTTGGCGAAAACACCGAGAAGGGCCGGGAGAAGTTCCAGGAAGACCTGGATATCACCCATCAGTTGTTCAAGAACTTCGTGTCGCGCTATCGCCCGCAACTGGCGATTGATGAAGTGGCCACCGGTGAAGTCTGGCTGGGCGTCGCGGCGCTGGACAAGCAACTGGTGGACGCGCTGCAGACCAGTGACGAATACCTGGCCACCAGGGCCAAGACCGCCGAGCTGTTCCACCTGCACTATGCCGAGCGTAAAAGCCTGCAGGAGCGGGTGGGCCTGGCGGCCAGCGGCTCGGTGGACCGAGTGCTGCTGGCCTGGTGGAGCCGCCTGACCCAGCAGCGCTTCTGGTAACCCCCGCCCTGTAGGGCACGGCTTGCCGGCAATGACGATCTTCTGCTCGCCATCGCTGGCAAGCCGGCGCCTACAAGGGGTTGCGTTGCTCCGGCAGCAGCGGCACCGGATGCCGCATCAGCAGGCCCACCACCAGCGCCCCCAGCAGCCCCAATAGCCCCGCCACCCACAACACCCTGGCAAACCCACCGACAAACGCCTGCCACGCCAAGGGTTGCACCAGCCCCTGCGCCGACTCCGGCAGCAGCGCCATGGCCGCAGGCATATCCCCAGCCACCACCCGCGAGGCAATCCCCGGCACCTGGGCCTGCCATTGCGTGCCAAGGCTGGTTTGCAGCAGATGCTCGCTATGGCTGGCCAACAGCGCCCCGTATACCCCGACCGCCAACATGATCGCGCTGAAACGCATGGTGGTACTCATGCCCGACGCCATGCCCGCGCGGTCCCTTGGCACGCAGGCCATGATGTTTTTCTGGGTATCGCCATTGAGCAGGCCGGCACCGGCACCGGTCACGGCTATCGCCAGGGCGAACGGCAGGTAACCGCCGGCAGTCACTGCCCAGGCGCTGAGCAGGTTGCCGCTGCCCACCAGGGCCAGGCCGGCCGCCATCATGGTTGCAGGAGCGAAGCGGCTGGCCAGGCGTGCGCCGATACGCGGGCAGATCAGCATGGTCAGGGCAAACGGCAGCATCCCCAGGCCCGAGGCAATCGCGGAAAACCCCAGGCCGTTTTGCAGGTAGAACGGCAGCAGCGTCATCATCACCTGGGCACAACCGGCATAGGCAAACATCCCCAGCAAGGCCCCGATAAACCGCGGGTACTGGAACAGTTGCAGGTCCACCATGGGCCGGCGTTGCAAACGCTCCACCAGCACAAACAGGCCCAGCAGGAACGCGCCGCCGAGCAACCGCGCATAGGTCAACGGGTTGTCCCAGCCGATCCGGTTGGCTTCGATCAGGCCCCAGATCAGGCACAGCAGGCTGGCGCTGAAGGCCAGGCTGCCCCAGGGATCGAGGCGTGCCGCTTGGCTGTCGCGCGATTCCGGGATGGCGTGCAGGACCAGCGCCAGCAAGGCCAGGCCCACCGGCAGGTTGAGGTAGAAAATCCAGCGCCAGCCCATGTAGTGGGTAATCAGGCCGCCAAGGGTCGGGGCAGCGGTCATCGCCACGCCCATGCAGGCGCCCCAGAACGCCCAGGCCTTGGCCCGTTCCAGTTCATCATGAAAGGCATGGCCGATGGAGGCTAGGGCCGAAGTCAACAGCAACGCGGCCCCGACACCCTTCACGGCGCGGGCGATATCCAGCAGCAGTACGCTGGGCGCGGCGCCACAGCCCAGGGAGGCGAGGATAAAAATACCCAGGCCCCACACCAGGGTTTTCTTGCGGCCGAAGCGGTCGGCAATGCTCCCGGCCGGCAGCAGCAGGGCGGCAAACGCCAGCATATAGGCGCTGACGACCCATTCGATATCGGCGAAATTGGCCCCCAGGTCCCGGGCAATGGTCGGCAGGGTCACGGCGACGATATTGGTGTCGAGGACAATCAGTGAACAAACCCCGGAGGCGGTCAACAGGGTAAGGCGTGGGCTGACCTGGCTCATGGCATGATTACCTGGCAGGCAACAGATAAGCTGGATTTGACGGGCATCACGAGGACTCTCTACTGTGGGCGTCCTGTCAGCTTATCGTCGGCGCTTATCAGTTCTGTTAGCCGAAGCGAGGCACTTCATTACCTTTGAGCTAATCCTGTTATGGAAATACGTCATTTCCGCTACTTCCTGGCCGTTGCCCGGCACCGCAACTTCACGCGTGCCGCCGAGCAGCTGGATATTGCCCCGCCCACCTTGAGCCGGCAGATCCAGGATATGGAGCGCACCCTGGGCACCCGCCTGTTTATCCGGCGCCAGCGTGACGTCAGCCTGACGGAGGCGGGCACTGCGCTGTTGGCTGAAGCGGAAGCCACCGTGCGCCAGTTCGAGTTTGCCCAGCGCAATGCCCAGCGCGCCGGGCGTGGCGAGATCGGTCATATCGAATTGGGCTATGTGGCGTCGGCGGTGTATTCCGGGGTGCTGCAACGCCAGGTACAGGGGTTCTGCGCGCAGTTTGCCGATGTCAGCCTCAGCGTGCGGGAAAGCCCCATGGCCTTGCTGCCGGGGCTGGTGGCCGAAGGGCGCTACGACATTGGCTATATCCGCTCGCCCATGACCTTGCCCGATGGCGTGGAGGCGCTACGCCTGGGCAGCGAAGGTTTTGTCCTGGCGCTGCCCCAGGGCTCGTGGCTGCTGGGCTTGAAGGCGATCACCTGCGCGCATTTGCAGAACGAGACCTTCATCCTGCCCGAGCAAATCAGCGGCACCTTGCAGGTGGCCGCACAAGGCGGTTATGCCCCGCGCCTGGGGCCGCAGCCGGGCGGCCTGGTGGCGGTGATTGCCCTGGTGTCGCTGGGGCAGGGCGTGGCGGTGGTGCCGGAGTCGGTGGTGGGGCATGTCAGCCTGCCGGGTGTGCACTACCGCACCATCGAGGGCAGCGATGCCTCGTCGTGGCTGTCGCTGATTTACCGGCGCTTTGAAAAGGCCCCGGCGGTGGCGCGGTATATCCAACACGTCAAGCACAAGCTCGCGCCTACGGGGCCAGGCGGGGTTGGATCGAGTCCGCCAACTGCGTGAGGATCAGGCAGCACGACACCGCCCCGGCATCCAGTACCCCCAGCGAGCGCTCACCCAGGCGGCTGGCCCGGCCGATCCTGGCCACCAGGTCCCTGGTCGAGTCACGGCCCTGGGAGGCCGCGCGTTTCATTGCTTCCAGGGCTTCGCTGAAGGACGCACCACTGGCCTGGGCCCGCTCAAATGCTTGCACCGCCGGGATCAGGGTGTCCATCAGGCACTTATCACCGACGCCGGCTTCGGTGATGTCCTGCAACGAGGTCAGGCCACCGCGCAACAAGTGGGCGAAGGTCGCCGCATCAATGTCTTCGCTGCCGCGCACCTCGTCGGCCATGCCGATAAACAGGCTGCCATACAGCGGGCCCATGGAGCCGCCGATGCCTTCCATCAGGCTCAGGGTCAGTTCGTCCAGGGCCTCGGCCAGGGTCAACTGCCGGCCTTCGATCGTACGGCCGCAATGGGCAAAGCCCTTGGCCATATTGATGCCATGGTCGCCATCGCCAATCGCGCCGTCGACTTCGCTGAGGTATTCACGGTTGGCGACGATCACGCTGACCAGGTCAGCGACAACCGCGCTGCCGTCGTGGGTAGAGAAAGACTGGCTCATGGTTTATTCCGCCTGGGTCATGCCGATGGAGCGGCAAGGTTGGTCGATCAGGGTTTTCAGCTCGGCATCCAGGCCCAGCAGGGTCAGGGTCACGCCCATCATTTCCAGGGAGGTGAAGTAGTTGCCGACATAGCAGCGATGAATCTTCAGGCCCTTGGCCTTGAGCTGGCTTTCGACTTCGGCGTAGAAGATGTACAGCTCCATCACCGGTGTCGCGCCCAGGCCCGAGACCAGCACCACCACGCTGTCATCCTGGCTGAAGTCGCGGTCGGCGAGGATCGGTGCCAGCATGCGCTCGGCCATGGCGGCGGCGGGTTCGATCGGGATTACCTCGATCCCCGGTTCGCCATGATGGCCGATGCCCAGTTCCATCTGGCCGTCCGCGATCTGGAAGTTCGGCTTGCCCACCGCTGCAATGGTGCAGGGCGTCAGGCCGATACCGATGGAGCGGCAGTGATCGACCGCCTTCTGTGCGACGCGGATCACTCCATCCAGGTCATAGTGCTGCGCGGCGGCGGCCCCGCCGATCTTCCACATAAAGATTTCCCCGGCCACCCCGCGCCGCTTGGCGATCTCGGCCTTGGGCGCCGAGGCTACGTCATCGTTGGCAACCACGGTGCGGATCCGCATGTCCTTGCTGGCGGCCATTTTCATCGCCAGCTTCACGTTCATATTGTCGCCGGCATAGTTGCCATACAGGCAGGCCACGCCGGCACCGTGATCGGCGACCCGGAAGGCATCGAAAAAACTCTTGGCGGTGGGCGACGAGAAGATTTCGCCGACGGCCACCGCGTCCACCAGGCCGGGGCCGACGTAGCCGAGGAAGGCCGGCTCATGGCCGGAGCCGCCCCCAGTGACGATGCCCACGCGGCCTGGGCCGGAGGGCTTGGCCTTGCTGATCACACGGGGGTTGCTGTCGCTTTGGCGCAGCTCGGGATGGGCGACCAGAATGCCGCGCAGCATGTCCTCGACCACTTGGTCCGGATCGTTGATGACTCGATTCATAACGCGGGTTCCTGTTCTTGTTGTCTTGGGCGCAGTCATTCAAGTGTAGGAGCGGGCTTGCCCGCGATGGCGGTGTGTCAGAAGACACATGAGTTGGCTGACCCACTGCCATCGCGGGCAAGCCCGCTCCCACATTTGGATGTGTGTTGGGTTCAGGGTTCGAGCACGACCTTCAAGGACTTGTCCCCGCGCTCCATCACCGCAAACGCCTCCTTGAAATCCGCCAGCGCAAACTTGTGGGTCACTACGTCGCGCATGTCGATCTTGCGCTTGCCGATAAAGTCGATGGCCCGCGGGTACATGTACGGGCCCAGGTGTGAGCCGAGCACGTCCAGTTCCTTGCGGTCGCCAATGATCGACCAATCTACCGTGGCCTCGTCGTTGAACACGCTGAATTCGACGAAACGCCCCAGCTTGCGCAGCATCGCCAGGCCCTGGTTCACCGCCTTGTGGTGCCCGGTGGCTTCAATATAGATATCGCAGCCATAGCCGTCGGTGATGTCGCGGATTTTTGCCAGTACATCGACCTCGGCCGGGTTCCAGACCTCATCGGCGCCCATGCGCAGGGCCAGTTCGGCGCGTTCGGGTTTCATGTCGAGCACGATCAGGCGTTTGGGGTTGCGCATGCGTACCGCGCCGATGATCCCCAGGCCCAGGGTGCCGGCGCCGGCTACCACCACCACGTCGTCGAAATCCACATTGGCCCGTTCCGCCGCGTGCAGCGAGCAGGCCAGGGGTTCGATGAGGATCGCTTCGTCTGGCGCGATGGAGTCGGGCACCTGGTGGATGATGCCTTCCTTGGTGAAAATCATGTACTGGGCCATGGCGCCCTGGACGTTGTTCTGGAAGCCGTAGAGGTCGTGTTTCTGACACATCCAGTACTGGCCGTGGTTGCAGAAGCGGCAGCCCCAGCAGGGCACGATCTGCTCGGAAATCACCCGGTCGCCGACCTTCACCCCACGCTTCTCGGCGCCCGGGCCCAGGGCGACCACGCGGCACACAAACTCATGCCCGGGAATCATTGGCGGCTTGACGTAGCGCGGCTGCTCGGCGTCGCCCCAGAACGACGGCGCGCCGCGGTAGGTCTTGATATCGCCCATGCAGATGCCGCACAGCTCGACCTTGGTCAGGATCTCGTCGGGGCCGGGCGTCGGTACATCGACGGTTTCCAGGCGATAGTCTTCCGGGCCATGGCAGACCACGGCCTGCATGGTCTTGGGGATTACCGGGTGGAGTTGTTCGGCGGTACGTTCGGTAGCGGTGGACATGACAGACCTCACGACGAATAGATGGGTTACTGAATGCTGTAGCCGCCGTCGATCACCATGTTGGCGCCGGTGATCATCTGGGCTGCGTCGCTGAGCAGGTACAACGCCAGCCCGGCGATTTCATCCGGCTGGGCAAAACGGCCCGCCGGGATCTGCAATTTGGCCCGTTCGCCCACATCGCCGGCCCAGGCTTTCTTGCCCAGGGCGGTCTCGACGATGGTGGGGGAGATGGCATTTACCGTGATGTGTGGCGCCCATTCCATGGCCAGGACCTTGGTCATGCCGACAATCGCAGCCTTGCTCGCGCAATAGGCCACATGCCGATCCAGGCCGATCACCGCCGCCTGGGACGCCAGGTTGACGATGCGCCCGCTGCCCTGGGCGAGCATATGCCGGGCGCAGGCCTGGGCCACGAAAAAGCTGGCCTTGAGGTTGATCTCCAGGGTGATGTCCCAGGCGTTTTCGCTGACATCGATGGCCTTGTCCAACATCACCACGCCGGCGCTGTTGACCAGGCAGTCCAGGCGCTTGAAGTGCGCGACCACGTAGTCGATGCTGCTCTGCACCTGGTCGAGCTGGCGCAGGTCGACGGCCAGGCCCAGATGCCCGCTGCCCAGGCTGGCGGCGATTTCAACCACGGCCGGATCACGGTCGAGCAGGGCCACGCGCGCGCCACGCTCCACCAGCAAGTGGGCACACGCCAGACCGATCCCCGCAGCCCCGCCGGTGATCACGGCGCAACGACCGGTGAGGTCGAAGGCTTGGTTCCAGAATCCAGACATTGGTTTAACTCCATTCTCAAAAACAGTGGAGATCGGATGTGGGAGCTGGCTTGCCTGCGATGCGGGCACCTGGGTCTGTCAGGGATACCGAGGTGATGCAATCGCAGGCAAGCCAGCTCCCACATTGACCGCGTTGCTATTTAGTACCGCTGACCTGCTGGTACAGCGCATCCGCATTGGCATTGGTCACCGGCACCCACGGCAGGATGTAGTTCTTCGCGGTGCCGTCGCCCCAGGTTACGTCCTTGGCATAGCGCTCCCAGATCACCGACTTGGGTTTGTAGTCTTCACCCGCCAGTTGCCGCAGGGCTACGTCCAGTGCGCCCTGGGACTGGGCCTGGGCGTCTTGCAGGAAGGTGGTGACTTCATCTCTTTTGGCTGCCTGAATGGCGTCGGGCATGCCGTCGATGGAGGTGACGGGCACATCCTTGGAGGTCAGGCCATGGGATTTGAGGGCCTGCACGGCGCCCAGAGCCATGTCGTCGTTTTGTGCGATCACCCCGTTGATGCCCTTGGGGTGGGCGTTGAGCCAGTCCTCGGTCAGGCTCAGGGCCTGGGCGCGGTCCCAGTTGGCGGTCTTTTTCTCGATGATCTTGATCCCGGGGTGCTTGCCCAGCACTTCCAGTTCGCCTTTTTCGCGGTCGATCTGTGCCGACTGGCCAATCGGGCCCTGGATGATCACCACATTGCCCTTGCCCTGGAGCTTGTCGACCATGGCCTGGGCCTGCAGGCGCCCGCCCTCGACATCATCGTTACCCACGTACGGCACGTTGGCATCGGCGACTTTGGTGTTGGAGGCGATCACCACCACATCGTTGGCCATCGCCTGCTTCACCGTGCCCACCCCGGCCTTGGTGTCGATCGGCACGAAGAGGATCGCGTCGTAGCGCTGGGTGACCATGTTTTCGATCTGGTTGTTCTGGGTCAGCGCGTCATAGTTGCCGTCGAACACGGTCAACTGCACGGTGCCGTCCTTGACTGCCGGATGTTCCTTGAGCTCGCGCACCCAGTTCTGCATGAACTGGCCCTTGAGGCCGTACACGGCGGCGCCGACTTTGTAGGTCTTGCCATCGGCGGCCAGGGTGATGCTGCTGGCGAGCAGGGAGAGGGCCGCCACGGCGGCAAACGATGTAGCGAATTTCATGATGAGAACCCCGTTTATTGTTGTGGTCGTTCAGTTCGGATCAGAGCAAAAGCGACTAGCGTTTTTTCTTGCGCCACACGTCAATCAACACCGCGAGCACGATGATCAGGCCCTTGGCGACCTGCTGGTAATAGGAGGACACACCGAGCAGGTTCAGGCCGTTGTTGATCACCCCGATCAGCAGGGCGCCGAACAGCGTGCCGACGATGGTGCCGACGCCGCCGGACAAACTGGTGCCGCCGATCACCACCGCGGCAATCGCATCCAGCTCATAGGACATGCCGGCCTGGGGCAGGGCGGAGGTGGTGCGCGCCGACAGCACCACACCCGCCAGGCCGGCGAGCAGGCCCGAGACCACGTACACCGAGAACGTCACCTTGCGCACGCCAATCCCCGAGGTGCGCGCGCTTTTTTCGTTGCCACCCACCGCGTACACGTAGCGCCCGTAGGTGGTGTAGCGCAGCACCATCCAGAAAATCAGCGCGACCACGGCAAAGATGATGATCGGTACGCCAATCGGCCCAAGCTTGCCGATGCCCAGGGCCAGGTAGGCGTCCGGCAGGTCGGTGACCGGGCTGCCGTCGTTGAGGATAAAGGTCATGCCCCGGGCAATACTCAGCATGCCGAGGGTGGCGACAAAGGGCGGGATCGACAGGTTGGCCACCATAAAACCGTTCACCACCCCCAGCATCGCCCCGGCAAACATCCCGGCGCTGACCGCCGCCAGCAGGCCGTAGCCCTGGGTCGCGACCAGGGCGCTGCACAGCCCGGCAAAGGCGAGGATCGAACCCACCGAGAGGTCGATGCCCTTGGTCAGGATCACATAGGTCATGCCCACGGCCAGGATGCCGTTGATCGAGGTCTGGCGCAGGATGTCCATCCAGTTGCGCCAGGTCATGAAGTATTCGCTGGAAAACGCCATGACCACGCACAGCAGGATAAACACCAGCGGCAGGCCAAAGCGGTCGAGGGAAAGCCGCAGGCGGCTGCGCGAAGGGGTGGTCAGCGGGGCGGCAAGGGTTTTGGCATTCATGAGGCAAGACTCAACAAGGCTTCCTGGGAAAGGGCGGTGTCGCTGCTGATAGTCACCAGCCGGCCGCCCTTGAAAATCGCGATACGGTCGCTTAGGTGCAGCAGTTCCGGGGCTTCGGACGACACCACGATGGCCGCGCCACCGGCGCGCACGAACTGGTCGAGCAAGTGATAGATCTCCTGCTTGGCGCCTTCATCGATACCCCGGGTCGGCTCATCGCACAAAAGGCACACCGGTTGGGTCGACAGGCACTTGGCAAGCACCACTTTCTGCTGGTTGCCACCGCTCATGGAGGCCACTGGCAGGTTCAGGGAGGTGGTCTTGATCTGCAGGCGCTTGACCATGTCCGCCGCCAACTGGTTTTCCTTGCGTGCATTGATCAGCGACCAGTTCGACAGCTGCTTGTACGCCGACAACGCGATGTTCGAGAGGATGCTGGAGCTGAGCACCAGGCCGCTTTCCTTGCGGTCTTCGGTGACCAGGGACATGCCGGCGCGGATGGTCGCCTTGGGCAGGCCGATGGGCATCGGCTTGCCTTGCAGGGTGACGCTGCCGGCGTCCGGGGTGGTCAGGCCGTAGATGCAATTGAGGAACTCGCTGCGCCCCGAGCCCATCAGGCCGTAGATGCCGAGGATTTCGCCCTGGCGCACTTGCAGGCTGATGTCCTGGAACTCGCCGCTACGGCTCAGGCCCTGGACGTCCAGGCAGCACTCGGCGGCGCTTGCGCGGCCGACCTTGTGATCGATGCGCGTCAGCTCCTGGCCGACGATACCGCGCACCAGGTGGGCGCGGTCGATATCGGCCATGCGCCCGCTTTCGACGAAGGCGCCATCGCGCAAGATGCTGTAGTCGTCGGCAATCTGTGCAAGCTCGCTGAGGCGATGGGACACATACACGATCCCGGCGCCACGGGCGGTGAGGCGGCGGATGGCCTTGAACAGGGTCTCGGCTTCGCGCTCGCCGATGGCGGAGGTGGGTTCGTCCATGATCATCACCTGGCAGTCATGGCTGAACGCCTTGGCGATCTCCACCAGTTGGATCTGCGCCACGCTCAAGCGATGCATGGGCGTGGTGGCTTCGACGTCGAACTCCAGGCTTTCCAGGAGTTCGCGGGTGCGTAGGTGTAGTGCCTTGCTGTCGACGATGCAGCCGACGCGCCGTGGTTCGCGGCCCAGCCAGATATTTTCGGCGACGCTCATGTAGGGGATTGGTTCCAGCTCCTGGGTGATCATCGCGACCCCCGCCGCCAATGCTTCGCTGGGGCGATGGAAATGCACGGGGGCGCCATTGAGCAGGATGCTGCCGGCGTCACGCTGGGTGATGCCCATCAAGATACTGAGGAACGTGGATTTGCCGGCGCCATTGCCGCCGCACAGGGCATGCACACTGCCGGCCCGCAGCGAGAGGCGGCCGTCACGCAGGGCGGGAATGCCCGCGTAGGCCTTGGCGACGTGTTCAGCCTGGAGCAGTAATGGCGTGGCCATCGGCGTGTCCTCGTGCTGTGAGTTCTTATTAGGTACACAGTCGTGTTGCTGCGTGATCATATGTGTACCAAATGAAATTCTGATCAGTCAATCTCTTTCACTGAAAACTTGTAGTTGCCTGCATTTTATTGATGGGTGGCGTTTTAGAGGGGGTTGACTGGTGGGTCAGTTAAAACGTGCTTGACAGTTGCGGAGGAATATCCGAGAAATGACTGATAGAAATTTCATTGAGTGATCATATGATCAGTCTTAAGCGTCATCATGACAGCGGAGCCTAATGCCATGAACACACCTTTTCCGGTGGCTATCGGATGCGACGAAGCGGGTTTTGAGCTCAAGGAGCTGTTGAGGCGCCATATCGAGGCGCTGGGGTATCCGGTGACCGACTTTGGCACCCATTCCACGGCGCCGGTGCTCTACCCGGATATTGCGCTGGCGGTGGCCACGGCCATCAATGCCGGGCAACAGCGCCTGGGGGTGCTGGTGTGTGGCACGGGCATTGGCATGGCCATCTCGGCCAATAAAGTGTTGGGGATCCGTGCGGCCCAGGCCCATGACACCTATTCGGCGGAGCGCGCGCGCAAGAGCAACGATGCGCAGATCCTGTCCATCGGTGCGCGAGTGGTGGGGGCGGAGCTGGCCAAGAGCATCGTCACCGCGTTTCTGGCCTCGGAGTTCGAGGCGGCGCGTTCCGGGGCCAAGGTCGAGCGCATCAATGCCATTGAGCGTGATGGGCATCAGTAGTGGACGTGGCGGGGCAAGAGTCGGGAGAATGCGCCTTTGACGCCGAAACGGAAGCCCGTCCCCATGAGTGACAGTACCCTGCGCACCGCCAGCGATATCGATCTGATGACCGAAGTGGCGATGCTCTATTACCTTGAGAACGTCACTCAGGAAGCCATCGCCAAGCGCTTTGACCTGTCCCGGGCCAAAGTCAGTCGGCTGCTCAAGCGCGCGCGTGATGAAGGGATTGTCGAGGTGCGGGTGTTGCAGCATCCGGCGATGAACAACGAGCTGGAGCAGGCGTTGGTCGAGCGCTTCCAGCTGGACCGCGCGTTGATCGCGGTGGATCACAGCGACGCCGACACCCAGCGCTCCGCCGTGGCCAGCCTGGTGGCCAACTACCTGAACAAAACCCTGGGCGACGGCATGATTGTCGCCGTGGGCATGGGCCGTAATGTCGGGGCCGTGGCCGATAACGTGTTTTTGCCGGTGACGCGCAACTGCACGTTTGTCTGCGCCATCGGCGGTTCGCTCAAGGCCGGCGAATACATGAACCCCGACCATATCTGCCGCCGCCTGGCCCTGCGCTTTGGCGGCGAGAGCGAAAGCCTGTACGCCCCGGCGCTGGTGGCCAACCCGGAACTGCGCAGCGTGCTGATCAGCAACGACACCGTACGCTCCACCCTCGACCGTGCACGGCGCGCCGATATGGCGCTGATCGGCATTGGCGACATGAGCGAGAACAGCAATATGGTGCGCATGGGCTGGTTCTCCCCCCAGGAAATCGCCCAGGCGCGCTTGTCCGGCACGGTGGGCGACATGATGGGCTACGACTTTATCGACATCCACGGCCAGCCGGCGGTCAACGCCATCCAGGGGCGGGTGATCGGCTTGACGGTGCAGGAGTTGTTCCGCATTCCCGATGTGGTGGCGATTGCCAGTGAAAACACCAAGGCCGCCGCGACCCTGGGGGCGTTGCGCTCGGGGGTGATCAATACCCTGGCGACCACGGTGACCAATGCCCACACCATCCTGGCGCTGGACGACGCTACCCGTAAAATTTGATACAACACGGGTCGAAATGTGGACACTGGTTTGTGTGTGGGCTGGCTTGTGTGGGAGCTGGCTTGCCTGCGATGCAGACACCTCGGTGCATCAGTTAGACCGAGGCGATGCTATCGCAGGCAAGCCAGCTCCCACACAAGCCCACAGCACATGTTTTCGGGCATCTGCTTTTACAGATCTTGTAATAGTTTTAAATTGTAGGAAATTTGTATTTCCACTGTAGGATTAAAGTCCTTTTTTCACTGCAGGACTTGCATGAACACCCTCTCGGAGCCCCCCAGTCGTCTTTCCCCAAGACCGCTACTGCCGCCGTTCCCGCTCAAACATCCTCTATTCAGACTGCTAACCTTTTCCCGGTCACCCGACCGCGTCTTGTTGTGCCCGACATTCTGAACATCAATAAAGAGACAGAGACTTCTATATGGAATGGTTAGCGGATCCAACGGCCTGGCTCGGCCTGTTGACCTTGATTGTGCTGGAACTGGTGCTGGGTATCGACAACCTGGTGTTTATCGCGATCCTGGCGGACAAGCTGCCACCGGAGCAGCGCGACCGTGCGCGGTTGATCGGTTTGTCCCTGGCACTGCTGATGCGCCTGGGCCTGTTGGCGAGTATTTCCTGGTTGGTGACCCTGACCCAGCCGCTGTTCGAGGTGTTCGACAAGAGCTTCTCCGGGCGTGACCTGATCATGTTGTTTGGTGGTGTGTTCCTGTTGTTCAAGGCCACCATGGAATTGCATGAACGGCTCGAAGGGCACGTTACCGAACGTACCGGCAATGCGGCCTACGCGATGTTCTGGCCGATCGTGGCGCAGATCGTGGTGCTGGACGCAGTGTTCTCCCTGGACGCGGTGATTACTGCGGTCGGCATGGTGGATGAACTGGCGATCATGATGATTGCGGTGGTCGTGTCCATCGGTGTGATGATTGTGGCCAGCAAGCCGCTGACCCGTTTCGTCAATGCGCACCCGACGGTGATCATGCTGTGCCTGGGCTTCTTGATGATGATCGGTTTTGCCCTGACCGCCGAAGGCCTGGGCTTCCATATCCCCAAAGGCTACCTGTACGCGGCCATCGGTTTCTCGATTTTGATCGAGGTGTTCAACCAGATCGCCCGGGCGCGCCGCAAGAAGTCGGCGCAGGGCCTGCGGCCGATCCGTGAGCGTACCGCCCATGCGGTGATGCGCCTGTTGGGTGGGCGCAGCCTGGCGGTCGAGGAAGTGGGTGAAGACGTGACCGACCTGTTGGGCGACCCACAGGGCCAGCAAGGCCCGCTGTTCGACCGGCGTGAGCGCGTGATGATCAGTGGTGTATTGCAGTTGGCCGAACGGCCGATCCGCAGCTTGATGACCCCGCGGGCGAATGTCGACTGTATCGACTTGGCCGACGACCCGGAGACGATTCGCCTGAAATTGATGCACTCGTCCTACTCGCGCTTGCCGCTGATCCGTAATGGCGCGGTGGATGAGCCCCTGGGCTTCGTGCACAAGAAGGAGCTGCTCAAGGAGTACCTGGCCGGCAATGAGCCGAACCTGGAACACCTGGCGCGACGGGCGATCAACCTGCTCGACAGTTTCTCGATCCTCAACGCCCTGGAGCAGATGCGCCAGGAGTCGACGCACATTGCCTTCGTGATCAACGAATTCGGCGACTTCATGGGGGTGTTGAGCATGACCGACATCCTGGAGTCCATCGCCGGTGAGTTGCCGGACGCCAGCGAAGTCGAAGGCCCGGACATCGTCGAGGAGCAGGGCGGTTACCGCGCCAACGGTGCGTTGAACCTGAACCTGATTCGCCAGCGTACCGGCTTTCAGGCGGTGGCCACCGAGGATTACCAGACCCTTGCCGGGCTGGTCATGAGCCTGCTGGACCGCCTGCCGGCGGTGGGTGACAGCCTGGAGTACGAAGGCTGGCGCTTGACGGTGGCGGCAGTGGAGGAGCGCCGGGTGACGCAGGTGCTGTTGACCCCTGTCGCGGCGGGTTAACGGGGCCTGGCCCTTTTGGTCGGCACGCCACGGGTGTGCCGCTCGAAGGTTTTCTTCAGGGTCTGCTCCTGGGTCTCCCAGGGGCCGAACCCCTTGAGTTTCTCCACCAGCCTGCCGTTTTTCAGGATCAGCAGCGTCGGCGTGCCGGTGACCTCGGGATGCCGTGGGGTCTGGCTCGTATCGAGTACATAAAGGGCTGCCTGGCGGCGATAACGGCTGGCCACTTTGCTGAACAGTGGCTTGGCCGCGCCGCACGCCGGGCACTGGGGCGATACAAAGAGCATGAACACCGTGCGGGGTGTCTGCAGCGCCCGTCTATACGCATCCGCGTCGTCGATCACCGTGTTGATCAACCCCATGACACTCTCCTTATAGGCCTGTGGCCAAACCCTAAGCCGGGTGGGCCAGGCGGTCTACTGTCAGAATTCACAGGTAGCGCACGCCAATGTGACGGATCGCTACGGATTGGGGTGCACGGTAGCAGTGTGCCTGCTGTCACGGGCGGGGCCCGGGTTGTCGGTGTATTTCTATCTATCTGATTTAAAACAACTTTAACCCTCCAATATTCTTCTGTTACGGGCTGTGGCACACTTTCTGCTGTTTATTCCGCTATTGCATACCTTATTCCGGTATAGCGGAATAAATAACCCTTGGAGTGCTTGCCATGCATCGCCGACCCTCCCTGTTAAAAGCCGGTGTTTTTCTCTTTGTCGCCGCCGTGTCCCTCGCCAGCCAGGTGCAGGCCGACAGCAAGCTCGATGACGTGCTTAAGCGTGGGCATCTGATTGTCGGTACCGGCAGTACCAATGCGCCGTGGCATTTCCAGGGCGCGGATGGCAAGTTGCAGGGGTTCGATATCGATATCGGGCGCATTGTCGCCAAGGGCCTGTTTAACGATCCGAGCAAGGTCGAGTTTGTGGTGCAGTCGTCCGATGCGCGCATCCCCAACCTGTTGACCAACAAAGTCGACATGAGCTGCCAGTTCATCACCGTCACCGCCAGCCGCGCGCAGCAGGTGGCGTTTACCCTGCCGTACTACCGCGAAGGCGTGGGCCTGCTGTTGCCGGCCAACAGCCAATACCAGCAAATCGAAGACCTGCAGGCCGCGGGCGATGGCGTCACCGTGGCGGTGCTGCAAAACGTCTACGCCGAAGAACTGGTGCACCAGGCGCTGCCCAAGGCCAAGGTCGACCAATACGACAGCGTCGACCTGATGTACCAGGCGGTGAACTCCGGGCGTGCCGACGCCGCCGCCACCGACCAGTCCTCGGTCAAGTACCTGATGGTGCAGAACCCCGGGCGCTACCGCAGCCCGAGCTACGCCTGGAGCCCGCAAACCTACGCGTGCGCGGTCAAGCGTGGCGACCAGGACTGGCTGAACTTCGTCAACACCGCCCTGCATGAAGCCATGACCGGCGTCGAGTTCCCCACCTACGCGGCCTCGTTCAAGCAGTGGTTTGGCGTCGATCTGCCGACCCCGGCGATTGGTTTTCCGGTGGAATTCAAATGATTGTCGAGCGCGGGGCGTCGCAACGGGCGCCCCGCTGAAGGTAGTGCCGAGCATGAACTATCAGTTGAATTTTGCCGCAGTCTGGCGCGATTTCGACACCTTGCTGGCGGGGCTCGGCCTGGGCCTGCAACTGGCCTTGCTGTCGATTGCCATCGGCTGCGTGATCGGCCTGTTGATGGCTTTTGCCATGCTGTCCAGGCACCGTGCGCTGCGGATTCTGGCCTCGGTGTATGTGACGGTGGTGCGCAACACGCCGATCCTGGTGCTGATCCTGTTGATCTACTTTGCCTTGCCCAGTTTGGGCATCCGCCTGGACAAGATCCCCTCGTTCATCATCACCCTGTCGCTGTACGCCGGGGCCTACCTGACCGAAGTGTTCCGTGCCGGCCTGTTGAATATTCCCAAGGGCCTGCGCGAAGCCGGCCTGGCGATTGGCCTGGGGGAGTGGCAGATCCGCGCTTACATCACGGTGCCGGTGATGCTGCGCAACGTGCTGCCGGCGCTGTCGAACAACTTTATCTCGCTGTTCAAGGACACCTCCCTGGCGGCGGCGATTGCCGTGCCGGAGCTGACCTATTACGCCCGCAAGATCAACGTCGAAAGCTACCGGGTGATTGAAACCTGGCTGGTGACGACCGCGCTCTACGTGGCTGCCTGCTATCTCATCGCCATGCTGCTCCGATACCTGGAACAGCGCCTGGCGATCCGTCGCTAAGAGGGGGTCTCCATGGATTGGCTGCATGAGTTGTGGATTGCCCGGACAACCCTGTGGGCCGGGTTCCAGACCAGCGTGTATTGCTCGGTGCTGGCGATTATTTTCGGCACCCTGATCGGCATCGTCGCCGGGCTGGTGCTGACCTACGGCAAGTTCTGGATGCGCGCGCCATTTCGCCTGTACGTCGACCTGATCCGCGGCACTCCGGTGTTTGTGCTGGTGCTGGCCTGCTTCTATATGGCGCCGGCTCTGGGCTGGCAGATCGGTGCGTTCCAGGCCGGCGCCCTGGGCCTCACGCTGTTTTGCGGCTCCCATGTCGCCGAGATTGTGCGCGGTGCGCTGCAAGCCATTCCCCGTGGGCAACTGGAGGCCGGCAAGGCCATTGGCCTGAGTTTCTACCAGTCCCTGGGCTATGTGCTGTTGCCCCAGGCGTTGCGGCAGATTTTGCCAACCTGGGTCAATTCCTCCACCGAGATCGTCAAGGCCTCGACCCTGCTGTCGGTGATCGGCGTTGCCGAGTTGCTGTTGAGCACCCAGCAAGTCATCGCCCGGACCTTTATGACCCTGGAGTTCTACCTGTTCGCCGGTTTTCTGTTCTTTGTCATCAACTACGCCATCGAGTTATTCGGGCGCTACATTGAAAAACGGGTGGCCTTGCCATGAATCAACCCTTGCTCAACATCAGCGGCCTGCGCAAGCAATACGGCGCGGTGGAAGTCCTCAAGGGCGTCGACCTGTCGCTACAGCGCGGCAATGTGGTGACGTTGATCGGCTCCAGCGGCTCGGGCAAGACCACGCTGCTGCGCTGCGTCAACCTGCTGGAGGAGTTCCAGGGCGGGCAGATCACCCTCGATGGTGAGTCCATTGGCTATCGTGAAATTGCCGGCAAGCGCGTGCGCCACCCGGAAAAACTCATCGCCCAGCACCGCGCCATGACCGGCATGGCGTTCCAGCAATTCAACCTGTTCCCCCATCTGAGCGCGTTGCAAAACGTCACCCTGGGCCTGCTCAAGGTCAAGCATATGGGCAAGGACGAGGCAGTGGCCTTGGCGGAAAAATGGCTGGAGCGCGTCGGCCTGCTGGAACGGCGCAACCACTTCCCCGGTCAGTTGTCCGGCGGTCAGCAACAGCGGGTGGCGATTGCCCGGGCGATTGCGATGAACCCCAGCCTGATGCTGTTCGACGAAGTGACCTCGGCGCTGGACCCGGAGTTGGTCGGCGAAGTGCTCAGTGTGATCAAGGGCCTGGCGCAAGAGGGCATGACCATGTTGCTGGTGACCCACGAAATGCGCTTTGCCTACGAGGTCTCGGACACTATCGTGTTTATGAACCAGGGGCGGATTGAAGAGCAGGGGCCGCCCCAAGACATCTTCGAGCGCCCGCAATCGCCACGCCTGGCGGAATTTCTGAAAAATATTCGGTTTTAATCAAGGAGCAACTTTATGAGCATTACTCGTTACGGCGCCGGCAGCACCGCCGGTGGTGGCCAACCCCGCCCATTCGCCCGTGCGGTGGAGGCGGATGGCTGGTTGTACGTGTCGGGCCAGGTGCCGGCGGTGGACGGTGAGATCATCAATGGCGGGATTGTCGAGCAGACCCACCAGACCATGAAGAACGTCGTGGCGATCCTTGCAGAGGCCGGCTATGGGCTCAAAGACGTGGTCCGGGTCGGTGTATGGCTGGAAGACCCCCGGGATTTCTGGAGTTTCAACAAGGTCTTCGGCGAGTACTTCACCCCCGAACACGCCCCGGCGCGGGCCTGTGTGCAAGCGAACATGATGGTCGATTGCAAGGTCGAGATCGATTGCGTGGCCTACAAGAAAAAAGGCTGAATGCCTGACTTCAAGACCACACAAATCCAATGTGGACTGGGTTTGGGTGGGAGCGGGCTTGCCCGCGATAGCATAGTGTCAGTCGCTAAATAGTTGGCTGATACACCGCTATCGCGGGCAAGCCTGCTCCCACAAAAGCCCTGCTCTTACATGGACCTCTTACGCTAATGAAGACCGCCATGACCGAAGACACCATCAAACGCCGCGCAAAGGGCCTGGACCGGGCGTTCGATATCCTTGATTTTCTCAAGGAAGTCGGCCAGCCCCTGCGCCCCAACGATATCGCCAGTGGTATCGGCAGCCCCAAGTCCACGGTCTACGAACTGGTCGCCTCCCTGCTGGAGCGACGGATTCTCGAAGCCGTGGGCAAGGACGGGCATGTGTACCTGGGACGCCAGTTGTACTTCCTCGGCCAGGCCCACTTGCGCCATTTCGACCTGACCCGCGAGGCCGATCACGCCTTGCAGGCGATCGTCAGGCAAACCCGCGAGACCGCGCAAATGTGCCTGCTCAACGGGCGCAAGTACACGGTGGCGTTGATGCGCGAGGGCGAGCGGCATTTCCGGATTTCTTCGGATATCGGTGAAAACGCGCCGATTCCCTGGACCGCTTCCGGGCGCTTGTTGCTGGGGCATTTGAGCGACCAGCAGATCATCGAGCTGATCGACCACGACGACTTTATCCTGCCGGATGGCCAGCGCCTGCCCCTGGCGACCTTCCTCGGGCAGATTCGCCAGGCCAGCCTCGATGGTTTCTTTTCCTTCGACAGTGTCGCCGACACCTTTACCCACTGCTTTGCCGCCCCGGTGCGCGATGCCCAGGGCGTCGCCATTGCGACCCTGTGTATCGTCGCCCCACGGGCCGACGCCAAGAACAATTACGACGACTACCGCCGGGTGCTGATCGAAAGCGCCAACACCCTGGCCCGTCGCATCAATGAATAGCGAAACGGAGTAACCCCATGTCTGCCTTCAATGCCGTTGAAAAAGGCGCCGCCGCCAGCGGTGCCCACCTGGTACGCGACGTCAGCCTGCCCGCCCTGGTGCTGCACCGCGCGGCACTGGAACACAACATCCGCTGGATGCAGGATTTTGTCAGCCACAGCGGCGCGCAACTGGCGCCCCATGGCAAGACCAGCATGATGCCGGCGCTGTTCCAGCGTCAGTTGGCACAAGGCGCCTGGGGCATCACCCTGGCCACCGCGGTGCAGACCCGCGCGGCCTACGCCGGTGGCGTGCGTCGGGTGTTGATGGCCAACCAACTGGTGGGCGCGCCGAACATGGCGTTGATCGCCGAGCTGCTGGCCGACCCCGGCTTTGACTTCCATTGCCTGGTCGACCACCCGGACAACGTGGCCGACCTGGGCGCATTCTTCGCCGCCCGTGGCCTGCGCCTGAATGTGATGATCGAATACGGCGTGGTCGGCGGCCGCTGCGGTTGCCGCAGCGAGCAAGAGGTGCTGGACCTGGCGCGGGCAATCAAGGCCCAGCCGGCCCTGGCGCTTACCGGGATCGAAGGCTACGAAGGGGTGATCCACGGTGAGCATGCCATCCGCGGTATCCGCGAGTTTGCCGCGTCCCTGGTGCGCCTGGCGGTGGCGATGCAGGACAGTGGCGCCTTCGACCTGGGCAAGCCGATCATCACTGCCTCGGGTTCGGCCTGGTATGACTTGATCGCCGAGTCTTTCGCCGCGCAAAACGCCGAGGGGCGCTTCCTCAGCGTACTGCGCCCCGGCAGCTATGTGGCCCACGACCATGGTATCTACAAGGACGCGCAATGCTGCGTGCTGGACCGGCGCAGCGACCTCAGCGAAGGCCTGCGCCCGGCCCTGGAAGTCTGGGCCCATGTGCAATCGTTGCCGCAGCCGGGGTTTGCGGTGATCGCCCTGGGCAAGCGCGACGTGGCCTACGACGCCGGCTTGCCGGTGCCACTCAAGCGCTACAAGGCCGGCGTGCTGCCGGCGGTGGGCGAGGATGTGAGTGGTTGCAAGGTCACGGCGGTGATGGACCAGCATGCATTCATGACGGTGGCACCGGGGGTTGAGTTGCGTATTGGCGACATCATCGCCTTTGGCACTTCGCACCCATGCCTGACCTTCGACAAGTGGCAGGTGGGGTGCCTGGTGGATGAGCAGCTGCAGGTGGTCGAGGCATTGCAGACCTGTTTCTAGACCGCGTCGCGGCCATCGCCGGCAAGCCAGCTCCCACATTTGGATTTGTGAATACATTCAAATGTGAGAGCTGGCTTGCCGGCGATGAGGCCCTAAAACTCACCCGAGAATCCGAACATGAACCCACACCCGCGCATCGCCCTGATCGGCGAATGCATGATCGAACTGCAACACCGCGCCGACGGCAGCCTGCAACAGAGCTTCGGCGGCGACACCCTGAACACCGCCGTCTACCTGCGCCGCGAATTGGGGGCCAGCAGCACGGTGGATTACGTCACCGCCCTGGGCGATGACCGTTTCAGCGATGCCATGTGCCAGCAATGGGCCGCCGAAGGCCTGGGCCTGGACAGGGTCCAGCGCTTGCCGGGGCGCCTGCCGGGTTTGTACTGCATCCAGACCGATGCCTATGGCGAGCGCAAATTCCTCTATTGGCGCAACGAAGCGGCGGTGCGCGATTGCTTCACCACGCCAGGGGCCGAACCGGTCCTGGCCGCCTTGCCCAGCTACGATGTGCTGTATTTGAGCGGGATCACCCTGGCGGTCTTGGGCGAAGTGGGGCGCGTACGCCTGCTGGCCGCCCTGGTTGAGGCTCGCCAGCGTGGCGCCCGGGTGGTGTTCGACAACAACTACCGGCCGCGTCTGTGGGCCAGTGTCGAGGCTGCTCGCGAGGCCTATCGGCAGGTGTTGGCACTGGTGGATATGGCCTTGCTGACAGAGGATGACGAGCGTGCGTTGTTTGGCTATGCCGACAGCGAGCAGGTGTTGGCGGCCTATCCGGGGATCGAGGAGGTGGTGCTCAAGCGTGGGGCGGATGATTGCCTGATCCGTTGCGGTGGCGAGCGTTTTGCGGTGCCGGCGCGGGTGGTCGAGCAGGTGGTGGATACCACGGCGGCGGGGGATTCGTTCAGTGCGGCGTATCTGGCCAGCAGGCTCAGGGGTGGTTCGCCGCAGGAGGCAGCCTTGGCGGGGCATCGGTTGGCGAGCCAGGTGATCCAGCTTCCGGGTGCGCTGATTCCCAGGGTATGAGGCCGCCTGCGGCGGATCGCGGGCAAGCCCGGCTCCCACAGTGATCGTTCCCACGCTCCGCGTGGGAATGCAGCTACGGACGCTCCGCGTCCCAGAAGCGGACGCAGAGCGTCCAGTGAGGCATTCCCACGCGGAGCGTGGGAACGATCAGGGTGATTTAGTCGCGGTAGAACACTTGCACCAGGTGATACCCAAACTTGCTCTTGATCGGCCCATGTACCACCCGCAGCGGTTTCTTGAAAATCACCGCATCGATCACCCCCACCATCTGCCCCGGCCGTACTTCACCCAGGTCGCCGCCGCGCTTGCCGGACGGGCAGGTGGAGAACTTCTTGGCCAGCACATCAAAGGCTTCGCCCTTGGCAATACGCTGCTTGAGCTGTTCGGCTTCTTCGCTGGTTTTAACCAGGATATGGCGGGCTTGGGCTTTCATCGGGCAGTTACCTTGCAACGGTCGGGCTTGAAGGCGCGGGATTATGCATCAACTTGGCCTTTGGCGCCGATCATGCTGCGGATTTTCGTGGCCAACTGGTCGATGGAAAACGGCTTGGCCACCATGTCCATGCCTTCATCCAGGAAACCCTGACGCTCGGCGGCGGTCTCGGCGTAGCCGGTCATGAACAGCACCTTGAGCCCGGGGCGGTGCTGGCGGGCGATTTCCGCCAGTTGCCGACCGTTCATGCCAGGCAGGCCGACATCGGTCACCAGCAAGTCCACCCGCAGGTCAGATTCCAGCAACGGCAGGGCCGCCCGCGCATCGGCGGCCTGGTGGGCGGTGTAGCCCAGTTCATCGAGCAGGTTGACCACCAGCATGCGCACGGCGGCATCGTCCTCGACCACCACCACGGCTTCGCCATCCAGCGCCACGGGGGCCTCCACGGGGATCTGCGGCAGGACTTTCTCCAGGGCGGTGCCATGCAGGCGCGGCAGGTACAGGCGCACACAGGTGCCGCGGCCCGGCTCGCTGTGGATCGTGACGTGGCCGCCGGATTGCTGGGCAAAGCCATAAATCATCGACAGCCCCAGGCCCGTCCCCTGGCCGATGGGCTTGGTGGTGAAAAACGGGTCGAAGGCCTTGGCCAGGATCTTGGGGGTCATGCCGGCGCCATTGTCGCACACGCCCAGCATCACATAGTCGCCGGCTTTGACCGGTTCCAGGGTGCTGATGTCGGTGCCGTCCAGGTAGCTGTTGGCCGTCTCGATGCTCAGTTGCCCGCCATCGGGCATGGCGTCGCGGGCGTTGATCACCAGGTTGAGCAGGGCGTTTTCCAGTTGGCTGGCGTCGGTGTTCACCGGCCAGATATCGCTGCCCAACTGCACCTTGAGGTCGATATGGGCGCCTTTGGTGCGGCGGAACAGCTCTTCGAGGGACGTGACCAACTGGTTCGGATCCAGGGGCTGGCGATCCAGGGACTGGCGCCGGGAGAAGGCCAGCAGGCGATGGGTCAGCGCGGCTGCGCGATGGGCCGAGGCCACGGCGGCGTCGGTGAAGCGACTAATCTCATCGCTGCGCCCGGCGGCGATGTAGCGCTGCATCAGGTCCAGGCTGCCAATGATCCCAGTGAGCATATTGTTGAAGTCATGGGCGATCCCGCCGGTGAGTTGGCCGAGCGCTTCCATTTTTTGTGCATGGCGCAGCGCGTCTTCGGCGCGTGCACGCTCGAACATCTCGTTTTGCAGGCGCTGGTTGGCTTCGGCCAGGGCCTGGGTGCGCTGGGCCACGCGTTCTTCCAGGTTGTCGTTGAGATGGCGCAGCGCCTCCTCGGTGAGTTTGCGTTCAGTCTCATCGATCACAAAGATATAGAAGCCATTGACCGAGCCATCGGCGCTGAAGCGGGGCAGGTACTTCATCAGCGCATGCCGGGGCCGGCCATCGCAATGGGGGGTGACGGTGACAAAGCTGCAGGCCTTGCCCTTGAGCGCGGCGGCGATTTTATCGGCGCGCCCGGCATAGAGCTTGTCGCCGAGGACTTCGCGGATGGTCTTGCCATACAGTTCTTGCGGGGTCAGGCCGTACCAGTCGAGGTAGGCGCTGTTGTTCAGGCGAAAGCGTTCTGTGTGGTCGACATAGCCGATCAGCACCGGCATGGCGTTGATGATCAGTTGCAGCTCGGTCTGGCTCTGGCGCAGGGCTTGTTCGGTGTGCTTGCGTTCGGTCAGGTCCAGCGCCGCGCCAAGGAAGCGCACCGGTCGGCCGTGGTGGTCCTTGTAGCAGCGGCCACGGGCAAACACCCAGCGCACCTGGCCGTTGGCCTGGAGCAGGCGATATTCCTCGGCGTACTCGGTGCCATGGGTGATGCAATGCTTGATGCTGCGGGCGATCAGGCCGCGGTCTTGCGGGTGCACGCCTTGCAGGTAATCACTGATGGGCAACTGCTGGGCCTGGCACGGATCAACCCCGTGCAACTGGGCAAAATGGTTATCGGCGATAAAGCGGTCTTCGCTGATATCCCAGTCCCAGGTGCCCACCGCATCGGTGGCGGCCAGGGCCAGTTGCAAGCGTTGCTCGGTGTTGTGCTGGGCCTTGAGGCTGGCTTCGGAACGTTGTTGCAGCTCCTGGGCCAGTTGCCGGCGTTCGTTGGTTTCAATTGCTGTCACCAGGATCCCGGCGACCTGGCCCTGTTCGTCGCGGATCGGGCTGTAGGTCAGGTCCAGCCAGATCTCGGTGTCGCGGTGGTTGCGCTGCAGGACAAAGCGCTGTTCGGTAAAGGTGCGCACCTGGCCGCTCAGGACGGCGCGGTAGATCGGGGTGGTGAAGTGTTGCAGCTCCGGCCAGGCCCGGTGCGTCGGCTGGCCGAAGGCCTGGGGGTGCTTGTTGCCAGCCAGCAGGGCGAAGCCGTCGTTGTAGAGTTGCGTGAGTTCGGTGCCCCACAGCAACAGCATCGGCATCGGTGAATGGATGACGATATCGATGGCCGTGCGCAGGCTTTGTGGCCAGTGGCTGGCATCACCGAGGGGGCTTGTGGCCCAGTCCAGCCGTGCGATCAGGGCCGCGGCCTCGCTGCCGGTGGGTGATCCGTTCATGTAAGTGCCTTGCGCGTAACGCTTGAAGAATGAAAAAAGCCGAAGACTCCGTGGTACGGAAACGGCTGGTTACCCCTCGAAAAATAGCATGCTTGAGGGGTTTTTCTTCAAGTGAGTGCGTCAAAGCTGAAACCTTTCATCTTTTTTACCCCAGCTCGGGGCGGTTGCGAAACTGCTCCAGGGCTTGGGGGTTGGCCAGGGCATCGGTGTTCTTCACCGGTTCGCCGTGCACGACATTCCTGACCGCCAACTCGACGATCTTGCCGCTGAGGGTGCGCGGAATGTCAGTGACGCTGAGGATCTTCGCCGGCACGTGGCGCGGCGTGGTATGGGCGCGGATCACATCGCGGATCTGTTGCTCAAGGGCGGCGTCCAGGTGTTCGCCGTCATTGAGGCGCACAAACAGCACCACGCGCACATCGTCCTGCCAACGTTGGCCGATGGCCAGGCTTTCCACGATCTGCGGGACCTTTTCCACCTGGCGGTAGATCTCCGCCGTGCCGATGCGCACGCCGCCGGGGTTGAGCACCGCATCCGAACGACCATGGATCAACAGGCTGCCATTGGCGCGCTGCTCGGCATAGTCGCCCTGGGCCCATACGCCGGGGAACTGGCTGAAATACGAAGCGCGCAGCTTTTCCCCCAACGGGTCATGCCACAGGCCGATGGGCATCGCCGGGAAGTGCCGGGTACACACCAGTTCGCCTTTTTCACCAATCAGCGGCCGGCCCTGGTCATCCCACACTTCGATGGCCATTGCCAGGCTCTTGCACTGCATTTCACCGCGGCGTACCGGCAGCACCGGGTTGCCGATGACAAAGCAGGAGACGATGTCGGTACCGCCCGACATCGACGACAGGCACAGCTCCTGCTTGATCTCGCGGTACACGTAGTCGTAGCTCTGGGGCGACAGTGGCGAGCCGGTCGAGATCAGGCCCTTGAGGCTGCCCAGGTCATGGCTGCGGCGTGGTTGCAGGCCGGCCTTTTCCAGGGTGGCGAGGTATTTCGGGCTGGTGCCGAACACGCTGATGCGCTCCTGGTCGATCAGGTCAATCAGGCGCGCGGGGCCCGGATGAAACGGCGAGCCGTCATACAGCACCGCCGTGGCGCCGATGGCCAAGACCGAGACCAGCCAGTTCCACATCATCCAGCCGCAGGTGGTGTAGTAGAACAGGCAGTCGTCGCGCGACAGGTCGGCGTGCAGGCCGTGTTCCTTGAGGTGGGTCAGCAACACGCCGCCGGTGCCGTGGATGATGCACTTGGGCACGCCGGTGGTGCCACTGGAGTAGAGGATGTACAGCGGGTGGTCGAAGGGCACGGCGACAAACTGCGGTTCGCCGCCGGGGCAATAGAAGTCATCCCACAGGGCGACGTTGGCCGGGGTCTGGTAGTCCTCAATGCGCGCCTCGGGCCGGGCGTAGGGCACGATGATCAGCTGTTGCAGGGACGGCAGGCGCTCGAGGATTTCATTGAGCTTGGCGCTCTGGTCGATCAACTTGCCCGCGTAGCGATAACCGGCGCAGGTGATCAGCACCTTGGGCTCGATCTGGCCGAAGCGGTCGATCACCCCTTGGGTGCCGAAATCCGGCGAGGAGCAGGACCAGATCGCCCCCAGGCTGCTGGTGGCGAGCATGCCCACCAGGGTTTGCCAGGTATTGGGCATGCACGCCGCCACCCGGTCGCCCAGGCCCACGCCCGCCGCTTGCAGGCTGCGCTGCAGGCCGGCGACGTGGCGGGCCAGTTCGGCATAGGTCAGTTGTTCGCGCTGGCCGTCTTCGCTGATGGCGACCACCGCCGGGTGCTCATCGCGGCGGCGCAGCAGGTGTTCGGCAAAGTTCAGGGTGGCGCCGGGAAACCACTGGGCGCTGGGCATCTGCGCGCCTTCCACCAGCACGGTGCTGGGCGGCGTACGAAACTGCACGTCGAAGAACTCGACAATCGCCGCCCAGAACGCCGGACGCTGGTCGATGCTCCATTGGTGCAGGGTGGGGTAATCGTTGATCTGCAAGGCGTGGCGATCATTGATAAAGCGCCGGAACTGGTCCATCCGGGTGGTGTGGATGCGTTCCGGGCTGGGTTGCCAGAGGATATCGGACATGGCGCACTCTCTTGTTCTTGTATGAAATCCGCCAGACAACACACATCCAAACTGTGGGAGCTGGCTTGCCTGCGATAGCGGTGGATCAGTCATGCATGAGTTAACTGGCCCACCGCTATCGCAGGCAAGCCAGCTCCCACATTTGGATCTTCTTTGTTGGGGCGATAGGGGGTTACTGGGCCAGCCACCCACCATCAATATTCCACGCCGCGCCACGCACCTGGCTGCCGGCCTCGCTGCACAGGAACAGCACCAGCTCGCCCAGTTGCGGTGGGGTGACGAACTCCAGGGACGGCTGCTTTTCAGCCAGCAGGTCATGCTGGGCCTGCTGCGGCTCAACGCCTGTGGCGATGCGGTCATCGATCTGCTTCTGCACCAGCGGCGTCAACACCCAACCCGGGCAGATGGCGTTGCAGGTCACGTTGCTGGTGGCGGTTTCCAGGCCGACGACCTTGGTCAGGCCGATCACCCCGTGCTTGGCCGCCACATACGCCGCCTTGCCCACCGAGCCGACCTGGCCGTGCACCGAGGCAATATTGACGATCCGCCCCCAGCCCTTGGCCTTCATGCCCGGCAGGCTCAGGCGGGTGCTGTGGAACACCGACGACAGGTTGATGGCGATGATCGAGTCCCAGCGCTCTACCGGGAAGTCTTCCACCGCCGCCACATGCTGGATGCCCGCGTTATTCACCAGGATGTCGATGCCGCCGAACTCGCGCTCGGCGTAGGCGACCATCTCGGCGATCTGCGCCGGGTCGCTGACATCGGCCGGGTGATGGCCGACCTTGCCGCCAAACGCCTGCACCTGGGCGATCACCGCGCTGGCATCGCCGAAGCCGTTGAGGATCAGGTTGGCGCCGGCCTTGGCCAGGCTCAGGGCAATCCCTAAGCCGATGCCACTGGTAGAGCCGGTGACCAGGGCGGTCTTGCCGTTCAATGTCGTCATGAAAACCTCACACAATGCCGGTGGCGTAGAAAGTACCGATCACCACGAACACCGCGAGGGTCTTGATGATCGTGATGCCGAAAATATCCTTGTAGGCTTCGCGGTGGGTCAGCCCGGTGACTGCCAGCAGCGTGATGACCGCGCCGTTGTGGGGCAGGGTGTCCATGCCGCCGCTGGCCATGGCCGCGACCCGGTGCAGCACTTCCAGGGGGATATTGGCGGCATGGGCTGCGGAAATAAAGCTTTCGGACATGGCCGCCAGGGCGATGCTCATGCCGCCGGAGGCAGAGCCGGTGATACCGGCCAGCAGGGTCACGGTAATCGCCTCGTTGACCAGCGGGTCGGGGATGCCCTTGAGCCAGTCCGCTAGCACCAGGAAGCCCGGCAGCGAGGCGATCACCGCGCCGAAGCCGTATTCCGAAGCGGTGTTCATCGCCGCCAGCAGTGCGCCGCTGACCGCACTTTTACTGCCTTCGGCCAGCTTGCTCTTGATCGCCGAAAAGCCAAACACCAAGACCATGATGATCCCCACCAGTAACGCGGCCTGCACCGCCCAGATCGCGGTGAGCTTGGCGATTTCCGTGGTCACCGGCGCGCTCATGCCCGGCAGGGCAAGGCTGTGGGTCTTGCCGTACCACTGCGGGATCCAGTGGGTGAACAGCAGGTTCATCACCCCCACCAGGATCAATGGCGACAGGGCGATCCACGGGTTGGGCAGGCTCAGGTCTGCGGCGGTTTCCGGCTCGTTGCGCAAGTCGGTGCCATAGCCTTCACCGGCACGTTGGGCCTTGTTGCGCTGGCGCGCCAGGTACAGCATGCCGACGCAGAACACAAAAATGGTGCCGATCAAGCCCAGCCAGGGCGCGGCCCAGGCGGTGGTGTTGAAGAAGGTGCTGGGGATGATGTTCTGGATCTGCGGCGTGCCGGGCAGGGCGTCCATGGTGAACGAGAACGCACCCAGGGCAATGGTCGCCGGGATCAGGCGCTTGGGGATATTGCTCTGGCGGAACATTTCGGCGGCGAACGGGTACACCGCAAACACCACCACAAACAGCGATACACCGCCGTAGGTCAGCAACGCGCAGACCAGCACGATCACCAACATTGCCTGGCGGGTGCCGAGCAAACGGATGGCGGCCGCGACGATCGAGCGCGAAAAGCCCGACAGCTCGATCAGCTTGCCGAACACCGCGCCGAGCAGGAACACTGGGAAGTAGAGTTTGATAAAGCCGACCATTTTTTCCATGAACACCCCGGTAAAGGCAGGGGCGACAGCGGAAGGGTCGGTGAGCAACACGGCGCCAAGGGCGGCGATGGGGGCAAACAGGATGACGCTATAGCCACGGTAGGCAGCCAGCATCAGCAGCGCAAGCGCCGCCAGGGCAATGATCACACTCATGGTGTGTCTCCATCGGATTGTTATTGTTGTGGGTAGAGCTTGTAGGAAGGGGCTATAGCGGGAAGCGTGCCAAATCTTTAACTTATTGATATATATAGATATTTAAAGTTTATATTGAAGCCGTGTCTCTATATCAAGACAAATGCAGATCAAATGTGGGAGCGGGCTTGCCCGCGATGGCGGTCTACCTGGCATAGATTTGTTGCCTGGCACACCGCTATCACGGGCAAGCCCGCTCCCACAGGGGATTGTCTTGGTATTGAGAGTTTTGTCTCTCTATTGAGACTGCTCGATGCCCAGCGCCACCATCTTCTTGTACAGCGTCGAGCGGCCGAGCCCCAATCGCTTGGCTGCCTCCACCACATTGCCCTCGCACTGGCGCAACGCCGCAGCAATCAACTGCCGGTCGAACCGCTCCCGCGCCACGCTGAAGGTTTCGACCTCCATGGGCGCCACGGCGCTGCGCTCCACCGGGCTGAAGGTGCCAATTGCTGCACGGATCTCCCGCGCATCCAGCACCAAGTCATCGCTGAGCAGCGCCGCCCGTTCCAGCACATTACGCAGCTCGCGGATATTCCCCGGCCAGGCATGCTCGGCCAGCAACGCCAGGGCTTCACGGTCCAGTTCATGCTGGCTGCGCAGTTCTTCGAGGATGGCCTCGCTCAACGCCGGAATATCATCCAGGCGTTCGCGCAGGGGCGGGACCTGGATCGGCAAGACGTTGAGGCGGTAATACAAGTCGGCGCGAAATTCGCCGCGCTTGATCGCGGCTTCCAGGTCGGTGGACGTTGCGGCAATCACCCGCACATCGCTGTGGATCATCTCGTTGGAGCCCACCGGCTCAAATTCTTTCTCCTGCAGCACCCGCAGCAGTTTGCTTTGCAGCGGCAATGGCATGTCGCCGATTTCATCGAGAAACAACGTCCCGCCCTGGGCGAGCTGCAACTTGCCGGCGCGGCCCTTGCGGTCGGCACCGGTAAATGCGCCGGGCGCGGTGCCGAAGAATTCGGCTTCCAAAAGGTCATGGGGGATGGCGGCGCTGTTGATGCTGACAAAGGCTTTGTTGGCGCGTGGCGAGGCACCATGGATGGCCTGGGCCAGCAGCTCCTTGCCGGTGCCGGTTTCGCCCAGCAGCAACACCGGCGACTCGGCACTCGCGCTGCGCCGCGCCCGGCGCTTGACCTCCAGGCTGGCGGCGCTGGTGCCGATAAAATGCGCGAAGTTGTATTTGCTCTGGCGTGAGCGCAACAGCGAGCGGGTCGAGGCCAACTCCTGTTGCATGCTCAGGTAGCGCTCGATCATCGGCGAGAGGTTGCGCAACTCATCGAACAGGGCAAAGCCGATGGCGCCGATGACCTTGCCGGAATCGTCGTGGATCGGCAGGCGCATCACCACCAGCGGGCCTTTGGGCGTGTCCTGGATATCCAGGAGGATCGGCTGGTCGGTGCGTACCACCTGGCGTAGCAGGCTATTGGAGATCACCTGTTCGCACGGCTGGCCGATGGCCTGGTCGGCGCTTTTCAGGCCGAAGCGCTTGGCGTAGCGTTCGTTCATCCACACGATATTGGCGTCGCGGTCGACAATCACCGTGCCTTCGCTGGACTGCTCGATGATCTCGAACAGGGACTGGATCGCCAGGCCACGAACGTGCGGGTAGTCCTTGAGGCTTTCGGTGGTGTTCATGCTCGGGGCGCCAGGTTTATTGAGTGAAGGACAGGGGAGCCTGTGCGGCGGCCAGCAGCTCCTGGGTGTAGGGATGCTGCGGTGCGGCAAACACCGCCTGGCTCGGACCGCGCTCAACCACCTTGCCGTCCTTGACCACGATCATATCGTGGGCCATGGCCCGCACCACGGCCAGGTCATGGCTGATAAACAGGTAGGTCAGGCCGTACTTTTCCTGGAGTTCACGCAGCAGCGCCACCACTTGTTTTTGTACGGTGCGGTCCAGGGCCGAGGTGGGCTCGTCCAGCAGCATCAGCGCCGGGCGCAGCACCAGGGCGCGGGCGATGGCGATGCGTTGGCGCTGGCCGCCGGAGAACTCGTGGGGGTAGCGATGGCGGCTGGCCGGGTCGAGGCCCACATCCTGCAGCACCTTGATCACCTGCGCGTCACGCTCTTGCAGGCTGCACGGCGCGTGCACTTCCAGGCCTTCGCTGATGATCTGTTGCACCGACATGCGCGGGCTGAGGCTGCCGTAGGGGTCCTGGAACACCACCTGCATCTGTTTGCGCCAGGGCCGCATCTGCTTCTGGCTCAGGCCATCGAGGGCCTCGCCCTGGAAGCGGATGCTGCCGCTGGAGTCGAGCAGGCGCAGGATCGCCTGGCCGAGGGTGGACTTGCCGGAGCCGGACTCGCCGACGATCCCCAGGGTCTTGCCCCGTTGCAGGTCCAAGCTGATGCCGTCCACTGCCTGCAAGTACTGCTTGCGCCGCAACAGCCCGCCACCGATGGGGAAGCGCACACTCAGGTCGTTGACCTGCAACACCGTCTCGCGCACATCCTGGCACAGTGCCGTGCCGACCGGTTCGGCATCCAGCAGTAGGCGGCTGTAGGGGTGTTGCGGCGCATTGAACAGGGCCTGGCAGTCGGCCTGCTCGACAATTTCCCCGGCCTGCATCACACACACGCGCTGGGCAATGCTGCGCACCAGGTTGAGGTCATGGCTGATCAGCAGCAAGGACATGCCCAGGCGTTGCTGCAAGGATTTGAGCAACAGCAGGATCTTGCGCTGCACCGTCACATCCAGCGCGGTGGTCGGCTCGTCGGCGATCAGCAGTTCCGGCTCGCAGGCCAGGGCCATGGCAATCATCACCCGTTGGCGCTGGCCACCCGACAACTGATGGGGGTAGGACTTGAGGCGCTCCTGGGGGTTGCGGATGCCCACCAGCTCCAGCAGTTCGAGGATGCGTGCCTGCGCCGCCTTGCCGCCCAGGCCCTTGTGCAGCAGCAGGGTTTCGCCGATCTGCTTTTCGATGCTGTGCAAGGGGTTGAGGGAGGTCATCGGCTCCTGGAAGATCATCGCGATGCGGTTGCCCCGCAGTTTTTGCAGGGTGCCGGCGTCGGCGCCGAGCAGTTCCTGGCCGCGATAGCGTACGGAGCCGGTGCTAGCGGTGCCGGCCTGGGGCAGCAGTTGCAGGACCGAATGGGCGGTCACCGACTTGCCCGAGCCCGATTCGCCCACCAGCGCCAGGCATTCGCCACGGCGCACGTCCAGGCACAGGTTGCGCACCACGGTCTGGCCGCTGAAGGCGACGCACAGGTCGCGGATCTCGATCAGGTTGTCAGTCATGGATGCATCGCCCTTTATGATCGTGGGTCGAAGGCGTCACGCAACGCCTCGCCGATAAATACCAGCAGCGACAGAATCAGCGCCAGGCTGAAGAAGGCCGTGAGCCCGAGCCACGGCGCCTGCAGGTTCTGCTTGCCCTGGGCGATCAACTCACCGAGGGACGCGCTGCCCGCCGGCATGCCAAAACCGAGGAAGTCCAGGGCGCTGAGGGTGGAAATTGCCCCGGTCAGGATAAAGGGCAGGTAGCTCAGGGTGGCGGTCATGGCGTTGGGCAGAATATGTCGGCGGATGATCTTGCCGTCCCCCAGGCCCAGGGCGCGCGCGGCCTTCACGTATTCCAGGTTGCGCCCACGCAGGAACTCGGCGCGCACCACGTCCACCAGGGCCAGCCAGGAAAACAGCGCCATGATCCCCAGCAGCCACCAGAAGTTCGGTTCGACAAACCCCGAGAGAATGATCAGCAGGTACAGCACCGGCAACCCCGACCACACTTCGAGGATGCGCTGGCCGAGCAGGTCGACCCAGCCGCCGTAATAGCCCTGCAAGGCGCCGGCGGCAATGCCGATGACGGCGCTGATCAGGGTCAGGCCGAGGGCGAACAGGATCGACACCCGCGCGCCGAAGATCACCCGCGCCAGCACATCGCGGGACTGGTCATCGGTGCCCAGCCAGTTCACTGTGGACGGCGGGCTGGGGGCAGGGCGGGTCAGCTCGTAGTTGGGCGTGTCATCGCTGAAGGGGATCGGCGGGAACAGCATCCAGCCGCCGTCTTTGTGGATCAGTTGCTGCACATAGTCACTGCGGTAGTCGGCCTGGAACGGCAGTTGCCCGCCGAACTGCTGCTCGGTGTAGCGCTTGAACACCGGGAAATACAACTGGTCCTGGTAACTGAGCACCAGCGGCTTGTCGTTGGCGATCAACTCGCCGCCCAGGGTCAGGATAAACAGGCCGATAAACAGCCACAGCGACCACCAGCCCCGGCGGTTTTGCTTGAAGCGCTCGAAGCGGCGACGGGCCACGGGAGACAGATTGAGCATCAGGCGTTCCTCGCGGCGAAGTCGATACGCGGGTCCACCAGGGTGTAGCAGAGGTCGCCGATCAGTTTTATCAAGAGGCCGAACAGGGTGAAGATAAACAGCGAGCCAAAGACCACCGGATAGTCCCGCGACACCGCCGCTTCGTAGCTCATGCGGCCCAGGCCGTCGAGGGAGAAAATCACCTCGATCAGCAGCGAGCCGGCGAAAAACACACTGATAAACGCCTGGGGGATCCCGGAGATCACCAGCAGCATGGCGTTGCGAAACACATGGCCGTAGAGCACGCGCCGTTCGCTCAGGCCCTTGGCCCGGGCGGTGACTACGTATTGGCGGGTGATTTCATTGAGGAACGAGTTTTTGGTGAGGATGGTCAAGGTGGCGAAACCACCGATCACCAGGGCGCTGACCGGCAGCACCAGGTGCCAGAAATAATCGGCGATCTTGCCCAGCGTGCCCAGTTGCTCGAAGTTCTCCGACACCAGGCCGCGCACCGGGAACCAGTTCAGGGTAGTGCCGCCGGCAAAGACCACGATCAAAAACATCGCAAACAGGAAGGCCGGCATCGCGTAGCCAATGACAATGGCGGTGCTGCTCCACACATCGAAACTGCTACCGTGGCGCACCGCCTTGCGGATCCCCAGGGGGATCGATACCAGGTAGGTGATCAGGGTGGCCCAGAGGCCGAGGGAAAGGGTCACCGGCATCTTTTCCAGGATCAGGTCGGTCACCGTGGCGCCGCGAAAGAAGCTGTTGCCGAAATCCAGCCGGGCATAGTTCTTGAGCATTAGCCACAGGCGTTCGGGTGCGGATTTGTCGAAGCCGTATTGTTTTTCGATGTCCTTGATCAGCTTGGGGTCGAGGCCACGGCTGGCGCGCGAGCCACTGCTGACGCCGTCGCCGGCCGAGCCGCCGACGCTGCCGCCGCCAATGCCCTGCAAGTGGGCGATGGCCTGTTCCACCGGCCCGCCGGGCGCGGCCTGGACGATCACAAAGTTCACTAGCAGGATGATCACCAGGGTCGGGATGATCAGCAGCAGGCGCCGCACGATATAGGCAAACATCAGCGGGCACCTCGCGGCTGGCTCAGTTCGGCTTTCATCTGCTCATTGGTCAGGGGCGTCGGGCTGACTTCCCACCACGACTCCAGCGCCTCGTCGTTGCTGGCCTCGATGGCCGGGCGACCGAAGCGGTTCCACCACGCGGCCGAGGCGCCGTGTGGGTAGTAATTGGGGATCCAGTAATAATTCCATTGCAACACCCGGTCCAAGGCGTGGGCGTAGCTGAGCATCTGCGCCTGGGTGGTGGCGCGCACCAGGCCGGTGACCAGGGTGTCTACCGCCGGGTTTTGCAGGACGATGTAGTTGTTGGCGCCCGGGTCGAACGCCGACGAGGAGCCGAAGTAGTTGTACAGCTCCATGCCCGGCGAGGTGGTGACCGGGAAGCCGGTGACGATCATGTCGTAGTCCCGGGTCATCAGGCGGTTGACGTACTGGGATGAGTCGATGCGCCGGATGTTGAGGGTGATGCCGATCTGCGCCAGGTTGCGTTTATAGGGCAGCAGCAGGCGTTCGAGGCCGTTCTGCACATTGAGGAAGGTGAACTCCAGGGGCTCGCCGGCAGCGTTCACCAGCTTGTCGCCCTTGGGTGTCCAGCCGGCGTCTTCCAGCAGGGCCAGGGCTTGCAACTGTTTGTCGCGGATCATGCCGCTGCCGTCGGTGGTCGGCGCCTTGAACACCTGGGTAAAGACTTCGTCGGGGATCTGCCCGCGCAAGGGTTCGAGAATCGCCAGCTCCCGGGCGTCGGGCAGTTGGGTGGCGGCCAGCGGGCTGTTGGAAAAGTAGCTTTGCTGGCGGATATACAGGTTGCGCATCATCTGCCGGTTGGCCCACTCGAAATCCCAGAGCATGGCCAGGGCCTGGCGCACGCGGCGGTCCTGGAACATCGGTTTTTGCATATTGAACACATAGCCCTGGGCCGGCTGCGGGGCTTGCTTGGCCAGGTGCGCGCGTTGCAGGCGGCCATCGTCCAGGGCCGGGCCGTTGTAGCCGATGGAATAGCCGGTGGCGGAGAATTCGCGGTTGAAGTCGTAGGCGCCGCCGCGCAGGACCTGGCGTGCAACTTCGGTATCGCCAAAGTATTCCAGGCTCAGGTGATCGAAGTTGTACAGGCCGCGGCTGACGGGCAAGTCCTTGCCCCACCAGTCGGGGTCGCGCTGGAAGGTGATGGTGCTGCCGGCATTGATCTTGCTGACCTTGTACGGGCCGCTGCCCAGGGGCGCTTCATAGCCGCCGCCATTGGCAAAGTCGCGGCTCTTCCACCAATGCTCGGGGAACACCGGCAGGGTCGCGACATCCAGGGGCAGGGTGCGGTTTTCATTGCTGGAGAAGTCAAAACGCACTTGCCCCGGGCCTTCGACCTCGACGTGCTTGACGTCGGCGAACAGCGTGCGAAAGCGCAGGCTGCCCTGGGTCATCAGCAGGTTGAAGCTGTAGCGTACATCCTCTGCGGTGATGGGCGTGCCGTCGGCAAACCGCGCCTTGGGGTTGAGGAAAAACCGCAGGTACAGGCCGTCTTCGGCGCGTTCCATCTTTTGCGCCACCAGGCCGTAGACGGTATAGGGCTCATCCAGCGAGCGGTAGGCCAGGGGCGAGTACACCCAGCCGTCCACTTGGCTGACGCCGATGCCTTTGTCGATATACGGCAGTACATGGTCGAAGCGCCCGACTTCAATGGCCGAGCGCTTGAGGCTGCCGCCCTTGGGCGCGTCGGGGTTTACATAGTCGAAATGGCTGAAACCGGCAGGGTATTTGGCGGGTTCGCCGTAGACGGTCAGTGCATGTTGCGGGGCGGCGAACGAGACAGCACTCGCCAGCAGCAGGGCCAGGGTAGAGCCAACCAACGTGAGGAAGTCCAGTCGCATTATCAGCCTTGAGCGCCGGGTGAAGAAGGAAGGGGACTTGTACCCTAACCGCGCACGGGTCGCCAGTCTCCCTGCTGGGGCGCAAACACAACGGCCCACCAAAAGGCGGGCCGTTATGTTTTGCAAAAACGTGGATCAGTCCTGGCGGCTGGTCACTTCCAGCAGGTGATAGCCGAACTGGGTTTTCACCGGGCCTTGCACGGTGTTGACCGGGGCGCTGAACACGACAGTGTCGAATTCCTTGACCATCTGGCCAGGGCCGAACGAACCCAGGTTGCCGCCATCACGGCTCGATGGGCAGCTGGAGTTGGCTTTGGCGATTTCTGCGAAATCAGCGCCGCCTTCGATCTGGGCTTTAAGTTCGTTGCACTTGTCTTCGGTGGCAACCAGGATGTGACGGGCGGTGGCTTTGGCCATGGTGGATAATTCCTTGAATTAAAAAAGGTGAGCGTACCGGATTCAGGCGGTTATTTCCCGGCAAAGTTCCACTGATTTACATCAGGCGTGATCGCGTAGGCGTGCGGCCGCTTCACGCAGCAACTGCTCGGTGCCGTCCCAGCCCAGGCAGCCGTCGGTCACCGAAACGCCGTAGCGCATCGACGGGCTGAGCGGCTGGCAGCCTGCGAACAGATGGCTCTCCAGCATCATGCCGATCAGCGAGGTGTCGCCCTGCAAGCGCTGCTCCAGCACGTCATTGAACACCGCCGGCTGGCGCATCGGGTCCTTGCCGCTGTTGGCGTGGCTGCAATCGACCATGATCCGCGTGGCCACTTTGCTTTTGGCCAGGTCGGTCTTGACCTGGGCCACGCTCTGGCGGTCGTAGTTCGGGCCACGGTGGCCGCCGCGCAATACCAGGTGGGTATCGGCGTTGCCCGGGGTCTGGATGATCGCCGGATGCCCCTGGCTGTCGACGCCGAAGTGGCGGTGCGGGTGGGCCGCCGAGCGCATGGCGTCACAGGCAATGGCCACGCCGCCATCGGTGCCGTTCTTGAAGCCGACGGGCATGCCCAGGCCGCTGGCCATTTCCCGGTGGATCTGCGACTCGGTCGTGCGCGCGCCAATGGCGACCCAACTGAGCATATCGTCGAAGTAACCGGCAGCCATCGGTTGCAGCAGCTCGGTGGCGACCGGCAAACCCAGGCGCAGCATTTCACGCATCAATTCCCGTGACAGGGTGAGGCCGGCGGCCATGTCGTCGCTGCCATCCAGGTGCGGGTCGTAGGCCAGGCCTTTCCAGCCGATGGTGGTGCGCGGTTTTTCGACGTAGGCGCGGATCACCAGCAGCATCTGGTCGCTGACGTCATTGGCCAGTTTCTTCAGATTGCGTGCGTATTCCATGGCGGATTCGGGGTCATGGATCGAGCAGGGCCCGACGATGACCAGCAGGCGCGAGTCTTCACCCGTGAGAATCGCGCGGATCGCCTGGCGATGAGCATTGACTTGCTCGCTCAGGAACGGGCTCAGGGGCAATTGCTGCTTGAGCTCAAGGGCGCTGGGCAAACGCTGGGTCAGCGCTTCATTGGCGCTGGACAGGGTGGTAACGGGCAGGGCGGCGATGGACGAGTTCATAATTTCTGCTTCCTGGGCAAGCGGCGGGCTGTTCCCGCACGCTCTGCCCTACTGGGGTGTTCGACAATTGGCCGTATTGGCGGTGTGTGTTGGCTTGCCACCAATAGGTGACCGATCGGAGGCGGCAGGCTGTCCCGAACGGAGCTTGCTAAATCGCCAGGCGGTGCAGGTGTCGTAACGGTAATAAGTGGTGAAGTTCATGGTGTGGTTTCCTTTAAGTTCGGTGTGTTGCAAAAAGTGTTCAGGGCTGAAAAAACAAAACCCCCGGTCGGGGAGCCGACCGGGGGTTAGATTTCTCTGGTAGGCGACCCCTTGAGTAGTGGGCGCCGATTTCAGGTATCAGGCGCGCCAGTGGCTAAACCAATACCCAAAATAAAAGCTGACCAGTGCGCTCAAACCGTTCACGCGGGTAGCCACGACCGAACGCTGTGCGTTGGCGGTAGGGCGAGCCTGGATGAGGGTGAGTGGCAACATGGTGTTTCT
Organism: Pseudomonas gessardii; assembly: GCF_001983165.1. GTDB lineage: Bacteria > Pseudomonadota > Gammaproteobacteria > Pseudomonadales > Pseudomonadaceae > Aquipseudomonas > Aquipseudomonas gessardii. Next base: position 1,567 of record NZ_MNPU01000046.1, on the reverse strand, counting down.
CCAAATGATGGGGGGGAGCTTAACTGAGGCCTGTAGGTGGATTCAATCAGTAATTTCTATCGTGAGGAGGGGCTTAGCACTATGGCGGATGTCCCGATATGCTGGAGGATACTCACAATGATTGCTTGGATGCGACCTGTGACGCAATGGAGCCCACTGCTATGGCATTCACCCTCAAGGCTGCATCGGATCAGCACCTGGCCTTTGCACGCAGCCTGACGCATCAGGCCATGGGCCATTACTATCGGCAATACCATCTGACGTGGTCTGACAAAGGCTTCGATACCGCCTGGGCCGGGCGGGAAAACTGGTTGATTTGCCAGGATAACAGGCCGGTAGGGTTCGTCAGCCTGAGCCGGGATGATAAGGCGTTGTACATTCGCGAACTGCACCTGCTTGACGCTTTTCGCCGTCAGGGCGCGGGCAGTTGGGTGTTGGAACGGATGATCGCCAAGGCCCGGGCCGAAAGCCGGGATTATTTGCGATTGACGGTATTCAAGACCAACCCGGCAAAAAGGCTGTATCAGCGCCAGGGGCTGAGTATTGTCGGTGAGGAGGGCTGTTTCTGGCAGATGGAGTCTGTTTGTTTGTCAGCGCAGTCGTCTCGGTAAACCTCGCGCTCGACTTGAATCGGTGCATACTGCTCCTTAGGAGCCAATCTCCTGATCATTACTTGGGCTTTGTGTCTCGTTAAGGATGATCCCCTCTTTCATGCCCAAAAGGACCGCCACCTTATGGGCTTCTCCACGCCGCCCCTTTTTGCGCCCAGCGAGCACTTGATAGGTGGTTGCCGGGTCCACGCCATGTTCCCTGGCGAATGCCTGGACCGATTTGCCTTGATGTTCCAGCCAGGCTTTGGCTTGTGCAGCGGTACGAATTCCGGGCATAGTTCAAAACCGTTCAAGTTTGTGTAAAACGAGATGACATCGTCACCTCTTGGGGTGTACCAGAAGGGATAATACATCCAAATGAGTGGAATTGGTTCGCGCTTAAGGCAAGAAAGAGAGCGACTTGGCTTGTCGCAAAAGGTTTTTGGTGAAATAGGAGGCGTGGAAGCAAACGCACAAGGCAAATATGAAAACGGTGGCCGCGCGCCAAAGGCCGATTATTTGTCCCGGGTCGCTGAGAAGGGCGTCGATATCCTGTTCGTCTTGACGGGCAGCCCAACGCCTATCCAGTTGGACAACCTGAGCCAGATCGAAGAAAAGGTGCTGGGCAACTACCGGGCGATGTTTAAAGAGGACCAGGACGCAATCCGCAGGCTGACCAGCACCCTGGCAGAGCATTCCTCTGTGGTGAATGGAAAATCCCGGCCGATCCCCAAGGAATCCTGACCTTTTACCCAGGAAACAACCCCGCCTGCCGTTCGGCAGGCGTTCGTAGTGTATTGAAACTCTATATATATGACGCGTTCAGCTAGGTCTGTGCCTTGGTTTTTTGCTAGGCTCTGTACGTAAACCCAAGAAATACGATTTTCTGTAAAATACACCGCCATTAAAGCCAGGAGGCCAAGATGGCAAAGCGGTATGAACTCCCCGACGCAGCCTGGGATCTGGTTGCAGATATC
>NZ_MNPU01000045.1 GCF_001983165.1 Pseudomonas gessardii | reverse complement strand
CCTCTGGCTAACACTTCCCCTTGCCGGGTGTGTAGAGGACTTTCACCTCCCAGTCACCAGCGTGGCCACCACAGCCAAGCTGGTTGCGCTTGCGCGCAACGCGCCATGCCTGGCGCACCAAAAAAAACCCTCCGTGAGGAGGGTCAAGACTGCATGGGATGTCAGGGAGTACTCAGGCCCGCGGCGTTCATAAACATGCGCATCAGGCTGGCCACCACGAACAGGGCCAATACGCTACCGGCCCAGATCATTGCCAGCCAGCCCAGGCGCTGCCAGAGCGGCTTTTTCTCGGCCTGTTCGATATCGTCCAGTGAAGGTTTACCGGTCATGGTCCAAGCCTCCTAGTGATAGCCGTCTTCATGGGTCACCTTGCCGCGGAACACGTAGTAGCTCCAGAAGGTGTAGCCCAGGATGAACGGGATGATGAACAGCGTGCCCACCAGCATAAAGCCCTGGCTTTGCGGCGGCGCGGCGGCATCCCAGATCGAGACCGACGGCGGGATGATGTTGGGCCACAGGCTGATGCCCAGGCCGCTGTAGCCGAGGAAGATCAACACCAGGGTCAGCAGGAACGGCGTGTAATGGGCGTTGCGGGCCACGGCACGCACCAGCGCATACAGGGTCACCAGGACCAGGATCGGCACCGGCAGGAACCAGAACAGGTTCGGCAGGGTGAACCAGCGCGAGGCGATTTCCGGGTGAGCCAGGGGTGTCCAGATACTGACGATGCCAATCACCGCCAACAACACGAACGCCAGGGGCCGCGCCAGGTTATGCATCTGCTCCTGCAACTTGCCTTCGGTCTTCATGATCAACCATGTGCAGCCCAGCAGCGCATAGGCCACGATCAGGGCCACGCCGCAGAACAGGGTGAACGGGGTAAACCAGTCCAGTGAGCCACCGGCGAACTGGCGGTCGACCACCGGAAAGCCTTCGATAAACGCCCCCAGCGCCACGCCCTGGAAGAACGTCGCCGTCAGCGAGCCGCCGATAAACGCCTTGTCCCACAGGTGGCGCTTGTCATCCTTGGCCTTGAAGCGGAACTCAAAGGCCACGCCACGGAAGATCAAGCCGATCAACATCAGGACCAGGGGCAGGTACAAGGCCGAGAGCACCACCGAGTAGGCCAGCGGGAACGCGCCGAACAACGCCGCGCCCCCCAGTACCAGCCAGGTCTCGTTGCCGTCCCAGACGGGGGCGACGGTGTTCATCATCACGTCACGGTCGGTCTTGCCCGGGATAAAGGGGAAGAGAATGCCGATCCCCAGGTCAAAGCCGTCCATGATCACGTACATCATGATGCCGAAGATGATGATCACAGCCCAGATCAGCGGAAGATCAATACCCATGATTCAATTCCCCTTGTTCAGTGTGTCGCCGTGATCAGCGTCGCCGCTGTCATCGGCTGCCGACAATGGACGCGCCGGGGTACGTTGCTGCCCGGGGCCGCCATGGGCCGGTTCGGTACTGTCGTGGGCGATCGGGCCTTTGCGCACCAGGCGCATCATGTAGCCCAGGCCAGCGCCGAACAGGGCGAAATACACCACCACAAACAGCACCAGGGTGATGCTCATCTGCATCAGGCTGTGGTTGGAAGAGGCATCCGCCGTGCGCATCAAGCCGTAGACCACCCAGGGCTGGCGCCCGATTTCCGTGGTGAACCAGCCGGCCAGGATCGCAATCAACCCCGACGGCCCCATCCACAGTGCCAGGTACAGGAACGGCCGGTTGGTGTACATCTTGTCGCCCTTGCGCAGCCAGAGGCTGAACAGGCCGGTGAAGATCATCAGCATGCCCAGGCCGACCATGATCCGGAATGACCAGAACACGATGGTCGAGTTGGCGCGATCCTCAGGCGGGAACTCCTTGAGGGCCGGCACTTGCTTGTCCAGGGAATGGGTGAGGATCAGGCTGCCCAGGTACGGGATTTCCACCTTGTACTTGGTTCTTTCCTCTTTCATGTCCGGCCAGCCGAACAGGATCAACGGGGTCGGTTCATTACCGATGTTTTCCCAGTGGCCTTCGATGGCGGCAATTTTTGCCGGCTGGTGCTTCAGGGTGTTGAGACCGTGGAAGTCACCGATGACCGCCTGGATCGGCGCAACGATCAGCGCCATCCACATGGCCATCGATAGCATGGTGCGGATCGCCGGGTTGTCCTTGCCCCGCAGCAAGTGCCAGGCCGCCGAGGAGCCGACAAAGAATGCCGTGGCAACAAACGCCGCCGTGGCCATATGCGCCAGGCGATAGGGGAACGAGGGGTTGAAAATCACCGCCATCCAATCGGTTGGAATGACCTGGCCATTGACGATTTCAAAACCTTGCGGCGTCTGCATCCAACTGTTGGAGGCCAGGATCCAGAAAGTCGAGATCAAGGTACCGACGGCCACCATCACCGTGGCAAAGAAGTGCAGCTTGCGCCCGACCTTGTTCCAGCCGAACAGCATCACCCCAAGAAAACCGGCTTCAAGGAAGAACGCCGTGAGCACTTCATAAGTCAGCAGCGGCCCGGTGACGGAACCGGCGAAGTCCGAGAAGCGACTCCAGTTGGTGCCGAACTGGTAGGCCATGACCAGGCCGGAGACCACACCCATGCCGAAGTTGACGGCAAAGATCTTCGACCAGAAGTGGTAGAGGTCACGGTAGGTATCATTGCGGGTCTTGAGCCACAGGCCTTCCAGTACCGCGAGGTAACTGGCCAGGCCAATGGTGATGGCCGGGAACAGGATGTGGAACGAGATGGTGAATGCGAATTGAATTCGGGCGAGATCTAGCGCCTCCAAACCGAACATAAGTCTTCCTCTGTCAGGTAATACCAGCTGCAGGCGGGGAGGCCTGCACCCACTGCCCCCACGGATATGGAGTGTGGCGAATTGCAATTCGTTCTTTTTATAACCGACCACGTAGGGATTCTGGCCTTTCGGCCACCAGGCCAACGCTGCAATCAGCATTGATCTGGATCAAGCAACGCTCAAAGAATAGTCCCATTTTTCGGACGGGATGGTGTGGTCTTTTGCCGCGCGACAGGCTGCCCCGGTAAAATGGATGTCTTGCTAAGGATATCTGTATGACAGCAACTATTTGTTACAGGTTGATGCTAATCTCGCCGTTCCCCACGCTCAGTCCAGTCCTCGCCGATGCCCAGTGAAACCCCGCTGCTGTTACGTCATCACCGCCCTTTTATCGCGTTCTGGCTGGCACGGATCTTTACCGCCAGCGGCTTCCAGATGCTCACCGTGGCCATCGGCTGGAACCTCTACCAACTGACCGGTAACGTGCTCGACCTGGGGTTGGTGGGCCTGGTGGAGTTTGTGCCACGGGTGCTGTTCATGCTGCACACCGGGCATGTGGCCGACCGCTACGAGCGGCGCAAGGTCGCCGCTCTTTGCCAGACGCTGCAGGCCTTGATTGCCTTGGCGCTGGTGATTGGCAGCCTGACGGACCATATCACCCGCGAGATGATCTTTATCCTCGCCTTCCTGCTGGGCTCGGCCCGCTCCTTTGAAATGCCCACCACCCAGGCCCTGCTGCCGAGCATCGTGCCCAGCGCCCTGTTCCCGCGGGCGGTGGCGGCGGCACAATCGGCCCAGCAATCGGCCACCATCGTCGCGCCGGCCCTGGGCGGTTTGCTCTATGCCTTCGGCAGCGCCTGGGTGTATGGCCCGACCGTGTTGTTGTACCTGATAGCCTGCGGGCTGACCCTCAACCTGCCGGCACGGCAGACCCCGTTGAACAAGGGCAAGGCCACCCTCGACTCGCTGCTCGCAGGGATCCGTTTTATCCGCAGCCGACCGGACATCCTCGGGGCGATTTCCCTGGACCTGTTCGCCGTGTTGCTGGGCGGGGCCACCGCGTTGCTGCCGGTGTTTGCCAAGGACATCCTGCTGACCGGCCCCTGGGGCCTGGGGCTGCTGCGTTCGGCGCCGGCAGTCGGTGCGCTGCTGATGTCGTTGTGGCTGGCGCGGTTCGCCGTGGACCGGCACGTGGGCCGCGTCATGTTTACCGCCGTCGGTGTGTTTGGCGTGGCGACCATTGCCTTCGGCCTGTCCACCTCATTCTGGTTCTCGCTGGCGGTGCTGGTGGTGTTGGGGGCGGCCGACATGATCAGCATGGTGATCCGCGCCTCATTCGTGCAACTGGAAACCCCCGATGAAATGCGCGGGCGGGTCAGTGCGGTCAATGGCTTGTTTATTGGGGCGTCCAATCAGTTGGGCGAGTTTGAATCCGGGGTGACGGCGCATTGGCTGGGCACAGTGCCCGCCGTGGTGCTGGGCGGGGTTGGCACGCTGGTGGTGACTGGGGTGTGGATCAAGTTGTTTCCGACGCTGGCCAAGCGGGACCGCATGCATACGCCGTAAGTTGCCTCACTGGATACGCAACTGGCTCACCAGGGTATTGCGGGGCGCATTGATCGACGTGTTGCTGTACTCGAACCAGCCTGCAGCGCGGATATCCACGTCAAATATATAGATGTAGCCCATCAATGTACCCGCGCCATTGCAGGCCTGGCTGACGGCGCCGACCTGGCAGATCGCCGTCTTTTGCCCCGCAAGCCGCGCCCCATCAAAGGTGGCGATGGAATTATTGCCCAGCCCCGCTTCCATCACCGAGATCCGCGTCGGCCCACGGTGCTGGCACTGCCGGGTGCTGTCGACGCCCTCGGCGATGGACTCGTTGCACGCCTGGGACTGCACCTGGAACACCCGCACCTCGCTCAAGGCCGGTGCAGGCGCGCCCCACGCTGGTGCCGCCGCCAGCCACAGGCCGATACAGGCGAACGGAGCTAGACTCCACGCGATGGCTTTTTTCATGCTTTGGATGATCCTGGACTGAACGTCGACGGAGTATGCCTCAAGGCCACACTCAACAAAACCGAGGCTGGGCGCCACAGGCCGTCGACCTGCTGGTATGATGCGCCGCTTTTTCCGATCCTCTGTAGAAAACACGCAGCGCCTGGCGCAGTTTGTGCTTTGACTTTGAGGTCAACAAATCACGGCGCCAAGCGCGCCACAGGGAGCAGGCATGCTGGAAAAGCTGTTTCAACTCAAGGCACACAACACCAACGTGCGTACCGAGATTCTGGCCGGTATCACGACATTCCTGGCCATGGCCTACATCCTGTTCGTCAACCCGAGCATTCTCGGCGAAACCGGCATGGACAAGGGCGCGCTGTTTGTCGCCACCTGCCTGGCGGCGGCCATCGGTTCGACGATCATGGGCCTGATCGCCAACTACCCGATTGCCCTGGCACCGGGCATGGGCCTGAACGCCTTCTTTACCTACACCGTGGTCCTGCACCTGGGCCATACCTGGCAAGTGGCGCTCGGTGCGGTCTTCATCTCCGCCGTGCTGTTTTTCCTGCTGTCGATCTTCCGCATCCGTGAATGGATCATCAATGCCATCCCCTTGCCCCTGCGCTCGGCGATTGCCGCCGGTATCGGCCTGTTCCTGGCGCTGATCGCCCTGCATAACGCCGGCATCGTGGTCAGCAACCCGGCGACCATGCTGGGCATGGGCGACCTGGCCAAGCCTGCACCGATCCTGGCCACCCTGGGTTTTTTCCTGATTGTGGCCCTGGAAGCCCTGAAGGTGCGCGGCGCCGTGTTGATCGGCATCCTGGCCGTGACCATCGCCGCCATCGCGCTTGGCGTCACCCCGTTCGGTGGCGTGGTGTCGATGCCACCTTCCCTGGCCCCGACCTTCCTGCAACTGGATATCGCCGGCGCCCTGGACGTGGGCTTGATCAGCGTGATCTTCGCCTTCCTGTTCGTTGACCTGTTCGACAACTCCGGCACCCTGATCGGCGTCGCCAAGCGCGCCGGCCTGATGGGCAAGGACGGCCACATGCCGAAAATGGGCCGCGCCCTGATCGCCGACAGCACCGCGGCCATGGCCGGTTCGCTGCTGGGCACCTCGACCACCACCAGCTACATCGAGTCGGCTGCTGGCGTGAGTGCCGGTGGCCGCACCGGTTTGACTGCCATCGTGGTGGCGATCCTGTTCCTGCTGGCACTGTTCTTTTCGCCGCTGGCCGCCAGCGTCCCGGCGTTTGCCACCGCCCCCGCCCTGCTGTTTGTCGCGGTACTGATGACCTCCGGCCTGGCGGAAATCGACTGGGACGACATTACGGTCGCCGCCCCGGTGGTGATCACCGCCCTGGCGATGCCCTTCACTTACTCCATCGCCAACGGCATCGCCTTCGGCTTCATCGCCTGGACCGGTATCAAGCTGCTTACGGGCCGCTACCGTGAACTCAACCCAGCGCTGGTGATCCTGTCGATCCTGTTCGTGATCAAGCTAGGCTGGTTCCCCGCATGACTTTTGACGCAGCAAGTTACGCCCAGCAACTGCAAGAAAAGGTCACGCGCTTGCGTGACCTGCTCGCGCCGTTCGACGCGCCCGAGCCGCAGGTGTTCGATTCGCCCCTGCAGAACTTCCGCCTGCGCGCCGAGTTCCGCCTGTGGCGCGAAGACGGCCAGCGCCACTACGCGATGTTCTCCCAGGACGACAAGCGCACGCCGATCCTGATTGAGGAATTCCCCATTGCCAGCCTGCGCATCAACCAGTTGATGCCGCAGCTCAAGGCCGCCTGGCAAGCCAGCGCCGCCCTGAGCCACAAGCTGTTCCAGGTAGAGTTCCTCACCACCCTGGCTGGCGACGCGATGATCACGCTGTGCTATCACCGCCCGCTGGACGAACATTGGCACACCGCGGCCAACAAGCTGGCGGCCGAGCTGAACGTCAGCATCATCGGCCGCTCCAAGGGCAAGCGCGATGTGATCGGCCACGACTATGTAGTCGAGAAGCTCGAGGTTGGCGGTCGCACCTTCAGCTATCGCCAGCCCGAAGGCGCCTTCACCCAGCCCAACGGTACGGTGAACCAGAAGATGCTCAACTGGGCCTATGAAGCCCTGGGCGATCGCAGCGATGACCTGTTGGAGCTGTATTGCGGCAACGGCAACTTCACCCTGCCCCTGGCCACCCGCGTGCGCAAGGTACTGGCCACCGAGATCAGCAAGACGTCGGTCAACGCCGCCCTGAGCAACCTCGATGAAAACGCCGTGGGTAACGTCACCCTGGTGCGCCTGTCTGCCGAAGAACTGACCGAAGCCCTGAACGAGGTGCGGCCGTTCCGACGCCTGCACGGTATCGACCTCAAGAGCTACGCGTTCGGCAGCGTATTCGTCGACCCGCCCCGCGCCGGCATGGACCCGGACACCTGCGAGTTGACCCGACGTTTCGAGAACATCCTGTACATCTCCTGCAACCCGGAGACGTTGGCGGCGAACATTGCGCAACTGCATGACACCCACCGCATCACCCGTTGTGCGATGTTCGACCAGTTCCCGTGGACCCACCATATGGAATCGGGCGTGCTGCTGACCCGGCGCTAACCCCTTAGTGGATGTGGTGAGTATCCACCGGCTCATTCCTCCTTGCGTGGCCGCCCGCCCTTCTTGCCATTGGCACGGGCGGCTTCGGACTTGGCGGCACTGGTCTTACGGCCATTGCGCGATGCCACCATGCTCGCCGCCAGGTCCATCAAGGGCTGGCTCGTGGCGATCAGGCCGGCGATGGACACATGCAGGTCGCGGGCCTCACAGCACAGCGCCTTGCCGCCAAACCCGAGCTCCAGCTGCTGGAAGTCCTGCACAGAAAACCCTTCAAACTCCGCAAGGCCAGCCACCGGCAACAGAATGCGGCTGCCGTCGCTGAAGCCGATGCAGATGCAGTCGTCTTCATAGCCCACGGAGCTGGCATTGGCGTACACCCGCTTGAGCTTGCGCCCACGGGCCACCGCCTTATCGATGGCGGCCTCAGTGAGCGGGACATCGGGCCGTACCTTGGCTTTTACAATTTTCATAACTCAATCTCCACGGATCCTGGCGCCCTCACCAGGTTCAAAATGGTTCGCCGCCCCGCCACATCGTGCCGGGCCTTGGCGATCACGTAGACACCCCGCCGGATGACCAACCCCGGCACGACCTCATCGGCCTCCCAATCCCAGGAATGGTTCTCCAGGCAGACCGTGTGCAGCTTCTCCCACCAGATCCTTCGCGCCCGCGCCAGATAATGCGGCTGCTTCAATGCCTGGCGGATGCCTTCCAGCACCCCACTGGGTGGCCGCCGCCGCTCGGGATCCACATCCCACAACGCCACGTCCCCATGCAGAAAGCTGAAGCAAAAACGCGCATCCCAGTCCTTGCCCCCGACATGTACGTGTGGCGGGCAATGCTCATCCCTGAGCAACACTGCAATCACATGTCCTTTGTAAGTGCCTACTTTCATCGTAACCCATCCGTTAGGTTATTTATCACCGATCGGCGCTTTAACGAGCATCAACCGACAGCCGGCTCCTTCCAATCGCCAGAGCTGCCTCACAGCCTAGTAACGATTGGCACCGCTTCAAATGCCGGGTTGTAACCGCGCGTGCCCCAGCCAATACAGCCCTCACCCACAATTGATCGTTCGTTAATCGAACACTTCCCCTGCGCAGGAGCCCACGCCAATTGACCAAATTAACTATTCAGTACATTTTATTCCCATCCATAAAAACAACACCGGAGACACCCCCATGCCACCTATCGTGCTGGTCCTCAACGGCCCCAACCTGAACCTGCTCGGCACCCGCGAACCGGCCACCTATGGCCACGAAACCCTGGCTGATGTCGCCGCGCTCTGTGGACGCAGCGCTGAACAGCTCGGGCTGAAACTGGAGTTTCGCCAGACCAACCACGAAGGCGAGCTGCTGGACTGGATCCACGGCGCCCGCGCCCGCTGTGCCGGGATTGTGATCAACCCGGCGGCCTGGACCCACACCAGCGTGGCCATCCGCGACGCCCTGGTGGCCAGTGAACTGCCAGTGATCGAAGTGCATCTGTCCAACGTGCATGCCCGCGACCCCTTTCGTCATCACTCCTTCGTCTCGCCCATCGCCAAGGCTGTGCTCGCCGGGTTTGGCAGCCACGGCTACCACCTGGCCCTTGAGCATTTGGGGCGGGTGCTCAAATGAAACCATCCATCCTCGCCGGCCTGATCGGCGCCGGCATCCAGGCGTCCCGCACGCCGGCCCTGCATGAGCAGGAAGGCGATGCCCAAGGCTTGCGCTACCTGTATCGCCTGATCGACCTGGATCAGTTGCACCTGGACAGCAACGCCCTGCCCGAGCTGCTCAAGGCTGCCGAACAGATGAACTTCACCGGGCTGAACATCACCTACCCGTGCAAGCAGGCGATCCTGCCGCTGCTCGATGAACTCTCGCCCGAAGCCCGGGGCATCGGCGCGGTCAACACCGTGGTCTGGCGCGAGGGCAAGCGTATCGGCCACAACACCGACTGCCTGGGTTTTGCCGAAGGGTTTCGCCGTGGCCTGCCGGATGCGGCGCGCCAGCGTGTGGTGCAGATGGGCGCCGGTGGCGCGGGCGCGGCGGTGGCCCATGCGCTGTTGGCCGAGGGGGTCGGCCAGTTGAGTGTGTTCGATGTGGATAACGACCGCGCCCAAAGCCTGGCCGCCAACCTCAACCAGCACTTCGGCCCAGACCGGGCGTACGCCGGCAGCAACCTGGATAGCGCGATGGCGGCAGCCGACGGCCTGGTCAACACCACGCCCATGGGCATGGCCAAGCTGCCGGGCATGCCCGTGCCAGCGGGGTTGTTGCGTGCGGATTTGTGGGTCGCGGAAATCGTCTACTTCCCGCTGGAAACCGAGCTGCTGCGCAGCGCCCGGGCCTTGGGCTGTCGCACGCTGGATGGGGGCAATATGGCGGTGTTCCAGGCGGTGAAGGCCTTTGAGTTGTTCAGTGGTGAGAAAGCAGATGCACAAAGGATGCTCGATCATTTCCAGAGCATGAATACTTCACTGTAGAAGCCAGCTCCCACACAAACACACCCACATTGAATTCGGCGGTGGATCAGGCCTGTAGGTAACGCAACACCGACTCGCAAATCATCGCCCGATGCCGCTGCTTGATTGCTTCATCCGACAATTCGATCTGAAAAATCTCACTGAAGGTATGGCGGTTGGACACCCGGTAAAAGCTGAACGAATTGATCAGCAAATGCACATCCAGCGGCTCCAGCCCCGCGCGGAACAGCCCCTGCTCCGCCCCCCGGCGCAAGGTCGCCCCAAGCGCCTCAAGGATATTGCTGTTCATCGCCTTGATCGCATCCGACTGCTTTACGTACTCAGCGTTGTGAATATTCTCGATGCTGACAATCCGCACAAAATCCACATTCTGGTCATGGTGGTCGAAGGTGAACTCCACCAGGCGCCGGATCGCTTCACGGGGTTCCAGCGCGGTGAGGTTCATCCGGGTTTCGGTGTTGCGGATATCCCCGTAGAGCTTTTCCAGGACCTCGACGTACAGTTGCTCCTTACTGCCGAAGTAGTAATAGATCATGCGCTTGGAGGTGTGGATGCGCTCGGCGATGGCATCCACCCGCGCCCCGGAAAGGCCCTGCTGCACGAACTCGACAATGGCCTCTTGCAGAATGTTCTCGCGGGTCTTTTCCGGGTTGTTCTTGCGGCTCTTGCGCGGCGCCAGGGGGGCGTCGGGCAGTTCGGAGGTCGGGGTCATGGTGCGCTCACGGCCATTGATGCAGGTGCCGATTATGGGCCGCCACGTCGTACGAAGGAAGCACCAGCGCCCTACAACTTGGCCTGACGCAACGCCCCGCTGCGCGACTTGGCCATCGCGGCCAGGCGTACCGCCACGTTGGCGGCGCCATAGCCCGCATAACCGTTTTTGCGCTGGATGATCTCGAAGAAAAACCGCCCCTCGAAGGGTTCGGTGTACACATGAAACAACTCACCGCCCTGGGCATCACGGTCGTACAACACGTTGTAGTACGCCAGCTCGCTGAGGAACTGATCGTCGAAATCAAAACGCGCCGCCAGGTCATCGTAGTAGTTGAGCGGGATATCCAGTAGTGGCACGCCCGCCTCTTTGGCCCGGCTGACCTCGGCAAAAATATCCGCACAATCGAAGGCTATGTGATGCACACCGGAACCACGATAACTGGATAAGGCGTGGGAAATCGCCGTGTTGCGGTTCTCGGAAATATTCAGCGGCAGGCGGATCGAACTGCAGCGGCTGCGCAGCGCCCGGCTCTTGACCAGGCCGTAAGGGTCCGGCAGCACCACTTCATCGTCGGCCTCGAAATCCAGCAGGCTCTTGTAGAACAGCACCCAACTGTCAAGGCTGTCGGCCGGCAGCGCCATGGCCATATGGTCGATGCGCAGCAGGCCGCCGCCGCGGGTGCTGGCGGCCTGCAGGTTGAAATCGGTGTCGTAGAACCCGCCGGCATGCGGGTCCACCAGGTAGATCAGGCTGCCATCCGGCGCGCGCACCGCCGCCAGCTCCAGCTCGTTGGGCCCGACCAGGCCGCGATAAGGCTGGCCCTTGTAGGCCACCGCCCGCTCCAGGGCCTTGGCGCTGTCCTTGACGCGAATCGCCGTGGCGCACAACGACGGGCCATGGGCCTCGAAAAAGTTGTGGGCAAAGGAGTACGGCTCGCAGTTGAGGATCAGGTTGATATCACCCTGGCGCAGCAGGCTCACGCTCTTGGAACGGTGCTGCCCGGCCTTGACGAAGCCCAGGCGTTGCAGCCATTGGGTCAGCCGGGCGCCGAGGTTTTCATCCACCGCAAACTCGAGGAATTCGATGCCGTCGTACTCGCTGGCAGCCGGGGTCTCAAACAGGATGTCCACCGGCGTGGCCTGCTGCGCCAGGCGTTGGCGGGTCTTCTCTTCCAGGTACAGCAATGAGCGCAAACCATCCGCCGCGTTGGCCCGGGTGGGCGCGGCGCGAAAGCCATCGTTGAAAATCTCCAGGGACAGCGGCCCGGTGTAGCCACTCTGAATGATCGGCGCGAGAAAACCCGGCAGGTCGAACTCGCCCTGGCCGGGGAAGCAGCGGAAATGCCGGCTCCACTCCAGCACATCCATGGCCAGGAGCGGCGCGTCGGCCATTTGCACGAAGAAGATCTTGTCGCCAGGGATCCGGGCGATCGCCGTCGGGTCGCCCTTGAGTGACAAGGTATGAAAACTGTCCAGCAACACCCCGAGGCTGGGATGATCGATCTCGCGTACCAGTTGCCAGATCTGTTGCCAGGTGTTGACGTGCCGGCCCCAGGCCAGGGCCTCGTAGCCAATGCGCAAGCCACGCCGGCCGGCGTGTTCGGCCAAAAGGCTCAAGTCATCACGCAGGATCGAATGTTCGCCCGTGGAGTCCGCCGAGGCATTGCTGCACACCAGCACCAGGTCGGTGCCCAGTTCCTGCATCAGGTCGAACTTGCGCTCGGCCCGTTCCAGGTTGCGCGCCAGGCGCTCGCGGCGGCACCCTTCAAAGTCGCGAAACGGCTGGAACAAGGTGATGGCAATGCCCAGGTCGGCACACATCTGCCGCACTTCGCGGGGGCTGCCGTCGTAATACAGCAAATCGTTCTCGAATATTTCCACCCCATCGAACCCGGCCGCCGCAATGGCTTCGAGCTTTTCCGGCAGGGTGCCGCTCAGGGAAACAGTGGCGATGGAACGCTGCATGGGGTGACTCCCGGCAATGAAAGCTGGTGTTGTTTGCGGCAAATTATTGGCCCCCGGCGATAAAGCGGCAATTTAAAATGTACCAACCGGTTAGTTTTATGGGCGATTATCGAACACAATGGCGATTGGCGAATTGACGATTTTTTAGCCGCTGCGCACCATCGATTGCGCATCCAGGGCCGCTTTTTCAAGGCGCAAACCTGTGATCAAGACCCAGAACACACCCTAACAATTTTAAAAAACGGGTACTTCTCATGCCTTCGCAAAACTCCGCCGTAGCCCCGCGCCCCGGCAACCCGCAAGCGGCCATTGGCGACAAGATTCGCGGCGCCCTCGCCGTTGGCAAAACCCGCTGGGGCATGCTGGCCCTGGTATTTTTTGCCACCACCCTGAACTACATCGACCGTGCCGCCCTGGGTGTGATGCAGCCGATCCTGGCCAAGGAGATGAGCTGGACGGCGATGGACTACGCCAACATCAACTTCTGGTTCCAGGTGGGTTATGCCATTGGTTTCGTGCTGCAAGGCCGGTTGATCGACCGGGTCGGCGTCAAGCGCGTGTTCTTCTGCGCAGTGCTGCTGTGGAGCATCGCCACCGGCGCCCACGGCCTGGCCACCTCGGCGCTGGGTTTTATGGTCTGCCGCTTTATCCTCGGCCTGACCGAAGCGGCCAACTACCCCGCTTGCGTCAAGACCACCCGCCTGTGGTTCCCCGCCGGCGAGCGGGCGGTGGCTACCGGGATCTTCAACGCCGGCACCAACGTCGGCGCCATGCTCACACCAATGCTGCTGCCACTGGTGCTGCATGTATGGGGCTGGCAGGCCGCCTTTTTGTGCATGGCGGCACTGGGTGGGATCTGGCTGGTGTTCTGGGGCCTGAAGTACTACAACCCCGAAGAGCATCCGAGCGTGAAGCAATCGGAACTGGACTACGTGCAACAGGAAGTCGAGCCGGAACAACCTCGCGTGCCGTTCAGCCGCATCCTGCGCATGCGTGGCACCTGGGCCTTCGCCATTGCCTACGCCCTGACCGCGCCGGTGTTCTGGTTCTACCTGTACTGGCTGCCGCCGTTCCTCAACCAGCAATACAACCTGGGGATCAACGTGACGCAGATGGGTATCCCGCTGATCATCATTTACCTGACGGCCGACTTCGGCAGCGTGGGCGGTGGGGTTCTGTCCTCGTTCCTGATCGGACGTGGCATGCCGCCGATCAAGGCGCGCTTGCTGTCGATGCTGCTGTTTGCCTGCTGCATCGTCGGCGTGATCATGGCCGCCGGCGCAAGCCAGCTGTGGGTCGCGGTGTTGGCCATCTCCCTGGCCATCGGCGCGCACCAGGCCTGGACCGCCAATATCTGGAGCCTGGTGATGGACTACACGCCCAAGCACATGATGAGCACAGTGTTTGGCTTTGGCGGGATGTGCGCGGCTATCGGCGGAATGTTCATGACCCAGATCGTCGGCCATATCCTGACCGTGACCCACAACAATTACACCGTGCTGTTCACCCTGATCCCGGCGATGTACTTCATCGCCCTGGCCTGGATGTACTTCATGGCACCGCGCAAGATCCCTACCGTCGCGACCTGATTCAACGCCGCCGCTGCTGCCAGGCAGCGGCCAGGCCGCTCAGGCAGATCACCCCGATCCCGACCACCGTGGTCAGGTCCGGGGTGTGATTGAACACCAGCCAGCCCAACAACCCCGCAAACACGATCTGGCAATAGCCGAACGGCGCCAGCAAGGCCGGCGCGGCGAAGCGGAAGGCCTGGGTCAGCATCAAGTGCGCAGTCATCCCACAGGTGCCCAGGGCCAGCATCAACAGGCCATGGCCCAGGGTCGGCACCTGCCAGAAGAACGGCACCAACGCGCTCATCACCAGGGTGTTGCACAGGCCGGCGAAGAAGTTGCTGGTGGTCGGGCTGTCGTACTGGCTGAGGATGCGGGTCAGCAGTTGGTAGAAACAGAAGAACAACGCCGAGACCAATGGCAACAACACCGCCGGGGTGAACAACTCACCGCCCGGATGCACAATGATGATCACCCCGACAAACCCACAGATCACCGCCAGCCACTGGCCCCGCGTCACATGCTCGCCCAGCAGCGGCACCGACAGGGCCGTCACCAGGATCGGCGCGAGGAAGTTCACCGCCGTGGCTTCCGCCAGCGGGATGTAATGCAGGGCGGCGGTGAAAAACAGGCTGGTGCCCAGCAGGCACAAGGCTCTGGCCACTTGCCATAACGGGCGCTTGCTGCGCAGCACGCGCAAGCCCGATTGCGGCAGGAAAATCCCCGCCATCAGCAGTGTATGCACCATGTAGCGGGCCCACACCACCATCACGATCGGATAGAACCCGGCCAGGTATTTGGACAAGGCGTCGTGGCTGGAAAACAGGAACGTGGCCAGCACAATCAGCACGATGCCCTTGAAGGGATGGTTGACGCCGGAAAGTGGGGTGCTGAGAGTCATTGAATTCTCGTGCGTGACAGGCTGAAATGACCGCCGCAAGCAGTGGCACTCAACGCGCTAATCTAGAGCGGGTGGTGCATCGGTCTCAAGAGCATAACCAAACAGCGGGCGATCAGCGCACTAATTCGCCCAAACCCAGTCCAACCCTGCACGCCAGCCTGCCATTGCAGGCTTTTTAACCAAGGCCAATCCCCGATGAAAAAAACCCTGTTGCTGCTTTCGACCCTCGCCCTGCTCAGTGCCTGCGATAAAGCCCCCCAGGCGCCCAAGCCGGCGCCGCCTTCGGTACAGGCGAGCCTGGTGCCAGAAACCCTGCCCACCGACAAATGGGTCGGCAAATGGATCGGCGTCGAAGGCCTGCACCTGACCGTCAGCAAGGACGACAGCATCGGGCGCGGGCATTACCTGCTGACCATGCAATACGGCCTGGATGCCGATGCGGCCGGCACCTTCAAGGGTCAGGCTGGCGAAGACGGCATCCTCTTCAACCGCCCGGACGGCCCACAGGTGCTGCGCGCCGGCAATGGTGCCGCCACCGGTTTGAAATGGCTGGCGGATAAAAAAGACTGCCTGGTGGTCAACACGGGCGAAGGGTATTGCCGCGAATAACGGCCATACTCAATCACGGCGCTAACAACACGATCATCAAGAGGATTGCCCCATGCTATGGAAAAAGGGTCGACGCAGCGACAACGTGGTCGACGCGCGCAATGACGGCGGCGGTGGCGGCGGCATGCGCTTTGGGGGTGGCAAGGGCCTGAGCCTGACCGCCATTGTGCTGATCGTCGGAATCGGCCTGCTGACCGGCCAGGACCCGATGCAGATCCTCGGGCAACTGAGCGGCCAGATGACCGAGCAGGCCCCTTCGGTCAGCCCGCAAACGCGCCAGGCGCCGCCGGCCAATGATGAGCAGGCGGATTTCGTGCGCGCGGTGCTGGGCGACACTGAAGACACCTGGGGCCAGGTGTTCCAGGAAAACGGCCTGGCCTACAAGAACCCCAAGCTGATCCTGTTCCGTGGCCGGGTGAATTCCGCCTGTGGCGGCGCGACCTCGGCCAGTGGCCCGTTCTATTGCCCGGCCGACCAGCAGGTCTACCTGGACCTGGATTTCTTCCGGGAAATGTCCCAGCGCTTCCAGGCGGCCGGCGATTTTGCCCAGGCCTATGTGATCGCCCACGAAGTCGGCCATCACGTGCAAACCCTGCTGGGGATTTCGTCAAAAATCCAGGTGGCGCGCCAGCAAGGCCGGCAGATGCAAGGCGATGGTGGCCTGCTGGTCCGCCAGGAGCTGCAAGCCGACTGCTTCGCCGGGGTCTGGGCCAACCGTGCGCAAAAGCGCCTGAACTGGCTGGAACCGGGCGATATCGAAGAAGCGCTGAACGCCGCCAACGCCATCGGCGATGACCGCTTGCAGCAACAGGGCCAGGGGCGTGTGGTCCCCGACTCGTTCACCCACGGCACCTCGCAACAGCGGGTTCGCTGGTTCAAGACCGGGTTTGCCCAAGGCCAGATCTCCCAATGCGACACGTTTACGGCCAAGAGCCTGTAAATGAATAAACGCTGCGGATGGCTGCTGGGCGTGATGATCACCAGCGCTACCGCCACCCAGGCCGCCGGGCAGGCGGTCAAGGTGGTCAGCCCCGAGCGCTTTTCTCTGCAAGCCGGCGACCTGAGCCTGGGCCTGAGCCAGGACTGGCGCCAGCCGCTGCCACAAATCACTCGCGCGTTGATTATCGTGCATGGCCGGCTGCGCAACGCCCAGACCTACCTCAACAGTGCCGAAGATGCAGCGGCCCACGCCGGGCAAGGTGCCAATACCCTGGTGATCGCGCCGCAGTTTCTCAACGAGGCCGATATCCAGCGCCATCACCTGGGCGATAACGTTTTACGCTGGCACGGCAATGGGTGGATGGCTGGCGAGGCGTCAATCGGCCATGACCAGATCAGCTCCTACGGGGCCCTGGACCAGATCATCCAGCACCTGGGCAACCGCACACTGTTCCCGGCCCTCAAGGCAATAGTAGTCGCCGGGCATTCCGGCGGCGGCCAGGTGGTGCAGCGCTTTGCCCTGACCGGCCATGCCCACCCGGCCCTGCAAACCGCCGGGATCAGCCTGCGCTATGTGATCGCCAACCCGTCGTCCTACGCCTACTTCAGCCCGCAACGCCCGGTGCCGTTTACCCCGGCCAGTTGCCCGGACTTCAATGCCTGGAAATACGGCCTGCAAAAGCTGCCGGCCTATGCCAATGGCCAAAGCCCCCAGCAACTGGAAAAAGCCTACGTCGCGCGCGATATCACCTACCTGCTGGGCCAGCAGGACACCGACCCCAACCACCCGGCCCTGGACAAGAGCTGCGCGGCCGAGGCCCAGGGCGCCTACCGGCTGATTCGTGGGCACAACTATTTTGACTACCTCAAGCTGCGGCATCCGCAGTTGAGCCAGCGGTTGGTTGAAGTGCCTGGGGTTGGGCATGATGGCGACAAGATGTTTACCTCGCCGCAGGGGCAGGAAGCCTTGTTCCACTAACCGCCCTGGAAAAACCCAATCAAAAATGTGCTGCCTGGGCTAGATCATCTGGCGCAATGCCGCGCAGTCCTTGGCATGCCAGTCAGCCAGCCCAGGCCAGGGGTTTTCGAGCTGGTTGACCAACACCGTCCGCGTCCCCGCCGCCCGCCCGCAATCCAGGTCAAAGCGATAGTCACCCACCATCACCATCTCGGCCGGCGCCACATCCCAGGCCCGGGCCAGTTTCAACAGGCCTCCGGGGGCCGGCTTGGGCGGTGCATCGTCACGTCCCAACACATCCTCCACGGCAAAGCAGTCCGCCAGGCCGATGGCCTGCAAGGTGATGTGCGCCAACGCCTGCGCATTGCGCGTCAGGATCCCGAGGCGATAGCCCCGTGCCGCCAAGTCCCGAACCAGCTCCACCGCGCCCGTGGCCGCCACCGACCCCAGCGCCAGTTCACGCTCATGCTCCAGCAACCAGGCATGCTTGGCCGCCGCTTCAGCCGCGGGCAATGTCGCCAGGTGAGTGAGGATGTCGTCGGCAGGCGGAACATCCAGGGCCACGCGGATTGCCGCAAAGTCATGCACGGCCACGGTCAGGGTGCCGTCCATATCAAACACCCAGTGCTTAACGTCGGCCAGGCTCATGCCCAATCCTTGCGATGGCGGATCAAACCCTCCTGGGTCACCGAGGCCACCAGTTGGCCGGCGCGGTTGTACACGCTGCCACGGGAGAACCCACGGGAATTGCCGGACCATGGGCTGTCCATGGCGTACAACAACCAGTCATCGGCCCGCAGGTCGGCGTGGAACCACAAAGCATGGTCCAGGCTGGCCACTTGCATGTCCTTCTGCCACACGGTCTTGCCATGGGGCAGCAACGAGGTGGTCAGCAGGCCAAAGTCCGAGGCGTAGGCCAGCAGGTACTTATGCAAGGCCGGCAAGTCGGCCAGGGCGCCATCGGCGCGGAACCACACATACTTGACCGGATCGCCCGGCTGCGGGTTGTACGGGTCTTTCTCGGTCACCGGGCGCACTTCGATCGGCTTGGGGCACAGCAGTTTTTCGCGCATGGGTTCGGGGATCAGGTGCGCGCGCTGCCGGGTCAGCTCCAGCTCCGACGGCAGGTTCTCCGGGCCTACCACCACCGGCATGGTGGTCTGGTGCTCGAAGCCTTCTTCGTCGTACTGGAACGAGGCGCTGCAGGTGAAGATCGGGTTGCCCTTCTGGATCGCCGTCACCCGGCGCGTGCTGAAACTGCCGCCATCGCGTACCCGGTCCACTTGATAGACCACCGGCAGCCCGGCATCCCCCGGACGCAGGAAATAGCCGTGCAACGAATGCACATGCCGCGCCTCTTCAACGGTCTGGCTGGCCGCCGACAGCGACTGGCCCAAGACCTGGCCGCCGAACAGTTGGCGAAAGCCCAAGTCCTGGCTGCGACCACGGAAGAGGTTTTCTTCAATCGGTTCCAGGGTCAGCAAGTCGACCAGATCTTCCAACACTTGGCTCATTCAAACTCTCCTCACACAGGGCAAAACCGCGCAGTCTTGGCTGCGGCGGGGAATCACATCGGGCGGCCTGCTTATCCGTGCAGCGTATCCAACCATTGGGCGCGGGTGATGCGGTACAACACATGATGGCGCAGCGGATCATCCGCCGCGAGCCTGGGGTGCTGAAAATCTGCCGCCGGATCGTAATGCATGCCGATGGCCTGCATGACTTTCTGCGACGCCAGGTTGGCCTCGGTGGTAAAGGCCACGATCTCCTCCAGTAGCAAACGATCAAACCCACCACGCAACGCGGTCCAGGCCGCCTCACTGGCAAAGCCCAGGCCCCAGTGCTCGCGGGCCAGACGCCAGCCGATCTCCACCGCCGGGGTGAAGTCGGCCTCAAAGCCGACATGCATCAACCCCGTGAGGCCGATAAACTCGCCGCTGTCCTTGCGTGCCAGGGCCCACAGGCCAAACCCGAACTCGGCAAAATGCCCGCGTACCCGCCCGATCAGGGCGGCGCTTTCCAGGCGGTCCAGGGGGGCCGGGAAATAGCGCATCACCTGCGGGTCGGCGCACATGCGGGCAAACGCCGGCAGATCGCTGTCGCGCCATTGGCGCAGCACCAGGCGCGCGCTTTCCAACTCCAGTATCGGCTCCATCGTTCCCCTCCCCGGCCATGTGCGTGAGTGTACAGCGCTGTTAAGATCCGTCGCTGGTTCCTGTCAGAAATTGCCATGCCTTTGCCACTGATCTACCACGACGACTACAGCCCCGAGTTCCCGGCGGATCATCGCTTCCCCATGGACAAGTTCCGGCTGCTGCGCGATCACCTGGTCGACAGCGGCCTGGCCCAGGACAGCCAACTGCTGCGTCCCCAGTTGTGCCCGGCCGACGTCCTCGCCCTGGCCCATGACCCTGGCTATATCGAACGCTATATGAGCGGCGACTTGTCCCGCGAAGACCAACGGCGCCTCGGCCTGCCCTGGAGCGAAGCCCTGGCCCGGCGTACGGTACGGGCGGTCGGCGGTTCGTTACTGGCGGCCGAACAGGCCCTGGAACACGGCCTGGCCTGCCACCTGGCCGGTGGCACCCACCACGCCCATTACGATTACCCGGCGGGCTTTTGTATCTTCAATGACCTGGCGGTGATCAGCCACTTCCTGCTGGCCAGCGGGCGGGTCAACCGGGTGCTGATCTTCGACTGTGATGTGCATCAGGGCGATGGCACCGCACGCATCCTCCACGACACCCCCGATGCCATTACCGTGTCCCTGCACTGCGAAAAAAACTTCCCCGCACGCAAGGCCACCAGCGACTGGGATATCCCGCTGCCCATGGGCATGGGGGATGCCGATTACCTCAAGGTGGTGGACGATGCCCTCAACTACCTGCTGCCGTTGTACCAGCCTGACCTGGTGCTGTATGACGCCGGCGTCGATGTGCATAAGGATGACGCCCTCGGCTACCTCAAGCTGACAGACGAAGGCGTCGCCGCCCGTGACGAAAGCGTGATGCGCCACTGCCTGGGCCGCGACATCCCAGTGATGGGGGTGATTGGTGGCGGCTACAGCAAGGACCGCCCTGCCCTGGCCCGCCGCCATGGCATCCTGCACCACAGTGCGCAGCGGGTGTGGACGTCATCAGGTTGTCATTGAAGTATGAGCGCGTTACCCACAATGCCTGTGGAACGGCCTGTGGATAACTTGAGCGTAAACGCCTGTAAGGCAGGAACCGTATAGCATGTAGGAAGATGTACGTTTTTTGATCAGGCAGTTTCGCGGTCCTCGGGTAGAATGCTCGGCCTACTTCGCCGAACCGCAGCCACCGCCATGCCGCAAATCCCAGCCCAGCCTTATCACGTCACGATCATCGGCGGCGGCCCCGCCGGGCTGATGGCCGCCGAAGTCCTGAGCCAGGCCGGGGTCCGGGTGGACCTGTATGACGGCATGCCCTCGGTGGGGCGCAAGTTCCTGCTGGCGGGCGTGGGTGGCATGAATATCACCCACTCCGAAGCCTACCCGGCGTTCCTCGCCCGCTATGCCGAACGCGCGCCAGATATCGCCCCGCTGCTGCGCCAGTTTGGTGCCGAGGCGTTGTGCGAATGGATTCATGGCCTGGGTATCGAAACCTTTGTCGGCAGCTCCGGCCGGGTGTTTCCGACCGATATGAAAGCCGCACCGCTGCTGCGGGCCTGGCTCAAGCGCCTGCGTGACCAAGGGGTGGTTATCCACACCCGGCATCGCTGGCTGGGCTGGAGTGCCGACGGCGGCTTAATGATCCACAGCCCGGATGGCGAGAAAATTGTCCACAGCGATGCCGTGCTGCTGGCCCTCGGCGGCGGCAGTTGGTCGCGGCTGGGGTCCGACGGCGCCTGGCTGAAGTTGCTGGAAGACCAAGGCGTACCCTGCGCCCCGCTGCAACCGAGCAATTGTGGCTTCGAGGTGTCAGCCTGGAGCGAATTGATGGTGAGCAAATTCGCCGGCGCGCCACTGAAAAATGTCGCGATAGGCCTGGCGGATGACAAGCCTCACCTGGGCGAATGCGTCATCACCGCGACGGGTATCGAAGGCAGCCTGATTTACGCGCTGTCGGCGCCGCTTCGCGAAGCCATCAACCGCGAAGGCTCTGCCACCGTGCACATCGACCTGCTGCCGGGCAAGCCGCTGGACAAGGTGCAGGCGGCGCTGGCCAAGCCCCGTGGCTCACGCTCGATGAGCAAGCATTTGCACAGCCAGTTGGGCCTGGATGGGGTAAAGGCCGCGCTGTTGCGCGAGTTGGCACCCGCAGAGCACTTCCATGATCCGGCGCGGTTGGCTGTGGATATCAAGGCACTGCCCCTGACCCTGGTACAAACCCGACCGTTGGATGAAGCCATCAGCACTGCCGGCGGCGTGCCGTTTGAATTACTGGATGAGCGCTTGATGCTCAAGCCATTAGCGGGGGTGTTCTGTGCCGGGGAGATGCTGGACTGGGAGGCACCGACCGGCGGCTATTTGCTGACGGGGTGTTTTGCCAGTGGGCGGATGGCGGGGCGGGGCATATTGACGTGGCTGGACAGCTCTTGGGCTCACTAAAGATTGGGGGCATTGATGCCCCCAACCCTGTACTTACAGCAAATGTTGTCTCAGGCCGCCACGATAAAAGCGCTGCTCCGTGGTCGGGCGCTCATGCTCGGGCCCATTGATAACCAGCGCTTGTATCATCTCGTGAAGCTCTCGAAGAGAGTTAAGTAAATGCTCATCCACCGGGAGTAGCTGTACTTCATCCTGCGCAGAATGCTGATAGGATGAAGAATAGTCTTCCTCTGGCATTTTCGGCTCGAAGCAATCAAATTCACTCGATGCTACTTGCGGGATACTTTTATGTTCGTCTTTTAGACTCAAGATGCGCCCCTCCTACTATTGGTTGCTCTACGCACAAGACTGGCGGGCTGCCAACTCACACCAAAAGACCTCTCTGACGGTTTAGCTCCAGCGCCAAAGTACTAGCCTTGTAGTGTGCTACAACAACTTTTCTAGCGCAGCATAATTACCCTTAAACATCTCCTTGTGTTCCGGCGAAAGATCGTAGTTTTTCATCAGATAAACCTCACCATCTTGAAGGGCCTTGAGTGCTGAGTGAAAACTCCCCGCCTGAACAAACGTTTTCACCTCATCAATCATTTCACCCACGGCCTCTTTTGCTGCTCTTATTTTTTCACCTCTCTTACTTTTCTCTGACTCACTAATGCTAACACCGACACCGGCAGCTGCCAACAAACCCATCCCACCTAAAATCAAAAAAGGAATAGCCATATCAACTCTCCATTTAAAGTTGAATTTCACAAAAACCCTTTGACATACTTAAGGTAAAAAACCACCCCCACTGCTACTTGCAGGGCGATTTTATACTCGTCAGTTAGACTCAAAGTACGCCCCTCCCACTATTGGTGCTCTACGCACAAAGCTGGCAGACAAAGACGCCTCCCTGAAAACTTTTCAACCGTACATAATGGCGCTTTTCTGAGGCTGACCGGGCGTATCAAAAGGCTTCTTTTCTAGCTTTGCATATTCATCTTTAAAAGCCCTCGCCTCCCCCGGCGGAGGTCCGAAGTTTTTATTCACATAGTCTTCATACTCCTTAAGTGCCTGGGTTGCGGCATCCAAGTCCCCTGCCTTGGTATACTCTTTCACCTTATTATTTAACTTAGCCACTTCCTCTTCTTTTGCCCTTACCTTTTCAATGGCCGTATTTTTTTCTGAGTCATTAATTTTACCCCCCGCACCGGCACTCGCCATCGAGCCTAACCCAGCTGAAGCAAAAAGAGGATTAATCATATTCACGCTCCACTTAAAATCGAAATTCAAAAAAACCATGACACTTTTATGTGTGGCCATCAACATCTAAAAGTTTCCAAAAGCATTAAACTCTTATCCGAAAGAATATTTTTTAACGGGATAAGGCACTCGCCTTGCCAACCGCAAGTCGCCATGCTTCGCTCTTGCAGAGGGCTCATAGGCTAAACAATAGCCCGCCTCTAGCATTTCCGGCCCGAAGCAAACAAACGCCCTCCTTGTTTATCAATTGTAGTTAACGCCGTACTTCTGAACTTGATAGTTAATCCCAAAAGAATCTTCTGTTTTCTTAAGCTCCGGCGCCCCTGCTCCCAATATTTTCTCCAATTGTGCAAGGTGCTCAGCCTGAACCTTGTAGAGTGCAGCGCCACTGTCTTCCTTCTCGGCCTCCTTGATATTTTTTTTATAGTCAGCTTTCAGCTTGTCATGTTTTTCTTTTGCAACGTCTACGAGCTCTTCATACCGCTCTTTATACGCCAACTTTTGTTCTGGTGAAAGTTTGTAGTTACTCATCACATAATCTGCAAATTTTTGATATGCCTGAAAGGCGGGGTAAAGCTTCCCCTCCCCGATTAGCCTTTCCGCCTCACCAAGCAACTTTTTGCTAGTTTCGGCCACCTCTTTATTCTCTCTTACTCTTTTGTCAATAACCGCAATGCCGGTACCTGTAACAATCGCACCACTTAGTGCGGCTATAATGATCGGAACCAAAGGAAACGCCATACCACCCTCCATAAAATCGATATCAACAAACACGTTGACGACCAAATCATGGTGGTCATTGAGTTCTAAAAGTTCCAACACCACACAACTTTCAACTCAACAAAATATTTCCAGATAGAACAAAGCACAACTTTACAAGAAGGGGCTTCAATTATTTATCGAGCAATATTTAGACAAACTAATGTGAGCGGGATTGCCCCGCCCACACGACTCACTGACTGTTTATTTGATCAACAAAAAACAGTTACTTCTTTTTACGCGGCCCCGTATTAAAAACCGGCACCTTACGCACCGGCTTGATCGACGGCTCTACCGGTGCCGCCTCGCCACTGTCCACCCATTTGCCCAGGTTACGCTTACCGCCCCCGCCAGACGTCTTAGGCTTCTTCGGTTTTTTCGGCTTCTTCACCACTTGCCCGCTGGCATCGGTGTCCGGCACGCGGTGCTCGGGTTCAAAGTCCTGCTCCATATGGCGAGCCAAGGTCTGGCGGGTCAGCATTTCGATAGCCGAAAGCATGTTCACTTCATCGGCACACACCAGGGAAATCGCCTCACCGGTATTGCCGGCCCGGCCGGTGCGGCCGATGCGGTGGATGTAATCCTCGGCGACAATCGGCAGGTCAAAGTTGACCACCATCGGCAAGTCCTCGATATCCAGGCCACGGGCCGCCACATCGGTGGCCACCAGGATCTGCACATCACTGGCCTTGAAACGGTCCAGGGCACGTTGGCGCGTAGCTTGTGGCTTGTCACCGTGGATACCGTCGGCATTGATCCCCAGGCCTTGTAGCTTATCGACCAATGCATCCACGCCATTACGGGTCTTGGCAAATACCAACACCTGCTTCCACTTGCCCTTGCGCATCAAGTGCACAAACAGTTCGGCCTTGCGCTTCTTGTCCACCGGCACCACCCACTGCTTGACGGTGTTGGCGGCGACGTTGCGCGGGCTGACTTCAATGCTCAAAGGGTCATTGAGCATCTGCCCGGCCAGCAGGCGGATGTCATCGGAGAAGGTCGCGGAAAACAGCAGGGTCTGGCGCTTTTTCGGCAACATGCGGTAAATGTTCGCCAGCTCTTCCGAGAAGCCCAGGTCGAGCATGCGGTCGGCTTCATCCAGCACCAGGGTTTGCAGCTGATTGAGTTTCAGCGCGTTCTGGCGGAACAGGTCGATCAGGCGGCCAGGGGTGGCCACCAGCACATCGACCCCCTTGCGCAGCTTCATCATTTGCGGGTTGATGCTGACGCCGCCGTACACCGCGTAGGTCGTCAGCGGCAGGTGTTCGGCGTACTGGGCGACGCTGGCGTGAACCTGCTCGGCCAACTCGCGGGTCGGGCACAGGATCAGCGAGCGCACCGAGTTGGCGCTGACTTTTGGCCCTTCCAGGGTTAGCAATTGCAGGAGCGGCACGGCGAAACCGGCGGTCTTGCCGGTGCCGGTCTGGGCCGCGGCCATCAGGTCGCGGCCGGCCAGCACGGCCGGGATGGCTTGCGCCTGCACCGGCGTCGGGGTCTGGTAGCCAAGCGTCTCAAGGGCGCGCAGCAAGGGTTCGATCAGGCCAAGTGTGGCGAAAGTCATGTGTTTACCGTAGGAAAAATTCAGCGCAAGGGCGTAATGCGCGGCAGTTTACCTTATTTCCGGCTTCGGCTTGCGCCACTGGGGCAGGCTGATCAACAGCACCGCGCTGATAATCACCAGCATCGCCAGGGCTTCCTCCAGGCCGATGGTCTCACCCACGAACACAATCCCCAGCAACACCGCCACCGCCGGGTTGACGTAGGCATAACTGGTGGCCGCCGCCGGACGCACATGCTTGAGCAGGTACATATAAGCGTTGAAGGCGATGATCGAGCCAAACACGGTCAGGTAGGCCAGGGCCAGCCAGCCTTCCACTGGGGGCATGGCTTCCAGGTGTTCGCCCTTGAGTGCGCTGCCGATCAACAACACCACCCCGGCGACCAGCATTTCAGCGGCGCTGGCCATGGCGCCCTGGGGCAACGGCAAGTGCCGGCTCCAGACCGAACCAAACGCCCAGGAGGCAGCAGCGAACAACAGCAACCCTGCGCCCAGCGGGCTCGACTGCAGGTTGGAGCCCATATTGAGCATGGCAATGCCGATCATCCCCAGAATCACCCCGGCCCATTCCAGACGGGTATTACGCGCGCCCCAGAAATAGCCACAGAGCAAGGTAAACAGCGGCACCGTCGCCACGGCCAGCGCTGCAACCCCGGAAGTAACGCCGGTGTGTTCAGCCACACTCACCGCGCCATTGCCGAAGGTCAGCAGCAAGATGCCGATCATGCCCGCGGCTTTCCACTGCGCCCAGGTCGGCGCTGGCACCCCGCGCCAACGCAGGTAGCCATACATCAGTGCCCCCGCCACACAGAAGCGAATGCCCGCCAACAGCAACGGCGGCCAGTACTCCACGCCAATGCGGATCACCAGGTAGGTAGACCCCCAGATCACATACAGTGCAAAAAAAGCGGCGATCAACGGTAAGGGAAAACGGCGTGGGCCAGGCATGGGCAGCTCTGCGGCAAGACAAGGGATGGCTATTTTAGAAATCCACACCAATAAACATAAGTTACAAAACCTGTTTAAAGTGCCCATACACTTTTCAAATCATGGTTATCAGGGCTATAAGCCTTGTATTCAAAAGCCCCTCACTGCCAGAGCCTTATTCATGGACAAATACGACCGCATGCTCCTCAGCGCCCTGCTGGAGGATGGCCGCGCCACCTACGCGCAACTGGCCCGCACCGTAAACCTCTCCGCCCCCGCCGTGGCCGAACGCGTGGCCAAGCTGGAAGCCAGCGGCGTGATCACCGGCTACCAGGCCAAGGTCGACCTGTCCAAGATCGGCTTGCCGATCCAGTGCACGATCGAACTGCGCTTGACCAACAACGGCAGCCAGAAAGTGTACGACGCGCTGGCAGAAATCCCCGAGCTGACCGAGTGCCACCGGGTCACCGGCGACCCGTGCGTGATCATGCAGGCGGCGGTGGGCTCGATGCCGGAGCTGGAAAACCTGATCAACCGCGTGGCGAAATTCGGGTTCAGCAAGACCTCGATCATCTTGTCGAGCGCCATAGAACGACGGGTGCCATTGGGGCATCTGGAGAAGAAGAATGGCGGCGCCTGAGCGGGCGCCATCGCGGGCAAGCCCGGCTCCCACAGTGGACCGGGTTGCCCGGGCTGGGTGCGATCACCTGTGGGAGCTTGATTGTTCTGAAGATTGAGATCAGAACCCGCGATGCTTCTTCAGGTGATCCGTGATCTTCGCCGCCGGCACTTTCTGCAAGCTGCACAGCAGATCGTGGGACAGTTCGCGCAAGCCGTGGGCACGGCGCAGTTCCTGGGCCAGGTGGGCGGTGAGGTTGGCCGCCATTTCGGCGTCGGCCATTGCCCGGTGAGCCTTGCCGGTGTGGGGCAACTGGGCGTAGGCGGTCAGGGTGCCAAGCTTGTGGTTCGGTGCAGCGGGCATCAGCCGGCGGGCCAGAAGCAGCGAGCAGGCGAATTTTTGCAGGCGGGTGCGGCGGATCAGGCCCAGCTCGAAGTCCCAGAACTTCTGGTCGAACGCGGCGTTGTGCGCCAGCAGCGGTGTGGTGCCGACAAATTCATTGACCTCGTTCATCACCCGCTCGGCCGGCGGCGCGCTGCGCAGCATGGCGTTGCTGATGCCGGTCAGTTGCTCGATAAACCCCGGCACACGTACGCCGGCGTTCATCAGGCTCTGGTAGCGGTCCACGATCTGGCCCTGCTCCAGGATGACCACGGCGATTTCCGTGGCCCGGCAACTGCTGCTCGGCGAGATGCCGGTGGTTTCAAAGTCGATGACCGCTATCCGTTCCAAACCTGTTCCAACCCCATCTGAAAATCTATTTGAGCAACAACGCGCCTTCGATAGGCACGTAGCGGCTGGCCGCGCGGATCAACGAGTTGGCCGTCAGCCCCGGCACGCCGTAGGCCACGGCTTCGACGCCATGTTTATGGATGATGCGGTCGAGCAACATATCGAAATCGCCATCCCCCGAGGCCAGCACCACTTCGTCGACCTGGGCGGCGGCGTCCATGATGTCGATGGTGATGCCTACGTCCCAGTCGCCCTTGGCCGAGCCATCGCTGCGCTGGATGTACGGCTTGAGCTTCACGGTAAAGCCCAGGTTGCGCAGGATCTGCTGGAATTGCTGCTGCTTGCTGTCGCCACGGTCGATGGCATAGGCATACGCCTCGACGATCTGCCCGCGCTGGCTGATATCGGCCCACAGGGCGGCATAGTTGAAGTGGCAGCCATAGGCCTGGCGTACGGTGTAGTAGAGGTTCTGGACATCGGCGAACACTGCAATTTTTTTCACCGCATATCCTCATGGCACCGGGGACGTGATGGCCCGCAAAGGTCGTCAGTATGCCAGCCAAGAGGCGCTTTCCGAGAAAAATCAGACCGGGACGACAATGCGCCCCGGTTCAGTGTGTGTCAGACGAAAGAATCGTCGTCGCCAAGGAAGGAGGAATCGTCGGTATAACCACTGTCGGCGTAGGTGTCCGCGCTGTCGTTGCCCCAGCCACTGTTGTCACTGGCCGGCGCCGGTTCTTCGCGGACAATCTCTTCCACCACTTGCGGCTGCTGGTTATGGCTGAACAGGCTGCTGATGCCCTGGGCCAGCATCACACCACCGGCCACGCCGGCTGCGGTTTTCAGGGCGCCGCCGAGAAAGCCGCCGCCCATGGTCGCTGCCTGCTGGGGTTGCTGATAGTTCTGTTGCGGCGCCGGCGCGCTGTTGAAGCCCGGCCGGGTCGGTTCGCGCCAACCGCCCGCGTTCGATGCCGGCGCGCTGGGCGCAGGCTGCGGCTCGCGGGAGCTGCCACCAAAGATGCTCGACAGGAACCCACCGCCGCCCGCCGCCGGCTGCGCGGTCCTGGCCCGTTGCAGTTCATCCTGCAATTGCTGGATCTGTTGCGCCTGCTGCTGGTTCTGCGCATCCAGGCTCTTGATCGCGGCTTCCTGCACCAGAATCGCCTGGGTCATGAAATACCCGGCGGCCGGTTGGCGAGTGATGTGCTCCTTGATCCGCGCTTCTGCCTGGGCGTCGCGGGGGGCTGAGTCCGTTTCGGCTTGCTGCAACCGTGAAAACAGTCCATCGATCAGGGTTTGCTCTTCGCTGTTCATGGCGACCTCGTTAGATTGCCGGTAAAAATCCGCGTCCCGCCCGCAATGGGCAAGGTACGTCACCAGTAATGGGGCTGGGCCGTGACGTTTCAATGATCTTTACCCAAGGTTTACGTTTGTCGGTGATCGGTTAAAGTGTCCGCTGCTTTTTCCGCCTGTGATGACCTTGATGAATCCGTTGACTGTTCTGCGCGACTCTTTCTACTTTTTCCAGCGCAACCTGGGCGCCATCGTGCAGTTGTGCCTGCCCTTGGTGATCCTGGAGGCCGTGCTGCAACAAGTGCTCGATCACACCCTGGGCCCGGAGGCGTTTACCGGCTACAGCATGATCGTGGGCCTGCTGGTGTATCCGCTGTACACCGCCGCCCTGATCCTGTTCCTCGACGCCCGCAGCCGTGGCGAGTCGCCGCGCACCGCCGACGTGCTGGCCATGGCGCTGACCCTGTGGCCACGCTATGCGCTGCTGACCGCCATGAGCACCCTGTTGATCCTGCTGGGGTTGTCGCTGTATTTCCTGCCGGGGCTGTGGCTGATGGTCACCCTGGCCTTCGCCGAATACCTGCTGGTACTGCGTGGTATGACGGCGCTGGCGGCGATGAAGGAAAGTTTTCGCCTGACCCGAGGGCATTTCCTGCGCATCCTGGTCTGCCTGTTGTGCGTGATGACCCCGCTGTGGCTGCTCAAGGGCGCCAGCGTCGCGGCCTGGCCCGACCTGCAGAACCCGCTGCTGGCGGTGCTGATCGACAGCGCCCATAGTTTCTTGCAGCTGTTTACCAGCGTGGTGCTGTTCCGCCTGTTCATGCTGATCGCCGGCGATGCCGACGCCCGCTAACGTGGCCCTTGGGCTCCCGGCCGCCGGTCGGGTATGCTCGGGGCCTGTCCTGCAGCGCCCTAAGGCGAGCCGATGACCCGTTTACTGCGTATAACCCTGGTGGGCCTGCTGATCCTCGCAGGTTTGCTGACCGCCCTGGTCTACAGCCTGACCTGGCGCCCCGACGACAAGCAGATCCTGCCCGTACACTGCGGCGTGCCGCGCGCGCCCACCCTGCTACCCGGCCAGGCGCTCAAGGTGATGACCTGGAACGTGCAATACCTGGCGGGCAAGAACTACGTGTTCTGGTACGACACCCCGGACGGCAGTGGCCCGGACGAACGGCCCACGGTGGAAGACATGGCCTCCAGCCTGGATGAAGTGGCGCGGGTGATCCGTGACGAACAACCGGACGTGCTGTTGCTGCAGGAACTGGACGAAGGCGCCAAGCCGTCCCATTACCAGGATCAACTGGCGCTGCTCCAGGAGCGGCTGGTGGACCTCTACCCGTGCAGCGTCCAGGCCTTCGACTGGAAAGCCGACTTTGTGCCCAACTGGCATATCTTCGGCAGCGTCGGCCGCAAGCTGGTGACCCTCAGCCGCTACCAGATCGAACATGCCGAACGCCTGCAACTGCCCGTAGCCTCGGCCAACCTGATCAGCCGACAGTTCCAGCCCAAGCCGGCGTTGCTGCTCAGTTACCTGCCATTGAGCGATGGCGGCCAACTGGCAGTACTCAACACCCGCCTGGACAACGGCGCACCCGGCCATAGCGCGGTGCGCGAACAAGTGCAGGCGACCATCAAGCTGCTGGATAAATTCGAAAGCCGCGGCACGCCGTGGCTGATCGGCGGGGACTTCAACCTGCTGCCGCTCGGGCAATTCCTGCGCCTGGACGCCGGCAAGCGTGGGCAGTATTCGCCAGACAGCGAACTGCATCTGTTGTGGGACAAATACCCGATGGTGCCCAGCAACAGCCAGTCCAGCGGGATCGACCGGGCCCAGTGGCTGACCCACTTTCCCAACGACCCAAGCCTCAATGGGCCGGATCGCACGGTGGATTATCTGTTCTATAGCCCCAGGCTGAAGAAGGTCGAAGCGCGGGTGCGGCAGGACGATACATTGCGTATTTCCAACCACCTGCCGGTGATTGCGCGGTTCTTGCTGCCCGCTGCGCAATAACACCAAGCCCAATGTGAAATAGGGTTTGTGTGGGAACTGGCGTCTCCGGGATTACTTGCGCGGCTTGATCCGCGCAGTCGCTTCTGCCACCAGTGGATCATCCGGCCAGTAATAGAGTGTATTACCTATCGATCCCCCACATTGACACTGTTCCGGATATTGAAATCACTCGGTTGGGCAGGAATTCGCCCAAAGAAGGTTGACTGTCAATGAGGTTAGGTAGGATTGACAAAATAATAGGACATATGAGGGACGGATTGACAGGCATCACCGTCGGTTTTCGAGGAGACGCAATGAAGATTGACACCTTAGGGTGTCGCATGAGCACAAGCATGTGGCTCAACTCCATTGGAATTAAGACTCAGTCCCTGGCGGTGGATGACCGCGGAGTGGAAGAATCGAGGAGGGGCGAGTTTTCACAAATCTTGAAGTATCGAGATCGCCGCATCTTGTAAACCATTTTTTGTACTTGTTAACTATTGCGACTTACAGTGAAAAAAGGCCGCCCGATCACTGATCGGACGGCCTTTTTTTTTGGGGGGGGACGAATGCTCAGACCCGATGGCGTCAGCCCAGCACCTCATTGGCTACTTGGTCGACCGCGCTTTTGGTGATGTCGACGATCAGGTCGGCCTCTTCCTCGGACAGGATCAACGGTGGTGCGAAGCCAAGAATGTCGCCATGGGGCATCGCCCGGGCAATCATGCCGCGCTCAAGACAGGCCGCCGACACTTTCGGGCCGACCTTCAAGGCCGCATCGAACGGGGTACGCTGCTCACGATCCGCCATGAACTCAACGGCAGCCAGCATACCGTCGCCGCGCACTTCACCCACCAGCGGATGACCTTCCAGGGTTTCACGCAACCGACGGTTCAGGTAGCTGCCGACCTTCTCGGCGTTGGCCGTCAGGTTTTCCCGCTCGAGAATATCGAGGTTGGCCAAGGCGGCGGCGGCACAAATCGGATGCCCCGAGTACGTCCAGCCATGGCCCATGGCACCTTGGGATTCGGACGCCTTTTCGATCACGCTCCACACTTTTTCACCGACGATCACCGCCGACAACGGCGCATAGGCGCTGGTCAGACCTTTGGCAGTGGTGATCAGATCCGGGCGCATACCGTAACGCTGGCTGCCCATCTTCGAACCCAGCCGACCGAAAGCGCAGACCACTTCGTCGGCGATCAGCAACACGTCGTATTTGTTCAGCACCGCTTGAATCGCGGCCCAGTAGCCGGCTGGCGGAACAATGATGCCGCCGGTACCCATCAACGGTTCGCCGATAAACGCGGCCACGGTGTCCGGCCCTTCGGCCAGGATCATTTTTTCCAGCTCCTCGGCGCAATAGCGCACGAACGCCGCTTCATCCATGCCGGTCGGCGCCTTGCGGTACCAGTGCGGGCACACGGTGTGCTTGATGCCTTCGGCCGGCAGGTCGAAATGCTGATGGAAGCTCGGCAGGCCGGTCAGGCTTCCGGTCATGATGCCCGAACCGTGGTAACCGCGATCACGGGAGATAATTTTTTTCTTCTGCGGGCGGCCCAGTACGTTGTTGTAGTAGCGCACCAATTTGATCTGGGTTTCGTTGGCGTCGGAACCGGACAGGCCGTAGTAGACCTTTTTCATGCCCTCGGGCGCCCAGTCGATGATGCGGCTCGACAGCTCGATGATCGCTTCGGTCGAATGGCCGACGTAGGTGTGGTAGTAAGCCAGCTCCTTGGCTTGCTTGTAGATCGCATCGGCGACTTCGGTGCGACCGTAGCCGATGTTCACGCAGTACAGGCCGGCAAAGGCGTCGATGAATTCGCGGCCCTCATGATCGCGAATACGAATACCCGACGCACTCTTGATGATGCGCCCCTTGAGCGCGCCGCTGGCGTGGTCATGGGCGTGGGTCGACGGGTGCATGAAGTGCGCGCGATCTTGTTCGAACAGCGTATCGAGTTCTTGGCTCATGGCGGATCTCCTTAGAACTGGCCTTGATGGTGCAGGCAAAAGTATTTGGTTTCGACAAAGGCTTCGAAGCCCTCGGTGCCGCCCTCGCGGCCCAGCCCCGAGGCTTTCATGCCACCGAACGGGATCGGATGGCCGGTAAACTTGACGCCATTGACCGCGATCATGGCGTGGTCGAGGCGGCGAATCAGGGGGTAGATCAGGTCCAGGCGGTTGGAACAAATGTAGGCCGCCAGACCGTATTCGGTGTCGTTGGCCATTTCGATGGCTTGCTCGAGGGTGTCGAAAGGCATGACGCCGGCGATCGGCGCGAAATTCTCTTCGCGGTAGATACGCATCTGCGGCGTAACGTCGGCCAGCACCGTCGGCTGGTAGAACAACCCGCCGAGGGCGTGCGCTTCACCGCCGACCAGCCGTTGTGCACCAAGTAGCAGGGCGTCTTCGACGCGCTCGGCCGTAACATCGAACGCCGCCTGATGCATCAACGGGCCGATGTCGACGCTTTGCTCCTGATCACCCACCAGCGCCGGGCCTACCCGCAGTTCGCGCACCGCAGAGGCAAAGCGGTTGAGAAACGCCGGGTAAATCGAACGATGCACCATGATCCGGTTGGCCGCACAGCAATCCTGGCCGGAGGTCTGGAACTTGGCCTCCACTGCGACTTTCACCGCCAGTTCCAGATCAGCATCGGCGCAGACAATGAACGGCGCGTTACCGCCCAGCTCCAGCGACACCTTCTTCACATCCTGGGCAGCCGCTTGCAGGACCAATTTACCGACGCGGGTTGAGCCGGTGAAGCTGACCGAACGCACGCGAGTGTCCTGCACCAGGGTTTGCATGGCCATTTGCGGTTCGCCCAGCACCACGTTGAACACGCCTGCCGGGAAGCCCGCTTCCTCTGCCAGTTGCGCCAGAGCCAATGCGGAAAACGGTGTTTCATGGGCCGGCTTGATCACCACAGTGCAACCGGCAGCCAGTGCCGCGGCGGCTTTGCGGGTGATCATCGCCGAAGGAAAATTCCACGGGGTCAGCAGCGCACAGACGCCGACCGGTTCCTTGACGGTGCCTAAGTGCGCGCCAGGGATATGGCTGGGAATGTTCTGCCCGTAAAGACGCCGCGCCTCTTCGGCAAACCAGGGAATGAAGCTGGCGGCGTAGGCGATTTCGCCGCGTGACTCGGCCAGGGGTTTACCTTGTTCCTGACTGAGGATGCGCGCCAGGTCTTCCTGATGCTCAAGGATCAACGCCGCCCAGCGCCGCAGAATCGTCCCGCGGGCATCGAGGCTTTGTTCACGCCAGGCCGCAAACGCCCGGTGTGCAGCATCAACGGCGGAGATGATCTGAGACTGATCGAGCATCGGCACATGACCGAT
Source organism: Pseudomonas gessardii (assembly GCF_001983165.1). GTDB lineage: Bacteria > Pseudomonadota > Gammaproteobacteria > Pseudomonadales > Pseudomonadaceae > Aquipseudomonas > Aquipseudomonas gessardii. The sequence continues at coordinate 11,161 of NZ_MNPU01000045.1, read as the reverse complement.
CAACTTCTGATCGGCCGGATTGTGCACGGCGACGCTGTGGCCGCTCTCACTGTGGACCCAATGCCCGTCTACGTAGCAAAGTGCTTTGAACAACAGCGGATGTTTGTATGTCATGGCGTTCACTCCAAACTGTGTGCGTGAGTCCATGCTAGGGCAGTGCAGCCCAGGTGATTTGGCGTTTGGCGGGGCGTCATCACAGGTTTTTTCTGATTGAACACCGGCAAACAAGGGCTTTTTGCGGTGAAGGTTTTGCGCCGGTTTATGGCTCCTGCGCCAGCTCGGCTGGCAAGCCCCCCCCGGTCTTGATGGTTTTGGTGACGATGTAAGTGAAGTAGCGCTCGATGCCCAGGTCATCGAGCAATAACTGGTCGATAAACCGCTGGTAATGGTCGATGTCCGGCGCCTGGATCATTGCCATGTAATCAACGCCGCCACCGGTGGCGTAACAGAACGCCACTTCGGCGGCCTCGTTCATGCGTTGCTCGAAACGCCGCATGTCCTGGGCGGTGTGCCGGGCCAGGGTGATTTCCACCAGCACCTGCTGGCTTTTGAACACCGCGTACCAGTCGATCTGCGCTCGGTACCCTTTGATCAGCCCAAGCGCCTCCAGCTTGCGAACCCGCTCCCACGCCGGGGTCACCGAAAGATTGATCGCCTCGGCCAGGCTCGACTTGGTGATCCGACCGTCTTCGGCGAGGATTCGCAGGATTTTCAGGTCATAGCGATCGAGCTTGTGCATGGTCCGAAAATCTCCTAAATGTGTGGGAGAAACCTGTGGGAGCGAGCCTGCTTGCGATGGCGGTATTTCAGTCACATCATTAATGTATGTAACGCCGCAATCGCGAGCAGGCTCGCTTCCACAGGGTTTGGGGTCAGGTCAATACATCGGCGATGACTGCAATGGTATCGCCGCACTGCACCAGGCCGGGAAAGTGGCGCGCCGCCAGCAGGCCGCTGCGGGCCGCGCGATATTCCACCGGGGCGACGCCGCTGCGGGTAGCGTCGTAAACGCGGGCGATCACTTCGCCCTTGCTCACTTTGTCGCCCAGATCGCGGCACATTTCCAGCAAGCCGTCGTGTTCGCTGGCGATGAAGCAATTGGCATCGGGCATGTCGAGCATGATTGACCCCGTGGTCTGGATCTCACCTTCGAGAATCCCCGCATGCACCAGCAGATTACGCACCCCGCGCTCGGCAATCGCCACACTGCGCGCTGTGGACGAACCACCGCCACCCAGTTCGGTCGTGACAAAGACTTTGCCCTGACGCTCGGCGGCGGTGTCGTACATCGCCCCGGCATCGAGTTCCAGCATGCGCATGCTGTAAGGTGCATTGAAAGCGCGCATTCCGGCTTCGCATTGCGCCTGCTGATTTTTGTCGGGCAGCACATGACAAGCTGCGAAAGGCAGGAAATCCAAGGTGCGGCCACCGGAATGGATGTCCAGCACGAAGTCCGCCAAGGGCAATAAGGTCCGGTTGAAGTAGTCGGCGATTTTCTCGGTCACGGTGCCGTCCGGCTTACCGGGGAAACTGCGATTGAGATTACCCTTGTCGATCGGCGACGTGCGCCGACCAGCATGGAACGCCGGGGTGTTCATGAACGGGACGATAATCACCCGCCCCGTGACTTCGGCAGCCGTCAGACCCTGGGCTAGTTTGCTCAGCGCCACCGGGCCTTCGTATTCATCACCGTGGTTACCGCCGGTAAGCAGCGCGGTCGGACCCTCACCGCGCTGAATCACAGTGACCGGAATCATCACCGCGCCCCAGGCCGAGTCGTCCCGGGAGTACGGCAATTTGAGGAACCCGTGTTGCACGCCTTCGCGGGCAAAATCCACCGTGGCGCTGATCGGATTATCGGGCAATTCGCTCATGGCTCAATCCTTCACGAACAGTTGGCGTGGCACGTTGCACAGCGTCTCGACGCCGGTCTCGGTGATCAGAATGCTTTCGGTGATTTCCAGTCCCCAATCGTCCATCCACAGTCCCGGCATGAAGTGGAAAGTCATGCCTGGCTGCAACACGCTGGTGTCGCCGGGACGCAGGCTCATGGTGCGTTCGCCCCAGTCTGGCGGATAACTGATCCCGATCGGGTAGCCGCAACGGCTGTCCTTGTGGATGCCGAACTTCTGCAACACTTTGAAAAACGCCACAGCGATGTCGCCGGTGGTGTTGCCCGGTTTCGCCGCTTCCAGTCCAGCGGCGATGCCTTCGACCACGGCTTTTTCGCCGTCGAGGAAATGCTGTGGAGGTTTGCCCAGGTAGATCGTGCGCGACAACGGGCAGTGATAACGCTTGTAGCAACCGGCAATCTCGAAAAACGTCCCGGCCCCCTTTTCGAACGGCGAATCGTCCCAGGTCAGGTGCGGCGCGCTGGCATCGGCACCGGTCGGCAATAGCGGCACGATGGCCGGGTAATCGCCGCCATGGCCATCAGCGCCGAGGATCCCGCTGCTGTAGATGTCAGCCACCAGTTCATTTTTGCGCATGCCCGGCTCGATCCGTTCGAGGATCCGCCCGTGCATGTTTTCGACGATGCGCGCAGCGATGCGCATGTAAGCGATTTCCTGGGGCGACTTGATCGCTCGCTGCCAGTTCACCAACCCGACCGCGTCGATCAGCTTGGCCTGCGGCAGGTTTTTCTGCAGCGACAAATACGCGGCGGCGCTGAAGTAATAGTTATCCATTTCCACGCCGATGGTCAGCGCGTCCCAACCCCGGGCACTGATGACTTCCTGCGACAGGTAATCCATCGGATGGCGTTCCCGGGACTGCACATAGATGTCCGGGTAACCGACGATGTTCTCGTGCTGCATGAACACCGTGCGCTTGGCGCCGTTGGCGTCTTGTCCGCGACCGAACCAGACCGGCTCGCCGTCGAGCGCCAACAACACGCATTGGTGAACGTAAAACGACCAACCGTCATAGCCGGTCAGCCAGGCCATGTTCGACGGATCGGTGACCAGCAACAGCTCGATGCCCTGAACCTGCATGGCCGCTCGAACCTTGGCCAGACGCTGGGCGTATTCCTCCCGTTCGAACGGGAGATTGACGACTATCTGAGACATGCACATGCCCTCTGATAAATGACGCACGGATGAAAAAAATGGATTAGCTGCCGAACTGAAAGCCCTTGCCGGCCGAGCGCGCGCGCTCGAAGGCCAGATTGGCCATGGCGGTGTCTTGGGCGCCGGTGCCTGTGAGGTCGCACAAGGTGACTTGCGCATCGCTGGTCCGACCCGGGCGCTGGCCCGCGAGCACTTGTCCCAATTCGGCCAAGCCCGATTCGTTGGCAATAACGCCGGCCGCCAGAGCGTGATGCAACTCGCCGAGGATTCGCGTCTGGCTCAAGCGATCTGCCACGTAGCGGTCGACCTGCGCCAGCGCCTGGGGGGAAATTTCGTTTTTGTGTTCGGCGTCGGAGCCCATGGCAGTGATGTGCAGGCCGGGGTGCAGATGGCGCGCTTCGATCAAAGGTTCGCGGCTCGGGGTGCAGGTGATCGCGATGTCCGCGCCGGCCATGGCCTCGTCGATGCTCGCGCAAGGCGTGACCACCAGACCGCTGTCACGCGCCAATTCGGTGCTGAAGGCTTCAGCCTTGGCGCGGTCACGTGCCCAGACTCGAACGGATTCAATCGGCCGGACCAGGCGCAACGCCTGAAGCTGCAACGCCGCCTGTTCGCCGGCACCGATCAGCGCCACGCTGCGACTGTCAACCCGCGACAGCGCACGAGCAGCGACCGCGCCCGCCGCTGCTGTGCGTACGGCGGTCAGATAACCGTTATCCAGCAACAAGGCATCGAGCAAACCGGTGCGTGCCGACAACAGCATCATCATGCCGTTGAGGCTCGGTAGCCCAAGTGTCGGATTGTCGAAAAAACCCGGACTGACCTTGATCGCAAAGCGTTCCAGGCCTGGCAGGTACGCAGTCTTCACGTCCACTTCACCGTTGTGCTCGGGGATGTCCAGACGCAGGATCGGCGGCATTGCCACTGCTGCCGTGGCCAGCAGGACAAAGGCTTGTTCGATGGCTTCGATGCTCGGCAGGTCTAGTGCCACGCAGGCACGCAGATCAGCTTCGCTCAATAAGGTGATATCACTCATCAATGCGGCACTCCATTCAGTTTTTATTGTTGGGGTTCACGCATCCGCGCCTGCGAGGACGCGCAGGTGCTGATCGACGTCGACGTTACGGCCACTGACCACCACCACGATCGGCCCGCGCGGCTCAATCAATCCATCAAGCAACGCGGCAATCCCGACCACGGCCGCGCCTTCCAGCACCAGACGCTCTTCGCGATAGGCATGGCGTAGGGCATTGGCGATGGAAGTCTCGCTGAGCAAATGCAGGTGGTCACACAGATCGCGCGTCATGTTGAAGGTGTAACGGTTGTTCAGGCCGATACCACCGCCGAGCGAGTCGGCCAGGGTCGGCAGCTCTTCGACTTCCACCGGATGCCCAGCTGCGAGGCTGCCGTGCATGGCCGCACCGCGTTGCATGCTGATGCCGTGGGTGATGATGTTCGCGCTGACGCTTTTGATCGCCAGCGCCACACCGGCAAACAAACCGCCGCCGGACAATGGCACGAGGATTTGCGCCACGTCCGGTTGCTGTTCGAGGATTTCCAGCCCCAGCGTGCCCTGCCCGGCGATGATGGCCGGGTGATCAAACGGCGGCAGCAATGTCGCGCCTTGCTCGTTGGCGATCCGTTCGGCTTCACGCTGGGCGTCGTCCTGGGACTGGCCGACGATGCATACCTCGGCGCCCAGATCGCGAATGGCTTGAACCTTGTTCGCCGGCACCAGATGCGACAGGCAAATCGTCGCCTTCACGCCTTGTCGGGAAGCGGCATACGCCAGAGCACGACCGTGATTGCCGGTCGACGCCGCCACCACGCCACGCGTTTTCTCCTCGGCGCTCAGCTGCGCCACGGCATTGCTCGCGCCGCGCAATTTGAAACTGCCGGTGATTTGCTGGGATTCGAGTTTGAGGTACACCGCCACGCCCAATCGCTGCGAGAGGCTGGGCGAATATTCCATGGGGGTACGCCGGACAAGCAATTCGATGCGCTGGCGAGCGAGGTAAACATCATGTAGCTGCAACGATGACATGATCGCGTCCCGACTGTGGTGTTAGGCGCAGTCTAAGAGGACTGGATTGTCGCAATGAATGTACTAGGGCAATTTAGCCGACAAACTTTTTGGGGGACTTTTTCCCGGTCAAAAATCGTGGATTTGCGGGTACTGCCCGAATATCTCGCGCATGCCAATCAGCGCATCGCGCATTTCTTCGTCGCTGCATTCGGCGCCGACACAGATCCTCACCGCTCGAGCCCGAGGCGTTCCACGCACGGTGAACGGGTCAGGCGACGTGACTGCAATGTGCCGGTGACGCAGGGCCCGCACCAGGCTGTCGACCTCCCAATGCGGGGGAATACCGACCCACGCATTCAATGCATGAGGATGCTGGCCGAGCAGGTGCTCGCCCAGGTATTCGCTGACCATCGCCTGACGGCCGGCCAACAGTTTGCGCTGCAAACGCACGAGCGTGTCGGCGCGACCGTCACGAATCCAGCGCGCGGCGATTTCGGAGACCATGGGCGTGGCCATCCAGCTGTTGACCCGCAAGATGCTCTCGGTGCGCAACGCCAGACGCTTGGGCACCACCAGATAGCCGATGCGCAAACCGGTCAGCACCGACTTGGTCATGCTGGTGCAATAGAACGACAGTTCTGGCAGGTAATGGCTAATCGGCGGCGCGCGATGCTCGTCCAGCAACGGGCCGTATACATCGTCCTCAATAATGTGCACGCCGAAACGCCGGGCGATGTCGGCAATCTCCCGCCGACGACTGTCCGGCATCAGGCTGGTGGTCGGGTTGTTCAGGTTCGGCGTGCACACCAGCGCGGTGATGCGCTCGTTGCTGCACATGTCTTCGAAATGTTCCGGGTCAATGCCATAACGGTCCATCTCCAGGCCTTTGAGGGTGAACCCCAATACTTGGGAGTTGCCAATCACTCCGTGATCGGTGACCCCTTCGCAAAGTACTACATCATCGGGGCCCGCCAGAGATGCCAGCGCAAGGAAGATGCCGTGGGCCGCGCCATTGGTAATCAGGATGCCATCGCGCTCGACCCGCAGTCCTTGCCGTCCGATCCAGTGCATGGCCTCTTCACGGTGCGACTCGAAACCGGCAATCGGACGAAACGCGTGAATCCACGGCTGATCCTCTTCCGTGCTGAGCTCGCGGCAGGTGTCACGCCAGCACTGGTCGTGCTCGCGGGTGTGCAGGATCCGCGTGATGGAAAAATCCACGAGGGCCCGTTCGGGGCTATCGAGAATATAGGTAGCCACTCGATCGCTCATGCGCCGCGACACAAAGCTGCCGCGCCCGACTTCGCAACGCACCAGCCCCTGGCGCTCCAGCTCTTTATAGGCGTTGGTGACCGTCTGCACACTGATGCCCATGGCATCGGCAACGTGCCGCTGCGGTGGCAGGCGGTGATCATTGACCAGGACACCCTGCTCGATATCGTCGGCAATTGCCTGCACTAGAATCTTGTATTTGGACTCGCCGCTACGGGCGTTTTCCAGTGCTGCTTTCCACTTGTCCATCAGCGCTAAAACCCGGGTCTGTACTCGTCGGGACAGCATCTCGCTAGAATCCATGCAAAGCAATTGTCCTAGTGCAATACAATGATGCTCAGAGCTTTTGTATGCTCGGCTCAAGGTCGATAGCCGGGCACACTTCAAGCCCCCACAACAAAATCAGTCGACCTGTACCGGACTGTGTCCCGATCCATGGGATCAGTTCTTGTACGCTTTGCTCTTGTAACACTGCCTCCTACCACAGAGCCGTCACCGACGGGTCAACAAGAAACAGGAGATTTTATCGATGAGCAATTTCCCTTCCCGCAGCACCCATGCTTTGCGTCGCCTGTTCGTGGCTTGCGCGATGCTCGGCCTGGCCGCCAGCGCCCAAGCCGCTACAACACTGGAAACCGTCAAACAGAACAGCAGCATCCGTATCGGTTATGCCAACGAAACCCCGTTCGCCTTTACCGAAACAGACGGCAGGGTCACCGGTGAATCACCGGAAATCGCCAAAGCCATCTTTGCCAAAATGGGCATCAAACAGGTCGACGGCGTGTTGACCGAATGGGGTTCGTTGATCCCGGGCCTGCGCGCCGGGCGCTTCGACGTGATTGCCGCCGGCATGTACATCACGCCGGCCCGCTGCAAGCAGGTGCTGTTTACCGATCCGCAGTATCAACTGCCGGACGCACTGCTTACAGCCAAAGGCAACCCGAAGGCTCTACACAGCTATGAAGACATCGCCAAGAATCCCGAGGTGAAACTGGCGATCATGGCCGGTACGGTGAACCTGGCGTATGCGCGGGATTCGGGCGTGAAAGACGCGCAGATCCTCCAGGTGCCGGACACCACAGCTCAGTTGCAAGCCGTGCGCGCCGGTCGTGCCGATGCCGCCGTGGGTACTCAACTGACCATGAAAGGTTTGGCCGCCAAGGGTGGAGAAAAAGTCGAAGCAGTCACCGAGTTCAAGGACGACCCGTCGCACATAGGATACGGTGCTCTCGCCTTCCGTCCGGAAGACAAAGACCTACGCGATGCGGTCAACGCGGAGTTGAAAAAGTGGCTGGGCTCCGAAGAGCACCTCAAGGCGGTCGCTCCTTTCGGATTTGACAAATCCAACGTGACAAGAAAAACGGCTGCCGAGCTCTGCGCTCAATAGTCGAAACAGGCATGGCGTCACGGTGCGATGCCTATTTCCCTGCTTAATCCGGATGGCCAGGTTTAAACCATGGGTGAATTACTTCCGCTATTGATACAAGGCGCCTGGGTGACGCTCCAGGTGACGATCTTCGGTTCGCTGCTGGCGATTGTCGCGGCGATTCTCGCGGCCCTGGGGCGTATGTCGCCATGGCGGCCATTGCGTTGGTTTTCCGTTGCTTACATTGAAGTGTTTCGCGGCACGTCGTTGCTGGTGCAATTGTTCTGGCTGTTTTTCGTGCTACCGCTGCCACCGTTCAACCTTGAACTGAGCCCCTATAGCGTGGCCATCGTCGGCCTTGGCTTGCACATTGGTGCTTACGGCGCAGAGGTGATGCGCGGCGCGATCAGCTCTGTCGCGAAGGGTCAGTATGAAGCGTCCACAGCACTGAACTTCAGCGGCTACAAGCGCTTTCGCCGCATTATTCTTCCGCAGGCGTTGCTGGCCGCTATTCCGCCGGGCACCAATCTGCTGATTGAATTGCTGAAAAATACTTCGCTGGTGTCATTGATCACTTTATCCGATCTGAGCTTCCGGGCGCGTCAACTGGATCAGGCGACTTTCCAGACCCTGGAAATTTTCAGCCTTGCGCTGGTGATGTACTTCATCCTGGCGCAAGCCATCAATATCGGCATGCGTCGCATTGAGCTCCATCTGGCTCGCGGGCGGATGCGGGGAGGTCTGTCATGACACTGTTTGATTGGACCTATGCCTGGCAAATCCTCCCCGATTTACTGCGCGCTTCGCTTAACACCGTAGGGATTACCCTGATCGGTTTCCTGATCGCCATTGTGCTAGGTCTGTTCCTGGCAATTGGTCGACGCAGCCGCAGAGTCTGGCTATCGTGGCCAGCCACCGGGGTGATCGAGTTCATTCGCAGCACACCGCTGCTGATCCAGGTGTATTTTCTTTACTACGTGCTGCCTAATTACGGCGTCAGCATGACCGCGATGCAAGTGGGGATTCTCGGCATAGGCCTGCATTACGCCTGCTACATCGCCGAGGTGTATCGCGGCGGCCTCGACGCCGTGCCGCGTGCGCAATGGGAGGCGGTCACGGCGCTGAACATCGCCCCGTACAGCGCCTACCGCAACATCATCCTGCCCCAAGCCCTGCGGCCGATCCTGCCGCCATTGGGCAACTACCTAGTGGCGATGCTCAAGGACACGCCGGTACTGTCGGCGATTACTGTGGTGGAGATCATGCAACAGGCCAAGAACATCGGCTCAGAGAACTTCCGCTACCTGGAACCGATCACCATGGTCGGTCTGTTTTTCCTCGCCCTGAGCATCGCCTTGGCTTATTTGGTACGGCGCCTCGAACTGCGCCTGGAGCTACGCTAATGACTTCTCCACTCTCGACACCCAGCGACCTTTCCCGGCGCAGCAACCCGACCCCGCTGCATTCGCAGGAGGCCACGGCCATGCAGGAAACCAGATCGGTCAAGCCGATCGTCAGCTTTCAGGACGTCACCAAGAGCTACGGCAACTTCACCGTGCTCGACCACTTGAACCTAGACGTCACGCCGGGTGAGAAAGTCGCGATTATCGGTCCCAGCGGCTCGGGTAAATCCACATTATTACGGGTGCTGATGACGCTCGAGGGCATCGATGACGGGTTGATCCGCATCGAGGATGACTTGCTGACCCACATGCCCAATCGCAACGGTGTGCTAGTGCCGGCCAATGATCGGCATATCCGCCGGGTGCGCGGCAAGATCGGCATGGTGTTCCAGAGCTTCAACCTGTTCCCGCACATGACTGCGTTGCAAAATGTCATCGAAGCGCCGGTGCAAGTCCTTGGCATGAAACCCGCTGAAGCGCGCGAACGGGCAGCAGACTTGCTGGAACTGGTGGGGCTGGGCAGCAAGCTTGGCCATTACCCTTCGCAGCTGTCCGGCGGCCAGCAACAGCGGGTGGCGATCGCCCGGGCACTTGCCATGCGGCCCAAAGTCATGCTGTTCGACGAAGTGACCTCGGCACTCGACCCGGAACTGTGCGGCGAAGTACTTAACGTGATCCGCAAACTCGGCGCCGAGCACAACCTGACGATGCTGATGGTCACGCACCAGATGGGCTTCGCCCGGGAATTCGCCGATCGCGTATGCTTCTTTTATAAGGGGCAGATTCACGAACAGGGCACTCCCGCGCAGATCTTTGAACACCCGCAACAGGAACGAACTTGCGCGTTCCTTAGCGCAGTGAAAGAAGCCAACTAACCGAAAACTCAGCTGGAAGGGGCTGTGCTATGCACAGTGCCCTTCAGGTCGAATGCAAAGGGTTGGCACAACTGTGCAAATACCTGGTTTTCAATCAACCATGATTCTTCGCACATTGTGGGGAAGTGCCAGGGTCTGAATTATTTTATTCAGTATAACGCCGCGGTAATCAAGGATCCTTTAGAGCAAAAAGCATGGTTGAGAGGGCTTTTAGGGTGCAGTCGATCACTGACTGAGCTTCACAAGGGCTCCCGCTTCATCACCGTACTCCACGGAATCCCCCCGGGCCATTTGAAGCACCTTGCTCTCCCAAATTTCGGTGTGTTCGCTTTGGTAATTGAAGATCAACTTAGGACGCTTGTGGCCCTTCAAAGTGAGACAAGATATCTGATGAAAGAACTGGATATGGCTACCTCTGGTTACTAATTTTTTGGCCATTGCACAGGCATGAATTTACGAATACGCCACTCCCTCAAATTAAAAATCCAAGCTACTTTGATAGCGCTTCAATTTATTCTCCAATTCCTTTACACGTTCAACTAGCTGCAGATTCTGCGTAAGCACTTGGTAAAGTTGCTCTCGGGCTTGTTCAAGCTCAACCACAGCCCTCCCGGCCTTATTCTGGGCGCGCTTAATCTGTAAAGCCTTAGAGTTGCTTGTCGTGCTGCACTCTGTTCGATAGGCCTCTATTCTGGCAATTAAAGGCATGTGCGAGCCGCGAGACCTTTTCAAATAACCACGATCGAATCCAGCCTCAACACTAACAATACCTGCCGTGATCTTTGATCCGTCGATACCTACATGTGCGGAAATGACTGGGCACCCCGCTTTAAGGCGCTCAAACGCCGCCTCGCATATTTTAACGCCGTCAGATGTGATCCCACCAGACATCATTCAACCTCCATAACATTAATCAGACGATGTCTGTATCGAACCAGTCTATCCCAATCACCCTTTGTAATCTGATACTCGCCAGAACCTTCCTCGTACACCGCAAGTTCTCTTTCAGCGTCTTTAATAGCTTGGCGGTTGCAGGAGCTGAGTGCAACACGGTTATTGAATTGACGCAGGAGCATCATATTGCATAGCCAAGGCTTTCTGCATCACTTCGCTCATGACTTCGATAGGACATTTGAAATCGAAGCGCTTAC
>NZ_MNPU01000044.1 GCF_001983165.1 Pseudomonas gessardii | reverse complement strand
AAGGTAAGATTGTTCACGTCGGGGGCTTAGTTTTTGTTGGTGTGAGAGCTTACATTTTCTAAGATCCTCGACTCCTTTTCCAGCCGGTCAGATTTTTTCTACACCCTTAAATGCGAAGAGCCAAAAATGGTCGAGTGAATGATTACTACGAAGTGACCTTTAAAACCGCATGTGCGCAAGGCGTGGGGTTCAGGGCCATTGAAGTAGATCCAGGCACCTGGATTGAAATAGATAACTTGTATGACCTGCGTATCGCGTCCTATCAGTTTTCCGAGCACAAGCATGCGCTGCTTTCCAGCCAGCATGGGGGCTATTGGCGTTTTCCGGTGACCGACCACGCCCTGATCTATAACTTGCACTTTCCGCCTGCGGGCCTGAAGAAGCTGATGGTTGATCGCTTTGCTGATATTGCCCTCAACTATCCGGCCTCGTCAGGTGCAAGTCTGCCGCTTTTGTCGGACTTCCTCGGGGTGCCTGCCGACAACCTGGTGATTGCCAATGGCGTCTCGGAAATCATTCGCCTGTTGCCCAGGATTTTTTCCGGCAATGTGCTGGTGTTCGAGCCGTCGTTCAACGAGTTCGCCAATGCCTTCCCCGTGGAGCGTGTCACGACGATCAGGCTGACAGCACACAATCAGTTTGCGCTGGATATCGAGCAGACGCTGCGCGTTATCGAACAGCGGCAGCCGGAGGCGATTGTGCTGGTGACGCCGAATAATCCCACAGGCGGGCTGATTTCCAGGGACACGATCCTGGAACTCTACAGACGTACCCAGGATCAGGCGCCTTATCTGATTGTGGACGAGTCATTTCTCGATTTTGCCGGCGATGCACGGGATCAATCGTTGCTCCATGACCTTCTGGCTTGGCCAAGAGTCATTGTGCTGCGAAGCATGAGCAAAACCTTCGGTATTGGCGGCCTACGGCTGGGTTACGCGGCGAGTGCGGACCAGGACTGGCTGAACGCGCTACGCAAGGAGCTGCCGATCTGGAACATCAATGGTTTTGCCGAGGAGTTCATGCTCAACCTGCCGCAATATCGTAAAGAGTATGCCGCCAGTTGCGCCCAGGTGCGGCGCGAGACGGATGGGCTGGTTGCGCAGCTGCGTGAAATCGAGGCCCTCGAGGTGTTCGCTACCGCCAGCAATTTTGTGTTGTGCCGGTTGAAGCCGGGCTACCCATCGGCCCCGGAACTGGCGGCATTACTGGTTGATGACTTCAGTATTTTCATCAAGGAATGCAGCGGCAAAGTGATGGATGACGCCGACCGATACCTGCGCATCTCCTCCAGGAATCGCGAGCAGAACGACAGGCTGGTGGACGCGTTGAAACACGTATTGCTTTTGGACGACTACACGCCGTCCCTTGGCCCCTGTGTCGGCCTGTCCCGCCTGCCCCTCAGCCAAGATGCAGCGCTCAGCGAGTGAGGACCCATGAACCCGATTGATTGCATGCAAAGGGCAATTGAACTGGCGCAACTGGGCCTGTATTCCACCAGCCCCAATCCACGGGTCGGCTGCGTGATTGTCAATCAGGGGCGCATTGTCGGCGAGGGCTGGCATGTCAGGGCCGGGCACGCCCATGCTGAAGTGCATGCGTTGCGCCAGGCGGGCGCCGCTGCTGCCGGGGCGACGGCCTATGTGACGCTGGAGCCTTGCTGCCACTTCGGCTCCACGCCGCCCTGTGCCGATGCCCTGATCAACGCCGGGGTGAAACAGGTGGTGATCGCCATGGTCGACCCTAACCCGCAGGTTGCAGGCCAGGGTGTCAGGCGCCTGCGTGCTGCTGGCATCAGCGTCGCATTCGGCCTGCTGGAGCAACAGGCCCGGCAGCTCAATCGAGGGTTTATCAAACGCATGGTCACCGGCCTGCCGCTGGTGCGGGTGAAAATGGGCATCAGCCTGGATGGCCGAACCGCCATGCACAGCGGTGAAAGCCAGTGGATCACAGGGCCGGTGGCGCGGGCAGAAACCCAGCGCCTACGGGCGCAGTCGAGTGCCGTTATCACCGGCGCCGACACGGCCCTGCGGGACCAGGCGCGACTGACGGTGCGCAAGGCCGAGTTGCAACTGGAAGAGTCCCAGGCCTGCCTGGCCATGGAACGCCCACCCCTGCGCGTGCTGATCGACAGCCAAAGGCGAGTGCCCCATGACGCCGCCTTTTTTAGCGCCGGCCCGGCGTTGGTGGCAACCACCTCGATCTCACTGACTGATCCGGGCGAGGGCCAGGAGTTACTGATGTTTGATGCGGTCGACGGGCAGGTGCCGCTTGAAGCATTGCTCAAGACCTTGGCAAGCCGTGGCGCAAATGAGGTGCTGATCGAAGCCGGTTCGCGGCTGGTGGCGGCGTTTGCGCGCTTGAACCTGGTGGATGAATACATATTCCATATCGCGGCCAAGTTTCTGGGCTCCACGGCCAAGCCGGCGCTGGACTGGCCGATCGACCATCTGGGGGACGCGGTGAAGCTTGAGTTCACCAGCGTCAAACCTTTGGGGGATGATCTGTGTGTGATTGCACGGCCAGTGGGGGCTGCGTGAAAGGGCTTGGGTCGTTACCGCCATGGTCTGTAGTCCAGATTTGATGCGGGAAGTACTGCTTGCTGGTGGAGCGTCGTTTGTCTGCTCCTGAAATTTGCGTACGAGTAGGAGCTTTCCTGTTTTCATGTAGCCCCATCTTTGATAGCACGGCGTTTGCTACTTTTGCGTAAAAAATATGCGGAGATAGGTTGTGCCCGAAGGCTTCGAGGATACGTTGGGCGGGCAGCGAGGCATCATTTTCTTCAAAGACTTTTGGCGTCGAGGCAACGAGACGTTTGGCAATCGCAGTGGTGACCACATTGATCTGTGGAATGGGCGGCGGTTGACGGATTGGCTGAGCTACCCGCGTATTCAACTGGGTTTTTCGATTGAGGGAACATTCTCGGATTATCACGAGTCCAGGGAGATTTGGTTTTGGAAGGTTTTATGAGGGTGGTTAAGGGCGTGGTATTTGTAGTTTTGGTGGTCGCCGTGGCAGTTGCGGTGTTTAACGGGGTGGTTGTGGCGGCTTCGGCTTACTTTGGGCCGTTTTACGAGAGTGATGCGGATCAGAGTCGGAATTTTGGGATTTGGTTGGTGGGGAATGGGGTGGTGGTGGTAGTTTCAGTGTTAGCTGGAGTTGTTTGGTACCGTCGGCGTTTGCTTAGGGGGTAGAGGGGCACCATACCTGTTGAGTCTTAACGGAGGAGCAATCATGAACTACGACGAAAAACTGATTGAAGACGCCGTGCTCGCCCTGTTGGCGGCCTTCAGTTCAGACAAAGGCAATACCTGGAAAGGTTTCGATTTCGAGATCATGAACCGATTGCATGAACAGGGCTTCATCAGTGACCCGGTGAACCGGAACAAATCGGTATGGTTGACGGAAGAGGGACTGGAGCGAGGTCGGCAGCTGGCCGGCCGGTTGTTTGGGGGGAGCGGATCCAACCCGGAGAGCTGACTTCATATGACGGGCGCGCTGGGTGGGGAGGCAGGTGTAGGCGGGCAGCTCAAGGGGCCCGGGGAAATTCTGCCACCTTCACCCCATCTGCTCGAACCGCCGCCGCTTGAGGAACAACCCCACCCCCAGTGCAACGGCAAAGATCGACAGCAGCCCCAGGTCAAACCCAAATAAACGGATGTGGCTCGCAGCCACGCAGCCGACCGCCCCAATCGTTACCAGCAGCATCCCTAGCCATTTGCGAAGCGGGTACGACTTAAGAAACCGATCGAGCAGAAAGAACAGCACCAGGGCAATGACCAGTTGGGTAATGTCAGACATGTGTTTCTCCCGTCAGGTCTTGATGATCAGGGTCGAGGCGCTACGTTGCGGGCCGATGCCGCCATTCACCTGCGCCTCGATGCTGACCAGTACGTCGCCTGCATGATAGGTGGGCAGGGTTTCATTCACATACATGCGCACACCGGCGCCGATAGGGGCACCCACGTAAGGGGAGGCGACATAAGAGGTGGCGCCAGCGAAGGCCGAGGCCGCGAGGTTAGCGATCTTGGTGCGTTGGGCATTGAGAACATCGCCCTGTTGCCGGGTCAGCGGCTTGGAGATACCGATCATCATCAGGCACGGCAGGTTCTTGGCCAGCATCTTGTCGTACACCTCGACGACCTTGCGGTTGACCTCATAGTGGGCGCTTTTCGCTTCACCAAAATGCAGCTCGCCCAGGCGTCCGCGTTCGCTGTCGGTGAGGGTGATCTGCGAGACGTTGAACACGATCCCGTGATTGCCCATGTATTGGAAAGTCCCTTCAAACTTCATTGCACGCATCCTTTCGAGCCAAAGGTGGGGATTGTCTAGAAGGCGCGCGCTGGATTCAAATCATTTCACCTGCCTGGCAAATCGCAGGCAAGCCAGCTCCCACATTTGATGGCGTACACCCGTTGAGTCAGCACCGCCTGCGGTAAAACGACCTTGGTTTTTACCGGCCGATCAACCCAGCAGGTGCTTGGAAATCAGCCTGGAGATTTCCACCATCGAGGTCTTGCCCGTGAACTCGAACTTCACTTTGCCCAGCGACGAAAAGTAGATCTCCAGCTCCGAATCCAGGTCGAACGTGCCGGAAGTTTCCACCGAGTACGCAACGATGTTTTTGTAGGGCAGGGAGGTGAAGTCTTTCTTGCTGCCGGTGATGCCTTGCACGTTCACGGCGATGATGCGCTTGTTGGTGAATACCACCCCGTCGCGCATGGCTTTGTAGGCATCGACCACGTGTTCGTCATCGAGCAGCAGGGAGGCAACGCGTTCGGCGTATTCATTGTTTTGCTTGAGCTTGAAGAAGCCTTTGTTGTTGAAGTCGATCATTGGGTGGTCCTTGTGGTGGGGAGGGTGCGTTATCGTTGGCGACTTTTATCGAGCAAGCTCGTTCCTACAGTGGTTGGACGGTCGGGGTGGTTACATGTTCAGCGTGCCATAACGTTGACGATCACATGCAGGATGAAGGCGGGTTCATAGCAGGGGTGGCCTTGTGCATCCTCGATTCGCCAGATTGAAGTGACAGTGCAGGTCTCCCTCGGGGCGGCGAACTCTACGCTGAGGTGCACCGGTTGGCCGGGCAGTGTTTCGGCGATGGGGATTTCGTTGCTGAGGCAACGCAGGTGTGTGTTCATCACCACCTCCAAGGGCGTACCCGTTTCGCTGCGCCGGGCGATGACGTATTCGCCGTCTACCCGTACCAGTCGGCGCCCGCGCCAGGGCCGGGTGCCCAGGTTCTGGATTTCCCAGGTTTTTTGAAAGACCTCCCCAGGCAGCACGACGGTTTGATCAGGTGTAGTGACATCTGCGTTGAACACGGCGATATCGCATGGGTCATTAAGGCCAATCGCTCGATTGGTGCTGGCCGTTGAGTAGCTATCGGCAGGAGCTCCCGTGAGGTCGGCGAAGTAGCGGAACAGCAATAGCGGTGATACCTGCAGCGCCTTGGCCAGCTTGATCAGTGTGCGTACCGAAGGGTCTTGAGAGACACCCCCTGCGAGGCCATAGAGATAAGTTCTGGAGATGCCGGACTCCTTGGCCAGAGTCGTCATGGGCTTACCCAGCTCCCGGCTACGCCTCACGATTAATGCTCGGAGTGTGTCGCGTGTTTTTATATTCATCTTCAGTTATTGATCTCCAATCCTTGGTGGCGATCGCTATCTTGTCCGCCAAAAAGGACAACCTGCTCGCCGCTACGTGTTTCGCGCAATGCAGACTGGCAACCTGCTGGCGATGTTGTGAAGGGCATGGATAGGTTATCCCGATGGTCACCCATATCCAGTGTCGTAGTTTCTCGCATGTTGTCAGAAGCTCGTATTTATTTCGTCAACCCTTGCCCCGACCAGGTGCTAACGGGATTTTGTCGTCGTCAGGCAATCAACTTGAACCGCACCGTAAATGCACGCCACACCAGCTTCGGTAATCAACCTATTCAGCTGCTTTGATATTACGGCGGGATTGAACACTTCATGTCTCCTTACTTCAGTGCCCTCTATCTAGAAGGCTTGCTCTTGGGCATCGGACTGTTCGCCGCCCCCGGCCCGAAAGACACCTTGGTCATACGCCAAGGTGTCAGCCGTGGCCCAGTCTGGAGTGTGGTCGCGGTCTGTGTGGTATCCGACGTTATCCTTATCGCCCTCGGCATCACGGGATTAGGCTCTTTGCTCGGCAGCCAGCCGAGTGTGGTGGCTCTCCTGTTGCTGTCGGGCGCGGGGTATCTGTTGTGGTTTGGCGGGCAGCGTTTGATGGCGTGCGTGCGCAATCAGTCGATGCCGGATACCCGGGGCGGTAGCTCACAACGGGGGTTGCTGCGCAGTGCGATGGTTCTCGGGTTTGCCAACCCTTACGCCTGGCTAGACACTGTGGTGCTAATCGGCTCTATCGGTGCCGCCAAGCCCGTTGGTCAGCAAATGCTGTTTGCGACAGGGGCGATGACGGCTTCGTTACTGTGGTTTGTAGCGTTGGCGCTAGGCTGTCAACGGTTGACGGAGTTGTTTCGGTCGTCGGTGGTCTGGCGTTGCCTGGATGCAGGCGTGGCGATACTGATGGTGTATCTGGCTGTGATGCTGGTTACCGACTCACTGGATGTCTTTCAAGTAGTCCTTGAGGGTGGTTAGCGGTACTTGCAGGGCGTTGAGGTCAGTGACGTTTTGCACGTCCGCGGACAGTTTTTGCAGCTCACGGCCCAGCACGGTCTCGGCACCACCCACGGCGTTCAGTGCCTGGTCAATGCACTCATTGAGCTTGAGTTGAATAGCCGTCAGATTTTCCTGGCGCACCAACAGCCCAAACACCTCCCGCTCATACCCATCCATGACCAGATCGTCGCGCAGAATCGGGCTGCCGTCTTCGGTCTCATGCACCAGCTTGAGGGCGAACAGAGCAACGGCTTCGAGTGTCAATTCCATGGTCCTGGTTCCTCGACTGTCGGGTGCGGTGGGCGATGATCACTTTTCTGCAGGCGAAAAAAAAGACCTTGAATTTCAAGGTCTTTTTTTAAGATGGTGCCCCGAGGGAGACTCGAACTCCCACTCCTTTCGAAAACGGATTTTGAATCCGCCGCGTCTACCAATTCCGCCATCAGGGCTCAATGGCGGCGAAGTATAGAGAGGTGATTACCGTTGGTCAATCACGTTTCATGGTCTATTTTCACTATTTCCGCTAGACTTCCCGGCCCTGCTAGACGAACCCCATCATGCGCGTTGCTGACTTTACTTTTGAACTCCCGGATTCGCTGATCGCCCGCCACCCTTTGGCCGAGCGTCGCGCCAGCCGACTGTTGACCCTGGACGGGGTCAGCGGTGCCCTTGCACACCGTCAATTCACTGATTTGCTTGAGCATTTACGCCCGGGCGACTTGATGGTCTTCAACAATACCCGGGTGATTCCGGCGCGGCTGTTTGGCCAGAAAGCGTCCGGCGGCAAGCTGGAAATCCTCGTGGAGCGGGTGCTGGACACCCATCGCGTGCTGGCCCATGTGCGCTCCAGCAAGTCGCCCAAGCCGGGTTCGCAGATCCTGATCGATGGCGGTGGCGAAGCCGAGATGGTGGCGCGCCATGATGCGTTGTTCGAGCTCAAGTTTGCCGAAGACGTGTTGCCGCTGCTGGAGCGTGTCGGCCATATGCCGTTGCCTCCTTATATAGACCGCCCCGACGAAGACTCGGACCGCGAGCGCTACCAGACGGTGTACTCCGAGCGCCTCGGCGCCGTAGCCGCGCCGACGGCCGGGCTGCATTTCGACCAGCCGCTGCTGGACTCGATTGCCGCCAAGGGGGTCGAAACCGCCTATGTGACCCTGCACGTGGGGGCCGGGACGTTTCAGCCGGTGCGTGTGGAGAACCTTGAAGATCACCATATGCACAGCGAATGGCTGGAAGTCAGCCAGGCCGTGGTGGATGCAGTCAACGCGTGCAAGGCGCGCGGTGGGCGGGTGGTCGCGGTGGGCACCACCAGCGTGCGTTCCCTGGAGAGTGCCGCGCGTGATGGCGTACTCAAGCCGTTCAGTGGCGACACCGATATCTTTATCTACCCGGGCCGACCGTTTCATGTGGTCGATGCCCTGGTGACCAATTTTCATTTGCCGGAGTCCACGCTGTTGATGCTGGTGTCGGCCTTCGCAGGGTATCCCGAAGCCATGGCCGCCTATAAAGCCGCCATCGAGCAGGAATACCGTTTTTTCAGCTACGGTGATGCGATGTTTATCACCCGTAATCCGGCGCCGCGCGGCCCAGAGGAACAACTATGAGTCGTATGTCGTTTGAATTATTGGCCACTGACGGCAAAGCCCGGCGCGGGCGCCTGACCTTCCCCCGCGGCACCGTGGAGACCCCGGCGTTCATGCCGGTCGGCACCTACGGCACGGTCAAGGGCATGCTGCCGCGCGACATTGTGGCCACCGGCGCCGAGATCATCCTCGGCAACACCTTCCACCTGTGGCTGCGCCCGGGCACCGAAGTGATCAAGAAGCATGGCGACCTGCATGACTTCATGAAGTGGCAAGGCCCGATCCTCACCGACTCTGGTGGTTTCCAGGTGTTCAGCCTGGGTGCCATGCGCAAGATCAAGGAGGAGGGCGTGACCTTCGCCTCGCCGGTGGACGGTTCCAAGGTGTTCATGGGCCCGGAAGAGTCAATGCAGGTCCAGCGTGACCTGGGCTCCGATATCGTGATGATTTTTGACGAGTGCACGCCGTACCCGGCCGATGAAGACGTGGCGCGGATCTCCATGGAGCTGTCGTTGCGCTGGGCCCAGCGCTCGAAGAATGCCCATGGCGACAACACCGCGGCACTGTTCGGTATTGTCCAGGGCGGTATGCATGAAAGCCTGCGCAAGCGCTCGCTGGAAGGCCTGGACAAGATCGGCTTCGATGGCCTGGCCATTGGCGGGTTGTCGGTGGGCGAGCCCAAGCACGAGATGATCAAGGTGCTGGACTACTTGCCGGGGTTGATGCCTTCTGACAAACCTCGTTACCTTATGGGCGTTGGCAAACCAGAAGATCTCGTAGAGGGTGTGCGCCGCGGTGTGGACATGTTCGATTGCGTGATGCCAACCCGTAATGCCCGCAATGGGCATCTGTTCATTGATACAGGCGTGCTGAAGATCCGTAACGCGTTCCATCGCCATGATGATTCGCCGCTGGATCCCACCTGTGATTGCTACACCTGCCAGAACTTCTCCCGTGCTTATCTGCACCATCTGGACAAATGCGGGGAAATGCTGGGTAGCATGTTGAATACCATCCACAATTTGCGTCACTACCAAGTCCTGATGGCTGGTTTGCGCGAGGCTATTCAACAGGGTACATTGGCCGCCTTTGTCGATGCCTTCTATGCCAAGCGCGGGCTGCCCGTGCCGCCCTTGGACTGAGTTTCCCGACCCTAAGATTCACTATTTGCAACTGGAGTGCTAAATGACCTTTTTTATCTCTAACGCTATGGCTGACGCCGCTGCACCGGCCGCTGCCGGTCCTATGGGCGGTGGTTTCGAGTGGATTTTCCTGGTCGGCTTCCTGGTCATCTTCTACCTGATGATCTGGCGCCCACAGGCCAAGCGCGCCAAAGAGCAGAAAAACCTGCTGGGCAGCCTGCAAAAAGGCGACGAAGTGGTCACCACCGGCGGTATCGCTGGCAAGATCACCAAGGTTTCCGATGCTTTCGTGGTACTGGAAGTCTCCGACACCGTTGAAATGAAGTTCCAGAAGGGCGCCATCGCCGCCACGCTGCCAAAAGGCACGCTCAAAGCGATCTGAGTAACAACTTTTACCAATCGACGGGGCGCGCAAGGCGCCCCGCGTCATAAGCGGGCGGCGTGATGCTGAACAAATACCCTCTGTGGAAATACGTACTGATCCTGGCGGTGCTGGCGATCGGCTTTATTTATTCCGCTCCCAATCTTTATCCAGATGACCCGGCGATCCAGATCAGCGGCGCTAGCACGTCGTTGCAAGTGACCGATGCCGATCTGGAGCGTGCGAGCAAGGCGCTCACCGAAGCCGGTTTGACGGTCAAGGCTTCCAGCCTGACGGCCAACGGCAAGGGCGGCCTGTTGCGCCTGGCCAAGCAAGAAGACCAGTTGCCAGCCAAGGATGTTGTGCGCAAGGTGTTGGGTGATGACTATGTGGTCGCACTGAACCTGGCACAAACCACCCCGCAATGGCTGCGCAGCCTCGGCGCGCACCCGATGAAGCTGGGCCTGGACTTGTCCGGTGGTGTGCACTTCCTGCTGGAAGTGGACATGGACAAAGCCCTCGACGCACGTATGAAAGTCTACGAAGGCGATGTGAAGAGCCTGTTGCGCAAAGAGCGCCTGCGTTATCGCAGCCTGCCGCAGCTCAACGGTGCCATCCAGCTGGGCTTTGCTGACGAAGCCACCCGTGAACAGGCCCGCGCCCTGGTTCGCAAGAGCTTTACCGATTTCGACATTGTGCCCGCCGACCTCAATGGTCAGCCGGTGCTGCGTCTGGCGATGACCCCGGCCAAGCTGGCGGAAATCCGTGAATACTCCATCAAGCAGAACTTGACCACGGTACGTAACCGCGTCAACGAGCTGGGTGTGGCCGAGCCGCTGGTCCAGCGCCAGGGCGCCAACCGCATCGTGGTTGAGCTGCCAGGCGTGCAGGACACCGCTGAAGCCAAGCGCATCCTGGGCAAGACCGCCAACCTTGAGTTCCGCCTGGCCGCCGAGCCGGGGGCTTCCCGTGCGACGACCGAGGAGTTTGAGTTCCGTGAAGGCAACCGTCCTCCAGCGTTGATCGAGCGTGGCTTGATCATCACGGGCGATCAGGTAACTGATGCCAAGGCGGGTTTTGACTCGCAACAGGGTTCTCCCGAAGTGAACATCCGTCTGGATGGTCACGGCGGCGAACTGATGAACCGCGCCACCCGCAGCAACGTCGGTCGCAGCATGGCGGTGATCTTCATCGAGCAGCGCCCGGTGACCACCTACGTCAAGCAGATGGTCAACGGCGTCGAGAAAGACGTGCCGGTGCAGACCTTCAAGGAAGAGAAGAAGATCATCAGCCTGGCGACCATCCAGTCGCCGCTGGGGGCTCAGTTCCGTATCACCGGCCTGAACGGCCAGGGTGAGTCTTCCGAGCTTGCGCTGCTGCTGCGTGCCGGTGGCCTGGCGGCGCCGATGTACTTCGCCGAGGAGCGCACCATCGGTCCGAGCCTGGGTGCAGACAACATCACCAAGGGTATCGATGCTTCCCTGTGGGGCATGCTGTTCGTATCGCTGTTTATCATCGCCATCTACCGCTTCTTCGGCGTGATCGCCACGGTTGCGCTGGCGGTGAACATGGTGCTGTTGCTGGCCCTGATGTCGCTGCTGGGGGCTACACTGACCCTGCCGGGTATCGCCGGTATCGTACTTACCATGGGGATGGCGGTGGACGCCAACGTGCTGATCTTCTCGCGGATTCGTGAAGAGATCGCGGCGGGCATGAGCGTACAGCGGGCAATCAACGAAGGTTTCGGCCGGGCATTTACTGCGATTCTCGACTCCAACCTGACCACTTTGCTGGTCGGCGGGATTCTCTTTGCCATGGGCACCGGCCCGGTCAAGGGTTTTGCGGTGACCATGTCCCTCGGTATCTTTACCTCGATGTTCACGGCCATCATGGTGACCCGCGCAATGGTCAACCTGATCTTTGGCGGGCGTGACTTCAAGAAGTTGTGGATTTAAGGGGCTGCCATGTTACGTACAATCAACTTCATGGGCGTTCGCAACATTGCGTTCGGCGTCACTGTGCTCCTTACCGTCCTGGCGTTGTTCAGCTGGTTCCATAAGGGCCTGAACTACGGTCTGGATTTCACCGGTGGTACGCTCATCGAGCTGACCTACGAGAAGCCGGCTGACGTCACCAAGGTGCGTGCCCAACTGAACGCAGCCGGTTATAACGAGGCGGTCGTGCAGAGCTTTGGTGCGACCACCGACCTGCTGGTGCGTATGCCCGGCGAAGACCCGCAACTGGGTCATCAGGTGGCCGAGGCCTTGCTCAAGGTCGGTGGCGATAACCCGGCGGCGGTCAAGCGCGTCGAGTTCGTTGGCCCGCAGGTCGGCGAAGAGCTGCGCGACCAGGGCGGCCTCGGCATGCTGATGGCGCTGGCCGGCATCATGATCTACCTGGCATTCCGCTTTCAGTGGAAGTTCGGCGTCGGTGCGATTGTCTCGCTGATCCACGACGTGATCGTGACGGTAGGTATCCTGTCGTACTTCCAGATTACCTTCGACCTGACGGTATTGGCGGCAGTGCTGGCGATCATTGGTTACTCCCTCAACGACACCATCGTGGTATTCGACCGGGTTCGCGAGAACTTCCGGGTACTGCGCAAGGCGACGTTGATCGAGAACATCAATATCTCCACCACCCAGACCCTGTTGCGCACCATGGCGACCTCGATCTCCACCTTGCTGGCGATTGCCGCGCTGATGATCTTCGGTGGCGACAACCTGTGGGGCTTCTCCCTGGCGCTGTTTATCGGCGTTCTGGCGGGGACCTACTCGTCGATCTATATCGCCAACGTGGTGCTGATCTGGCTGAACCTCAACAGCGAGGATCTGATCCCGCCTGTGGCGACAGACAAGGAGGTCGACGACCGCCCTTGATGGGTGTTTGTTGATCGGCTGTGACAAAGAAGGCGCGAGTATTGAACTCGCGCCTTTTTTATTGCTCCAAGGCTGGGTATAGCGCGGACGTTTCAGTCCGCTTGTGATGGTCAGGAGGTTCACGTGAACAAGTCGTTACTGGTTGGTGCGGTATTGGGTGCTGTCGGTGTGACTGCCGGGGGTGCTGTCGCCACCTACAGCCTGGTAAAAAGCGGCCCTGAGTATGCGCAAGTGCTGGCAGTGCAGCCGGTCAAGACCCAGATCAAAACCCCCCGTGAGGTCTGCAAGGACGTCACCGTGACCCGGCAGCGTCCGGTGCAGGATCAGCATCAAATCGCCGGCACGGTAGTCGGCGCCCTGGCAGGCGGCCTGCTCGGCAACCAGATCGGCGGCGGTACAGGCAAGAAGATTGCCACCGTAGCCGGCGCAGTCGGTGGTGGTTATGCCGGTAACAAGGTTCAGGAAGGCATGCAGAACCGTGATACCTACACCACCACCCAGACGCGCTGTAATACCGTCAACGACATCAGCGACAAGGTTGTTGGTTATGACGTGCGTTACAACCTGGATGGCAAGGAAGGATCGGTGCGCATGGAGCGTGATCCGGGTAGCCAGATCCCAGTGGATAAAGAAGGGCGTTTGATCTTGGGCCAAAATCAACAGTAATCCCAAGCCTGGCGCAGCTCAAAATGTGGGAGCGGGCTTGCCCGCGATGGCGGTGGATCCGTCAGATGTATCTAACCTGGCCCTCGGCTATCGCGGGCAAGCCCGCTCCCACAGTTGATTTGTGTTGTCGCTGGAATCGAGGCATGCCCAAATCCCGGGCATAAAAAAAGGTTCTTCACGGATTGCCGGGAAAGACGCTCTTGATCTTCATGAAAAAGAATTCGCTGTCCCGGTAACCGTACGCCATTCGTTTGATGACCTTTATTCGATTGTTTATTCCTTCCAACTGACCAGTGTGCATTGGCCAGCGTACCCGGCTCACGATGCCCCGCCAGTAGCCCTTTAGTCGCTTTGCGAACTGGATCAGTGCGGGTATTTCGCTTTCTTGAGCGTGACGCAGCCACTGCTTCCAGGCTGATCTCCAGTCCCAGGCATCGCTCGGCGCCCAGAGCATTTTGAGCTCGGCCTTCATCAAGTAGACCGTCATTAACGATTGGTTAGCGGCCAGCAGATCCTGTAAATGAACCTGCTGTTCCGGCTTTTTCAGGTTCTCCGGGTTACGCAATAGCAACCATCGCGCTTGCTTTATGATCTTTCGAGCGGGCTTGTCATGGCGCAATCGGTTCGCCTCGTCAACGCGAACACGATCAATCACTTCTCGGCCATATTTGGCGACCACATGGAAAAGGTCATAAATCACCCGTGCTTTTGGGCAGTGTTGGCGAACCTCCAGGTCATAAGCCGTGTTCATGTCCATCGCTACCGCTTCAATTCGGGCGCACCCTTCTGGCCCCAGCTCTTCGAAAAACGGTCTGACTGCCGCTCGGCTACGGCCTTCGCCGATCCAAAGCACTCGCCGAGTATCAGCGTCCAACACCACGCTGGCGTAGCGATGACCTTTGAATAACGCGAACTCGTCCATTATCAGGCGCCGTGGCTGGGCCTTGGGTAAGGCACTCAACGCCGCTTGCAGAGCGCGCCGCTCCAGCAACCGAACGGTGTCCCAGTGCAGCCCGAACATTTGCGCAACATGCAGTGTAGGAAGGCGTTCGCAGGCTTGAATAACGGCCTCTGCCAGCCGGCGCGTCATGCGGGCATAGCGATCCAGCCAACTGACGACCTCCATGCGCTTGCCACAATCACGGCAACTAACACGCCTGAGCTGCACGTTGAGGCGGACTGCGCGACCGAGAATCGGCAAGTCACGCACGACTCGATCGCAGTACTCATGAGTTGTTGAACAGAGCTTTTGGCAGCCACCACAGGTGGGAAATCGCGCGGCCTGGGGGATCAGATCGATTTGAAGGGCATCGCCGTCAGGTTTGATCGCAACGACAGAAAAGCCCTCCCAAAAAGGAAGGAAAGTATTAATATCGCGCATAAGAACGCCGGTTTTTTAGATGTGTTTGCTCGCACGAACATCATTCATCAAATCGGCGTTCTTGTTTCTGTGTTTCCCGGGATTCCGTGAAGAACCTAAAAAAAGCACCCCTCGGGGTGCTTTTTTGTGCTCGCTCGCTTAACGCTTCAGCGAAGCCGGCAGGTGCGGCTGGATCGCCGTCAGGACTGCCTTGAAGCATTTGGTGTTGCCTGCAACCACGTGACCCTTCTCCAGGAAGTCGTGACCGCCGGT
Organism: Pseudomonas gessardii; assembly: GCF_001983165.1. Classification (GTDB taxonomy): domain Bacteria; phylum Pseudomonadota; class Gammaproteobacteria; order Pseudomonadales; family Pseudomonadaceae; genus Aquipseudomonas; species Aquipseudomonas gessardii. The sequence continues at coordinate 30,916 of NZ_MNPU01000044.1, read as the reverse complement.
GAAGTCGCTCACCAGGCCGCCGGCTTCTTGAATCAGCAGGGCGCCTGCGGCCATGTCCCACTCGGACAGGCCCGACTCCCAGAACGCATCAAAACGACCAGCGGCCACATACGCCAGGTCCAGGCTGGCGGCACCGGCGCGGCGGATGCCGGCGGTCTGGCCAACCAGGGCGCGGAACATGCCCAGGTAGTTTTCCAGGTTATCCATCTGGTCGTCACGGAACGGGAAGCCGGTGCCCAGCAGGGCGCCGTCCAGGCTGGTGCGGCCGCTGACGCGCAGGCGGCGACCGTTCAGCTGGGCGCCACGGCCACGGCTGGCGGTGAATTCTTCCTGGCGAACCGGGTCCAGGACCACGGCGTGTTCCAGGCGACCACGGTATTTGCAGGCAATGCTCACGGCAAAGTGCGGGATGCCGCGCAGGAAGTTGGTGGTGCCATCCAGTGGGTCGATGATCCACAGGTAGTCTTCGCCTTCGCCGCTGCCTTTGTGCAGGCCGGTTTCTTCGCCGAGGATGCCGTGGGTAGGGTAGGCCTTGCGCAGAGCGTCGATGATTTTCTGTTCGGCGGCGCGATCCACCTCGGATACATAATCCTTGGCGTCTTTTTCGTCGACCTTGATGGTATCCAGGCGCTCGATGGAGCGGAAGATCAATTCACTGGCGCTGCGGGCGGCGCGCAGCGCGATATTCAGCATGGGCTGCATGGATGTGTCACCTAAGGTTGTTAAAGAAAGCCGAGCATTCTAGCAGAAACTTTCTTCAGGTGAAGGATGGCGTTCGCTTTCATGGCATAACCTTAGGCTGTTCTGTAAGATTTGCTCCCCTTTCCCGTGTCCGCGAGCGCCTCCCTTGCTGCAAAACATTCGTGTCGTCCTCGTTAATACCAGTCACCCCGGCAATATCGGCGGGGTGGCGCGGGCCATGAAAAACATGGGGCTGACGCGCCTGGTGCTGGTGGAACCGCGCGTGTTCCCGCACCACGAAGCCGATGCGCGCGCCTCTGGCGCCAATGACATCCTGGAAAAAGCCCAGGTCGTCGCCACTCTGGAAGACGCTCTGGTGGGCTGCAACCTGGTGCTCGGCACCAGCGCCCGCGACCGGCGCATCCCCTGGCCGCTGCTCGATCCCCGTGAATGTGGAGCCAAAGTGGTCGAAGAGGCGGCCGGCGGCGCTGAAATCGCCCTGGTGTTTGGCCGTGAAGACTCCGGCCTGACCAATGACGAGTTGCAGCGCTGTCATTTTCACGTGCATATCCCATCCGACCCCGAATTCAGCTCGCTGAACCTCGGGGCGGCGGTGCAGGTGCTGAGCTATGAAGTACGCATGGCCTGGCTGGCAGCGCAAGGCCAGCCGAGCAAGATGGAGAAGGACGAGGTCGCGTCCACCAAAAGTGGCGAGTTGGCCACGATGGATGAGTTGGAGCGGTTCTATGAGCACCTGGAGCAAACCCTGGTCGCCATCGAGTTCCTTGACCCGGAAAAACCACGGCACTTGATGGCGCGCCTGCGAAGGCTTTACGGGCGCAGCTCGGTCAGTCGGGCAGAGATGAATATATTGCGTGGCATCCTCACGGAAACCCAGAAAGCGGCCCGTGGCGAGCTTCTTGAGCGGAAGGATTAAAAATGTTCGAGCGTTTGCGAGAAGATATCCAAAGCGTTTTCCACCGTGACCCGGCGGCGCGCAACGCCTTTGAAGTGCTGACCTGCTACCCGGGCATGCACGCGATCTGGATTCACCGCCTGTCCGGCGCCTTGTGGGGCATGGGCTGGAAATGGCTGGCGCGCCTGGTGTCGAACTTTGGTCGCTGGCTGACCGGGATCGAGATTCATCCGGGGGCCAAGGTCGGTCGTCGCTTCTTTATCGATCACGGCATGGGCATCGTGATTGGCGAAACCGCCGAAATTGGCGATGACGTGACCCTCTATCAGGGGGTGACGCTGGGCGGCACCACCTGGAACAAGGGCAAGCGCCATCCGACCCTTGAAGATGGCGTGGTAGTCGGCGCCGGTGCCAAGGTTTTGGGGCCGTTCACCGTCGGTGCGGGGGCCAAGGTCGGCTCCAATGCCGTGGTCACCAAGGCGGTGCCGCCGGGTGCAACTGTAGTGGGTATCCCTGGACGCATCATCGTCAAGCCGCAAGTCAGCGATGAGCAGGAGGCCAAGCGCAAGGCCATGGCCGAGAAAATCGGCTTTGATGCCTATGGCGTCAGCGAAGACATGCCGGACCCGGTGGCCCGCGCCATCGGCCAGTTGCTCGACCACCTGCAGGCGGTGGATGGCAAGCTGGATGGCATGTGTGGCGCGCTGAAGGATCTGGGTAGCCCTTATTGTGCGACGGATCTGCCTGAGTTGCGCGAAGAAGACTTTGCCGAGATCAAGGACGAAAGCGCCACCACCAAGGCTGGCTAGATTTTAAGGCCGAGAAAATCCCCTGTGGGAGCTGGCTTGCCTGCGATAGCGGTCTGCCAGTCACCCCTTGGGCTGCTGATCCGCCGTCATCGCAGGCAAGCCAGCTCCCACATTTGACCTCCATTGGTCTTGAGGTTGAGCTCCGGCCCTGTTCTTGCTGTTCGATCCCACCCCATCCTGCTATGATTCGCGCGCCCTTTTTACGGGTATTCCTGACTAAAGTACTAGGTCTTATAGTTGACTTAAATACTCGGGAATCGCATACTTGCTCCCATTCTGAAACACCTTGGTACTTGTCCATGAGACTGACTACAAAAGGCCGATATGCGGTGACCGCCATGCTCGACCTGGCCTTGCACGCGCAAAACGGGCCGGTGTCCCTGGCCGATATCTCCGAGCGCCAAGGCATTTCCCTGTCTTACCTTGAGCAACTGTTCGCCAAATTACGCCGCAGCAACCTGGTTTCCAGTGTGCGTGGCCCAGGCGGTGGTTATCAGTTGTCCCGTGACATGCAGGGCATCCAGGTCGCCCAGCTGATCGACGCGGTCAATGAATCCGTCGATGCCACCAAGTGCCAGGGCCTGGGTGATTGCCATGCCGGCGACACCTGCCTGACGCACCACTTGTGGTGTGACCTGAGCCTGCAGATCCATGAGTTTTTGAGTGGTATCAGCTTGGCTGATCTTGTGACTCGCCGTGAGGTGCAGGAAGTAGCCCAGCGTCAGGACCAGCGCCGATGCAATACCAAGGTGCCGCGTCTGGACAAGATTGAAGCGTCCGCCGTCGAGTGACAGCCGAAGAGCTAACGGCACGCCAGCCAGCCTGATTTAGGAGAAAGTCCATGAAATTGCCGATTTACCTTGATTACTCAGCGACCACCCCGGTTGATCCGCGTGTCGCGCAAAAGATGAGCGAATGCCTGCTGGTTGACGGAAACTTCGGCAACCCGGCTTCCCGTTCCCACGTTTTCGGCTGGAAAGCCGAGGAGTCGGTGGAGAATGCTCGTCGCCAGGTCGCCGACCTGGTCAATGCCGACCCGCGTGAAATCGTCTGGACCTCCGGTGCCACCGAGTCCGACAACCTGGCAATCAAGGGCGCCGCGCATTTCTACGCGACCAAGGGCAAGCACCTGATCACCACCAAGATCGAGCACAAGGCTGTCCTCGACACCATGCGCCAACTGGAGCGTGAAGGTTTCGAGGTCACTTACCTTGAGCCCACCACCGACGGTATCGTCACCCCGGCCATGATCGAAGCGGCGATGCGTGAAGACACCATCCTGGTTTCCGTGATCCACGTGAACAACGAAATCGGCACCATCAACGACATCGCCGCCATCGGCGAGCTGACCCGCTCCAAAGGCGTGTTGCTGCATGTCGATGCTGCCCAGTCCACCGGCAAGGTCGAGATCGACCTGTCCAAGCTGAAAGTCGACCTGATGTCGTTCTCGGCCCACAAGACCTACGGCCCCAAAGGCATTGGCGCGCTGTACGTCAGCCGCAAGCCGCGCGTGCGCATCGAAGCCACCATGCACGGCGGCGGTCACGAGCGCGGCATGCGTTCGGGCACCCTGGCGACCCACCAGATCGTTGGCATGGGCGAAGCCTTCCGCGTAGCTAAGGAAGACATGGCTGCCGAAAACGTGCGCATCAAGGCCCTCAGCGATCGTTTCTACAAGCAGGTCGAGAACCTTGAAGAGCTGTACATCAACGGCAGCATGACCGCCCGTGTACCGCACAACCTGAATTTGAGCTTCAACTACGTCGAAGGCGAGTCGCTGATCATGGCGCTCAAGGACCTGGCGGTTTCGTCCGGTTCGGCCTGCACCTCGGCCTCCCTTGAGCCGTCCTACGTCCTGCGCGCCCTGGGCCGCAACGACGAGTTGGCGCACAGCTCGATCCGCTTTACGTTCGGCCGTTTCACCACCGAAGAAGAAGTCGACTACGCAGCGCAGAAAGTCTGCGAAGCGGTCACCAAGCTGCGCACCCTGTCGCCGCTGTGGGATATGTACAAAGACGGTGTCGATATTTCCAAGATCGAGTGGGCGGCACACTAACTATAGAAGCCGCCACCCAAGCTCTGTAGGAACGTGGCGGAAAACGCAGGCGTTTCTACAGGGTTCCAGAGCGGCCCTGATGAGTGAGGATTCAGTACCATGGCTTACAGCGAAAAGGTCATCGACCACTACGAAAACCCGCGCAACGTCGGCAAGATGGACGCGCAAGATCCTGATGTGGGCACCGGCATGGTCGGCGCCCCGGCGTGCGGCGACGTTATGCGCCTGCAGATCAAGGTCAACGACGCTGGCGTTATCGAAGATGCCAAGTTCAAGACCTACGGCTGCGGTTCAGCCATCGCCTCCAGTTCCCTGGCGACCGAATGGATGAAAGGCAAGACCCTGGATGAGGCTGTCACTATCAGCAACACCCAGTTGGCCGAAGAACTGGCCCTGCCGCCGGTGAAAATTCACTGCTCGGTACTCGCAGAAGACGCCATCAAGGCGGCCGTTCGCGACTACAAGCAGAAGAAAGGCTTGATCTAAGCATTTGGCGACGAGTAAGGAGTCAACGATGGCTATCAGCATGACAGAAGCGGCTGCGCGGCACGTGCGACGCTCCCTGGATGGGCGCGGTAAAGGTGAGGGGATTCGTCTGGGTGTGCGCACCACGGGCTGTTCCGGCCTTGCCTATGTGCTGGAGTTCGTCGACGAGGTGGTTGCGGAAGATCAGGTGTTTGAAAGTCACGGCGAGAAAGTGATCATCGACCCGAAAAGCCTGACCTACCTGGACGGCACCGAGCTCGATTTCGTCAAGGAAGGGTTGAACGAAGGCTTCAAGTTCAACAACCCCAACGTACGCGGTGAATGTGGCTGCGGCGAAAGCTTCAACATCTGAGGCTATTTGTGGGTACTCCTTGTCATTTCGCTTTATTCGAGCTGCAGCCGAGCTTTCGCCTGGACCTCGATCAGCTTGCCACGCGCTACCGTGAACTGGCGCGTGGGGTGCATCCAGATCGCTTTGCCGACGCTTCCGAGCGTGAGCAACGCCTGGCGCTGGAGCAGTCAGCCAGCCTCAACGAAGCCTATCAGACGCTCAAAAGCCCTCCCAAGCGCGCGCGTTACCTGCTCGCCATGGGCGGTCGCGAGTTGCCGATGGAAGTCACGGTCCATGACCCTGATTTCCTGATGCAGCAGATGCAGTGGCGCGAAGAGCTCGAAGACTTGCAGGACGAGGCCGATCTGGCTGGCGTCGCGGTCTTCAAGCGGCGTCTGAAAGTGGCCCAGGATGAACTCAACGAAAGCTTCGCGGCCTGTTGGGACGATGCAGCGCAACGCGAGCAGGCCGAACGCCTGATGCGGCGCATGCAGTTCCTCGACAAGCTCACTTACGAAGTGCGCCAGTTAGAAGAGCGCCTCGACGATTAACCCAGTGCTGCACAGATTGCACGCCTGATAGACAGATAAGACCTGATTACCATGGCTCTACTGCAGATCGCCGAACCCGGCCAAAGTCCACAACCGCACCAGCGTCGCCTGGCGGTTGGCATCGACTTGGGTACTACCAATTCACTGGTCGCCGCACTGCGCAGCGGTCTCTCCGAGCCGTTGCCTGATGCTGATGGCCAGGTCATCCTGCCGTCCGCCGTGCGTTATCACGCCGATCGTACCGAAGTGGGCGAGTCCGCCCGCCTGGCGGCGTCTGCCGATCCGCTCAATACCGTGCTGTCGGTCAAGCGCTTGATGGGTCGTGGGTTGTCCGACGTCAAGCAATTGGGCGACCAGCTGCCGTACCGCTTTGTCGGCGGCGAATCCCATATGCCGTTCATCGATACCGTGCAGGGGCCGAAAAGCCCGGTGGAGGTGTCGGCCGATATCCTCAAGGTGCTGCGCCAGCGTGCAGAAACCACCTTGGGCGGTGAATTGGTTGGCGCGGTAATCACTGTTCCTGCCTATTTCGACGATGCTCAGCGCCAAGCCACCAAGGATGCAGCGAAACTCGCTGGCCTCAATGTGTTGCGCCTGCTCAACGAGCCGACCGCGGCCGCCGTGGCATACGGCCTGGACCAGCACGCTGAAGGCCTGGTTGCGATTTACGACCTGGGCGGCGGCACCTTTGATATTTCGATCCTGCGCCTGACCGGCGGTGTGTTTGAAGTGCTGGCCACCGGTGGCGACAGTGCCCTGGGCGGTGATGACTTCGACCATGCCATTGCTGGCTGGATGATCACCCGTGCCGGTTTGTCTGCCGACCTCGACCCGGGCGCGCAGCGTAAGCTGCTGCAAACCGCCTGCGCCGCCAAGGAAGCGCTGACTGACGCTGCATCTGTTGAAGTTTCCTACGGCTCCTGGTCGGCCCAACTGACCCGGGAAGCCTTCGATGCCCTGATCGAGCCGATGGTGGCCCGCAGCCTGAAAGCGTGCCGTCGCGCCGTGCGTGATTCCGGCATTGAGCTGGAAGATGTCGGTGCGGTGGTCATGGTTGGCGGTTCGACCCGTGTGCCACGGGTGCGCGAAGCTGTGGCCGAGGCCTTTGGTCGCCAGCCCTTGACCGAAATCGATCCAGATCAAGTGGTGGCCATCGGGGCTGCGATCCAGGCCGATACCCTGGCTGGCAACAAGCGCGACGGCGGCGAGCTGTTGCTGCTCGACGTGATTCCGTTGTCCCTGGGCCTGGAAACCATGGGTGGCCTGATGGAAAAGGTGATTCCGCGCAACACCACCATTCCCGTCGCCCGCGCCCAGGACTTCACCACGTATAAAGATGGCCAGACGGCCATGATGATTCATGTGCTGCAGGGCGAGCGTGAGCTGATCAGCGACTGCCGCTCCCTGGCACGCTTTGAATTGCGCGGTATCCCGGCCATGGTGGCGGGTGCGGCGAAGATCCGCGTGACCTTCCAGGTCGATGCCGACGGCCTGCTCAGCGTGGCAGCACGCGAGCTGGGCTCGGGCGTTGAGGCGAGCATTCAGGTCAAGCCGTCCTACGGCCTGACTGACGGTGAAATCGCCAAGATGCTTAAGGATTCGTTCCAGTATGCCAGTGACGACAAGGTCGCCCGCGTATTGCGTGAGCAGCAAGTCGATGCCCAGCGCCTGCTTGAGGCGGTGCAGGGCGCCCTTGAGGCCGACGGCGAGCGCCTGCTGGACGCTGAAGAACGCCTGGTCATCGACCTGCAGATGCAGGAGCTGGCCCAATTGATGAAAGGCACCGATGGCTATGCCATCGAACAACAGACCAAGCGCCTTTCACACGTAACCGATGCCTTTGCCGCCCGTCGTATGAACCAGACGGTAAAAGCCGCCCTGGCGGGACGCAACCTGAATGAAATTGAGGAATAACTGATGCCACGGGTCATTTTTCTGCCACACGCCGAGCATTGCCCGGACGGTATGGTCGTGGAGGCTGAGACCGGCAAGTCCCTTCTCGACGTCGCCCATGACAACCACATCGAGATCGAAAGTGCCTGTGGTGGCGTCAATGCCTGTACCACCTGTCACTGCATTATCCGCGAAGGTTTCAACAGTCTCAAAGAGGCCGATGAACTGGAAGAGGACTATCTTGATCGGGCGTGGGGCCTGGAGCCCACATCTCGCCTGAGCTGTCAGGCCAAAGTTGGAACCGAAGACCTCACCGTCGAAATTCCGAAGTATTCGCTCAACCATGCGGCCGAAGCGCCGCACTGATTCAAGGAAGTGTCATGAGTCTTAAATGGGTTGATGTGTTGGAAATTGCGATCCAATTGGCTGAAACCAAGCCAGATGTGGATCCGCGCTATGTGCGCTTTGTCGATCTCCATAACTGGGTTGTAGCGTTGCCGGAATTCGATGACGATCATAGTCGTGGTGGCGAGAAGGTGCTTGAGGCCATTCAGGCCGCCTGGATCGAAGAAGCAGACTGAGTCCTTTTTACGCAGTTAGGCAATACCCAAGAACCCGCGTATAATTCGCGGGTTTAATTTTTCGCAAATTACCGTTTCTGGAGTTACACCATGGCTGTTCAACGTACTTTCTCCATCATCAAGCCTGACGCTGTTGCAAAAAACGTCATCGGCGAGATCACCACTCGTTTCGAAAAAGCCGGCCTGAAGGTTGTAGCTTCGAAACTCAAGCAACTGTCCAAGGCTGAAGCTGAAGGCTTCTACGCTGAGCACAGCGCTCGTGGCTTTTTCGGCGACCTGGTTGCCTTCATGATCTCCGGTCCTGTTGTTGTACAGGTTCTGGAAGGCGAAAACGCTATCGCTCTGAACCGTGAGCTGATGGGCGCTACCAACCCTAAAGAAGCAGCTGCCGGCACCATCCGTGCTGACTTCGCTGACTCCATCGACGCCAACGCTGTACACGGTTCGGACTCCGAAGCCGCTGCTGCTCGCGAAATCTCGTACTTCTTCGCAGCTACTGAAGTAACCACTCGCTAAGCATTGGCTTAAAGAGTGAAGGTGAATCCATGACTACATCGACTGTAAAAACCAACCTGCTGGGTCTGACTCAACAGGAAATGGAAAAATTCTTCGACTCAATCGGGGAGAAGCGTTTCCGTGCCGGTCAGGTAATGAAGTGGATTCACCACTTTGGCGTCGACGATTTCGACGCCATGACGAACGTCAGCAAGGCCCTGCGCGACAAGCTCAAGGCGATTGCCGAGGTTCGTGGTCCCGAGGTTGTCAGCGAGGACATCTCCAGCGACGGCACCCGTAAGTGGGTGGTGCGCGTGGCGTCCGGCAGTTGCGTCGAGACCGTCTACATTCCCCAGGGCAAACGCGGCACCTTGTGCGTTTCGTCCCAGGCAGGCTGTGCCCTGGACTGCAGTTTCTGCTCCACCGGCAAGCAAGGCTTCAATAGCAACCTCACCGCCGCCGAAGTCATCGGCCAGGTGTGGATTGCCAACAAATCCTTTGGCAGCGTCCCGGCAACCGTCGACCGTGCCATCACCAACGTGGTGATGATGGGCATGGGTGAGCCGCTGCTGAACTTCGACAACGTGGTTGCGGCCATGCACCTGATGATGGACGACCTGGGCTACGGCATCTCCAAGCGCCGTGTGACCCTGTCGACCTCCGGCGTGGTGCCGATGATCGACGAGCTGTCCAAGCACATCGATGTCTCCCTGGCGTTGTCGCTGCACGCACCCAATGACGCATTGCGTAACCAATTGGTGCCGATCAACAAGAAGTATCCGCTTAAGATGCTCCTCGAATCTTGCCAGCGCTATATGTCGTCCCTGGGCGAAAAACGCGTGCTGACCATCGAGTACACCTTGCTCAAAGACATCAACGACAAGGTTGAGCACGCAGTCGAGATGATCGAGTTGCTCAAGAATACCCCGTGCAAGATCAACCTGATTCCGTTCAACCCGTTTCCCCATTCTGGCTACGAGCGGCCGAGCAACAACGCCATCCGTCGTTTCCAGGATCAACTGCACCAGGCAGGTTTCAATGTCACGGTCCGCACCACCCGTGGTGAAGACATCGACGCCGCTTGTGGCCAATTGGTAGGACAGGTGCTGGATCGCACCCGTCGTAGCGAGCGTTATATCGCCGTGCGCGAATTGAGCGCCGACAGCGATCTGGCGCAGAACGCCGCGACACGAACCTGAGAGAGGAACTCTATGCCCCTGCGCCTTGCGCTGCTGTTGCTTGTTGCCAGCCTGTCGGTTGGCTGTGTTTCATCGGGCTCTGATAGCCCGTTGCAAACCGGCAAGGGCCGTGACGAAGCGCGTGCTGCCTATGTGCAGCTGGGGCTGGGTTACCTGCGCCAGGGTTTGAGCGAGCAGGCCAAGGTGCCGCTGCAAAAGGCCCTGGCCCTCGATGGCCAGGATGCCGACGCCAATGCGGGGCTGGCCCTGGTGTTCCAGGCCCAGGCCGAGCCCGAGCTGGCCGACCAGTATTACCAGAAGGCCCTGGCGGTTCGCCCCCATGACCCGCGCCTGCTCAACAACTACGGCAGCTTCTTGTTCCAGCAGGAGCGTTATAAGCAAGCATCCGCTTATTTCCAGCAAGCAGCCACTGATACCCTATATCCTGAACGTTCGCGGGTTTTCGAGAACCTGGGAGTGACGTCCGTGCGCCTCGGCCAGCGTGAAGACGCCCGCCGGCAGCTGGAAAAGGCCCTGCACCTGAACCAGCGCCAGCCACGGGCCTTGCTCGAAATGGCCCAGTTGTCGTTTGAAGACAGGCATTATGTGCCGGCACGTGACTATTACGAGCGTTTTAGCCTGCTCAGTGGGCAAAATGCACGTAGTCTATTGCTGGGTGTGCGCCTGGCCACGGTTCATGAAGAACGCGACAAGGCCGCACGTTTTGGCCAGCAATTAGAACGACTCTATCCCGGTACGCCGGAATATCAGCAATACCTGTCGGAGCAATGATGAAAGCCGCGCACCCGGAAGTTGTAGCCGCTAATCGCGTAAACCCAGGCGAGACCTTGCGTCAGGCCCGCGAAAGCAATGGTTGGTCGCTGGAAGACGTGGCCCTCAAGCTCAATTTGACCACCTCTTCCCTGGGCAACCTGGAAAATGGCGCGTTCGACAAATTGCCAGGGCATACCTTCGCCCGTGGCTATATCCGTGCCTATGCCAAGCTGCTGGGCATCGACCAGGCCATCCTGGTCCAGCAATTCGACCAGTTCACCGGCACCGACTCCCAGGGCAGCAACGTACACGGTCTTGGCCGTATTGAAGAACCTGTGCGGGTTTCCCACACTATTTTGCGAATTGTCAGCCTGCTGCTGCTGATTGCAGTGATCGGTGGTGGTTTTATCTGGTGGCAGGACCAGACCTCGCTGCGCAGCAAGGACCTGATCAGCAACGCCCTGGAGCACGTCGAAGTCGAAAGCGCCGACGGCACCACCCAGATTCATCCCCTGGACGAGCCGGAAGACCAGGCCGTCGCCCAGGGCCAGGCCGCTCCCGAAACCCCTCTTGACCTGCAGGCGGGCCAGCCGCCGGCCGAGGCCGGCAGTGAAGCGGCGCCTGCCGCCGTAGCGCCGGCGCCAGCCGCACCCGTAACCCAGGCGCCGGTCACTGCGGCCCAGGTGCCTGTCATACCGGCTCCGGTCGCGCCAGCCGCGCCAACGGTTGCCGCCCCTGCCGCCCAGGTGCCTGCTGGTGTGGCGGGCGATGGTCGCCTCCTGATTACCTATGTTGCTGACTGCTGGACACAAGTCACCGACGGCAATGGCAAGGTCCTGTTCAGTGCTTTGAAGCGTAAGGGAGATACGCTTGAGCAGGTCGGCAAGCCTCCTTTGACGCTGCGTCTGGGCTTTGCCCGTGGCGCGCAAGTGGCCTACAACGGCCAGCCTGTAGACGTGGCGCCCTTCACCAGTGGCGAGACTGCTCGCCTGAAATTGGGACAATAGTCATGCACGGCGAATCTCCAATCAAACGTCGCGTATCGCGCAAAATCTGGGTCGGCTCCGTACCGGTGGGTGGCGATGCCCCCATCGCAGTGCAGAGCATGACCAACAGCGACACCAATGACGTAGCGGCCACCGTGGCCCAGATCAACCGCCTGGAAGCCGCAGGCGTCGATATCGTGCGGGTTTCCGTGCCGGATATGGACGCTGCCGAGGCCTTCGGTCGCATCAAGCAACTGGTCAAGGTGCCACTGGTCGCCGATATTCACTTCGACTACAAGATCGCGTTGCGCGTGGCCGAACTGGGTGTCGACTGCCTGCGGATCAACCCGGGCAACATCGGTCGCGAAGACCGGGTGCGTGCCGTGGTCGACGCTGCCCGTGATCGCGGGATCCCGATCCGCATCGGGGTCAACGCCGGTTCCCTGGAAAAAGACCTGCAAAAGAAATACGGCGAGCCCACCCCGGCCGCCCTGGTCGAGTCGGCACTGCGCCATGTCGAGCACCTTGAACGCCTGAATTTCCAGGACTTCAAGGTCAGCGTAAAGGCCTCCGACGTGTTCATGGCGGTAGAAGCCTACCGCCTGCTGGCCAAGGAAATCGTGCAGCCGTTGCACCTGGGCATCACCGAAGCCGGTGGTTTGCGCTCAGGCACAGTGAAATCTGCGGTGGGTCTCGGTATGCTGCTGGCCGACGGGATTGGCGATACCATTCGCATCTCCCTGGCGGCGGACCCGGTAGAGGAAGTGAAAGTCGGCTACGACATTCTCAAATCCCTGCATCTACGTTCCCGTGGCATCAATTTTATTGCCTGCCCGAGTTGCTCGCGGCAGAACTTCGACGTGGTGAAAACCATGAACGAGTTGGAAGTACGCCTGGAAGACCTGCTGGTGCCGCTGGATGTCGCGGTGATCGGTTGCGTGGTCAACGGGCCGGGTGAGGCCAAGGAGGCCCATGTGGGCCTGACCGGCGGTACCCCGAACCTGATTTACATCGACGGCAAGCCGTCGCAAAAATTGACGAATGATAATCTGGTGGATCAGTTGGAACGGCTGATCCGCGAGAAAGCGGCCGAGAAGGTCGCCTCTGACGCAGCGCTGATCGCTCGCGGCTGATCGAATGAATTTAAGGATTTGATGTGAGCAAGTCTCTGCAAGCCATTCGTGGCATGAACGACATCCTGCCCGAACAGACGCCCCTGTGGCGCTATTTCGAGAGCACGGTCGCGCGCCTGTTGGATAACTACGGTTACAAGCAGATCCGCATGCCAATCGTCGAGTTCACCGAGCTGTTCAAGCGCTCCATTGGTGAAGTGACCGACATCGTCGAAAAAGAGATGTACACCTTTGAAGACCGCAACGGCGACTCCCTGACCCTGCGCCCGGAAGGCACCGCTGCGTGCGTGCGCGCCGTGCTCGAACATGGCATCACCGGTGGTGGCCAGACCCAGAAGCTGTGGTACATCGGCCCGATGTTCCGCCACGAGCGTCCACAAAAAGGCCGTTATCGCCAGTTCCACCAGATCGGTTGCGAAGTCTTCAACCTCGATGGCCCGGACATCGATGCCGAGCTGATCGTGCTGACCTGGCGCCTGTGGGGCCAATTGGGCATCCGCGACGCGGTCAAGCTCGAGCTCAACAGCCTGGGCACCAGTGAATCCCGTGGTCGCTACCGTGAAGCCCTGGTCGAGTACCTGTCCGCCCACCTGGACAAGCTCGATGAAGACAGCCAGCGTCGCCTGAAGACCAACCCGTTGCGCGTCCTGGATACCAAGAACGCTGACACCCAGGCGGTGCTGGTCGATGCGCCGAAAATGGCTGACTATCTGGACGACGAATCCCGCACGCACTTCGAGGGCCTCAAGGCTCGTCTGGACGCGGCCGGGATTCCTTACGTGATCAACCCCAAGTTGGTGCGCGGCCTCGATTACTACAGCAAGACCGTGTTCGAGTGGGTCACCGACAAGCTCGGCGCCCAGGGCACCGTGTGTGCCGGTGGCCGTTACGATGGCCTGGTCGAGCAGATGGGCGGCAAGCCGACCACCGGCGTGGGTTTTGCCATGGGCATCGAGCGCCTGATCCTGCTGCTGGAAACCCTGGAGCAGATCCCTGAAGAAATTTCCCGTCAGGTGGATGTGTACCTGTGCGCCTTTGGCGAGGCGGCCGAACTGGCAGGCCTGGCCTTGAGCGAACAGTTGCGCGACCAACTGCCGAGCCTGCGCCTGCAAGTCAATGCCGGCGCGGGCAGCTTCAAGAGCCAATTCAAGAAAGCCGACAAGAGCGGTGCGTTGTACGCGCTGATCCTGGGCGACGATGAACTGGCCCAGCAAGTGGTAAGTGTCAAACCCCTGCGTGGCCAGGGCGAACAACAAAGCATTGCCTTTGATGCGCTTGCTGCGCACTTGGCCACCTGCATCGTGCAGGGTTGAAGCTGTCAAACAGCCGAATTTAGCGATTAAGGAGTATTGGGGTGTCGAGTACTGAAGATGATCAACTGGCCGAGTTCAAAGACTGGTGGCAGCGTAACGGCAAACCCCTGGTAACTGGCGGCCTGCTAGCGCTGGTGGTGGTGTTCGGTTGGCAGGCGTTCCAGAAGTATCAGGGCAATCAGTCGCAAGGCGCCTCGATGCTCTATCAGCAACTGCTGGAAACCACGCTGACGCCCACTGGCAAGCCTGACCCTGCCCAAGTGGCGGACCTGGCCGGCAAGCTGAAAAACGAATTTGGCGGTAGCACCTACGCCCAATACGGCAGCCTGTTCGTCGCGAAAGTCGCGGTCGATACCGGCAAGCTGGATGACGCAGCCTCCGAGCTCAAAGCCATCGCCGACAAGCCGAGCAACCCGACCCTGGGTGAAATCGCGCGTCAGCGCCTGGCCCAGGTCCTGGCCGCACAGAACAAGGCCGACGAAGCACTGAAACTGCTCGACGGCGATGCTGACAAGGCATTTGTAGCCACTCGCGAAGAGCTCAAGGGCGACCTGCTGGTCCAATTGGGTCGTACCGACGAAGCCAATGCTGCGTACCAAAAAGCCAAGGCTGCGCTGTCTGATGAAGCAGCGGTCGGTGGCTTACAAATCAAGCTGGACGACTTGGCCAAAGGGGATGCGTGACGTGATCCGTTGGAAACATGCAGCATTGCTGGCTCTGGCCGTTTTGGCCGCGGGTTGCAGCAGCAACAGCAAAAAAGAACTGCCTCCGGCCGAGCTGACCAGCTTCAAGGAAGAAGTGGTCCTGCAAAAGCAGTGGAGCCGCTCCATCGGTGACGGCCAGGGCGACACCTACAACATGTTGGTACCGGCAATCGACGGTGACAACATTGTGGCCGCTGACGTGACGGGCGTGGTGATCTCCATGGATCGCATGAACGGCGACGTCAAGTGGAAGAAAGACCTCGAACTGCCGGTTTCCGGTGCCGTCGGCGTGGGTTACGGCATGGTGATGATCGGCACGCTCAAAGGCGAAGTCGTGGCCCTGGATTCGGGCAGCGGTGAAGAGAAATGGCGCGCTCGCGTGACCAGTGAAGTTCTCGCACCGCCTGCCACCAACGGCGATATCGTCGTGGTACAGACCCAGGATGACCGTGTCATCGGCCTCGACGCCAGCACCGGTGAGCAGCGCTGGCTGTACGACAGCACCCCTGCGGTGCTGACGTTGCGCGGTACCAGTGGTCCGGTTGTGACCAATAACCTGGCACTGGCAGGTCTGTCGACCGGTAAAGTGGTCGCCCTGGATACCCAGAACGGCGTGCCGGCCTGGGAATCGCGGGTCGCCATTCCACAAGGTCGTTCCGAGCTGGACCGGGTCGTGGACATCGATGGCGGCTTGCTGCTGTCGGGTGAAACCCTGTACGTCGCCACTTACCAGGGCCGTGTCGCGGCGCTGGACCTGCAAAGCGGTCGCGTCCTCTGGCAGCGTGATGCTTCCAGCTACGCCGGTGTTGCCCAGGGTTTTGGCAGCGTCTACGTGAGCCTGGCATCCGGCACCGTTGAAAGTGTCGACGAGCGTTCCACCACTGCCCTGTGGAGCAATGACTCGCTGGCTCGCCGTCAACTGTCGGCGCCAGAAGTGTTCTCCAGCTATGTAGCGGTAGGCGACCTGGAAGGTTACCTGCACCTGCTGAGCCAGGTGGATGGTCGCTTTGTCGGCCGTGAACGTATCGACAGCGACGGCCTGCGCGCGCGTCCGCTGGTAGTAGGCAACATGCTTTATGTGTTTGGTAACAGCGGCAAGCTGGAAGCCCTGACCATCAAGTAAGAACTATGCTTGGGGTAACCCCCCAGGCGGCCCTGCTTCGGCAGGGCATGCGGCACCTTCGGGTGTTGCCCCGAGCACCAGCCGCTGCCTTGCAGCGGCTTTTGTATTTTCTGAAATAACGCAGTGGAGAGCCGCATGGTTCCCGTAATCGCCCTGGTGGGCCGACCTAACGTCGGCAAGTCCACCTTGTTCAACCGCCTGACCAGGACTCGCGACGCCATCGTCGGCGACTTGTCCGGTCTGACCCGTGATCGCCAATACGGTGAGGCAAAGTGGCAAGGGCGCTCCTACATTATTGTCGACACCGGTGGTATCTCCGGTGACGAGCATGGCATGGACGAAAAGATGGCCGAGCAGTCGCTGCTGGCCATCGAAGAAGCTGATGTTGTGTTGTTCCTGGTGGACGCCCGCGCCGGCTATACCGCTGCCGACCAGATGATCGGCGAGCACCTGCGCAAGCGTAACAAGCGCTCCTATTTGATCGCCAACAAGATCGACAACATCGACCCTGAGGCGGCCCGTGCCGAATTCAGCCCGATGGGCCTGGGGGACGCGATTCCGGTCGCCGGTGCCCACGGTCGCGGCATCACCCAGATGCTGGAAATCGCCCTGCGCGACTTCCCCAAGGATGACGCCGACGAAGTTGAAGGCGAAGAGGAGATCGTCGCCGAAGGCGAGGAAGCCAAGCGCATTCCTGGCCCGAGTGAAAAAGACGGGATCAAGATCGCCATCATCGGCCGCCCGAACGTGGGCAAGTCGACCCTGGTCAACCGCATGCTCGGTGAAGACCGGGTAATCGTCTACGACCAGCCTGGCACCACCCGCGACAGCATCTACATCCCGTTCGAGCGTAACGACGAGAAGTACACGCTGATCGACACCGCCGGTGTGCGCAAGCGCGGCAAGATCCACGAGGAAGTCGAAAAGTTCTCGGTGGTCAAGACCCTGCAGGCGATCAAAGACGCCAACGTCGTGATCTTCGTCATGGACGCCCGCGAAGGCGTGGTCGACCACGACCTCAACCTGCTGGGCTTTGCCCTGGAGGCCGGTCGGGCACTGGTGATCGCGATCAACAAGTGGGACGGCATGACCCCGAGCGAGCGTGACTTCGTCAAGGTCGAGCTGCAACGTCGGTTGTTCTTCGTCGACTTCGCCGATATCCACTTTATCTCGGCGTTGCACGGCACTGGCGTGGGCAACCTCTACGCCTCGGTGCAGAACTCGTTCAAGTCCGCGGTTACCCGCTGGCCGACCAACCGCCTGACCCAGATCCTCGAAGACGCGGTGGGCGAACACGCGCCACCGATGGTCAATAACCGCCGGATCAAGCTGCGTTACGCCCACTTGGGGGGTGCCAACCCGCCGATTATCGTGATCCACGGTAACCAGATCGAGAAGGTGCCCAAGTCCTACGTGCGTTACCTGGAAAACACCTACCGCCGCGTCTTGAAGCTGGTCGGCACGCCGATCCGCATCGAGTTCAAAGGTGGCGAGAACCCGTACGAAGGTAACAAGAACAGCCTGACTGACCGCCAAGTGAACAAGAAACGTCGCTTGATGAGCCACAACAAGAAGGCTGACAAAAAGCGTAAAGACCGCCGCTGATAGTGGAGCGCGCTTGTGTGGGAGCGGGCTTGCCCGCGATAGCGACAGGTCAGACACCGATGTGCTGACTGACCCACCGTCATCCCAGGCAAGCCAGCTCTTATGTAAGTTAGGCGTTACCCAAGAAGGGGCTCTGAACGAGCCCTTTTTTGTGCCTCACGATTGACCCTTCGGCGCTTGCAGCTTACAACTTGTAACTCACCGCCAGGGGCCCACCGAATGATCACCAGCAAGTTGCCAAATGTCGGCACCACCATTTTCACCACCATGTCGCAACTCGCTGCCGAAACCGGCGCGCTGAACCTGTCCCAGGGCTTCCCCGACTTCAACGGTCCCCAGGCCTTGCTCGACGCGGTGGGTAAACACGTTGCCAGTGGCCATAACCAATACGCACCGATGACCGGCCTGCCGGCCCTGCGCCAGCAAGTGGCGGCCAAGATCGCCCGCAGTTATGGCGTGCAGGTTTGTCCCGACAGCGAAGTCACCATCACCCCCGGCGCCACCCAGGCGATCTTCTGTGCGATCCAAGCGGTGATCCGCAGCGGTGATGAAGTAATCGTCTTCGACCCGTGCTACGACAGCTATGAGCCGGCGGTGGAACTGGCCGGTGGGCGGTGCGTGCATGTGCCATTGGCGCCGGGGGATTTCAGCCTGGATTTCGAGCAGATCAGGGCCGCGCTGTCCCCGCGTACGCGCATGATCATCCTCAACACCCCGCACAACCCCAGCGGTGCCCTGATCAGCCGTGCCGAGCTGGACCAGTTGGCCGAACTGATCCGTGACCGTGATCTCTACCTGGTCAGCGATGAGGTCTACGAGCACCTGGTATTCGATGGTGTGCCCCATGTCAGCGTCCTGGCCCACGAAGAGCTGTATCCGCGCGCGTTCGTGGTCAGCTCCTTTGGCAAGACCTATCACGTCACCGGCTGGAAAACCGGCTACGTGGTGGCGCCCGCGGCCTTGAGTACCGAGCTGCGCAAGGTACATCAATACGTCAGCTTCTGCGGTGTAACGCCGTTGCAGTACGCCCTGGCCGACTTTATGGCCGAGCACCCGGAACATGTCGAAGAACTG
Organism: Pseudomonas gessardii; assembly: GCF_001983165.1. Lineage (GTDB taxonomy): Bacteria > Pseudomonadota > Gammaproteobacteria > Pseudomonadales > Pseudomonadaceae > Aquipseudomonas > Aquipseudomonas gessardii. The sequence continues at coordinate 12,227 of NZ_MNPU01000044.1, read as the reverse complement.
CCGGCCTTCTACCAGGCCAAGCGCGACCTGTTCTGCGATCTGCTGGCTCCCTCGCGTTTTAGTTTTGCGCGGGTGCCCGGTACTTACTTTCAACTGGTGGACTACTCACAGATTCGCCCGGACCTGGATGACGTGGCCATGTCGCTGTGGATGACCCGCGAGCATGGCGTGGCGACAATTCCGGTCTCGGTGTTCTACCAGAATCCACCTCAAGGCCAGCGCCTGGTGCGCCTGTGCTTTGCCAAACGCGAGGAGACGCTGCGCCAAGCAGCTGAGAAACTATGCGTGATCTAAGTGCTTTACCCGACCTGAACATCGCCCTGGTACAGACCACCCTGGCCTGGCATGACCGCCAGGCCAACCTGGAGCATTTTGAACTGTTGCTGGAGCAGGCCGCGGGCGCCGACCTGATCGTGCTGCCGGAAATGTTCACCACCGGCTTCTCCATGGCGTCCGAAGCGCTGGCCGAAGCGGAGCAGGGGCCGACCCATAAGTGGCTCAAGGCCCAGGCGCAGAAGTACAACGCGGTGATTACCGGCAGCGTGATCATCCAGGCGGCCGATGGCAGCCACCGCAACCGCCTGTTGTGGGCGCGGCCCGATGGTGAGGTGCTGCACTACGACAAGCGCCATCTGTTTCGCATGGCCGGTGAGCATAATCACTACACCCCCGGCGAGCGCCAGGTGCAGTTCGAGCTCAAGGGCTGGCGGATTCGCCCGCTGATCTGCTACGACCTGCGCTTCCCGGTGTGGAGTCGCGACGCCCAGGATACCGACCTGCTGCTGTACACCGCCAACTGGCCGGGTGCGCGGCGCCAGCACTGGAACCGCCTGTTGCCGGCCCGGGCCATCGAAAACCTGTGTTATGTGGCGGCGGTGAACCGGGTGGGCACGGACGGCAAGGGTTTTGCCTACACCGGGGACAGCCAGGTCCTGGACTTCCAGGGCGAAAGCCTGCTGAGCGCGGGGGAGGCGGACGGGGTGTTCCAGGTGTGCCTGGAGGCGGCGCAGTTGGCGGAGTATCGTCAAAAATTCCCAGCAAACCTGGATGCCGATGCCTTCACATTCCTGTGACTGATCGTTCCCACGCTCCGCGTGGGAACGCCTCCAGTGACGCTCCGCGTCGTGCCTTTAAGAGCGGACGCAGAGCGTCCTGAGGTGCATTCCCACGCGGAGCGTGGGAACGATCAGGGCAGCGTTACGCCGCTTTCGCTTCCAGCTGGCTCAACGAACGGTTCAGCGCGCTGAACACCGCCTTGAAGCTGGCCGTGGTGATGTTTTCATCGATACCCACGCCATGCACCGGACGCTCGCCGTTCACGCGCAGTTCGATGTAGGCCGCCGCCTTGGCGTTAGTGCCCGCGCCAATCGCGTGCTCGTTGTAGTCCATGATCTCGACCCCAATCGGCAGGCCGGCCACCAGCGCTTCCAGCGCACCATTGCCCTTGCCGTGCCAGCGCAGGTTGGTTTCGCCCTGGCCCTTGCCGGAGACTTCAACTTCTACCGAGCTGTTGCCGTTTTCTTCCTGCAGGCGATGGCTGACCAAGGCGTACGGGGTGTTGGCTTGCAGGTATTCGCGCTGCAATAACGCGTGGATCTGCGCGGCGGTCATTTCCAGGCCCACGCGGTCGGTCTCGGCCTGTACCACCTGGCTGAATTCGATCTGCATGCGGCGTGGCAAGCTGATGCCGTATTCCTGCTCCAGCAGGTAGGCGATGCCGCCCTTGCCCGACTGGCTGTTGACGCGGATCACCGCCTCGTAGCTGCGGCCAATATCGGCCGGGTCGATCGGCAAGTACGGCACTTCCCACAAGGCATCCGGTTTCTGCTGGGCGAAGCCCTTGCGGATTGCATCCTGGTGCGAGCCGGAGAACGCGGTGTGGACCAGGTCGCCGACATACGGGTGACGTGGGTGCACCGGGATCTGGTTGCACTCTTCGACCACTTTGCGTACGCCGTCGATGTCGGAAAAGTCCAGCCCGGGGTTCACGCCCTGGGTGTAGAGGTTCAATGCCACGGTGACCAGGTCGACGTTACCGGTACGCTCGCCATTGCCGAACAGGCAGCCTTCGACACGGTCGGCGCCGGCCATCAGGCCCAGCTCGGTGGCCGCGACGCCAGTGCCACGGTCGTTGTGGGTGTGCAGGCTGATGATCACGCTGTCACGACGGTTGATATGGCGACCGAACCACTCGATCTGGTCGGCATAGATATTGGGCGTGGCGCATTCCACGGTGGCCGGCAGGTTGAGGATCATCTTGTGCTCGGGTGTCGGGTTCCACACCTCGATCACCGCATCGCACACTTCCTTGGCGAATTCCAGTTCAGTAGCGCTGAAAGTCTCCGGGGAATACTCGAAGGTCCACTGGGTTTCCGGCTGCTGGGCGGCGTATTTGACGAACAGCTTGGCGGCGTCGACCGCGATGGCCTTGATCCCGTCCTTGTTCTGGTTGAACACAATACGGCGGAAGGACGGCGAGGTGGCGTTGTACAAGTGCACGATGGCTTTCTTGGCGCCGCGCAGGGATTCAAAAGTCCGTGCGATCAAGTCTTCACGGCCCTGGGTCAGCACCTGGATGGTGGTGTCCTCGGGGATATGGTTGTCTTCGATCAGGGTGCGTACAAAGTCGAAGTCGGTCTGCGACGCGGCCGGGAACGATGCCTCGATTTCTTTCACGCCCACGGCGACTAGGGTTTTCCAGAAGCGCAGTTTCTTCACCGCGTCCATCGGCTCGATCAGCGACTGGTTGCCGTCGCGCAAGTCGGAGCTGCACCAGATCGGCGCGCTGGTGATGGTTTTCGATGGCCAGGTGCGGTCCGGGATATCAATGGTCGGGAACGCGCGGTATTTAGACGACGGGTCTTTGAGCATGCTCATCAGAAGAATCCTTGTTGTAGGGCCGAGAAGAGGCGGCCTGCCAGAAAGCGTTTATTGGATAAAACCGGGGGGCGAGGCAGATCGATTCAGCCTGGCAGTCGTGCGCTGACGAGGCACAGGCTGCGGTGCTGGCGGAGCTGAATGAGGGTGTGAGAGGTTTTCATAAGCTCAACCCTAACCGCCGGGGTGAAAGATGGCAAGCAGTCGAAAAAAATTGAGATAAGTTCTGCTATTGCTGTAGGAAACGAGATTTTATTGTGCTGAAGGTCTAGAGGCTTTGTTTTGTTTGCGTAAGGCTTTCAAGATGCGCAATCAGCGGCGACAGGGCTGGCGCCGTCGCATGCAAGCCCGCGATGGCGCCAGTGTGCCCAGCGATCACATCAAGGCTGGAACGCGCCAATAAAGATCGCCGGGTCCACCCGTGCATCATTCAAGCTGACATTCCAATGCATATGCGGCCCGGTCGCCCGGCCCGTCGAACCGACCTTGCCGACCACCGCCCCACGTACCAATTGCTGGCCTACCTTCACGTCAATTTTCGACATATGGCAGAACATGCTGATAAAGCCCTGGCCATGGTCGACAAACACGGTGTTGCCATTGAAGAAGTAATTACCCACCAGGATCACCTTGCCATTGGCCGGCGTCTTGATCGGCGTGCCGGCGGGCACCGCGAAGTCCAGGCCCGAATGCGGGTTGCGCTCTTCACCGTTGAAGAAGCGGCGCACGCCGAACTTGCTCGACAGCGGGCCGTTCACCGGCTTGTCCAGCACCAGGTTGCTCGGCAGGTTCGGGCTGAAGCTGCGGTAAGCCTTGAGCTGTACGGCCAACTCGCCTTCGATGCGCTTGAGTTGCGCCGGGGCGGGGTTGACCTGGCTTTTGTTCTTCAGGGTGATGCGCTGTTCCAGGTACTTTTTGTAGCCGACGATAAACGGCAGGGTGCGCCCGCCACTGCTGATGCGCTCGTTACCGGGCTTGACCGTCAACGGGATGCCGACAATCGCCAGCCAGTTGTCCTGTTCCTTGACCACCAGCACCGGCTTGCCCTGATAGGTGGCTTTTGGCGCGGCGGCCCCAGGGCCCAGGTCGACCACGGCCACGCCACCGGGCACCGGCTTGTTCAGGGTGCGGGTGATGTAGCTGTCGGCATGGGCATTGAAGGCGAGGCACAGCAACATCAGCAGGCTAAATAGACGAGGCATCAATCAATCCAGTAATGAAAGGGTGACGGGGGTCAGGTGGTTATCTTCGACCCGCACTTGCAATTGGCCTTCACCGAGGCGCGCGGTCAGGCGCTGGCCGGTGTGGGTTTGCGCGGCAGTGCGAATGGCCTGGCCGCGCTCGTCCAGCAGGATGCTGTAGCCACGGCCCAGGGTCGCTAGCGGGCTGACCACCTGCAACGTCTGCACCTGGCTTTGCAGTTGCAGGCGCCGCGCCTTGAGGCCTTCGCGCATGGCCCGGGGCAGGCGTTCGGCGAGGCTGTCCAGGCGTTGGCGCAGCAGGGCCAGTTGCCGCCCCGGATGCTGGCCGGCCAGGCGCGTTTCCAGGCGGATCAGGCGCTCGCGCCGGGTATTGAGGCTGCGCTCGAACGCACGGCGCAGGCGCATGTCCAGGTCATCCAGGCGCTGGGCCTGCTGGCGCAGGCGCTCACCGGGGTGGCGCAGGCGCCGGGCCATACCGTCCAGGCGCAGGCGGTCGTGGGTCAGGCGGTTGCGCATCAGCATCACCAGGCGCCGGTGCAGGCTTTCGACCTGGCGCACCAGGTTGCTCGCATCCGGCGCCAGCAGCTCAGCCGCCGCCGACGGCGTGGGCGCGCGTACGTCGGCCACGAAGTCGCTGATGGACACATCGGTCTCATGGCCGACCGCACTGACGATAGGCGTGACACAGGCATCGATGGCCCGCGCCACGGCTTCTTCGTTGAAGCACCAGAGGTCTTCCAGGGAGCCGCCACCCCGGGCCAGGATCAGCGCGTCGAAGCCACGGGCATCCGCGAGCTTGAGGGCGCGGACAATCTGCGCCACGGCTTCGCGGCCCTGCACGGCGGTGGGGATCAGGGTCAGTTGCACGTTCGGTGCGCGGCGGCCGAACACACTGATGATGTCGCGGATCACCGCACCGGTGGGCGAACTGATAATCCCGATGCGCCGCGGATGGGCCGGCAGTGGCACCTTGCGCTCGGCACTGAACAACCCTTCGGCGCTGAGTTTTTCCTTCAGGGCATCGAAGGCCAGGCGCAGCGCACCATCGCCGGCCGGCTCCACGGTGTCGAGGATCAACTGATAGTCGCCACGCCCCTCGAACAGCGAGACCTTGCCGCGCACCTTGACCGCCAGGCCATCCTTCAGCGCCTGGCGCACCCGCGCAGCGTTATTGCGAAACAGCGCACAACGCACCTGCGCGCCGCTGTCCTTGAGGGTGAAATACACATGACCGGAGGCCGGGCGGGCGAGGTTGGAGATCTCGCCCTCGACCCAGATATTGCTGAACACGTCCTCCAGCAACACCCGCGCGCGGCCGTTGAGCTGGCTGACCGTCAGGACTTCGCGGTCCAGGCCCAGGCGGGCAAACGGGTCTTTAATCATGGCAAGAGATCTTTAGTCATGGGCGGCAGTTTATAGGCATTCGCCCAAGGTTTGACAGAACTGCGCCACCAACGCGCTCGGCGCCTGCGCGCAGGCCAGGGCCACGGTGCTATGAGCATCGGGGTCGGCCAGGGGCAGGAAGTGAATATTGGCCGGGGCAATGTCGCGCATCGACTCGGGTAGCAGGGCAATGCCAAACCCAGCCTGGATCAACTGCAACTGGGTGGTCTTGCGCGACATCACCCGGGCGGCCTTGGGGAAAAATCCGGCACGCATGCACAACTCGGCTGACAGGTAACTCAGGCCGCCGCGTTGCGGGTGGGGGATCGAGATAAAGGCTTCGTCTTTCAATTGCGCCAGTTCAATGGCCGATGTGTGCCCGGCCAAACGGTGGGCCGGCGGGACGGCCAGCAACAGTGGCTCCTTATATAAAGGCACGATGCGCACCCCTTCGCGCTGACGCAGCACCGGCAGGCGGAGGAGGCCGACCTCCAGGCGACCCTCGGCAATCTCCTCCAACTGCGCTTCGGAGGACAGTTTGGCGATATCCAGCGACACCCCGGGGCACTGCTCCAGCCAGGTGCTGATCCCGCGCAGCATCCGCCCACTCATCGGCACCGTACTGGAATGGCTCAGGCGCAGGGTGCCGAGCTGGCCGTGGCCGACCTGGGTCGCCAGTTCACTGGCCTTGTGCAACTCGCCCAGCAGGTTGCGTGCCCGTGGATAAAACGCTTCGCCGGCTGCTGTGAGTCTGGGTTGGCGGGCGGTGCGCTCGAACAGCGGCGTTTGCAGGAAGTTTTCCAGCTCCTTGATCTGCCGGCTAAGGGCCGATTGCGCGACAAACAGGCGCTCAGCGGCGGCGCTGAAGCTGCCGCTCTCGGCGATTTCAACGAAGTAACGCAGTTGCCGGGTGGAAATCACGAGTTATGCCTTTTCGAGATAGGTGGAGGGCCTGGAAGATATTAGTCGCAACTCATCCGCTTGGCTAAAGTGAGGGCCATCACTGACAAGGAATATTGCATGAGCCTGGTTGAATTGATGGGGCAGTGGTCGTTCGGGACGGTGGACTGGCTGGTGATCGGCCTGGGGATTGCCCTGGCTTACATCGTGTTTGGCATCGCCGGTTTTGGCACGGCGCTGGTGGCCGGGCCGATCCTGATTATGTTTATGCCGCTGTCGAAGATTATCCCGCTACTGGTGCTGCTGGATTTTGTTGCAGCGTTTGGCAACCTGCTGCAATCGCGGCGGGATGTGGTTAGGCCGGAGCTGCTGCGATTACTGCCGTGCATGGCCATTGGCTGCACCCTCGGCGTGGTCTTCTTGCTCAACCTGCAGTCGGACCTGCTTGTGCTGTTGATGGGCCTGTTTATCAGCGCCTATGCCATCTACAGCCTGGCGGTCAGGGCCAAGCCCACGGCCCTGGCTGCCGGCTGGGCGGTGCCGATGGGCGTGGTGGGTGGGTTGTTTGGTGCGTTGTTTGGCAGTGGCGGCTTTTTATATGCGATTTATCTGAACAGCCGCCTGCCCAAGGACGGGGCACGGGCGACCCAAAGTGCGCTGATCAGTGCGAGCACGGTGGTGCGCCTGAGTCTGTTTTTGATCGCCGGGGTGTATGCCGAGTTGCCACTGCTGCTGTTGGCGGTGTGCCTGCTACCGGCGATGGCCCTGGGGTTATGGGCGGGGCGGCGGTTGACCTTGCGCATGTCCCGTGAGACGTTTGTGCGGTTGGTGACGTGGTTGGTACTGGCCAGTGGCATTGCCTTGATTGGGCGGTATTTGAGTACTTGACCTGTGTGTATCAGGGATTAAGCTGCCGGGCTCTAGGGCCTCATCGCGGGCAAGCCCGCTCCCACATTGAAATGCAATCGAATGGGGGAGCGGGCTTGCCCGCGATGGCGTCAGACGCCACACCGCAGGACTCCCATGAATTCCCAAAGCATCCTTGTCCCGAAAATCTCCACCTTGCCTGTCCACGAACCCCGCGCCCGGGCCATCGTGCGTTGGCTGGTGCGCAAGAACATCATCAAGGAAGAACTGACCACCTGTGGCCGCACCGGCAACCGCATGGGCTACGCCCTGGCCGACGGCGCCCGCGCCGTGGTGCTGCACCCCGAGGCGCTGCCGTTCAACGAGCCGGTCAACGGCCTGGAAATCATCTACAAACGCTGCATCTATACCCCGGCCAAGGGCTTTCTCGAAGAAGCCGGCTGCCCGGAATGCCGCAAGGAAGTCGGCGAGGCGCTGTTCGATAGCCTGGAAGACTGGATGCCCGGCCACACCGACAACTTCACTTGCCCGCTGTGTGGGCATGAAGATGACATCAATGGCTTCCTGTTCCTGCAGGAATGCGGGTTTTCCAACCTGGGCTTTATCTTCAACAACTGGGCGGAAGCGGGCTTCAAGCAGAGCTTTATCGACGAGTTTGCCGATTGGCTGGACCAGAAAATCAGCTGGGTCAAAGTCGAACTCTAGCAGCACCCTGATCGTTCCCACGCTCTGCGTGGGAACGATCAGGGTCTGGAAATTCCCCATCTATCAGTATTACCAAGTTTGTCAGAGTTTTACGTTGAGGCCCGAGGGGTGTCTGAGTATAATGACGCGCTTCCATTTTCCCGCTCGGGAGCCCCCGCGATGCTGCGTATCAGCCAAGAAGCTCTGACATTCGACGACATTCTCCTAGTGCCCGGTTATTCCGAGGTGCTTCCTAACGAAGTCAGTCTCAAGACCCGCCTAACCCGTGGCATCGAGCTGAATATTCCCCTGGTTTCCGCTGCCATGGACACCGTCACCGAAGCCCGTCTGGCCATTGCCATGGCCCAGGAAGGCGGCATCGGTATCATCCACAAGAACATGACCATCGAGCAGCAAGCTGCCGAAGTGCGTAAGGTCAAGCGTTACGAAGCCGGTGTGGTGAAGGATCCGATCACCATCGAAGCCGACGCCACCGTGCGCGACCTGTTCGACCTGACCCGCCTGCACAACATCTCCGGTGTTCCCGTGCTGCACAATGGCGACCTGGTCGGCATCGTCACTTCCCGTGACGTGCGCTTTGAAAACCGTCTTGAAGTCACCGTCCGCGAAGTGATGACGCCTAAAGAGCGCCTCGTCACCGTCAAGGAAGGCGCCGACAAGAACGATGTGCGTGAACTGTTGCACAAGCACCGCATCGAGCGCGTGCTGATCGTCGACGACAAATTCGCCCTCAAAGGCATGATGACCGTCAACGACATCGAAAAAGCCAAGGCTTACCCGCTGGCCAGCAAGGATGACCAAGGTCGTCTGCGCGTTGGCGCCGCCGTTGGTACCGGTAAAGACACCGGCGACCGCGTTGCGGCCCTGGTCGCTGCCGGGGTTGACGTGGTGGTGGTCGACACCGCCCACGGTCACTCCAAAGGCGTGATCGACCGCGTACGCTGGGTCAAGCAGAACTTCCCCGATGTACAGGTGATCGGCGGCAACATCGCCACCGGCGCTGCCGCCAAGGCCCTGGCCGAAGCCGGCGCTGATGCGGTCAAGGTCGGTATCGGCCCTGGCTCGATCTGCACCACGCGGATCGTCGCCGGTGTGGGCGTGCCGCAAATCAGCGCCATCGCCAATGTTGCCGCTGCCCTCGAAGGCACTGGCGTACCGTTGATCGCCGACGGCGGCATCCGTTTCTCTGGTGACCTGTCCAAGGCCATCGTGGCCGGTGCTTCCTGCGTGATGATGGGCTCGATGTTCGCCGGTACTGAAGAAGCCCCGGGCGAGATCGAACTGTTCCAGGGCCGTTCGTACAAGGCTTACCGCGGCATGGGTTCGCTGGGCGCCATGTCCCAGGCGCAAGGCTCTTCGGACCGTTACTTCCAGGACTCCTCGGCAGGCGCCGAGAAGCTCGTCCCGGAAGGCATCGAAGGCCGTGTGCCGTACAAGGGCACCCTGAGCGCCATCATCCATCAACTGATGGGCGGCCTGCGTTCCTCGATGGGCTACACCGGCAGCGCCGACATCGAAGAAATGCGCACCAAGCCAGAGTTCGTACGGATCACCGGCGCCGGCATGGCTGAATCCCATGTCCACGACGTGCAGATCACCAAGGAAGCGCCAAACTACCGCGTAGGTTGAGGCTTCCAGCAAAACGTTAAGTAACCGGGGCTGTTCTTCAGCCCCGAGTTGTTTCTGATTCATTAGACGAGACTGACTTCATGGCCCTCGACATTCACGCCCACCGCATCCTGATCCTCGACTTCGGTTCCCAGTACACCCAGCTGATCGCCCGCCGCGTGCGTGAAATCGGCGTGTACTGCGAACTGCACCCGTTCGACATGGATGACGAAGCGATCCGCGAATTCGCCCCTAAAGGTGTCATCCTGGCCGGTGGCCCCGAGTCTGTGCACGAAGCCAACAGCCCGCGTTGCCCGCAAGCGGTGTTCGACCTGGGCGTGCCGGTCTTCGGTATCTGCTACGGCATGCAGACCATGGCCGAGCAACTGGGCGGCAAGGTTGAAGGTTCCGAACTGCGTGAATTCGGTTATGCCCGTGTGGACGTGGTCGGCAAGAGCCGCCTGCTGGACGGTATCGAAGACCACATCGACGCCGACGGCCTGTTCGGCCTCGACGTCTGGATGAGCCACGGTGACAAAGTCACCCGGATGCCGGAAGACTTCCACATCCTGGCCAGCACCCCAAGCTGCCCGATCGCCGGCATGTTCAGCGACGAGCGTCGTTACTACGGTGTGCAGTTCCACCCGGAAGTGACCCACACCAAGCAAGGCGGGCGCATCCTGTCGCGCTTCATCCTCGACATCTGCGAGTGTGAAGCCCTGTGGACCCCGTCGAAAATCGCGGAAGACGCCATTGCCAACGTGCGTGCCCAGGTCGGCACCGACAACGTGCTGCTCGGCCTGTCCGGCGGCGTTGACTCCTCCGTGGTTGCCGCGCTGCTGCACAAGGCCATCGGCGACCAGTTGACCTGCGTGTTCGTCGACAACGGCCTGCTGCGCCTGCACGAAGGCGAGCAAGTGATGGCCATGTTCGCCGAAAACATGGGCGTCAAGGTGATCCGCGCCAACGCCGAAGATCAGTTCCTGAACAACCTGGCCGGCGAGTCCGACCCGGAGAAGAAGCGCAAGATCATCGGCCGTACCTTCATCGACGTGTTCGATGCCCAGTCCAACAAACTGGACAACATCAAGTACCTGGCCCAGGGCACCATCTACCCCGACGTGATCGAGTCGGCCGGCGCCAAGAGCGGCAAGGCCCACGTGATCAAGTCCCACCACAACGTGGGTGGCCTGCCTGAGGAAATGAACCTCAAGCTGGTAGAACCGCTGCGCGAGCTGTTCAAGGACGAAGTCCGCCGCCTGGGCCTGGAACTGGGCCTGCCGTACGACATGGTCTACCGCCACCCCTTCCCGGGCCCGGGCCTGGGCGTGCGCATCCTCGGTGAAGTGAAAAAGGAATACGCCGACCTGCTGCGTCGTGCCGATCACATCTTCATCGAAGAACTGCGCAAGGCCGACTGGTACCACAAAGTCAGCCAGGCCTTCGTCGTGTTCCAGCCGGTGAAATCGGTTGGCGTGGTTGGCGATGGCCGTCGCTACGCCTGGGTCGTGGCCCTGCGTGCCGTCGAAACCATCGACTTCATGACCGCCCGCTGGGCACACCTGCCGTACGAACTGCTGGAGACGGTCAGCGGCCGTATCATCAATGAAATCGAAGGTATTTCGCGAGTGACTTACGACGTGTCGAGCAAGCCGCCGGCGACGATTGAGTGGGAATGATGGGGCGTGGGGCCTTGCCCGGCACCCACTAGCAAGAAATGTCCTGGAGCCCGCGTAATTGCGGGCTTTTGGCTTTTTGGGGTTGGCGCGCTCTGACCGCTTTGTGCCTTGTCAAAGGGTGTCCCGTTGAGGGGCTCTCTCTAAAATCTGAAAGCAACGCCTGCGTTCATACCATGGCTGTTCTCGCTGCCAGACACGATCCCGCTGTAGTTGAGAGAAATCGAAGTGTCTTTGGATAACGCAATTTCGGCGCTGGCCTTCAGCAGGGCTCCATCGCGGGACACAGGTACACTGTTGATCGTAAAGGCTGTATCACTGCCGGCAAACTTCAACGAAGTATCACGATCCCGATTGCCGAATTGATGCTGCCAGCCTAATTCACCACGCAAGGTCACCGCTCTGACCGACTCGATGGGCACATGCATTTGCCCGCGAACCCCCAACGTGGAGAATGTCGCGCTCTGGGTCTGTGCGCTGGAATGCAGGGAGGTTTTCCCTCCAAGTTCGTTAAAACTGTCACTCTTGAAGTTGACTTGATTCAAGTTGACAAACGGCTCCACATTTTCCCATCGGTTGTAATTGGCCTCGGCGAATACTTGGTCGGTGCGGGAGGTATATTGCGCCTTCTGACGCTCTGATATTTGAGCGTACACAACGCTGCGCGATGTCGCCTGATCATGCCAGGTAGACGCCGCCCCTATACGCAATGACAGGCTATCGAAGCGTTTGCCGCCATATAACGACAGATGATAATTGTCACTTTCACCAGAAGCAGAAGACGCGCCATTCAACGTTGTGCGGGTATAGCCGGTTGCGCCTCCTAAACGCCAGCCATCCATTACTTCAGTATCCAGGCCGAGCAGTACACCGTTGGTGGAAGGGCGGTCTCAAGGAGCAAGTGCAACACCTCATGTAAGGTGTTGCCATGTCTACCCAATACAACCACCTGAGTACCGAGGAGCGCGTCACCATTATGGTGATGCTCTTTCAACGACAGACGCTGCGA
>NZ_MNPU01000043.1 GCF_001983165.1 Pseudomonas gessardii | reverse complement strand
CACTCCGTTTCTGTCCGCTGGAAACGCCAGGTACGATTCCTAAGCGGCTGGCAGAGCTGCGCACTCAGGCTCAACACTTCATGTTACCTGCCAGGCGTCAACGAAGTTACCCCAGGGTGGTCAAGCCTAGGCCGGTCAAATACCCCAAAAAGAAAGCGGGAGGGCTTAACTGACTGGCATTAGGGCAAGCCCGCTCCCACACAAGCCCGCTCCCACATTTTGATTTGAGCGCCCCTACTGCCGGGCAAAATCCACGGCCTTCTGGAACTGCTCGTCCGTCGGCCGAATGCCGGTGTACAGCACGAACTGCTCCAGGGCCTGGATCGCGATCACTTCCAGCCCGGTAATCACCCGCTTGCCCTGGGCCCTACCCCGCACGATCAGCGGCGTTTCGGCGGGGATCGCCACCACATCGAACACGGTATCGGCCGCCTCAATCGCGTCGGCCTCGAATGCCAGGTCCTGCGCCTGGGCGCCGCCGGTCATGCCGATCGGCGTCACGTTGACCAGCATCTGCGGGCGCGCGTCCCCCAAGGTCGCCTGCCACTGATAACCCAGGTTCTGCGCCAGGGCCCGGCCCGCCGCTTCATTGCGCGCAACGATCAGGCCATGGGCATAGCCACCATCGCGCAAGGCGCTGGCCACGGCCTTGGCCATGCCGCCGCTGCCGTGCAGGGCGAAGGTCGACTCCTTGGGCACCGCGTGTTTTTGCAGCAGTTGTTCGATGGCGATGTAATCGGTGTTGTAGGCCTTGAGGTGCCCGGCGGTATTGACGATGGTGTTGATCGAGGCGATGGCGCGGGCCGAGTCGTCGAGTTCATCCACCAGTGCGATGCAGGCTTCCTTGAACGGCATCGACACCCCACACCCCCGGATACCCAATGCACGGATCCCGGCCACGGCGCCGTTCAAGTCCTGGCTGCTGAAGGCCTTGTAGTAGAAGTTCAGCCCCAACTGCTCATACAAATGGTTATGAAATCGCAGGCCGAAATTGCCTGGGCGGGCCGACAACGACATGCACAACTGGGTATCTTTATTGGGGTTCATCAGCATCGGTGATTCCTTTTTCAAGTAGGCAAACCGGTACAGACCTTACACAACCTTTACCGAGTCGCGGTGCTGTTTTCCTGAAATACGTTGTCTTAAAAGTATCCCCGCGACAATCCTTGAGTCTATTGATTGCAGACCACAAGCGCTGGGGCCAACCGAGGAAAGACCATGATGCGTAAAATCCCCAGGATCGCCTTGCTGATCGGTGCATTTGCTGTAGCCAGCCAAGCCTTCGCCCATGGTGGCGGTTGGGGTGGCCCGGCCGTATTGGGTGCGGTGGTCGGCGCAGCCGTAGTGGGCTCGGTAATCGCCAGCCATGATCGGCCGGTGTATGTGCAGCAACAACCGGTGTATTACCAACCACCGCCGGTGTATGCCGCCCCTCCACCGGTCTATTACCAGCCGGCGCCGGTATATGTGCAACAGCCGGTGTATTACCGCCCGGCGCCCGTGTATTACGGGCCACCACGCGGCTACTATGGTCCGCCCCGCGGCTATTACAGGCGCGGCTGGTAAGCCCGGCAGAAAAAGCCCCCCACACCAGGCGGGGCTTTTTTATGGACCCGGTCTGGATAACGCTCGCCAAAGTCGTTATGGGGACAACGCTGGCTGCTGAATCTGACACGATTAAGGCCAAAGTACACTTGCCCAACCGGGGGCCGCGCTGTCATGTTTATGTCACGCAACACTCTCACTATTGAAACTGTCCACCTATAACAGGTCATAACAACAAGGACGACCCAGCATGCCCACACAAAACCCGCACCGTGCCGCCGGCCTCTGCACGTCAAGCAAGGTCTATAGCGCCCTGACCGAGCTCAAGCACCTGGAAGGCCATCGCAGCGCCAAGTTTCTCGCGCTGCTGGCAGAAAACCTGGTCCGCAAGGGCCTGCTCAATGAGCAGGAAGTGCTGAACATGCTGGACCAGGTGGTTGATTGAGCCCCCTGCCGGCGCAGTCTCGATAGCAGTGATGTTGACTATCGAGCAGGGTGATTTTCCCTCGGCGCCAACCCGCCGTAAGGTGACCTCCATCAGCAATGGAGGTCGATATGCCCACTATCCAGATCATGTCCGTCGTCGGCAGTGCCGTCCCCGTCCCCCTGCGCCAGCGCGGCTTGCTCGCCTGCTGGTACCTGGTACGCGACGGTGAAGCCATCAGCGGCCCCCTGACGTCGCTGCCCGATGCCCAGGCCCTGTCACGCAAGATGGCCCACCGCTTCTCAGCCTAGGGCAATGGTAGGCGCACTCGGGGTTTGGTTTCGACAAACAGTGCCCAACTGGAAATAAACAGCGCGGCAATCAACGGCCCGATGACAAAACCGTTGAGGCCGAAGACCGACAGGCCGCCCAGGGTCGAGATCAGGATCAGGTAGTCCGGCATTTTGGTGTCTTTGCCCACCAGGATCGGGCGCAACACGTTGTCCACCAGGCCGATCACAAACACCCCGAACAACGCCAGCACCACCCCTTGCCAGATCGAACCGCTGAGCAGGAAGTAGGCGGCCACCGGCCCCCACACGATCCCTGCGCCCACGGCCGGCAGCAACGACAGAAACGCCATCAATACCGCCCAGAGCAACGCGCTGGGGATATCCAGGAACCAGAAGATCAGGCCGCCCAACGCGCCCTGGGTCACCGCCACCAGCACATTGCCCTTGACGGTCGCCCGCACCACGCGGTTGAACTTGAGCTGCAGGCGACGCTTTTGCGGCTCGGCCAGCGGCACCGCCGTGCGTACTTTGCGCACCAGGTCGGGACCGTCGCGCAGCAGGAAGAACAGCAAGTACAGCATGATGAAAAAGCTCACCAGGAAATCAAAGGTGCCCTGGCCAAAGCTGAATGCCTGGCTGGCAAAGAACTGGCTACCCTGCATCGCGCCCTTGACGATTTTCTCGCGCAGGCCTTCCAGGTTGCCCATGCCGAAGCGGTCCAGCAGGTGCTGGAAGTACGGTGGCAGGAAGTTCTTGAATTGTTCGAGGTAGCCCGCCACATCCAATCTGCCGCTTTCAACGTTCTTGTACAGCGTCGCGCCCTCCTGCACCAACAAGGCGCTGGTGATGATCACCGGCAAAATCGCGATCACCAGGCACACCATCAAGGTGCACAGCGACGTGAGGTTGCGGTTCCAGCCAAACTTGAGCTGCAAGCGCCGCTGCATGGGCGCAAAGATGATCCCGAGGATGATCGCCCAGAACACCGCGCCATAGAACGGCAACAGGATCCAGAAGAACGCGAGGGTCACCATGACCAGCAGCAACAGCAGGGTTTTGAATTGCAGATTCGTTTGGTTCATGTCCGATCCATGCCAGAAAAACGCCGGGCGCCCAGCGCGCCCTGTTGCTTAGTCCACCGCGTATCCGGCGAGTGCCATCTTTATTTCTACAGCGTAGACCCAGATCAATAACCGCCTGGCCCGGCTCGGCTACCCTGCCGCCCTTTTGCGACCCCAATCCCCATGCCTCCTGTCCTCGCCCCCGAATTGCTCGCCCCCGCCGGCACCCTGAAAAACATGCGCTATGCCTTTGCCTACGGCGCCGATGCGGTCTACGCCGGCCAGCCGCGCTACAGCCTGCGGGTGCGCAACAATGAATTCGACCACGCCAACCTGGCCCTGGGCATCGCCGAAGCGCAATCCCAAAGCAAGCGTTTTTATGTGGTGGTCAATATCGCGCCGCACAATGCCAAGCTGAAAACCTTTCTCAAGGACCTGGAACCGGTGATCGCCATGGGGCCGGACGCGCTGATCATGTCCGATCCGGGCCTGATCATGCTGGTGCGCCGGCACTTCCCGCAGATGCCAATCCATCTGTCGGTGCAGGCCAACACGGTGAACTGGGCCAGCGTCGAGTTCTGGCAGCAGCAAGGCATCTGCCGGATCATCCTGTCGCGGGAGCTGTCCCTGGAAGAAATCGCCGAGATCCGCCAGCACGTGCCGGCCATGGAACTGGAAGTGTTTGTGCATGGCGCGTTGTGCATGGCCTATTCCGGGCGCTGCCTGTTGTCGGGGTATATGAACAAGCGCGATGCCAACCAGGGCACCTGCACCAACGCCTGTCGCTGGAAATACCAGGCCACCCCGGCGGCCGAAAACACCGTAGGCGATATCGTCCAGCAGTATCAGCCCGAGCCGACCCTGGGCCTTGGTGCGCCCACCGACCAAGTGTTCCTGCTGCAAGAGGCCAACCGCCCGGATGAGCAGATGCCGGCCTTCGAGGACGAGCACGGCACCTACATCATGAACGCCAAGGACCTGCGGGCGGTGCAGCATGTGGAGCGCCTGACACAGATGGGCGTGCACTCGCTGAAAATCGAAGGCCGCACCAAATCCCACTTTTATGTGGCGCGCACCACCCAGGTGTACCGCCAGGCCATTGATGACGCGGTGGCCGGTCGCGCGTTCGACCGGGGCTTGATGACCAACCTCGAATCCCTGGCCCAGCGCGGCTACACCGAAGGTTTCCTGCGCCGCCATGTGCATGACGAATACCAGAACTACCAGAACGGCAGCTCCGTCTCCGAGCGCCAGCAGTTTGTCGGGGAGTTGACCGGGGAGCGACGCGGCGAACTGGCCGAGGTCAAGGTGAAGAACCGCTTTGCCGTGGGCAATCACCTGGAATTGATGACCCCGGCGGGGAATTTCCATTTTGATTTGGGGATGATGCACAACGCCAAGGGTGAGGCGATTGAGGTGGCACCGGGGGATGGGCATACGGTGTATGTGCCGGTGCCGCTGGAGATGGATATCGGGTTTGGGTTGTTGATGCGGGATGTGTAGCGGCCTTTAGGGCCCCATCGCGGGCAAGCCCACTCCCACATTTTGACCGTGTTCACCGATCAAATGTGGGAGCGGGCTTGCCTGCGATGGGGCCAGAACCAGCACTGCAATTGCCAGGTCAGAGCCTGAACTGCCCCACCAGCTCCCATATTTTGAACGGTGAATACATTCAAATGTGGGAGCTGGCTTGCCTGCGATGGCACCCGAACCAGCACCGCAATTGCCAGGTCAGATCCTGAACTGCCCCACCAACTGCCCCAACCGCTGCCCCAGGTCCGCCAGGCTGCGCGAGGTCTGCGCGCCCTGCTGGGTCTCGTCCGCCACGCTGTCCACTGCCACGGCAATCTGATGCACGCTGCGGTTGATCTCTTCAGCCACGGCGGTTTGCTCTTCGGCGGCGCTGGCGATCTGCGCGTTCATGGTGTTAATGGTGCCGATCAGTTGCGCCATGGTGTCGAGGGACGCCCCGGCCTCGTTGGCCTGGGCCGAGGTGCCGTCGCCGGCATCGCTGGAGCGGCGCATGGATTCCACGGCCGCCTCGGTGCCCTTTTGCAGGCGGTCGATCATGCCCTGGATTTCCTGGGTGCTTTGCTGGGTGCGGCTGGCCAGCGCGCGGACTTCATCGGCCACCACCGCAAACCCACGCCCGGCCTCACCGGCCCGGGCCGCTTCGATCGCGGCGTTGAGCGCCAGCAGGTTGGTCTGCTCGGCAATCGAGCGGATCACCCCGAGTACGCTGACAATCGACGACACGTCCTGTTGCAGGCTGTCCAGGGACACGCCACTGCTGCGGATATCACTTACCAGCGCATGGATCTGCGCGATGCTGCCATCCACCACACGTTTGGCGGCCTGGCCTTCGGCGTCGGTCTGCTGCGCCGCCACCGCCGCACTCTGGGCACTGCGTGCCACTTCATGGGCGGCGGATGACATTTCATTGATCGCGGTGGCCACCTGGTCGGTTTCCTGGCGCTGGCGTTCCATGGCCTGTTCCGAACGGTGGGCCTGCTCGGACACCTGGCTGACCAGCCCGGTCAGTTGCGCAGTCATGTCCGTGATCTGGCGCACCAGGCCGTGGATCTTGTCGACAAACCGGTTGAACGATCCCGCCAGTTCACCCAGTTCGTCCTGACTGGTGATGGCCAGGCGCCGGGTCAAATCACCCTCACCGGCGGCGATGTCATCGAGGTTAACCTTCATCAGGTGCAAGGGCCGCAGGATGGCATTGGCCAGCACCATGCCCACTGCCGCGATCAGCAACAGCAACACCGCCGCGATGCCAACGATGCTCAACAGCACCCCTTCCATGCGCTCGTTGACCTTGGCTTCCACTTCGCTGACCAGGGCGTCGATCCCGTCGAGGTTGACTGACGTGCCGATCACCATGTCCCACTTGGGCAGGTATTCGGTGTAGCCGAGCTTGGGCACCAGTTCGGTTTGCCCCGGCTGGGTCGAGCTGTATTGCAGGTAGTGGCTACCGTCCTTGCCGACCTTGACCAGGTCGCGGTTGACGTAGACGCCGTTGGGGTCGCGGTTGTCCTTGAAGCTCTTGCCTACGCCTTCGGGGCTGTTGCCCTTGAACAGGCGAATAGTCTCGGAGTCGTAGCCGAAGAAGTAACCGTCCTTGCCGTAGGTGGTATTGGACAGCAGCTTGACCACTTGCGCCCGCGCCTCTGTATCGCCAGGGGCGGCGGCGTCGTACAGCGGCTTGATGGTGGTCATCGCCACTTCGACATAACTTTGCAGGGTGGCCTTGGCGTTGTTGAGCAGGCGCTGGCGGGTTTCGGCTACCTCGGTGCGCGCCTGTTCCTTGAGGATCCACACGGTGGTCAGGCTGATGACCACGGCAAACAACAACACCGGCAGTACGGCGAGGGACAGGACTTTGGCCTTCAGACTCAGACGCATGGATCTTCTCTCTTTTAGGGCAACGTTAAGAGGTTAACGGCCCTAAAAGAGAAAACTGTAGGAAGCTCGTTGCTACAGAGTCATCGCGGCCAACCAGCCAAACACCAGCAACGGCAGGTTGTAGTGCAGGAAGGTCGGGACCACGGTGTCCCAGATATGGTGATGCTGGCCGTCGATATTCAAACCCGAGGTCGGCCCCAGGGTCGAGTCCGAAGCTGGCGAACCGGCGTCACCGAGGGCCCCGGCGGTGCCGACGATGCACACAATGGCCAGTGGGCTGAAGCCCAGTTGCACACACAACGGTACAAAAATCGCGGCGAGGATCGGCACCGTGGAGAACGACGAGCCAATGCCCATGGTCACCAGCAGGCCCACCAGCAACATCAACAGCGCCCCCACGCCACGGCTGTGGCCGATAAAGGCGGCGGAGGACTCCACCAGGGTCTGCACCTGGCCGGTGGCCTTGAGCACTTCGGCAAACCCCGAGGCGGCGATCATGATAAAGCCGATCATCGCCATCATCTTCATGCCTTCGGTAAACAGATCATCGGTGTCGCGCCAGCGCACGATGCCCGACACCGAGAAGATCAGGAAACCCGCCAGGGCACCGACGATCATCGAGTCCAGCCACAACTGGATGATAAACGCCGAGGCAATGGCCAGCCCGGCCACCAGCAGGGTCAGCGGGTTGTAATGCACGGCCACCTGCTCGACCCGCTCGATCTTCGCCAGGTCGTAGACGCGCTTTTTGCGGTAGCTGATAAACACCGCCACCAACAGGCCGAACACCATGCCCAGCGCCGGGATGCCCATGGCCTGGGTGACATTGACCTGGCTGATATCCACCCCGCTCTTGGCGACATTGGCCAGCAGGATCTGGTTGAGGAAGATATTGCCGAAGCCCACCGGCAGGAACATGTACGGGGTGATCAGGCCAAAGGTCATGACGCAGGCGATCAGGCGCCGGTCAATCTGCAGCTTGGTCAGCACATACAACAGAGGTGGCACCAGCAGCGGGATAAAAGCGATATGGATCGGCAGGATGTTCTGCGAGGCAATCGCCACCGCCCCCAGCAGGCAGATCAGCAACCACTTGACATGATTACCACCGCTGGCCTCCTGACGCCCCACCAGCAGCAGGGCCTTGTCCGCCAAGGCGTGGGCCAGACCGGACTTGGCAATCGCCACGGCGAAAGCGCCGAGCAACGCGTAGGACAGCGCCACCGTGGCACCGCCGCCCAGGCCGCTGTTGAACGCGCTGAGCGTCGCGTCGATCCCAAGACCTCCGGTCAAGCCACCGACCAGGGCGCCGACGATGATCGCGATGACCACATGCACGCGGGACAGGCTCAGCACGAGCATGGTGCCGACTGCGGCGATTACTGCGTTAATCATGGTTACCTCAAGACAGAAACACACGCCCGGGCCTCGCCCGCCGGGTTATTGGCAGCCTGGGCACAAGCAAAAAAGGAGTTTTATTAGAGGGCGCGCACTTTGCAACAGCGGGCGCGTCATGTCAAAGAACGACGTCGCCCACAGATTCAATCGAACGTATGAATAAAGAAAAAAGCTGCCCGGCCGATACGGTGGATCATCTCTGTCGTAACGAAAGGTTAAGGATCTCCATGTCGCTCAGGCAGCTGTCCATTCAATGGAAAATCACCCTCCTCGCCGGCCTTTGTCTGTTGGGGATCGTAACCTTGCTGGTGGGTCTTTCGCTGTACCGCATGGACCAGAGTTCGCAACGGGTCAAGGCCTCCAGCATGGACATGCTCGACGTCGCAGCCCAGGCGCGGATCGAAGCCCAGGGCGAAGTCCAGGCACTGGGCATTCGCCAGCAGTTTATGGACGCCTACCAATATGGCCATGGGTTTTCGCGCCAGGTGCTGTTTTTGCGCGAACAGGCCGAGAAGCGCTTCCTCGATGCCTTCGACCTGCGTGAAGACCTGACCCGCCAGGTCAAGGCCGCCCTGCAAGCCAACCCGGACCTGCTGGGCCTGTCCCTGGTGTTTGAAGCCAACGCCTTGGATGGCAAGGATGAGCTGTTCGCCGGCCAACCGGAGCTGGGCAGCAATGAAAGGGGACGCTTTGCCCTGTACTGGTCGCAGCCGACACCCGGCACGCTGACCTCGATGGCGCTGCCGGAAAGCGATATGGCCGACACCAGCGTCGGCCCCAGCGGCGAGAAGGCCAACACCTGGTTCACCTGCCCGCGTACCACGCTCAAGCCGTGTGTGATCGAGCCGTACTTCTATGTGATCGACGGGCGCAACGTCTTGCTGACCAGCATCGTGTTCCCGCTGACGGTCAATGGCAAAGTCATTGCCTCGCTGTCGGTGGACATCAACCTCAACAGCCTGCAGGCGGTCAGCCAGAACGCCAGCCGCAAGCTGTATGACGGCCAGACCAGCGTCAGCATCATCAGCCCGGTGGGTTTGCTCGCCGGCTACAGCCCGGATGCCAGCAAGCTCAGCCAGCGCCTGGACAGCGTGGATACCGCCAGCGGCGCGCAACTGATCAGCGCCATGGCCAACAGCACCCAGACCCACAGCCTGCGCACCGATCATCAACTCAAGGTGCTGGCACCGTTCCAGCCCATCCCCAATGGCAAGTCCTGGGGCGTCTTGCTGGATGTGCCGGAAAAAGTCCTGGTCGGCCCCGCCGAAGCCCTCAAGGCCGAACTGGATGCCGACAACACCCGCGGCACCCTGCTGGAACTGGGTCTGGGCCTGCTCGCCGCCATCGTCGGCCTGCTGTTGGTATGGCTGATGGCCCGCAGCGTGACCCGGCCGATCCTTGGCGTGGCCCATATGCTGGAAGATATCGCCAGCGGCGAAGGCGACCTGACCCGGCGCCTGGCCTACGACAAGCGCGACGAGCTGGGCGAACTGGCCAGTTGGTTCAACCGCTTCCTCGACAAACTGCAACCGATCATTGCCGAGGTCAAACGCTCGGTGCAGGACGCGCGCAGCACCGCCGACCAATCGGCGGCGATTGCCAGCCAGACCAGCGCCGGCATGGACCAGCAATACCGCCAGGTCGACCAGGTGGCCACCGCCTCCCACGAAATGAGCGCCACCGCCCAGGACGTCGCGCGCAGCGCCGCCCAGGCGGCACACGCGGCACGGGATGCCGACCAGGCCACCCGCGAAGGCCTGACCGTGATCGACCGCACCACCACCAGCATCGGCCACCTCGCCGCCGACATGAGTACGGCGATGGCCCAGGTCGAAGGCCTGGCGGCCAATAGCGAGCAGATCGGTTCGGTGCTGGAAGTGATCCGCGCGATAGCCGAACAGACCAACCTGCTGGCGCTCAACGCCGCCATCGAAGCCGCCCGCGCCGGTGAGGCCGGGCGCGGTTTTGCGGTGGTCGCCGATGAAGTGCGCAACCTCGCACGGCGTACCCAGGAATCGGTGGAAGAAACCCGCCAGGTGATCGAGCAGTTGCAGAGCGGCACCCAGGACGTGGTGAGTTCCATGGGCAACAGCCATCGCCAGGCCCAAGGCAGTGTCGAGCAAGTAGGCCAGGCAGTGACGGCATTGCGCCAGATCGGCGAGGCGGTGACGGTGATCAGCGACATGAACCTGCAAATCGCCAGCGCCGCCGAGCAGCAAAGCGCGGTGGCCGAGGAGATCAACAGCAACGTGGCGAGCATTCGCGACGTAACCGAGTCGCTGTCGGGCCAGGCCAATGAATCGGCGCGGGTCAGCCAGACGCTGAACAGCCTGGCCAATCAGCAGCAGGGGTTGATGGATCAGTTCCGGGTCTGATGGCGCTTTAAAATGCGTGGGGCCTGGTGCTGGACGCGCCGTCCAGCTCACAACTCCACAACTCCAACGCCGGCCGGCTCGCGTGTGGCGGGCCGAGCCAGGCACTCATCCACTGGCAACGCTGGTTGAAGCACAGCTGATAATCCCCGGCCTCGGGGGTTCGCCCCACACGCAGGGGTTGCAAGGGCGGCAGCTGGCGCTGGTAGTGCCAACTGCCCTCGCGCAGCTCGGCGCCGTCCGGGATTTCCATGCCAGCCCCGGAACCCTTGACCCGCGCCTCGCCCAATACCAGCCCCGCAGGCGTCACGCGGTAATCCTCTTCCCAGCGCACTTTCTCAACGGTATGGGTCCAGGCCAGGGTGAAGGCCGGCGTGGGGAGTTGCGCCCAGACCACACCGGCCAAGCCCAGGCACACACCGATCACGCAGTGGCCACCTGAGCACGGCGGGCACGCCAGCAGTGCTGGGCGATCAACAGCACGGCCAGGGCGAAGCCGATTTCATCACTTAACGGCGTCGCCAGGATCAGGCTGGCACCGGCGACAAAGCCCAGCACGCGCTCCCAGCCATTGAGCCTCGTCAGCAGGTAACCGGTGAATACCGCGCCCCAGATGCCAATGGCCAGCAGCGCCTTGGCCACCACGTAGAGTGTGGCCAGCAGGCTGTCGCCCTGGAGCATCAGCGCCGGCTCGTACACCGCCATAAAGGGCACGACAAACCCGGCCACGGCGATGCGGATCGCCCACAGGCTGATCTTCAGCCCGCTTGCCCGGGCAATCGGTGCCGCCGCGAAACAGGCCAGTGCCACCGGTGGTGTGAGGTCCGCCATGATGCCGAAATAGAACACGAACATATGCGACACAATCAGTGGCACCCCCAGGTCCAGCAGGGCCGGTGCGGCAATCGAACTGGTGATGATGTAGTTGGGAATGGTCGGGATGCCCATGCCCAGCACCAGGCAGGTCAGCATGGTGAGCACCAGTGAGAGGAACAGGCTGTCCTGGCCAATGGCAAGGATGTAGCCGGCGAAGGTGGACGCCACCCCGGTCAGCGACACCACGCCGATGATCACGCCCACCAGGGCGCAGGCGACCCCCACCGGCACGGCATGGCGCGCCCCTTCTACCAGTGCGTGCAGGCAAAGGGTCAGGGTGTCACGGCCGCCCTTGATAAACCAGCACACCGCCACCAGCAGCGCCACGACGCCGAACACCATACCGATACCAAGCCGGAAGAACCCCGCGCAAAGCACGCCCAGGGCAATCCAGAAAGCCAGGCGCATGCCCCTGGACGAGACGCGCAGGATGATCGCCGAGCCCAGGATCACGATGGACGTCAGTGCCAGGCCGACCATGCCCGAGAACAGCGGTGTGCGCCCGGAGAACAGCAGGTAGATCAGCACTAACAACGGGATCAGCAAGTACCAGCGCTGCTTCACCGCCGCCCAGGGATTGGGGCATTCAGCCTTGGGTAGGCCACGCAGGTTGGAGCGCCGGGCTTCCAGGTGCACCATCCAGAATACCGAGCCGAAGTACAGCAACGCCGGCACCAACGCGGCCTTGGCCACCTCGAAGAACGGCACGTTGATCGTCTCGGCCATGATAAAGGCCACCGCGCCCATGATCGGCGGCATGATCTGGCTGCCCATCGACGAAGTCGCTTCCACGCCGCCGGCAAACGCCGATTTATAGCCAAAGCGCTTCATCAACGGGATGGTGAACTGGCCGGTGGTGACCACATTGGCCACGCCCGAACCGGTAATGGTGCCCATCAGCGCCGATGACACCACCGAAACCTTGGCCGGGCCACCGAGCTTGTGGCCGAACAGGCCCATGGCGAAATCGGTGAACAGCTTGATCATCCCGGCCTGTTCGAGAAACGCGCCGAACAGGATAAACAGGAAGATGTAAGTGGCTGATACATAGGTTGGCGTGCCATACAGCCCCTCGGTGCCAAAAGCCAGTTGGTTGACGACCTGGTCGATGGCGTAGCCGCGGTGCATCAGGTCGCCCGGCAGGTACTGGCCAAACAGGCCGTAGGCCAGAAACAGCGCGCAGATCAGCGGCAGGGCAATGCCCATCACCCGCCGCGCGGCTTCAAATACCAGCACGATCAGCACCAGGCCTATGGCCATGTCGCTGCCCGTCAGGTCGCCGGAGCGTTGGATCAGGTCGGCCTCGAAGTACCACTGGTAGAACGCCGTGGCCATCCCGGCCAGCCCCAGCAGCCAGGCCAGCGGCTGCCAGGGCTGGGCCTTGCCCCGCGCCGGAAAACACAGAAACACCACCAGCAGCAGAAAGCCCACATGCACAGCCCGCAGAATCTGGCTGGAGACCGGGTGGAAGGCGGCGGTGATGACCTGGAAGGTGGAAAACAACAGCGCGACATAAAACAGTGCCCTGGGCCAATCCCTGGGGTTGGCAGCGAGGCTTTGGTCTTGCTCACTCATGGAGGTACTCCCACGTTACAACGTCGATAGGCCCACAAAACCTGGCACGCGGCGTACACAGGTTTTATCGCAGCCTCGGCATGCATCCGCAACGGTGGGTGCCGCGTACAGCACCCACCTGCCGCTTACAGAGCGCCCACTTCCCTGTAGAAACGCTCGGCCCCCGGATGCAGCGGGATCGGCAAGCCCTTGGCCGCGCCTTCCAGCTGGATATCCTTGGCGGCCGAGTGGGCATTGCCCAGGCGATCGAGGTTGTCGAACATGAGTTTGGTCATCTGGTAGGCCACGTCATCAGGCACACCGTTATGGCTGACCAGAAGGTTAGTGATGGCCACGGTCGATACATCGCTGTCCTGGCCGTCGTAAGTGCCCGCCGGGATCGTGCCCGCCTGGTAGGCCACGTTGTCGATCCTGGCGATGACATCCGCTGGAATGGCAACGAAGGTGAGCGGCAGGGTCGCGGCCAGGTCACGGATCGCCGCCATGCCCAGGCCCGAGGACTGCAGGGTGGCATCCAGTTGGCGGTTCTTGATCAACTCGACCGACTCGGCGTAAGGCAGGAACTCGACCTTGCCCATGTCTTCGTAGCTCAGGCCAGCGGCCTTGAAGATGGCGCGGGCGTTCAGCTCGGTGCCGGACTTCGGCGCGCCAACCGAGATGCGCTTGTTTTTCAGGTCGGCCAGGGTGTTGATGCCGGACTCCTGGCTGGCAACGATCTGGATGTAGTTGGGGTAGGTGCCGGCAATCGCCCGCAGTTTTTTCAGGGGGGTCTTGAAGCCGGCGTCTTCCACACCGCTCCAGGCATCGGCCACCGAATCACCGAGGGCAAAGGCCAGTTCGCCGCGACCGGTTTGCAGCAGGTTGAGGTTTTCTACCGACGCCTTGGTGGCCTGCACCGAGGTCTTCGAGCCTTCGATACCGTTGCTGTACAGCTGCGACAGGCCCACGCCAATCGGGTAATACACGCCGCTGGTGCCCCCGGTCAGTACGTTGATAAAGGTCGGGGCGGCGAGTGCCGCAGAGCTGACGGCAAAGGTTGCCGCAACAGCAAACACGCTGAAACGCTTGGTCATTCCCATGGAATTCACCTTTTTATCGTTCTTATTCGGCGCCGAGCAAGCGAGTGCCCGGCTGACAAGTGCTCCGGCAGATACCGTACCTTGCAAGAGCGAAAACCTGCTCGGCATGGCCAGCCAGGTGGCTGTTATAAGCGAAATTGTCCCGTCAGGCGTTACAAGAAAAGCCTTGTTGCAAATCACTACACACCGACACCAAGGTGCCCATCAGACCTGGCGTCGGGGCAACTCGATCAGCACCTTGAGCCCGCCCAGTTCACTCTCGTGCAACTGCAAGGTGCCCCCCCACACTTCGACGATATCCCGCACGATCCCCAGACCCAGGCCATGGCCATCGGTCTGCTCATCCAGGCGGGTGCCGCGGCTGAACACCTGGCTGCGCTGGGCCTCGGGAATCCCCGGCCCGTCATCCTCGACCCGCAACTGAAAACAGTGGAGCGCCTCGTCGAGGCTCAGGCGCACCTCGGCATCCGCCCATTTGCAGGCGTTGTCCAGCAGGTTGCCCAGCAGTTCCAACACATCTTCACGGTCCCATGGCAGTTGCAGGCCAGGGCGTACGTGGTAGCTCAGGTCCAGGTGCTCGCCGTGAATCATGCGCAGGGTTGCCAGCAGGCCCGGCAGTTCGCTGTCGCAGTCGAACAGCGCGCCAGGCAGGGTTTCACCGGCCAGGCGGGCACGGTTGAGTTCGCGGTTGAGGCGTTGCTGCACCTGCTGTAATTGGTCGCGCAGCAGCTTGACCAGTTGTGGCTGGTCCTTGAGCTGTTCGCTGGAGGCCACGCTCAACAGCACTGCCAGGGGGGTTTTCAGGGCATGGCCAAGGTTGCCCAGGGCATTGCGCGAGCGCTTGAGGCTGTCTTCGGTATGGGCCAGCAGGTGGTTGATCTGCGCCACCAGCGGCTCCAGCTCCACCGGCACCTGGGTATCCAGCTGCGAGCGCTGGCCTTGCTGCAGTTGCGCAATCTGTTCGCGGGCGGTTTCCAGCGGGCGCAAGGCCCGGCGCACGGTGACCCGTTGCAGGACCAGGATCAGCAGCAACGCCGCCAGCCCGAGGACCAGGCCAACCTGGCGCATCAGATGGAAACTTTCCCGCACCGGCGTGTAGTCCTGGGCCACGCTGATGGAGATCGACTGGCCAAAACGCTTGTAGTCCGAACGCAGGACCAACAGTTGCTGGCCTTCCGGGCCCAGTTGCAGGTTGCCCTGCAGGCCGACCTGGGGCAGTTGCGGCAGTTCCTGGTCCCACAGGGAACGGGAACGCCAGTGGCTGTCGCTGAAGTCGATGCGAAAATAGTGCCCGGAAAACGGCCGCTGATAGGCCGGTGACAAGCGCTGCTCATCCAGTTGCACGCCGCCAGGGCCGCGTACCAGGGCCACCAACAGGTTTTCGCTGTCGTTGCGCAAACCCGATTCCAGGTAGCGCTGCAAGCCCATTTCAAACAGCCACAGGCTGGTTTGCGCCAGCACCAGGCCGACAATCACCATCACGCTGATCAGCCCCAGGCTCAACCGCCGCTGGATCGACCTCACGCGGGGCTGGCGCCAAAGCGGTAACCCTGGCCACGCCGGGTTTCAATCACACTGCGCCCGAGCTTGCGCCGCAGGTGGTTGACGTGGACTTCGAGGACGTTGGAGTCGCGCTCGGTCTCACCGTCATACAAGTGCTCGGCCAGATGGCTTTTCGACAGGATCTGTTCGGGATGCAACATGAAGTAGCGCAACAGGCGAAACTCGGCAGCGGTCAGTTGCACCTCGGCCCCGTCGCGCAGCACGCACTGGCGGCCTTCATCCAGGTGCAAGCCCGCCGCCTGCAAGGTCGGCTGGTTGGCCTGGCCATGGGAGCGCCGCAACAGCGCCTGGATGCGCAGGTACAGCTCCTCGGGGTGAAACGGCTTGCTCAGGTAGTCATCCGCCCCGGCCTTGAGCCCTTCGATGCGCTCGGCCCAGGAGTCGCGGGCGGTGAGGATCAACACCGGGATCGCCAGGGCGGCGGCGCGCCATTGGCTCAACACCTCAAGCCCCGACAGCCCGGGCAGGCCCAGATCGAGGATGATCAGGTCGTAAGGCTCGCTGCGCCCCTGGTACACCGCGTCGCGGCCGTCCGCCAGCCAATCCACGGCATAGCCCTGGGCTTTGAGCCCGGCCATCAGTTCATCGGCCAACGGTACGTGGTCCTCCACCAGAAGCAGGCGCATCAGTCATCTTCCTCGTCTTTAAGCAACGCGCCGGTGGTCGCGTCCAGTTTGATTTCCCGGACCACGCCATCGGCGGTCACCAGCTCCACCTCATAGGCATACCCGCCGTTTTTGCTCTCAAGATCAGCCTCCAGCAACCTGGCGCCGGGATGCCGCGCCATGGCCTGCTGCAACAGCAGCTCAAGGGACAGGATCACCCCTTGTTGGCGCAGCTCCAGAGCTTCATCCTGGTTGAGGTCCCGGGCAGCCACCACCGAGCAAAAGGCCAGGAGCACCAGCGCCAGTCGACTGCCGGTGCGTAGATTTACCTTCATTACGTATCCTGATGATCCTTGAGGACTTGCCCGGTAACAGCGTCCAATTCCACATCCCACTCGACGCCTTGGGCATCGCGCAGCTCAACCTGGTAAATATACTTGCCGTACTCCTGCTCCAGCTCGGTTTCATGCACGGTGCCACCGGGATGTTTGGCCAGGGCGGCGGCATTGAGCTTCTCGAAAGACTGGATGGTACCAGCGTCACGCAATCTCAGCGCTTCATCCGGCCCCAGGTCCCGCGCCTGGGCCAGGCCGGTAGTGAGGGCGATGATACTGGCGGCGATAATGGCTGTGAGGGTTTTCATGATGATTCTCCATTTCCGGATGTTTTGCCTACGGCCCCCACAGTACGGGTCACAACTTAACTGAAACTGAATTGCCACCATGGCAATTGTCCCACAACACCTTGCCTGACTCCGGGGAAAATTTCCTATACTGCCCTGCTCGCCTGCACAGAGACCGGTATGACGGCCATCCACATCAAGTTCCCAGCCCTAACAGTCAAGGCTGGCCAGCGCGCCTTTTCACGCATTCGCGAGCAAGGGCTGGCGCCTGCGGACGTGGGCATTCTGCCCGGCGCGGCCGGTGGCCCCAAGGCCTTGGGGATTCAGGGCCTGGACCTGGCGCTGTTCGGGGACTGGCTGGCACGCGCGCCCCGCGAGCGCTCGCTGATTGGCGCGTCGATTGGTTCCTGGCGCTTTGCCAGCGCCTGCCTGCCGGACCCGGTGCAGGGCCTGCTCGACCTCGGGCGCCTGTACAACGAGCAACGCTTTGCCAAGGGCGTGACCATGGCCGAGGTCAGCCAGAGCTGCCAGCGCATGCTCGATGACCTGCTGGCCGGGCGCGATGCGACGCTTTTGGATAACCCGCACTACCGCCTGAATATCATGGTCGTCAAAAGCCATGGCCTGCTGGCCGACGATCATCGCGGGCGCCTGGGCCTGGGCCTGTCCTCGGTGATTGCCGACAACCTGCGTGGCCGGGCACGGCTGTCCCGGCACTTTGAACGGCTGATCATCCACGACCCGCGCCAGGCCCCGCCGCTGCACCCACTCAAGGATTTCCCTTCGCGTTTCCTCGACCTGGAACTGGGCAACCTGCGCCAGGCCTTGCTGGCGTCCGGCTCGATCCCCATGGTGATGCAAGGTGTGCGCGACTTACCGGGCGCCGGTGCCGGCACCTATCGCGATGGCGGCCTGCTGGACTACCACCTCGACCTGCCCTACCACGGCCATGACATTGTGCTGTACCCACACTTCACCGACCGGGTCATCCCCGGCTGGTTCGACAAGAGTCTGCCGTGGCGGCGCAGTAGCCCGCAGGGTTTGCAGGATGTGTTGCTGGTGGCCCCGTCACGGGACTACCTGGCCCGCCTGCCCCACGGCAAATTGCCGGATCGCAGCGACTTCAAACGTTTTATGGGGGATGACACGCGCCGCAATCAGTACTGGCAAACCGCGATGAGTGAAAGCCAGCGCTTGGGCGATGAGTTCCTGGAACTGGCCGATAACGGCCGATTGGGTGAACGCCTGGCCCCCCTCTGATCCGCCAGTGCGCGCAGTGCGCCAGCCAAGCTGTTAAACTCGCCGCCTGCCAGACACCTGACCGAGCTGAAAAACACCGTGGAAATTTTCAAAGATTCCACGGTAGACTCTCGCCTAAAACCCCTCAGTATCACTAACACCCTCCATCCCCCCAAAGCATGAAACATGCGTGTACCACTCAGTACCGCGCAATACCTTCCCATTGGCATTTTCTTAGTACATCATCCAGTACATCGGGAATATTTTTCAGAGGATGTACTAGTGGCTCTCACGGATACCGCAGCCAGGCAGGCAAGGCCAAAGGACAAGGCGTACACCCTCCCCGACACACTCGGGCTATCCCTATACGTGGCCGCCAGCGGAATAAAGAGCTGGCACTTTCGGTTCACATGGCTTGGCAAGCAGGCGAGGATTTCTTTTGGGACATACCCGGACACGGGCCTAAAGGAAGCGCGCTCACGAAGAGATGAGGCGCGGGAAGATATTGCACGCGGAATTGATCCGCGTGAATCGAGGAAGGAAAAGAAGGCGGGATTGATTGAGGCCGGCAGTCGAACGTTCCGCAGGATCTACGACGAATGGCTGGCCTTCAGAAAGGGAAGCATCTCTCCAGGCACCTATCGAATCATCAGCAACCTGATGGAATTGGATGTACTGCCAGTCTTCGGTAGCCGGCAGATCGACTCTATCAAGCGATCAGATGTGATCAGCCTGATCCGAAAGATTGAAAAGCGCGGCTCCGTCGTTACCGCGGTGAAGGCTCGGCAGCGCATGGGCCAGGTTTTCAGCTACGCCATTGCAACGGGGATCATAGAGTCGAACCCAACCGCTGAAATGCATGCTGTAACCGAAAAGGGTGCTCAGAGCAGCCACCACCCATTCCTACCGATGAGCGAGCTACCTAAGACCATTGCGGCCATTCATCAGAACATTACGAGCTATCAGCTCCGATCTGCAGTAATGCTTATGATCTACACCGCGTCTCGCCCGGGCGAGGTCAGGCAGATTGAGTGGTCTGAAATCGATCTTGATGCAGCGACATGGATAACCCCTGCGCAAAAGATGAAGGCTCGCCGCGAACATGCGGTGCCGCTGTCGACCCAGGCCGTGGAACTCCTGAGGGGGATGCTTCCAATATCTGGCAATCTTCGATATGTCTTCACCAACAGAAGCGACTCTACAGCCCCGATCGGCATCAACTACGCCAGTAACGTCATGGGTACATGCGGGCTTACAGGGAAGCAGTCCCCACACGGCTTCCGCCACCTATTCTCCACCGAGATGAACGGGCGCGGGTACAACCGTGATTGGATTGAGAGGCAGCTTGCTCACGCCGATAGCAGCTTCATAAGGGACGTATACAACCACGCGGCCTATATTGAGCAGCGCCGTGAAATGATGCAGGAGTGGGCTGATCTGGTGAGCGCAGAACTGCTTCAACCACCCAACCCATCATAGGCCCGCTCGCACGTCACTCCACGGCCTCGGCTTTGATCAGCATCTGCCGCCAAGTCTCCCGCTCTTTGATCAGCGCGCTTGAGCACGTCGGCAAACACCATGACGGCGCGGGTAGCTGCCTGGCTTGCGGCGGCAGTGCAGGAATGGTCGCCGGCTTGACTGGCTGCGACTCTACCGGCAGTTGCGTCGGCTGCGTCCCGCAAGCTGCGATCATCGCGAGAAGCGGCAGCATCAGCAAATGCCTGATCAATGACTTTCTGGCCATCCTGGATCACCTTGTTGATTGTCTGTTGCCGGGCCTGCTCTTTGGCGCGCTCGGTGGATTCGTTGAGGGCCTTCGCTGCGGCGTCCCATGTATCCCGGGCGTTCCACTTTGCCTGCCACTCTTCATTGGTGACCGACTGGCCGTGGCTATATGCCAGGAGCAGGCCGATCAGGACGACGGCCACCGCTGCTATATAAGGAAGGATTCGCAGCCAGAGAGCGTTCATGCCAGAACCTTCAGCGCAGTGTTATAGAAGGCAACGCGCTCAGCCAGGCCGTTGACGCCGCCGTTGATTCGCCGGGTGATCATCTCGAATGAACCCGAGTCAGCCAGCTTGTTCAGGTCGCGGGAGTTCCAGAACCAGGCTGCAGACTTCGCCGCCCACTCGGCCTGCTCTAGCAGTTCAGGTGTACGAAGCAGCCGGTCATCACCGAATAGCGCCTTACTGCACGCCAGGTAGTTGTCGCGCCCAGTGATCTGGATCAGCCCTCTCCCGCGGTACTTCTGACCGTCACCGTCAGCCTCTGGCGTATTACCCAGGCGCTTAGCCAGGGTTCCAGTGTCGTACTTGCTTAGGTACTGGTCGCCGCCAAGTTCTCGAACGTACCGGAACTGGCCCGACTCATGCCCGACCTGGGCGATGAAAGCTGCCATGCGCAGCTTGGTGTTGATCTGGTAGCGGTCCATGGCCAGGCTCAGCGCAGATGCAAAAACGCCGGCTTGGCGGCCGGCGTTCGGGAGGATGCGCAGCAACTGCTGCTCGGTGATCGGCATGCTTTTCTCCAGGCAAAAATAAACCCGCTCGATGGCGGGCACAAAATCTCAAACGTAGCGGGTATCACTTATCTGGCCTTCGACCCTGACACGCACGGCGTTCGCTTGTAGAATCCGGACCGAAATCAATTTGCCCCCGGCCGCGCCGGAGAAAGGGAAGTCATGCATAGCAAAAACACAGTGTATCGGCCGGACATCGACGGATTAAGAGCGATAGCCGTTTTATCGGTTGTTATTTTTCATGCTTTCCCCTCAATTTTAAATGGAGGGTTTATCGGTGTAGATATATTTTTTGTTATATCAGGGTATCTGATATCAAGAATACTATTCTCAAACCTAGACAACGACAAATTTAGCCTTCTTGATTTCTACAGCAGAAGAATAAACAGAATTTACCCCGCACTTATACTGGTATTAATTACATGTCTTACCTTCGGCTGGATATCATTATTGGCTGATGAGTATATGCAGCTTGGAAAGCATACCGCAGGAGGAGCAGGATTCGTTGCAAACCTAGTCTTTTGGAGCGAGACAGGTTACTTTGATAATTTATCTGACACAAAGCCTCTTCTGCATTTGTGGTCCCTAGGGATTGAAGAACAGTTTTATATTATATGGCCAATCCTATTGCTTGCAATATGGAAGTCAAAAATTAATAGACTATCAATAATTATAATACTTGCATCAGCTTCTTTTTTAATAGGATTAATTACTATTAAGAGCGATTCGTCTGCGGCATTCTACTCGCCACAAAGCCGATTCTGGGAGCTTCTTATAGGCTCTATTATTGCATATTTCTCTATGTACAGACCTGCAAAAATATTCAGTCATCGACTATTAACATACAACATTTTTGCAAAATACATATATCGGAACCAAAATACACAGCCATTAGAAATCCTGAGAAACGCACAGTCGATACTTGGTATTTTAATGATAATGGCAGGCATCTTTTTTATCACAAAAGAGAGCTTGTTCCCTGGATACTGGGCATTACTGCCAACAGTAGGAACAGCGCTTATTATTAGTGCTGGGCCCAATGCATTAATTAATAAGCATTTACTTTCAAACAAAATAATGGTTTGGATAGGTTTAATCAGCTTTCCGCTTTATCTATGGCACTGGCCTATTCTTTCTTTTATCAGAATAATCGAAGCTGATACGCCAAGCGCACAAATAAGAATATCCGCTTTAGCTGCGTCAATCCTACTTGCATGGGCGACGTACGCACTTATTGAAAACCCTCTTAGACTTAATGTAAAAAGAAAAAGCAAAACAGCGATTCTATTTTTTTTAATGCTGGCTACTGGCCTGTCCGGATACTTGATTTACAAAGAGCAAGGGGTTTCTGATAGGCAGGTAAGGAAAAATCTTATTAATAAATCCAACGACCTAAACAAATATGAAATAGCAAGCTGCCTAGATAAAAACATAAAGTACAAGGAAATGAGCTGGTGCAACAAGATAGACAATAATAAAGACGAAGAATATATACTATGGGGAGACAGTCATGCGGAGCATCTATTCCCTGGACTTAAGAGCGTAAAAAATAAAAACTGGCTTTTGATTGGCCGGAACAGCTGCCCACCAATATTAGGCGTAAAGGCATGGGTATCAAACAAATCAAAATACGAATGCGAAATAGCTAACAACAACTCTATAGATTTAATAAAATCCAGCAATGCCAAAATCGTTGTACTTGCATCTCTAGGCGGAGTATATCTTTCTGATAAGGGAGTGGCGCCAGAACACAAGGGAATAAATGACAACAACCCTAACAGTCGATACATCATCGGAGAAACCAATGATGTTAGCAATAAGAAGGCTTTATTTGCTGAGGGTCTAAAAAAGTCTGTGCAAGAGCTTATTTCATCAGGCAAAAAAGTAGTGTTAGTGAAGGATACACCTGAATTCCTAATAAGCCCAAGAGCTTGTGCAACAAGGCCTTTCAAGATTAGCAAGCCGGACTGCAGCATATCCCGCTCAAGTTTTGAGGGACGAAACAAACAATATGATGATATATTGCAAGATATAGCTTCAGTAAGTAAAAACGTTCAGATTTTTGATGCTTCATCGCTATTTTGCGACAAAACAAAGTGTTATTCCAGCGACAATAGCGATATTTTCTTTCGTGACGGGCACCACCTTAGCAATTCAGGAAGCAAGATTGTAGCCACCAAACTTACTGAGTTTATCGAACACAAATTCAAATAGTTATTAAATAGGGGCGCAGCTTGCGCCCCTATTTAAATAAAAGCCATGCGACAAACCACTTTCATAAGTGGCAAGTGATTATTAAATCAAACCTACACGTCACTTTCCATCAAGAGCAGCAATCCTCCGCTCCAAATCATCAATGCGCGACCAGCATTGCTGCACAGCCTTCACAACGGGCGGGATAAATTCGTCATATCCAAGCGAGTAAACATCGTCGCCACCATAAAATGCATGGTGCTGAAGACCGCCAAACTCGACACCCATTTTTTCGCAAAGCGCTTGCACCTCTTGAGCGACAAACCACTCATGTTTGCGATTTCGAGATCGACTGCCGTCTTTCTCAAAAACCGTAACTTCCCCATTTTCATTTACGACTCGGTAGTCTTCCCGCAAGTCCCAACGCCCATTTACTGGCCGCAGTCCCATGACAAAATCAATGCCAAGATTAGTTTCTTGGATGTCGATTTTATCGCGGGAGTCTGACCTATTTTGTACAGTCCCATACACGTAAGTAGTGGTTGCTGAGTCGCCAAGCTGAACTTGGTTGCTCCCCGTTACGGCAGTTCCTTTACCAAGAAGCGAGCAGTTACTAAAACTGTTTGCCGCAAGGTTGCCAGATGTCTGACCGACAAAAGTGTTGCCTGCTCCGGTGTTATTTCTGCCAGCCTGGGCGCCGAGTGCCGTAGTGTTATCAGCATTGGCTTCTGAAAGAGCCCCGCAAGCTACCGACTGAACTCCTACCGCTTTTGAGCCCTGCCCTAAAGCAATGGAGCGACCACCACTAGCCAAGGCGTCAAGCCCGTGAGCGATTGAACCGTCACTTCCCGTCGCCCTGGCATTACGTCCTGTTGCAACGCCACCAATGTTTAAAGCACCGCTTGCTCCAACCTTTGCCTGGAAACCAATAGCTATGCCGTTGTCGCCGTAAACTAACGACTCAGGAGCGATACACAAGACATTGTTGTACGAGATGATTGCGCTACCGGTACCGTATCCAGCGAATGCTCCAAGAAATGTGTTGTTGCTGCCATCGATGTTTGATTGCCCGCTGCGACTACCGAGGTAAGTATTGGTGCTGCCACCTTTAGCGTTACGACCAGCGTACCATCCATGAGCGGTGTTCTCAGATCCGGTATGATTTAGCGCACCTGCCCAGAATCCAAAGTAGCTGTTTCGATATCCGGTTGTGTTGTAGACACCGCACTTATAACCAACTGCGGTATTTTCTTGCCCTTTAGTATTTAACTTAAGAGCAGAATAACCAAAGCCTACGTTGGTTGTTGCTTCGTTGTATTGAAGAGTAAAGCTGCCAAAAGCAGTATTAGCTCCGCCAAACACCAGTGACCCTAGGGCTCTAGCGCCCATTGCCACGTTGTGTGCGCCCATAAGAGGCTGCCCGTCATTATAGAACATGCCAAGCGTGAGCTTGTCACCAATAGCCATATCGTTTCGGTTGTATCCAACAAGCTTCAGTCCGATTGGATTCTCAGGGCCATTGACATCAGCCCCGCACCCAGCCACAGCAAACTTCGTGGGCGTGACTTCTCGGAAGTCAATTGCGCTAATTGTTCCAGCCCATGCATTATCAGTGACCACTGATAACTGTGATCTTGCTACGGCGGATGTCCAGGCGAGGAAGGTGTAGTCACTTGTGCTAAGTACCCGGTCCTGCTCAATGCCGTCCGCAAGAATTGCGGCGTCGCTGAAGTAGTATCCTTCCGGTGTATCATCAAAAACGTTTGCGGTGTCAAGCTTGAACTGAATATATCCAGGAGTTGTAGTTGTTACCGTAACAACGAGCTTGAACTGCGAAAAAGCAGGTATGGCGATAGCCGCAGTCAAGCTGCCGGAAGTACCCGCCGCATGCACGCCGGATGCGTCGAACCCAACTTTTGCAAAGCCACTCAGCGCTGGCGCGAGGTTTGGCCCAAAGCTGGCAAAGTCCTCGGTGTTTTGCTTTACGTTGCCCCAGGCAAATTCGTTTTGCTCGCCGGCCCGGTCAAGGGCTACAGCTACGGTTTCTGCGCCATTAACCACATGCGTTGCACCATCAGGCAGCGACAACTCTTGTCGAAGAACATCTTCAGAATTTACCAGGCTGAACTTGGTCTGTTCCAGCGCCCAATTGCCCGTTGCGGTATACGGAAGCGTAGTGCTACTTGCTAGGCGGTAGTTCTGACCGTCGCGAACCATGTACTGGCTGCGGCTGGTGAACGTCAGGCCGGCGCCGTAATCGCCGATCCATACGAACGCCGACGACTCAAGGAATTGATCGAAGGCTGTTTGACGCCCTTCCTGGGCATTGTTGAAGTCGACCTCCATACCTTTCCAGGTACGGCGCTGCAGGCCGAGGCGGTCTGGGACGAAAGGCTCTTGGCCATTCACGTACTTGTCCGTGATCCCAGCGTTATCGTAAAGGTCGCGCGGATCGGTAGACGGGACAGGATTCTTCGTGTCGTATGGCATTCTTTTCTCCGGGCACAAAAAAACCCGCTCGATGGCGGGTTTGTGTGGGGTGTGATTATTTAATCTGGCGCTGTCGCGTCGTCGTACAGATAGACCCTGTCGTCATAGTTGAAACCCTGGACAGATACGCTCTCGCTGCCCTTGGGAGTGGCTTTGCTGATCAGGACGCGGTGACACTCTCGGCTGACCGGCCCAAACAACAGGTGCGGGGGTTCCCTGTCCCAACTGGTGTCTGGAACGAAATCAATCGTCGGAATGCTCAGGTAGTACTCGCCGATTCTGGTTGCCTTCCATGGCCCACTGAGCGTGCCATCTAGCCGGCGGATGCCAACCGAATGATCGGAGCCTATGGCCCAAATGAATGGCTCTGAGCTTTCAAGGACGTAACCGCCAGGACCGGATTGAATGCCCAGCAGTAGCGCGCTCTGCCCCCTGCCTGGCGTGTCATCCGATACGCCAGCTAGCCCCATGTAGTCGCTGTTGTTGCCGTCTAGCTCCGTTTCAAAGGAGTAGGCCCACCGCCGGTAGCGCGTTTCACTTGCCCTCCGCATTCCCAGGCGATAAGCCCTGTCCCGCTCACTGGTGCCCAGCGCTTCAACGGTTTCTACTTTTAGCCCGAGCTGGCCTGGAAGGCGGCACTTCACCGTCTCTGTCTGGCGGGTTATTCGATCCTTGTATTTGACGTCTACACCATCATGCTCAGACCCTGGGTCTGGAGACTTGAAGCTGATCTTCAGTGGGCCTTTCATGTTCTGCGCTGAATAACCCTGCGTCCCAGCTGGGAAGTACTCCGTATCAAACCCATCGCGCTTCTGGTCTCGAACAGGGCGCAGTCTTCCACGGCTAATAGCAAACTCTGCAAACCCAGGGGCAAGTGCGGTGTTGAGCCCTTCCTTTACCGTCATAAACGACTCGACGGAAAGGTTGAAGGTGTCGCCTCGGGCCTTACATATTGAGTCGAAAGCCACCAACTCGTCAGTATCAATGTCTGCATCCTGATAGCCGGGAGCCTTGGCTATGTAATTGAAAGCCGGAGCAATATCCCTCGTCACCCTGTTATCTGGCGTCCAGGCGCCATCAACCAAAATCGGCAACTTTCGCGTGGCCACGACAGAAACCTTGTTCTCGCTCTGGCTTGAGATTTTCCCGCCGCCGGCCGCAGATATGGCAATCGTGGTCCAGCCTGGATAACTAGAAGGGCTTGGCAGCAGAGCGCGCGCGTCGTACCACTGGATGTTGTCTTGTACGCTCGTGTCATTTGACTTTGCACCTATTCGACGCATCCTTCCCTCCGGCCTGTATGCTCCTGGAAGGGTTATGTCGCGCGTAATTCCAATCTGGTCGAGAGTTGCATACACCACACGATCCACATAGGAAGTCCACGCTCCACCGGTAGACATGTCCCTATATTGAAACTCGTACGTCACTGCGCGCGAATAAAGAGCCCCCTTCTTGCTTACTCCTGCCAGACCGCTTGGAAACATGACAGTTATCGAGAGCTTGGTCGCCCTCTCGCCAGGCGGACATAGAGCAAATGGCCCAGCCCAATCACCCTCGAGGTTTGAGTTGTCGAGACTAAGAACGGCTGAGTTGCTCTCAATAAAGTCGAATCCCTGCCAGTCATTATCCGTGTCGCCAGAGGATGTAAGCCGATCAACTGCAACCTGCGATGCGCTTGATGCGA
The DNA here is from genome assembly GCF_001983165.1 of Pseudomonas gessardii. GTDB lineage: Bacteria > Pseudomonadota > Gammaproteobacteria > Pseudomonadales > Pseudomonadaceae > Aquipseudomonas > Aquipseudomonas gessardii. Next base: position 19,889 of record NZ_MNPU01000043.1, on the reverse strand, counting down.
TGATCCTGTAACGCAACCCTGCATAACCGATGCATGCCCACCCAATACCGGCAAGCAGCCCCGAAACAGGGGCGCCCCCAGTGGTATTGAGAGTCATGTGCGCCGGATCTCCACCAGCAGCAGGCGTGTAGTCGTTGACCACATAGAGACCTTCGTTCGCACCTACCACCTCGATTTCCATTCCTGGAAACGCCCCAAGCTGCTCAATCGGCCCAGAAATCACATCTCGCCCACCAACTCCCCCGCCCGCGGTAACCATGTACTGATACATGACCTCGATCCGCAATATCATCCCGATTGCCCAGCCGGCCGGGAATTCGCCAGCACCAGCAGGGATAGATACCAGGTCACCATTGAACTGATATGCCTGCGCGCCTGGCTCGGGCGGAATGGTAACGGTAGTCTTGAGGTCAATGCCCGAGGTTCCTGTTGCAGTGACGCCAACCTCTGGCGCCTGGTACCACCACTGAGCGGCAGGATCTGCACTCAGGTCTTCGTCAGGACCATAAACTCGGTAGGTGGCGTTTGCCCCCAGGGCAATTAATGGCGTGTTCCCGATCTTGATGTCACTTGGATTGATCTGGCATTCACCGCGAGTCACGCAGAGCAGCATCTGCTGCCACTCATCCCGCGGGCCCTTGAAGAAACGCCGCGGCTCGACGATGTAATCGGGAAATATTTCATCCTCGCCAAAAAGTTCGCGCACGGGGTCGCCGTAACGCACCTGGTTCGCCTTGGCGTTTGCCCCTGCCAGGTTGTTGCCCTGCTGTGGAGATCCCGTCTTGGGCAGTTTCACGCGCGGCGTGATGAGCTTCATCACAGCCTGCAGTCCCTTGATAGCGGCAATGGTGATGGATATTGGGTCTGTGCCTTTCGGCTCGATCCAGATCTGCACCCTGTCGTTCGCCCCAAACACCAAATCTTGCCACTCGGCCGGATTGGTCAAGCATCCGTTGACAGCAATGCTCATGGGCGGCACATCACGGCGCTCGTAGCCTTTCACGTTGTCGATCAGCCACTGCTCAACGGTAGTTTCAGCGATTACCCGATACTCGCGCAGAACATCCTGATCAAGCTTGTTCGCATAGATCTCGATCACGATAAAACACCACCGTCATGTAGTTGTCTTTGAATTCCTGGAGGCGAACGATCCGCGCCCCACTTCCGGGGTTTATCTCCAGAACCTGCAGCCGGCCCTCCTTGAGCACAACAAGCGCTACGTGCGCACAGATGTCGCCCTTCATGGCTGCTGCTATCGCTCCCGGGAAAGGCTCACAGCGCTCAAGCGCCCTGCCCACCTCAGCTCTGTACGAGCGCTGAAAGGCATGAATGCCGTGTCGGGTTACCTCTCCAAACGGGGAAAGCCCAGGCAGTCCATACAGCTCGGACCTGGCTATGGTCGTCAGACCCCAGCAATCTACGGACGGCAGTTCGCGACCGCCGTCCTTATAGGTGGAAGTTAGGTATCGTGATGGCATGGCTAGAGGTACTTAATGCAAGGGGCGTTGAGGGCGTTGAAGGTTTCACGGTTGAAGTTAGTGTCGATAAGGTTGAAGTACCCCCCGTCAACGCGAACTGTTGCGCCTTCAAAACTTCCGCCAGTGGTGACCAGGTAGTACGGGCGCTGAGAAGGCCTGCTCAGATCCGTGCTGAGGTACAGCCGAAGGGTTGAGCGAATGATTGCGTCAGCATCCATGGCCTGGCGGATCAGGCTTTGTGCCCTCCCCGTCACGCCGTCGATGGCGAATGTAACCGACTGGCTGCCGGTGTTGTCCTTGGTCGGATAGGACACGTCGATCCCGCCGGCCTCAAACGTAACGGTGCGACCGTCCTCCGTCCCGCATGTCTGATTCTCAAACCCGGCACAAATCAGGATTGATTCGCTCCAGGCATCGCTGAAAATCTCAAACGTAGGGATTAGAACCTCGGTACCTGGTGATGCGTAGCAGACGTCGAGTGGATTCATGGCTCCGGCCACTCCTGGTTAACTCCAGCATCGAAAGCCCCCATATGGATTTGGTACGGACTGAGCGGCCACTCCCTGTTAATGGCAGGGTCAATGATGTCCTTGTTGAACCAGAACTCTGGGAAGTTCTCCCAGCCCGGCTCCATCAAAGGCCGATCGCGAAGCTCAAGCGTTGCGGAAAACTCCCATCGGTTTACCTGCACAAGTTCTGGCCCGTCATACATGCCTAGGATCCGGCAGATGTAGTCCTTGAACCCAGCTGGTGTCTTAAGTGTTGCTTCGAACCAAAGCGTCCCATCTACCAATGTGCGAGCAAACCACGCTTCAAAGAACGATGCCTGCATCTCGTCCATGTTCCATCGGACTTTGATGCTAGTAGGAACAAACGTGAATCGGCGGCGCTCCCTGATCCGCCCCGAACTGAGCTGAGAGCTCAACTTAGGATCTTCGGTGTTGAGCTTGTATCCATCCTGGAGGGGCAACGGCAGTTCTTTCGGGTACTTGATCATGAGCCCACCGTGCTTAGATTGTATTTTTCAGATAGGGCCTGGTGCGCGGATCCATCGCTCATGATGTTCGCAACGAAGATGTCGATCACATCCCCGCCATCCTCTCGCCGACTCTCAACCCGGCCGGCCTTGGATGCGTCTTCATTGAGGTTGACGATTGTCGCGGAAGGCGCGGCTGCGCCTCCTAGCGCAGAAGAAGACCTGCTAGACATGCGCTCTCCAGCATTGATCGACTCAAGAAGCCCTCTGTTTCTGGCTGTAGCTGCAGCGTTTACGATGAACTCGCCGTCGCTGATGCGCGCCAGATTGCTATCGGACTTCGCGGTACCCGCGCCAGTAAAGTAGCCACCAGTGGCGAACCCTGGAATTACTGCCAGGGTCGATGCAAGCGCAGTGGTTGAGGTCAGTGCTGCGGCCGCGGGCACGGAGTTCGCACCGAAGCTCGCCAGAGACGCCAGTGCTGCTGCCGGCGCCCAAGCGGCAGCGGTAGTGCCAGCCAGAGCCGCAGTTGCTGCTGTGCTCGCCGCCCCAAGAGTTGCGCTCAGCGCAGCGTTGACCACCATCTGGACGCCCATCTTGACGAAGCCAGCGATGATCTCGCGCAATACGTTCTTCCCGATATCACCGAGAGTGCTGAACGATAGAGTGCCGCTCATGATCGCTGATGTGATGTCGGTGGAGATCGTGTTGAAGGCCGACGAGAAGATCGACTGGGTCTGCCCTGCGATGTCCATTGCCTGCGTGCCGAAGTTCTGGACCGCCGCCGTCCAACCGTTGATAGGGTTGAGCATGGCCTGATCCATCTGGGCCCAGCCGGCTTGCATTTCTGCTATGCGCAGCGGCAGATACTCTCTCTGCAGGTCGATCTGCCTTTGCAAAGCTTGCTTCTCCCGCTCCGACTCAACCCTGTCCTTTTCCCCCATAAGGTTCTGGATAGTGGCGTTCGTGTCGCGGACGAGCTGAATCTGCTTCTGGTAGCGCTCGGTTTGAAGGTCGCCCATCCCAACAGAGTTGGTATTGAGCTCATTCTGATCGCGGTCCGTTTGTAGCTGCTTCTCAAGCTGTGCCCGGTACTGCTCGGCCTGGGTAAGGCCTTGGGCGCCCTTGATGGCGGCGGCGTAGTTGACGGATACCTGGGCGAGCGCCTGGTTGTATTCGTCTTGAGTGATCTTGCCTTTGGACAGCAGAAGAGCCAGCTGGCCCTGCTTCTCTACGTACTCCTGAAGCGCAAACTTGGCTGGCTGTGCTGCCTTATACAGCCCGTCAAACGCCGTTTGAGCGGCGCTTAGTTTGCTGGCAAGGCCACTTTCAGCCTTTGGCTTTTTAGTCTTTGTGTCGGTGTTGCCGTCGATCTGGTCCAGAACATCCTGGACCATCTGCGCGACGGTCTTCGTTTGCGCCTTCGCCTCCTGCTTCGGTGGCTGCGCCTGTCCGAATGTGAGCAGCGACGACCCCTGAAGGTTCTGTTTTGGTTGATAGGTTTCGACCAGCGACAAGCCCTTGGCATAGCGAACCGTTTGATCAATGACCGTCTGAATTGCGTCAACCTGGCGCTTCGCGCTCGACTCCGCCTGCTCAGCCATCTTTTTCATGGACTGGGCTTGGCTTTCGGTCTGAGCCTTGATCGCCTCCGAAGCAGTGATAGAGGCTGTCAGCTGGACTTTGAGGCGCGACTGCTCCTCGGCTTTACCGTCCTTGACTGCCTGCTCGTACTTCTTCAGCAGATCGGTTTGCTGGCCTATCAGGCGGGCGTATTCAATTTGCTGTGTATTGAAGCCTGCTTTGGCAGCGCTGTACGCGGCTTCCTGGGATGCATTGGCCCCTATCAGGTCTCTGGTCTGGGTCAGTTGCGAAATGTACTTATCCCAAGCCTGAGCCCCGCCCGATACGGCGGCAGAGGATGCAGACTGAGAATCAGCTAGAGCTCGCGCACCCGCCGCCGCCTTATCAAGCGGCTCCTTGCTCTTCCCAAGCAGTGCCTGGAAGTCGGCGGCCTTCTGGCTGCTGCTTGAGTACGACGCGGCAAGCTTGACCAGTTCATCACGGTAAACAGCGGACACCTGCGTGTTGCTGCTAATCCACGCTGTCAGGGAGTCGAGAGACCGCTGGCCGGACTTGACCTGGTCAAACATCCGCTGGAATTCGCCGACCGCCTCGACACCCGACGAGCCAACCGAAGAAAGGCCAGCCTGAGCCCGGTTGAAATAGTCGTTCAGTGCGCTCGTAGCTGATTCCAGGGCTTTACGCTCTGACTCCATCCATGCTGCGGACTGGTAGCGCTGCTGTTCAGCTGTCAACTTCTGGTACTTAGAAATCGAGTCGTCGATCGTGAGATTTTGGTCGATAAGCGACTGTGTTGCGCTATCACTGCTGGTGGCGAAGTACAGCGCCGCGCCAGCGGCCACAGTGATGGCCGTGGTCAGCAAACCAATAGGACCACCTGCCAGACCAAGCAACGCGGAAGAGGCTCGGGCGCCCGTGCTTTGTGCAGCATTAAGGTGTAATTGTGCTGCACTTTGTGCTGAGACTGCAGCCGTGTCAGCTTCTCGCGATGCAACCAATGCCACGTTTGCGGCAGTTACGCGTGACTGAGCGATAACTTCCGCGCTCAACGATTGATTATGTGCCGACTGAGCTGCTGTCTGTTGAGTGGTGACTGCTGCCTCCGCCAAACGGATTTCAGCCAGGCGAGCCAAGGATTGCTGACGACCAACATCGGTAATCTGTGCACGAAGACGTTGCTGCTCAAGAGTTCGATCTGCGACAAGCTGCGCCTGAACCGCCTGGATCTGCGCCAGCGCATTTGCCTGGAAGGCTCTGGCCGCAGCCGTTTCAGCCAATGTCCGCTGCGCAGTCGCCAACGCTGCAGCCTGATCGGCGACAGCGCTTCGACTTGCCTGTGCGGCTGCATCTGCTGCCGAAAGTGTTGCTTGGCGCTCTGCGACGATCTGCGCTTGCGTGGCAACTATCGAGTCATAGCGGGCCTTTGCTGCTGCTGCCAAAGATATGACAAGCCCGGTACCAACCCGGGCGGCGTAGGCGCCGGTAACTGCAATCAGGGCGTCAATATTCGACACCAGGCCCTGGAACCCTTGAACCCCAATGCTTGCGATGCTCGACAGGGAGGTAGAAAGGGCCTTGATGTTGCTGATGATCTCGGGAGACGCAAACGCCTCTCCCAGAGATTTCACGGAATCAATGGCCGGCTGGGTATCAACCTGGCCAATTGCGGCGAGAAAGTTGTTCTTCAGCACCTGCGATGCACGCTCGAACAAAGGCGGCATGGTGGCCACTTCTTTGTTCAGGGACGAAAGCGAGCGCAGCAGGGAGTTCATCACTATTTCGGATGTGATCTTGCCCTCGGCAGCCATAGCGCGGATCTGTCCATTGGACACGCCCAGGTACTCGGACAGAGCGCGAGTGATACGCGGCGCCTGTTCCATTACGCTGTTCAGCTCTTCTCCGCGAAGTACGCCGGATGCCATTGCCTGGGAAAGCTGGATACTTGCCGCTGTTGCTTCCTGCTGCGTTGCGCTCGATACCAGAAACGCCTTGTTGACCGCATCCGTCGCCTTGAGCAGCTGCTCTTGGGAGAAGCCTGCACCACGGGTGGCGTTCGACATCCGGGTGAACAGCGTTACGGTGCTTTCCAGGCTTGAGCCTGTGGAGTTCGCCATCGCCTTCAGTGTTTCGAAAGTGCGGGCTGCCTCGGCGGTCGAGGTGCTGACCAGGTTGATTTGGCCGGACATGGTCTTGAATCGATCAGTCATCTCCAGCAGGCTGCTGGCTAGGCGACCAACACCGATCCCAGCCAATGCGCCTGCCGCAGCCTTTGCAGCCGACCCAAGCCCGCGAACACTGACCGTAGCCTGGGAACCAGAGTTTTGCAGGCTGTTCAGGCTGCCTCTGAGTGCGTCGACCTGCTGTTGAGCGCTTCGCGAGTCGATGACTATCGAGAGCCGGGATTCCTGCGCCATAACTTTCTCCAGGCGTTAAAAAACCCGCTGAGCGGGTTACGGTTTTTTCGGTGGCTTGGGCTTGTCCCTTTCCTGCTGCTCTTCCCAGCTCTTCCGGAAGTCATCGTCAAGGGCGAAAATGGCGGAGTCGAACTCCTCACGACTTATCGCAGAGGGGTACCTACTCAAGTAATCGCCGATTGCGGCTGGACCGATTGGAGCGGGCGCCCCCATCATTCCCACGTACTGCCGAGAGCGGCCGATGATTGCGTAGGCCTGAAGTATTTCGGAGGTCACGCCATCAATTACAGGCGCTTCTGGAACACCGCCCCCTAAGCGCTCTTCTTTCCAGCGCTTTTTCTCGTTGGCTTGGCCTGCCCAGTCGCGGCCCCACTGGTACGCCGCGAGGGCTTTCCCACGGTTCCGGCTACCTTCTCTTCGGCACGCGTGGCGATGTCGCTCGCCACCTTGAGGGCGATGAAGTACACGTCTGGGCGCACAGCGATGAGAAGCTTGCCGCGCTCCTGAGTGTATGGAGTGTCGACACCTGGAGCTTCGGCCTCCTCCACTCCCTCCCAATCAAGAATCAGGTGCTTGCAAACTAGATCGACCAGCATGTCATCCATGCTCTCAATCTCGGAAATTTCAGTGTTCGCTGGATCAAAACCATCCGTGCCGACACCGTAGCGAGAATCCACCACGGCCTGGTGTCGCTGGATCAGTGCGTGATGAGATTTAAACTTTGGGTTACCTGCTGACCCTATCTTGACCTTCACACCCTTGTCGATATCGACCCAGCGCGTGCCTTCAAGGTCCAGCTTTGGAGCCTGAGTAATGACGAGAGCCATAAATTCCTCTGCGGTAAAAGGCCCGGCACGCACCGCAGGGCGCGCCGGGCAAAGGGTTTAAGCGGTGATGGTGATTTCAGCAGTGTCGGTTTTGGTGACATCCGCTTTGCTGGTAGCCGTGATGGTGGCGGTACCAACTGCCACGCCTTTGACCAGGCCGGTAGCGCTGACGCTGGCCTTGGTGGCGTCGGAAGTGGTCCAGGTCACAAGCTGGCTTGCGCCTACCGGGGTTACAGCCGCTTCCAGGTCGACAGTGGCGCCCACGGCAACACTGGCGGTTGCTGGGGTTACGGCTACGGCGGCAATAACGATTGGCGCTGGCAGTCGGGTGATGGTCGGTGGCACGCGACGGCCGGTGTAGCTCAGTTCGACTTGGATGATGTCGGTCGAACCGCCGTCCGGCCAATCACCGCTGACTTCCATTTCTGGCAGGAAGAAGGTGTAGCCGCCGTCGGCGTTGTTCAGCGTGAACTCGAAGCTGAGTGCATCACCGGTCTGCTGGGCTTTCCAGTAGGTGTAGGCCGCTTTCGACCAGCTCATGGTGATAGAGCCGGACGGGGTGAACGTGGTCGGGATGATGTTGCCAGGGAACGGGTTGCCGTTACCGATGCAGCGCTGAGTCTGGACGGCGTTGTCGAACTGCAGGTTGAAGCTGTCGACGCAGGCGTTGTCTTCACCCAACTGCACACCGTTGATCTTCAGGCCGGTCACGTCCTTGAAGCCATAGCGGCGCTGGCGCGCCTCAGACTGCGGGTTGACGATGAACGACGTGTTGTCGGCCTTGTCGTCCCAGGCAATCGCGGCAAAGGTGGTGGTGACGTTGATCTCGTTGTCATTCGGGATCTCGAAATTCATCGTCGCCACTTGGGCGCCTCGGGCAATCGCCGCAATACCTACGTCGCTGGCGTAGGAGCCGATCGAGAACGAGATCCGGTCGTTGCCCATGGTTAGGACGTTGCCGACCCAATCCTTGCCGAAGCAGGACGCAAGGAATTCATCCAAGGCGCCGAAGCGCAGCTTGGTCTCCACGTCGCCGCCAACATCAACCGTGGTCTGGGCGGTGCCCTGGGCCATGCGATCAACGCCGATTTCGTTGTTTTCTTCGCTGTTGTAGGTGGGCAACAGGCCGAAGCTGACCCGGGTCAGGACGTTCCAGTCGCCGGGCGGGGTGATTCCTGGGGTGATCTCGCGTTTCCACGCGGTCGAGACCTTGGCACCACTGGACATGGGGTGTTTCTCCTATCAATAGGCGTAAAAAAACCGCCATGTGGCGGTGGATGGATGCGTTTACTTGGCTCAGCCAGGGTTCGAGGTGGCGATAATCAGAACGTTGTCTGCATCACGCCCGTAGACCACTTCTCCCGGATTCAGTAACGGCTCGGGATATTCAATCTCAACGCCGTCCTCACCAGTTCTTCTGGTCATGTGCGCAACCTCTCGGTCGACGACTACGGCGCCGAGCCTTACCTTCATCGTCTGCATCAGTAGGCCCTGTATGGAATACGAACGTTGACCTGATACCAACCCAGCCCGTCGTCGCCCACAACCTGCGCAGAGGCGGCGAAGCAATCAAAAGGCCCAGACGGGTCGCTGTAGTACTCGAATTGCTCGACAAGCGTGTCAGCTGCTCGCGTGATGGCAAGCGTGCCCTTGTATGTAGGCACGAACAGCTGAATGACGATGATCCCGGTTCGGCGCACGCATGGGCCTATGCCGACCTCTGGGGTACTGGATAGGCCCGGTACATCTGCGAGCCTGGCCCAAATATCTCTGCTCTCCTTATCGAAAGGCTTATCGGGGTTCGGATAGTCAACGGCGTCTGATGGGATTCCTGCCCACTGCGTCATGCGGCCGATGACGATGGCGCGGATCTGTTCGAAGGTCATGAGCTGTACGCCTGGGAGACGCCATTGAAGGATACGGCGTAGATTCCGGCCGGCGCCTGCTTCGAATGCCCATCCTCAAGAGGGACGGCATATGGCAAATTGTTCTGGATGAAAACCTGTGTGAATGGCTCAAGCCCTGTCATGACCGAAAGCCCGCGGTTGATCGTGGCCCCGCCGCTTGGATCGACATCCGCTGTAATGGTGTAGACCGGTGACCCAATACTGACGATGTTGTTACCGCGGAAACGTCCGGTGTCCACCGGAGAGCGCAGGACGATCTCATTGAGCATCGCCATCGCGATTACACGGACGCGCTGCGTAAGCTGTTCCTCGATAACTCCGACAAACAAGCTTGGCGGCGTAGTCCATCCTCTCGACTTCGCCATGGCTCACTTCCTCAGCTGGATTTCGTAATGGGCTTTTGCCGGGTCCAGGCCAGGACTTACCAATTGATACACGGCTTGCTGCCCGGTGAGCAGATCTTGAGTGGTGATCTTGTGTCCAACGGCCGGAACGTCCGTGATTTCGTTCGCCAGACAGATCAGCATCACGTCGCCGACCTTGATGTTGATGTTGTCGATGCGTCGGCTGTCGTAGGAGTCCAGCACGCCGCGCCCGCTGTAGAACACTGGCTGCGCCGTGGTCTCTTCTGTAATTGGATTGCGAACACCGGGGCCCAGGTACTCACCAGTGAATGGGAAAACCGCATCAGCCAGGTCGGTATCAAACGCCTCGGCCAGGTCGGCCTGGATATCGTCGCGTAGGCCCATTTCAGCACCTCACGACTTTGACCTGGCCAGAGCCAAGGTAGTTGGCCAGCAGCGCCAAGGCGAAAGACTCGCCCGCGCTGATGGTTCGGGACGACTCGGAAAACGACTTGCTGCTGGACACGCTACCGGCCTTCACGGACTTCTCCGCCACACCGGTTTCCTTCGTTCCGTAGATCCGGCCGGCTGCTGCCTCCCTGGCAATCTCGGCTCCGGCCTGGACCACATCATCCGGGATCTGGTCGAACGCTGGCAGACCGAGATTGGTAAGCCATGTGTTCGCCATCAGCACCGCGCGCGGCTTCTTGTCTTCCGTGGCCCAGCTGGAACCCAGCAGGGCGTCCACCTGCGCAACACTGATGTAGGTCGTCACGGGGCTTTACTCCTGCGGCTTGTCGAGCAGCTCGGCCAGGGCTGGACGCTCGGCGTTTTCATCGAACGGAATGCCTTTCTCGGCCAGCTTCGCCTTGATCTCATCGACCTTCAGACCCTTGGACGGCTTGTCGCCACCCGAAGACCCTTTTTTCATCGGCTCGGGGTGCTTGTAGTCATCAGGCGCGAACTTGGCGTCGATGATCTTGTAGCCCTTCTGGCGCAGTTCGGCTTTACGCTCAGCAGTGACCGGGTGTTTCTCGTAAACGATTTTCTCGTCCATGGTGGACTCCTGGAAGGTGGATTAGGCGACCCGAAGGCCGCCTTCTCGATTACTGGGCGGCATCGCCGATGGTGAGAACGCCAGCCGAAGCCTTGATGCTGTTCGCAACCAGATCCCAGTTGGTGCCGGTGGCCAGCTCGGCGCTTGTTGGCGACTTGCCGCCGTTGGCTGTGTCCCAGGTGTAACCCTTCATGCCCAGACCGAAGGTGTAGTCCGCCTGCATGGTGGTCTCGATCCGCTCCTTGCCGTTGGAGGTCTGGATGTTGGTGATGAGGTCGGAGCCATCCATGACTACCGCCGCGCCGTCGGCCAGGCTCAGCACCTTCTGCTTGTTCGGTGTGCCGGCTTCGTACAGGGCCGCGGCATCAGTGATGATTACGGCCTTGCCCAGGATATCGACCACCTGCACGCCGCTGAACTGGAACAGTCGCTCGGCGTTCGCCAGGTTCTGACCCAGGAGCTTGTGGTACATGGCGCCGGTCATGACTTGGGCAACCAGGCGCTGAGAGGCATCACCGAACAATGCGTGGGCATTGTTGATGGCGATGTAACTCACGCCGGCAGTGGCCGAAACATCGTTGGTGGCGGACGGCTGGTTCCCAATCGCAGCCACCAGGGCGGCAATCGCAGTGTTCAGCTGGTCCGACATGATGGCTTCGGACAGATTGCGGCTGATTACTTCCAGCGCCTCTTCCGGGTTCTTCTGCACCCACGACAACTGCGCCGGCTCCCACAGGATGGGACCGAAGCCGCCCGCGATCTTCACGGAGTCGTACTGCTTCTGCGCCAGAGGCGTTGCAGCCTGTGCGCCGTTTGCAGCATAACGATCAACACGACGCTGTGCGCCATGCAGGCCGGCCCAGAACGACTCTTGAAGGAAGTCGCCGTCAATGCCTTGAGTGGTCAGGCGGATGGAACCTGCCGAAGCAGCGTTGAATTTCTCAACGTCTTGCGCCAGGGTCTCGATGGTGACGCGTTTGAGGTATTCGTTGAATACCTTCATGTTCGAAAGGGCCATTGGGCCTCCTTATTCGGTAGCGGTCAGGCCTTTGATGGCGGCGACTCGATCTTCCTTGCTGCCACCAAAGTCACCCTTGGTTTTTTGGCTCGGATTACCGCCATTTGGTGCGCCGCCGCCATTGGCGCCGGAGCCCTTCAGGATGTGATCGCGATGGGGGTACTGTGAGACGAGGGTTTCAAGCGCTTCGTTGAAGTCAGCCAGTTCGCCTGGGCGAGCGCGGCTGAAGATCTTCTGGCCCTGGGTGTCATAGGCGACCACCTTGCCTTCCTCAATCTTGAAGTTGCTGCCAAACGCGGCCTGGACCATATCGGCCGGAACAGCCATTTTCTCGGCGATGAACTGGGAGCGTGCGAAGCTGCCACCGATCTTTTCGGCATACAGCTGCTGCTCGAAGGTCTGCGCCTTGCCGTTGGCTTCGTCAAGCTGACTTTGGAAGGCCTTGCTGATCTCGCCCTTCACCTTCTCGATCTCGCCGGCATCCACCAGCGTTTTAGCGTCGAGATTTGCAACAATGCCCAGGGCCTTTTTGGCCGCCGCGGGGTCGTCGATGCCTTCGAAGCTCTTTACGATCTTCTCGGCGGAGTCGGCGCGTACACGGTGGTCTTTGGCTTCGGCGTTCAGGCGGGTGATGGTGCTGCGAGTGCCCACAGCATCAAAGGCGACCTCTTTGCCATCGTCTTCGACATATACGGGCTTGCCATCCAGGATCTCAGCGTATTGCTTGCCGTCCACTTCAACAGTCTTGAGTTTCATCATGTCTCTCTGGGCCATCCGGCCAGTTGATGAGCCATCCGGCTCTTTGTCGCCCCGTCCATCCGAACCGCAGGCAGAAAAAAACCCCGCATATAGCGAGGCTTGGGTTGCGACACAAAATCGAATGTCGGCATTTCGTGTCTCGGGGAATTACAGGCGCTCCCGCAACTGATCCAGTGTGAGGAATTTCCCACGGTCATTGTAGAAGTCGTCCAGCTTGAGCTTTTCCTGTCGCAACAGCTTGCCGCGCTCAGGACCAAGAATCTCGTCCTGGCGCGCCGCTGACTGACGGGCCAGCCATTGGGCATAGTTCGTTGACTGCGGCACCTGGCCGTCCATTGAGGCCCGTGTGGCTCCATCGCTGAAGCCGAGCTTCGATGCGCTCTTGAGGATCGGCAGCTTGGTCGATCGGCAGCACCAGTGGATTCTCCCAGGACCTGCAAGCCATGGGATTTTGTGCCCTATAGGCAGGTAGGTCCCAAGGGTGTACGGCAGACGGTCCCTGATGCGACAGGTAGTCGAAGTGCGTGTGTCGAGGGTGCTTATCCACTCAACGTGACTGATGATGTCGCTGTTCGCCTCGAAAGCCTTATCACTGGCAGCCTCGGCGGTACTCGATACGGCAGACCTGACAACGGCCTCTATCTCCCTGCGCGACTTTTGCAGGATGCCGTCGGCGTACTTCTCCGCCCTGGTGCCCATGATGTTGCGGACGATTTCGGCGGTGGTTCGCCCTTCAACGACCCCAGCACGCACGGCGTCACGAACGGAGGCAGCCCGAGACGCCTCAATGCCATCCAACCACTCCCTGAGCAAACGCCCCTGGAATGGCCTGGCCTGGGCAATCGCCTTGACCTGGCTGAACTGCGCAACGGCAATCGGGAAGGACTCCTGCACGACGGCGGGGATCACAGTCTGAAGCGCGCCCTGCTGGAATGCGATCTCATAACTGATAACGCCGTCAGTGGCCTGGTCAAGTGCCTGACGGACATCCACGAAAGTGGACTGATTCAGGCGCAGGACTTTGGACAGAGCCGCATCCACCGAGTCCGCCGACAGATTGGGGCCAAGGTTGTCGATCGCAGCAATCAGCGAAGCACGCAGATCAGCGTCCTTGCTGTTGAGGATCTTGATTATCGCAACGACCTGGGCATTGCTCAGGTGTTGCAGGTCAACCTCATGCCCGATCAGCTTATCTAACAGCTTATCGTTGGGGGTTTTCATCACAGCGTACCGAGTGCAGGGCCTTGGCCTTCAATCTTGGCCAACTCCAGGGACCATTCGTATTCGTCACTGATGACGCCCCGGCGCTGCATCTCGGCGAACAGGGTTTCCTTGGACAGCATCCCAGCATTGGCCATCGCGACAAGCGTCGGCAGTGACACCTCTGGCATGTAGTCAACGTCGAAGTTGCCGCGAATCTCGACCGCGCCGCCTTCGCCCAGGCTACGGTAATCAGCCATGAACTGGAGCAGTTGCGCCAAGCAGTCAGCAAAGTGGTTCGCCATACGGGCCAACGGGGAAAGCTCCTGAGCGGACTCCTCTTCTGCCTGGGTGGCAGTCTTGGTGGCGCTCTTCTCTGGCGTGAGCAGCTTGGCGCCGGCCATGCGCATTTCGTCGAGTAGGTCTTGCAGCGCCTCCCGGCCAGCCTTGACGGCAGCTCCGGTGTGCTCGACATACTTGAGGTCGCCATCCTTGGGCAGATCGGTCAGCGCGCCAGTGCCCACTTTGAATTCAGGCGGAACAGGCTTGCCCTGGTTGTCGAACGTGGCTTGCACGCCAAGGCGAACCAAGATCGGCACACGGATAACGTGAAGGATATTGTCCTGGTCGCTCTGGCTCTGCCAATGCTTGACGTTGAGGTGGGCCAACTCTAGCAGTGGGGGCTTGGCGGTCATGAAGCCTGTGCGACCCGTATAGAAGGTCACCAGGGGGATGTATTTGAGGCTGTTCGTACCCTCTTCATGCAGAACCAGCGCCCCACCCTTCTCCGGTGCTCGGTAGGTCCGCCACGACCCAGGCTCAAGGACCCGGACCTGATAGACGCACTTCACGCCAAACTCGCCATCCGGCTCTTCGACAGACTCGGAGTAGCGGAACATGATGAGCTGGCCGCCATTGGAGCGCCAGCCAAGAACCTGCTCTGGCTTGATCATTATTGCGTACGGACGAACTCCGGCTGCGATTTCCTGGGCCTGGGTGCGGACGCCTTCGGCAACAGGGTGATCCACAAGCGCATGACAAAGTCCGTGACTCAAGCCCTCGCGGAAAAACTCGACAGACCAGGAATTCAGGTCATTGCCAGCATGGTCGATGTCCTTGGTCATTTCCTTGATCTGATCGGGCACATCTTCACCGACCTGCAAAGGCTCAGCGAACACCCGGGAGGTCATGTTGCCGACCGTCTCCGAGTAGGCAGGGAGCAGCGTGGACAGCCTCAGACGCTCCTTGTAGGAGTTGTCATCCTCGGCAGGATACTGAGGCAGCAGGCTCTTGCCTTCATTCCTCATTGCCATCGTACCGCTCATGAGCGGAGTAATCACGGCCCAGTAGGCGCGCATGGCGTCGACAGCAGGCAGCGTGATTGCCGGGTTATCGCTCATGGTTACATTCTCAGTGGTTGGGTTGATGTCATCTCTGCATTAATCGGGTAACGCTTGGCGATGAAGTAGCCGCCGGCATCGTTCATGTGGTCGTGACCCTTCTTAGGATCCTTGTCAGGCTCGCCCTTGTCGGTGTAGGTCTGGCGCTCCAGGCACAAAGTGAACTGAGGGCATTGGTCAATGTTCACCTTCATCCGGCGCTCGCCGTAGGTGTTCAGGAACATAGCGTTGACGGAATTCACTCGATCCTTCACGCCAGGGTTGGTCGAGTTGACCACGACGGTGAAGCCGGCCTTCATGAGCAACGACAGGTCCGACTCGCTGGCATTCTTGCTGCTGGTGTTCTGGCCCGAGGCGTCCGGATAGACGGCGATGTTGTGCCCGACGAACCGCGCCTGGATCTTCTCGATCATCTCTGGCGTATCGCGCACGGAATGAAACTCATCCAAGGCCAGCGGTAGACCATCGCGGACAACAAAGACAACCGCCGCCATTTTCATGACGTTGAAGTCCATGCCGATGTGCAGGGCCTCGCCAGGCTTGATTCGCTCGCCGGTCCTGCATTCGGATCGGCTAAAGGTGTAGTAGACAACGCCCGAGTAGTTCTCAAACCCGGCCTCGTATTCCTGGCGGAACGTACGCGGGTCCATCTTGCGTTTGGCCGCATCGAGCTCTTCAGGAGGGACGTTCCCGCCCTGGAGTGACGTGTACTGCCAGCTCTTGTGATCCGGCTCGCCGCCTGGCTTTCCGTCCAGATAAGTGTCGTAGCAGTGGTTGAAGCCCTTCGGAGTGCCAATGCGCAGCGCGTGACCCCCTTTGCGGACTCCTACGTCGGGAATCGTGTACTGGCAGGTCGAAAGCATCGGGCGCAGCACTTCTTCCCAGGCTGCGTATTTGCAGTCCGCCCATTCATCCACCAGGACAAAGAACAGGCCCGACCCGCGGAGATCGTCGTAGTTCTCAAGACCCACGCACCGGATCAAGTGACCGCTCTTGAGCGTTATCAGCATGTCGGTTTCGTTTGGCTTGCTCTCGCGCCACTCTGGCGGGATGGCCTGCTTCAGCCTGCGCCAGAAGACGCGGCGGGCCTGTTTCTGTGTAGGAGCCGCGTACCAAATCTCATCCTCGACGCTCACGCCCCACTCAGCAGCCAGTCGCGCAGCTCGGCGCATCTCAGCCTTGCCGAGGAAAGTCTTACCAAACCGGCGCCCACACACGGCATCGCGAAAGCGCGCATTGGGCTGGAATCCCCAGACGTAAATGTTGGCCTGCTTCTTCGTCAACTGAACCGGGGCATCATAGGTACGGGGTAGTCGGGACATTCTCGTCTGGCTCCAGCGTGTACTCAGCAATGGCGTGCTGCTGATCCGCCTGAGAGCCAAGGGGCTTTTCAGGTTCAAGGCGACGATTCACGTAGACGTCGCCAACCTCTTTAGCGGCCTGCTCCAGCAACTGAGCAGTAAGGGCCATGTTCTTTGAGTTCTCGGCCTTTACAGCCATGCGTCCAAGCGCGCGCAAGCGATAGGCGCGGTTGGCGATTGGAATCTCAGCAGTCTCTTCGCGGAACCGCTTGCGGGTGTCATGGAACAGCGTCACCCACTTGACCGCAAGGTTCACCCCGGCGCGCTTGGTGGGGTCGTGCGACTCACACAGCTGGCGAGATATCTCAATGCCGAATTCCTGTTTGACCTGCTCCACCACCTGGGAGGGAGTGTCAAAGCACGCCAACGCCTGAACGATGAAGCCTTTCACCTCATTTTTCAGGGCTGCCATAGGTTTGGTTCCGTCTAATGCCTGTCAAAAATCAGGCCGATCTCAGCAGACAGGTTCCGCAGGCCCTCGCAATGTTCAATTTCCCCACCTCAGCAGGACTGTTTGCAGCATCCACCAACACTTGAACGTCAGGGCTTGCACCGTAGCGGCGGACGACACCGACAAACTCTTCGACGTCGTGACCGCGCATCTCCAGCTTCGGCGCCCCCTCCTTGGTGAAGGCAGGCTGGCCGTACTTATCGTTGGCGTGGGCGATGTGGTACAGCTCATGCTCAACCAGTGCGCAGAAGTCGGTGTCACTGCACTCGGCGCAGTAGTCGGCAGCCAACGTGATGATGAAGGCCGGCACATCGCCGAACCAATCACGCATCTGTTGCTCCATTCGGGCTTTCTGCCAACCACCCGCGCGGAACGCTACCTGCTCGGCCTGGCCCAAGACTGTGCGGCCCTGCTTCTCGAAGCTCGACGACGCCCACATGATCCGGATGTCTGCATCCAGAAGATGAGCATGGTCTTCGTTGTGAATGATGCCGGTGTCGGCGAGGATCTCGGCCTGGAGCCACTCCCACACTTCAGGTGCAGGGGTCAGGCGGATGCCGAAGTCGGATAGATCGGACAGCTCAAGCAGTGACGCCGGGGGCAGTGGTCTTTGCATCAGCCATCCCCTCTTTAATGATCACAGTACGGATCGTGCCGCCGGTGTAGACATCGCGCTTGGCCGCAGCCTCGACAGCTTCCTTGGCTGTTGCGCCCATATCCATCGCAGCCAGTGCAAAGTCGCGCCCGCTACCGATGGCAAACGGTCGCTCCATCCACACCTCGTCCACCCAGAACCCGCTCTCGGCATCGCGACCAATCTGGCAAAGCCTGCCATTGGTGACGACCAGCCCGTTCGCATCGAGCGGCTTATCGCTGGACTTCATGCCGAAAAACTCATCCATCAGGGCGGCAAAGTCCGCACCGCAACCGGTGAACAGGAACTGATGCCCACTCCTATGGATCAGCTTCTCGTAGTCGTCGTGGTCGATGAGAGAGCCGCGCGTCACTCGGGAGTCATAGGCAATCACTCCGTCTTTGTAGGCAATGGTCGTCATGCGGTCACCTGTTGTAGCCACTCTTCAATGATTCGCCGCACCACCAACTCGGTCAGGATGGTCGACGGCTTCTTGCCCTCAACCACCGATTGGATAAGCTCACGCGGAAGAACGTGGACACCATCACTGGCTACCACCTTAAGGTGCGGGCGGTGGTCGGCGATATCATGGACTTTAGCGGTCATTGGCACACCATCTGGTGGGTTTGCGCATGGGCGTGGCCGTGGAGCAAGCTCACGATCAGCCCCTGGGGCAGCCCGGCTGCCTTGGCAGCATCCACTGCATCGGCAATAGCCTTGTCGAGAGCGCTTACTGCGGCGTTGATGTCTTGGCCCAACGGGAGCGCGTGGCGCAGGCGGGTAACGTTATGCATCGGACAGCTCCGCGCCACGATTTGGCGCATTTGAAAACGTGGCGCGGATTACTTGGTCCGACGCTCGACACCACCAGGTGCCTTGTCACAGTGCAGGCAGTGCTCGCAGTTCAGCGTTCGGCACAGCCAGACCTTCACCCTCTGCCAGTACGTGACCATGAAGATGTGCCGGGCACCGGCCAGTGCCAGGGCGACATGCAGAGTCAGGCCGGCGGTGGTCGGGCCGAAGAAGATGTTCTGGCTGCGCACCATCACAACGAAACCAGTGATGGCGATCGTCGAGTAAATCAGCTTACCGAGGATGCCGTCCCTCACCTTCCCGCTCAGCACGCACCAGGTCGCCCAGGCGGCGATCAGGCCGCAGGCAATGGAGTTGATCAATTCAAGACTCATGGTGGATTGCCTCCCCCGAACCGCTGGCGGATAAGCGCCCAGAGGTCAGCGGCTTTGATGGCTCGGTTGATTGCTGCCAGGAGCGAGCCACCGAATGTGCCCAGCAGGAAACCTATACCGGCAACGATGCTCGGCTCGGTCACGCCCAGGTAAGCACTCACCATCCCGGTCAGATACAGCGAACAGGCCACGCCAGTGATCAAGAAGATCACCCAGGCACGCCAGTCGGCCAGGTCGTCCTTGTGCCACCAACTGGCGACGATTGCGCCAATCAGGCCGGCGATTAGCCACTCGGTCTTATCGAGCAGGCGGTGCAGAAACTCCATGCGCTCGACTCCGTGGGGGCATGCTTGAAATAGGTCAGCCCCAACAGCACTCCCAGCTCAGAGCAATGGGTGTGGTGGGGCCGAAAACGATAGGCCTCAGAGAGCGCCAGAAATTTCAGCTTGAGCGCGATGCTCTGGCGGTGGCATATGAGCAAATGTGGCCACCGTCTTCCCACCCTCAAGCACGTATGTGTTGCCGGCGGGAGAGAATTTTTCAATCTCGCCCTCGATATCCGCAACCTGAATTTCCGGTAGACCGCCAGGGCCCCGACCAAACGCAATGCTTGATCGATTGGCGAGGTGGACGAGCGTGAAGCTCTTGGACGGGTGGCTATCCGCAAGGTCTTCGCTACCCATCATTTTCAAAGTCAGCATGATGCTTCTCCTGGTTCTACTAGTGGTGTTACGGACACAAAAAAGCCCCGATCAATGTCGAGGCCCTGAATAGGTGCGCGCGTCTTTCCGCGCTGTCAGCCAAAGACAATTCCAGCGTCGACGCCCCAATGCATCGATCTCACCGAATCTGTCTCGCGCCACTCCACAAGCATGTGAGGTCAGAGTGCACGGGCTGCCGGTGTTGTTTCCGTACGTCGCACTACCGGCTATCGACGTCCAGGCCTTCCAGAGGGCTGTCCTGGCTACAGGTGAAACTACAGATTCTTTTTGTGGATGCGCCAGCCCATGGCGACACCGGGGTGCAGATACTCGCCGGTGCGCGGATGGCGCGAGAAATCGGTCTCGCCAACTTGGCGTGCGACCGCCTCCCATGCCGTTCTGGCGCGCTCCAGCAGATTGCTTTTGGCTTTTAGCTTCATGCGCACCTACCGGCAGTAGAATTAAGGATCGAGTAGGAGGCGGATTCACATCCGCCGTCCTCTCACACCACCGTACGTACGGTTCCGTATACGGCGGTTCAGGTTATACGGTTAAGTCGGTTTATCGTATCCAGTATCGAGACCAGCCCGA
>NZ_MNPU01000042.1 GCF_001983165.1 Pseudomonas gessardii | reverse complement strand
TCGGTTGATCAAGCAGGCAATCCTGCGCAAGCTGAGGCCTTGGGCATGACTAACTTGAATGGTGGCACGCTCTTCAACGCTGAGTTCGGAATAAGACATAGGGCAGCACCGTACCGGAAAGGTCAGGTGTTGCACTCAGTTTTTGCCGCCGCCCTTTCATTTACAGATTCCCACATAACAAATGTCATTAAAGGAGCCCCACCGCAGATGCGCGCAAGGCGTATAAAACAAGCGACCATGAACAGCCTCATTAGCCGACCGTTTTATTCCAGGCTTTTCCAACTATTTGCATTGCAAGTCAGAACTTTTCCAACGCCAGGTAAGTTTCCACCTACCACGAGAACAAGTAAGCCACCTTTTTCGCTTAATCACGTAGCTTTATTGCATCAAGAGACATAGGAAATTTATGGCATTTTGCCAAAACTCTAGAAACAACCGTAGGAATTGGACTACACGCAACTTAATGAGAATGACTTACAGGCATACATATCTGTAAGAATCAGATTACACACACTAAAAAATAACAACAATCACAAGAGGAAAGCCACTCAATAGTTAATTCATTAAACACGAGAGGTGACTAAGGTCGCTATGAAACACGACTGCAACTGGAGATAAGCGAAAAGTCCAATCTGAAAAACCTGATGATTGCCAAACAGCAAGTATGCAAAGGGGGAGCAAGCTCCCCCCTCGGATTTTCACCGGGTACGAGCGACCCGGCGTGCGGAAACTATCAATGTACTAGCGCACGGCTTCGAATAAACCCGTGGCGCCCATACCGCCCCCCACACACATGGTGACGATGCCATAGCGCAAGTGACGACGTTGCAGCTCACGTACCAGATGCCCGACCTGCCGCGACCCGGTCATGCCAAACGGGTGGCCAATCGAAATCGAGCCACCGTTGACGTTGTACCTGGCATTGTCTATCTCCAGTCGATTACGCGCATACAGGCACTGGGAAGCAAACGCCTCGTTGAGCTCCCATAGGTCGATATCCGCCACTTGCAGCCCACGGGCCTTGAGCAATTTGGGTACCGAGAACACTGGGCCGATGCCCATCTCGTCCGGCTCGCAACCGGCGACGGTAAAACCACAGAAAAACGCCTTGGGCTTGAGACCCAGTTCCAGGGCTTTTTCCAGGCTCATCACCAGGGTCATCGACGCGCCATCAGACAATTGCGACGAGTTGCCCGCCGTCACCGAGCCATCTTCGGCAAACACCGGTTTCAGCCCGCTCAGGCTGGCCAGGGTGGTGTCCGGGCGATTGCAATCGTCACGATCGACCACACCGTCGAGAATCTGCACCTGGCCGGTGTTCTTGTCCTCGACCTTGTACTTGACCGCCATGGCCACGATTTCATCGTCGAACAGCCCGTCGGCCTGGGCCTGGGCGGTGCGCTGCTGGCTTTGCAGGGCATACAGGTCCTGCTCTTCACGGCTGACGTTATAGCGGCGGGCGACGATTTCGGCGGTCTGGCCCATGGGGAAGTAGATGCCCGGCACCTGCTCCTTGAGCAACGGGTTGATCAGGTTGTCGGTGTTGACGCTTTTCATGGTCAGGCTGATGGACTCGACACCGCCGGCGACAATGATGTCGCTGCAACCCGAGGCGATCTGGTTGGCCGCGATGGCAATCGCCTGTAGCCCTGAGGAGCAGAAACGGTTGAGGGTCATGCCGGCGGCACCGGTGCCCAGGCGCGACAGTACTGCCACGTTGCGACCGATGTTGTAACCCTGGGCACCTTCGTTGGAGCCGGCGCCGACAATGCAATCCTCGACGCTGGCCGGGTCGATGCCGTTGCGGCTCAGCAGCGCGTTCACGCAATGCGCTGCCATGTCATCGGGACGGGTCTGGTTGAACTTGCCGCGAAAGGACTTGGCCAGGCCGGTTCGCACACTGTCGACGATCACTACTTCACGCATGGGCTACCTCAATCTTGTCGTTGTTGGGAGACAGATCGAGGATAGATCCAGCGACTAGCGATCGCGATGATCATTCACCTGACGTATGCAAAAGCATGGCGCTAACCCTGTAGGAGCGAGCTTGCTCGCGAAAATCGTCAACGATAACGCGGGCATCCTGCATGAACGCGGGGCCCTTGAGACTTTCGCGAGCAAGCTCGCTCCTACAAGGTGAGCCGGTTATTTGTGCTTCTTCTTTTTGTCGTGTTTGTCGGACTTGGCGAACGCCTCTTCCAACGCCAGGTTGATGGTGCGCAGCACCTTGACCCGCGCCCAGCGCTTGTCGTTGGCCTCCACCAGGGTCCAGGGCGCAATCTCGGTGCTGGTGCGGTCCACCATGTCACCCACGGCCGCCCGGTAGGCATCCCACTTGTCGCGGTTGCGCCAGTCGTCTTCGGTGATCTTGAAGCGTTTGAACGGGATCTCTTCCCGGGCCTGGAAACGCTCCAGCTGGGTGTCCTTATCAATCGCCAGCCAGAACTTGACCACGATCACCCCGGCGTCGCGCAGTTGCTCCTCGAAATCGTTGATTTCGGCGTAAGCGCGCATCCAGTCCGCCGTGGTGCAAAAGCCTTCAATCCGTTCCACCAGCACGCGGCCATACCAGGAGCGATCAAACACGGTGAACATGCCCCGTGCCGGAATCTGCCGCCAGAATCGCCACAAGTACGGCTGGGCGCGTTCGTCTTCAGTGGGCGCGGCAATCGGCACGATGCGGTACTGGCGCGGATCCAGCGCCGCCGCCACCCGACGGATCGCCCCGCCCTTGCCTGCCGCATCGTTACCTTCAAAGACGGTGACCAGGGCGTGCTTGCGCATGCGTTTGTCACGCATCAAGCCTGAAAGCCGCGCCTGCTCGGTAATCAGTTGCTCCTCGTAGTCGTCCTTCTCCAGGCGCTGGGTCATGTCCAGGCTATCGAGCAGGCTGCGTTGATCGACGGCAGTCGGCAGCGGCGCAGGGTGAATTCCGCTGGCCTTGACCTTGGCCAGCTTCAGGGCATTTTGCAAACCTTCCAGAAGAATCTTGCCCACCGTCAGGCCACGGTAATGGGCATCCACGCCTTCGATCACGTGCCAGGGCGCGTAGTCACGGCTGGTGCGACGCAACACGCGCTCACCGAAATGCACAAACTTGTCATAGGTCTCGGACTGCTGCCAGTCCAGCGGGCTGATGCGCCAACTGTGCAGCGGATCATCCTGCAAGGCCTTGAGCCGCGCCTTCATCTGTTTCTTGGACAAGTGGAACCAGAACTTGAAGATCAGCGCCCCTTCATCACAGAGCATTTGCTCCAGGCGCTCGGCCCCGGCAATGGCCTGGTCCAGGCGGGCGTCCTTGATCTGGCCATGGACCCGCGCCTGCAACATCTGGCTGTACCAATTGCCGAAGAACACCCCCATGCGCCCTTTGCCCGGCAATTGCCGCCAATAGCGCCAGGCCGGCGGGCGGGCCAGTTCTTCGTCGGTCTGCTGGTCGAAGGTGCGCACCTCGATCAGCCGTGGGTCCATCCACTCATTGAGCAGCTTGACGGTCTCGCCCTTGCCGGCCCCTTCGATGCCGTTGATCAGCACGATCACCGGAAAGCGTCCCTGCTGGTGCAACTCGAACTGTGCTTCCAGCAAGGCTTCACGCAACGCCGGGACTTCAGCGTCGTAAGTGTCCTTATCGACGGCGTGACCAATTTCTGCGGATTCGAACATGGGCGACTCCCTTCCAAGATGGATCAAGACTAGCGGATTGGGCAGCACGGCGGGCAAGCAATTCCAGTCGGCTTGCCATGGATCAATCGACCGGGCCGTGGCTCAGCCCTCAGGCACATGGCAGATACCCAGATCATGGTGCTTGAGCATCTGCTGGGTGAGGCGCTCCACCACTTCGGCGATGGCCTGTCGACGAGGAGCCCGCAGGGCTTCCATTTGCGTGAGGTATTCGCCATCACTGAGGTTCTGGCTGTTCTCGAAGAGTAGCTGCTGCTGCACATCAAAGGGTTCCGTCGCCGTCAGGAACGTTGCCGGAAACTGCTGCTTGAGGTGAGTCTTCCAGAACGCCAACTGCGTCAGGAAACGCAAGAGTGCCGGGGACAGCTCTGCCGTGCGGACCTGGGAATGCGCGACCGCCAACCCTTCGCTGGTCACATCGGCAAACGCTACATACTGCGCATGTTTGGGCTGCCCTGGCAGCTCCAGGACTTTAGCCAGACCAACCCGAAAGGCCAGGCTGACTTCCAGGGGGTCTTCGCTGGAATGCTCGGTCGCGTAGGTCTGCGCAATTTTTTCCAGCTCACTGAGGCGAAACAAGCCGCGGCCCAGCTTCAACAGCTCTACGGGGCTGCCCTGTCGGCGCATGGACTGCTGGGTCGCTCTTTCGACCTCCATCAGCACTTCCATCTGACTGAAGATATCCGCCGCCCCATCGGCACAGCTCACCGGATGGGCCGCCAGTTGAAAGACCTGCTCACGCAATTCGAGGCTGTCATGGGTCGACTGCAGGACCTCCCACACTCTTCGGCTCAAATCCTCACGCACGTGACGGCTGTCGGCGGTACCGGACAATTGAGCAAGCAACTCGAACAGCGGTGCCGATTCCGTGTCATCGCGCAGATTGGCCCAGGTCCCGCGCCTGGTGGCGTTGCGATTGGCCACTTCGTCCGGCAACCACAGTGCCCGGGCTTTCAACTCAGTGAAGCGGGTCTGATCGTCATCCACATAGCCCATGCCGATACCGACCTCTTCACGATAGCGACTGAGGGCGCTCACCGTCGAGGCAGACAACGGGTTACCCCCCAGATTGATCGCCTGACTGAAACTGCGGGTAGCGCTGAACAGCCACTCGGGCAATAGCGTGATCCAGTTGTCGCGCAGGTCCACCTGGTCCAGATAGGCCAAGCGCCCAAGCCCAGTGGGCACATCAGTCATTCGGCTGTCCTGTAGCAGCAATGTATGCAAACCACGCATGCTGCTGACATCCAGGACGCCTTCAACCGGGTTGTGGCTCATGTCCAGCAGGCGCAAGGTGCTCATGTCGGCCAGCTTGCGCCGGGTGTACTGAGTCAGCGCGAGCTGGTTTCGGGGTAACGACAAACTGGCAAGTTCGGGCATGCGTGAGAGGTATTCGGGCAGCCGGGTCAGCCTGTTGCGGTCCAGGTCCAGGCGCCGCAGCCCCTTGAAGCACTTGAGGAAATAAGCGACGTCATCCCCTAATCGCATATTCCTGAGTGACAGTTGCCGGACATGATCGAAACGAATTTCCGGCGGCAGGTTTGGCAATGAGCCCACACGCATGCCGTCCAGCATCAAGCTGGCAACCGAGACCTGGTGTTCGTCGAGTGCAAAGCTCTGGCGTCGCCAACAGGCCTCAATGCGTTCGGCCACTTGCTGGCGACTGTGATGGATGTCTCTGAACCCCGGTTGATACTCCAGCTCACCGGTGCTGTTCTTCCACTGCTTGAGGATCGCTCGCAGGCGCTCCAGGTCCCCGGTCATACGGCCGACGGCCTTGGCCTGGGAAAGCTCATCACCACCAGACGCCATCAACAGCTCAGAGGCTTGGGCATCGGTGAGCAATGGGTAGAGTTGTTTGACTTTGCGCACCAATGCCCCCGAACGGGCAGGCGAACTTGTTGGCGAGTCCGCCAGCCGACAGGGCGTGTCCATCGCCAAAGGCTCGCGAGCCTTGTGGGTGAAGGCCTGTGCAGCGACCTCACGCTCACTCTGTGCTCGGGCAGCCAGCAGACGCCGCAACCTCCAGCCATTTACTGCCTCTGTCAGAGGCAACCCCAGCGCCTTGCGCTGCGCCTGGGCCAGCGTGTCTTCAAGCGCTTCGAACAACCCATCCGGACCAGACCGGGCTGCACCAAGGCTCACGCCGCTGCCATCGAATGCTTTAAAACCGGCCGCCGACCGGACCACCACTCGCCGCACGCCTGCGCCCTTGATAGCCCCCAGCGCCAATAAATCGCCCTGTAGGGAATCCGCGCGCAATTCCAGGCGCAGCGTGTTATCCCAACCCTCGATCCGCGGCAACAGTCGAACCGCAACACACTGTGTGTCGAGGCCTGCCAACTCCGGCTGCTCAAAACCGGCAAGGGCACGATCCAGGCGCTGTTCTGCGAGTGCATATCGCACCGATTCAGCCAACCCCATGGGAACACGCTGCTTGTCACGCAGAGCTTCCCTCTCCACCGAGGACGCCTCAGCCATCACCTCCCGCATGACTCGATAGGGCAGTTGCGGATACGTCTTTCTGAGCAACTCCCACTCCTGTGGCAGCGGCCCGTCATAGGACTGATACAACTGCTCAAACAGCGGTTTACGATCAGCCTTGAGGTGCTCTAACAATAGGCGCGCCAATACAGCGTGTTCCTGATTGGCAGTAACGCCTTCCCCCAACAGCCCGACTTTCTGCTGCTCATCCAGCCGGGACAACAACACATCAAACACCCTCCCTTCGCACACGGCTTTCTCGGTGATGGTCAATCGCTGCCGCACATCGTCAATAAACCCGGTAGAGGGGTAACGCGCCTTGACGCCTCCCTGGGCGTCAAGCACTTCGAAATAACACCCCTTAGGCCAACCCGACAACAAGGGCAAAGCGTGCATCTGCAAGGTCGCACTTTCAGCATTGAGGTAAACACTGCGCTCCAACAGCCAGATCAGGTCACGAATGGACTGCTCCAGCCTGAAACGCTCGTATAAATCACGAAACCGGGCGGGAAAGGGAAGGCATTCCTGAGCCAGGTGGTAACCCCATCGGTGGGGCTTATCCATGATGGACTTGACCAATTGCAACTTGCGCAAATCCAGCGCAGGGTGTCGACTCGCGGGTTCCAGGCGTGAAAAGAGATACATTTCATCCTCCCACGTCTCTGGCTTCTCAAATGAGAAACGCCAAGCGCCCTCACCGTTATGCAACATTGCCGGACGATAGGCCGCCTGCCGCACAGCGGGGTTGGCCCGCCACTGACCCAGCTTTGGATCAAACGAAACCTGATGGACGAAACCATTGACCTTTACGTAGGAATGACCACCTACTTTATAAATGCCTTCAGCATCGGCGACCAGATTATCGACGAGCCGCGGATCATGGGCGTATGGCAGTATGTCGGGGCGCCATAACCGCAGGTTACCGTCGTCTAAACGTATGGCCTCCAGTTCCTGGAAGTAGCCCTCAATGCCCTGCCGGGCTCGCCTCAAAACCTTACCAACCACCTTGGTCCCTGCCGCGAACAACACCATCGAGGTGAGGTTCTCCGCCACAGCACCCAACTGTTTGAGCGCCTCAACCTTGTCACCGCGACGCCAGTCCTCAATGCCCTCATACACCTCGCCAAGCATCTGCCCCACCGCCACCCCCGTCATCAGCAATCCCAACGCCGGGACAACAAAGCCCGCGAGGTTGAGCAGCGTCAACCCGGCATCAAGGTACTCCAGCAAGCGCTGCTTGCGGGCGTCCTCATCGACATCCGCCACCGGTACCGCCAGTGTCCTCGCGTCGATTTGCAACTTGCCCACGTAAGTAGCAAAAAAGTGGAGCGCCAAGCTGGTCGTGATGGGCTTGGCCGCCAGCACACCCAGCGTACGGTGCTCCCCAAACCGGCTGAAAAAAACCAGCCGGTCAACCTCTCCCAGGTAACCGGTAAAGAATGTGCGATACGTGGCGACTTCCAGCTTCAGATCCAGATAGACCTTGAAGTCATTGAGCGAGGGGTACTCAAAGAACGGTCGTTTGGGTTCATTGGGCATATAGACTACGCAGGGTTCTTCCGGGTAATCCCCGATCGGCCGTCCCGAGAACACCACGACGCTCCACAGGCAACAGTCGAGTGCATTCAAGCCTTGCCAGAGGACCGGGCGCCCCTGAAACAACAGGTCTTTGGCCTGGGCGGGAGTCATGTTCCGATCAAGCAGCGTGCATAGCATGGCGTAGGAGTCCTGGGTGATATCGCCACGCATGCAGGCGATATGCGCGTCGATTCTTACGTCCAGGGTTTTCATCCAACCAATATCAACCGCTGCCCCGTTGACGTAGGGCTCATCAGCGGTCTCGCCAATATCCAGGTGAAATACTTCAGCGATGTGCTGCTGATAAAGCCGACCAAGATCCAGTTCCCTGCAACCCTTGGCAAACTCATGCGCAGAGATCGCGATAGCTGCAGAGGGGGCTGATCCGGCTTGCAGACCCGACTGCTCTGAGTAATGCTCCGCTCGCGCCTCATTCTCGGAAAAGTTTTGCAGCGCCACGTGCAACAAGCTCTGCCGTTCCAGCTTAATGCTTCTCTCATATTCCAACGGAAGGACTGCTTTTTGGTGTTCGTAGGTGGCATAGACAAAAAGATCCTTTGTGGGGTCCACCGTTACCTGCCATTTTTTCTGGCAGTACGCCCTCAAGTGCCCACTGCAAAACTCATCCAGCGACCGTAAGCGCCTCAAACGGCCTTCGACCGCAGCCCTGGCCTCTTCAACCCGCGCAGCATCCTTTTCCAGAGCCTCCAGCAAACCTTTCGGGGCATCGATCATCCAGCCCGGCAGGCGCTTTTGCAGCACATCGGCCTTGGCTAGATCGCCCGTCATTTCCAACAAGGCAGCTTGCAACTGCTGTTGCGTCAATTGAGTACATGCCTTAGCCAAATCATCCTGTGCCTGCATCAGCAATGTCCTTTATTGCCCAATAATCTTGCTTTAACGATACCCCCCCGCAAGGCTTTTAATTAACGCTGATAGTTAATCAATCAGCGCGGTATTTCAGTGGCTTTTTCCATGCAAGAACTAATGGGCTACCACCATTATTTCGACACGGGCAACCGTGGACCAATCGCATGCTCCGGTATCGGCTAGAATGGCCGCCTTGTCTTGGCCGAGTTGCCCATGAACCCCGTACTGCCAAATGCCCAGCTCGACTGGGACGACCAGGGACGCCCGCGCTCGCGGGTGTTCGACGACGTGTATTTCTCCGACCTGTCGGGCCTGGAAGAAACCCGCTATGTGTTCCTCCAGCAGAACCGTCTGCAGGAGCGCTTTGCCGCGCTGCCCGTGGGTGGGCGGCTGGTCATCGGAGAAACGGGGTTTGGCACCGGGCTCAATTTCCTGTGTGCCTGGCAGCTGTTTGAACAGCATGCGGTAGTGGGTGCGCGCCTGCATTTTGTCAGTGTGGAAAAGTACCCGCTGAGCCACACCGACCTGCAACGCGCCCTCGCCCTATGGCCTGAACTCAAGCCACTGGCCGATCAACTGCTGGCGCAGTACGTTGCCATTCATCAAGGTTTCCAGCGCCTGGTGCTGGAAAACGGGCGCGTCACATTGACGCTGTTGGTCGGCGATGCACTGCAACAACTGCCGCAACTGGACGCGCAGATCGACGCCTGGTTTCTCGATGGTTTCGCGCCGGCGAAAAACCCCGACATGTGGACCGCCGAACTGTTCGCCGAACTGGCACGGCTGGCGGCCCCGGGCTCGACCATCAGCACCTTCACCAGCACCGGCTGGGTACGACGCCTGCTTAATGGCGCTGGGTTCAAGATGAAGCGCACACCGGGCATCGGTCACAAGTGGGAAATCCTGCGCGGTGAGTTTCTGGGTTGGCCGGCCGACGTACCGCCACCCGCACCCGACAAACCCTGGTTCGCCCGGCCAACGGCCCTCAAGGGTGAGCGCCGGGCGTTGGTGATCGGCGGTGGTATGGCCGGTTGTGCCAGTGCTGCCAGCCTGGCCGCACGGGGCTGGCAGGTGAGCCTGCTGGAGCGCCATGAGGGCCTGGCCCAGGAGGCCTCGGGCAACCCGCAAGGGGTGCTCTACCTCAAGCTGTCTGCCCATGGCACGGCGCTGTCGCAGATGATTGTCAGCGGGTTTGGCTATACCCGCCGTCTGTTGGAGCATCTACAACGCGGCACGGATTGGGATGGCTGTGGCGTACTGCAACTGGCCTTCAACCCCAAGGAGGCCGAACGCCAGGCACAACTGGCCCAGGCGTTTGCCCCGGACTTGCTGCAGCTGTTGGACAAAGACCAGGCCCAAAGCCGCGCGGGGATTGGCCTGGAGCATGGCGGGCTGTTTTTCCCCGAAGGTGGCTGGGTGCATCCGCCGGCTTTCTGCCAGAGGCAGGCGCGCCAGCCCGGCATCACGGTGCATGTTCATCATGAGGTGCTGGAGCTGCGCAAAGTCGACGGCCAATGGCAGGCCTGGGACGGCGAAAGACTACTGGCCAGCGCGCCCGTGGTGGTGCTGGCCGGGGCTGCCGAGGTCAAGCGCTTTGCCGCCAGCGCCGAACTGCCCCTCAAGCGCATTCGCGGGCAGATCACCCGGTTGCCGCAGACTGCCGAGAGCGCAGCATTGGCCACGGTAGTGTGCGCCGAAGGTTACGTTGCACCACCGCGTCTGGGCGAACACACCCTGGGCGCCAGCTTTGATTTCAAGAGCGATGACCTGACCCCCACCGCTGCCGAGCACGCCGGTAATCTGCAGCTGTTGCAGGAAATTTCCCCGGACCTGGCCCAGCGTCTGCACGCCGCCACATTGGCCCCGCAAGCGCTGGAGGGGCGGGCGGCCTTTCGCTGCACCAGCCCGGACTACTTGCCGATTGTCGGGCCACTGGTCGACCCCCAGGCGTTTGCGCAAGCCTATGACAGCCTGCGCAAGGACGCCCGCCACACGCCGGACGCCGCCTGCCCGTGGCTCGACGGCCTGTATGTCAACAGTGGCCACGGTTCACGGGGCCTGATCACCGCGCCGTTGTCCGGTGAACTGCTGGCGGCATGGCTGGACAATGAACCACTGCCCCTGCCCCGCAGCGTGGCTGAGGCCTGTCACCCGAATCGCTTTGCCGTGCGCGCATTGATTCGCAGCAATGTGGCAAAAAAACCTCAGTGAGCGGCCCCTCAACCCGCCGGTGGTAACTCGCAGGCAACCTGCTCATCGAACTTCAGCGCTTCCTTGGTCAGGCGTTCAAACTCGGTGAGTTCGGCCTTTTTCTGCTCGTCCTGGATCTGCTCCATCTGATTACGATAATCGGCGTCGCCCAGGGTCTCTCGCTGCGCCCACACGGCCTCCATGCGCTCACCAAAAGGCTGGTTCAACGTGTCGAACGAACCGCCATGGATCCGTCTCAGATAGCTGTTCCAAAATGGCAGTTTCACCATGTACTTCAACAGTAGCGGAGAAAGCTCAGCCTCTTTCAACTGCGCTTCGGCGACTTCCAGCATGTGCTCAGTCACCCCGCCCAGGCTGGCATAGCGCATATGGCGGGGTTGCCCAGGCAAATGAAAGCGCTCCACCAACCCCGTTCGATAAGCCAGGCTGACCTCCAGCGGATCAAGCGCCGGATGCTCGGCACTGTGCCGGCGAGCCATAAGCTCTAGACGATCGAGGCGAAACAACCCGCGGGCCAACCTCAAAAGGGGTTTGGCCGTGACCAGCCCGCCCGCCACCCGCTGCGAAGCCTCGTGGATTTCTACCAGCACCTCAAGGTTGCTGAAACTCACGGCAGCAGCATCATCACAGTTCAAGGGCGTGGCCGCTCGTTCAAAAATTTCTTCGCGTAGCCGAGTATCCATCGCCGCCGCGTCCAGCACGCGCCAGACCCGACGCCCCATGTCCTCCTGAACGTGAGTGGTATCAGCGGCACC
This sequence comes from Pseudomonas gessardii, assembly GCF_001983165.1. GTDB lineage: Bacteria > Pseudomonadota > Gammaproteobacteria > Pseudomonadales > Pseudomonadaceae > Aquipseudomonas > Aquipseudomonas gessardii. Next base: position 37,424 of record NZ_MNPU01000042.1, on the reverse strand, counting down.
GCCCAGGCCGGCCAGCAGTTTGAACAGACCGTCGGAGCCGGGTTCGTCCTTGAGTCCCCTCCAGGTCTGGGCCTTCTCGGCGTAGTGCGCCACCCGCTCGTCCCCCAACCATAGCTCCCGGGCAGCCTGCTCATTGAGCCGGGCGATGTCGTCTTCCACAAAGCCCATGCCCACGCCAATAGTGTCCCGATAATTGTGCAACAGCAGGCGGCTGGGGGCGTCCAGCGGGTTATGTCGCAAGTTGATGACTTCGGCTCTGCGGCGAGGGGCAGTGAACAACCAGTCCGGCAAAGTAGCGATGTCATTTTCCCGCAGGTCCAGTTGCTCCAGATAAGGGATGCGCATAAACCCGGACGGCAGGTTTTTAAGCCGACAATTGCGCAGGACTAGGTTGCGCAATTCAAACATCTTGCCGATAAACGGCGGGTCTACCAGTGGGTTGTTGCTCAGGTCCAGAACCGTCAAGCCTTTCAGGTCGCCGAGTTTGGTACGGGTGTATTCAGTCAGTTGCATCTGGTTATTTGCCAGGTACAGCCGGCGCAGTTGCTTCATCTGCTGGAGCACTTCCGGCAGCCGCGTCACTCGGTTGTCCCTCAACTCCAGGGTATTGAGCCCTTTGAAGTGCTTGAGGAAGTAACCAACATCATCGTTGAGCCCCATGTTCCTCAATGACAATTGCCGGATATGCCCGAACTGGACGTCCGGCGGCAGGGTCGGCAATGCCCCCACCGCCATGTCGTCAAGGGAAAGACTCGGGACTTTCTGTTGGTACTCATCGGGCATCAACGAAGCATATTGCCAACTGCGCTCGATGGCCTGGGCGGCCTGGTGACGTGCCAGGCGGTAGTCCCACACGGCAACGTCCGAGTGCACTGGCGCAACCTTGCCCCGGGCCCATACCTTCAACGCCTGACGCAGTGCTTCATACTGCTGCTCAAGAACCCGGATGGCTTTGGCACGAGATAATAGATCGCTACCCAAGTCCTGCACGAAGGTCGATATGCGCTGGTCGTCAAACAAGGGATAGAGCTTGCGAACCTTGCGCAACAGGCCGGCAGGCTGTCGCTGCAGCTCCACGGGCATCCCTTGCACGCACGACACCGCTGGCTCCTCGGGCACCGCCCGTTCCGGCCATAGATAACGGGCAACCCGGCTGCGCTCATCCTCGGCCTTGCCAATCAGGGTGTTGCGCAATTGGCTGGCCCGGCCGCTTCCCTGCAGATGCAAGTCGTCGAGTTGATCGCCAGACAAACAGTTGAGCAGTGCCTCATAGAACCCTTGCGGCCCGTCGGCCATCGCACCCAGTGGCGCGCCTTGACCATCGTAGGCACGAAACCCCGCAGCCGACTGGACCACCGTGCGGGTCGTGGCCGCACCTGCGTTACCCACCTGACCGAGAACAGTTGCACTTAACCCCTCACGACGGAGTTGCACCCACACATCTTCGGGCCAGCCCGGTACCTGTCGCAGCAATCCGATGGCCATACGCCGGGTCGCATCGCTGGCCAGTTCCGGCAAGTACAGGCCGGTCAGGGCCTCGTCTTCGTCCAGAGTCCCCAGAGTCTCCCGCGCTCTTTGAGCGATCCGCAAAGGCACTCGCCCGCTATGGCGCAACCGCCAACGCTCGGCAGTGGACGCTTGGGTCATGACTTCCCAGGCAACCCGGATGGGCAGCCGCCTATAGCGCTGCTTGAGCAACCCGTGATCGGTCTGGTCGATGAAGTCAGCATCCGCACGCAGCCTCTCAAAAACCGCCCGATGATTATCCTTGAGTGAAGCGGTGAGCCGCCGCGCCAGCACCTCTTGCGCCTCCTCAGGCTGGAAGTTGCCACCCAGCAGGCGCGCGGTCTCTTCCGGGTCGAGAGCGGCCAGTAGCGTGGACATGACTTGCCCGCTCCTGAGCTGACGCGTGGTGATATGAATGCTCAAGTCTTCGTAATCAAAAGGGGCAGTGTCCGGGTGACGCTCAAGCAAGTCCCCCTCCTCGTCCAGCAGTTCGAAAAACCGCCCCTGGGGCCAGCCGTCCATCAGCGGCAGCGCGAGCATCTGCACGCGAGTGGTCGATGCGTCGAGCGGCGCCTGATGCTCCATCTGCCAGATCAGGTCGCGGACATCCTGGTTCTGCCTGAAGCGCAGTGCACATTCACGCAGCCGCTCCGGCAGTGGCAGGTTTTGCTTGGCCAGTTGCTGCAGGCGGGGCAAGGCCGTGTCGGTGATGGCGGCGATGTCCCGCAGATGTCCAGCCGCAAAGGAACTGAGGCTGGGGTCCAGCCGGACCAGAATATAGTCTGGGTCCTGCCATTCTTGCGGGTGTTCGAACGAGAACTGCCAGCCGCCCTGGTAGTTATGGGTCATAGGCGGTTGATAGGCTGAAGTACGCTGCGGATGCCGGGCTCGCCAACGGCCGGTACGGGAGTCAAAGACAATCGAATAGATCGAACCGTCGACCTTGACGTAGGACTGGCCGCCAGCCTGGTAGACCCCGCGGGGACTGGCAACCGTCCCTTCGAGCGAGACGGTGTGACGGTACGGCTGGGTGCGATTGCGCCACAAACGCGTGGTTTTATCCGGCATGCGCACAGCTTCCAGCCTTTCGTAAAACCCCGCTGGCGGCGGCGTGGTCCGCCATAATCGGCCCACCACTTTTGTACCCGCCGCAAACAACGCCATGGCCGCAAGATTTTCAGCGATGTTCGTCAGGTGCCTGAGGGCCCCAAGCTTGTCTTGATGCATCCAGTCATCCACCCCATCAAACACCTCTGCGAGGAGCTGTCCGACAGCCACGCCCATCATCAGTTGCCCCAGTACCGGCACCACGAACGCTGCGACGTTGAGTACCGTCAAGCCGGCGTCCAGGTAATCCTGGATGCGCTGCTGACGTGCGTCGTCATCCGCCTGCGCGTTGGGAACAGCCAGCACACGCGTATCGAGCTGGATTTTCCCGACACAGGCATTGAAAAAGAACAGCGAGAAATTATCCGTCACCGGGAGCGGCTCTACGCGCACCAGAATATTGTGTTTATCAAAGCGCTCGAAAAAACCGAAGCGCTCGGACTCATCCAGGTAACCCATGAAAAAGGTTCGATAGGTACTCACATGAAGCTTGAGGGTGAGGTAAAGCTTGAACTGCTCCAGTGACGCATAGCGGTACCATGGCCGCACGGGCTCATTGGGCATGTACACCACAATCGGGCCGCTGGAAAACCCCTCGGACGCGGCGCTGGAAAACACCAGCACGCCCCACAGGCAAGCTCCGCCGATGTTCAGGCCTTGCCAGGTCAGTGGCTGGTTGTTGAACCACGATTGCAGGATATCCCTGGCAGGCATGTCCGCCCTGACCAGCTCCAGCAACAGCGCATGGGTCGGTTGATCGATATCGCCCTTGGCGTGGGCTACCTGCAAGTCGATCAGCATGTCCGCGCAGCGGGACTGGCCAACCTCCCTCACCACCGGGTTGAGGCCATGCTCAAGATCCCCAGGGTTGAACACCTCACGCACATGGGCTTGATAGGCCTCCCCAAGATTCAGCTCGCGGCAGTACCCGATGAATGCCTGGGCCGTGATATCTCGCGCAATCCTGCGCTTGGCGCCAATGCGAACCACGGCATTGATTGGTATACCTCCCGGTTCTGCTCTCGCCTGGGAAAAATTCTGCATGGCCGCCTGCAGCAGGCTGTGTTTCTCCAGGGTAATGGTCTCGATCAACATGCCGCCAAGGTCTGGATTGACACTGCTGAAGGAGCGCTTGGGGAGTTCCAGCGTGTCGTTTTCGATGTCCAGGTCGATATGGCCTTTGGCAACCAGAAATGCCTCAAGCTGTTCAGCACAAAATTTGTCGAGGGGGTTCAAGCGGCTCAACCGCTGTTGCAGTTTCCCTCTGGAGACCTCGCTGTCGGCATACGCCTGTTCAATGGCCTGGAGCGCCTGGGAGTCGGCCTTGACCAGCCAGGCCGGCAGCGTGTCGTGCAACACCTGCGCTTTGTCCAGGTCGCCAGTGATACTGAGCAGCGCCTTCATCAATTCGTCCGGGGACACAGGCTCAAGCGCCTGGCTCAAATTAGCTATTTGCGTCATTCGCAACGTTCCTTAATCGCGTGAACAATGACACCACACGATAAGCCCGCCCCCAGGGTTAATGGGTTCAAATAGCTGGGGGTTTGCCGCCCGGACTGCCCCATTATTTGCATATCACGTTGACCTAATTACCCCCCAATTCCCCCTCGCCGCACAGGCCGTCGGGGGTGTCGCAAAGGGCAGCGGCCGTTTGCCATATAACGTATTGATCTAAAACTCCACTAACAGCCTCGGGTCAGTCCCTAGGTACCCGCCGTTTTGGCGCGTGCACTTTTATCCCTCCCCAACGGAAAAACCGGTAAGGAATTTATGTGCGGACTAGCTGGAGAATTGCGTTTCGATCATCAACCTGCCGACCTGGCAGCGGTGGAACGAATCACCCATCACTTGGCACCACGCGGACCTGATGCGTGGGGCTTCCATGCCCAAGGGCCGATTGCCCTGGGCCATCGCCGCCTGAAAATCATGGACCTGTCGGACGGCTCCGCCCAACCGATGGTCGACGCCCAACTGGGCCTGTCCCTGGCCTTCAACGGCGCGATCTACAACTTCCCGGAACTGCGCACCGAGCTTGAAGCATTGGGCTATGCCTTTTATTCCGGTGGTGACACTGAAGTGCTGCTCAAGGGCTATCACGCCTGGGGCGAAGCCTTGCTGCCCAAGCTCAATGGCATGTTTGCCTTTGCCATCTGGGAGCGCGACAGCCAACGCCTGTTCATCGCCCGCGACCGCCTGGGCGTCAAACCCTTGTACCTGTCGCGCACCGGCCAGCGCCTGCGTTTTGCCTCGGCGTTGCCGGCGCTGCTCAAGGGCGGTGACATCAACCCGCTCCTCGATCCGGTGGCGCTTAATCACTACCTGAACTTCCATGCCGTGGTGCCCGCACCGCGCACCTTGCTGGCGGGCATCGAAAAGCTGCCGCCAGCCACTTGGATGCGCATCGACGCAGACGGCAACACCGAGCAGAAAACCTGGTGGACCCTGCCCTATGGCCCCCGCGACGATGAACAAAACCTGACCCTGGAAGACTGGACCGACCGCGTGCTGGACAGCACCCGCCAAGCCGTGGCCATTCGCCAACGCGCAGCGGTGGATGTGGGCGTGCTGCTTTCCGGCGGTGTGGATTCGAGCATGCTGGTGGGCCTGTTGCGCGAAGTCGGCGTGCAGGATCTGTCGACCTTCTCCATCGGCTTTGAAGATGCCGGGGGCGAGCGTGGCGATGAGTTCCAGTATTCGGATTTGATCGCCAAACACTACGCTACCGAGCACCACCAACTGCGCATCGCCGAAAGCGAAATCATCGAACAACTGCCCGCCGCATTCCGCGCCATGAGCGAGCCGATGGTCAGCCATGACTGCATCGCCTTCTACCTGTTGTCCCGGGAAGTGGCCAAGCATTGCAAGGTCGTACAAAGCGGCCAGGGCGCCGATGAGTTGTTCGCCGGTTACCACTGGTATCCACAGGTGGACGGCGCCAGCGACCCGTACGCGGCTTATCGCGAAGCATTCTTCGACCGCAGCTACGACGACTACGCGGCCACCGTCGCGCCGCAATGGCTGACCGCCAATGACGCCGCCGGCGACTTCGTGCGCGAACATTTCGCACAGCCCGGCGCGACTGCCGCCGTGGACAAAGCCCTGCGCCTGGACAGCACGGTGATGCTGGTGGACGACCCGGTCAAACGTGTGGACAACATGACCATGGCCTGGGGCCTGGAAGCGCGTACGCCGTTTCTCGACTACCGCCTGGTGGAGTTGTCGGCGCGCGTGCCGGGTCAATTCAAACTGCCGGACGGCGGCAAGCAAGTGCTCAAGGAAGCCGCGCGCCGGGTGATCCCCAGCGAGGTCATCGACCGCAAGAAAGGCTACTTTCCGGTGCCCGGCCTCAAGCACTTGCAGGGCGATACCCTCAACTGGGTGCGCGACCTGCTGCTGGACCCGAGCCAGGATCGTGGCCTGTTCAACCCGGCGATGCTCGACCGCCTGCTCACTGACCCGCAAGGGCAACTGACGCCGTTGCGCGGCTCCAAATTGTGGCAATTGGCAGCGCTGAACCTGTGGCTCAGCGAACAAGGAATCTGATTGATGAAACCTCACGCCACGGCCTACAGCCAACGCCTGCTGCGCGGCCAGGCGCCGTCCTACGAGCGCCTGCAGGCGCGCTTCGCCGAAGACGGCAGCGAGCCCAGCGCGCAACCCATCGCCGTGCATTGCGGCTGGGGCCGCCTGTTGATTGGGCATACCTTCCCCGACCCGGCGAGCCTGGCCCTGGAGTTGCTCAACGAGCAGCCGGGGGAACGGGATATCGCCCTGTATGTGGCCGCGCCCCAGCAGATCCTCGGGATTGATCCGCAACAGTTGTTCCTCGACCCCTCCGACACCTTGCGCCTGTGGTTCACCGACTACCGTCCGGCGACCCGGGTGTTTCGTGGCTTTCGCATTCGTCGCGTACAGAGCCAAGCCGACTGGCAGGCCGTCAATCGCCTGTACCAGGGGCGCGGCATGTTGCCGGTGGACGCCAACCTGTTGACCCCGCGCCATCAAGGCGGCCCGGTGTACTGGCTGGCCGAGGATGAAGACAGCGGTGCGGTGATCGGCAGCGTCATGGGCCTTAATCATCAAAAGGCCTTCCATGATCCGGAGAACGGCAGCAGCCTCTGGTGCCTGGCCGTAGACCCGCAATGCTCGCGGCCGGGGGTCGGTGAAGTGCTGGTACGCCACCTCATCGAACACTTCATGAGCCGTGGCCTGAGTTACCTGGACCTGTCGGTATTGCACGACAATCGCCAGGCTAAAAGCCTCTACGCCAAGCTCGGCTTTCGCGCCCTCGCCACCTTCGCCATCAAGCGCAAGAACGGCATCAACCAGCCGCTGTTCCTTGGGCCGGGGCCACAGGCCGGGTTCAACCCCTATGCGCGGATCATTGTCGAGGAGGCCCACCGACGCGGGATCGACGTACAAGTCGATGACGCCGATGCCGGGCTGTTTACCCTCAGCCATGGCGGGCGGCGGGTGCGCTGCCGCGAGTCATTAAGCGACCTGACCAGCGCGATCAGCATGACCTTGTGCCAAGACAAGAGCCTGACCCACAAGGCATTGAGCGCCGCCGGCTTGAAATTGCCGTCGCAACAACTGGCCGCCAGCGCCGACGATAACCTGGAGTTTCTCGACGAACACCGGCGCATCGTGGTCAAGCCGCTGGACGGGGAACAGGGCCAGGGCGTGGCCGTGGACTTGCAGACCATCGAGGAAGTGCAAGGCGCCATCGAGGCGGCGCGCCAGTTCGACTCACGGGTGTTGCTGGAAAGCTTTCACGAGGGCCTGGACCTGCGCATCCTGGTGATTGGTTTTGAAGTGGTGGCCGCGGCAATCCGTCGCCCGGCGCAGGTGATCGGTGATGGCAAACACTCGATCGGTGCCTTGATCGAGGCCCAGAGCCGGCGTCGCCAGGCTGCCACAGACGGCGAGAGCAAGATCCCGGTGGACGACGAAACCCTGCGCACCCTGAAGGCCGCGGGTTACGACTACGACAGCCTCTTGCCTTGCGGTGAAGTGCTCGCGGTACGGCGCACCGCCAACCTGCACACCGGCGGTTGCCTGGAAGATGTCACGGCAATCCTGCACCCCACGCTGACAGAGGCTGCCATCCGCGCAGCCCGAGCCCTCGATATTCCCATGGTGGGCCTGGACCTGATGGTGCAGGCCGCCGACCAGCCGCAGTACGTATTTATCGAGGCCAATGAGCGTGCTGGGTTGGCCAATCATGAACCGCAACCGACTGCGGAGAAATTCGTGGATCTGTTGTTTCCACATAGTGAAAAGCTGCAAGTGACAAGCTGCAGGCCGCAAGAATAAAACAGCGCCTATTTATCTTGCAGCTTGCAGCTTGAAACTTGCAGCTAAGGACCCCTTATGACCCGAACCATCCCCGAACCAGATCTCAACTACCTGCACAAAGTGCTGCTGGAAATGCTCGCCATCCCCAGCCCCACCGGGTTTACCGACACCATCGTGCGTTACGTCGCCGAGCGCCTGGAAGAACTCGGCATCCCCTTTGAAATGACCCGGCGCGGCACGATCCGCGCCACCCTCAAGGGCCAGAAAAACAGCCCGGACCGCGCCGTTTCCGCGCACCTGGACACCATCGGCGCCGCCGTGCGGGCGATCAAGGACAATGGCCGCCTGACCCTGGCCCCCGTCGGTTGCTGGTCCAGCCGTTTTGCCGAAGGCAGCCGCGTCAGCCTGTTCACCGACAATGGCGTGATCCGTGGCAGCGTCCTGCCGCTGATGGCTTCCGGGCACGCGTTCAATACCGCCGTGGATGAAATGCCGATCAGTTGGGACCATATCGAACTGCGGCTGGACGCCTACTGCGCCACCCGTGCCGATTGCGATTCCTTGGGGATCAGTGTCGGTGATTTCGTGGCCTTCGACCCGCTGCCGGAATTCACTGAGAGCGGCCATATCAGCGCCCGTCACCTGGATGACAAAGCCGGGGTCGCCGCCTTGTTGGCGGCGCTCAAGGCTATCGTCGACAGTGGTGAACCGTTGCTGATCGACTGCCACCCGCTGTTCACCATCACCGAGGAAACCGGCAGTGGCGCGGCGGCCGCATTACCCTGGGATGTCAGTGAATTCGTCGGTATCGACATTGCCCCGGTCGCCCCTGGCCAGCACTCCAGTGAACATGCGGTGAGCGTGGCGATGCAGGATTCGGGGGGGCCTTACGATTATCACCTGTCCCGACACTTGCTGCGCCTGGGGGCAGATAACGATTTGCCGGTACGGCGTGACCTGTTTCGCTATTACTTCAGTGATGCCCATTCGGCCGTCACCGCCGGCCACGATATCCGCACCGCGCTGCTGGCCTTCGGCTGCGATGCAACCCACGGCTACGAGCGCACCCATATCGACAGCCTGGCAGCCTTGAGTCGCCTGCTGGGCGCCTACATCCTCAGCCCGCCGGTGTTTGCCAGCGATGCCCAACCGGCCCAGGGTTCCCTGGACCGCTTCAGTCATCAGCTGGAACACGAAACACAAATGGAGAGCGATACCCGTGTGCCGTCGGTAGACAGCCTGGTCGGGCAGAAATCCTGAAGCTGGCAACAATGATCCCGGCACAGTAGCATCGCCGGGATCAACCATTTGAGGCTTGTATGCTGATTCCCCACGATGCACTTGAAGTCGACACCCTGACCCGCCTCATTGAAGACTTCGTGACCCGCGACGGCACCGATAACGGCGACGACACGCCCCTGGAAACCCGCGTATTGCGCGTACGCCAGGCGTTGACCAAGGGCCAGGCGCTGATCGTTTTCGACCCTGAGAGTGAACAGTGCCAATTGATGCTCAAGCACGATGTGCCCAAGCACCTGTTTGACTAGGGATTAGGCACAGGTACCGGGTTTGCCTGCTGGTGGCGGATCTTTTCATAGACCTCCGCCCGGTGCACGTTGACCCCTGTCGGCGCCTCCACGCCGAGTTTCACCTGGAGGTTGTTGACCTCCAGGATCCGCAGGGTGATGTGGTCACCGATGGAAATGATTTCGCCTACCGCGCGGCTAAGTACCAGCATGGTGTATGTCCTTTGGAAAATTACCGGACGTCGACCATGCTCCCTCCCCTACGAGCCATCAATGACCTGCCAAATAAACAGATCCTCCCTACAACTCAGGGTTTGTTTTACTGACAGACAAATATCAAATAGCCAAGCAGGACCGCAAAAATATAAACACACTGTTTATATCCATCAGCCTTTGACCGACTGCGCCTTGGCGCGCATTTTCTCCGACATGCTGGTCATCTCGTCATACAACAACTGCGGATTTTTCTGCTTCAGTGCCCAGGCCATCCGCCCTTGCTCGTGGGGCAGGATCATGAACTCACCCTCGGCCACACGCAGGTAGATGTAGTCGGCAATGTCTGCCGCACTGATCGGCGAGCTTTCCAGCAATTTACCGACCTGGGCCTTCATCGCAGGCGTCGGGCCACGGAACGAATCCAGCAGGTTGGTCTGGAAGAACGACGGGCAAACCACGTGTACCCCGACCTCCTGTTGCTTGAGTTCCACCAGCAGGCTTTCCGAGAGCGCCACCACGCCGGCCTTGGCCACGTTGTAGTTGCTCATGGCCGGGCCTTGCATCAAGGCGGCCATGGAAGCGATGTTGATGATGCGGCCCTTGCTCTTTTCCAGCAGCGGCAGGAAAGCCTTGCAGCCCTTGACCACGCCCATGAGGTTGATTGCGATCTGCCAGTCCCAGTCTTCCAGGGACAATTCGCTGAAGAACCCACCGGAGGCAACCCCGGCGTTGTTGACGATCACATCGATACCGCCCAGCTTGACTTCGCAGGCCTGGGCAAAGGCCGTGAGCTGGCTGTAGTCACGCACATCACACCGCTGGATAAACCCGTCGCCACCGGCCTGGCGCACCAGCGCCAGGGTTTCCTGCAAGCCCGGCTCGCTGACGTCCGACAAGGCCAGTTGCCAGCCCTCCCGGGCCCAGCGCAGAGCGATTTCGCGACCCAGGCCAGATCCAGCGCCGGTGATCATCATGCGATTTTGCATAGGAAGTAGCCTTGTGGTTCAGGGAAGAAGTACGCGCCAGTGTAGCGAAGGTTATTCACCGACCCATGCACCATCAAGTTGCTGAATGCCCGAGGCAAACCAAAGGCCCGGTCGGATGCCGGAGCACGGGGTAAGTTCAATCTTTTCAAACTAAGTGCGAAGCAGCACAACAATTAAAAAAGAAATAAGCCAGTAGCCAAATCGAGTTAAAAAAACAGGGAATTTTCTGCAAAGTGCAGGAGTCGGATTAATTAAGGCAGCCGTTTTAAATGACCGGCGCTATCACTTGATAATCAGCTCTTTTCAGAAGACGAATAAGGAAAACACACTATGAGCCTCATTCTTATCATTGTTCTGATCCTCCTGCTGGTCGGCGGCCTGCCGGTGTTCCCGCACTCGCGCAACTGGGGTTATGGGCCATCGGGCATTCTCGGTACGGTGCTGGTGGTGCTGTTGATCCTGTTGCTGTTGGGCAAGATATAACTGCTGTAACCCATAACTGTAGGAGCGAGCTTGCTCGCGAAGAACACCCAGGCAATGCGTTTCTTCAGGATAAACGTGCTGGCTCTGAGTTCTTCGCGAGCAAGCTCGCTCCTACAGAAAAAGATGCAAAAAAAAGAGGCCTTGAAGAAGGCCTCTTTTTTATTGGCGCCGATTAGTCCGGCTTGCCGTCTACCACGCCTGCGGTGTTATCCAACAGACTCTTGGTAGCGGTTTGCAGGAACGACTCAAGTTTCTGCTTGAGTTGCGCCTCATCCGCCGACTCAGGGATCACCTTGCCGACAGGGTTGGCGCCCAGTTCGTATTGCCACAGCTTCGGTGGCATTTCCTTGGGCAGTACCAACACGCGGTCAGCGGTGAGCAAGGCCACGGTCTGGTCGCTGCCCGATGGCTTGATCACGCCAAAGCCCTTGTCGCCTTGCGGCAGGTTGAGCAGGTCACGGCCCCAGCACTGGTGACGGGTTTCACCGCCCAGGCGACCCATGATGGTCGGCACGATATCGATCTGCGTACCCACGGTGTGGTCACGCACGCCGAACTTGTCCTGCACGCCCGGTGCGATCAACAGCAACGGCACGTTGAAACGGCCCAGGTCCATTTCGGTGATCTGTTGCTCGTTACCGAAACCATGGTCGCCGACGATCACAAACAGGGTGTCCTTGAAGTACGGCTCCTTGCGGGCCTTCTCGAAGAACTGGCCCAAGGCCCAGTCGGAGTAGCGCATGGCCGTCAAATGCTCGTTGAGGCGGCCACGGTCAGTCACCGGCGCGACCGGCAACGGTGTCGGCAAGGCGTACGGCGTATGGTTGGACAGGGTTTGCAGCAGTGCGTAGAACGGCTTGCCGCCTTCGCGCGCCTTCAACTCTTGCAGGCCACGGTCGAACATGTCCTGGTCGGACACGCCCCAGGTCGGATCGGAGAACACCGGGTCGACGAAGTCGTTGCGGCCAATGAAGTTGGTCATGCCCTGGTTGCTGAAGAAGCCCGACTGGTTGTCCCAGGCGAAGTCGCCGTTGTAGACGTACACGTCGTCGAAATCACGGGCACTGAGCAATTGCGGCAAGCCCGACAGCTTGTGGCTGCCTTCCGGGGTCTGCATCAGGTATTCGAAGCCTGGCAGGTTCGGGAAGCAAGCCATGGTGGCGAACATGCCCTGGTGGGTATGGGTGCCATTGGAGAAGAAGCGGTCGAACAGCAGGCCTTCCTTGGTCAACTCATCGAAGTACGGCGTGATTTTGCCGTTGCTGCCCAACGCGCCCACCGAGTGACCGGCGAAGCTTTCCATCAGGATCACCACGACGTTCTTGATCGGCAGGGTCTTCTCGGCCGGTGGCGTGAAGTCACGGCGCACGGCGGCAGTGTCGGTATCCACCAGTTTTTCGTCCGGCAGTACCAGCATGTCGCGCACGGTCTGGGTGGCCAACGGTTGCTCCAGGGTGGCTTTCCAGACGTTCTCGCGATGCTCGGAGAAACGCGCCTTGGCCGCACCGATCAGCGACAGCGTACCGTTGAGGCCCAGGTGGTTGGCGAAGTTGGAGTCGGTGGTGTACACGTCACCCCAACGCATCGGCGGGCCCTGGCGCAGGGTGCCGCGTGCGGCGACCACGGCGATCAGCAGGCAGACCACGAACACCGCAATGCGGCTGTACCACGGGGCAACCTGGCGAGTGCCGACGGTGCCACCGCTGAACGGGCCACGCGGGCGCGTCGCGCGGTCGGCGCCCTTGAAGGCGATGCTCAGGATAAACGTACCGACCGCCCAACCCAGCAGGTAGCGCACCACCGGGAAGCCGTACCAGAGCATGCTCATCACGGTTTTCGGATCTTCCTTGACGTACTGGAAGACCAGGCCGTTGAGGCGCTGGTGGAACTCGCGGTAGAAGTCCATCTCCATCAGGCCAAGGAACAGCGCGATGCTGGAGACCACGGTCAGCCACAACCGGAAGAACCCGCGGGCAGCCATGGCGCGCACACTGAACAGGGCCAGGATCAGCGGAATGCTCAGGTACACCACCAGACGCAAGTCCATGCGCAGGCCATTGACGAACGCTTCAAGGAACGTCGAGGCCGGGGTGTCGAGCATCATGTCGCTGTTGTACACCAACAGCCCGAGGCGCAGCAGGGAGAGCATCACCATCATGACCAGGGCGCAAAGCAGCGTGTAGGCCAGGTGGGATTTGACGGTGGGTTGCAGCAGGCGATTAGAAGCTCGCTGCTGATTCAGGGCGTCCGGGTTTGCCATGTTGTTTGAGGACCCATTGGAAGTTTAAGTTGCGAAATAATGCAGCGGCGTCCTGCCCCGGCCAATGAAGGCACAGGGTCCAGGTATTACGCGGTGGGCAGATGGTGCCCGATCAACGTCGGCAACGCTATTGATTACTCATCGCGCAGGGCTCCTGGCGGCACACAGGGGCCGTGGCAGGAAAATAAAGCGGGGGAATTGTCTTGGATGAAGTGTGAAAATTTTGTCCAGCGAATATCTCGACACACAAATTTCCAGAACACAAAACTACTGTAGGAGCTGGCTTGCCGGCGATGGCGGTTTATCTGCGAGTGCAGGGTTGCCTGACACACCGCTATCGCCGGCAAGCCGGCTCCTACACGGTGCGATGGTCAGATCCGCACATTGCCCCGTGGCCCGGCAATGGCCCAGATAATCAGGCCCAGCACCGGCAGGAACAGGATCAACAGGATCCACAACACTTTGGCCCCGGTCCCGGCGCCGCTTTTGAAGACGTTGATGATCGCCCAGATATCCAGCGCCAGGATGATCAACCCGATCAGGCTGTTAAATGTGGAACCCATGGTGTCGCTCCTAAGTGAGGGCTTGCCTGCTTAGGATAGCCAGCCCTGGCGAGGGTTCCGTTTTATTTCAGACATGCAACGCAATGCGCAGGGCTTCCAGGGACGGCTCACCCTTGATCCCGACTGCGGCACACAACTCCAGCACCCGTGGTACGTCGTTGCCATACACCAATACCGCCTGGATTTCGTCATCGAGCAACTGGCTGAAATTCATCAGCACATAGCCGCCGTTTTCCGGGTTCATGGCGCCGAGTTGGATCTGGATACGGTTGAGCGCAGTCAGCGCCTCGGTCTTGGCCAGTTGCTTGGGCTTGAGGTTGAACGCAACGCTGGGGCCAAAGGATGCGACGATCTGGGCGAACAGCTCCTGGTAGGTATCGGCCTGGAACAGCACCGTTTCCGGCAGGCTGCCCACCACAATCCACTCACCCAGGGGGATGGGGAAGGTGTCGTCGTAGTTGATATCAGGGTTGGCCGCCAGGAATCCCTCGGCATCGGCGTAGGCCTGGGTGGCTTCGTCGGCGATCTGCACGATCTCGGCGTCACCCAGGCAACCGGAACTGATTTTAGTGATGAGTTCGACGAGCGCGGTGTTCATGGGCGAATCCTGTGGCGAGGCTGATTTTGAGGGCGCAAAGCCTACACCAGTTTTTGCAACTGCGCCGTCGTATCCGCAGCACCCATGGTCTGGGCGGCCACCAGGGCGGTTACACCCTGGGCATCCGCAGCCTTGGGGTTGGCCCCCACGCTGATCAGGTACTCGACCATTTCGGTGCGATTGAACATCGCCGCCATCATCAGTGCCGTGCGGCCATCGGCGGATGCCCCTTCAACCGGAACGCCACCTTCGATCAACGCCTTGACCACCTCAAGGTTGCCCTTGAACGCAGCACCGGCGATGGGCAACTGGTTTTTATCGTTGGCCATCTGCGGGTCGGCCTTGAACTCCAGCAACACTTTCACCGCCTCGGCATGCCCGTGATAGGCCGCCAACATCAACAAGGTATCGCCATTGTGGTTACGCAGATTGACCGGCAAGCCCTTGGCCAACAGTGCCGCCAACAGGGCGGCATCGCCTCGACGGGCCACGTCGAAGACCTGCTCGGCAAATTCGGCGGCTTCTTCTTCGGTCATTTGTTTGGCTTGATCTGACATCTGCGGCTCCCTGTAGGGTGTTTCGTAAGGCCGTCAGTTTCCCGAGCAGCCGTACGTCTGTCACCCCTTTTTTGCCGAAGGCCGCGATAGTCGTGTTCTATCACCTACCGTCAGTAGCGATATTTTCCACCTTGAATATCCGCCAATACCTGCCCGGTCACCGGTACATAGGCATCAGTGCCCGGCAGCCAGGCATACAGTGGGTCATCACCGACCCTGGCCGGGTCGAACGCCTCTTCCTTGAGCCGCACTTTCTGGTACTTGAAGGTGCCGGTGGTTTCCATCTTCACCTTGATCCGCAGGAACAGTGGCACCGCATAGGCCGGCATCTGACGCTGGGCGAACTGCAGCAATGCCTGCATATCCAGGGTTGCCAGGGATTCGGTCGGGGTAATCGCCGCCATCCCGGCCCGCCCGTTGGTGTTGGCGATTTCCACACCGTAGGCCACCGCCTCGGTGATCTGCGGGTGTTGCATAAAGATGTTTTCCACCTCGGTGGTGGAGACGTTCTCGCCCTTCCAGCGATAGGTGTCGCCCAGGCGGTCGACGAACTGCGCATGGCCAAAACCGATGCTGCGCAGCAGATCGCCGGTGTTGAAATAGCGATCGCCCTTTTCGAATACGTCGCTCAACACCACCTTGCGGTTCTTTTCCGGGTCGGTGTAACCATCGAACGGCGCCTTGTCGTCGATCCTGGCCAGCAGCAGGCCCTGGCCGCCCTTCTGCACTTCACGCATAAAACCATTGCTGCCACGGATCGGTTCGCAGGTGTCGTGGGCGTAGTCCACCAGCGCCCAGTGCATCAGGGAAAAGCCGATGGTGTTGTCGAAATTCAGCACATTGGTGAAGCCGATATTACCGTCGCTGGCTGCATACAGTTCGCAGATATGATCGACGCCAAAGCGCTCCTTGAACGGCCCCCACACCCCGGGGCGCAAGCCGTTGCCGATCATCTTCACCACGCGGTTGTCGCGGTCGCGCGGGCTTGGCGGCTGGTCGATCAGGTAGCGGCACAACTCACCGACATACCCCAGGGTCGTTGCGTTGAATTTGCGCACATCGTCCCAGAACTGGCTGGCGCTGAACTTGCGGCGGATGGCAAACCCCGACGCGCCGGCAATCGCCGAGCCCCAGCACACACACAGCCCCGTGGCGTGGTACAGCGGCAGGGTGCAATAGACGACATCCTCAGGCCCCATATCCAGGGCGATGGTGCCGAAGCTGGCCGAGGACTTCATCCAGCGGCCATGCTTGAAGATGCCGGCCTTGGGCAAACCGGTGGTGCCGGAGGTATAGATATAGAAGCACGGGTCGTTGAAGTAGATCTGTTGGCTGCTGGCCGGGTTATCCGTCGAGCAGTCCGCGCTGGCGGCCATCAGGTCGATGTACCCGTGAGGCACCGGCACCGCCTGTTGATCGGCAACATACCAGGTGCGTAGCGGATCGATCGCCACCTGCTCACGCACCGCGTCATAGGCTGCGACCAGTTCGGCACCGACAACAATTGCCACCGGGTTCACCAGGGTCAGGCTGTGCACCAGCACCGCCTGGGTTTGCGCGGTGTTGAGCATGGCGCAGATACCGCCGACCTTGGCCACCGCCAGCACGGTCAGCAACAGTTCGGGACGGTTTTCAATAAACAGCGCGACCACATCACCCTTGCCAATGCCTTGGGCCTGCAGGTGATGGGCGATGCGGTTGGCGTGCTGGTTGGCCTGGCGATAACTGAGGACCTGATCGCCGTACAACAGGGCCGCGCCCTCAGGATTGCGCTGGGTGGCCTGTTCGAAGGTCCAGCCCAGCCCGCACGGCTGGTCGGGGTCCGTGATATTGGCGACGCGGATACCACGCACCAATCGTGGCAGGGCCCTGACAATGGTCGGCACCTTACGCAACATCATGCCGAGGGTGATCATCTCGCTGTTCGGATTGCTCATGCACAAAAGTCCTTTTTCTTATTATTCGTATGACCCGCGGGCGTTCATACGGTGTAGGACCGTTCCTGAATGCCTTGCAGGAAAATACGCCAGCCATTCCTTGGCTGTACACGCAGGATTTGCAATGTTTTGTATCCCGGGGAACGGCGCCCCCCAGTACCGTTCGTCACCGGTCAATAGCGCAAAATGCAGGATGCACGATGGCCATTCATGCATATTGCACGAAACCGAAAATGCTGATTTTTTGTAAAGTGCTGATATATAAGGATATTTTATAAATCACAATACTGGCACAATCACTGCACCTATCACTCCATGCCGCACAACACGAGCCAATGGAGCCGATAGACATGAGCCTGATCCAAGACAAATTCGCTTCTGTATTCTCCAGCTACGACGTCACCACCCAACCGCGTCCTGACGGTGGCATCCTGCTGACCTTGCGCAACACCGAAGGCAAGCAGATCAAGCGCTCGATCTCCTACCAGCAACTGCATACCGCCGACCAACTGACCTGGGTCATCAGCGCCATCCGTCGCGACCTGGCAGAACAGGCCAGCGAATTGCCGCAGATTTCGATGCTGCAAAGTCAGAATCGTTTTGCCCTGCCGACGTACCACTCGGCATAAGTGCACGTTAGTTTCCCAGGGCCGTGAAGCCGTGATGCTTCACGGCCCTTTTTTTACCCGCACAATCCGCGCTTGATCGCCTCGCTCACCGCCTGGACTCGGTTATTGACGTGCAATTTGCAGTAGATATTGCGCAGATGAAACTTCACCGTGGCCTGTGAGACACAACGTATACGGCTGATTTCCCACACTGTCTTGCCCTCCGAGGCCCAACGCAGTATTTCCAACTCCTTGACCGTCAGCGGTTTATCCGGCAACGACGGTGCGCTGCCAGCCCGGTCGTCGGACGCCTGCTCACACACATCCACCGCCGCGTTTGCCGCAGGCTCAACGGATGGGGTGGGCTCCTCTGGGCTGCTCATGCATGCCTCTCCCTTTCGTAGTGATTTGCACTGCCAATATTCGGACTCCTCCTATTGACAGATAAGTACACAGCGACGGGAGAGTTACACAAAGCCTGGGGTTAACACATCGACCCACAGACAAATAGCCGGAACTTACAAACTATAGAGTCCATTCCCACAAACTTATCCAACTTAAGTGCATTGAATAAGTTTGCAGATCGTGAACTAACGTCAATCATCCAGCCCAGGAAATCCTTGGGCGATCTCACTGCCAGTCACGTGTGCCACGGCCCCGGACGCGGTCTTGAACAGGCTGATTGCGACCACTCGCGGCTCTTCTCCCAAATCAAACCAGCGTGGCACGCCAGCCGGTATGCGCAGCAGGTCGTGTTTTTCGCACAGCACCGTGTAGACATAGTCGTCGATGTGCAGGCCGAGCAGCCCACGCCCAGCAGCGAATAGGCGGATTTCATCGGCGTCATGGCGATATTCATCACGCAAGCGCGCCCGCACCCCATCCTGCTGCGGGTGCTCGCGGCTCACGCTCAACACCTCCACCTGCGCGTAGCCCTCTGCGGTCATCAAGCTGTCGATCTGCCCCTGATACGCCGCCGTCACCTCAGCCGCGCTGGCCCCGGCCTCCACGCGGGTGCTGGCCTGCCAGCGTGAAAAACCCACACCCTGCTCGGCCAGGGTCTGGGCAATATCGTCAACGTGGGTCAGGACTTTGTTCGGGATGTCCGGGGTAGAGACGTGATAAACGCAAAGAATGCTCATGAAAGGAGTCCTCGGGCAGTAAGAATATTCAGGTGATGGACCGGGCTCATGGCCGCTCCTCGGGCAAGCGCATGGCCATGATCAACGCGGCGGCCATGGCCGCGAGGCTGGCAATACTGAATGTGAGGGTGGGCCCCAGTTGGTTCCAGCTGTACCCGGAATACAAGGCGCCCAGCGCGCCCCCCGTACCGGCCAGCGCAGCATACAGAGCCTGGCCCTGGCCTTGCTGGCGCGCACCGAAGCTGCGCTGCACAAACTGGATGGCCGCCGCATGAAAGCTGCCAAAGGTCGCGGCATGCAGCAGTTGGGCAAACAGCAGCACCCACAGGAACTCGGCGAACGATCCCAGCAGCAACCAGCGCAACGCCGCCAACAGGAAGCTGGCGATCAGCACCCGGCGCACCGAGAAACGCGTGAGAATCCGGCTCATGGCCATGAACATCAACACTTCCGCCACTACGCCCAGGGCCCACAACAGGCCGATCACGCCACGACTGTAGCCAAGGTTTTCCAGGTGCAAGGTGAGGAAGGTGTAGTACGGGCCGTGGCTCATTTGCATCAAGGCGACACAGGCATAAAACGCCAGCACACCAGGGCTGCGCAACTGCCGCAGGAAGCCGTCGCCGACCCCGCGATCGCCAGTGGAAACCGGCTGGGCATTGGGCACCCACAAACTGGCACCGATGATACCGGCCATGATCAACACGATCGCCACCGGGTAGATATCCAGGCTCAAGGCCTCGAACAATCGCCCCAGGGCAACCACTGCGAGGATAAACCCGATGGAGCCCCACAAGCGGACCTGGCTGTAACGCGAGGTCTGGCCTTGCAGGTGCGCCAGGGTGATGACCTCAAACTGTGGCAGCACCGCATGCCAGAAGAACGCATGCAGGGCCATCACCAGCGCCAGCCAGGCATAGCTCTGGCTGACGAAGATTAGCAAGAAGCTCAGCAACGTGCACACCGCGCCAAATCGCACGATGGCCAGGCGCCGACCGGTGTAGTCCCCCAGCCAGCCCCAGATATTGGGAGCTACGCAGCGCATCAGCATCGGGATCGCTACCAGCTCGCCAATGCGCGCGCTGGAGAACCCCAGATGATGGAAGTACAGCGCCAGGAATGGCGCCGTCGCCCCCAGCAGGGCGAAATAGAACAGATAGAAGCTGGAAAGTCGCCAGTACGGGAGTGCTGTCACGGTCAGACCGTCACAGCTGGCCCAGCACCGGGGTACTCACGCGCACATCGGCATTCTGCCCACGGTGACGCAACAAGTGATCCATCAGCACAATGGCCATCATTGCCTCGGCAATCGGCGTAGCGCGGATCCCAACGCAAGGGTCATGGCGGCCCTTGGTGATCACCTCCACCGGGTTGCCATGCACATCGATGGAACGGCCCGGCGTGGTGATGCTCGACGTCGGCTTGAGTGCCAGGTGCGCCACAATCGGCTGGCCGGAGGAGATACCGCCGAGAATGCCGCCCGCATTGTTGCTGACAAAACCTTCGGGGGTCAGCTCATCGCGATGCTCGGTGCCGCGCTGGGCCACGCAAGCGAAACCGGCGCCGATTTCCACGCCCTTGACCGCGTTGATGCTCATCAGCGCGTGGGCCAGCTCGGCGTCCAGGCGGTCGAAGATCGGCTCGCCCAGGCCCGGCATCACCCCTTCGGCGACCACGGTGATCTTGGCGCCCACCGAGTCCTGGTCACGGCGCAACTGGTCCATATAGGCTTCCAGTTCCGGCACCTTGTCCGGGTCGGGGCTGAAGAAAGCGTTGTCTTGCACGCTGTCCCAGGTCTTGAACGGGATTTCGATCGGGCCCAGTTGGCTCATGTAGCCACGAATCACGATGCCCTGGGTTGCCAGGTACTTCTTGGCGATGGCCCCGGCCGCCACGCGCATCGCGGTTTCCCGCGCCGAACTGCGGCCACCGCCACGGTAGTCGCGCTCGCCGTATTTGTGGTGGTAGGTGTAGTCGGCGTGGGCCGGGCGGAACAGGTCCTTGATCGCCGAGTAGTCCTTGGACTTCTGGTCGGTGTTGCGGATCAACAGGCCGATGGCGCACCCGGTGGTGCGGCCTTCGAACACGCCGGAGAGGATTTCGACTTCGTCGGGCTCCTGGCGCTGGGTGGTGTGGCGGCTGGTGCCGGGCTTGCGGCGGTCGAGGTCGCGCTGCAGATCGTCCAGGGACAGCTCAAGGCCGGGCGGGCAGCCGTCGACAATGGCGACCAACGCCGGGCCATGGCTTTCGCCCGCGGTGGTGACAGTGAACAGCTTGCCGTAGGTATTGCCGGACATGCAGGGCGCTCCGTGAAATCAGTTGAATCAACTCAACCGTGATAACTAAGCGCGCCAGTATACGCAGGCTCACCCAGTAGTTCATCCTCGAAACCTTCCCGGTAGACGTTGGTCCAACCGGCACCTTCCTCATGATGGCGCGATGATGCTGCGAGTTTTGCTGTTCACCCTCACCCTGATCTGTACCGTGGCCCACGCCGCCGCCCCTGTGGTGCTGCAACGCCCCATCAGCCTGGACACCGGCAGCGGCGAGTTGTTTGGCTCGTTGCTGCTGCCCCAATCCGCCAAACCCGTGCCCGTGGTGCTGATCATTGCCGGCTCCGGCCCCACCGACCGCAACGGCAACAGCGCCGACGGCGCACGCAACGACAGCCTCAAGCGCCTGGCCTGGGTGCTGGCCCGGCACAACATTGCCAGCGTGCGCTATGACAAACGCGGCGTGGCCGCCAGCCTCAAGGCCACGCCCGACGAGCGCAACCTGACCCTGGATGCCTATGTAGCCGACGCCGTGGCCTGGGGCAAATTGCTCAAGGCCGACCCGCGTTTCGGGCCCTTGGTGGTGCTGGGCCACAGTGAAGGTGCCTTGGTCGCGGCCCTGGCCGCCCCTGAACTCGACCCCGCCGGGGTGATTTCCCTGTCCGGCAGTGCCCGCCCGGTGGACCAGGTGATTCGCCAGCAACTGGCCGATCACATGCCCCCTGCCCTGCTGCTGCGCAGTAACCAGATTCTGGATCGGCTCAAGGCCGGCCAGGTCGATGCCGATGTGCCCGGCCCGTTGCAGAGTATTTTCCGTCCCAGCGTTCAGCCTTACCTGATCAGCCTGTTTCGTGCAGACCCTGCGGCGGCTTTCGCCCACCTGAGGATGCCGGCCCTGATTGTCCAGGGCACCACCGACCTGCAAGTGGGGGTCGCCGATGCCGAAAAGCTCAAGCAGGCCAAACCCGACGCCGAACTGGCGGTGATTCCCGGCATGAACCACGTCATGCGGATCGTGCCCAACGACGTGAAACAGCAACTGAGTTCCTACAACGATCCGCAATTGCCCCTCGCCGATGCGCTGGGCAGGCGCCTGGTTGGCTTTATCGACGGACTTCGCCCCCGATAAGCGACTATTGCCCCTCCAGTCCTGGAGAAAACGGCCGATAAGCACAGGGTCGACAGCAAAAAGCCTGTCGACTTGCAGGGCTTGGACAGGATCGCGCCGAATGACGAACACCGAAGCAGTACCGCAACCTCCCGCCGACACCACCGCCGACACCGAAGCGGCGGCAGCGGCTGCGCTGCCGTGGGCGGAGGTTGAGGCCGAACACTTCAAAATGCTGCGCCTGGCGCCCTTGGCCACCGACCGCGCCACGGGTGCCCGGCCATTGCGCTTTGTGCAGTTTGGCTATGCCGAACGCAACAACAAGGACCATAGCCTGCTGCGCATGGTCATCCAATTGCCCAGCCAACGGGTGCGACGCGAACAGAATCACCTTGATGTCTGGGTCGACCACGCCACCCAACGCGTGCATTTCGGCCCGGGCAACAGCCTGGAAATCGAACCGGCGAACCGTGGCCTTGGCCGCTTCCTGGTCGCCCAGGGTGCCGCGTGGGCGAAAAAGAAGTGGTCGCACTATCGCGTTGACGGTGTGGACCTGGCAAACAAAGACGCGCTGAACGAGGCCACGCGCCTGCGTCGCGACCACTTTTTGCGCATCCAGGGTTTTGACGTGGCCTATGCCGATGTCCAGCATCTGAAGGGCCATGTACAACCGGGCAAGGTCAGCGAGGTGCTGGACAGCTGGAACACCGAGAAGGTGCAGTTCGTGGAGATCCTGGAAGCGGCGCAGATGCTGCAACAGGCCGAGCAGAACCTGGCGGAACAGGAAGTGAAACTGCGCCACGAAGAAGAAAAGGTCATCAAGTTCAAGCGTGAAGACAGCGGCTTGCGCTTCACCATTACCTGCCTGGTGGCGTTTACCGTGTTCCAGGCGGGGTTGCTGATCTGGATTGCGACGCACCGCTGACAACGCGGTTTAACTGAACAAACCACCTCAAATGTAGGAGCTGGCTTACCTGCGATGCAGACGACTCGGTGTATCAGCTACACCGAGTTGATGCCATCGCAGGCAAGCCTGCTCCTACATGGACCGGGCTAGACCCTGGAGGCAAACACCGCCTGATGCTCCCGGCACTGCTGCGCCGTCAGCATGAATACGCCATGGCCACCGTTCTGGAATTCCAGCCAGGCGAAATCCACTTCCGGGTACAGCGCTTCAACGTGCACCTGGCTGTTGCCCACTTCGACAATCAGCAGGCCCTTCTCGGTCAAATGATCGGCCGCCTCGGCCAACATCCGGCGCACCAGGTTCAAACCGTCATCACCGCAGGCCAGGCCCAGCTCGGGTTCGTGCTGGTACTCGTCGGGCATGTCGGCGAAATCCTCGGCATCGACATACGGCGGGTTGGACACAATCAGGTCAAAACGCTGGCCGGGCAAACCGTCGAAGCCATCACCCTGCACGGTGTACACGCGCTCATCGGCGCCGTGGCGCTCAATGTTCTGGTTGGCCACTTCCAGCGCCTCGTAGGACAAGTCCCCCAGCACCACTTCGGCCTCCTGGAACTCGTAGGCGCAGGCAATGCCAATGCAACCGGAGCCGGTGCACAGGTCCAGGATGCGTGCCGGCGGCTGGGCCAGCCAGGGTTCGAAGCGGTTTTCGATCAGTTCGCCAATCGGTGAGCGCGGGATCAGCACACGCTCGTCGACGATGAACGACATGCCGCAGAACCAGGCCTCTTTCAACAGGTAAGCCGTGGGCACACGCTCGTGGATACGGCGATGCAGCAAGCGCTGCACATGGGCGACTTCCTCTTCTTCCAGATTGCAGTCCAGGTAACTGTCGGCAATTTCCCAGGGCAGGTGCAGCGCACCGAGTACCAATTGCCGGGCTTCGTCCCAGGCATTGTCGGTACCATGGCCAAAAAACAGGTCTTCCCCATGGAAACGGCTGACAGCCCAACGGATATGGTCGCGCAAGGTGCGCAGGCGGGAAGTGATCACGGGGGCAAGCTCCAGGAAAAAACGACTGGCAATTCTAACAGCCTTAAGCTGTACGGACGATGTCTGAAAAACCTTTGCAGCACGTCAGTGTTAACCTGATTCAAGGTTTTTCTGTTACACAGCAACCCCT
Source organism: Pseudomonas gessardii (assembly GCF_001983165.1). Taxonomy (GTDB): domain Bacteria; phylum Pseudomonadota; class Gammaproteobacteria; order Pseudomonadales; family Pseudomonadaceae; genus Aquipseudomonas; species Aquipseudomonas gessardii. The sequence continues at coordinate 13,164 of NZ_MNPU01000042.1, read as the reverse complement.
CTTGACATGGCTGTAGGCCAACAACGGCGCACCTTACGTTAGTAGCGATTCACAGAACCGCTCAGCCAGAGGACAATGTCGCAAAAGCCCCACTCACAGGAGCCCCAGAATGTCCGTTCCAAAGACGATGTTTCAACTCAGCGGTCGCGGTTACGCACCGGCCAATTTGAGCCACGCGACCCTTGTGATCATCGATGCCCAGAAAGAGTATTTGAGCGGCCCGCTCGCCTTGTCGGGCATGGACGCAGCGGTAGAACACATCAAGCAACTGAGCGCCGCCGCACGCAAGGCCGGGCGCCCGATCGTGCATGTCCGTCACCTGGGTACCGTCGGCGGCCTGTTCGACCCCCAGGGCGAGCGCGGCGAGTTCATTCCTGGCCTGGAACCGCAAGACGACGAAACCATCATCGGCAAACTGCTGCCCAGTGCCTTCCACGGCACGCCACTGGAAAAAACCCTGCAGGACCTGGGCTCCCTGGACTTGATCGTCTGCGGTTTCATGAGCCACTCCAGCGTCAGCACCACCGTGCGTGCGGCGAAGAACCTGGGTTTTCGCTGCACCCTGGTGGAAGACGCCTGCGCCACCCGCGATTTGCCTTACAAGGGCGGCATCCTCAGCGCCGAACATGTCCAGCAAACTGAAATGGCCATCATGGCCGACAACTTCGCCACCCTCGCCTTGACCCAAGATCTGATCTGATCGCCCTGTCGATGAGCGGCGCGGCCATCTTGCGGCCCCGCTCATCCGCTAAAGCCTGTCATTTACCGCAATTGCCTCCCAGCCCGGAACAAGTTGTTTATCTTCCGGTCGAAGGGCCGATACCCTGGAGGAAAGGTCGGAATGAAGATATCCGATGGATTTGACGCTCGTCGCTTGCGCCCCAAGGGCCAGAGCAACTGGCGTTTGCGCCTGGGCGCGGTGTTTGCCGCGCTGCTCGCGCTGTTTGGCTTGCTGCTCTCGTTGGTCGGTGGCGCCGCGCTGTCTGGCCACTCGCCCGCGCTGGGCGAACTCAATACCAGCCCGGGCGGCGCGGCTGTGCTGTTAGTCGGCGGGCTGTTGATCCTGTGGCTGGGCGTCTGGTTGTGGCGCCGTTGCCGACGCCGCATGCGTGAACCACTGGCGCTGAACATCGCCTCACACCTGATGAAAAAGCACGATTGATCGAGCACTGATAGCGTTTTGTCCCGCATCAACCGCGCTGATTTGGGTAAACTGCCCGCCCTTCGCGGAGGCTGACATGCAAGACGACGATTTTTCCCTGTTCAAAAACGAGCTGCGCGGCGTCAAGCCGATCAAGCACGACCGCGCCGACACCGGCAAACCCAAGGCCGACCGCGCGCAGATCGCCAAGCTGCGCCAGGCGGCCACGGTGCGCACTGACGCCACCACGGTGGACGGCCTGTCGGACCAGTTCGTGATTGACGTCGGCCCCGAAGACGAGTTGATGTGGTCCCGCGACGGGGTCCAGGAAAGCCAGGTGCGCAAGCTCAAGGCCGGGCAGATCCCGTTCGAAGGCAGCCTCGACCTGCATGGCATGACCGTGGAAAAGGCCCGGGAAACCCTCTGGGCCTTCCTTGCCGAAGCCACCAAGTTCGAAATCCGCTGCGTACGCGTCACCCACGGCAAGGCCGTGCGCCTGGACGGCAAGCGCCCCATGATCAAGAGCCACGTCAATACCTGGCTACGCCAACATGCCCAAGTGCTCAGCTTCACCTCCTGCCAACCGCGCCATGGCGGCGCCGGCGCGGTGTATGTGATGCTCAAGCGCACGATGCTCGAAGGGCGTGACGAGTAACCCAGGCTTGCAGCGATCTGCCGGCCACCGTACCCTTGCACTTTGCGAAAATCCCACAGGTAGTTTCATGTCCCTGGAACAGAATTACACAGAGATCCTCGGCCAAATCGGCGAGGACGTCTCCCGCGAGGGCCTGCTCGACACGCCAAAACGTGCCGCCAAAGCCATGCAATACCTTTGCCGCGGCTATGAGCAGACACTGGAAGAGGTCACCAACGGTGCCCTGTTCAGCTCCGACAGCAGCGAAATGGTGCTGGTCAAGGACATCGAGTTGTACTCGCTGTGCGAACACCACTTGCTGCCGTTCATCGGCAAGGCCCATGTCGCCTATATCCCGAGCGGCAAGGTGCTGGGCCTGTCGAAGGTCGCGCGGATTGTCGACATGTATGCCCGTCGCCTGCAGATCCAGGAAAACCTCAGCCGCCAGATCGCCGATGCGGTCCAGCAGGTGACCGGTGCCCTGGGCGTTGCCGTGGTGATCGAGGCCAAGCACATGTGCATGATGATGCGCGGTGTGGAGAAGCAGAATTCGTCGATGATCACGTCGGTGATGCTGGGTGAGTTCCGCGAAAACGCGGCAACCCGCAGCGAGTTTCTCAGCCTGATCAAGTAACCGGCGGCGCCAGGAAAAACCGGCATTCATCGCCGGTTTTTTTTCGCCCGTGGAAATCAGGTAAGCTGCGGCCCCTTCTGTCATGGGCAAGAGGTTTCAGCCATGTTCGTCAAAGCACTTCGAGTGGGCCTCGGCCACGTCATCATCGCGGGCGATTTCCTGACCCGCCCACGTAAAAAACAGCGCAGCGCCGAGCAACAGGCGCAGGTCAATGAAGCGGCCAAGGGCCTGACCCTGTACCAGTTCCACGCCTGCCCGTTCTGCGTGAAGACGCGCCGCACCCTGCACCGCCTGAATGTACCGGTGGTGCTCAAGGATGCGAAGAACAACGAGCAGGACCGCGAGGCTTTGCTGACGCAAGGTGGCAAGATCAAGGTGCCGTGCCTGCGTATCGAAGAAAACGGCCAGACCACCTGGATGTATGACTCCAAGGTAATCATCGATTACCTGGATAAGCGCTTCGCCGCGATCTGACAGAAAACGCGGTCCAAATGTGGGAGCGGGCTTGCTCGCGAAAGCGGTGTGTCAGTCAATTATTCATCAACTGACCCTGTGCATTCGCGAGCAAGCCCGCTCCCACATTTAGACCGTGCAGTGTCAGTCGAGCATTGGCACGTGCTTGGGATGGCTGGCCACACGCTCAAGCCAGGCTTGCACGGCTGGGTAGGGGCCCAGGTCGAAGCCACCTTCATGGGCCACATGGGTGTAGGCATACAACGCAATGTCGGCAATCGAATACTGGTCGCCCACCAGGTACGGCGTGGCTTGCAGTTGTTTTTCCATGACCTTCAGCGCCTTGTAGCCGCCTTTATGGGTGGTCTTGTACTCCTCCAGCCGATCGTCCGGCAGGCCCAGGTAAAGCTGGATAAACCGCGCCACTGCAATGTACGGCTCATGGCTGTATTGCTCGAAAAACTGCCATTGCAACACCTGCGTGCGCAGGCGCGGTTCGCTGGGCAGGAATTCGCTGCCGTCGGCGAGGAAGTTGAGGATCGCATTGGATTCCCACAGGCAGGTGCCGTCTTCCAGTTCCAGCACCGGGATCTTGCCGTTGGGGTTCTTCGCCAGGAACTCGGCGGTCTGTGTGTCGCCATTCAAGATGTCGACATTCACCCACTCATACGCGATGCCGAGCAGGTTGAGCATCAACTTGATCTTGTAGCAGTTGCCCGAACGGTAATCGCCATAAACCTTGTACATGAAGCTCCCCTTATGCCGCTTGCGCGCGCTGTGCTTGACGGACCACCGCCGCGAGACGCTTGAGACCTTCGTCCAGGCGCGCCGGGTCGATGTGGCTGAAATTGAGCCGCAGGTGCCCATGGTGCTGGTCTGGCTCGGAAAAGAACGGTTCACCGGGCATGAACGCCACGTCCTGGTCGAGCGCTGGTGCCAACAAGGTGCGGGTATCCAAGGGCTGTTTCAAGGTCAGCCAGAAGAATAATCCACCCTGGGGCACTTGCCAGTCGGCCAATTCATCGAAGTGGCGCTGCAATGCCGCCTGGAACCCATCACGACGCTCACGGTAAAAACTGCGCAGTTGCACCAGGTGCTGCTGGTAGCGCTCGGTGCCGATCCACTGCATGGCCTGCCATTGGCCAACACGGTTGGTGTGCAGGTCCGCCGACTGTTTGAGCTTGAGCAGATGGGGAAACAAATCGGGGCTGGCGATCAGGTAACCGACACGCAAGCCGGGGAGCAGGGTTTTCGATACGGTACCGGTGTAGATCCAGCTGGCCTTGCGCAGCCGGCTGACAATTGGCCGCGCGCTGGCGCCGTCAAAGGTCAACTCGCGGTAAGGCTCGTCTTCGATCAGGGTCACGCCGAACTCATCCAGCAGGGTCGCCACGGCGTCGCGCTTGGCTTCGCTGTAGCGCACCGCCGAAGGGTTCTGGAAAGTCGGGATCAAGTAGATGAATGCCGGGCGATGGCGTTCCAGATTGCTGCGCAGCGCCGTCAGGTCCGGGCCATCGGCTTCCAGTTCCACGGTCAGGCAATCGGCGCCGAACAGTTGGAAGATCTGCAGGGCCGCCAGGTAGGTCGGGCCTTCCAGCAGGATCTGCGTGCCCTGGTCGATATACAGCTTGGCCGCCAGGTCCAGGGTTTGCTGCGACCCGCTAACCACCAATACCTGGCTGGCCTCGCAGGCCACCCCCAGCACTCGCGCTTCGGCCGCCAGCAATTCGCGCAATTGCGGCTCGCCTTCGCTCATGCCGTACTGGCCCATGGCAGGCGGCATGCCCTGCCAATCCAGCGCCGGCAGCATGGCTTCGGCGGGCAGGCCTCCGGCGAATGACATTACCTCCGGGCGCTGGGCCGCCGCGAGGATCTCACGGATCAAGGAGCTTTTAAGGCGCGAAACACGTTCAGAGAAAGCCATAGGATCACCGGTAGCAAAGCCTGGGAGAAATACGTCAAACTGGTTGACCGAAATTACGACGCCCCGGGTAGATACGTCAATATGCTTGACCTTAAAAACCAGACTTCGCAGCAAGCCGCCATGGAAGCGTTCTTCTTCGGCTATCAGGCCTTTACCGCCAAGGCCGATGAAATGCTGGAGCGCCGGGGCTTGAGCCGGGTGCATCAGCGCATCGTGTTTTTTATCGCCCGTTACCCCGCCTTGAACGTCAAGCAACTGCTGGAACTGCTGGGGGTGAGCAAGCAGGCGCTGAATATGCCATTGCGCCAATTGCAGGAAATGCACCTGGTCGACAGCATCGCCTCGGACACCGACAAACGTAAGCGCCTGCTGCACTTGACCGAGGAAGGCCAGCGCTTCGAACACGCCCTGCGGCGCGAGCAAGTCAAGCTGCTACAACGCGCCTTTGCCGAGGCCGGCGAGGACGCGGTGAATGGTTGGCTGGCGGTGAACAAGGCCCTGACCCTGCCTTGAGAGTGGCCTTTCATCTTTTTTGCACACATAATCGCAAACATTATTTGCTTTCTTTGTATACAAAAGCATAATTCGCTTCGTGCGAGTTCCTGACCTATTGGTCAATAAAGCCCGCTGGTACCTCAAAGCACCGCTGCCCACCCCTGTGTCCGGTGCTGGAAATAACAATAAAACTCTTGAGGAGTACTTGCTGTGGAAAGCCATAAATCCGACGCCCCGACCCTGGACCTCAGTCCGCCCCACCTTTCGACTGCAAAGCAGGGCTGGCTGGAACGCCTGTTCAAACTCAGCTTGCATGGCACCACAGTGAAGACCGAATTGATCGCCGGCCTCACGACCTTCATCACCATGGCCTACATCATCTTCGTCAACCCCAACATCATGGCCGATGCCGGCATCGACCACGGCGCCGCCTTTGTCGCGACCTGTATCGCCGCGGCCCTCGGCTGCCTGTTGATGGGCCTGTATGCCAACTGGCCTGTAGGCCTGGCTCCCGGCATGGGTTTGAATGCGTTTTTCACCTACACCGTGGTCGGCACCATGGGCTACACCTGGGAGACCGCGCTGGGTGCGGTATTTATCTCCGGCGTGTTGTTCATGATTCTGACGCTGTCGCGCATCCGCGAATGGCTGCTCAACAGCATTCCGGTGAGCCTGCGCCACGCCATGGGCGCGGGGGTGGGTCTGTTTTTGGGGGTGATCGGCCTGAAAACCGCCGGCATCATTGTTACCAGCCCTGCCACCCTGATCAAGCTCGGCTCCCTGCATGAACCGGCTCCGCTGTTGGCGGCCATCTGCTTTTTGCTGATCGCGATCCTCAGTTATCACCGGGTGTTCGGTGCGATCCTGATCAGCATCATCGCCGTTACCCTGGCCGGCTGGGGCCTGGGCCTGGTGCATTACCAGGGTATTGTGGCGCCCCCACCGAGCCTGGCACCGACCTGGATGGCGATGGACGTGATGGGCGTGTTCAACGTCAGCATGATCAGCGTGGTGTTCGCATTTCTGTTTGTACACATGTTCGACACTGCCGGCACCCTGATGGGCGTTGCCCAGCGCGCCGGGTTGGTGAACGCCGACGGCAAGATCGAAAACCTCTCGCGGGCCTTGAAAGCCGATAGCGCCTCCAGCGTGTTTGGTGCGGTGGTGGGTGTGCCGCCAGTGACCAGTTATGTGGAAAGCGCAGCGGGCGTGGCTGCAGGTGGGCGCACCGGGCTGACCGCCGTTACCGTGGGCGTATTGTTTGTGGCAGCGATGTTTTTCGCCCCGCTGGCGGGCATGATTCCTGCGTATGCCACGGCCGGTGCGTTGATTTATGTGGCGATGCTGATGATGAGCGGCATGGCCCATATTGAATGGGACGACGCCACCGACAGCATTCCGGCGATTGTCACGGCGATCATGATGCCCTTGACCTTTTCCGTCGCCGATGGCATCGCCCTGGGTTTTATCACCTACGTGGCCCTCAAGGCCGGTACTGGCAAGTACAAGGAAATTTCCATCAGCCTGTGGGTGCTGTGCGCGATTTTCATCGCCAAATTTGTCTTCCTGTAACTCGGAAGCCGGCGAAAACCGCCTCACCCTCGGGTGGGGCTTTTGCATGTATGGAGAAATGTAATGAGCGTGGAAACCTGGCTGCTGTTCAGCGGCGCTGCTTTGATCGTGATCCTGATTCCGGGGCCGCTGTCGTTGCTGATGATCAGCAACAGCCTGAACTACGGCCTGCGCCGTTCGTACCCGGCGTTTCTTGGCGGGGTGTTTGCCTCGATCTGCCTGTTGAGCGCCTCGGCCCTCGGCCTGGGGGCCTTGTTGCTGGCGTCGGAGCAGTTGTTCAGCGCCTTGAAGATCGTCGGTGCGCTGTATCTGTTCTACCTCGCCTGGCAGAGCTGGCAGCAGTCGCGCCTGCCGTCCCAGGGCGCCGTGGTGCCGGACGCAGCACCCGTACCGCGCTTTCGCGCGCTGTTTGGCCGGGCCTTTGTGCTGGGTGCGAGCAACCCCAAGGACATTCTGTTTTTCGCTGCCTTCCTGCCGCAGTTTCTCAGCAGCCAGCAGCCGTTTTTGCCGCAACTGCTGATCATGATCGCCACCTGGACCGTGCTGGACCTGCTATGCAAGCTGGCCTACGGCCTGGGAGCCCATGGTGCCGCGCGGTATCTGCGCACCGGCAAGGGCCAGAGCTGGTTCAACCGTTTCAGTGCCGGGCTGTTTGGCAGCGCCGGGGCGGCATCGCTGCTCAGGGGCTAGTGGCTTCCTGACGCCGTGTAGGAGCGAGCTTGCTCGCGAAGAACTTGAGAGCGCCGCGTGTAGCCAGGCAACGCGCGTTATCGTTGACGTTTTTCGCGAGCAAGCTCGCTCCTACAGAGCGGGCAAAAAAAAGCCCGCAGTGTGAGCGGGCGAAACCAACGAAGAGCATTTGGGGGTGTGAAACGAGATGACGACTCAGCTACCGCGATAGGTGGAGTAGCTGTAGGGCGAAATCAGCAGCGGCACATGGTAGTGATCCTGTTCGGCACTGATGCCAAAACGCAGCACTACCACATCGAGAAACGCAGGTTCCGGCAGTTGCACGCCACGGGCGCGGTAGTAATCGCCGGCACTGAACTGCAACTGGTAGACACCACTGCGGTAGTCATCACCTTGCAGCAGCGGCGCGTCGCAACGGCCATCGCTGTTGGTCAGGGCACTGGCGACCAGCTCCAGTTGCGCGCCTTCGACGCGGAACAGTTCAACCTTGATGGCGCTGCCTGGGCAGCCGTGGGCGGCGTCCAGTACGTGTGTGGTCAGTCGTCCCATGGATCGGAGCTCCCGTGTCGTGGATTAATAAAGAGGCCGCACCTTTGCAGGGCAATGAAAAGCCGGCGATAGCCGATTAAGACACTTTTCAAAAAAATTGTACACAATAAATTCAACAAACATCCCTCCCCCCTGTAGGAGCCGGCTTGTCGGCGATGACGATGTATCGACCGAAGATGCGGTAACAGCAAGAATGCCATCACCAGCAAGTCGGCTCCTACAGGTGGTTTTTCACATTTTAGTTGACCAATCGGGCAAGTTTCTTGCAAGGATAGGCCTCTGCTACCGCCTGGAAAAAATGCAGAAATACAGGCTTACAAAGTGACTATCAAGTTGTATACAATCAGCCCATCGCTGTGACGCCACGACCGCCACACCATCGATCACGAACAAGAAGGAAGACTGCAGTGAGCGCTGACTACCCACGCGACCTGATCGGTTACGGCAGTAACCCACCGCACCCTCACTGGCCGGGCAAGGCGCGCGTTGCCCTGTCGTTCGTACTCAATTACGAAGAAGGCGGTGAGCGCAATATCCTGCACGGCGACAAAGAGTCGGAAGCCTTCCTCTCGGAAATGGTCTCGGCCCAACCGCTGCAAGGCGCGCGCAACATGAGCATGGAGTCGCTATACGAATATGGCAGCCGTGCCGGCGTGTGGCGCATCCTCAAGCTGTTCAAGGAATTCGACATTCCGCTGACCATCTTCGCCGTGGCCATGGCTGCCCAGCGCCACCCCGATGTGATCCGTGCCATGGTCGCCGCCGGTCACGAGATTTGCAGCCACGGCTACCGCTGGATCGACTACCAGTACATGGATGAGGCCCAGGAGCGCGAGCACATGCTCGAAGCCATCCGTATCCTCACCGAGCTGACCGGCGAGCGCCCACTGGGCTGGTACACCGGGCGCACTGGCCCCAACACACGGCGGCTGGTGATGGAGGAAGGCGGCTTCCTGTATGACTGCGACACCTACGACGACGACCTGCCCTACTGGGAACCGAACAACCCGACCGGCAAGCCGCACCTGGTGATCCCCTACACCCTGGACACTAATGACATGCGCTTCACCCAGGTCCAGGGTTTCAACAAGGGCGACGACTTTTTCGAATACCTCAAGGACGCCTTCGATGTGCTGTATGTCGAAGGCGCCGAGGCGCCGAAGATGCTCTCCATCGGCCTGCATTGCCGCCTGATCGGCCGCCCCGCGCGCCTGGCTGCCCTCAAGCGCTTCCTTGAATATGCCAAGGGCCATGAACAGGTGTGGTTCACCCGCCGCGTCGATATTGCCCGCCACTGGCATCAAACCCACCCCTTCCAGGGAGCCGCCAAGTGACCGCTTTCCAGACTTTGAAGCCTTCGACCTTGAGCCGCGATGAATTTGTCGCCGCCTTCGCCGATATCTATGAACACTCGCCATGGGTGGCCGAAAAGGCCTTCGACCTGGGCCAGGACGCTTCGATCGATGAGATCGAGACCCTGCACCAGCGCATGAGCGATATCCTGTTGAGCGCCGATCACACCAGGCAACTGGCCCTGATCAACGCTCACCCGGACCTGGCCGGCAAAGCTGCCGTCCAGGGCCAACTGACCGAAGCCAGCACCAATGAACAAGCTGGCGCCGGTATCCACCAATGCTCGAGCGACGAGTTTTCGCGCTTCACCGAGCTGAACGACGCCTACAAGGCCAAGTTCAAGTTTCCCTTCATCATGGCGGTAAAAGGCAGCAACCGGCATCAGATCCTTGCCGCGTTTGAAACGCGCATCCACAACCCGGTCGAGACCGAGTTCAAGTGCGCACTGGCAGAGATCAACAAGATCGCGTTGTTCCGATTACTGACCCTTTAGCAAACCTGGCCCGAGCGAATCGATCAACGCCCAGGGCCTGGCAAGCATCCCAAGCCACTCTATTTAAGGCAGACAAGAAGAATGAAAGCTTACGCCGTACCTTTCGAGAAGTTCGTCAACCTGGCCGACGCCCGCCTGGGCACCAAGATCATTTCTGTGACCGATGACTGGTTCGCCGACGCCAACCGACTGTTCCAGCCGACCCCGGCCGTATGGAAGGAGGGCGTTTTCGATGATAACGGCAAGTGGATGGACGGCTGGGAGTCACGCCGCAAGCGCTTCGAAGGCTTCGACAGCGCGGTGATCCGCCTGGGCGTACCGGGTTCGATCAAGGGCGTGGACATCGACACTTCATTCTTCACCGGCAACTTCCCGCCATCGGCGTCCCTGGAAGGCTGCTTCCTGGCTTCGGGCGAGCCCGATGACAACACCCAGTGGGTCGAAGTGCTGTCCGCCGTAGAGTTGCAGGGCAACAGCCATCACTTCCACGAGATCAACAACGACCAGGCGTTCAGCCACCTGCGCTTCAACATCTTCCCGGATGGCGGCGTAGCACGTCTGCGTGTGTACGGCATTCCGTTCCGCGACTGGTCGACCGTGGGTGACAACGAACAAGTGGACCTGGCCTCCTCCCTCAATGGCGGTCGCGCACTGGCCTGCTCCGACGAACACTTCGGGCGCATGGGCAACATCCTCAACCCGGGCCGCGGCATCAACATGGGCGATGGCTGGGAAACCGCACGCCGTCGCACGCCTGGCAATGACTGGGTAATCGTCGCGCTGGGGCATGCCGGCGAGATCGAAAAAGTGGTGGTCGATACCCTGCACTTCAAGGGCAACTACCCGGACACTTGCTCGATCCAGGGCGCGTTCGTCAAAGGCGGCACCGACAGCCAGATCGAAACCCAATCGCTGTTCTGGCGCGAACTGCTGCCAGCACAGAAACTGGAAATGCACGCCGAACACACCTTCGCCGAGCAGATCAAGGCACTGGGCCCGATCACCCACATCCGCCTCAACGTATTCCCGGATGGTGGTGTGAGCCGCCTGCGGGTGTTCGGCAAGGTCGCTAAATAAGGCCGCACATGTAGGAGCGAGCTTGCTCGCGAAGATCGTCAACGATAACGCGCCCCTCCTGGATAAACGCGGTGCCCTTGAGTTTTTCGCGAGCAAGCTCGCTCCTACACAGATCCATCAATAACTAAACAGATTAAGAAGACAGCCATGCGCACACTGATGATCGAACCCTTGACCAAAGAAGCCTTCGCCCCTTTCGGAGACGTTATCGAAACCGAAGGCAGCGATCACTTCATGATCAACAACGGCTCGACCATGCGCTTTCATAAACTGGCGACGGTCGAGACCGCCACGCCAGAAGACCACGCCATCATCAGCATCTTCCGCGCCGATGCGCAGGACATGCCGTTGACCGTGTGCATGCTGGAAAGACACCCGCTGGGCAGCCAGGCTTTTATTCCGCTGCTCGGCAACCCCTTTCTGATCGTGGTCGCGCCGGTTGGCGATGAACCTGTATCAGGCTTGGTCCGCGCCTTCGTCACCAACGGCAGGCAGGGCATTAATTACCATCGCGGCGTCTGGCACCACCCGGTGCTGACGATCGAAAAGCGGGATGACTTCCTGGTGGTTGATCGCAGTGGCACAGGCAATAACTGCGATGAGCATTTTTTCAAAGAGGATGAGCGGTTGATCCTTGCCCCCCACCAATAAGAGAAGGTCCGATCACCCGACAACAAGGGTGACGGGCGAGAGGTAAAGACTGTGGAAGCACATCTGTTGGAATGGCTGAACCTTAGCGTGCGCTGGGTTCATATGATCACTGGCGTGGCCTGGATCGGTGCGTCTTTCTATTTCGTATGGCTGGAAAACAACCTGAACCGCGTCAACCCCAAAAGTGGCCTGGCTGGCGATTTATGGGCGATCCACGGTGGCGGTATCTACCACCTGGAAAAATACAAACTGGCCCCACCGACCATGCCGGACAACCTGCACTGGTTCAAATGGGAAGCCTATTTCACCTGGATGTCGGGCGTCGCGCTGCTGTGCGTGGTGTTCTACCTCAACCCGACGCTGTACCTGCTCGCCCCCGGCAGCAGCCTCAGCGGTACCGAAGGCGTGTTGCTGGGCATTGGCTCACTGTTCGCCGGCTGGTTCATCTACTCCTTTCTGTGCGACTCGGCCCTGGGCAAACGCCCTGCCCTGCTCGGCTTCATCCTGTTCGTGCTGTTGATCGGCGCCGCCTATGGCTTCAGCAAGGTGTTCAGTGGCCGTGGCGCGTACCTGCATGTGGGCGCCATCATCGGCACCATCATGGTCGGCAACGTGTTCCGCATCATCATGCCGGCCCAGCGTGCGCTGGTGGCGGCGATCGCGGAAAACCGCACGCCAGACCCGGCACTGCCGGCCAAGGGCCTGTTGCGTTCGCGTCACAACAACTACTTCACCCTGCCTGTGCTGTTCATCATGATCAGCAACCACTTCCCGAGCACCTACGGCAGCCAGTACAACTGGTTGATCCTGGCCGGGATCGCGGTGGCGGCGGTGTTGGTGCGTCACTACTTCAACACCCGCCACGACAGCCAGAAATACGCCTGGACCCTGCCGGTCGGCGCCCTGGCGATGATCTGCCTGGCTTATGTCACCGGTCCAAAACCCGTGGCTACCACGCCGGACGTGGCCAAGGCGCCAGCAGCGATCGAGTACCAGCCATTGCCGGAAACCGCGTTGGGTGGCGGCCTCAAGCCAGCAGCTCCCGCCGCGCCAGCACCGGCAGCAGAAGCGGCGCCGGCCCAGGCCTCGACGGATTTTGGCAAGGTACATAGCGTGATTGAAGAGCGTTGCACCGTGTGCCATTCGGCCAAGCCCACCAGCCCGCTGTTCAGCACCGCACCGGCCGGGGTGATGTTCGATACCCCGGCGCAGATCCAGCAGCAAGCGGCGCGCATTCAAGCGCAGGCGGTTGCCAGCCAGATCATGCCGCTGGGCAACATTACCCAGATGACTCAGCAGGAACGCGAGTTGATTGGTAGCTGGATCAATCAGGGGGCCCGCACTAACTGACAGCCTGACGCAAATCCAAAATGTGGGAGATTCTATGGTTTTGGGGAAGCCCCCAAAACCGCTTTTGACTGGTATTCGCTCAGGTTTTTCATGAGCGAAAAGGCGATGCGCGCCAGCTTGCGGCCAATGATGACCAGGGCTTGAGTCG
>NZ_MNPU01000041.1 GCF_001983165.1 Pseudomonas gessardii | reverse complement strand
GTAAGCGCTTCGATTTCAAATGTCCTATCGAAGTCATGAGCGAAGTGATGCAGAAAGCCTTGGCTATGCAATATGATGCTCCTGCGTCAATTCAATAACCGTGTTGCACTCAGCTCCTGCAACCGCCCACTATTTATAACCAAGGGATTGCGGAACGAAGTTCCACGTTCGAGACCACTCCGCGTAACCCTGATGACATGCTAGAGCGACTTGAGGCTCATGATCGTTATCCCGTTCTGGTGATGCTTGATGAGCACGATAAGGTCATCGGATGGGCGAGCCTTAGTGACTACCGCAATCGCGCGTGCTATGACGGCATCGCTGACTTTTCGATTTACATGAGCCGTGAGGTGCGAGGCCAAGGGCTGGGTAAGAATCTCCTTCAGGCGCTGCTTAAAGAGGCAGAAGCTCGTGGATTTTGGAAAGTCCTTTCTCGCGTGTTCACATCTAACCGCGCCAGTCTCGCCCTGTGCGAAGCTTGCGGATTCCGCCAAGTCGGGGTTTACGAGAAACATGCATGCCTTGACGGTCGTTGGATCGACTGCGCAATTGTCGAGCGACTCATTCCTACGAATCAAATGCCGTGGCTAACACCAATGGCTGCAACCAAGACTGAATCAAATGGATTAAGCGGCTGTTAGGGTTCTCTATCACACTTAAAATCTTGTCAGTCAGGCTACGTACAGCGAAACAATCAATCACGGCCTAACTGGTCAAGTCGAATGCAAATAGGTGGTCAAGCCTATGTAATTACGCAGCCCACTGGAGTGGATTGCGCTAGCGACGTAATTCCCCTGCTCATGCTTGAATCGACGTTGAGATAGATACCGATGTCTGCGGACATTGAATACGCGAAATCGACGTATGCGGCATAAATCCCGTATATGCGTAAACCGCTGCTATCGGTGCACATCCAATGCCCGATCAATACGCAATAGGCGTCGGTATTAACAATGACATCCAACGCCCAGCAATAAGCCACAGAAATCACCGGATCCAGAGCAACTGCGCCACGCCATAAAAATATCTACTGGGGCTTTGAATTGGACGCGATCATCTCCATGTATGCATTGCCACCCATGGGAATATCATAACCTAGTGGCCCTTCCCATTGCCGCGAGACGCCGGTATTTCTAAGCATAACCTCAACCTTAATGCCGTCCTTAACCATGCTGTCTAAATTCCACTCGAAGTGATTTATGAGAGCCTGGCAGGCCACATGAGGTACTGTTGTCAATAATCTCAAGCTGGAGTTGTTTGGCGGTAACTTAAGCCTCGCGATCTCCGACATCGTCCATATAAATCTCCGCAACCTAAAATGCCAAAGAGACTCAAATTGAAGTTCAAGTTGAGCTGACAACAACGGGAAAGACTTACGAGTCGCACGCTGCCTACTTACTTTTCGCGGCAAAAGTGCAAGCATGTTACTGATATTTACTCGCACCTGTTTTTGGGTGATGCGGTACAAGTTCTCAACGCCCTCTATAAGAATAGTTGCGTATTTTTCGTCCTCATCGTTCACCGCCGGCTCGGCACTACTCTTCTGCATTACGTTCCCTGTAATTTTACTCAACAACCAGTCCTTATCGTTTTCGTTGAGCCAACGGGTTACTTGATAAGCACTTACCCAAAGATAGTCCATACCAATGCCTGGCTTCACTTCAAGTAGCATTGAGATTTTTTCTCGATAAGCCTTTTTCTTATGTTCTGGCAAAGTTTTCTCTTTAAGACGGACCGTCGGGTTTGCCGAGCTAGCAAGTAGAGACTCTTCTGCCAAGCATTTCTCAAACTTTTCTGCACATCCAAAAAGATGGAGAGATATTAAAAGATGCCTTGCCAACGGCATATCAATTTGACCTCTTGTTGTCGATAGCCTAATCCATTGACTTCGAATTCCAGCTGCGTATGCCAAATCAATTTTTGAAATAATTTTATCGCTGAACTTATCACGAATACTGCTAAATAATTTAGCTGTGCCAATTAGGTTCCCATGAACAAACCCTTGCTTCTTTGCTTGACGCCGATAACAAGCAGCCAAAACCGTATAATCTATCGATGGCAGATTGCGTTGCAGAATATCATTTACAAAAACTGCAAACTCGCGCTCTTCATTTGAGGCGAGTGAGCGGTTCGCAGGTTTAACAGCGTTCCACCCGCAAGCACAATCATCGGTCAACCCCGGTAACAATCGGTTTTTACGATAAAAAGGATGAGAGCAATTAGGGCAAGATTGAAGAAGTTCTTCACCATGTCGCCAGCACGCTGTAACGCCCGGTACATGATGAGCTCGGTGCCAATATGCGTAGCCACACTCTATGAGGTCGGCCTGCACACAGGCCAAGCAAATTTTAGCTCTGCTATTCCTCGTACCTTCTCTCCTAGGCACTCGAGCGACATCAGATAAAACCTTGTCAAACTCCTTAGAGGGTTCTTTTGATAATCCTATAAAAGGTTTGTAGGCTGGGAACGTAGTGTTAATCTCAAGCAACTCAGCCAAGTTGCTTTCTTTAACTCCCGGCAATCGAGAAGCAAGGTTTTCTAATTGCTTCGGTATGATAGATAGCTGAAATGGCGCAACGCCAAAAAGATCACGAAAGGTTTCTGCCTCGGTTTTGTTTCCGGACAAAAAATGGTATCTCGTAATACGAGATAATAGTGTCTCGTCTGGCATAGACATTGGGAAAAACAGAATACTGGACATGAGTAGCCGACTTCTAACGTGGGTTCTGGTAGGACGCGAGTCCTGTGGATGGTGTTCTTTTATCACATATCACCGTGTACCCGGGTAAGGATTTTTAAAAATGAACGCCATACAGTAGCGAACAGCCAGCAATTATTTTATTAGAAAACAGCAGTTTTTACGCCAGAGTCAAAATACAATACACCACACATATAAATACTTTCACTGCACGCCTCGTCAAAATTCACACATCGAATCCACGCACAGCTCATATATATAGAGGCTTGTGCCGACGGCGTTACAGAGCAATATTCATACGCGGATCAGGGTGCATTCACTCATATTTGGAGTTTTCTGAGACACGCTGTTCGATACAGCGCTGATTGAGTGATTGGCTTGCCGTCAAGTTTTAGCTTCCGCTCGGCCCAGCTCAGGCGCCGCCGATGGAATGCATCAAGGGTTTCGCATTCGGCTGCCAGTGCAGCCGCACAGTGCGGCAGCTTGTTGAGCTGCTTTTCAAACCTAGATAACACATGAAGCTCTCTGCCTATTTTTGTCCGTGAGATGCGGACAGGTTTACCTGGAAGCGCTCGTAACATTTCAGCGCATTGAACCACTTCGTTGGCAAGGTCGAGGTCTTTGAATCTTTCTGCCTGCTGTCCGCGCGGTCTGTGGGCTTTACCTGGCTCTTGTGTCAGCTCGGACAGCCATTGCCGATCGTTTCGATGAAGCCACACATAATCTCGACACTCATGAGCTAGGCGAGCTCTGTATTCCCCGTCAAATCGGTTCCTCCTATCAACCAGAAGTTTCGAAAGCCTCGCCTCTTTCCATAGGTCAGGTCCATTCGAAATCGCGCGTATCATTCGATAGACGCATGTAACCGAGCTCCTTGTTTCTGACGCTATGGTTTTAGCGTTAGCCCCCGAGAGCGCCAGCGTCCAGATCGTTTCAGATGCCTCACTCATATACTCATTGGTGCTTGAGCGATTGGTTGGAGATCTGTTGGCAGCTCGTCCACAGGGAGTTTCGGTATTGGCAGTTCGACTAAGCGACTCGGTAATAGGACCGTTTGGCCGCAGTATCCTTTCCATGTCGACCTTGAGCGCACAGGCCAGCAGGATGAATTTCAGTGGATGATGGGTGCCCCTCGGCTTACGTAAAAGCTTCACAATCCAGGCCGCCGGTATATCCGCAGACGACTTGCTCAGTATCGAGTACTCCCCTGAGGAGGGGAGCCCCTCAAAGAATGCAGACATGTGTCGCGCCAAAATGCCTAAGTGCAGCCGACCAGTATCGGAAGCCATTTTCAAGGCAATAGCGCTATCCAGAAACACCGAGCGAATCGCATCAGGACATAATGGCGGAACATCGGTCTCAAGCACCTGCATCGAACGCTGCGCTATTTCGTGCAGAGCACTTTGTAGATTTTGAGGGATCTCTAGCGAAATGGAGTGAGACTGAACGTCCTCATCGTCCGGTAAATGCATTCTTCGAGAGTTTCTGCTCAACCAGCGGTAATCAAGGAGCCTCAACGGAGTTCCATGGTGGGGACAGATCAAAACGCCTGGAAGCTGATGCACACGGTGCCAGTACGCTGCTCCCACACAGGCCATGTCCTGTTCGACACAGTCGAAGCAAAATCGCACTCTCGAAGCAAACTGGAGTCGGCTCGCGATTAACCCCAACCTTAGCATCAACCCCTTGCCGTTTCCCGCCATCAAGATATTGGCGTCGCCCACCTGTTGCGGGGTCAAAAAAGGTTCGTAGTAGGGCAGTTGCGTATGGCGCTTTATGACAGCGGCTAGCGATAAGCCTGTATCACACGGCAGCGCCTCGACAAGCTCAGCTAGTCGACATGGAAAAGCAACGTTCTGCGAAAAGCATTTCGCGGACTGCGCTCCATCGAAAACTGCTGCGCAACTACGTACGCCACAGAGCCGGGCGTATCTTGAGAGAACGCTGTGAAGCGTCTCATCGTGGAAAACGGCCGGAAAGAAATGGAATTTGAGCCCCATTTCGTCACCCTTAATTCACCCCTTCCGATACAACGGAGAAAACTCAAAGAGATCACTGCTTATCCAACCGGCGCTCTTCAACGCCTCAATGGAGTCTTCACTTTCACTTAGCGCCTGTGCCTCTGAGGTCTCAACCGCCACCGCCGCAGGTGACTGCGATTTGACTTGGTTAACGGCCGCCACATTAGGTTTGGTAGCACTATTGTCGCTGCGACTGATGACACTGCGCAGCAATGCCAGTCGCTCCGGCCGAGCCACACCATCGAACGCCATCATGTCGCTTAGTTGGTCTTCAATCGGAAGCAAATCATCGAACTGCCGCATCCGTTTCGGATCTCGGCTTCGCAGAGCGGACAAAGCTGGCTTCAATATCTGCATCTTGGTGTTGCTCACCAACGCAATTGTCTCGGCGGTAACGCATTCCGAACCACTCTGGATCGCATACCTTTGACTGAGCACCAAAAGCTTCACCAAAAAGTCGGTGACCCCTTGTGTATGCTCATACAGCGCATCAAACACATCCTCTGTCAGTTCGACCGGCTGCTGGTACCACTGATAGCTCCAGAGGTTTTCAACAAGCATGCGCCACTCGTCATCGTCCTTCTCAAAACGTTTAAATTCGAGTACCCCGACGCCGCAGCAACGCCTTGCGTTGCGCATGACGTCCGAAAATAGGCTGATCATCGAATTTGTCCCGATGAACACCACAGGAATTCCGATGTTGTTCACTAGATGGAGGAAGAAATTCAGCATGTTGTCCTTGCCCCCAGTTTTCGCGAGGTGCAGGTTCTGAAGTTCGTCGATCAGCAAAGCTCCGATGAAAAATGTACTCGCAACCTGTTCCATTTGTTGCAACGAGTCATTGATGTTCCGAGCCCTATACCGCTTGTAGTAATCCTCATCACCTAAAGCTCGCCCGACCGCATAGAAAAATTGCTGACAGAAGCCTGCCAGCGAACCATCTCGGGGGCAGTCAAGCTTGAGCCAGGTGATCTGGGTATGAACGAACTGCTTTCCTTCATAACGCTCGTGGCGAATCGTTTGAGGGTAGAGACTCAAAATGGCTTCGAGTGCGGTGGACTTTCCAATGCCACTAAGGCCAACCAGACTGAACGTTTCGGCAGTGGACTTGAATCCATCGTGGTAGCGCTGTGCGCCCGAAAGTGAGTGAAGATGTCTGACAGTGTCTGGAGAGGTCGGGTTGCGTCCGACGTACCCACGTCGTACCAGCAATGAAAATACGGACTCCAGATCCATGTGGACCAACAAAGGCTGGACCACCGTTCTCAAGCGGTCGATGCAGTGAACCCGAGTCGATCGGTCGAGGGTCAGCTCTTCTGGATCAACAGGACGGGGGAAGTTCGAGATTAGTTGCATTGCCACCTCTTCTGAGAAGATCGGTGGCAGCGCTTCGATGAGTGGATTTCCCGCGTAGTCCGCTATCGCCTGCTTCGTGTAGCTTGCGAAAACTTGGGCGCCTTTCATGAGTTTTGTCCTGGGCGGAGGCGTTTGAGCATATCGATAACCTGAGCGCTGCGAGGGCCGGCAAAGTTTTCTGAGCGATCTTGGGAGATCTCTGTCTTGAGCACAGGCGATTCAATCCTCACACCCTCTGGCACATGGGCGGTCTCACGCTCCTTGAGGCGCTCAACGGCGCGATTCTCACGAATATTTCCAATCATCTCAGCTTTGGTCGCAGGCGCTGGCTCATCATTTCGCTCAGCGATCGCACCGCTGACGACTTTATTAACTTCCTCCAGCAACGAAATCCGACTCTCCAGCTCAGCACGTTTATGAGTCGGTGGAGTCTGGCGGTAAGCTTCGAGCAGATCGAAAATCTCATCGGATCGATAACCAGCATACTTGCTATCAGACTTACGCAAATCGCAACGGATGAACTGTTTGTTGTCTCCCCGAATCCAAATATGTGCTGAGGAATTTGGGTCATACCAACACTCTATCGACCAAACCCCGCGGCTACGGGCCTTCGCAAACCAGTTGTTCTCGATCGCTACATCACAGACATAGTGCATCCCTCGGAATAGCACACCACCCTTTTGCACCGTCGCTTGCTCACGCGGAAGCAAATGGAGATAGACCATCTCGTCGGGATGATTGTTTGGTTCGACATGACCATTTTCTAATGCCCAAGTCCAGATACCTGACGGCGTCGGATCGACACCGTCGTTCATCATCTCTTGAGTGAGCCTGTCGGGCTGCCTGTTGAAGCGGTTATAGTGAAGGACACACTGGATGATAATCTTGGTGAACTCTTTAATGCTCAGCGTTGCATCGAGTCGGTAATCTCGCTCGCCACGTTCCTTCTCCCTAGCAGCTACACCACCAGGAAGCCACCTGATGCCTGTCAGGTTGTTCAGGATACCGAACCGGCTCTCAACCATCGACTTCCAGTCAGGGCGGTAAGGCGGAGCGATTCCCAGCTCGATATTCAGGCCAGTGGCAAGACCCTCAGCTGCTTTCCCCAACATCTCGCCTCGATCAGCGTAGATGTGATGTGGGAGGTGATGACAGGCCCATTCCTCTGAATCGATTGTGACCCCATTGGTAGCGCAAAACTCAACCTTCGAAGTGAAAGCGTTGAAAAGCGCTTGCCTGGCTCCGTTCCAACTCGGGCCCTCTAATCCGATATAGAGACCGACGATCATGCCGGAAAAGCTATCAATGACGACGTACACAACCGGCCGTCCAATGAGCATTCGCCTGGAGTATCCGTTCACGAGATAAATGTCCGCAATGGTGGCATCGATCTCAAACTGATGGCAGGGGCCACGAAGCCAGTCACGGACGGTTCCAGAAAGGGGGCGGCAATCTTTTAGCCACTTACGCATTCCCTTACGGCCACGTTCAGTTTCAACCTCGTCGAAATATTGCTTTCCCCAATAATCGAACTGTCTAAAGGAAGGAATTTCCGATTCGGGTAGCAAACGACCGCCTGATTCTGGATTTTTCGACAGGTCTTTCGCGGTATAGAACCTCCTGAGCATCTCAACATAGGCGTTGGTTATCGTAGAAGTCTTATCCCCGACAAATAACGAGTAGCCGATACGGATACAGCGCTTATCCACTGCATCGATAACCTTGGTCGGTGAAACGGCAATACCTTGATACCTTGGCTTCCTACCCGGGGGCTTTGCGGGATCATACTTGCGCTCAGGAACTCCGACGCCCGCATAGTTTTTCAAGAGCGCATTTCGAACTTGGCCGTTGATCCAGTAACGGTACAGAAGCCGATAGATGCTCTTGCGCTGTATACCGAGCTCAACAGCTCTAGCGCCGACCATTTGACCCATCTCACCAGGAGCGAATATCTGACCTGGATAACCTGAGTCGATCAGGGGTGCGATGATGTTCCACTTTTCATCCCTTTCCCGCTTCTTTTTCTCATCCAAGTCATCCTCTAACACTAAGAGAAACTCAGGCGTAACGACCTTGGCTAGCTTCGTATCACCTGCAATGACGGATCCGCGAAGCTCCTCCAGGCCTAAACCAATCGGTTGGCGGGGCGGATCCGTTAATTGGATCAAAACGACCGCATCGTATCGCTCATTGAGGTACAAGACCCTAACGAAGCCCGGCACGACGGAAAACTCAGTAAGCGGTTCGAAACAATCATTGACTTGGACTTTCATGATAGGCCCTCCGCCGTCAGTGAAATTTTCATTGGTTTCTCAATGATTTCAAATGTTGGTAGTGGTGCAGTCATTTGAATGGGAGTACCAACCAAATCTACCTTGATCGACTTAGCCCATATCAGGTGATGATATAAAGCCCGAGAGTCTTGATAGGAGATAAATAAACGTGCGGCAATCTTTCGCAGAGATTCAGCAGTACTCCACGGGTAGGGACGACAGCTCGCTAAGTGCCCCAGAAAATCTGTGTGTAATGATGGCTCTGCCAAGGCGCGCGGCAGTTGAGCGAACTTCCTGAGTAAGCCTAAATTTTTGATCAAATCGGGGCTGAACATTTCTTCGGTGACAATGGCCCAATCAACGTGTTGGCCAGTCCAGAAACGCTTTTCGATCTCAAATTTTTCCAACGTCCTCCTGGCTTTTTTGCCTTCGAGGTCACTGCGGTATTTGATTGTTCTGGCTACGGATTTAAAGCTGCCATCGGGCTTTTTTATCGTTAATAAAAAATCCGTGGTCATAACGTAAGGAAGCACTGTCTTCGGATACTTCGGGTATCGCACTCCCATAGAGCTCGCGATTGCTTGAGCACTTTCTCGCGGTAGCAGTGGATACTGTTCGCGTATATCCACAACATTTTCCGAAAATTCACATACCAAAAAATAAGCGCGTTCGAGGTCAGAAAAGAGGTGGTGGAGACGATCGATCTTCACACCTTGGATCTTGTGGGAGCGTCCTCTGGAAGGCACGTCTTGGACGCGCAGCCACGGCAGATAACTGGCACCAGCTCCGCTACCGAATCCATTCGAAATATGCCGCTGAATATCTGTCTCAGACGAAAACCTACGACCGCGCAATGCTACCTCCTTCGTCCGCCGGGACCGCCTCTCCTCGCCCTGAAAAATAGTTATAGGAAAAAATCGCCCACCACCTGTTCATGGTACAGCCCTCTTTAGCCTACTCCCGGAGCGTGGCGAAGCGGAGAATCTAGACCGATGGCTCAGCCAAAAAATGGAAACCCCCGTAAATACGGGGGTTTCGGCCTTGTGTCAATCTATGTTACGGCGTGTCAATCTTTATTGTTAAGTGTCAATCTTTATTGTTAGAAGCCAGCCCTTTCTCATGACCGGTAGACGTTACTCAACCGTCACCGACTTGGCCAAATTACGCGGCTGGTCAACGTCGGTGCCCTTGAGCACGGCCACGTAATACGACAGCAACTGCAGCGGGATGGTGTAGAGGATCGGCGACAGGGTGTCGTGGATGTGCGGCATGTTGATGACGTGGGTGCCTTCGCCGTTGGTCATGGCGGCCTTTTCGTCGGCGAACACGATCAGTTGGCCGCCACGGGCACGTACTTCCTGCAGGTTGGACTTGAGCTTCTCCAGCAGTTCGTTGTTCGGCGCCACGGTGACCACGGGCATGTCGTCGTCCACCAAGGCCAATGGACCGTGCTTGAGTTCACCGGCCGGGTAGGCTTCGGCGTGGATATAGGAGATTTCCTTGAGTTTCAGGGAGCCTTCCATCGCCACTGGGTATTGCGCGCCACGGCCGAGGAACAGGGTGTGGTTCTTGTCGGCAAACAGCTCGGCGACTTTCTCTACGGTGCTGTCCATGGCCAGGGCTTCGCCCAGGCGGGTGGGCAGGCGGCGCAGTTCTTCGACCAGGGTGGCCTCCACGCCTGCGGCCAATGTGCCGCGCACCTGGCCCAGGGACAGGGTCAGCAGCAGCAGCCCCACCAATTGGGTGGTGAAGGCCTTGGTGGAGGCTACGCCGATTTCGCGACCGGCCTGGGTCAGCAGGGTCAGGTCGGACTCACGCACCAGGGAGCTGATGCTCACGTTGCAGATCGCCAGGCTCGCCAGGTAGCCCAATTCTTTGGCATTGCGCAGGGCAGCCAGGGTGTCGGCAGTCTCGCCGGACTGGGAGATGGTGACGAACAGGGTGTCGGGCTGCACTACCACCTTGCGGTAGCGGAACTCGCTGGCCACTTCGACCTGGCACGGGATGCCGGCCAGTTCTTCGAGCCAGTAACGCGCGACCATGCCGGCGTGGTAGCTGGTGCCACAGGCGACGATCTGCACATTGCGCACTTTGGCGAACAGCTCGGCGGCTTGCGGACCGAACGCATTAACCAGTACTTGCTTGTCGCCAAGGCGACCTTCCAGGGTGCGCTGTACCACGGCCGGTTGCTCGTGGATTTCCTTGAGCATGAAGTGGCGGAACTCGCCCTTGTCGGCGGCTTCGGCACCATCGCGGTACTGCACCGCTTCGCGCTCGACGGAGTTGCCGTTGACGTCCCAGATCGCCACGCTTTCACGGCGGATATCGGCGATATCGCCTTCTTCCAGGTACATGAAGCGGTCGGTGACCTGGCGCAGGGCCAGTTGGTCGGAGGCGAGGAAGTTTTCCCCCAGGCCCAGGCCGATCACCAGCGGGCTGCCACTGCGGGCGGCAACCACGCGGTCCGGTTGGCTGGCGCTGATCACCGCCAGGCCGTAGGCACCATGCAGCTCCTTGACCGTGGCCTTGAGGGCGGTGGTCAGGTCGCTGTGGTCCTTGAGCTTGTGGTTGAGCAGGTGGGCGATAACTTCAGTGTCGGTGTCCGAGGTAAAGACGTAGCCCAGGCCCTTGAGTTGTTCGCGCAGCACTTCGTGGTTTTCGATGATGCCGTTGTGCACCACCGCAATATCACCGGAGAAGTGTGGGTGGGCATTGCGCTCGCACGGTGCCCCGTGGGTCGCCCAGCGGGTGTGGGCGATGCCCAGGCGGCCCGCCAGGGGCTCACCGGCCAGGGCCTGTTCCAATTCGCTGACCTTGCCTGGGCGACGCATGCGCTCAAGCTTGCCCGCGTTGCTGAAGACCGCCACGCCGGCACTGTCGTAGCCACGGTATTCCAGGCGCTTTAGGCCTTCGAGCAAAATGGCGGTAACGTTTCGTTCAGCGACTGCGCCTACAATTCCACACATGGTTTCTCTCCTAGATGACTGCCGCGCAAATCAGCGTAATGCCGCGGGCTTGAATCTGGTCGCGGGCCTCAAGCGGCAGGCGATCATCAGTAATAAGGGTATGGACGCTGCTCCAGGGCAGTTCCAGGTTGGGGATCTTGCGGCCAATCTTGTCGGACTCGACCATCACCACCACTTCACGGGCAACTTCGGCCATCACGCGGCTCAGGCCCAGCAATTCATTGAAGGTGGTGGTGCCGCGCTGCAGGTCGATGCCGTCGGCGCCGATGAACAGTTGGTCGAAGTCATAAGAGCGCAGCACCTGTTCGGCCACCTGCCCCTGGAACGAGTCCGAATGCGGGTCCCAGGTGCCCCCGGTCATCAACAGCACCGGCTCATGCTCCAGTTCACTCAGGGCACTGGCCACATGCAGGGAGTTGGTCATCACCACCAGGCCGGGCTGATGGCCCAGTTCGGGGATCATCGCGGCGGTGGTGCTGCCGCTGTCGATGATGATCCGTGCATGTTCACGCAGGCGTTTGACCGCCGCCCGGGCAATGGCGCGCTTGTGCACGGAAATGGGCTGGGCAGGATCGCCCACCAGCTCCTGGGGCATGGTGATTGCGCCACCGTAGCGGCGCAGCAGCAAGCCGTTGCTTTCCAGGGCGGCGAGGTCCTTGCGGATGGTCACTTCGGAGGTCTCGAAACGCTTGGCCAATTCATCCACGCTCACTTCACCCTGCTCGGTGAGCAAGGTGAGGATGTTGTGGCGTCGTTGTGGTGTATTTCGTTTCGACATGGTGATGATAAGTTTCGTTCCGAAAGATAACGAAGGTAATCAAAACCTATTGGCGGGAAGTCGTCAAGCGGCCGAATGAAATTTTGTTAAGGCCCCGATCAAAAAATGTGGGAGCTGGATTGCCTGCGATAGCGGTGTATCAGTCGATGAAAACGTGACTGAAATATCGCTATCGCAGGCAAGCCAGCTCCCACATGGATGGGTGGTGCCTGGGAGGTTGTGGATAACTCAGGTCTTTTTGATTTTGACCGGGCGTTTCCAGCCGTCGATGTTGCGTTGGCGGGCCCGGGCCACACCCAGCTGCAAGTTATCCACATCCTGATTGATGGTGGAGCCAGCAGCCGTGCTGGCACCATCGCCCACTTTCACTGGGGCAACCAGCGAGTTGTTGGAGCCGATGAATACATCTTCACCCAGCACGGTCTGGTGCTTGTTGGCGCCATCGTAGTTGCAGGTGATGGTACCGGCGCCGATGTTGGTGCGCGCACCGATAACGGCATCGCCCAGGTAAGTCAGGTGACCAGCCTTGGCGCCCTCGCCCAGGTGGGCATTTTTCAGCTCAACAAAGTTACCCACATGGGCCTTGGCCTCAAGCACGCTTCCAGGACGCAACCGTGCGAACGGCCCGGCATCGCTGCCCTCGCCCATCACAGCGCCCTCTAAGTGACTGTTGGCCTTGACCACCACGCCTTTGCGCAGGGTGCTGTCCTTGATCACGCAGTTCGGGCCAATCACCACGTCGTCTTCGATAATTACGCGGCCTTCGAGAATCACGTTGATATCGATCAGCACGTCGCGGCCCACGGTAACCTCACCGCGTACGTCGAAACGCGCCGGGTCACGCAGTGTCACGCCCTGCGCCATCAGGCGGCGGCCTTCGCGTAGCTGGTAGTGACGCTCCAGTTCCGACAGTTGCTTGCGGTCGTTGGCGCCCTGCACTTCCATCGGGTCGTGGGGCTGCTCGGTGGCGACCAGCAGGCCGTCGCTGACGGCCATCTCGATGACGTCGGTGAGGTAGTACTCGCCCTGGACATTGTTATTCGACAAGCGACTCATCCAGTCTGCCAGGTGAGCCGCCGGCACCGCGAGAATCCCGGTATTGCCTTCGGTTATCGCCCGCTGGGCCTCGCTGGCATCTTTATGCTCGACGATGGCGGCGACCTTGCCGTCGGCATCGCGCACGATGCGGCCATAACCGGTGGGGTCGTCCAGTTCAACGGTGAGCAGGCCCATCTGGCCCGGCACTACGTGCTTGAGCAGGCGCTGCAGGGTTTGCACTTCGATCAGCGGCACATCCCCGTAGAGGATCAGCACGGTGTCGGCCTTGATGAACGGCACAGCTTGCGCGGTGGCATGACCGGTACCCAGTTGCTTGTCCTGCAATACGAAATTCAAGTCAGCGGCTGCCAGACGCTCACGCACCGCATCGGCACCATGGCCAATCACTACGTGGATACGCTGTGGGTCCAGTTGCCGGGCGCTGTGGATAACATGGCCCAGCATGGAGTTACCCGCAACCGGGTGCAGTACCTTGGGCAGGGCAGAACGCATGCGAGTGCCCTGGCCAGCGGCGAGAATGACGATTTCAAGAGACATGAATGGCTACCAATCCTGGGCGGTCCGGCTTCAGACCAAAGAAGTGTTTTGCAAAAAAAGAAAAAGGGTAGCCGAGGCTACCCTTTTTAATCAATCGCGCATGAAGCATGACGGCTTGGCCGCTTACTTCTTGCGGATCTGCTGGAGCGTGCGCAGCTGGGCTGCAGCCTCGGCCAGACGTACAGCAGCAGCGCTGTAGTCGAAGTCCGCACCTTTTTCGTGCAGAGCCTTCTCGGCAGCCTTGACGGCTTCCTGAGCGGAGGCTTCATCCAGGTCGCCAGCACGTTGCACGGTGTCGGCAAGAACCTTGACCATGTTCGGCTGAACTTCGAGGAAACCGCCAGAGATGTAGAACACCTCCTTTTCCCCGCCCTGCTTGGTCAGAGTAATCGGACCGGGCTTCAAGCTGGTGATCAGCGGTGCGTGGCCCAAGGCAATACCCAGGTCACCCAACTCGCCGTGTGCAATTACCATCTCTACCAGACCGGAGAAGATTTCCCCTTCCGCGCTGACGATATCGCAATGGACTGTCATAGCCATCTGATTGCCTCAACCTGATGAGCGCCCGTTGCCGGGCGCCTGGATTACAGTTTCTTGGCTTTCTCGATCGCTTCTTCGATGCCGCCGACCATGTAGAACGCTTGTTCTGGCAGGTGGTCGTAGTCACCGTTGAGGATGCCTTTGAAGCCAGCAATGGTGTCTTTCAGGGAAACGTATTTACCCGAGGCACCGGTGAAGACTTCAGCCACGAAGAACGGCTGCGACAAGAAGCGCTGGATCTTACGAGCGCGGGATACCAACTGCTTGTCGGTTTCCGACAGCTCGTCCATACCCAGGATCGCAATGATGTCCTTCAGCTCTTTGTAGCGCTGCAGCACGTACTGAACGCCGCGAGCGGTGTCGTAGTGCTCCTGGCCGATCACGTTCGGGTCCAGCTGGCGCGAAGTCGAGTCCAGTGGATCGACCGCTGGGTAGATACCCAGGGAAGCGATGTCACGGGACAGTACGACGGTGGCGTCCAAGTGGGCGAAGGTGGTCGCAGGCGACGGGTCGGTCAAGTCATCCGCAGGTACGTATACCGCTTGGATCGACGTGATCGAACCTTCCTTGGTCGAAGTGATACGTTCTTGCAGAACGCCCATCTCTTCAGCCAGGGTCGGCTGGTAACCTACTGCCGAAGGCATACGGCCCAGCAGTGCGGATACTTCAGTACCGGCCAAGGTGTAACGGTAGATGTTGTCGACGAACAGCAGAACGTCGTTACCTTCGTCACGGAACTTCTCGGCCATGGTCAGGCCAGTCAGTGCGACGCGCAGACGGTTACCCGGCGGCTCGTTCATCTGACCGTAGACCAGTGCCACTTTGTCCAGAACGTTGGAGTCCTTCATCTCGTGGTAGAAGTCGTTACCCTCACGGGTACGCTCACCCACACCGGCGAACACGGAATAACCGCTGTGCTCGATGGCGATGTTACGGATCAGTTCCATCATGTTTACGGTCTTGCCTACACCGGCACCACCGAACAGACCGACTTTACCG
Source organism: Pseudomonas gessardii (assembly GCF_001983165.1). Taxonomy (GTDB): domain Bacteria; phylum Pseudomonadota; class Gammaproteobacteria; order Pseudomonadales; family Pseudomonadaceae; genus Aquipseudomonas; species Aquipseudomonas gessardii. The sequence goes on along the minus strand of NZ_MNPU01000041.1, from coordinate 39,230 downwards.
CCCTTGGCGAACGGGCAAACCAGGTCGATAACCTTGATGCCGGTTTCCAGCAGGTCGTTGCCGCCCGCTTGCTCGGCGAACGAAGGTGCTGGACGGTGAATGCCCCAGCGCTCTTCGGTATCGATCGGGCCAGCTTCGTCAATCGGGTTGCCCAGTACGTCCATGATCCGGCCCAGGGTCGCTTTACCGACCGGTACGGAAATGGCAGCGCCAGTGTCGACAACGTCCAGACCGCGCTTCAAGCCTTCGGTGGAACCCATCGCAATGGTACGAACTACGCCGTCGCCCAGCTGCTGCTGAACTTCCAGAGTAGTTTCCGCGCCTTGTACTTTCAGCGCGTTGTAGATGCTCGGTACGCTGTCGCGTGGGAATTCCACGTCGATAACGGCGCCGATGATTTGAACGATACGTCCGCTACTCATAGCTGGATCCTCTGAATATTTGAACCGTTAAACCGCGGCAGCGCCGCCGACGATTTCCGAGATCTCTTGGGTGATCGCAGCCTGACGCGCCTTGTTGTAGATCAGCTGCAAATCGCTGATCAGATCACCGGCGTTGTCGGTAGCGTTTTTCATCGCGATCATCCGCGCCGCTTGTTCAGCTGCGTTGTTCTCGACCACCGCCTGGTACACCTGCGACTCCACGTAGCGCACCATCAAGCCGTCTAGCAGCTCTTTGGCGTCTGGTTCGTAGAGGTAGTCCCAGTGGTGCTTGAGTTCCTGATCCGGGGTCGCCACCAGTGGAATCAATTGCTCCACGGTTGGCTGCTGGGTCATGGTGTTGATGAACTTGTTGGATACCACAGACAGGCGGTCAATCCGGCCTTCCAGGTACGCATCCAGCATCACCTTCACACTGCCGATCAAGTCATTGATCGACGGCTCTTCACCCAGGTGGCTGATAGCTGCAACGACGTTACCGCCGAAGTTGCGGAAAAAGGCCGCACCCTTGCTACCAACAACACACAGATCAATCTCGACGCCGTTTTCGCGGTTTACCGCCATGTCCTTGACCAGGGCCTTGAACAGGTTGGTATTCAAACCACCGCACAAACCACGGTCACTGCTCACTACCACATAACCTACACGCTTGACGGCGCGTTCGATCATGAACGGGTGGCGGTATTCCGGGTTGGCGTTGGCCAGATGCCCAATTACCTGGCGGATACGCTCCGCATAAGGACGGCTAGCCGACATGCGCATTTGTGCCTTGCGCATTTTGCTGACCGCCACTTTCTCCATGGCGCTGGTAATTTTTTGCGTGCTTTTGATGCTCGCAATCTTACTGCGAATCTCTTTTGCGCCTGCCATGTAACACCTATCAGGTTAGCAAGCGGGAGCCTTGCGGCTCCCGCTGCGGCTTACCAGGTTTGGGTGGCCTTGAACTTCTCGATACCGGCCTTCAGGCCAGCGTCGATTTCGTCATTGAAGTCACCCTTCACGTTGATCTTGGCCATCAAATCGGCATGATCTCGGTTGAAGTAAGCAATCAGCGCTTGTTCAAAGCTGCCGACCTTGGCGATTTCGACGTCAGTCAGGAACCCACGCTCAGCGGCATACAGCGACAGCGACATGTCAGCGATCGACATTGGCGCGTATTGCTTCTGCTTCATCAGCTCGGTAACGCGCTGACCATGCTCAAGTTGCTTACGGGTCGCTTCGTCCAGGTCAGAAGCGAACTGGGCGAATGCCGCCAGTTCACGGTACTGAGCCAGAGCGGTACGGATACCACCGGAAAGCTTCTTGATGATCTTGGTCTGAGCGGCACCACCCACACGGGATACCGAAACACCGGCGTTCACAGCAGGACGGATCCCGGAGTTGAACATGGCCGATTCCAGGAAGATCTGACCGTCGGTGATGGAAATCACGTTGGTCGGAACGAACGCAGAAACGTCGCCAGCCTGGGTTTCGATGATCGGCAGTGCGGTCAGGGAACCGGTTTTGCCGGTTACTGCGCCGTTGGTGAACTTCTCTACGTACTCTTCGGAAACGCGGGATGCGCGCTCCAGCAGACGGGAGTGGAGATAGAACACGTCGCCTGGGTAGGCTTCACGGCCTGGTGGACGGCGCAGCAGCAGGGAAATCTGGCGGTAAGCCACTGCTTGCTTGGACAGATCGTCATAAACGATCAGCGCGTCTTCACCGCGGTCGCGGAAGAATTCACCCATGGTGCAACCGGAGTACGGTGCCAGGAATTGCAGCGCAGGAGATTCCGAAGCACTGGCCGCCACGATGATCGTGTTGGCCAGGGCGCCGTTTTCTTCCAGCTTGCGAACCACGTTGGCGATGGTCGATTGTTTCTGACCGATCGCGACGTAGACGCAGAAAATGCCGCTGTCTTTCTGGTTGATGATCGCGTCGATCGCCAGAGCGGTCTTACCGATCTGACGGTCACCGATGATCAGCTCACGCTGGCCACGGCCGACTGGGATCATGGCATCGACAGCCTTGTAGCCAGTCTGTACAGGCTGGTCTACCGACTTACGCCAGATCACGCCTGGAGCAACTTTCTCGACCGCGTCGGTCTCGGTGTTGCCCAGTGGACCTTTACCGTCAACAGGGTTACCCAGTGCGTCGACAACGCGGCCCAGCAGTTCCTTACCCACCGGAACTTCGAGGATGCGGCCTGTGCACTTGGCGCTCATGCCTTCAGCCAGACTGGTGTACGCGCCCAATACAACGGCACCTACGGAGTCTTGCTCCAGGTTAAGGGCCATACCGTAGACGCCGCCCGGAAACTCGATCATCTCGCCGTACATTACGTCGGCCAGACCGTGAATCCGCACGATGCCGTCAGATACGCTGACGACAGTGCCTTCGTTACGGGCTTGGGAGGTCACATCGAGCTTGTCGATGCGGCCCTTGATAATTTCACTTATTTCGGAAGGATTGAGTTGCTGCATTGCTCTGCTGCCCCTTCAAACTCAAGATTTCAATGCTTCGGCAAGATTCGCGAGTTTGCCGCGAATCGAGCCATCGATAACCAGGTCGCCGGCGCGAATGACAACACCCCCAATAAGGGATGGGTCTTCCGCAACTTGCAGGCGCACTTCCCGGTCGAGTCGTGCACTGAGAACCTTGGCGAGTTTGTCTTGCTGTTCTTGGTTCAATGCAAAAGCACTGGTCACTTCAACGTCTACCGACTTCTCTTGCTCGGCCTTGTACAGGTCGAACAGAGCGGCAATCTCCGGCAAAAGCGGGAGACGGTCGTTTTCGGCAACGACGTGGATGAAGTTCTGCACTTTCACATCAAACTTGTCGCCGCACACGTCAATAAACGTGGCGGCCTTGTCTGCGCTCGTCAGTCGCGGGGCCTTGAGCACGCGCTGCATGGTGTCGTCTTGCGACACTGCTGCAGCCAGGCCGAGCATGGCTGACCAAGAGGCCAGCTGCTGGTGGGCCTGGGCGTGCTCGAAGGCTGCCTTAGCGTAAGGTCGGGCCAACGTGGTCAATTCTGCCATGATCGCCCTCGCTTAAATTTCAGCAGCCAGTTTGTTTACCAGCTCCGCGTGCGCGTTTTGATCGATTGTGGCACCCAGGATCTTCTCAGCACCGCCGACGGCCAGAGCACCCAGTTGGGCACGCAGCGCATCTTTGACACCATTGAGTTCCTGTTCGATCTCGGCCTGAGCCTGAACCTTCACACGGTCAGCGTCGATACGGGCTTTTTCAACAGCCTCTTCAACAATCTGGTTACCGCGTTTCTTGGCTTGCTCAATGATTTCAGCTGCCTGAGCCTTCGCTTCGCGCAGTTGCTGACCCGCTTTATCTTGGGCCAACTCCAGGTCGCGAGCTGCTCGTGCGGCAGCGTCCAGTCCATCCGCGATCTTCTTCTGACGTTCGTGCAAAGCCGCGATGACCGGAGGCCATACGAACTTCATGCAGAAAACAACAAAAATCAAGAACGCTAAGGACTGACCAATAATGGTTGCATTAATGTTCACGCCAATACCTCGCTCGTTCGTTGCACAACACACCAATCACTCGAAAAAACGAGTGATTAACCGGCGAGTTGACCAACGAAGGGGTTCGCGAAGGTGAAGAACAGAGCGATACCAACACCGATCATGGTCACGGCGTCGAGCAGGCCGGCAACGATGAACATTTTAACTTGCAGCATTGGAACCATTTCTGGCTGACGCGCTGCGCCTTCCAGGAACTTGCCGCCCAACAGGCCGAAACCAATGGCAGTACCCAGGGCGCCCAGGCCGATCAACAGTGCAACAGCGATAGCGGTTAGACCAACTACAGTTTCCATCTTTCCTCCCGACTTTTACGTCGTATGGTTTAGGTTTTTTAGATTTTAAAGCGGTAAAACAAATCGTTTCATAGCCCTTGGGGGCCACCTTCCCGTTTCACCGGGAAGGACATCAGACTAGTCGAGACTGGTCTTAATGGTTCTCTTCGTGCGCCATCGACAGGTAGACGATGGTCAGCATCATGAAGATAAACGCCTGCAGGGTGATGATCAGGATGTGGAACACAGCCCACGCCCACTGCAGAACAATGCCCAGGCCGCTAAGCCAGAGCAGGCCGCTGCCGAACATCACAGCGATCAGGATGAACACCAGCTCGCCGGCATACATGTTGCCGAACAGTCGCAGGGCCAGGGAAATTGGCTTGGCGATCAGGGTGACGAATTCCAGCAGGAAGTTCACCGGGATCAGCAGGGCTTGAACGAAGATGTTCTTGCTGCCGAACGGATGCAGGGTCAGTTCGCCGATGAAGCCGCCGATGCCCTTGATCTTGATGCTGTAGAAAATGATCAGCGCGAACACCGACAGGGCCATGCCCAGGGTCGCGTTCGGGTCAGTGGTCGATACCGCGCGGAACGGGATGTGCGGGTCGCCGGAGATCGCCATGGCCAACTGAGGAATCCAGTCCACCGGAATCAGGTCGACGGCGTTCATCAGGAACACCCAGACGAAGATGGTCAGTGCCAGCGGTGCAATTACCGGGCTACGGCCATGGAAGCTGTCTTTCACGCTGCCATCGACGAATTCGACCAATACTTCAACGAAGTTCTGCAAGGCACCTGGCTGACCGGAAGTCGCCTTCTTGGCCGCCATGCGGAAAATCAGGACGAAGATCAGACCCAATGCGACCGACCAGCCCAGAGTATCCAGGTGGAAAGCCCAGAAGCCCATTTCTTTGGCCTCTGCTGCGGAGTGGGCAAAGCCCCAGCCGCCGTTGGGAAGCTGACCGAAGGTCAGGTTCTGCAAGTGGTGCTGGATATAGCCCGAAGCGGTTGTTTCTGCCATGGTTGCCTCAAACGCCCTAAGGTTTCGAAAGTCTTGTTTTCATTAGCAGGGGAGCGAACCAGCTGACCAGTTGGGTCAACACGAAGACGCCAAATACAGCCAGCGGCGCCAATGGCTTCACACCTGCAAAGGTCAGTGCAAACAGCACTGCCGTCAAAATCAGTTTCCCTGCCTCGCCGGCATAAAAGGACCGGACGATAGCCTGGGCTGCCCGGGCGCCGGAAAACCGAAAGGCCCTGTGAGCAAAATACATATTGGGCAGCAAGGCTATCAGGCCTCCGCAGAGTCCTGAATATCCGGCTACGACCCCATGCCAGTACCAAAGCGCCAATGCAGCGATCAGCAAAATGACAAATTGGGCCAATAAAACCGGAAAAACAGCCAAGCGATGGAACGGCAACGTGTTTGGCGTGCGGGTTTCCATCACTCTTGCTCCTCAATGGTCGGCTGCCGGAAATCAATAACTTGGCATAATTTGTGCCGACAAAATGCGCGCAGAGTATAGGGGCGGTTCAGCCCCTATTCAACTGCCAGGTAGTGATTTCCGACTGCGCGCTACATAAGCAAATGTTTCAGCGGATATGGGAAAGAACGCCCTGAAGCTCATCGAGGGAGTTATATCCGATAACCAATTGCCCTTTGCCCTTCTTGCCGTGGCGAATCTGTACCGCAGAGCCCAGCCGCTCGGCCAGGCGCTGCTCCAGGCGCGCAATATCCGGATCAGTCTTGGTGGTTTCGACCGGCGCAGGTTTACCACTGAGCCACTGGCGCACCAGGGCCTCGGTCTGACGAACGGTGAGACCTCGTGCGACAACGTGTCGCGCCCCTTCAACCTGTTGATTTTCCGGCAAACCGAGCAAAGCACGGGCATGACCCATTTCCAGGTCGCCGTGGGACAGCATGGTCTTGATCACTTCCGGCAGCGCGATCAGGCGCAGCAGGTTGGAAACCGTGACACGGGATTTGCCCACCGCGTCGGCCACTTCTTGCTGGGTCAGCTTGAATTCCTGCTGCAAGCGCTGCAGGGCAATGGCTTCCTCGATGGGATTGAGGTCTTCGCGCTGGATATTCTCGATCAGCGCCATGGCGATGGCCGTTTCATCCGGCACATCGCGCACCATCGCCGGGATGGTTTCCTGGCCAGCCTGCTGGCTGGCGCGCCAGCGGCGTTCGCCGGCGATGATTTCAAACCGGCCGCCACCAATGGGGCGTACGACAATCGGCTGCATCACGCCCTGGGCCTTGATCGAGTTCGCCAACTCCTCCAGCGCATGCGGGTCCATGTCCCGGCGCGGCTGGTACTTGCCACGCTGGATCAGGTCCAGGGGCAAGTGTTGCAGCTCACGGGAGTCGGCCTGCACCGCCTGTTCTTCCAGCGAAGTGACAGTCGGACCACTCAGCAGTGCATCCAGTCCACGTCCGAGACCTCGTTTCTTGACGGCCATGGGGATTCCTTAAGTTGGCTGGGCTGCAGCGGTGCGTGAATGACGGCGTTGGCGACGAACCATCTCGCCGGCCAGCGCCAGGTAGGCAATGGCACCGCGCGATGACTTGTCGTACGCCAGCGCGGGCATGCCATAGCTTGGCGCTTCGGCCAGGCGGATGTTACGCGGGATCACGGTGTCGTAGAGCTGCTCGCCAAAGTGTTCCTTGAGCTGCGCCGACACATCGTTCATCAGGCTCAGGCGCGGGTCATACATGGTCCGCAGCAGGCCTTCGATTTTCAGGTTCGGGTTGAGCAACTCGGCGATACGCTTGATGTTATCCACAAGGTCGCTCAAGCCTTCGAGGGCGAAGTACTCGCACTGCATGGGGATAATCACCCCATCGGCGGCGACCAACGCGTTGAGCGTCAGCATCGACAGCGACGGCGGGCAGTCGATCAGAATGTAATCGTAATTCTCGCGGATCGGCGCCAGGGCGCTGCGCAGACGGCTTTCTTTCATCTGCATTTCCAGCAGCACCACTTCCGCCGCGGTCAAATCGCGGTTGGCCGGCAGCAGTTGATAACCGCCGTGTTCGGAATAGTGCATGGCCTGGGCCAGGTCGCACTCGCCTATCAGCAAGTCGTAGACCGAGTTTTCCAGGCCGTGTTTATCCACACCGCTACCCATGGTGGCGTTGCCCTGTGGATCGAGATCGATCAACAGCACCCGACGCTTGGTAGCGACCAGGGATGCTGCGAGGTTGATGCAGGTGGTGGTTTTGCCCACGCCACCTTTCTGGTTCGCTATCGCGAATACCTTAGCCATTCTTGCTTGTGTTCCCAATCATGCCGTGCGGCGCAGTATCAGCAGATGGCGTTGGCCTTGGCAACCGGGTACGGCCAAGGCGTGTTCGCTATCGAGGTGGAAGTCTGCCGGCAATGCTAACAGCTCGTCGCTTGGATGAACGCCCTTCATTGCCAGCCAACGGGTGTTCAGGTCGCCCAGGTGGCGGGTCCAGTTGCTGAAGTTCTCCATGCTGCTGAAGGCCCTGGAAACAATTCCGTTGAAGGGCCGTTCAGGCGTGAAGGCTTCGACGCGGCTGTGGATAACTTGCAGGTTGTCCAGCTTGAGTTCGAGTTTGACCTGGGTCAGGAAGCGGGTTTTTTTGCCGTTGCTGTCCAGGCAGGTCACTTGCGACTCGGGAAACAGGATGGCCAGCGGGATGCCAGGCATACCACCGCCACTGCCGACGTCCAGCCAGCGGCCATTTTCGATAAATGGCATCACGCTCAAGCTGTCGAGCAGGTGGCGCGAGACCATTTCATCGGGATCGCGCACCGCCGTGAGGTTGTAGGCCTTGTTCCATTTGATCAACAGGGCCAGGTAGCCCAGCAGCAATTCGTGCTGGGCTGCGGTCAGGTCCACGCCCAACTGGCGTGCCCCTGTGGATAACTCTTCGGCGTGTTGCGAGGTGACCAACGAACTCAAGCGCTTTGCTCCAACTGACGGCCCGCGCCGCGTTTTTTCAAATGAATCATCAACAGCGAAATGGCTGCCGGGGTGACGCCCGGGATACGGGAAGCCTGCCCCAGGGTCTCGGGACGAGTTATCCCCAGCTTGCTTTGAATCTCTTTCGACAGCCCGGAAATCCCGGTGTAATCGATATCCGCCGGCAGCTTGGTGTCTTCACTGGCGCGCAGTCGAGCGATCTCGTCCTGCTGGCGGTCAATGTAACCGGCATATTTGGTCTTGATTTCGACCTGCTCGGCCACCTGTGGATCTTCTGCGCCGCCGCCGGTTACCGAGACCAGACCAGCGTAGTCGATTTCCGGGCGGGACAGCAGGTTCAACAGGTTGTACTCGTGGGTCAGCGGCGTACCGAACTTTTCGGCAATGGCATCGCCCTGCTCGGTGCCCGGGCGTACCCAGGTACTTTTCAGGCGCTGCTCTTCCAGTTCGATGCTTTCGCGTTTTTTGCAGAATGCTTCCCAACGTGCGTCATCGACCAGGCCCAGTTCGCGACCTTTTTCGGTCAGACGCAGGTCGGCGTTGTCTTCGCGCAGAATCAGTCGATATTCGGCCCGGGAAGTGAACATCCGGTACGGTTCCTGGGTACCCAGGGTAATCAGGTCATCAACCAACACCCCGATATACGCTTCATCGCGACGCGGGCACCAGCTGTCTTTGCCCTGGGCGCGCAATGCGGCGTTGGTCCCGGCCAGCAAACCCTGGGCGCCGGCTTCTTCGTAACCGGTGGTGCCGTTGATTTGCCCAGCGAAAAACAGACCGCCGATCACTTTGGTTTCCAGGCTGTATTTCAAGTCCCGTGGGTCGAAGTAGTCGTACTCGATGGCGTAGCCAGGGCGCACGATATGCGCGTTTTCCATGCCGCGAATCGACTGCACGATCTGGATTTGCACATCGAACGGCAGGGAAGTGGAAATCCCGTTCGGGTACAGCTCGTGGGTCGTCAAACCTTCCGGCTCGATAAAGACCTGGTGGCTTTCCTTGTCGGCAAAGCGGTGGATCTTGTCTTCGATCGACGGGCAATAACGCGGGCCGATGCCCTCGATTACCCCGGAATACATCGGCGAACGATCGAGGTTGGCGGCGATGATTTCGTGGGTACGCGCATTGGTGTGGGTAATCCAGCAACTCACCTGCTTGGGGTGTTGCTCCTTGGAACCCATGAACGACATTACCGGGATCGGCGTATCCCCGGCTTGCTCGGTCATCACCGAGAAATCCACAGAACGCCCGTCGATACGCGGTGGGGTCCCGGTTTTCAGGCGGCCGACACGCAGCGGCAGCTCGCGCAGGCGATGAGCCAGGGCAATCGACGGCGGATCACCGGCGCGACCACCGGAATAGTTCTGCATCCCGATGTGGATAAGTCCACCGAGGAAGGTACCGGTGGTCAACACCACGGATTCTGCGAAGAAACGCAGGCCCATTTGCGTGACCACACCACGCACCTGGTCCTGTTCGACGATCAGGTCATCCGCTGCCTGTTGAAATATCCACAGGTTGGGTTGGTTTTCCAGGGTTTCGCGTACCGCTGCCTTGTACAAAATGCGGTCGGCTTGTGCCCGGGTAGCCCGCACGGCCGGGCCTTTGCGGCTGTTGAGCACGCGAAATTGAATACCACCCTTGTCGGTAGCCATGGCCATCACACCGCCAAGGGCGTCGATTTCCTTGACCAGATGGCTCTTGCCGATCCCACCGATGGCGGGGTTGCAACTCATGGCACCGAGGGTTTCCACGTTGTGCGTCAGCAACAGGGTTTTGACCCCCATGCGGGCTGACGCCAGTGCTGCCTCGGTACCGGCATGACCGCCGCCGATGACGATCACTTCAAAACGGGAAGGGAAATCCACCACGCACCTCGTGCCTGCTTATGTAGGTAATCAGGAATTGTTTGTTGAAAGGGTTTTGGAGCTATGGCGGCAAGTATAGGGACTTAGCCCTTCCTAAAGAACCCTTTGCACAAAATTTAACCAGCTGTGGATGAATCACAGACAATAGAAATTAAAAGAGAGAAATTTATTAAATCTTTGTTTTTATGTTTATTTCTACTGAGCCTACTTTCTGTGGATAGATTGCTACAGGCCTTTATTTACTTTATGTACAGAGAATCAAAAGTCTGTGGTTAGGTGGTCGGGAGGCCCTTGGATAAGTGCTTTAAGCCTGTGGATTAAACAGGTGGTTATCCACAGAGGGGTTTTTACTCAGGTTTCAAGCCCTGTTATCAACTGGGCACAGGGGCGGTTATTCACAGGGCTTAATCCACAGAAACGCATCAACCCCGGCAAAATTCGCCCACGGCAAGGCCACCTCGGGGCGAGGTTATTGTTAGAAAATACGTGGGAGTGTCCTGAAACGGACAAAACAGACAGGCACCAATGGCCTGTCTGTGAACAACGAAGGGTTATTTACCGATACAGAAACTGGAAAAGATCCTACCCAGCAGATCATCGGAACTGAATGCCCCGGTAATCTCCCCCAGAAGCTGCTGTGCCTGGCGCAAATCCTCGGCCAGAAGCTCTCCTGCCCCTGCCAGGGTCAACTGCGCACGGCCGTGCTCAAGGGCGGCACTGGCATGGCGCAGTGCCTCAAGGTGGCGACGGCGAGCACTGAAGCTGCTTTCCGAGGTCTGTTCGTAGCCCATGCAGGCCTTGAGATGGTCGCGCAGCAGCTCCAGGCCATCGCCGGCAGACTTGGCGCTGAGGCTGATGGTGACATGGCCATCGTCACTGACTTCCAGGGCGATGGCTTCACCGGTCAGGTCTGCCTTGTTGCGAATCAGCGTGACCTTGGCCGGGTCTGGCCGCTGCTCAAGAAACTCCGGCCACAGGGCAAAAGGATCCAGGGCCTCAGGCGCCGTCGCGTCTACCACCAGCAAGACACGATCAGCCTCACTGATAGCCTTGAGCGCCCGCTCCACACCAATCTTTTCCACCTGGTCATCGGTATCACGCAACCCCGCGGTATCGACCACATGCAGCGGCATGCCATCAATGTGGATATGTTCGCGCAGGATATCCCGGGTGGTGCCGGCAATCTCGGTGACAATCGCCGCTTCACGCCCCGCCAGGGCGTTGAGCAAGCTGGACTTGCCGGCGTTGGGCCGGCCGGCAATCACCACGGTCATGCCATCACGCAGCAATGCGCCCTGCCCGGCCTCCTTCAAAACTGTGGATAACTCGTCCCGCACCTTATCGAGCATGGCCAGGACATGGCCATCGGCAAGAAAGTCGATTTCTTCTTCCGGGAAATCAATCGCCGCCTCGACATAGATGCGCAAACTGATCAATTGCTCGGTGAGGTTATGCACACGCAGGGAAAACGCCCCCTGCAACGAACGCAAGGCATTGCGCGCCGCCTGTGCAGAACTGGCCTCGATCAGGTCAGCGATGGCTTCGGCCTGGGCCAGGTCGAGCTTGTCGTTGAGAAATGCGCGCTCGCTGAATTCACCCGGCCGGGCAAGGCGGCAACCCAGTTGCAGGCAGCGCTGCAGCAGCATATCCAGGACGATAGGCCCGCCATGGCCCTGCAGTTCCAGCACATCTTCACCGGTGAATGAGTTCGGGCCCGGGAAATACAGGGCCAGGCCCTCATCCAGTACCTCAAGCTCCTCGCCGAAAAAAGGCCCGTAATGCGCATACCGGGGCTTGAGCTCACGCCCACTGATCGCTTGGGCGGCCATGCCGGCAAGCGGCCCGGAAATACGAACGATACCGACACCGCCCCGGCCTTGAGCGGTGGCGACGGCGGCGATGGTTTCACGAGGAGCGCTCATCAGCGGTTTCCCAGACAAAAGTGACAGAATGCAAAACGCCCCACGAGGGGGCGTCTTGAGTGGTTATCCACAGAGTAAGTTACGCCTCGGCTTTTTTGGCAGCCGCTTCGATCTTACGTGTGATGTACCACTGTTGAGAGATCGACAACACGTTGTTGACCACCCAGTACAGAACCAGACCAGCCGGGAACCACAGGAAGAAGAAGGTGAAGATGATAGGCATCATTTTCATTACCTTGGCCTGCATCGGATCCGGAGGAGTCGGGTTCAGGCGCTGCTGGATGAACATGGTTGCGCCCATGATGATCGGCAGGATAAAGAACGGGTCCTTGATCGACAGGTCAGTTATCCACAGCATGAACGGCGCCTGGCGCATTTCCACGCTTTCCAGGAGTACCCAGTACAGCGACAGGAACACCGGCATCTGTACCAGAATCGGCAAGCATCCACCCAGCGGGTTGATCTTCTCTTTCTTGTACAGCTCCATCATGGCTTGCGACATTTTCTGCCGGTCGTCGCCATGTTGCTCTTTGAGTGCAGCCAGTTTCGGCGCAACGGCGCGCATACGGGCCATCGACTTGTAGCTGGCGGCCGACAGCGGGAAGAAAATCCCTTTGATCAGCATGGTCAGGAAGATGATCGACCAGCCCCAGTTACCGACGATGCTGTGGATATGTTGCAGCAACCAGAAGATTGGCTGGGCAATGAACCACAGGATGCCGTAATCCACAGTCAGTTCCAGACCTGGGGATAACTCCTTGAGTACGGCCTGGCTTTTCGGACCGGCATACAAGGTGGCACTGGTTTCAGCCTTGGCGCCTGGCGCAACGGTCAACGCCGGGCCAGTGAAACCAATGATGTAGTTGCCCTGGTTGTCCTTGCGGGTCTGGACCAGGTTGGCTTCGCCCTTGTTCGGGATCCACGCGGTTACAAAGTAGTGTTGCAGCCAGGCTACCCAACCACCTTGCACTGTTTCTTTCAGCGCGGCCTTGTCGATATCTTTCATCGACACTTTTTTGTACGGCTCGCTACTTGTCCACAGGGCGGCGCCCAGGTAAGTCGCGGTGCCGGTGGCAGTGCTGGAAGACGGATCGGAACTGCCATCACGCTTGAGCTGGGCAAACAGGTTGCCGGTCCAGGCCTTTTCGCTGGTGTTGTCGATCAGGTACGTGACTTTCAGATCGTACAAACCGCGGGTGAAGCTGAAGCGCTTGATGTAATTGATGCCGTCGTGACTGAATTTCAGGTCGACGTTCAACTGGTTCTGGCCATCAGCCAGTTGATAAGTCTTCTGTTCGGTCGAATAAACCGGACGACCGGTAGCACGAGCATCAGGACCATCAGTGCCAGTCAGGCCGCTTTGCGCCAGATAAACACGCTCGCCACCGTTATCGAACAACTGGAAAGGAACATCCGGGTGGTCTTGGCGACGTGGATACAGTGGCAATTTCAACTGGGCGATATCGCCGCCCTGTGGATCGATCGCCAGGTCCAGCACATCCGTCTTGACGTGGATGAGGTCTTTATTGGTGATGACCGCGTTATCTACAGGGGTGCTGGTATCGGCATTCGCGCTGGGTACATCGGCACTGGCGGAAGCATTGTTACCCAACGGTGCATCTGCAATAGCAGGAGCAGACTGATTGGTAGCAACATTCTGAGTCGGCAGGGCAGCCTGGCCATAGTCCTGGTTCCATTTCAGAACCATAACGTAGGACACGATTGCCAGGGCGACGATCAGGATCGTGCGTTTAATATCCATGATTACTCGGCCATCGAAGAAGAACGGGAGGTAGGGATAGGCGGAACCGGGTCATAACCACCGGGATTCCACGGATGACAGCGACCTAAACGACGAAAGGTCAGCCAGCCACCGCGCAGAAGGCCATGATTTTCTATGGCTTCATACGCGTAGCAGGAACAACTGGGGTAGAAACGACAGTGGCTGGCCATCAGCGGACTAATGGCATAGCGGTAAAACTGGATCGGAACGAGGGCCAGTTTACGCATCAGTGCTGTCTACCCCTACAGTTTCGGGGCTGACTGCTGGGGTCGGCTTGCTGGTGCGAGCCAAACGTTTCCAGAGCTTGCCGAAATGCTGAATCAATTCGGGGTTTTCTACGTCCCCCAAGCCTTTGCGCGCGACGATAACAATATCCCAACCAACCAGAGTGTCCTGGTGGAGGCGAAACGATTCGCGCATCAGACGCTTGAGGCGATTGCGCTCAACGGAGAGCTTTACGCTCTTCTTGCCGATCACCAACCCGAGACGGGGGTGATCCAGATCGTTGTTACGCGCAAGGAGCAGGAGACTTTTCCCCGGAACCTTGCCGGTGGGGGAGTCAAAGACTGCCTTGAAATGCCGGGGGGTTAGCAGACGCTTTTCCCGACTGAAGTCCTGACTCACCACCAGTACCGGATTATCAAACTGCCAGACGCGCACGACCTTTGGCGCGGCGACGCGACAGGACAGCACGGCCGTTCTTGGTAGCCATGCGAGCACGGAAACCGTGGGTACGGGCGCGTTTGATGGTGCTTGGTTGGAAAGTACGTTTCATGGCGTGTTACCTGGTTCGTCCACAACGGGCCGGAATGGCCCCCGTTTTAAGAGACCGGGGATTCTAGAGAAAGCAAGCCTCTAGGTCAATTTCCAACCAGCTATTCCTTCAATTAGATATCTGAAGGCATCGGGACCGATTCCAGGCGGTTCGACTTTGACGAGCAATGCCATAGATATAAAAATAAAGAAGGAAGTTATTTAAAGCTTTTCTGTAAAGCTTATAAAAGCTAGGGACGCGATCATCTGTGGATAACTGCCTTAAGGCCATATTCCACGTGCTGTACAGAGAATGACAACACGGGGGAGAAACGGTGCTCTGCCTGTGCTGTGCTATCGGATAAGCTGTGTGTGGAATGGCTACTTATCCACAGGCTAGTTACCCACAGACTTTCGACCCCACTTGTACAACGAGCTTAGGGGCGCTTATCCACAGAGCTTATGCACAGACCATTTGTCGCCTTTTTTACGGTTAAGGCATTGATTCTTGGCGGGCTGTGAGAAACCTACATGTGGATAAGTGGGCCGCTCGCCGCTACAATGGCGGCTGTTTTTGCCTCACCGGCTTTCAACTTAGGGGATATCCGTGTCAGTGGAACTTTGGCAGCAGTGCGTGGAGCTTTTGCGCGATGAGCTGCCTGCCCAGCAATTCAACACCTGGATCCGTCCGCTACAGGTCGAAGCCGAAGGCGACGAGTTGCGTGTCTACGCACCCAATCGTTTTGTACTCGACTGGGTCAACGAGAAGTACCTGAGCCGCGTTCTCGAATTGTTCGACGAACATGGCAATGGGATGGCTCCGGCGCTCTCCTTATTAATAGGCAGCAAACGCAGCTCCGCGCCGCGCGCTGCGCCTAATGCGCCGCTGGCGGCTGCTGCATCGCACGCCCAGGCCGCTGCCGCACCGGTCAACCACGCACCGGCGCTGGCGCAGCCAGCGCCGAGCAAATCCATGGCGCAAAAAAATGCGCCGGTCAGTGAAGAGCCGTCCCGCGACAGCTTCGACCCAATGGCGGGCGCCAGCTCGCAGCAGGCACCGGTGCGCGCCGAACAGCGCACGGTCCAGGTCGAAGGCGCACTCAAGCACACCAGCTACCTGAACCGCACCTTTACCTTTGAGAACTTCGTCGAAGGTAAATCCAACCAACTGGCCCGCGCCGCGGCCTGGCAGGTGGCTGATAATCCCAAGCACGGTTACAACCCGCTCTTCCTGTATGGCGGCGTTGGCTTGGGTAAGACGCACTTGATGCACGCCGTAGGTAACCACCTATTAAAGAAGAACCCGAATGCCAAGGTCGTGTACCTGCACTCGGAGCGCTTCGTGGCCGACATGGTCAAGGCGTTGCAACTCAATGCGATCAACGAATTCAAGCGCTTCTATCGCTCCGTTGATGCGCTGCTGATCGATGACATTCAATTCTTCGCGCGCAAGGAACGTTCCCAGGAAGAGTTTTTCCACACGTTCAACGCCCTGCTTGAAGGTGGCCAGCAGGTCATCCTCACCAGCGACCGTTACCCGAAGGAAATCGAAGGCCTGGAAGAACGCCTGAAATCGCGCTTCGGCTGGGGCCTGACCGTTGCGGTAGAGCCGCCGGAACTGGAAACCCGGGTCGCGATCCTGATGAAGAAGGCCGACCAGGCGAAAGTCGACCTGCCTCACGACGCGGCGTTCTTCATTGCCCAGCGCATTCGCTCCAATGTGCGTGAACTGGAAGGCGCGCTTAAGCGGGTCATCGCTCACTCGCACTTCATGGGCCGCGACATTACCATCGAGTTGATTCGCGAATCCCTCAAAGACCTGTTGGCGTTGCAAGACAAACTGGTCAGTGTGGATAACATTCAACGCACCGTGGCCGAGTACTACAAGATCAAGATTTCCGACCTGCTATCCAAGCGCCGCTCGCGCTCGGTAGCGCGTCCCCGTCAGGTGGCCATGGCGCTCTCCAAAGAGCTGACCAACCATAGCCTGCCGGAAATTGGCGATGTGTTTGGTGGTCGCGACCACACCACGGTCTTGCACGCGTGCCGCAAGATCAATGAACTTAAGGAATCCGACGCGGATATTCGCGAGGACTACAAGAACCTGCTGCGTACACTGACAACTTGATGAACACCAGCGCAGCTTATTAAGGCAAGGGACTAGACCATGCATTTCACCATTCAACGCGAAGCCCTGTTGAAACCCCTGCAACTGGTCGCAGGCGTCGTCGAGCGCCGACAGACCTTGCCGGTACTTTCCAACGTATTGTTGGTTGTCGAAGGCCAGCAGCTGTCGTTGACCGGTACCGACCTGGAAGTCGAACTGGTTGGACGTGTACAGCTGGAAGAACCCGCCGAGCCCGGCGAGATCACCGTGCCTGCGCGCAAGCTGATGGATATCTGCAAAAGCCTGCCCAACGACGCGCTGATCGACATCAAGGTCGATGAGCAGAAGTTGGTGGTCAAGGCCGGGCGCAGTCGTTTCACCCTGTCGACCTTGCCGGCCAACGACTTCCCGACTGTGGAAGAAGGCCCGGGTTCGCTGACCTGCAGCCTGGAGCAAAGCCGCCTGCGCCGTTTGATCGAGCGCACCAGCTTCGCCATGGCCCAGCAGGACGTGCGTTACTACCTCAACGGTATGCTGCTGGAAGTCTCCGAAGGCATTATCCGTGCCGTGGCCACCGACGGTCACCGCCTGGCAATGTGCTCGATGAAGGCTGATATCGGCCAGCCGGATCGTCACCAGGTGATCGTGCCGCGCAAAGGTATCCTCGAACTGGCGCGCCTGCTCACCGAGCCGGACGGTAACGTCAGCATTGTTTTGGGCCAGCATCACATCCGGGCCACCACAGGCGAGTTCACCTTCACGTCCAAGCTGGTAGATGGCAAGTTCCCGGACTATGAGCGCGTGCTGCCCAAGGGTGGCGACAAACTGGTGATCGGTGATCGTCAGGCCTTGCGTGAAGCCTTCAGCCGTACGGCGATCCTGTCCAACGAAAAATATCGCGGCATTCGCCTGCAATTGGCCAACGGTCAACTGAAAATCCAGGCCAATAACCCGGAGCAGGAAGAAGCTGAAGAAGAAATCAGCGTTGATTACAACGGTGGTTCGTTGGAAATCGGCTTCAACGTGAGCTACCTGCTGGACGTGCTGGGGGTGATGACCACCGAGCAGGTGCGTCTGATCCTGTCAGACTCCAACAGCAGCGCCCTGGTGCAAGAATCCGATAACGACGACTCGGCTTACGTTGTTATGCCGATGCGCCTGTAATCATGCTCAGCAGAAGCTAGATGTCCCTCAGTCGCGTCTCGGTCACCGCGGTGCGCAATCTGCACCCGGTGACCTTCTCCCCCTCCCCCCGCATCAATATCCTCCACGGCGCCAACGGCAGTGGCAAAACCAGCGTGCTGGAAGCCATTCACTTGCTGGGCCTGGCTCGTTCTTTTCGCAGCGCCCGCCTGTTACCGGTAATTCAGTACGAGCAATTGGCGTGCACCGTATTTGGCCAGGTTGAACTGGCGCAAGGCGGGCACAGCAGCCTGGGGATATCCCGTGATCGCCAGGGGGAGTTCCAGATCCGTATTGATGGGCAGAATGCGCGCAGTGCCGCGCAGTTGGCGGAAATCCTGCCCCTGCAATTGATCAACCCTGACAGCTTCCGCTTGCTGGAAGGCGCACCCAAAATCCGCAGACAGTTCCTCGATTGGGGAGTGTTCCACGTGGAACCGCGGTTCATGGCCACATGGCAGCGCCTGCAGAAGGCCCTGCGGCAGCGGAACTCATGGCTGCGGCATGGTACACTTGACGCCGCTTCGCAAGCGGCCTGGGACCGTGAACTGTGCCTGGCCAGCGACGAAATTGATGAATACCGCCGCACCTACATCAAAGCCTTGAAACCAGTCTTTGAGCAGACCTTGAGTGAGTTGCTGGAACTCGAGGGGCTGACGCTGAGTTACTACCGTGGTTGGGACAAAGAGCGTGACTTGAGTGCAGTACTCGCCACCTCTTTGCAACGGGATCAGCAAATTGGCCACACCCAGGCAGGACCGCAACGCGCTGATTTGCGCCTTAGATTAGGTGCACATAACGCCGCGGATATCTTGTCCCGTGGCCAGCAGAAGTTGGTGGTCTGCGCGCTGCGTATCGCCCAGGGGCATTTGGTTAGCCAAGCCCGGCGCGGTCAGTGTATTTATCTGGTGGATGACTTGCCCTCCGAATTGGATGAGCAACACCGCCGCGCGCTATGCCGCTTGTTGGAAGACTTACGCTGCCAGGTGTTTATTACCTGTGTAGACCACGAATTATTGAGGGAAGGCTGGCAGACGGAAACGCCAGTCGCTTTGTTCCACGTGGAACAAGGCCGTATCACCCAGACCCACGACCATCGGGAGTGAAGGCATGAGCGAAGAAAACACGTACGACTCGACCAGCATTAAAGTGCTGAAAGGTTTGGATGCCGTACGCAAACGTCCCGGTATGTACATTGGCGACACCGATGATGGTAGCGGTCTGCACCACATGGTGTTCGAGGTGGTCGACAACTCCATCGACGAAGCGCTCGCCGGCCATTGCGACGACATCAGCATCATCATCCACCCGGATGAATCCATCACCGTGCGCGACAACGGTCGTGGCATTCCGGTAGATGTGCATAAAGAAGAAGGCGTATCGGCGGCAGAGGTCATCATGACCGTGCTCCACGCTGGCGGTAAGTTCGACGACAACTCCTATAAAGTATCCGGCGGTTTGCACGGTGTAGGTGTGTCGGTGGTCAACGCTCTGTCAGAAGAACTGATCCTGACCGTTCGCCGCAGCGGCAAGATCTGGGAACAGACCTATGTGCATGGCGTGCCTCAGGCACCGATGGCGATCGTCGGTGAAAGCGAAACCACGGGTACCCAGATTCACTTCAAGCCTTCGGCTGACACCTTCAAGAATATCCACTTCAGCTGGGACATCCTGGCCAAGCGGATTCGTGAGCTGTCCTTCCTCAACTCCGGTGTGGGTATCGTCCTCAAGGACGAGCGCAGCGGCAAGGAAGAGCTGTTCAAATACGAAGGTGGCCTGCGTGCGTTCGTTGAATACCTGAACACCAACAAGACTGCGGTCAACCAGGTGTTCCACTTCAATATCCAGCGTGAAGACGGCATCGGCGTGGAAATCGCCCTGCAGTGGAACGACAGCTTCAACGAGAACCTGTTGTGCTTCACCAACAACATTCCCCAGCGCGACGGCGGTACTCACCTGGTGGGTTTCCGTTCCGCACTGACGCGTAACCTGAACACCTACATCGAAGCCGAAGGCCTGGCGAAGAAGCACAAAGTCGCCACCACCGGTGACGATGCCCGCGAAGGCCTGACTGCGATTATTTCGGTCAAGGTGCCAGACCCAAAGTTCAGCTCCCAGACCAAGGACAAGCTGGTTTCTTCTGAAGTGAAGACCGCTGTCGAACAGGAAATGGGCAAGTACTTCTCCGACTTCCTGTTGGAAAACCCCAACGAAGCCAAGCTGGTTGTCGGCAAGATGATCGACGCGGCGCGGGCTCGTGAAGCTGCGCGTAAAGCCCGTGAAATGACCCGTCGTAAAGGTGCACTGGATATCGCTGGCCTGCCAGGCAAGTTGGCGGACTGCCAGGAGAAGGACCCTGCCCTCTCCGAACTGTACCTGGTGGAAGGTGACTCTGCTGGCGGCTCCGCCAAGCAGGGGCGTAACCGCCGCACCCAGGCGATCCTGCCGTTGAAGGGTAAGATCCTCAACGTTGAGAAAGCCCGTTTCGACAAGATGATTTCCTCCCAGGAAGTCGGCACCTTGATCACCGCCCTGGGCTGTGGCATTGGTCGCGATGAGTACAACATTGATAAGTTGCGCTATCACAACATCATCATCATGACCGATGCTGACGTCGACGGTTCGCACATCCGTACCCTGCTGCTGACCTTCTTCTTCCGTCAGTTGCCGGAGCTGATCGAGCGTGGCTACATCTACATCGCCCAGCCGCCGTTGTACAAAGTGAAAAAGGGCAAGCAAGAGCAATACATCAAAGACGACGACGCCATGGAAGAGTACATGACGCAGTCGGCCCTGGAAGATGCCAGCCTGCACTTGAACGACGAAGCCCCGGGTATCTCCGGTGAGGCGCTGGAGCGCCTGGTAAACGACTTCCGCATGGTGATGAAGACCCTCAAGCGTTTGTCGCGCCTGTACCCTCAGGAGCTGACCGAGCACTTCATCTACCTGCCAGCCGTGAGCCTGGAGCAGCTGGGTGACCACGCTGCGATGCAGGATTGGCTGGCCCAGTACGAAGTGCGCCTGCGCACGGTCGAGAAGTCCGGCCTGGTGTACAAAGCCAGCCTGCGCGAAGACCGTGAACGTAACGTCTGGCTGCCAGAGGTCGAACTGATCTCTCACGGCCTGTCGAACTACGTCACCTTCAACCGCGACTTCTTCGGCAGCAATGATTACAAGACCGTGGTTACCTTGGGCGCGCAACTGAGCACCCTGCTGGACGACGGCGCTTATATTCAGCGTGGCGAGCGCAAGAAGCAGGTCAAGGAGTTCAAGGAAGCCCTGGACTGGTTGATGGCCGAAAGCACCAAGCGCCACACCATCCAGCGTTACAAAGGTCTGGGCGAGATGAACCCGGATCAACTGTGGGAAACCACCATGGACCCAGCCCAGCGTCGTATGCTGCGCGTGACCATCGAAGACGCCATTGGCGCGGACCAGATCTTCAACACCCTGATGGGTGATGCGGTTGAGCCACGTCGTGACTTCATCGAGAGCAATGCCTTGGCAGTGTCCAACCTGGACTTCTGATAACGCGATTGCGCAATAAAAAAGGCCAACGTTTACGTTGGCCTTTTTTATTGCCCAGATTCCGGGCGCGTCCAAAATGCTCCACGTGGAACATCGGCTTATGCAGTCGCCGCGCTCACGCTCTCTAACCGATAGCCATATCCATAGATCGTCAGCAACTGCCAACCCCGCTCTGGGGTCAGTCCCAGCTTGTTGCGCAGCCGATAGATATGGGTATCCAACGGCCGCGACGACACCATCTCTTCATGGGTCCAGAAACGTTCGTAGAGATACTCCCGTGACAGTGGGCGAGCCAGATTGGCAAACAGGCAGCGTGCCAGACGGTATTCGCGCTCGGTCAGGTTGATGGGGCTGCCGGCGCGGGTAACGGTCAGTTCGGCATCGTCGAAGGTCAGGTCATTGAAGATCAGCACTTCAGTGGCTGCAGACTTCTGCAGGCCATGACGGCGCAACACCGCACTAACCCGCGCCTTCAACTCATTGGGCCGAAATGGCTTGCTGACATAGTCATCCGCCCCGCTGTTCAACGCCTGGACAATATCGCTCTCGCCATCGCGGCTGGTGAGCATGATGACGGGAGGCGGCGCCTCCATGTGTTCACGGGTCCAGCGCAGGATCGCGAGACCACTCAGGTCTGGCAGTTGCCAATCGAGCACCAAGAGGTCGAAGGTTTCTCGGCGCAACTGGCGCAGCAGGTCTTCACCGCGCTCGAAGCAATGCAGCGTCCATGGCTGCTCCGAGGCACTTGGGATTTGTCGCAGAGTCTGTTCCACCCGCCGCAATTCAGCAGGTTCGTCATCCAGTATCGCGACACGCATGGCAGGGTCCTTTCTTCTTGAAGAGTATTGCAGCGGTTAAAGAGAGCGTACTGGTTCACCGTTGAATCTGAACAATTATGGCCAGTTTCTCAAGCCCCCTGAATCTCTCGGTACGCTGATATCAGATAGCCCTAAGGCCGTTAGACATCGTGTACCCAACTGGAAAGATACCGGCTCAAGCCCCTCAGGAAAAGGATCAATGGCAATCAGGTTTTATGCGTTGTCGGGACACATGCGTCTCGTGCAGAAGGTCAATGTGTGGGGAAAGATGTTGATGTTGGTTGTGGCCACCGGTTTAGGCACGCAAACAGTGGATGCCCGCAGTGTGCCACTTGAGGAAGTACCGGTGTACAACGAGGCTGTAGATGGCCTTGGTTACGCTGGACTCAGCACGGTTGACGCACCGCAGGCCTTTCAACACGGTAGCGTGCTTGACCAGGACCAACGGTGGATCTTCTGATTCTGAACAAATGTTGTGCTCCCCCCCTATGCACCACTCTTGTAGGTAAATTCTCTTTCGCTGAGTGACACACGGAGGGCGTGCGCGGGAAGCGCTCTCGATACAGGGACGTATCATCTGTAGTCCGCGGTTCGCTACGGGCTGCTGTCGGGGGGATGTGATGGACAGTATTTCTTCGATGTACACCCGGCTCGGCATTGTCGAACTGGCAGACACAGGGATGTGTCATCTTTTCCCATCGTGCCTCATCCCTGCTACTACGGCTATCGAGTTCTATTCGTCATCGGGTATCGTAGGCAAGATTCAAGGTCCTGCTGCTGCAAGACGCTTTCTGAACGAACGTACAGTCCACGGACCTTTAGAACTAGAACCTTGATGAGTGCCATGACCCTCTTTCCCCGCCCCTATTGCCTTTCTTCCCTGTTGGGCTCAAGCCTGGCCCTGGCCCTGGTTATCAACAGCCCGCACCTTTTGGCCAAGCCTGCACCTGCGCGGGCGCCCTATATTGATGACAACCTGATGTGCCGGGCACAACCGCTGCCGGCAGTCGTCCAGCACCTTAACGGTGAAGCCTGGAAGCTGGATGCCAAGGGACGCTCCAGTGTGTTGGAAGAAGGCATGCTGATCGATGAACAGGAAAGTGTAAAAACCTCGCCTTCGGCGTTTGTCAGCTTGTTGCTGGGCGATGGTTCGCGCATTGTCTTGCCCTCCAGCTCCGAGGTGCGTCTGCACCTGGTGGAGGAGCAGGCGATCCCGCAGGTGATCCTGCAACAAGGGCAGGTCGAAGCCTACGTACTCAAGCGCAGCAGTGACTATGACCGCTTTCAGATCGTGACACCGGTGGGCGTACTGGGTGTACGCGGTACGCACTTTCGTGTGCGTAACGACGATCAGCAATCGGTCGTCGAGGTGCTCAACGGCCAAGTGGCTGTCAGCCGTACCGAACCGCCACCTGTGGGCCGACAGGTCAAGAAAGCACCCCAGGTAGGCCCGGTGGACGGTGAACTGAAGGTCGGCGCCCGACAAGGTGTATTGCTCAAGGAACAGGGCGAGTTGAAGACGGTTGAGCTACTGCCCGCCCCACGGTTGATGGGCCAGGACGGCCAGAAAGGCGATGCGCCGGTCTGGACCCTGATCTTGCACCCACAACCGGGTGCCCGGCGCTACCGTGCGCAAGTGGCCACAGATACAACATTTATGAACATCAAGCAGGAAAACTTCTCCAGTGAGCCGCGCTTGAGCTTCACTGGACTCAAGGCCTCGTTTTATCACGTGCGCGTGTCGGCCTTTGATGAACAAGGACTGGAAGGAGAGGCAGGCGTTTATGACATCTTCTATTACCCCCCTGCCACTCGTGTGCAGTAATACGCGGTGAAGTGGTGGCGCCGGGCTGAACAGCGCCAGCCAACCCAGGCCCAACGCCTGTTCCATGGCCTGGTCCGGGAGTGGCTGTGGATCAGCCTGCTGCTGCTGCCGATGACAGCCCTGCTTTCCCTGAGCCCTGGGCTTTCCTTCAACAACCCGTTGTATGACGGCCTGCGGCGCCTGGCGCCGTTGCCGGTGGACCCGCGCATTCTGCTGGTGACCATTGATGACATGAGCCTCAAGGCGCTCGGCCAATGGCCTTGGTCGCGCCGCCTGCATGCTGACCTGATTGATCAGTTAAGTGCCGGCAAACCCACCGGGATCCTGCTCGATGTGATCTTCAGCGAACCGGCGCGCGAGCCTGCCAACGATCAACGCCTGGCCCAGGCCATCTGCAATGCCGGCAATGTCCTGTTGCCGTTGATTCGCGAAGGTACACCGCGCCTGGGTCAGCCAGTCATGCAAATCCTCCCGGTGCCGCCACTGCGCGATTGTGCCAGGGGGGTTGGCCATATCAACGTGGAAGCGGACAGCGACGGTATTGTGCGCAGCCTCTACTTGCGTGAGGGACCGCCCGGGCAACTGGTCCCGCAATTGGCCTGGCTGGCCTTCGAGTTGACCGGCCGGCACGCCGATATGCCAGGGTTGCCAGCGTCTGCCGAGGTGGGCGACTGGCAACGGGACAATGCCATTCGTATTCCATTTATCGCCACCGACCACGGCTTTCCCAGCGTGCCGTATGTCAGCGTCCTGCGTGGCGAAGTCCCCGCCCAATTGTTGCGTGATCGGATCATCCTGGTAGGCGCTACCGCGCCAGGCATGGGCGATCGCTATGTGACGCCGCTTTCGGCCAGCGTGGGGACCACGCCGGGTGTCGAGATCCAGGCCAATATCCTCAATGGCCTGCTGCAAGGGCGCAGTATTACCGTGTTGCCTGGCTGGTTGGCCACACTGCTGTCCACCACGATGGTGGCCTTGTTGTTGGGCCTGCTGCTGTTGCGCCCGCGCTATGCGCTATGGCTGACCCTGGGATGCATGGGGGGCGCCCTCCTCGCTTCCTGGGGCCTGTTGCGCCTGGGGCTCTGGTGGTCGCCAGCGGCCACGCTGATCGGCATGCTGCTGGGCTACCTGATTTGGAACTGGCGTCGCCTGAGCGTGATCCTGGCCTATTTCGGTTGGGAATTGGCACGCCTCGACAGCGAACCCAAGGTGCTGCCGGAACGCCGTCGTGCCGCCGTCAGCAAAGGCGACGTGTTGCAGGGCCGTATCGTGGCCCTGGAGCAAGCCGTCAGCCGTACCCGCGACACCCGGCGCTTTATGGCCGATGGCCTGGAGTGCCTGCCGGTGGCTACGCTGATTACCGACCCCATGGGCGAAATCCTGCTGGCCAATCGGATCGCCCGTGATGTGTTTGGCAACGAACTGATTGGCGAGAACCTGTTGCAGCAACTGGCGGCCCTGGGCTATCCACCCTTGCAAGGCGCGGTGCACACGCCGCTGTCAGCCCTGGAAATCGTCGAGTTCCGCGACACCGAGCAACGCAGCCTGCGCCTGGAACGGGCGCCGTTGTTACCGGCCGATGGTGATGTGGCGCTGGGTTGGCTGTTGAGTCTGACCGACCTGAGTATCGAACGTGACGCCCAGCAGCAGCGTGAAACCCTGCTGCGGTTCCTGTCCCATGACCTGCGGGCGCCCCACTCGGCAATCCTCGCCTTGCTGGATGTACAGCGCCATGAGGTCTCGGATGTCTCGCTGGTCTTTACCCAGATCGAACAGCAAGTGCGCCGCGCATTGAACCTGACCGAATCGTTCGTTCAATTGGCCAAGGCCGAGTCCGACGGTTACCAGTTCGAGCCCAGCCTGTTTGCCATGCTGGTGCTCGATGCGTTTGACCAGGTGGCGCTGCTGGCCCAATTGAAACCTATCCAATTGGTTCATGACCTGGACGAGGCCGGTGAGGAAATGGTCCTGGCTGACCAATCGTTGCTGACCCGCGCCTTGTTCAACCTGATGGAGAATGCGATCAAGTACAGCCCCGCCGGGACCACGGTGACGGTGCGCCTGGAACGCAACGACCAAGGGCTGGCCTGTCATATCCAGGACCAGGGCCCAGGCATTGCAGCCCAGGAGCTGCCGGAACTGTTCGGCCAATACCGACGTTTTGCATCGGCCAAGGGCAGTGAGGGCCTGGGGCTGGGCCTGACCATGGTCAAGGCGGTGATAGACCGCCATGGGGGGCGGATCGACTGTGCGAGTGTGGTCGGGCAAGGCACGGTTTTCAGCCTGCAGTTGCCGTTGTGGGAAGAATAAACAGCTGTGCATAAAAAACCGGCCGCAAGGGCCGGTCTTCATGTGTCGAAAAAACTTATGCACGTTTTTCGGTGTTTTATTAGCTTAAGAAATATGTAATCAAATCATCAGCCTACAAGCAAAAAACGGCATTTAGCCAACAAAGCGTACACAGGTTATCCACAGAACGTCAGATCACCGCCTGGTCTGCTGCAACCGGCAGTGGTGGCAGTGAACCCATGGCCCGTTGCTGCGCTTCATTCCAGGCCGCAGCGCGGTCATTGAGCGCTGCAATTGCACGCGGTCCTTCCCCTTGCGCATACATCGGCTCGCCGATCACCACGGTGATGGTGCCCTCGCGCTTGGCCCAGCCTTCCTTGGGCCAGAACTTGCCGGCATTGTGGGCAATCGGCAGTACCGGCAGGTTGGCGTTGACCGCCAATGCCGTACCGCCCCGGGAGAACTTGCCGACAGTGCCAAAGGGCACGCGGGTGCCTTCCGGGAAAATCAGTACCCACACCCCATCCTTGAGCAACTCGTCACCCTTCTTCGCCACATGCTTGAGCGCGGCCTTGGGGTTGTCGCGGTCGATGGCGATCGGGCGCAGCATGGCCATGGCCCAGCCAAAGAACGGGACGAACAGCAACTCACGCTTGAGCACCTGGCTCAGGGGCGAGAAATACGCGGAAAGGAAGAACGTCTCCCAGGTGCTCTGGTGGTTCGACAGGATCACGCAGGGCTGGTCCGGGACGTTTTCGGCGCCCTTGACCTCGAAGCGAATGCCCAGGAACACCTTGGTCAGCCACAACGCGCAGCGGCACCAATAGACATTGATAAAGCGATAGCGCGCCTTGAATGGCAAAAAGGGCGCAATAAAAAAGCTCAGGGTGCACCAGAGAAACGAACTGGTGCCCAGCAGCAGGTAAAAGAAGAAGGTTCTGATGGCCTGCAAAATCGACATGGCAGCATTTACCGTTGCGGGACAACGCCCGCCTGTTAAAAGTGCACTCCCGAACAATCCCTGGTCAGGAAGTCGAGGGCGACTAGTTGTTGATAAGTTCTGCGGCAACCGCCGCCAGATCGTCAAAAATCAAGGTGCCGACCGGCAGGTTTTTCGCCTGGGTCTTCTCGCCTTTTCCGGTCTTTACCAAAACTGGCTGAGAGTCGACGGCTTTGGCCGCCTCCAGGTCACCGAGACTGTCCCCGACGAACCATATCCCAGCCAGGGGCACCTTGTAATGTTCTGAAATGATTTTCAACATGCCAGGCTTGGGTTTGCGGCAATCGCAGCCCTCATCCGGCCCGTGGGGGCAGTACACCACCAGCCCCACCTCACCGCCCTGTTCGGCCACCAATGCGCGCAGGCGCGCATGCATGGCGTCCAGGGTGGCGATGTCATAGTAGCCGCGGGCAAGGCCGGACTGGTTGGTAGCAATGGCTACCGTCCAGCCGGCCTTGCTCAACTGCGCGATGGCTTCGATCGAGCCGGGCAGCGGGATCCACTCCTCCACCGACTTGATGTAGGCGTCGGAGTCGTAATTGATCACCCCGTCCCGATCGAGAATCAGCAGTTTCAACATGATCAGCTCAGCGTCGAAATGTCGGCGATGTTGACGAACAAGCCGCGCAGACGCGCCAGCATGGCGTAGCGGTTTTTCCGCACGCCGGCATCTTCGGCATTGATCATCACCGCTTCAAAGAACGCATCCACCGGCTCACGCAAGGTGGCCAGGCGCGCCAGTGCTTCGGCGTAGTTGCGTTCGGCTATCAGCGGCTTCACTGCGTTTTCTGCCTTGGCGATGGCCGAGTTCAGCGAGAACTCCTTGGCATCGGCAAACAGGCCAGGGTCGACATCCGCATTGCCCAGGCCTTCAGCCTTGCTCAGCAGGTTCGACACGCGCTTGTTCACGGCGGCCAGGGCGTCGGCTTCCGGCAGCTTGCGGAAGGCCTGTACGGCTTGCACACGCTGGTCGAAGTCCAGTGCCGAGCCGGGTTGCAGGGCACGTACCGACAGGTAGACGGAAACGTCCACGCCTTCGTCTTCGTAGCGCGCACGCAGGCGGTCGAACACGAACTCCAGCACTTGCTCGGCCAAACCGGCTTGCTTGACCTTGCCACCGAACTGACCCACCGCGAACACCACGGCCTGGGTCAGGTCGAGGTCCAGCTTCTTGTCGATCAGGATACGCAGCACGCCCAGGGCCGCACGGCGCAGGGCATACGGGTCTTTGCTGCCGGTCGGCAACATGCCGATGCCGAAGATACCGACCAGGGTATCCAGCTTGTCAGCGATGGCCACGGCCGCCCCGGTCAGGGTGGTCGGCAGCTCGGCGCCAGCACCGCGCGGCATGTATTGCTCGTTCAAGGCCAGGGCGACGTCTTCAGGCTCGCCGTCATTGAGCGCGTAGTAGTAACCGGCAACACCTTGCATTTCCGGGAACTCGCCGACCATCTCGGTGGCCAGGTCGCACTTGCACAGCAGGCCCGCGCGGGCGGCCAGGGCCGCATCGCCGCCAATGCGCGGGGCGATGTAGGCCGCCAGCTTGGAAACCCGCACAGCCTTGTCGTAGACGCTGCCCAGTTTTTCCTGGAACACCACGTTCTGCAGGCGCAGGTTGAAGTCTTCGAGTTTTTGCTTCTTGTCTTGCTTGAAGAAAAACTCGGCGTCGGTCAGGCGCGGGCGCACGACTTTTTCGTTACCGGCGATGATCTGCTGCGGGTCCTTGCTCTCGATGTTGGCCACGGTGATAAAACGCGGCAGCAACTTGCCATCCACATCCAGCAGGCAGAAATACTTCTGGTTGTCCTGCATGGTGGTGATCAGGGCTTCTTGCGGCACATCGAGGAAGCGCTCCTCGAACGAGCACACCAGCGGCACCGGCCATTCCACCAGCGCGGTCACTTCGTCGAGCAGGCTTGGCGGCACGATGGCGGTGCCTTCCTGCAAACGGGCCAGCTCTTCGGTACGCTTGCTGATCAGTTCGCGGCGCTCGTTGGCATCGGCCAGCACATAGGCTGCACGCAGGTCAGTGGCGTAGTTGGCCGGCGAGGTGATGCGCACGGCTTCAGGATGGTGGAAGCGGTGACCACGGGAGTCGCGGCCGGCCTTCTGGGCCAGGATAGTGCAGTCGATGACTTGATCACCGAGCAGCATCACCAACCATTGGGTCGGGCGTACGAATTCTTCCTTGCGCGCACCCCAGCGCATGCGCTTGGGGATCGGCAGGTCGTTGAGGGAGTCTTCAACGATGGTCGGCAGCAGGCTGGCGGTCGGCTTGCCCTTGATGACCTGGCTGAAACGCAGTTTCGGGCCGCTCTGGTCGATCTCGCTCAGCTCGACGCCACACTTCTTGGCAAAACCCAGGGCGGCCTGGGTCGGGCTGCCTTCGGCATCGAAAGCAGCCTGGCGTGGCGGGCCGTCGAGGTTGATATTGCGGTCCGGCTGCTGGGTTTCTAGCGCGGTCAGCAAGACCGCCAGGCGACGTGGCGCGGCGTAGACCTTCTTGGCTTGAAATTTCAGGCCGGCGGTCTGCAGGCCTTTCTCGATACCGGCCAGAAAGGCATCGGCCAGGGTGTTCAGGGCCTTGGGTGGCAGCTCTTCGGTGCCCAGTTCAACCAGGAAATCTTGAGCACTCATTGTGCAGCCTCCAGCTTAGCCAACACTTCATCACGCAAATCCGGGGTTGCCATCGGGAAGCCCAGCTTGGCGCGGGCCAGCAGGTAGGCTTGGGCGACGGAACGCGCCAGGGTGCGCACACGCAGGATGTATTGCTGGCGCGCGGTTACCGAGATGGCACGGCGGGCGTCCAGCAGGTTGAAGGTGTGGGATGCCTTCAGGACCATTTCGTAGCTTGGCAACGGCAGCGGCTGATCCAGTTCGATCAGGCGCTTGGCTTCGCTTTCGTAGAAGTCGAACAGCTCGAACAGCTTCTCGACGTTGGCGTGTTCAAAGTTGTAGGTCGACTGCTCCACTTCGTTCTGGTGGAACACATCGCCATAGGTGACCTTGCCGAACGGACCGTCTGCCCACACCAGGTCGTAGACCGAGTCCACGCCCTGCAGGTACATGGCCAGACGCTCCAGGCCGTAGGTGATCTCGCCGGTCACCGGGTAGCACTCGATGCCGCCCGCTTGCTGGAAGTAAGTGAACTGCGTGACTTCCATGCCGTTGAGCCAGACTTCCCAGCCCAGGCCCCAGGCGCCGAGGGTGGGCGATTCCCAGTTGTCTTCGACGAAACGGATATCGTGGACCAGCGGGTCCAGGCCGACATGTTTCAGTGAGCCCAGGTACAGCTCCTGGAAGTTGTCCGGGTTGGGCTTCAATACCACCTGGAACTGGTAGTAGTGCTGCAGGCGGTTGGGGTTTTCGCCGTAGCGGCCGTCAGTCGGGCGACGACTGGGCTGCACATAAGCGGCGTTCCAGGTTTCCGGGCCGATGGCCCGCAGGAATGTGGCGGTGTGGAAAGTGCCGGCGCCTACTTCCATATCGTAGGGCTGAAGTACCACACAACCTTGCTCGGCCCAGTATTGCTGGAGGGCGAGGATCAAGTCTTGGAAGGTACGCACGGCTGGCGTAGGCTGGCTCACAAAATTCACCTGTTACTTGGGCTGCGATTTAAAGGGCGGCAGTATACCCGATTCGGCCCTGTCACCACTCCCTGGAGCCTTATGCCACGCTGCTTTTGGTGTTCTGAAGATCCGTTGTACATGGCTTATCACGATCAGGAGTGGGGCACGCCGCTGCACGATGCGCAGGGTTTGTTTGAACTGCTTTTGCTCGAAGGGTTCCAGGCGGGCCTGTCCTGGATCACCGTTTTACGCAAACGCGAACATTATCGAAAGGTCTTGTTCGGCTTTGATGCCCAGCGCCTGGCGCAGTTGAGCGATGCCGAGATCGAGCAGTTGATGCTCGATCCAGGCATTGTGCGCAACCGCTTGAAACTCAATGCCACCCGGCGCAATGCCGCGGCCTGGCTGGCGCTGGAGGACCCGGTGGGGCTGCTCTGGTCGTTTGTCGGCGGTGTGCCCAAGGTCAATCACTTCAAGGATCGCAGCCAGGTCCCGGCGATTACGCCAGAGGCCGCGGCCATGAGCAAAGCCCTCAAGAAAGCCGGTTTCACCTTCGTCGGGCCGACCATCTGCTACGCGTTCATGCAGGCCTCGGGGATGGTCATGGACCACACCCAGGACTGCGACCGTTACGCGGACTTGGTCAACGCCGGGTAGAATGGCCGCTTTGCGCACCACACACGATCAGGAGTGACCTGTGGAAAAGTTAAAAGGCGCCTTGCTGGTAGGCGCTCTGCGATTGTTTGCCCTGCTGCCCTGGCGCGCCGTGCAAGCCGTGGGTTCGGCGATTGGCTGGATCATGTGGAAAACCCCCAACCGCTCCCGCGACACGGTGCGGATCAACCTCTCCAAGTGTTTCCCGGACATGGACCCGGCCGAGCGCGAGCGCCTGGTGGGCCAGAGCCTGATGGACATCGGCAAGTCCCTGACCGAAAGCGCCTGTGCCTGGATCTGGCCGGCCCAGCGTTCCATCGACCTGGTGCGTGAAGTCGAAGGCCTGGAGGTGCTGCAGCAAGCCCTGGCCTCGGGCAAAGGCGTGGTCGGCATCACCAGCCACCTGGGCAACTGGGAAGTGCTCAATCACTTCTATTGCAGCCAGTGCAAACCGATCATTTTCTACCGCCCGCCCAAGCTCAAGGCGGTGGATGACCTGCTGCGCAAGCAACGCGTGCAACTGGGCAACCGGGTGGCGGCGTCCACCAAGGAAGGCATCCTCAGTGTGATCAAGGAAGTGCGCAAGGGTGGCCAGGTGGGGATTCCCGCTGACCCGGAGCCGGCAGAGTCGGCCGGGATCTTCGTACCGTTCTTCGCCACCCAGGCGCTGACCAGCAAGTTCGTGCCAAACATGCTGGCGGGCGGCAAGGCGGTGGGGGTGTTCCTGCATGCCCTGCGGCTGCCGGACGGTTCGGGCTACAAAGTGATCCTGGAGGCGGCGCCTGAGGACATGTACAGCACCGACACGGCCACGTCCTGCGCGGCGATGAGCAAGGTGGTGGAGCGTTATGTCGGCGCCTACCCCAGCCAGTACATGTGGAGCATGAAGCGCTTCAAGAAACGCCCGCCGGGTGAGGCGCGCTGGTACTGATACCCCCAGTTTTACAAGCAACGAAGATCAAATGTGGGAGCTGGCTTGCCTGCGATGGCATCGCCTCGGTGTCACTGAAAGATTTCAGTCGCCTGCATCGCAGGCAAGCCAGCTCCCACAGGGGTCGCCTCAACCCTGGCGATCGAGTTTTTTCAGGAACACCGTCATCTCTTTCTCGGCCTGCTTGTCGCCATGGGCCTGGGCCGCTGCAATCCCCTGCTCCCATGCCTGGCGTGCTGCATTTTTATCGCCCAGCGCCGCGTGTGCCTTGCCCAACAGCTTCCACGCCGCCGAGTACTTCGGATCAAACACCACACACTGGTGCAGATGCTCGGCCGCCTTGGCATTGTCCTTCAAATCCAGGTAACCCTTGCCCAAGCCAAAGCGCAGCAGCGAGTTATCCACACCCTTGGCGAGCATTTTTTCCAGGGATTCGAGCATGTCGGTCTCTCCGTCACATCAGAAAAAGCTCAACCCCACGTGGAACAACTTCTCCACATCGCGGATATGTTTTTTATCCACCAGGAACAGAATCACATGGTCCCCGGCGGCAATCACCGTGTCGTCATGGGCGATGATCACTTCTTCATCGCGAATGATCGCGCCAATGGTGGTGCCCGGTGGCAAGCCGATATCGCGAATTGCCCGACCGATCACCTTGCTGGATTTGGAGTCGCCATGGGCAATCGCCTCGATGGCTTCCGCCGCGCCGCGGCGCAATGAGTGCACGCTGACGATATCGCCGCGGCGCACATGGGTCAGCAAGGTGCCGATGGTGGCCAACTGCGGGCTGATGGCAATGTCGATATCGCCGCCCTGGATCAGGTCCACATAGGCCGGGTTGTTGATGATGGTCATCACCTTCTTCGCCCCCAGCCGCTTGGCCAGCAGCGACGACATGATATTGGCCTCGTCGTCGTTGGTCAGGGCCAGGAAGATATCGGCGTCGGCGATGTTTTCTTCCATCAGCAGGTCGCGGTCCGAGGCGCTGCCTTGCAGGACCACGGTGCTGTCGAGGGTGTCGGACAAATGCCGGCAGCGTGCCGGATTCATCTCGATGATCTTCACCTGGTAGCGGCTTTCGATGGCCTCGGCCAGACGCTCGCCAATCTGCCCGCCGCCGGCGATGACGATGCGTTTGTAGCTCTCGTCGAGCCGGCGCATTTCGCTCATCACCGCACGGATATTGGCCTTGGCGGCGATGAAGAAGACTTCGTCGTCGGCTTCGATCACTGTGTCGCCCTGGGGCAGGATCGGCCGGTCGCG
This sequence comes from Pseudomonas gessardii, assembly GCF_001983165.1. Taxonomy (GTDB): domain Bacteria; phylum Pseudomonadota; class Gammaproteobacteria; order Pseudomonadales; family Pseudomonadaceae; genus Aquipseudomonas; species Aquipseudomonas gessardii. The sequence continues at coordinate 5,536 of NZ_MNPU01000041.1, read as the reverse complement.
GCGGAAAATCGCGGCCACGCGGGTTTCCACATTCGGCATATGTTCGCGCAGCTGGCGCAGTTGCTGGCCCACCAGCGGCCCGCCGTAGTAGGCCTTGACCGCCACCAGTTGCGCCTTGCCTTCGGCAAAGTCGATCACCTGCAACGCGCCGGGGATTTCGATCAGGCGCTTGATGTAGTGGGTGACCACCTGCTCGGGACTGATCAGCACGTCCACCGGAATCGCGTCGTTGTCGAACAGGCCGGCGCGGGTCAGGTAGGCCGCTTCACGCACCCGGGCGATTTTGGTCGGGGTGTGGAACAGGGTGTGGGCGACCTGGCAGGCGACCATGTTGGTCTCGTCGCTGTTGGTCACGGCCACCAGCATGTCGGCATCGTCGGCGCCGGCCTGGCGCAGCACGGTGGGGAACGAGGCACGGCCCTGGACCGTGCGGATATCCAGGCGGTCGCCCAGGCCGCGCAGGCGTTCGGCGTCGGTGTCGACCACGGTAATGTCGTTGGCTTCACTGGCCAAATGCTCGGCCAGCGTACCGCCGACCTGCCCTGCGCCAAGGATGATGATCTTCATCCGGTCACTCCCTTAAAAACCATTCAACCGCGTGCAGCGGCAATCTTGATCAGCTTTGCGTAGTAGAAACCATCATGTCCGCCGTCCTGTGCGAGCAACTGGCGGCCATGGGGTTGCTTGATCCCGGCCGCCGTGGCGATATCCAGCTCCCGTGCGCCGCTGGTGCGGGCAAGGAAGGCTTCGATCACCTCGGTGTTCTCGGTGGGCAAGGTCGAGCAGGTGGCGTAGAGCAGGATGCCACCGACCTCCAGCGTCGGCCACAGCGCGTCCAGCAACTCGCCTTGCAGCACGGCCAGGGCGGCGATGTCGTCGGGTTGGCGGGTCAGCTTGATATCCGGGTGGCGGCGGATCACGCCGGTGGCGGAACATGGCGCGTCCAGCAGGATGCGCTGGAACGGCTTGCCATCCCACCAAGTGGCAGTGTCGCGCCCGTCGGCGGCGATCAGTTCGGCGTCCAGGCCCAGGCGCGCGAGGTTTTCCCGCACGCGCACCAGGCGCTTGGCCTCCAGGTCTACGGCGACGACCCCGGCCAGGCCCGGCTCGATTTCCATGATATGGCAGGTCTTGCCGCCCGGGGCGCAGCAGGCGTCCAGCACCCGTTGGCCCGGCGCCAGGTCAAGCAGGTCGGCCGCCAGTTGCGCGGCTTCGTCCTGCACGCTGATCCAGCCTTCGGCAAAGCCTGGCAGGCTGCGCACATCGCCTGCGGTCTCCAGCACGATCCCGTCCTGGCTGTACACACAGGCGCTGGCATTGATACCGGCCTCTGCCAGTAATGTGAGGTAGGCATCGCGGCGGTGATGGCGGCGATTGACCCGCAGAATCATCGGCGGGTGCGCGTTGTTGGCGGCGCAGATGGCTTCCCACTGCTCTGGCCAGAACGCCTTGAGGGATTTTTGCAGCCAGCGTGGGTGCGCAGTGCGCACGACCGGGTCGTGTTCCAGCTCGGCCAGCAACCCCGCGCTTTCGCGCTGGGCGCGGCGCAGTACGGCGTTGAGCAAGGCCTTGGCCCAGGGCTTTTTCAGCTTGTCGGCGCAGCCCACGGTTTCGCCGATGGCGGCGTGGGCCGGCACGCGGCTGTAGAGCAACTGGTACAACCCCACCAGCAGCAGCGCCTCGACATCGGCATCGGCGGCCTTGAACGGCTTTTGCAGCAACTTGGCCGCCAGCGCCGACAAACGCGGCTGCCAGCGGGCGGTGCCAAAGGCCAGGTCCTGGGTGAAGCCGCGATCACGGTCGTCGACTTTATCCAATTGCACCGGCAACGAGCTGTTCAGGGAAGCCTTGCCATTGAGCACGGCGGCCAGGGCCTTGGCGGCGGCCAAACGCGGGTTCATCAAGCGTCCACTCCAAGGATGATGCCAGGGGCAAATTTCTCACGACGGCTGTTGAACAAATCGCTGAAGTTCAGCGCCTTGCCGCCGGGCAATTGCAGACGGGTCAGACACAAAGCCTGTTCGCCGCAGGCCACCAGTAGGCCTTCCTTGCTGGCGCCGATGATTTCACCAGGCGCGCCGCTGCCGTCGGCCAGGCTGGCGGCGAGGATTTTCAAGGCTTCGCCATTCAGGGTGCTGTGGCAGATCGGCCACGGGTTGAAGGCGCGTACCAGGCGCTCCAGCTCCACGGCCGGGCGGCTCCAGTCGATGCGCGCTTCGTCCTTGTTCAGCTTGTGGGCGTAGGTGGCGAGGCTGTCGTCCTGTACTTCACCCTGCAAGGTGCCAGCGGCAAGGCCGGCAATGGCCTGCACCACTGCGGGCGGGCCCATTTCGGCCAGGCGGTCGTGCAGGCTGCCGCCGGTGTCCTGTGCGGTGATGGGGGTGGTGACCTTGAGCAGCATCGGCCCGGTGTCCAGGCCGGCTTCCATGCGCATCACGGTCACGCCGCTTTGTGCGTCACCGGCTTGCACCGCGCGCTGGATCGGCGCCGCACCGCGCCAGCGCGGCAGCAGCGAAGCGTGGCTGTTGATGCAGCCCAGGCGCGGGATATCCAGTACGGCTTGCGGGAGGATCAGGCCGTAGGCCACCACTACCAGCAGGTCCGGCTGCAGGGCGGCCAGTTCAGCCTGGGCCTCGGCATTGCGCAGGGTCGGCGGTTGCAGCACGGCGATGCCGTTTTCCAGCGCCAGTTGCTTGACCGGGCTGGGCATCAGTTTTTGCCCACGGCCGGCCGGGCGATCCGGCTGGGTGTACACCGCGACGATTTCATAAGGGCTGGCAAGCAGGGCCTTGAGGTGTTCGGCGGCAAATTCAGGGGTGCCGGCAAAAACGATGCGCAGTGGCTCGGTCATGGGAAACGTCTCACAAAAGAAAAAGGCTTGCCGGAGCAAGCCTTCAAAAGAAGGGAATCAAGCTTGCTGGCGATGCTTCTTTTCCAGTTTCTTCTTGATCCGGTCGCGTTTGAGCGTGGACAGGTAATCGACAAACAGCTTGCCGTTGAGGTGGTCGCACTCATGCTGGATGCACACCGCCAGCAGGTCTTCGGCAATCAGCTCGAAGGGTTTGCCGTCGCGGTCCAGGGCCTTGATTTTGACGCGTAGCGGGCGTTCGACGTTCTCGTAGAACTCCGGCACCGACAGGCAGCCTTCCTGGTATTCGCCCATCTCGTCGGTCAGCGGCTCGAACTCCGGGTTGATGTACACCATCGGTGCGCTGCGGTCTTCGGACAGGTCCATGACCACCACACGCAGGTGCACGTTGACCTGGGTCGCGGCGAGGCCAATGCCCGGGGCTTCATACATTGTTTCAAACATGTCATCGACCAACTGACGAACCTTGTCGTCCACTACCGCCACTGGTTTGGCGATAGTGCGCAGGCGCGAGTCCGGGAATTCGAGGATGTTCAAAATAGCCATAAGCGTAATTGCTGCACATGTGAGGTAAAGGCAAATCGGCGTCGGGCTACCCCGCACGGCCGGTGTGAAACGCGCGCAGGCCGCGAAGGCCAAGGCATTTCACGCGAGCCCACATAATAAAGGAGATTGCCCCCATGAGGAAATCGCTACTCGTCTTCAAAACAGGCCGCCAGGCTGGGCGGCAATAACCAGTTGCAATAATTAGCCTGCTACAGAAGTTACCAACAGAGTTATCCACAGCTTGTTCCTGATCAAGGATGATCACATGTCAGTAATCCATACCGCGGATATTTCCCCTGCCGAGCTGGAAGCCCGCCTGCGTTTGCATCGCATGCCGGAGCTGGGGCCCAGGCGTTTCAAGACCTTGATCGAGGCCTTTGGTTGTGCCTCGAAGGCCATCGGCGCCCCGGCCAGCGCCTGGCGTTCCCTGGGGTTGCCGGCGGCCTGTGCCGAGGCCCGGCGCAGCCCGCAAGTGCGCGATGGCGCCAGCGTCGCCTTAGCCTGGCTAGAGCGTCCGGCCCAGCATTTGTTGATGTGGGACCAGCCCGACTACCCCGCCTTGCTGGCCGAGTTGGACGATGCGCCGCCGTTGTTATTCGTGGCCGGAACCCCCGCCATCCTGGAAAAACCGCAGTTGGCCATGGTCGGTAGCCGACGCGCCTCGCGGCCCGGGATGGATACGGCGGCGGCCTTTTCCCGCAGCCTGGCAAGCGCCGGTTTTGTCATCACCAGTGGCCTGGCCCTGGGCATCGATGGGGCGGCGCACCAGGCGGCATTAGATGTCGGGGGGCAGACTATCGGGGTGCTGGGCACCGGCCTGGAAAATTTTTATCCACAGCGCCACCGCCGGCTCGCCGAGGCGATGATTGCCCAGGGCAGCGCAGTGGTTTCCGAGTTTCCACTGGACGCCGGGCCCCAGGCCGGTAATTTTCCACGGCGCAACCGCATTATCAGCGGCCTGTCCCTGGGGGTGCTGGTGGTGGAAGCCAGCGTCGCCAGCGGCTCGCTGATTACCGCGCGGCTGGCGGCTGAGCAGGGGCGCGAGGTGTATGCCATCCCGGGGTCGATTCATCATCCGGGGGCCAGGGGCTGTCATCAACTGATCCGTGAGGGGGCGGTGCTGGTGGAAACCATCGAGCACATCCTCGAAGGGTTGCGCGGCTGGCAGGCGTTGGCGCGGCCTGCGCCGGTGGCGGTGACCCACCCGCTGGTGGCGCTGTTGCACGCGGCCCCCTACACCAGTGAAGGCTTGGCCGCCGCCAGCGGGCAGAGCCTGTCCCGGGTATTGGCGAGCCTTACCGAACTGGAGCTGGAGGGCCGGGTGATCTGCGAAAATGGCCGCTGGCTTGCGCGCAGTTAGGTTTTGTAACGAAGATCGGTAAACTGCGCAGAGCTTTGGTCTGGAGAGTAAGTAATGGTCAACAGGTGGCGTGTGCAAGAAGCCGCACGAGAGATTCGCGCAGGCGCGGTGATTGCCTATCCGACCGAGGCAGTGTGGGGCCTGGGCTGCGACCCGTGGAACGAGGACGCGGTGGAGCGCTTGCTGGCGATCAAGGGCCGCTCGGTGGACAAGGGGTTGATCCTGATCGCTGACAATATCCGGCAATTCGACTTTCTTTTCGAGGATTTCCCCGACACCTGGATCGACCGCATGGCCAGTACCTGGCCGGGGCCCAATACCTGGCTGGTGCCCCATCAGGACCTGCTGCCTGCATGGATTACCGGTCAGCACGACACCGTGGCGTTGCGGGTCAGCGATCATCCGCTGGTGCGGGACTTGTGTTCGCTGGTGGGCCCGTTGATCTCCACCTCGGCCAACCCCCAAGGCCGGCCGGCGGCGCGCACGCGGATCCGGGTGGAGCAGTATTTCCGTGGGCAGGTGGATTTGGTGCTGGGCGGTAGCCTGGGTGGGCGCAAGAACCCTAGTTTGATTCGGGATCTGGCGACGGGCGAGGTTCGCCGCCCGTCCTGAGACCGAGGCGTGGCCATCGCGAGCAAGCCCGCTTGTGTCTTGATCTGGGAATAAACTCTGAGGTGAGAGGGGTGGATGGCAAGCTGTAAGTCCGCAGTGCTAGAAGCACGAGTGGGAGCAAAGCTGCCATCCACCTTTCCACTCTGGCC